>NZ_JAGSNF010000010.1 GCF_018139485.1 Phycicoccus avicenniae
CCCCCCCGGCCCCCCCCCCCCCCCCCCCCCCCCCCCCCCCCGCCCCGCCCCCCCCCCCCCGCCCGGGGGGGGGGCCCCCGTCGTCGTCCCGGGGCTCAGTGGCCGCCGGCCTCACCGGTGACGACGGCCATCTCGACCGGGGCGTGGTCGAGGGCGTGGCGCGCGACCACCTCCCCCGAGGTCAGGTCCGCGACGACGAGCTCGCGCCGCTCGGCGTCCGTGACGTACGCGAGGTCACCGGCGACCTGGAGCACCGGCCCGGGCTCCTGCCAGTCCTCCTTCTCCTGCCACGGCGCGACGACGGGGATGCGCCGGTCGACGACGCCGGCCTCGACGTCGACGACCGCGAGCGAGCCGTCGTACGTCAGGACGACCCCCTCACCCATCGGGCCGCGGGCGAGCGAGCGGAACCAGTAGGCGGACCCGAGGTCGACGAGCCGCAGCGAGTCCTCACGGGTGTCGACCAGGGCGACGCGGGTCGGACGCTCGGGGTCGCCGTCCGGGTCGGTCTTGTAGTCGGTGAGCACGACCGAGGACACCGGGCTGCCCGCCGCGTTGCCCGTCCGCGCGTAGTCGTCCGGCGCCTCCACCTTGTGGAAGTCGCCGCCGCGGAAGACGACCGGTCCGTCCTCGCAGCCGAAGAGGACGACGTCGCCGTCGAGGTCCGGCGCCGCGGACGCCTCGCCGTGGACCCCGGGGCAGTCGGTCGTGCGGGCGAGGACCTCGTCGTCGCGCACGAACCGCACCTCGGAGCGCTCCTCCTCCGTGCCGTGCGTCATGACGACCCCGCCCTCGACGGGCACCGCGACGCCGTGGTGCGGGGAGGGGTCCGGCAGTCGCGTGACGTCGGCGTCGGGGTCCGCGACAGCGGCCGTGTCGAGCAGCTGCACGCTGCCCTCGCCGTCGGACCACAGCGCGGTCCGGCCGCCGTGGGGGACGACGTGCCCGGCGTGCGGTGCCTCGTACGTGACGTCGGTGAGGCCGGGGGTGAACTCGTAGGCGTGCGCGTGGTCGCCGTGCGCCTGCTCCTCGATGCCGGCGTCGAAGACGCGGAACGTGCCGCCGTCGGCGACGACGACGTGCCGGCCGTCCCCGGCGGCGCCGAGTCGGAGGAACCCCTCGCGGGCCTCCTCGTGGAGCACCTCCCCGGTCTCGGCGTCGAGCAGGGTGAGGCCGGCGTCGTGGGCGAGCAGGACGCGCGGGGTGACCGCGTCGACCTCGCGCTCGTCGCCGCCCACCGGCCCCGCGGCGTCGGGTCCGGGGGTCGCGGAGGGGTCGGTCGAGGACGTCGCCGTCGGGGACGTGCCGCAGGCGGCGAGGGCGAGGCCGGCCGCGAGGGCGACGGGCACGGACAGGGAGCGGTGTCGGATGCGATGCATGCGCCGGACTCTAGATCATAAAGAGAATCATTCTCAACACTATGGCGTCGGCAGCCGCGACACGGCGGCTTCGGGAGGCCCCGGAGGTGCCCGGGGGTTCCGGGCCGCCGCTCAGAGGCGGGCGGCGGCCTCGAGGGCGAAGTAGCTGAGGACGATCGAGGCGCCGGCCCGGCGGATGCCGAGGAGGGACTCCATCATGACCCGGTCCCCGTCGACCCAGCCGCGCTCCGCGGCGGCCACGATCTGGGAGTACTCCCCCGAGATCTGGTACGCCGCGACGGGCACCGGCGCGGTGGCCGCGGCCGCCGCGACGACGTCGAGGTGGGGCCCGGCCGGCTTGACCATGACGAGGTCCGCGCCCTCGGCGACGTCGGCCTCGATCTCCCGCAGGGCCTCGAGCCCGTTCGCCGGGTCCTGCTGGTAGGTCGCGCGGTCGCCGACGAGCGAGGACTGCACCGCCTCCCGGAACGGCCCGTAGAGGCCGGAGGTGTACTTCGCGGCGTAGGCGAGGATCGCGGTGTCGGTGTGCCCGGCGGCGTCGAGCGCGGCCCGGACGTGCCCGACCTGGCCGTCCATCATCCCGGAGAGCCCGAGCACCGGCGTGCCGGTCGCGGCCTGCGCGAGTGCCATCGCGGCGTAGCGGTCCAGGGTCGCGTCGTTGTCGACCGAGCCGTCGGCGGCGAGGACGCCGCAGTGCCCGTGGTCGGTGAACTCGTCGAGGCACAGGTCGGACATGACGACGAGGTCGTCACCGACGGCCTCGACGACCCGCGACAGGGCGACGTTGAGGATGCCGCCCGGGTCGTCCGCCCCGCTCCCCCGGCCGTCCTTGGCCTCGGGCACCCCGAAGAGCATCATCCCGCCGAGGCCGGCGTCGACGCAGCGCCGGGCCTCCTCGACGAGGGAGTCGAGGGTGTGCTGGACGACCCCCGGCATCGCCGCGACCGGCACCTGGTCGTCCGCGCCCTCGCGGACGAAGACGGGCAGGACGAGCTCCGCCGGGTGCAGCCGGGTCTCGGCGACGAGCCGCCGCATCGCCGGGGTGCGCCGCAGCCGCCGCGGCCGTCCCGTGGGGAACGGCGCGGCGGGCAGCCGCGGCTCGGTCACGTGGCGCGCTTCCGGCCGCTCGGGCGACGCTGGCTCGGGCGCAGGACCTCCTCGCCGGCCTCGCTCGCGGCGAGGGCCAGCGAGCGGCCGTGGTCGGCGAGGGCGTCGACGAGCGCCTCGGCCCGCGGTTCGGGCGCGAGGACGTCGACCCGCAGGCCGTGCTCCTCGGCGGTCTTCGCCGTCGCCGGGCCGATGCACGCGATGACGGTGCTCGGGTTCGGCTTGCCGGCGATCCCGACGAGGTTGCGCACCGTCGAGGACGAGGTGAACACGACCGCGTCGAAGGCACCCGCCTTGATCGCGTCGCGCACCGGCGCGGGCGGCGGGGCGGCCCGGACGGTCCGGTAGGCGGTGACGTCGTCGACCTCCCAGCCGGTGTCCTGCAGGCCGGCGACGAGGGTGTCGGTCGCGATGTCGGCCCGCGGGAGGAACACCCGGTCGATCGGGTCCAGGTCGGCGTCGTAGGGCGGCCACGCCTCGAGCAGCCCCTTGGCCGACTGCTCGTCGGTCGGGACGAGGTCGGGGTTGATGCCCCACTCGCGCAGCGCCTCCGCGGTGACACCGCCGACGGCTGCGACCTTGAGCCCGGCGAACGAGCGGGCGTCGAGGCCGAACTCGTCGAACTTCTCGCGGATGGCCCGCACGGCGTTGACCGAGGTGAAGCCGATCCACTCGTAGCGGCCGGTGACCATGCCCTTGACGGCCCGCTCGAGCTGCTGCGGGGTGCGCGGCGGCTCGACGGAGATCGTCGGGACGATCTCGGCCCGGGCGCCGTGGTGCTCCAGACGCGTCGTCATCGTCCCGGACTGCTCCTTGGTCCGCGGCACGAGGACCGACCAGCCGAAGAGCGGCTTGGTCTCGAACCAGGACAGGGCGTCGCGCATGACGACGGTGTCGCCGACGACGGCGAGGACGGGGTGCTGCCCGGCGGCCATCGCCTCGGGGGCCTCGGCGAGCGTCGTGACGACGGTCCGCTGGCTCGTCGTCGTGCCCCGCTCGGTGACGGCGACCGGGGTCGCGGCGTCGCGGCCGGCGGCGGCGAGGGCGCGGAGGGTGTCGGCGGCCTTGTCGGGTGCACCGAGGACGACGACCGTCGTCGCGGGGTCGAGACCGCCGGCGACGTCCGGCGAGGCACCGCCGGCGACGACGACGTGGACCGAGCTCGAGGTCTTCGCGGTGAGCGGGACCCCGGCGTAGGACGGCACGGCGGTCACCGAGCTGACGCCCGGGACGACCTCGAAGGCCACCCCCGCCTTGACGAGCGCCTGGGCCTCCTCGGCGAAGCCGTTGAAGACCGCGGGGTCGCCGTCCATGAGCCGGACGACGAGCCCGCCCGGGTGGGCCTTGGCCGTCCGCACGACGAGCTTGGCCCGGGAGGCCTGGGTCAGCCGCTCCCCCTGGTCGCCGTGGCCGGCGTCGACGATGTCGACGGCGGCCGGGGCGTGCCGGAGGGCGAGGTCGTCGCGGGCGACCTGGTCGACGACGACGGCGTCCGCGGCGGCGAGCAGGCGGCTCGCCCGCAGCGTGAGCAGGTCGGGGTCGCCCGGACCGCCGCCGACGAAGGCGACGCGCGCGGGGACGCGGGGAGGACGGGTGGTCGAGCGCGTGGGGCTCACTGGGCACGCTCCGTGACTGCTGGATCGGTGGACGTGGTCATCAGGTCGGCGGCGCCGTCCTCGAGGAGGAGACGGGCGAGCCGGAGGCCGAGGTCGTGGGCCCCGGCCGGGGTGCCGGTCAGCGACCGGCGCAGGTCGGACGAGCCGTCGGGCGCGGCGACGACCGCCCGCAGCGACAGCTCGTCGCCCTCGACACCGAGGACGACCTCGGCGAGCGCGCCGACGGGAGCCGAGCACCCGGCCTCGAGCTCGGCGAGCAGCGCCCGCTCCGCGGTGACGCAGGCGCGGGCGTCGGGGTCGTCGAGGGCGGCGACAGCGGCGGCCGTCGCGTCGTCGTCGGTCCGCACCTCGACGGCGAGGGCTCCCTGCCCGGGGGCGGGGAGCATCTGGATCGGGTCCAGCATCTCGGTGACCTCGGCGTCCCGGCCGAGCCGGCGCAGCCCGGCGGCGGCGAGGACGACGGCGTCGAGCCGACCCTCGTGGACGGCGGCGAGACGGGTGTCGACGTTGCCGCGCAGGTCGGCGACCTCGAGCCCGAGGCCGAGCAGCTCGAGCTGGGCACGGCGACGCGGGGACCCGGTGCCGACGGTGGCGCCGGCCGGCAGCTCCCCGAGGGTGAGACCGTCGCGCGCTACGAGGGCGTCCCGGACGTCCTCTCGGGCGGGGACCGCGGCGAGCGCGACGCGGGGGTCGGGGGCCGTCGGGAGGTCCTTGAGCGAGTGCACCGCGAGGTCCACCCGACCCTCGGCGAGCGCCTCGCGGAGGGCGGAGACGAAGACGCCGGTTCCGCCGAGCTGGGCGAGCGGGGTCGTGCGGTCGCGGTCGCCCTCGGTGCGGACCTCGACGAGCTCGACGTCGTGGCCGTGGGCGCGCAGGCGGTCGGCGACCCACGTCGACTGGGTCGTCGCGAGGGCGGAGCGGCGGGTGCCGAGGCGCAGGGCGGTCACGGCTCCTCCCCTGGGATCGTCGGCGGCGCCGAGACGAGGGAGACGTCGCGCGGGTCGAGGTCGAACAGCTCGGACAGGGCGCGGGCGTAGCTGCCGCCCTGGCCGTCCTGCGCGAGCTCCTTGACCCGGACCGTGGGGGTGTGGAGCAGCTTGTCGACGACGCGCTCGACCGCGCGGCGGACCTCGGCCCGCTCGCGCTCGCCCATGTCCGGGGTGCGTCGCTCGAGGCGGGCCATCTCGGCGTCGACGAGCTCACCGGCGCGGGTGCGCAGTGCGGTGACGGTGGGGGCGACGGCCTGGGTCTGTCGCTCGACGAGGTACCCGGCGACCTCGGCGGTGACGAGCTCGCGGGCCACGACGACCTGGGGGGCGGACCCGCCCTCGGCGAGGTCCTCACCGAGCTCGACGAGTCCGACGCGGACGACCCCGGGCAGGAGGTCGACGTCGAGGTCGACGTCGTGCGGCAGGGCGAGGTCGACGTACACCTGGGGGGCCCCGTCGCGCTGCGCGAGCGCGGTGCGGGCGTCGGCGGCCGTGACGATGCGGCCGCGGGCGCCGGTCGAGGAGACGACGACGTCGGCCGCGGCCAGCGCGGGCCCGAGGTCGGCCAACGGGCGCCACGTCCCGCCCACCCGGCCGGCGAGCGAGCGGGCGCGGGCCTCGGCGCGGTTGACGACCTCGACGGCGGCGGCGCCCTCGCGGACGGCGGTCGTCGCCGCGAGCGCACCCATGCCGCCGGCGCCGACGACCAGCACCCGCAGGCCCTCGAGTCCGCCGAGCGCGGCCGTCGCCCGGGCGAGGCCCGCGTGGACGAGGCTGCCGCTCACGACGTCGATGTCGGTCTCGGTGTGCACCCGCTTGGCGACCCGCAGCGCGCGCTGGAGCAGGGCGTTGAGCGACGGGCCGACGTGACCGGCGCCCTGGGACCGGGCGAGCCCGCGCCGGACCTGCCCGACGATCTGGGCCTCGCCGACGGCCATCGAGTCCAGGCCGCAGGCGACGGTGAAGGCGTGCGCGATGCCCCGGTCCTCGTAGTGGACGTACAGGTGCGGCTGGAGCCGGGACCGCTCGACCCGGCACGCGTCGGCGAGGGCGTGGGTGATGTCGACGAGCGCGCCGTGGAAGGTCAGCGACTCGGCGTAGACCTCGGTCCGGTTGCACGTCGAGAGGACCATGACCTCGGTGACGTGCTCGGAGGCGAGGATGCGCGCCTCGAGGGCGACCGCGCCGGCGTCGTCGAGGGCGACGGACTCGAGGAGGTCGATGGGGGCCCCGTGGTGGGAGAGGCCGAGGACGACGAGGCTCACGGCGCCACCGCCTCGGCGACGGCTCCGCGGTGGCCGTGGAAGGCGAGGATCTGCAGCTCGGTCGACAGGTCGACCTTGCGGACCGTGACGTCCTCGGGGGCGGCCAGGACGACCGCGGCGAAGTTGAGGACCGAGCGGACGCCGGCGGCGACGAGCCGGTCGCACGCGGCCTGCGCCCCGGCGGGCGGGGTGGCGATGACGCCGATGGCGAGCCCGTCGTCCCGCACGAGGGCCTCGAGGTCGGTCATCGGCCGGATCCGCTGGCCGGCGACCTCCTCGCCGATGACCCGCTCGTCGTGGTCGAGGAGGGCGATGACCCGGAAGCCGCGCTCGGCGAACCCGCGGTAGTCGGCGAGGGCGCGGCCGAGGTTGCCCATCCCGACGATGGCGACCGGCCAGTCCTGGGTGAGGCCGAGGGCCGCGGCGATCTCGGACGCGAGCCGCCCGACGTCGTAGCCGACCCCCCGCACGCCGTAGCTGCCGAGGTAGGACAGGTCCTTGCGGAGCATCGCGGAGCTGACCCCCGCGGCGGCGGCGAGCTCCTCGGAGCTGACGGAGGCCACGTCGTCGCCGGCGAGGGCGGTGAGGGCCCGCAGGTACCCGGGAAGCCGGGCCACCGCGGCGTCGGGCACGCCCCGGCGGGTGGCTTCAGCGGTGGACACGGGTGGTCACCGACTCCTTTCGCGGGCCGCGGGTCGGGCGGGCTGACGGGCGCTCTCGGCACCCGCGGACCCCACAACCCTACGACTTTGTGAAGGAGGGCACAAAGTCGCGCATCACCCCGGTGACGGACCTCACGGACGGGGTGTGCTATCGCCCCCCGGTGCCCCCGGAGGGCGCTCGCGCCGAGGCGCGGAGAGGGCGGAGCGCAGCCGGGTCGGGTCGACCCGCCAGAAGTCGTGCTGGCGTCCGTCGACGAGGGTCACCGGGACCTCCTCCGACCACCGGGCCCGCAGGTCGGGGTCGGCGTCGACGTCGACCTCCTCCCACGTCTCGTCGACGTCCGCGCACACCGCGGCGACGACCGCGCGGGCGTCGTCGCACAGGTGGCAGTGCTCGCGCCCGACGAGCGTGACGCGCGGCGGTGGGTCGGCGGCGGGGCCGTCCTGGCTCAGGGCGGCCACGTCAGAAGAACACCGAGCGGCGGTGCATCAGGAGGGTGTACAGCGTCTGCTGGATCGTCTCGCGGACCTGGTCGGTGAGGTCGAAGACGAGCATCGGGTCCTCGGCCGCCCCCGGCTCGTGCCCGGCGGTCTCGATCGGCTCGCCGAACTCGATGATCCACTTGCTGGGCAACGGGACGAGCCCGAGCGGGCCGAGCCACGGGAACGTCGGGGTGATCGGCGCGTAGGGGACGCCGAGGACGCGGGCGAGGGTGGGCATGGTGCCGAGGATCGGGGCGATCTCCTCGGCGCCGACGACGGAGCACGGGACGATCGGCACTCCGGCGGACAGCGCCGCCGCGACGAAGCCGCCGCGACCGAAGCGCTGGAGCTTGTAGCGCTCGCTGAACCGCTTGCCGGTCCCCTTGAAGCCCTCGGGGAAGACCCCGACGAGCTCGCCGCGCGCGAAGAGCCGCTCGGCGTCGTCGCTCGCGGCGAGGGTGGACCCCGAGCGCCGGGCGATCGTGCTGACGAACGGGGTCTGGAAGACCAGGTCGGCGCCGAGGGCCCGCATCGTGCGCCGCTGCGGGTGCTCGTCGTGGATGGCGAGCTGGACCATGAGCGAGTCGATCGCCACCGTGCCGGAGTGGTTCGAGACGACGAGCGCGCCGCCCTCGGCGGGGATGTTCTCGATGCCGCGGACCTCGACCCGGAACCAGTGCCGGTAGAGCGGCCGCAGCATCGGGTAGAAGACGTGCTCGGTGAAGTGCGGGTCGAACCCGAAGTCGTCGACCTCGTAGTCGCCGTCGAGCCGGCGCCGAAGGTAGGCCAGGACCTGCGCCACCCGACGCTCGACGTCCTCGGGGGCGACACCGGCGGCCTGGGCGCCGAGCCGCAGCGCCGACACGAGCGCCTCGACGAGCTCGGCGGGGTCGGGCAGCGGCGCGCCCGACGACTCGGGCTCCCGGACGACGGTGGGGTCGAGCGGGGCGGGCTCGGCGACCCGCAGGTGCGGGCGCCGGGCGGCTGCGTCGCGCCGGACCTTCTCGCGGGTCGAGGGTCGCGGGGCGGCGTCGCGCGCCCCCGCCTGGCTCGTCGCCCGGGCCGAGGGACGCGAGGTGACCTTCGGGGCGGGACGGTGCTTGCGGGACGCGGGGGCCGGGGCGGTCGGGGTGGTCGACGGCCCGGCAGAGGTGGCGGGCGTCGGAGCCGCCGACGCCGCCTTCGTCGTCGCAGGGCTCTTCGCCGACGCCCGCTTCGTCGTCGATGCCCCCTTCGTCGTCGACGCCCCCTTCGTCGTCGATGCCCCCTTCGTCGTCGACGCCCGCTTCGACGTCGGCGTCGCGCTCCCAGCGGTCGGAGCCGTCGCCTTCTTCGCCGGCGCCTTCTTCGCCGGTGCCGGCTTCGTCCCCGCCGAGGCCGCCCCCATCGTCGTGGCGTCCGTCGTGGCGTCCGTCGTGGCGTCCGGGTCGCCGAGGAGCGGGGTGGACCGCCGGCGCGCGCGCTCGCCCGTCGCCCGCTCCGCCCCCGCCGCGAGGCTGGACCGACGCGCCGCCATCAGCGACCACCCCCCGCGCCGAGGGTGCGCAGCAGCACCTGGCTCGCCGTGCCGGCGGCCCCGCTCACCGCGTCACCGACCGCCTGCACGCCCGGCGCGAACGGCGCCAGGCTCACCGCGAAGGCGGCGAACGCCTCCCGGCTCGTGTGGGCGGGGACGAAGCCGAGGCTCTCGCGCATCCGGGTCGTGTCCAGCCCTCGTCCGAACGCGAGGAAGGTCATCTGCTCGGGCGAGAAGTCGGCGAGCCCGAGCCGCCGGGCCACCCCGCCGGCGAGGCCGGCGCTCTGCAACGGCAGCGGCAGCACCGGCCGGCCGGCGAGCGCCGCCGCCTGGTAGACCGTGACGACCCCGTCGCCGGCCACGTTGACGACCCCGGTGCTCCCGCCGACGGCCGCGACGACGAGGGCCTCGATGGCGTCGTCCTCGTGGACGAACTGCATCCGGGCGTCGTACCCGAGCGGCACCGGCACGACCGGCAGCGAGAAGTAGTCGGTGATCGAGGTGCGGATCCGCGGGCCGACGACGTTCGCGAAGCGCAGCATGAGGATCTCGGTGTCGGGCCGGCGTCGGGCGAAGCCGCGCACGTAGCCCTCGACCTCGATGGAGTCCTTGCCGAAGCCGCCGCGCGGGGTCCGGCGGGCCCCCATGTCCTCGGTGAACATCGCCGGGTCGCCCGGCGTCGAGCCGTACACCGCCGCAGAGGACTTCACGACGAGCCGCTCGACGGTCCGGGACTTCTGGCAGGCCGCGAGGAGCTGCATCGTCCCGATGACGTTGATCTCCTTCTGCGGGGTCCGGCCCCCGACGAAGGTCGGCGTCGCGATGACGTTCATGTGGACGACCGTGTCGACCCCGGCGCCGTCGATGACCCGGCCGATCATCGGGTTGCGGATGTCGGCGCGGACGAACTCGACGTCGCCGATGTCGTGGGGTGGGGGGATGACGTCGACGCCGACGACCCGCTCGACCCCCGGGTCGGCCGCGAGCCGCCGGGCGAGCAGGCCGCCGAGGTACCGGGAGACCCCCGTGACCAGGACGACTCTCGCCACCGTTCGCTCCTTCGGTCCGACCCCGCGCCGCCGCGGCGCCCTGGGACCCGAGCCTACCGAGTCGACGCCACGTGCAGGAGGGCCACCTCCCGCCGAGACAGCGAAGGTCCCCGGCCGTGCCGGGGACCTTCGACGTCTCAGAGGTGACGCGTGGTCACTTCTTGTTGCGACGCTGGTGACGCGTCTTGCGCAGCAGCTTGCGGTGCTTCTTCTTCGCCATCCGCTTGCGCCGCTTCTTGATGACTGAACCCATGGGATGTCCTCAGTGAGTGGTGCGGGTGCGACGGCCCACCCTACCCAGGGGGCGGCGGGCGACCCAAACCGTGACCGGGACGAGCGAGCGGGACCGCGACCGCGGTCCCGCTCGGTGCTCTTGCCGACCTGCCGGTCGGGCGGTCGTCGACTCAGGCGGTGTCGACGTAGGAGCCACGCAGGTAACGGTGGACCTCGTCCTCCGGGACCCGGAACGACCGGCCGACGCGGATCGCCGGCAGCTCACCGGCGTGGACCATGCGGTACACCGTCATCTTCGACACGCGCATGATCGTGGCGACCTCGGCGACGGTGAGGAACCGCACCTCTCCGAGCTGACGCTCCGTGGACATCGTGACCTCGAACTTCCGCATGATCGCAGCGCCGGAGGTCAGTCCCGGCTTGGCTCCCTGCGTCGTGCTGTCGCAACCTTAGGGGCAGTTGTGACGGCTGGGAAGGGGAACGGGCGGATTGCCGTCCGTTTGTCCAGCCGACACGCCGAACGATCGAGCGCTGGACGTCCGCGCGGCGCCCGGATCGGCGACGTCGGGCCCGCTGGGGCGTCGATCGTCAGTCGAACCAGGGGTCGAGCCCGTGGAAGGGGAAGACGGCCTGCCGGGTCGCGAAGACCGACCGGTCGAGCGGGTGGTCCGGGTTGTGGCCCATCTGCCACGGCTGGACCCAGATCGGCAGCCGGTCGGCCGGCAGGTCGCCCATCCGCCACGGCGCCTCGCGCCCGAGGAGGTGCCGCACGTGCTCGCGCCACTCCTCCGGCACCGGGGTCGAGGGCTCGAGCGGGACGTGCGCCGCGATGGCCGTGAGGTGGGTCCACGAGCGCGGGACGACGTCGACGAGCTCGTAGCCGCCCCCGCCGAGGGCGACCCAGCGCCCGTCGCACACGTCGTGGGCGAGGGTGTGCAGCTCGTCCTGGGCGCGGCGCTGGGCGTCGACCGTCACGGCGAGGTGGGCCAGCGGGTCCTCGAGGTGGGTGTCGCAGCCGTGCTGGGTGACGAGCACGTCGGGGGCGAAGGCCCGCACGACCGGGGGGACGACGGCGTCGATCGCCCGCAGCCACGACGCGTCGGTCGTGCCGGGCGGGAGCGCGACGTTGACGGCGCTGCCGCGCGCGTCCGGTCCGCCGACGTCCCCGGGCCACCCCGTGCCCGGGAAGATGTGCCGGCCGCTCTCGTGGAGGGAGACGGTGAGGACGCGGGGGTCGTTCCAGAACGCGCGCTCGACACCGTCCCCGTGGTGGACGTCGACGTCGACGTAGGCGACCCGCTCCGCGCCGTGCTCGAGCAGCCAGCGGATCCCCACCGTGATGTCGTTGTAGATGCAGAACCCGCTCGCGTGGGTCGGCATCGCGTGGTGCAGCCCGCCGCAGTAGTTCACCCCGTGGTCGGTCTCGCCCTCCCACACCTCGCGGCACAGGTCGACCGTCCCCTGGACGATCCGCGCGGCCGCCTCGTGCATCCCCGCGAAGGCGGGGTCGTCCTCGGTGCCCAGCCCTCGGTTCGGGTCGGCCGCGGACGGGTCGAGCGACGCGGCGCGGACGGCCTCGACGTAGCCGGGGTCGTGCCCCGTCGCGAGCAGCTCGTCGGAGGCGACGTCGGGCGCCCGGACGTCGACGCGGTCGAGCACGCCGAGCGAGCGCGCCAGCCGCGTCGTGAGGTCCAGCCGCACGGGCCCCATCGGGTGGTCCGGGCCGAAGTCGTAGGCGGTGAAGACGTCGTCCCAGACGACACTCGTCCGATGGGCCATGGTCGAACGCTACTCGGTGGGTGGCCCGTGGCAGGCTGGGTCCCCGCACCGACCACTCCCCGGGAGGACCCATGGGCAAGAGCTCGCGCACCGACGACGAGGTGCTCGTCATCGGGCTGGGGCGCTTCGGCTCGGCCGCCGCCCTCGAGCTGCGACGGCTCGGTCACAAGGTCACCGCCATCGAGAAGGACGGCTTCCTCGCCGAGAAGTTCCTCGGCCGGATCAGCCACATCGTCCACGGCGACGCGAGCGACGTCGGGGTCATCCGGGACGCGAAGGCGGGCCGCTTCCGGATCGCCGTCGTCGCCATCGGGTCCTCCGTCGAGGCCTCGGTGCTCGCCGCCGCCAACCTCGTCGACGCGGGCGTCCCGGCCATCTGGGCCAAGGCGCTCTCCCCCGAGCACGCCCGCATCCTCGACCGGATCGGGGTCCACCACATCGTGCGGCCCGAGGCCGACACCGGCCGCCGCGTCGCCCACCTCGTCGGCGGCCGGATGCAGGACTACATCGAGTTCGACGACGGGTTCGCCATCGTCAAGATGCGCCCGCCGACGGAGACCATCGGGTTCACCCTCGAGCAGAGCCAGGTCCGCAGCAAGTACGGCGTGACGGTCGTCGGGGTCAAGGCGCCCGGCGAGGACTTCACCTACGCGGTGCCGTCGACGAAGGTCTCGGCGCACGACACCCTCATCGTCAGCGGTCCGACGACCCTCATCGAGCGGCTCGCCGCCAGGCCGTGACCCCGGTGGGCCGCGTCCGTCGGTCCGCTCGTGTCGGGGACCGTCAGAGCGTCGGGATGCCCCCGCGGTCGCCGGCGAGCGAGAGGGTCATCGCGACCTCCTCCTCGCCGTCGTCCTCCGAGCGCACCCGCATCGGGCGGCGGTTGCCGGTGGGCCGGAAGCCGAAGCTGCTCGCGAAGGCGACGGCCCGGCCGTTGTCGGTGCCGACCCAGTAGTAGAGCTGGCTGCGACCCTGCTCGGCCGCGACGAGGGCACCGGCCCGCACGAGCCGGGCGGCCACGCCGCTGCCGCGGGCCTCGGGCCGGACCCAGAGGCCGAAGAGCTGGGCGATGCCCTCGCCCTCCTCGTACGTGCCGACGCTGGCGATCCCGAGCGCCTGGCCGTCGCGCTCGGCGAGCAGCCGGGTCGAGCGCTCCATCCGGGCGCGCCAGAAGTCCTCGCCCTCGGACTCCTCCGCCTCACGGGTGGCGACGAACGCCTCCGGCGACTCCCCGAGGGCGGTGAGCCGCATCGACCGGTACTGCTCCCACTCCTCGACGCCCAGGGGGCGGACCGTGATCTCGCTCATGGCGGCACTCTGCCACGACACCCGCGGGGGTCGGCAAGCAGGGCCGACCCGACACCGGCCGTCCACGCGCCGGTCAGCCGCCGTCCATCCGGGGCGCGGGCGGCGACCTCAGACCGGCTCGAGCGACCGGGACATGCGCACCTCGACGCACGTCGGGTCCCACGGCATGACGTTCTGCTCGCCGGTGAGCGCGAAGCCCTGTCGGAGGTAGAACCGGCAGGCCCGGACGTTCTCCCGCGCCACGTCGAGGGTCAGCCGGCGCGTGCCCTCCGCCCGGGCGTGCTCCACGAGGGCCGCGACGAGCGCCTCGGCCGCCCCGCTCCCCCGATGGCCGCCGGTGACCCACATGCCGACGAGGTGCGCCTCGTCCGCCGGCTGGTCCTCGGCGTGCCACAGCCCGACGGTGCCGACGGGACGGTCGTCGTCCCACGCGAGCCACAGCGTCGGCCCGGTCGCGACCATCGTCCGCCAGTCCTCGTCGGTGCGTCCCGCGCTCTGCGCGTACGTCGTCCAGAAGGCCCGGGGGCTGTCGATGAGCGCGGCCTGCCGCACGGCCCGGTAGTCCGTCCACGTCGCGTCCGTGACCCGCTCGACCCGTAGCGACGGCGCGAGCCCGGGGACGGCGTCGTCAGCCACCCGCGAGCTCGCGGCTGCGGGTCGCGGCGGCCTCCATCGCGCTGATGAAGGCGGCCCGCACCTTGTGGTCGTCCATGACCCGCAGCGCCGCGGCGGTCGTCCCGCCGGGCGAGGTCACCTGCTCGCGCAGGACCGTCGGGTGCTGGCCCGTCTCGCGGATCATCGTCGCGGCCCCGTACAGGGTCTGGACGACGAGGTCGGTGGCCGTCGAGCGGGGCATCCCGAGGACGACGCCGGCCTCGATCATCGCCTCGACGACGTAGAAGATGTACGCCGGACCGCTGCCGGAGATCGCCGTGACGGCGTCGAGGAGGTACTCGCCCACCTCGACGACCTTGCCGGTGGCGGCGAGCAGCTCACGGGCCTCGGTCAGCTGCTCCGCGGTGCACGTCGAGCCGGCGGCCACCGCGGCCATCCCCTCGTCGACGAGGGCCGGGGTGTTCGGCATGACCCGCACGACGGCCCGTCCCGCCGGGAGGCGCCCCTCGACGAAGGCCGTCGTGATCCCGGCGGCCAGGCTCACGACGAGGTCGTCGTCGCCGACGTGCGGCGCGATCTCGTCGAGGAGCGCACCCATGTCCTGCGGCTTGACGACGAGGACGAGGGTGTCGGCGGCGGCCGCCGCGTCGGCGTTGTCGAGGACCCGGACGCCGTAGCGGCCTGCGAGCTCGGCGGCGCGGTCCGGTCGTCGCTCGGTGATGACGAGCTCGCCCGCCGGTCGTCCCGCCCGCAGCAGCCCCGAGAGGAGCGTCTCGCCCATGACACCGGCACCGAAGATCGCGACCGTTCCCATGGGGCCCGACCCTAGCGCCGCAGCGGGTGCGCGGCCGGGGTCGTCACCCGTTGGACGCGAGGGAGCGGAGGAAGAAGCGGATGTTCGCGGGGCGCTCGGCGAGCCGACGGACGAGGTAGCCGTACCAGTCGTCGCCGAACGGGACGTAGACGCGCATCTGGTGACCGCGGTCGGCGATCCGCTTCTGCTCGAGGTCGCGGACGCCGAGGAGCATCTGGAACTCGTAGGAGTCCGGGCTGCGGCCGTGGTGCCCGGCGAGCGCGCGGGCGATCTCGACCAGGCGCGGGTCGTGGGTCGCGACCATCGGGTAGCCCTCGCCCGCCATGAGCACCTTGAGACAGCGGACGTAGGACAGGTCGACGTCCTCGCCGTCCTGGAAGGCGACCGACTCCGGCTCCTTGTAGGCGCCCTTGCACAGCCGGACCCGGCTGCCCTCGTGGGCGAGGTCGCGGCAGTCGGACTCGGTACGGTGCAGGTAGGTCTGGAGGACGGCGCCGACCCACGGGAAGTCCTGACGCAGCGCCCGGAGCGTCTCCAGGGTCCGGTCGGTCGTCGTGTGGTCCTCCATGTCGAGGGTCACGGTCGTCCCGACCCGCTCGGCGGCCTCGCAGACGGCGCGGGCGTTCTCGAGCGCGACGGCGTCGCCGTCGCCGGGGATCGACTGGCCCACCGCGCTGAGCTTGACGCTCACCTCGGCGGCGCCGAACCGGGCGAGGTCGTCCTCCGCGAGCGCGTCGAGGAGGGTGACGTAGGTGTCGCGCGTGCGCTCCGCCTGGGCGCGGTCGGTGACGTCCTCGCCGAGATGGTCGATCGTCACGAGCCGGTTCGTCGTGCGCAGCCGGGCGGTCGTCGCCACCGCCTCGTCGACCTCCTCCCCCGCGACGTACCGGTTCACGACGGCCCGGCTGACCGGTGCGGCGACGACGGCCGACCGCACGGTGTCGGACTCGGAGATCTGCAGGAGGGCTCCACGGAGCAGGTCTGAGGCGTCCACGTCCGTCAGGCTATCCGCAACGTCCCACCCGGCACGAGGGCCGCGTCACGGGGTTCGACGGCGCAGGGTGAGGCTGCCGAGGACGAGCGCGACGACGATCCAGACGGCGATGACGCCGAGGCTCGGCAGGACGTCGCCGAGCGGGTCGGCCCTCGCCCCCACGTCCTGCATCGCGTCGACGGCGTAGGAGAGGGGCAGGACGTCGGAGACGGCCTCCAGCGGCCCCGGCAGGGCGTCGCGGGGCAGGATGAGACCGCAGAGGAGGAACTGCGGCAGGACGAAGGCGGGCATGAACTGCACGGCCTGGAACTCGGTCCGCGCGAAGCCGCTCGCGAGCAGCCCCAGGGCGGTGCCGAGCACCGCGTCGACGAGGGCGATGACGACGAGCAGCCACAGCGGCCCGGCGATGTCGAGGCCCGCGACGAGGACGGCGAAGGCGGTGGCGACGACGGCCTGGAGGACGGCGACGACCCCGAAGGCCAGGGCGTACCCGAGCATGAGGTCGCCCTTGCCCATCGGGCTCGTGAGGAGCCGCTCGAGGGTGCCGGACGTGCGCTCGCGCAGCGTCGCGATGCTCGTCACGAGGAACATGACGACGAACGGGAAGACCCCGAGGAGTGCCGGGCCGATCCGGTCGAAGACCCCGCCGGGGGCGTCGGCGTAGACCCAGGCGAGGAGGCCGAGCAGGACGCACGGGACGACGACGATGAGCGCGACGGTGCGGTGGTCGGCCCGCAGCTGGCGCAGCACCCGGCCCGCGGTCGCCAGGGTGATCCGTGGGTTCACGACGGCTCCCGGGAGTCGGCCTCGTCGACGAGGGCGAGGAAGGCGTGCTCGGCGTCCTCCGCGCCGGTGCGGTCCAGCAGGTCCGGGAGGGTGGAGTCGCTGAGGACGCGTCCCGCGCGGAGCAGGACGAGCCGGTCGCAGCGGACGGCCTCGTCCATGACGTGGCTCGAGACGAGGACGGTGCGGCCGCGGGCGGCCAGGCCCCGGAAGACGTCCCAGAGGTCGCGGCGCAGGACGGGGTCGAGCCCGACGGTGGGCTCGTCGAGGACGAGGACCTCGGGGTCGCCGACGAGGACGCAGGCGAGGCTCGCCCGGGAGCGCTGGCCGCCGGAGAGCCGGTCGACGCGGGTGCCGGCGTGGTCGGCGAGCGCGACCGCCTCGATCGCCGCGTCGGCCTCCGCGCCCGTACGCCCGAGGACCCGCCCGAAGTACCGGACGTTGTCACGGACCGTGAGGTCCCCGTAGACGCTCGGCGCCTGCGTGAGGTAGCCGACCCGGTGACGCAGGACCGGCGAGCCGGCGGGCTCCCCGAGGACCGTGACCGAGCCGCCGTCGGTCACCTGGACGCCGACGACCGCGCGCATGAGGGTGGACTTGCCGCCACCGCTGGGCCCGAGGAGGCCGACGACCTGGCCCGCGGGGACCCGCAGGTCGAGGTCGGGCAGCACCTCGCGGCCGCCCCGGAGGACCCGGAGGTGGTCGACGACGACGGCGTCGGACGTGGCGGGACTGCTCACCCCGCCACTGTCCCACCACGCGGGCCCGGTGTCAGGGCCCGCGCGGAGGCCGGTCAGGCCCTCGGCGCGGCGAGGTGGAGCCGCGCGAAGGCGAGCGACTCGGCGAGGTCGAGCTCGCGCCGGGTCTCGTCCCGCTTGCGGGTCGTCACCTCGACGACGACCGAGCCGGCGTACCCGTCGGCGGCGAGCCGCTCGAGGACCGGGCCGCAGGGCTGGCTGCCCCGTCCGGGCACGAGGTGCTCGTCCCGGGCCGAGCCGGAGCCGTCGGCGAGGTGCAGGTGGGCCAGCCGCGGCCCGAGCCGCTGCACCATGTCGAGGGCGTCCGAGCCACCCGTCGCGGCGTGCGACAGGTCGAGCGTGACGTGGTCGAAGGGCTGCTGCACCGGGTCCCAGTGCGGCAGGTAGGCCTCGACCTCCCTGCCACGGGGCCCGCGCCAGGGGTACATGTTCTCGACAGCGAGACGGATGCCGCTGTCGTGCTCGCGGACGGCGACCCCGTCGGCGAAGCCCCGGGCGTACTCCCGCTGCCATCGGAAGGGCGGGTGGAGGACGACGGTGTCGGCGCCGACGTCGTGGGCGAGGTCGATCGAGCGGTCGACCTTGCCCCACGGGTCGCGGCCCCAGACCCGCTGGGTGACGAGGAGGGTCGGGGCGTGGATGGAGAGGACCGCGACCCCGTCGTGCTCGGCGAGCCGGCGCAGCGCCCCGGCCTCCTGGGTCATCGGGTCGGTCCAGACCATGACCTCGACGCCGTCGTAGCCGAGCCGGGCCGCCGTCGAGAAGGCCGCCGCGACGCCTTCGGGGTACACCGACGCGGTCGACAGACCGACCCGGGGGGCCGGGGCGTCCGGGCGGGGGCGTCGGCGGGGACCTCCGGTGCTCACTGCATCCGGTCGAGGTGCCGCAGGAGGATGCCCTCCCGGAGCGCCCACGGGCAGATCTCGAGGCGGTCGAGGCCGAGCAGGTCCATCGTCGCCTCGGCGACGACGGCCCCGGCGAGCATCTGCCGGGCGCGGGCCCGCGACACCCCCGGGAGGTCGGCCCGCTCGGCGGCGGTCATCGCGGCGAGCTCCGGCAGCTTCTCCGCGAGCGTCTCGCGCGGGAGGAGGCGCTCGGCGTACATCCCCTCCGAGCTCGGCGCGGCACCGCAGATCCGGGCGAGCGAGCGCATCGTCTTCGACGTGCCGACGGCGCGGTCCGGGGTGCCGGCCTTGGCGAGGGGGCGCAGCTCCTTGGCGATCGTGGCGCGGACGTGCCGGCGCATCTCGCGGACGTCGTCGAGCGCCGGCGGGTCGCCGGGCAGGTGGTCGCGGGTGACGCGGCCGGCGCCGAGGGGCATCGAGACGGCGACGTCCGGCTCCTCGTCCATGCCCATCGCGAGCTCGAGGGACCCGCCGCCGATGTCGGCGACGAGGAGGGTGCCGGCGGACCAGCCGAACCAGCGCCGGACGGCGAGGAAGGTGAGACGGGCCTCCTCCTCGCCGGTGAGGACGTCGAGGGAGACACCGGTGCGCTGCGCGACGTGGGCGAGGACGTCGGTCCCGTTCGGCGCCTCGCGCACCGCGCTCGTGACGAAACCGCGCAGGTTCTCCACGCCCTGGTCCTCGGCGACCTCGAGGCACTCGGCGACGAACTGGGCGAGCCGGTCGCGGCCCTCGTCGGCGATGCGACCGTCGTCGGTGACGTGCTCGGACAGCCGCAGCTCGATCTTGTGCTTGCTCGCCGGCAGCGGCTGGGCGCCCGGGTGGGCGTCGACGACGAGGAGGTGGACCGTGTTCGATCCGACGTCGATGACCCCGAGGCGCATGGGCCCACCGTAGCCGTGCGGCGTGTGCCCCCGGGGTCCCGACGGGTCCGGTGCATAGGGTGGGGCCGTGCCCGAAGCGCCCCTCGACATCCCGCGGACCTGGGCCGAGTTCGCCGACCCGGCCGAGCCGGGCCAGCGGTTCCGGGTCGACCTGACCTTCCTCACCTCGAGCTGGACGTGCATCTTCGGCGCCGGCTGCCGGGGGATCTACGCCGACCGACCGGACGACGGGTGCTGCACCCTCGGAGCGCATTTCACCGACGACGACGACGTCGAGCGGGTCCGCGCGGTCGTCGCCGAGCTCGGCGAGGACGAGTGGGAGCACCACCCCGGTCACGGCAAGCGCGGCGACAAGGACCCGTCGCGTCTCTCCGCGTGGACCGAGAAGGAGGACGGCGCCCGCAAGACGAAGGTCGTCGACGGGGCGTGCATCTTCCTCAACCGGCCCGGCTTCCCGGCGGGGGCCGGGTGCGCGCTGCACCAGCACGCCGTGCTCACGGGGACCTCGCCGCACGCGGTGAAGCCGGACGTCTGCTGGCAGCTGCCGCTGCGCCGTACCTACCGGACCGTAGAGCTGCCGGACGACACGTCCTACCTCGAGGTGACGATCGCCGAGTACGACCGGCGGGGGTGGGGTCCCGGTGGCCACGACCTCGACTGGTACTGCTCGTCGAACCCCGAGGCGCACGTCGGCCGTGAGCCCGTCTACCGCGGGAGCCGCGCCGAGCTCGTCGAGCTCATGGGGCAGGCCGGCTACGACGAGCTCGTCCTGCGCTGCGAGGCGCACCTGAGCACGGTGCGGCAGGCGCGGGCCGCGGGCTCCCGCAAGGTGCTGCCGCTGCTCGTGCACCCAGCGACGGCCGAGGCCGGGACCGTCGGGGGGCGGCGGGAGAAGGTGAAGCGCCGCCGCGGGTCGAGCGCCCTTCCGGACGGCGCGAACGAGCCCGCCCACCCGGTGGACTGAACCGCGGCCACCGACGTGATCCGCAGCCCCAACATCTGGGACAGCCCCGAGGTGTACGAGCTGGAGAACCTCGCGTCCGACCGGGCCGGGGTCATCGACGGCCGGATCGCGGCGCTGCGCGTGCTGCGCGGCGCCGACCTCGTGGACGTCGGCTGCGGGTCGGGCTTCCACCTGCCCCGGTTCGCCGACCGCGGGGCACGCGTCGTCGGGGTCGAGCCGCACCTGCCGCTCGTGCGGCGGGCCAGGAACCGGCTCCGCGCGCGGGGGTCGCGCGCCCGGGTCGTCGCGGCGGGAGCGGAGGCGCTCCCGTTCGCCGACGCGTCGGTCGACGTCGTCCACGCCCGCTGGGCCTACTTCTTCGGCCCCGGGTGCGAGCCCGGGCTCGACGAGGTGTCCCGTGTCCTGCGGCCGGGCGGGGTCGTGTGCCTCGTCGACAACGACGCGACGCGCTCGACCTTCGGCGCGTGGTTCAGCCGCGCCTACCCGGCCTACGACCCCGTGGCCGTGCAGCGGTTCTGGGACCGGCGGGGGTTCACGACCGAGCCGCTGACGATCCGGTGGACCTTCGACCGGCGCGAGGACCTCGAGGCGGTCGTGCGGATCGAGCTGCCGCCCGCTGCTGCCGACGCCGCCCTCGCCGGGCACGAAGGGCTCGAGGTCGACTACGCCGTCGCCTTCCGCTGGCGCCGCGCCTGACCGGGCGAGACCACGCAAGCGTCGGCACGCCTCACGGAGAGCGGCCACGACGTCCGGTTCTCCGTGCCGAGCCGTCACTGCGCCCGACCCTCCCACCGGCCAGCCACCACCGCGCCCGGCCTTTCCCACCGACAGCCACCACCGCGACCACCGGTCTGCTCGGGTGGCGCCGTCGCTCCCCGGCGGGGGTACGGTCGTCGGATGGGGCAACCTCGGTCCGGCAGGGACCGCCGTGGCCCCGGCCGCGGCAGTCTGCTCCGTCGGGCGGTGGCGACCGTTCTCGCGGTGGCCGCGGTGAACCTGGGCTGGCTCCTCTGGGCCGCGATCGATGAGGCCGCCGTGCCGAACCCGTCCGCCCTTCCCGCCTTGCCGGCGGGTGCCACGGTCCTCGAGCGGAGCGTCGACTGCGGCTCGGGCGGCTGCTGGCGCGAGCTGGTCCTCGATACCGGTGACCGGCCCGCCACCGATCTCACGAGCGAGCTGGACCTCGACGAGCCACGATGCCGGCCGTCCCTGCCGGTCCCGCGGCGGGTCTGCACCGACGCGACCGCGGGTCCACGCGACCGACTCGTCGTGCACGCGCGGTTCGCCTGGTGAGCGCCGAGGACCGGCCCGCTGGCGGGTCCACGGGCAGGTCGACGATCAAAAAGGTGGGACGTCCGGTCGAGGTGGCGGCCGGCCGGCTCGTGGACGGTGGCGTGGCAGGTCCACCAGCCGGGAAGGCCCTCTCAGCACGTGGACGTCGACCCGACACCCGTCACCGGGCGCAGCCGGTGCCGCCCGGCTCCGTCGAGGGCCCTGACGCGAGGGGACCAGGAGGTGCTCGAGCGCGTACTCGACCGGGCTGAAGAGGTCGCCGCCGCCGTCCGGGGCACCGGCCTCGCTCGCCGGGTCGGTCCCGAGGTCCGGCAGGACGACCGGATCGAGCCGGTCGAGGGGTGCGGTCATCCGCGTCCGGCCGGTCGGGTCGGTCCACCGGGCCGTCCCGTCCGGCGCGAGGACCACCCGCCAGCCAGGTCTCTGCTTGACCCGGTGGTGTCGACGGCACAGGCAGACGAGGTTGGCGGCCGACGTCACGCCTGCGGGCCAGGGCAGGACGTGGTCGAGGTCGCAGAAGCGTGCGGCGACGTGGCACCCGGGGAAGCGGCACCGGCCGTCCCGGTCCCGGACCAGCCGCGCGAGCCGCCGTCCCAGCCGGTAGCCGGAGCTCCGCAGATCGTCCCGAGGATCGACGACGCCTCCGGACCCCGGGTCGCACACGAGGTTCTTCGAGGACTCCGGGTCCCGGATCCCGCGGGGAGGGCCGCCGCCCTCCCCGCGGGACGCCGGAGGGGCATCGGCGCACGACCCTGCGCCGTGCGCCGGCGACCCGAGCCAGCCCCGCGGGACGAGCATCGGCTCCGCCGGCCGTGCACCCCCGACCTCGACGAGGTCGGAGGCGGCGTCCGCGGGGCAGGCGCCCGGCGAAGCACCTGCCTCGGCCGGCACGGTGAGCCGGACGTCGACGTCGACCGTGGCCGCACCGGTGACGAGGTCGGTGAGTGCCTTGGCCCGGGCCCGGTCGACCCGCGAGCAGGTCCCGTCGGCGACGTACCGCTGCGCGAGGTCGTCGATCGCCGCCCACGCCACCAGGGCCTCCTCGGAGGGGAACGTCCCGTGCCACGTGTCGACGCCCGGCTCGCCGGCCCAACGCTCCAGGCGGGACTCCGACCGTGCCCGGACCGCGCGCTGCCGCAGCAGGTCGGGCGAGATGCGCGCCAGCATCCGGCGCACCCGACGGCGCAGTCGTGGACCGTCCTCGACGCCCAGGTACTCCTCCAGCCCCGTGACGACCGTCGCCGCGACCTCGGCAGGGCACTCCTCGAGCTCGGTGGCGACGACCCCCGCGCGGTACGGATCGAGCCGACCCGACGCCATCGCGAGGTGCAGCCCGGCGAGCCCCGTGGCGGTGTCCGTCCCCTCCGGTCCGTCCGCCGCGAGCCGCACGGCCGCCCGGACCCGGCGCTCCGCCTCGACCTGGGTGACGACGAGAGCCCCGGACACGAGCGCGGGGGCGTCGAGGGCGACGTGACCGGGGGCCCGATGGGTCTCGATCTCCTCACCCGACTCGAGGGTCTCCGGCTCGATCGCCGCCAACCGGACCGTTGCGACGTCCTGGGCCGCCTGCGCCGTGTCCACCAGGGCCTGCAGCGCCTCGAGCGCCTCGACCCACTCGGCCCGCGACCCCACGGTCTCGCTCGGCCCCGCGGCGGCACCGAGCACCCGCGTGGCCCCACGCGCGGCCGCGGTCACCTCCCGCGGCCCGATCCGGTCCCCCATCGCAGCCCCCTGCTCTCGATGCCCCGAGCCTAGAGCCCTGCACCGACAGCGCCCTTCGACCCAGGACCGTCGGCGCTCGGCACGATCCGGTGGTCGTCGGGCGCTCCCGGCTTCGGCACCGGCACCCGTTCCTCCCGCCACCCGGCGACCCCGGGCAGGTCGTCGGCCAGCCGTCGCCAGAACCACGCCGCCGCCGTGTTGTCGTGCTGCCACGCGACCGTCCACGGCCCCGGGTGCCGCGCGAGCGCCGCCGTGACCATCCGCCCACCGAGCCCGCCGCCGCGCACGACCGGGGACACCCAGGCCGCGACGATGTGGATGGGGCCGGCCACGAGGCCGTCGAGGACGACGAACCCGACGGGCGCCGCCTCGCCGGTGGCCGGGTGCGGCTGCAGGGCGAGGTACGCGGCGACATCGGCGTCCTCACCCGTGGGCAGGCCCCTCGTCGAGTACCGGCCGTCGGCGTACGGCAGGCCCCGGACCACGGTCGCCAGATCGTGCCGGAGCAGCTGCCACAGGCGCGCCAGCACCCGGTGATCGGCATCGTCGACGACCAGCCGCAGGTCGATCCCCTCGGTGCTCACCGTGCCCTCCGTGGCCTCCGTTCCCTCCGCGCTCACCGCAGCATCGTGGCACCCGGCAGCCGTGACGGCACCCCACGGCGCCCCGCGACCCACACCCCGGCGTGGCGGTCAGCCCAGCCGGGTCGGCCCCTCGTGCGCGACCACCGTGCGCACCCGCTCGAGGTGCCGCTCGGCCATCGGCGGCAGTGCGTCGAGCCCGAACCACCCGACCTCGACCGACTCCTCGTCGCCCACCCGGGCCTCGCCCGCGACGTACCGGCACCGGAAGACGTGGTCGACGTACTGCGTCCGGTCGCCGTTCGGGTACTCGACGACCGGCGTGACGTCGACCCGGGCGAGCAGGTCGACCGCGCACTCGACCCGCGTCTCCTCGAGGCACTCGCGGACCGCCGTCGTCGCCGGGTGCTCCCCCGGGTCGCAGATGCCCGTGACGGGGGTCCACTCCCCCGTGTCGGACCGGCGCACGAGCAGCACCCGGTCCTCGTCGAGCACGACGGCGGTCATCCCGGGCAGCCACAGCAGGTCGTGCCCGACGCGCTCGCGCAGCCGGAGGATGAAGTCGGGGGTCGCCACGGCGCTCAGCCCTCGTACCGCGGCCGCTCGATCGAGCGGACCTCGCCGAGCCGGCCCCACTCGTCGGCTCCGAGCCGGGACAACGGGTCGAGCCCGCGGACGTCGACGTGCGGCCGGCCCTGCATGTCCGCCGACGCCGCCACGTCCGACGACACCGCCGCGTGGACGACGAGCCCGACGACGACGAAGCAGTTGCCCGTCGGCCGCACCTCGTGCAGCCGGCACTCGAACGCGACCGGCGACGCGGCCACCCTGGGCGGCGCGACGACGAGCGAGGTCTCCCGCTCGACCCCCTCGGCGTCGAACTCCCCGAGCTCCGGCGGGTAGTCGGCCGACGTCGCGTTGACGACCTCGAACAGCGGCTCCGGGGTGACGTTGACGACGAACTCCTCCGTCGCCTCGATGTTGGTCAGGGTGTCCTTGCGCCCGACGGAGGTGAAGGACAGCATCGCCGGGTCGGTGCTCGCGACGGTGAAGAACGAGTGCGGCGCGAGGTTGTCGACCCCCTCGGCCGACCGGCTGCTCACCCAGGCGATGGGGCGGGGCACGACCGACGCCGTCATGAGCCGGTAGCCGGCCCTCCCCGTGACCCGTCCGGACTCCGGACCGTGCTGGAACGGCAGCTCGTGGCGCATACCGACGACCCTAGGTCCATTCCCGGGCGGCATCGGCGGCGGCACCATGGGGAGGTGCTCACCCGCTTCGTCGCCACGGTGTCCTACTCCGACGTCGCGGTCGGGCTCGACCTGTTCCGGGACGGGCTCGGGATGCGGGTCGTCCATGCCGACGGGGCGATGACCGTCCTCGAGCGCGACGGCGCCAAGATCCAGCTCGTCGACGACGCCCACGCTGCCCGGCACTCCGAACGGCCGGAGCTCGGCCTCCAGACCGACGACGTGCAGGCGGTCTTCGACGACGTCTCCGCCCGCCGACCGGACCTGCTCCACCCGAACCTACCGAGCCCGCGCCGCCGCCCGTGGGGCGCGGTCGAGTTCGCCCTCCTCGACAGCACGACGGTCTGCGTCGCCGTCCGGCAGTGGGTCGCGGACGACTGACGCCGCGGGCCGGTCAGCCGCCGGTGACGTCGAGGTCGAGCGCGATGTCGACGATCGGGGACGAGTGCGTGAGCGCCCCGACGGAGAGGTGGTCGACCCCGGTCTCCCCGTACTCCCGCACGACGTCGAGCGTCAGCCCGCCGGTCCCCTCGATCTCGACCGCCTCGCCGGTGGCCCGCACGGCCGCCACCGTCTCGCGAAGCAGGTCCGGCGACATGTTGTCGCACAGGAGGAAGCGCGCCCCCGCCGCGACCGACTCCAGCGCCTCGGCCGTCGTCGTCACCTCGACCTGCACCTCGACGTCGGGGTACGCGGCCCGGACGGCGTCGTAGGCGGCGGTCAACCCGCCGGCGGCGAGCTTGTGGTTGTCCTTGACCATCGCGACGTCGTGCAGGCCCATCCGCTTGTTCGTGCCGCCGCCGCAGCGCACGGCGTACTTCTCGAGCGCGCGCAGCCCGGGCGTCGTCTTGCGCGTGTCGAGCACCGTCGCGCCGGTCCCCTCCAGGGCGTCGGCCCACCGGCGGGTGTGGGTCGCGACCCCGCTGGTCCGCGAGAGGACGTTGAGGACCGTCCGCTCCGCGACGAGGAGGGTCCGCGCCGGTCCCCGCACCGTTGCCAGGCGGTCCCCGCGCGCGAACCGCTCGCCGTCCGCGCGGTGCGTCTCGACGGCGGCCGCGCCGGTCCCCAGCCGCCGGTCGACGGCGTCGAGGACGAGCCCGACGACCGGCAGGCCCGCGAGGACCCCGTCCTGCCGTGCGACGAGGTGCGCGACACCGCGCTGGTCGGCGGGGATGGTCGCGAGCGTCGTGACGTCGCGTCCGGCGCCGCCGTCGGAGGTGCCGAGGTCCTCGTCGAGCGCGCGCTCGACGACGATCCGGGCCTCGTCCTCGGGGAAGCCGAGGCCGGCGCCCGGACCCGCCCACCGGTCGGTCATGACATCGCTCCCGTCGGGGCCTCGAGCGCCCGCTCGGTGACGAGGAGCCGGCCGTCGGCGCCGCGGGAGACGCCCTGGTGGACGAGCCACCGGTCGTCGTCGTGGTCGGGGTGGTCGCGCCTCACGTGCCCGCCGCGGGTCTCCTCCCGGCGATGGGCGAGGAGCGCGAGGGTCTGCCCGAGGTGGAGCAGGTTCGTGGTCTCCCACGTCATCGGCCCGGGGGCCGCCGCGCTCGGCGGCAGCGCCGCGAGCCCGGCGAGGTCGGACGCCGCGCGCGCGGTGGAGGCTGCCGTGCGCAGCGCCCCGCACCCCCGGGTCATCGACCGCTGGACGGTGATCCGGTGCCCGGCGTCGAGCAGGTCGTACGGCACGTCGGTGGCGGCCGCGGGCACCCGCCGCGGCAGCTCGCCCGCGGCGAGCCGCTCCGCGACGTCGTCGGCGATCCGGTGCGCGAAGACGAGGCCCTCGAGCAGCGAGTTGGAGGCGAGCCGGTTGGCGCCGTGGACCCCGGTGCAGGACACCTCGCCGCACGCGTAGAGGCCGTCGACCGTCGACCGGCCCCGCAGGTCGGTCTCGACGCCCCCGGACGCGTAGTGCTGGGCCGGGGCGACCGGCAGCAGGTCCGTCACGGGGTCGACGCCGAGCTCCCGGCAGCGCGCGACGATCGACGGGAAGCGCTCCTCGAGGAACGCCGCCCCGAGGTGCCGGGCGTCGAGCCACACGTGCTCGAGCCCGCGGGCGTCCATGACGTCGAGGATCCCGCGGGCGACGACGTCCCGCGGCGCGAGGTCGGCCAGCTCGTGACGGCCCTCCATGATGCGGGCGCCGGTGTCGTCGACGAGGACGGCACCCTCGCCCCGCACGGCCTCGGAGATGAGCGGTTGCTGTCCCGTCGAGCCCTCCCCGAGGTAGAGGACCGTCGGGTGGAACTGGACGAACTCGAGGTCGGTCACCCGCGCGCCGGCCCGCAGCGCGGCCGCCATGCCGTCCCCGGTCGCGACCGGCGGGTTCGTCGTCGAGGTGTAGATCTGGCCGAGACCGCCGGTCGCGAGGACGACGGCGCGGGCGTGGGCCGCCCCCACCCCGTCCTTCTGCCCCTCCCCGATGACGTGCAGCGTCACCCCGCAGACGGCGCCGTCGTCCGCGGTGAGCAGGTCGACGACGAGGGCGTGCTCGACGACCTCGATCCCCGGGTCGTCCAGCACCCGCTGGAGGGCGGCGATGAGGGCCCGCGAGATCTCCGCCCCGGTCGCGTCCCCACCGGCGTGCGCGATCCGGTCCCGGTGGTGACCGCCCTCACGGGTCAGCTTGATCTCGCCGTCGGCGTCGAGGTCGAAGTGCGCCCCGAGCCCGACGAGCTCGCGGACCCGGTCCGGTCCCTCGGTGACGAGGGCCCGCACCGCCTCGACGTCGCACAGCCCGACCCCGGCGACGAGGGTGTCCTCGAGGTGCTCCTGCGGGGTGTCCTCGGGAGCGAGCGCCGCGGCGATCCCGCCCTGCGCCCAGCGCGTCGAGCCGGCCGACAGGACGGTCTTGGTCACGAGGAGCACCCGGTCGACGCGCTCGCGCAGCCGGAGCGCGCACGTCAGCCCGGCGATGCCGGACCCCACGACGACGACGTCGGCCTCCGTCGTCCAGCCGGGGTCGCCGGCCGCGAGGCGGCGGGGCAGCACGGGCCCGGCCGTCCCGTCGTCGGGCGTCACGGGGCGTCCTTCCCGTGCGGGTCCTCCGAGAAGACGTCGAGGCGTCCGCCGCCCGGTCCGACGCGCAGCGGGGTGTTGTCGATGAGCCGCGTCGTCCCGACCTTCGCCGCCACCGCGAGCAGGGCCTCCCCGCGGTACCACTCGGGGACGTCCTCGAGGGTCGTCGGGTGGACGAGGACGAGGTAGTCGACGAGCGCGAGCGGCTCCCCGACGAGCACCTCCCGGGCGGCCCGCCGCACGGCCGACGGCCCGTAGGTCGCGGCGTCCGCGCCGGCCTGCAGCGCGCGGCTCAGGCACAGGGCCGTCTCACGGTCGGAGTCGGTGAGGTAGGCGTTGCGGCTGCTCAGGGCGAGCCCGTCGGCCTCGCGGACCGTCGGCACCGGGACGACCTCGACGGGGAGGTCGAGGTCGCGGACCATCCGCCGGATGAGGAGCAGCTGCTGGGCGTCCTTCTGCCCGAAGTACGCGCTGCGCGCCCCGGTGAGGTGGAAGAGCTTGGCGACGACGGTGAGCACGCCGTCGAAGTGACCCGGTCGCGCCGCGCCCTCGAGCATCGCACCGAGCGCACCGGACGACACCCGGATGCCCGGGTCGCCGTCGGGGTAGACGACGTCGGGGCTCGGGGCGAACACGAGGTCGACGCCGGCGTCGGTGCAGATCCGCATGTCGTCGTCGAACGTGCGCGGGTACCGGGAGAGGTCCTCGCCGACGCCGAACTGGAGCGGGTTGAGGAAGATCGTCACGACGACGTGCGCGTGCCGGGCCCTGGCCTGCTCGATGAGCCGGGCGTGCCCCTCGTGCAGCGCCCCCATCGTCATGACGACGCCGACGTCGCCGGAGGTGAGGTCGGCGCGGGCGGCGGACAGCTCGTCGCGGGTGTGCGCGACGGCGGGCGCCGTCCGCGCGGGGGTCGTGGTCGTCACTCGGGCTCCTGGTCGGAGAGGGCGTCGAGGAGGGGCTCCGCCGACGTCGCCCGCAGCCGGCCGGCGTCGAGGGCACGCAGCGCGGTGGCCCGGGCAAGCGCCACGTAGGTCCTCCGGATCTCGGGGGCGAGCCGGTCCAGCTCGCCCAGGTGGTCCCTCACCGTACCGACGTCGCCGCGGGCGACCGGGCCGGTGAGGGCGGCGTCACCCGCGCGCAGGGCGTTGTCGAGCGCGGCGTGCAGGAGCGGCGCGAGCACCTGCCGTGGCTGGTCCACGCCCGCGCGGCCGAGGAGGTCCAGCGCCTCGGCCGTGAGGGTCACGAGGTGGTTGGCGCCGTGCGCGAGGGCCGCGTGGTACGCGACCCGGTCGGTCTCGTCGACCCACACCGGGGTCCCACCCATCTCGAGGACGAGGGCCTCGGCGACCGGACGGACGGCCGCGTCCACGGTGACGCCGAAGGCGCAGTCTGCGAGGCGGTCGAGGTCCATCGCCGTGCCGGAGAACGTCATCGCGGGATGCAGGGCGAGTGGCATCGCGTGGTGCTCGCGGACGGGGTCGAGGACCCCGACGCCGTGCCGCCCGCTCGTGTGGACGACGATCTGACCGGCCTGCCAGCCCCCCGTCGCCGCCAGCCCACCGACGAGGTGCGGCAGCGCGTCGTCCGGGACGGCGAGGAGGACGAGCTCGGCGCCGGCGACGACGGTCGGGACGTCGGCGACGGGCACCCCGGGCAGCAGGGCGCCCGCACGGGCGCGGCTGGCGTCGCTCACGGCGTAGGCCCCGGTGACCCGGTGCCCGGCGCGGGCGAGCGCCGCACCGAGCACGGCGCCGACGCGACCGGCCCCGACGACGCCCACCGAGAGGCGTGCGGGATGCTCCATGCCCTCCACGACCGAGCACGCTACCGGCCGGGCCGGACGCCCCTCACATGTCAAGGTGCTTTGTCGACAAGCACGCTTGACATATGGCAAGCGTGCTTGTCATGGTGGACCCATGAACGCCATCCGACACCTCACCTGGTTCAACCGCCTCTTCCTCGTCGTCATGGTCGGCGGTGCCGTGTGGTGCCTCGCCGTCGGCATCTGGTGGTGGACGGCCCTCCTGCTCGTCGGGGTCGCCTACCTCGCCGTCGCCTACCGCCAGGCGCTGCGCGGCGGCGGCACCGACCGCAGCCGGGTCAACGCCGTCCAGCCCTTCGACGAGCGCGAGAGCGCCGCGTCCACGTGGGCCTTCAACGTCACCGGCCAGGTCGCCGTCCTCGCGCTCATGGCCCTCTTCGTCGCGCAGACGGCGATGCAGGGCGGCCAGCCCGACACGATCGTCGTCCTGCTCCTCCTCCTCGTGGCCGGGACGTGGGGTGTGGCCATCCAGGTCGCGACCCGGAGGGCCTGAGCCGTGGACAACGAGATCCGCCGCCTGCGCGGCGAACGGGGCCTGTCGCAGGCGGCCCTCGGTGAGGCGCTCGGCGTCTCCCGCCAGACCGTCAACTCCCTCGAGGCCGGCCGCTACGACCCCTCCCTCCCCCTCGCCCTCGCCCTCGGCCGCTTCTTCGGGATGCCCGTCGAGGACCTCTTCCACCTCCCCGACGGGGGCGACGGTGGGTGACCTCCTGCCCTGGCGGCTGGCGTGGCAGGTCGCCCTCTACGGGAGCGACGGGTTCTACCGTCGGGCGTCCGGCCCGGCGGGGCACTTCACGACCTCGACCCACGGGCCGCACGCGGCCGTCCTCGCCGAGGCCCTCGGCCGGCTCGCCGACCGCGAGGGCGCCCGGCACGTCGTCGACGTCGGCGCCGGACGCGGAGAGCTGCTCACCGCGCTGCACGCCGCCCGCCCCGACCTGCACCTCACCGGGGTCGACGTCGTCGCCCGCCCCGAGCGCCTGCCGGGCGGGGTCGCGTGGCTCGTCTCCCCCGGCGGGTCCGACCTCCCGGCGGAGCTGCGGGACCTCACCGACGTCCTCGTCGTCGCGAACGAGTGGCTCGACGTCGTGCCGTGCACCGTGGCGACCGTCCGGGGCGGCCGCCTCGTCGAGGTCGACGTCGACGTCGCGACCGGCGCGGAGGCACCCGGCGGCCCGCTCGACCCCGACGACGAGGCCTGGGCGGCGGCGCACTGGCCGGCCGACGGGCTGCCCGACGGCGCACGCGTCGAGGTCGGGCTGACCCGGGACCGGGCGCACGCCGACCTGCTCTCCCGCGTCCGCAGAGGGACGGTCCTCGTCGTCGACTACGCCCACGACCGGGTCACCCGCCCCCTGCCGGGCACGCTCACCGCCTACCGGGACGGCGGGATCGTCGACCCGGTGCCGGACGGCTCGTGCGACCTCACCGCGCACGTCGCCCTCGACACCCTCGACACCGACCGCGTCGTCACCCAGCGGGAGGCCCTGCGCGCCCTCGGCGTCACCGGGACAGTCCCCGACCACTCCCTCGCCCGCACCGACCCGCTGGGCTACCTCGGCGCCCTGTCCCGGTCCTCGGCCGAGGCCTCGCTCCTCGCCCCCCGCGGCCTCGGAGGGTTCGGCTGGGCGCTGACCCGCCTCCCCCGGTCCGGCGCGACGGGTGCGGCAGACTGAGCGGATGAGCACCGACGCGTCCGGCCCCCGCGCGCTCGACGTCGCGGTCGGCGCGGGCGGTCTCGCGACGGCCGACATGGTGCTCAACATCGGACCGCAGCACCCCGCGACGCACGGCGTCCTGCGGCTCAAGGTCACCCTCGACGGCGAGCGCATCGTCGACGCCGAGCCCGTCGTCGGCTACATGCACCGCGGCGCCGAGAAGCTCTTCGAGGTCCGCGACTACCGGCAGATCACCGTGCTCGCGAACCGGCACGACTGGCTGTCGGCGTTCTCCTCCGAGCTCGGCGTCGTCATGGGCGTCGAGGCGATGCTCGGGATGGAGGTGCCGGAGCGGGCGGTGTGGCTGCGGACCCTCCTCGCCGAGCTCAACCGGGTCCTGTCGCACCTGATGTTCCTCGGCTCCTACCCGCTGGAGCTCGGGGCGATCACGCCGATGTTCTACGCCTTCCGCGAGCGCGAGGACCTCCAGGCGGTCATGGAGGAGGCCTCCGGCGGCCGGATGCACTACATGTTCAACCGGGTCGGCGGCCTCAAGGAGGACGTCCCGGCGGGCTGGCTCGGCCGGGTGTCCGGGGCCGTCGCCGCCGTCCGGCGCCGGCTGCCGGACCTCGAGTCGATGCTCGTCGGCAACGAGATCCTCGAGGCCCGCACCCGCGGCGTCGGCGTCCTGGACCGCGACACCTGCCTCGCCTACGGCGTGTCCGGCCCCATCGCCCGGGCCAGCGGCCTCGACCTCGACCTGCGCCGCGACGACCCCTACCTGGCCTACGGCGAGCTCTTCGCGCCCGGCGGCCCCGGACGCGTCGTCACGCGGAGCGCCGGTGACTGCCTCGCCCGGCTCGAGGTGCTCCTCGAGCAGGTCCACGTGAGCCTCGACCTCGCCGACGCCTGCCTCGACCGGCTCCGCACCCTGCCGCCCGGCCCGGTGAACCAGCGGCTGCCGAAGGTGCTCAAGGTGCCCGAGGGCGAGCGGTACACCGCGACCGAGAACCCGCTCGGGCTCAACGGCTACTACCTCGTCTCCCGCGGCGAGAAGACCCCGTGGCGGCTCAAGCTCCGCTCGGCGTCGTTCGGCAACGTCCAGGTCCTCTCGCAGGTGCTGCCCGGCTGCGTCGTCGCCGACATGGTCGCGGTGCTCGGGTCGATGTTCTTCGTCGTCGGCGACGTCGACAAGTAGGCCGCGAGGAGTCCCGGTGCGCCTCTCCCCGTCGACGTGGCAGCAGCCCGTCCCGGCCGAGCGGACCACGCCCCGCACGGCGCTCCTCGACACGCTCGCCGCGGAGGTCACCGTCCGCCCCGGGCGCCTCGTCGTCGCCGTCGACGGATCGACCGGCGCCGGCAAGACCTCCTTCGCCCACGAGCTGGGGCTCGCCCTCGAGCGGCACGGCCGGCCCGTGCTGCGCGCGTGCCTCGACGACCACAAGCGCCCGTGGTCCGAGCGCCACCGCTACGACCGCACGTCCGGCGAGGGGTACTACCGCACCGCGACCGACCTCGACCGGGTCCGTATGAGCCTCGTCGGCGCCTTCTGCGACGGACCCGACGTCGCCCTCTGCGGCATCGACCCGCTGACCCAGGTCGACCACCGCGAGGACCGCACGGGGGTGGGGCCGGACGACGTGCTCGTCGTCGACGGCGTCTTCGTCCTGCGCCCGGAGCTGCGCGACCTGTGGGACGTCGTCGTCCGGCTCGTCGTCGACCCCGACGTCGCCCTCGAGCGGGCGGTGGGGCGCGACACCGGTCGCGAGGGGTACGCCGAGGCCCGGACGCTGCACGTCGAGCGGTACGGCGCCGCCGACACGGTCTACCGCGCGGAGGCCGACCCCGACGCACGTGCCGACGTGCTCGTCGACAACACCGACCTCGACAGGCCGGTCCGGCTGCGCTGATCAGCGCCCGGTCGGCCGCTCGTCGAAGCGCGGGTCGTCCTCGTCCTCGTCGATGCGGCACCACGACTGCGCGACCATGCCGGCGACGGCGAGCAGTGCCGACGCGAGGACCGCGGCCCCGAACGGCAGCAACCGGTCCCGGTTCGCGACGAGGTCGAGGTCGGTGAGCAGCTGGAGCAGGTGGCCGAGGTACCAGCCGGCCGCCGCCGCCCCGGTGAGCGCGGAGGCCTGGGCGAGGACGACGGTCCGGGCGGCCCGCAGCCCGTCGACCGCGGTCCGCCGTCCGCTCGCGAGGTGCCGCCGGACCGGGCGGGCGACCCAGAGGACGAGGCCGCCCATGACGACGAGCAGGAGGTCGGCCGGCCACGGCGGCACCGGCAGCAGGCTGCCCCCACGGGTGATGACCGTCGCGACGAGGAACCCGAGCACGAGGAGCACCCCCACGACGACGAGCAGGCCACGGACGGTCACGCCGTGGCGCATCATCGCTCGTCCTCGGGGCGGGACGGACCGCGGCGGACGATCCCGCCGGTGTCGACGCGCCGGACGAGGTCGGCGACCCGCACGACCTCGCCGGCGACCCGCAGGACCGCCTCGGCGTCGGCGTCGAGCCACGGCACGAGGACGAACCCGCGCTCGTGGGCGCGGGGGTGCGGCAGCGTGAGCACCGGGTCGTCCGAGACGACGTCGGTGTCGAAGACCGGGTCGCCGTACTGGACGACGTCGAGGTCGAGGGTGCGCGGCCCCCAGCGCACCTCGCGGACCCGGTCGTACTGGAGCTCGAGGGTCTGCAGCTGCTCGAGGACCGCGTTCGGGGAGTCGTGCGTGGTCCCGACGACGACGGCGTTGACGTACGTCGGCTGGCCGGCGGGCCCTCCGACCGGTGGGGTCTCGAAGATGTGCGAGGCCGCGGTGACCTGGAGCACCCCGAAGCCGTCGAGCTCCTCGACGACGTCCTCGACCGTCTCCTGCGGGCTCGTCCCGCCGCGGGCGAGGTTGGCCCCGATGGCGACGACGACGGGCACGGCCGGGCGCCGCCGGACCACCGTCACGGCGACGTCACCGAACGGCACCGGGACGGGCGCCTGCGGCTTGTGGACCGTGACGGCCACCTCGTCGACCCGCAGGTCGCCGAGCACGTCCTGCGCGATGACGGTCGCGAGCCGCTCGATGAGGTCGTACGGCTCCCCCTCCACGCGGGCGACGACGCCCTGGGCGAGCGCCCCGTAGTCGACGGTGTCGACGAGGTCGTCGGTGCGGCCGGCCCGGGACAGGTCGAGCTCGAGGCGCAGGTCGACGACGAACTCCTGGCCGTCGCGCTTCTCGTGGTCGAAGACGCCGTGGTGGCCGGTGGCGCGCACGCCCTTGACCTCGATGACGTCGAGCTCCATCACACCCGCCCTCCGAGGGCCGCCGTGACGTCGAGGGCGTCGACCGCCCCGGCGACGTCGTGGACCCGGACGCCCCAGGCACCGTGCAGGGCGGCGTGCGACGTCGTCACGGCCGTCGCGACGTCGCGCTCGAGCGGGGCGCGCTCGTCGCCGTCGGCCCGTCCCACCCGGCCGAGGAAGGTCTTGCGGGAGGTCCCGACGAGCACCGGCAGCCCGAGCGCCACGACCTCGTCGAGGCGGCGCAGCAGCTCCCAGTTGTGCTCCGCGGTCTTGGCGAACCCGAACCCGGGGTCCAGGACGATCCGCTCCCGGGCCACCCCGGCGCCGACGAGCGCGTCCACACGCTCACCGAGGGCCCGGCAGACCTCGGCGACGACGTCGTCGTACACCGCGCGGGACTGCATGTCGCTCGCGTGCCCCCGCCAGTGCATCGCGACCACCGGCACACCGCGGTCGGCGACGAGCGGCACCATGTCGGGGTCGGCGAGACCGGCGGAGACGTCGTTGACGAGCGTCGCCCCGGCGTCGAGGGCCGCGGCGGCGACCCCCGCGCGCATCGTGTCGACGGACACCGGCCCGCCCTCGGCGAGCGCCTCGACCACCGGCAGCACCCGGCGCAGCTCCTCGGCCTCGCTCGGCCGCTCCGCGCCGGGTCGGGTCGACTCCCCGCCGACGTCGAGGACGTCGGCGCCGCGGGCTCGCAGGTCCCGTCCGTGGGCCACCGCGGCCTCGGGGGCGAACCACTCGCCGCCGTCGCTGAAGGAGTCGGGGGTGACGTTGACGACCCCCATGACGACCGGTCGTCCCGGCCGTCCCTGGGGCAGGGCCTGCGTCACCGCTTGCCGCCGAGCAGCAGCGACATCGCCTCCGCCCGGGTGGCCGGGTCGCGCAGCTGGCCGCGGACGGCCGAGGTGATGGTGCGCGAGCCCGGCTTGTGGACCCCGCGCATCGACATGCACAGGTGCTCGGCCTCGAGGACGACGATGACGCCCTGGGCGTCGAGGTGCTCGACGAGGGCGTCCGCGACCTGGGTCGTGATCCGCTCCTGCACCTGCGGGCGCTTGGCGAAGACGTCGACGAGCCGCGCGAGCTTGGACAGCCCGGTGACCCGTCCGTCCTGGGCCGGGATGTACCCGATGTGGGCGACCCCGTGGAAGGGGAGCAGGTGGTGCTCGCACGTCGAGAAGACCTCGATGTCCCGGACGAGGATCAGCTCGTCGTGGTCGATCGGGAAGGTCGTCGACAGCACGTCGGCCGCGTTCTGCCCCATGCCGGAGTACAGCTCGGCGCACGCCCGGGCCACCCGTGCCGGCGTCTCGAGCAGGCCCTCACGGTCGGGGTCCTCCCCGACGGCGAGGAGCAGCTCACGGACGGCCGCCTCGGCGCGGGCGGTGTCGATGCGGTGCGCCCCCGAGGCGCTGGGCGTCGTCGTGTCCTCAGGAGGGGTCGACACGCCCACCGTCCGGCACCTCGACGATCTCGGTGGGCGGGTTCTCGTCCGGCGTCGTCTTCGCCCCGACCTGCGCCTGCCGGTCGATCGCGGCCTCGGTGGCCGGGTCGCCCGGGGTGACCGAGGCGCCGTTCGGCGCACCCGAGCCGTTGCGCTCGGCCATCGCGGCCTCCTCGGCCGGGGTGAGGACCGGAGGGATGTCCGACAGCGTCCGGTGCTCGCTCGACAGCCACGTCGGACGGTGCGGGCGCTTGACGACGTCGGAGAAGATCTCGGCGAGCTCGGCCTGGTTCAGGGTCTCCTTCTCGAGCAGCTCGAGGACGAGCCGGTCGAGCACCGTGCGGTTGTCGTTGACGACGTGCCACGCCTCGTCGTGCGCGGAGTCGATGAGCCTGCGGACCTCCTCGTCGACGACGGAGGCGACCTGCTCGGAGTAGTCCCGCTCGTGGCCCATGTCGCGGCCGAGGAACGGCTCCCCGCCCGAGGACCCGAGCTTGATGGCGCCGACCCGCTCGCTCATCCCGAACTCGGTCACCATCTTGCGAGCCATCGCCGTGGCCTTCTCGATGTCGTTCGCGGCGCCGGTCGTCGGGTCGTGGAAGATGATCTCCTCCGCGACGCGGCCCCCGAGGGCGTAGGCGAGCTGGTCGAGGATCTCGTTGCGGGTCGTCGAGTACTTGTCGTCGGTCGGCATGACCATCGTGTAGCCGAGGGCCCGCCCACGGGGCAGGATCGTCACCTTCGTCACGGGGTCGGTGTGGTTCATCCCGGCGGCGACGAGGGCGTGCCCGCCCTCGTGGTACGCGGTGATCTTCCGCTCCTGCGCCGACATGATGCGGGTGCGCTTCTGCGGCCCGGCGATGACCCGGTCGATCGCCTCGTCGAGGACCTCGTCGTCGATGAGCTTCTTGTCGGTGCGCGCCGTGAGGAGCGCCGCCTCGTTGAGGACGTTCGCCAGGTCGGCACCGGTCATGCCGGGCGTGCGTCGGGCGACGGCGAGCAGGTCGACACCCGCGGCCATCGGCTTGCCCTGGGCGTGCACCTCGAGGATGCGGTGCCGCCCGATCATGTCCGGGTTCTCGACGGCGATCTGCCGGTCGAAGCGGCCCGGGCGCAGCAGCGCCGGGTCGAGGATGTCGGGACGGTTCGTCGCGGCGATGAGGATGACGTTCGTCTTGACGTCGAAGCCGTCCATCTCGACGAGCAGCTGGTTGAGGGTCTGCTCGCGCTCGTCGTGGCCGCCGCCCATGCCGGCGCCGCGGTGACGGCCGACGGCGTCGATCTCGTCGACGAAGACGATGGCGGGGGCGTTGGCCTTGGCCTGCTCGAAGAGGTCGCGGACGCGGGAGGCGCCGACACCGACGAACATCTCGACGAAGTCCGAGCCGGAGATCGAGTAGAAGGGCACGCCCGCCTCACCGGCGACGGCCCGGGCGAGGAGGGTCTTGCCGGTACCGGGCTGGCCGTAGAGCAGGACGCCCTTGGGGATCTTCGCGCCGACGGCGAGGAACTTCGCCGGCTCGCGGAGGAAGTCGACGATCTCGTGCAGCTCCTCGGTGGCCTCGTCCGCTCCGGCGACGTCGCTGAACGTGACCTTCGGCATGTCCTTGCTCGCGAGCTTGGCCTTGGACTTGCCGAACTGCATGACGCGCGAGCCGCCGCCCTGCGCCTGGGTCATCAGGAACCAGAAGAGACCGACGAGCAGCAGCACCGGGAAGAAGCTGATGAAGATCGTCCAGAACGCACTGTCGCCCTCGCGCCGGTCGTTGTACCCGTCCGGCAGGTTCTCGTCGAGGGCCTCGACGAGGCGGTCGGCGCGGGCGTCGACGTACTCCGCGCGCACCTGGGTGGCGTCGCTGATGTTCGCGTCCTCGTCGCTGAAGGACTGGTCGTCGCGCAGGTCGAGGGTGATGACGTTGTCCGTCGTCATCTCCGCCTGCTCGACCGCCCCGTCGGCGATGAGCTGTTCGGCCTGCGAGGTGCGGATGGTCGTGTAGCCGTCGTTGTTGCCGACCGTGAAGACGAGCAGCACGAGAACGAGTGCGGTGAGCACCCAGAAGATCGGTGCCCGGAAGAGACGTTTGGCGTTCATGTGGCTGCGGAGCGCGTGCCCCGACCCTCCTGCTCGTTCGGGTGGTGACCGGGCGACCTCGCCTGCCCGGACCGGTACACGCTAGCAACGAGCCCGTCCCCGCCCGTGTTCCTGCGGTGGACGCAGGTCCGGACGGTCGAGGCGGTCCCGCCGGTCGGCGCGCTCAGCTGTAGACGTGCGGGGCCAGGGTGCCGACCACCCGCAGGCCCCGGTAGGCCTCGGCGTAGTCGAGGCCGTAGCCGACGACGAACTCGTTGGGGATGTCGAAGCCGACCCACTGGACGTCGACGTCGACCTTCGCGGCGTCCGGCTTGCGCAGGAGCGTGCAGATGTCGACCGACGCGGGGCTGCGCGACTCGAGGTTGGACTTGATCCAGGACAGCGTGAGCCCGGAGTCGATGATGTCCTCGACGATGAGCACGTGCCGGTCGGTGATGTCGGCGTCGAGGTCCTTGAGGATCCGCACGACACCGCTGCTCTTGGTGCCGGAGCCGTAGGACGACACGGCCATCCAGTCGACCGGCACGCTCGTCGGCAGCGCGCGCATGAGGTCGGCCATCACCATGACCGCCCCCTTGAGGACGCCGACGAGCAGCAGGTCCTTGCCCTCGTAGTGCTCGGTGATGTGCGCGGCCAGCTCGTCGAGCTTCTCGAGGATCTCGTCCTCGGTGATGAGGACTCGTTCGAGGTCGGCTCCCATGTGGGCGGCGTCCACTGCGGCTCCTGGGTGGGGCGGGCGGGGGTCGGGGCTATTCAACCGGAGGCGGTGGGGTGGCCGACACCCGCCCGCCTCTCCGGGCGACCCGCAGGTCCCCGGGGACGTGGACGGGGCCCTGACCGCGCCACTGCGTCACGAGGCGGTCGCACGCGTCGACGTGCCGCGCGGACACCCGGCCGGCGGGGGCGCCGGCGGCGACGAGCAGCCGTCGCCAGACCCGGGTGCGCACGGCGGGCGGCAGCACGACGAGCGCGGCGACCGGCCACGGCCCCGCCCCCAGCGGCGCGGCCGCCGCGTCGGCCTCGGCGTCGAGGTGGTCGGCGTCCACCCGGAGCAGGGCGGCGCTGCGGGCCAGCGCCGTGGACAGGCCCGGCCCGAGGTCGGTCTCGAGATCGGCGAGCGCCCGGCGCACCCGGACGCGGGCGAACGTGGGGTCCTCGTTCATCGGGTCCTCCCACACCTCGAGGCCCTCGGCGCGGCAGGCGGCCCGGGTCTGCTCGCGGGCGAGGTCCAGCAGCGGGCGCCGGTAGCGGCCGCGGGCCGCGGGCATCCCCGCGAGGGAGCGGGCGCCGCTCCCCCGGACGAGCCCGAGGAGCACCTGCTCGGCCTGGTCGTCGCGGGTGTGGCCCAGCAGGACGAGGCGGGCACCGTCGCGGTCGGCCGCCTCGTCGAGCGCGGCGTAGCGGACGTGCCGGGCGGCCGACTCCAGCCCGTCGCCGGTGTCGACGACCTCGACCCGCGCGACGAGCACCGGCTCGAGCGCCAGCGCGCGCAGCCGCTCCCCGACCCTCGTGGCCACGGCTGCCGAGCCGTCCCCGAGCCCGTGGTCGACGACGACGGCCCCGACACGCAGCCCGGCCCTCTCCCCCTCGAACCGCGCGGCGTCGGCGAGCGCGGTCGAGTCCGCGCCTCCGCTGCACGCGACGAGGACGAGGTCGCCGGGGTCGCACTCCGCGAGGACCGTGCGGACGGCGGAGCGCACCGCGGCCACCGCCGGGTGCGGTCGGCCCCAGGCCCGGGTCATCGGCTCAGGCGTGGACGCGGCGGACCCAGGCCTTCGGGTCCGCGATCTCCCGCGGCTGCGGCAGGGTGTCGGGCGAGGTCCAGACGGCGTTGAACCCGTCGACCCCGACCTCTGCCTGGACACCGCGGACGAACTCCGCGCCGTCGCGGTACTGCCGCATCTTCGCCTCGAGCCCGAGGAGCCGGCGCAGCAGCCGGTCCGGGGCGCCGGCGCCCTTGCGCCGTTGGGTGAACTTCCGGCGGATGTCCTCGACGGACGGGATGTGCGCCGGCCCGACGTCGTCCATGACGACGTCGGCGTGCCCCTCGAGGAGGGACATGACGGCGGTGAGCCGGGCGAGCTGCTCGCGCTGCTCGGGGGTGACGAAGAGCTCGGTGATGCCGGTGCTGCCCTCCGCGAAGAGGTCCGGGAGCCGCTCGGTGACCCGGGAGGCGATCTCCTGGAGCCGCTCCTGGTCGGGCGCGAGGTCGACGGCGAGGGTGCGCGCCTGGTCGACGAGGTGGTCGCGCAGCCACGGCGTCGCGGTGAACTGCACCCGGTGGGTCTCCTCGTGCATGCAGACCCACCGGCGGAAGTCGGCCGGGTCGACGCCGAGGTCGCGGGCGACGGCCATGATGTTCGGGGCGACGAGGAGGAGCGCCGGGGTGCCCTGCGGGGCGATGTCGTACTGGCCGAGCACCTTGGTCGCCATGAAGCCGAGCATCGCGCCGGCCTCGGCGCCGGTGACCTTCCCGCCGAGCGCCTGCGCCGCCGGGCCCGGGGTCACGCCCCGCGAGCCGACGATGTGCTCGACGGCCGGCTCGAGCAGCGCGGCCATCGAGTCGACGTTGACGCCGATCCACGTCGCGCGGTCGACGACGAGCGCCTCGGGCGCCTCGGGCGGGGTCTGCATCCGCGCCGTCTCGGCGACGGGCTGACGCGCACCGCGGGCCGCCGCGCGGATGGCCTCGACCTCCGCCCGTGCCTCGGCCGGCGACACGACCGGCCCGGCCGGGACGAGCGCCCGGCCCGTCGTCTTCGCGAACTCCCAGTCGACGTAAGCCACGGGCCCACCTTCTCATCCCCCGACGACGGCGGGGGTCCTCGTCACCGGCAGCCGCAGCGCGTCACGGCGGCGACGACCGCGTCGAGCGCCTCGCGGGCCCGCGCCGTGCCCTCGAAGGTCCGGGGGAAGCCCTCGCTCTGGACGACGACGACGAGCGGGCGGCCGTCCGTGGTGACGGTCGTCCCGGCGAGGGAGGACCCGGCCCGCAGGGTCCCCGTCTTGGCCCGCGGTACCCCGAGGACGTCCTCGTCGTCCTCGAAGCGCCCGGCGAGCGTCCCGGTGAGCCCGGACACGGGCAGGTCGGCGATCACGAGGCGGAGCGGGTCCGACTCCCCCGTGACCGCCCGGACGAGGACGGCCGACAGGGTCGCGGGGCTCACGGCCTGGTCCGGGCTCAGCCCGCTCGCGTCGTGCAGGACCATCCCGTCGACGGGGACCGCGTCCGCCTCGAGCCGATCGCGGACGAACCGTGGGGTCGAGCGGGGGTCGCTCGTGTCCCGTCCGGCCGTCGCGGCGGCACGCCGGACGAGGGACTCGGTGAGGGCGTTGTCGCTGAGGTCGAGGGCCCGGTCGAGGAGGGCCGCGACCGTGGCGGACTCGACCCGGCCGACCTCGGTCGCGGCGTCCGGGGCGGGGCGGGTCCAGGTGTCCCGGAAGCGGAGCCGGGCGGTGACACCCTCGTCCGCGAGCCGGGCGACGAAGGCACGGGCGACCTCGGCCGGGGGGTCGGCGGCGGCCGGGTCGCCGACCGCCGCGCGCTGGGTCGCGAGGCCGGTCATCGCGACGGGCCCGGCGAACCCGTCCCGGACGTCGTTCGGGTTCCACGTCGGCGGGACGAGCGGGCCGGGGGCGAAGGACAGGTCGAGCCGCAGCCGGACGTCGGTGCGCTCGCCCAGGGCGTCCGCGACCTGCGCCGCGAGGTCGGCGAGCCCCGCGCGTCCGGCGACGGCGTCCTCGTCCCCCGCCCCGGGGTCGAGGAGGGTGTCGCCGGCCACGACGAGCACGAGGTCGCGCGCGCCGGGCGCCACGAGGACCGTCGTCGGGATCCGGGCGTCGAGGTCGAGGGTGTCGGCGACCGCCGTGGCCGCGAGCAGCTTGGCCGTCGAGGCGGGCACCCGGGGGATGTCGGCGTCGAGCCCGTAGAGCTGCTCGCCCGTGACGCCGTCACGGATGCTCACCCCCAGGTCGCGCTCGAGCGCCGGGTCGTCGGAGGCGGACGCGACCGCCTCCGCGAGGCCGTCGGCGGTGGGCACGGGGGCGTCGGCGCCGTCGGACGTGAGGAGGTCGCCGGGGTCGGCCGATGCCGGGAGGGCCCACGGCGGCGGGCTGCCGGTCGGGGTGGCGGTGGGCGCCGGGGCTGCGGTGTCGCGGGTCAGGACCCCGGGGACGACGTCGTACACGTCGGCGGCCGCGTAGCCCCCCGCGGCGACGAGGAGGACGCCGGTCGCGGACGCGACCATGACACGTCTCACCCCGGCTCCCTTCGTCGTCGTCGTGGTCGATGGGCCAGACTGTGCAGGGTAGGTCACAGGAGCAGAGGGAGCGGTCCACCGTGGAGTTCGACGTCACCATCGAGATCCCCAAGGGTCAGAAGAACAAGTACGAGGTCGACCACTCGACGGGACGCATCCGGCTCGACCGGATGCTCTTCACCTCGATGGCCTACCCCTCGGACTACGGCTACATCGAGGACTCCCTCGGTGAGGACGGCGACCCGCTCGACGCGCTCGTCCTCCTCGACGAGCCGACCTTCCCCGGCTGCATCGTCCGCGCCCGCCCCATCGGGATGTTCCACATGCGCGACGAGGCCGGCGGCGACGACAAGATCCTCTGCATCCCGGCCGGCGACCCGCGCAAGGCACACGTCGCCGAGCTGAGCGACATCACCGAGTTCGACCAGCTCGAGATCCAGCACTTCTTCGAGACCTACAAGGACCTCGAGCCGGGCAAGTCGGTCGAGGGCGCCCACTGGGCCGGCCGCGAGGAGGCCGAGAAGTGCGTCGAGGAGGCGCTCGAGCGGGCCAAGGCCGCCGGGCTGACGACGGCGCGGTGGCGCTGGCCGGCCCACGACGAGCACCTCAACGGCTCCGAGGACTCCGCGCACAGCCCCGACGAGATCGCCGAGGCCTCGCAGAAGGCGCGGGACGCGGTGGCGACGAAGGACAACCCGCTCAGCGACGACTGACGTCGGGGGCTCCCGGTCACCAGCCCCAGGTGCCGGGCTCGCCCTTGAACGGGCCGACGACCCGGCTGGTCACCCAGCCGCCGTAGAAGCCTCCGGCCTGCGGCTGCACGACCTCGTCGTCGACGACGCAGCGCTCGACGGCGCCCGGCATGACCGCGACGTGGTCGAGCAGCACCTCGAAGCCCCGGGTCGGGTGCGGGTAGGTCCACGCCGCCCGCGGGGCCACGGCGTCACCGGCGACGAGGTCGAAGTACGCGGCCTCGCCCTTCCACTCGCAGAACGTCGTCCCGTCGACCGGGCGCAGGGCGCCGGGGGCGACGTCGGCGAGGGGCAGGTAGTACGTCGGCGGGTGGCTCGTCTCGAGCACGCGCAGCGTGCGGGTGGACGCCGCGACCCGTTGCCCGCCGAGCCACACCTCGACCGACTCCCGGCTCGCGTCGACGGCCGGCGGCCGCGGGTAGTCCCACACCGACTCCTGGCCGGGGCCGGGGCGCTGCGGCCGGGGCCGGCTCACACCGCCCCCTCGTCGTCGAGGGCCTCGCGGATCGAGGCCTCGAGCGCGTCGACCGAGCCCTCGGCCGCGGCGATCGTCAGCGGTGGCACGAGGGTCGTGAGCGAGCCGTCCCGCCGCTTGCCGATGAGCACCGGGAGGCCGGTGGCCTCGATGAGGTCCTTCTCGCCCTCCGTCGTCTCGTTGCGGTGGGCCAGCCGCACCGGGACCGGGAGGCGGCCGACCATCTCGTCCCAGGCCGGGCGCCTGCGGATGCCCCCGTGGGTGACGTCGCACAGCGAGCAGTCGGTGCTGCCCATCGCGTGGCCGAGGACGTAGGCGATCTCCCCCAGCACCCCTCCGTCCGCGTTGTAGACCCCGACGACCTCGACGACCGGCTCGCTCATCCCGTCAGGCTAGAACACCGCGCGCAGTGGACCCCCGCGCCGTGCGGGTCAACAGGGACCGGCGGACCGCAGCAGGACCGGGCCCGTCACGCAGCGCGGGACCACCCCGGACGTCGGCGGCTCGTGGGCGGCATACCGCACGAGGAGATCGCCGTCGGGCGTCGCCCCCGATAGCGTTCGGACATGACTGACGCGCCGCAGCCGGTGGACGACGAGGTCCTGAAGGACCTGCGGCAGCGCCTGCGCGCCTTCCGGGCTCCGGCGCTGCCGGACGTCCAGGGATGGGGGCGCGGGACGTGCGCCGGTCGTCTGGGCGAGCTGGTCGTCGAGTGGGCCGAGCGGTTCGACTGGAGGTCGCACGAGGCACGTATCCGCGCGTTGCCGTGGGTCCGAGCGGGTGGCATGCGCGTGATCCACCAGCGCGCGGCCGACGCTGAGGCGCCGGTCGTCGTGCTGCTGCACGGCTGGCCCGACAGTGTGCTGCGCTTCGAGCGTGTCCTGCCCCTGCTGACCGATGCTCATCTCGTGGTGCCGGCGTTACCCGGCTACCCGTTCTCCTCCCCTGCGCAGGGGATGGCGACGGCCGAGATGGGTGATGCGGTCGCTCGCGCCATGGCCGACCTCGGGTACGACCGCTACGTCGTGTCCGGGGGCGACATCGGGTCCAACGTCGCCGAGGCCCTCGCGGTCCGTGATCGTGACCGGGTCGCCGGCCTCCACCTGACCGACATCTCGTCCGCACGCGTGCAGGCGATCGAACCGCGCGATCTGACCGGGGACGAACACGCCTTCGTCGAGCAGATGAGTCGCTGGTATGCCTCGGAGGGCGGGTACATGCACCAGCAGTCCACGAAGCCGCACACCCTGGCGCCCGCCCTTGCCGACTCCCCCAGCGGCCTGTTGGCCTGGATGCTCGAGAAGCTGCAAGCGTGGACCGATGACTTCGAGACGTCCTTCACCGACGAGGAGGTCTTGACCTGGGTCACCGCTTACTGGGTGACGAACACGATCGGCTCGTCGTTCTCGCCCTACGTCCAGCCGCGTCTCGCGCCCACCAGGGTGGACGTTCCCGCGGTCTTCACCTTCTTCCCGAAGGATCTCGTCCCGGCTCCACCACGGTCGCTGGTCGAGCGCACGTTCGACGTGCACGGATGGGACGAGCCGTCGCGCGGCGGTCACTTCGGCGCGTGGGAGGATCCGACCGTCTATGCCGCGGGGGTTCGGGCCGCCCTTGGCCTGGGTGCCTGACCGGCTACCGTCCCCGTCAGCCGGACCACCGCGTGCGTCCTTGCTGCGGACACGACGAAGGCCCCCTCGGGTCGAGGGGGCCTTGCGCGTGGAGCCGCCTGTCGGAATCGAACCGACGACCTATTCATTACGAGTGAATCGCTCTGGCCGACTGAGCTAAGGCGGCGTGCACCCGAGGGCGCGCGGACGAGTATAGGCAGCCGGTGCGCCCCGCCGCGAATCCGCCACCGGCCCGGGTCCGCGGCCGGGCCCCGGTTCAGCAGGTGAGCCCGTCCTCCGGCACGGTGCCCTCGAGGTAGTAGGCGTCCACGGCGTCGTCGACGCACGCGTTGGAGCGGGTGTACGCGGTGTGGCCGTCGCCGTCGAAGCTGATGAGTGCGGCGTCGTCGAGCTGGTCCCGCAGCTGCACGGCCCACTCGTACGGCGTCGCCGGGTCACGGGTCGTGCCGATGACGACGATCGGGTCGGCCCCGGTCGCGGAGATCTCCTGCGGCTCGCCCGTCGGCGGGACCGGCCAGTAGCCGCAGGGCATCGAGCTCCACATGAGGTAGCGCCCCCACGTCGGCGCCGCCTCCTCGGCCTCGTCCGCGAGCCGGCGGTGCTCCTCGACGCTGTCCGACTCGGGCTTGTCGAGGCAGTTGACGGCGTAGATGACCTCCATGATGTTGCCCGCGTACCCGCCGCCCGGGTTGCGGTCGGCGTACTGGTCCGCGAGCTGCATGAGACCGGTGCCGTCGCCGTCGAGGGCCTGGCCCATCGCGTCGACGAGGATCCGCCACGATCCCTGGTCGTACATCGCGGCCGCGATGCCGAGGGAGGCCCACCCCTCGGTGAGCTCCGGGACGGCGCCGTCACCGGTGCGCCCCAGCGGGTCCGCGTCGACGTCGTCGAGGAACGCCCGGAGGTTGTCCATGACCTCCTCGCGGGAGGTGCCCAGCGGGCAGTCGCCCTCGGCGACGCAGTAGGCCGCCCACTCCGTCGTCGCCCGCTCGAACCCGCGCGCCTGCCCGAGGTTGATCTCGTCCGAGGTGAGGTCGGGGGCGACGACCCCGTCGAGGACGAACCGACCGACCTGCTCGGGGAACAGGTCGGCGTACGTCGCCCCGAGGTAGGTCCCGTAGGACTTGCCGAGGTAGGTGAGCTTCTCCTCGCCGAGCAGGGCGCGCAGGACGTCCATGTCGCGCGCCGCGTCCCGCGTCGAGACGAACGGCAGGAGGGGGCCGGCGGTGCTCCCGCAGGAGCGCGCGAAGTCGGCGGACCCGGCGGCGAACGCCTCCTCCTCGGCGGTGTCGTCGGGGGTCGGGTCGGACCCGAGGAAGTCGTCGAGACCGGCGTCGGTGACGCAGTCGATCGGGGCGGAGCGCCCCACCCCGCGGGGGTCGAACCCGACGACGTCGTAGGCGGCCCGCACGTCGGGCCCGACGATGAAGTCCGCGGCGCGCGCGTACTCGACGCCCGAGCCCCCCGGACCCCCGGGGTTGACGACGAGGGAGCCGACCCGCTGGGAGGACCGACCCGCGGGCACGCGCAGCAGCGCGATGTCGATCGTGGCGCCGGACGGGTTCTCGTAGTCGATGGGCACCGTCATCGTCGCGCACTCGGCCCCCGAGCAGTCGGACCAGTCGAGGGACTGGGAGTAGAACTGCTCGAGCGCCTCCTGACCGGTCGGTGGCGCCTGCGGCGTCACCGTGACGTCGGGGCGCCCCTGGACGCGGTCCCGGACGTCGTCGACGACCGAGCAGCCGGAGAGCACCAGCCCCACGACGACGGAACCGACGACGGCGACGAGGCGGCGCGAGGTCATGCCCAGGACGATAGGCGAGGCACCTGCGCGACCCCGACCGCACACGGTCACGATCCGGCAGCGATCCACGGCCGTCCCGCGCCCGGACACCGCTCCCGGGGAGTGCTCCCCGTTGCGGCCTCGGCCCCGCTGCCGGAGGCTGGGCCGGGGAACGACGAGGAGGAGACACGCATGGGACACATCGGCGACCGGACGACGGGCAGCGACCCCGAACGCTTCCGGGTCGAGGTCGGCGAGCTGAGGAAGGTCGGGCGGCAGCTGCGCGACCTGGGGTCGACGGGTGGGGAGGCCGCGACCTACGCGTCGACGCACGTCGACTTCGACCCCTCCGGTGGCGCCGTCATCGAGCGCTTCGTCGACGTGACGACCGGGATGGACACCGGCGTGCGCGACCTCATGGAGGACATCCAGCGCTCGCTGCACGGGTCGGGAGCGGAGCTCGTCGCCTCCGCCGACCGCTACGAGCGGCTCGACGAGCGTGCCTCCCGCCGCCTCGACCGCAACTACTGGAAGGACTGAGGTCGCCGTGCAGCACGCAGGAGGCAGAGGAGGCGGTGGGGTCGCCGACCCGACGGGGTGGCTCATGGAGCCGGTCCCGAGGAACCCGGTGCCGACGACCTTCGACGCCGCGCTCAACATGGCGAGCTGGTTCTCGCTCGGCCACTGGGCACTCGTCGCCCTCGACAAGGCGGACGGCAGCTTCGACCTGCAACAGCAGGTGCAGGAGTGGCTCGTCGGTGACTGGGAGCACGTCGCCGTGGCCGCGGCCGCGATGCGCAACCTCAAGGGCTACGTCGAGTCCGTCGAGCGGGGCGTGACGGTGTACGCCGACGCGGCCGACCGCGTCTGGGACGGCCGGGCCGCCGAGGAGGCGGCCGACTACTTCCTCGACGTCGCCGCGTCCCTGCAGGACGCCGCCAACAAGCTCGAGATCGCCGCGAAGGGGTACGACGACGTCGCCGACGGGGTGTACGGCGTGGCCAAGGACGTCGGCACCCTCGTCGAGACGCTCATCGACCTCCTCATCGCCGCGGGCGTCAGCGCGGCCGCGACGGTCGCGGGGTCCTGGACGCTCATCGGAGCGGCCATCGGCACCGCCGCGACGTTCTACGGCATCACCCGGATCGTCGAGACCATCCAGCTGATCATCACGACCATCAAGGGTGCGATGACCTTCGTCGACGTGTTCTCCGACGTCGTCCTCGGCCTCCTCGGGTCGGCGGGCGACTGGCACGAGGTGACGGTCCCGGCGTCGTTCGACAACCGGGTGGTCGGCGGATGAGCGACACCCGCGACCCGCGCGACGCCGGCGCCGACGGACCCGGCGGCGACGGGCCGCTGCTGCCCGGGGCACCCCTGCCCGACGAGGTGCAGCGGCACCTACGCCGGTCGATGGAGATGCTGCGCGAGCGTGCGGACGACCCGGCGGTCCGGCGGCGGATCGACGACGTCCTCGCCGGGCGCGCCTCGCTGCGCGACCTGGCCCGGGACGACGGCTTCGACCGCTTCATGGAACCGCTCGTGCGGCGCGGGATGCAGCGGCTCGACGAGCTGTCGCCGCAGGAGCGCGAGGCCGCCGAACGCGGTGCCGCGGCGCTGGCCCGCGGGGAGAAGGTGCCCGAGCCCGACGCGGACCGCGCCTCCCGTCCCCGGCCACCGGACCTCGGGACCTGGTGACGCTCAGCGCGCCGGCAGCCGGAGGTCGAGGGCCATCGCCTCGATCGCGAGCAGCGGGGCGACGTTCGCCTGGATCCGGTCGCGGGCGGTGCCGATGGCGTCGAGACACGTGAGCAGCCGGTCGGCGGGGAACACCTCGGCGACGCGCGAGACGACCTGGCGGCTGTCCTCGTTGACGAGGGCGCTGCCAGCCCCGGTCCGCAGGACGAGCGCGTCGCGGTAGACCGACAGCAGGTCGACGAGGGCCCGGTCGACGACGTCCCGGGTGAACCGGGTGGCCCGGGCCTTCTGGTCCCGTTCGAGCGAGGAGATCTGCGAGCGGATGTGCGGCGGCTGGGTGCGGGCGGTGGGGTCGGCCCCGAGGAGCTCCATGAGGCGCTCGCGCTCGGCGGCGTCCCGCTCGCCGGAGGCGGCCTCGGCCTCGGCCTTCGCGATGTCGACGATGTCGGCGGCCGCCCCGAGGCACTCGCCCACCGAGGTGAGCTTCGTGGGCAGCGTGATGACGTCGTGACGGCGGATCCGGGCGTGCTCGTCCCGGGCCAGGCGCCGGGCCAGGCCGACGTGCGACTGCGCCGCCCGCGCGGCGTAGAGGGCCATCGCGTGGTCGATGCCGTCGCGCCGGGTCAGCAGGTCGGCGACGGCCTCGACGGACGGCGTCCGCAGCCGCACGTGCCGCGAGCGCGACCGGATGGTGATGACGACGTCCTCGACCGAGGGGGCGCAGAGCATCCACACGGTCCGCTCGGTCGGCTCCTCGAGCGCCTTGAGGAGGGCGTCGGCGGCCCGCTCGGTGAGCCGGTCGGCGTCCTCGACGACGATGACCCGGTAGCGGCCGACCGACGGGCGGTGGGCGGCGAGCCCGACGAGGTCACGGGCCTGCTCGACCTTGATCGACAGCCCCTCGGTGGCGATGACGTCGACGTCGGCGTGGCTCGCGTCGAGCGCGGTGCGGCACTCCCGGCACTCGCCGCACCCGCCCGTGGGGCACTGGAGGGCGGCGGCGAAGGCGCGGGCGGCGACCGACCGGCCGGAGCCGGGGGGCCCGGTGAAGAGCCAGGCGTGGGTCATGGCCGCCGGCTCGCGGACGGCGCGCTCGAGGGTCTCGACGGCCCGCTCCTGGCCGATGACGTCGCGCCAGACGCTCACGGCGCCTCCCCCGGGTGGTCCGTCGCGGTGACCCGGTCGAGGGCGGCGAGCACCTGGGCGTGGACGTCCTCGGGCGGGGCGGTGCCGTCGACGACGAGGTAGCGCTGCGGGTTGCCCCGCGCCATCGCGAGGAAGTGCTCGCGGATGGCCGCGTGGAAGGCGTCGGCCTCGGACTCGAGCCGGTCGTGGGTGTCGCCCCGGCGGCGGCGCCCCTCCTGCGGGTCGACGTCGACGACGACGGTGAGGTCGGGGACGAGGGAGCCCACGGCCCACATCTGCAGGTCGTGGACCTCGCCCGCGCCGAGGTCGCGTCCGGCGCCCTGGTAGGCCACGGAGGAGTCGGTGTACCGGTCGGTGACGACGACCTGCCCGGCCTCGAGCGCCGGCCGGAGGACGAGGTCGACGTGGTGGGCCTTGTCGGCGGCGAAGAGCAGCGCCTCGGCGCGGGGCGAGACGTGGTCGCCGTGCAGGACGAGGTCGCGGATCGCGGCGCCGAGGTCGGTGCCCCCGGGCTGCCGGGTGACGAGGACCTCGCGCCCGCGGGCGCGCAGGGCGTCCGCGAGGAGGTGCACCTGGGTGGACTTGCCCGCCCCGTCGCCGCCCTCGAAGGCGATGAAGACCCCGTCCCGTGCGCTCACCCGCCCGAGCCTAGGCCAGCGGTCCGTCACCCCGGAGCGAGGCCGTCGACGGGGCGCTCAGCGGCCGACCGCGTACCCCTGCGCTCCCCGGGGGTTGGCGCCTGCCCGCAGCATCCCGTCGGGGTCGCGGCTCACCGCGCAGAGCCGGCCGAGGCTCCAGCCGCCGGCGACCCGCACGTCGTGCCCCCGGGCGGACAGGTCGTCGCGCACGTCGGCCGGCACCCGGTCCTCGACGACGAGGACCCCCGGCTCGCTCCCGCGCGGCCAGAACGACCCGGGAAAGCTCGTCGTGTGCCACGCCGGGGCGTCGATCGCCTCCTGGAGCGGCATCCCGAGCCCGAGGTGACGCAGCAGCAGGAGCAGCTGCCACTGGTCCTGCTGGTCGCCACCGGGCGAGCCGCACGCGAGGTACGGCCGCCCGTCCCGCAGCACGAGGGTCGGGGTGAGCGTCGTGCGAGGCCGCCGGCCCGGGACGAGCGAGGAGGGCAGACCCTCGTCGAGCCAGAACATCTGCATCCGGCTGCCGAGGCAGAAGCCGAGCTCCGGGATCGTCGGCGCGCTCTGCAGCCAGCCCCCGCTCGGCGTGGCCGAGACCATCGTCCCCCAGCGGTCGACGACGTCGACGTGGCAGGTGTCCCCGCGCGTCGTGCCCCGGGCGTCGACCGTGGGCTCACCGGTCGTCGCGTCCCCCGCGACGGCGGGCCCGCCGCCGACGACGTGCGCGGCCAGACGGGGCGCCCGTCCGTCCGGCGACCCGGGGCGCAGGTCGTGGGACGCACGCTCCCCGACGAGGGCCGCCCGCTCGCGGGCGTAGCCGTCCGACAGGAGGGTCGCGAGTGGCACCTCGTCCGAGTCCCCGTACCAGGCCTCCCGGTCGGCGAACGACAGCTTCATCGTCTCCGCGACGAGGTGGATGCCGTCGTCGGTCGCCGGGTCGGGCACCTCCCCCGGGGCGAGCGCGTCGAGGACGGCGAGGGTCTGGAGCAGCCCCGGCCCCTGTCCCCACGGACCCGTCTTGCAGACCGTGTGGCCGTGCCACTCCCGGGTGACCGCCGGCTCCCACGTCGACTCGAACGCGGCGAGGTCGGCCCCGGTGACGAGACCCGCGTGCCGCTCGCCGCTGGAGTCCCGGAAGGCGCGCGCGGAGAAGGCGTCGACGGCCTCGGCGACGAAGCCCTGGGACCACGCCCGCCGGGCGGCCTCGGCCTGGGACGCCGGGTCACCGCCGGCGGCCTCCGCCTCGGTGAGGAGCCGCTCGAGGGTGTCGGCCCACGCGGGGTTGCGGTGCAGGCTCCCGGGCCGGGGCGCCCGGCCGGCGTCGAGCCAGAGGTCGGCCGAGGTCGTCCAGTCCTCGGTGAAGAGGTCCGCGACCCGCTCGACGGTGGCGCTCACCCGCTCGAGGACCGGGTAGCCGTGGCGGGCGTAGTGCACCGCGGGCTCGAGGACCTCCCGCAGCGGCATCGTCCCGTGGTCGCGCAGGAGGACGAGCCACGCGTCGACGGCGCCCGGGACGGCGGCCGCGAGCGGACCGGAGCCCGGCACGAGGTCGAACCCGAGGTCCCGGTAGTGGTCCGCGGTCGCGGCGGCCGGGGCCGGTCCCTGACCGCACAGGACCCGCGGGGTGGGGTCGTCGGCCGTGACGAGCAGGAGCGGCATGTCGCCGCCCGGGCCGTTGAGGTGGGGTTCGACGACGTGGAGGACGAAACCGGCGGCGGCGGCAGCGTCGACCGCGTTCCCGCCGCGCTCGAGGAGGCGCATCCCCACCTGGGAGGCCAGCCAGTGGGTCGAGGAGACCATCCCGAAGGTGCCCTCGAGGGTGGGGCGCGTCGTGAACGTCATCACCCCACCCTCGCACCCGGTCGTGCGGCTCAGTCCCCTTCGTGCCGGTCGGCGTTGGCGTGGACGGCGTCGCGGACGTAGCGCGCGAGCCCGGGGGCGAGGTCCTCGTACGTCGCGGTGAACCGCGGGTCGTCGACGTACAGGTCGGCGAGGTTCCGGTGGAAGGCGTGGTCGAGGTCGTAGAAGCGGCGCTCGATGTGCTCCCGATGTGCCTCGGCGGCGTCCATGGCCCGCTCCGACGTCGGCGGCTCCCCGGCCTCGAGCGCGGCGACGAAGGCGGCGTTCAGCGCGTCCGCCTCCTCCTTGACCTGCGTCCAGTCGTCCTTCGTGTACCGCTCGGTGCGGGCCGCGGACTGCCGCCACGCGTCGGTGTCGCCCCAGCGCTCCTGCGCCTCCTCGCGGTACTCGTCGCTGAAGCCGTCGCCGAAGATCTCCTCGAGGTCCTCGCGGGTGGCCGGCTGCTCGTTCATCTCTCGCTCCAGTGCTCGGTCGATGGCCGCGACGAGATCGGTGAGCTCGCCCAGCCGGGACACGACCACGTCGCGCTGCCGCCGCAGGTGCTCCGCGGGCGTCCCGTCGCCGTCGAGCAGCGCCCGCACCTTCTCGAGGGGCAGGTCGAGCCGGCGGTACGTGACGACCGTGGCGAGCCGGCTGAGGTCCGCCGACGTGTAGAGCCGGTACCCCGCGGCGGTCCGCGCGGACGGGACGACGAGGCCGACGGCGTCGTAGTGGTGCAGCGTGCGCACCGTGACGCCGAAGGTCTCGGCGACCTGTCCGACGGTCAGCTCCACCCGGTCAGTGTGCGGTGTCGTCGTGGTCATGTCACCCACGATCCGGCCTCACGCGGCGTGAGGGTCAAGCCCGGTGCGTCGGCGGCCTCAGAGCGGGCTGGTGAGCTCGAGGTTGATGTCGTCCGGGTCCTGGACCGACAGGATGGCCATGCCCGCCTCGGTGAGCTCGACGACCTCGCCGTGGTCGACGCCGGCGTCGGTGAGCGCCTCGGCGGCGGCGTCCAGGTCGGCGCGGGACTCGACGGCGAAGCTCACGTGGTCGAGGCCGGTGCGCTCGGCGCGGAACGCCTCGTCGCCGACGGGCCGCAGGCCGAGGAGCGTGCCCTGCGGCAGCTCGTAGACGACCCCGGCGTAGAACTTCTCGGGTGAGGCCTCGATGCCGGGGTCACCGCCGTACTCGCGGGCGTCGATCGCCTTGGGCCAGCCGAAGACCCGGTCGTAGAAGGCGACGGACCGGTCGATGTCGGTGACGGTGAGACGGACGTGGGCGAAGCCGGGGCTCGTGACGATGGCCATGCCGCCACGCTACGTCGTCCCACCGACGCGGCGACCGCCCACCCCGAGCCCCGCTCGTCGCCGGCGGGCCGGCGAGCACCGGACCGTCACTTCCTCGCGGCGGCCTTCGTCGTCGACGTCTTCTTCGCGGCCGTCTTCGTCGCGGTCTTCTTCGTCCCCGATGCCTTCTTCGTCGTCTTCTTCGCCGCGGTCTTCTTCCGGCCGCCCTTCTTCGCCGGTCCCCTGGCCCGCTTGTCCGCGAGCAGCTCGAAGCCGCGCTCGGCGCTGATCTTCTCGGGGTCGTCGTCCTTGCGCAGCGTCGCGTTCGTCTCGCCGTCGGTGACGTAGGGCCCGAACCGGCCGTCCTTGACGACGACGGGCTTGCCGGACACCGGGTCGGTGCCGAGCTCGGCGAGCGGCGGCTTCGCCGCCGCCCGGCCGCGCTGCTTCGGCTGGGCGTAGACCGCGAGCGCCTCCTCGAGCGTGATGTCGAAGAGCTGCTGCTCGCTCGTCAGCGACCGTGAGTCGGTCCCCTTCTTGAGGTAGGGCCCGTACCGTCCGTTCTGGGCGGTGATGTCGTCGCCGGACTCGGGGTCGGTGCCGACGACCCGCGGCAGGGACAGCAGACGCAGCGCGGTGTCCAGCTCGATCGTCGCGAGGTCCATGTCCTTGAAGAGGGACGCGGTCCGCGGCTTGACCTTGTTCTTGCCCTTGCCCTGCTCCTCCTCGGGGATCACCTCGGTGACGTAGGGGCCGTACCGCCCGGCCTTGGCGACGATGTCGCGGCCGGTCCCCGGCTCCTGGCCGAGGACGCGCCCGTCGTCGGCGGCCTGGTCGAGCAGCTCGCGCGCCATCGCCGGGGTCAGCTCGTCCGGCGGGACGTCGTCGGTGATCGACGCGCGGCGGGGCTGGGTCTCCCCGGACGCCGCGGCCTTCTCGTCGGTGACCTCGCCGGTCCTCGGGTCGATGCCGGCGGGCACGGTCTCCTCGACGTACGGGCCGTAGCGCCCGACGCGGACGACGACGCCGTCGCCGATCTCGATCGTGGAGATCGCCCGGGCGTCGATGTCGCCGAGGTCCTCGACGAGCGAGCGCAGCCCCTCGGCGGAGGTCGCCTCGTCGCCGAAGTAGAACCGCTTGAGCCAGACCGCGCGCTGCTCGTCGCCGCGGGCGATGGCGTCGAGGTCCTCCTCCATCGTCGCCGTGAAGTCGTAGTCGACGAGCCGGCCGAAGTGCTCCTCCATGAGCCGGGTCACGGCGAACGCGAGCCAGGACGGCACGAGGGCGCTGCCCTTGGCGCTCACGTAGCCGCGGTCCTGGATCGTGCCGATGGTCGACGCGTAGGTCGACGGGCGGCCGATGCCGCGCTCCTCCATCGCCTTGACGAGCGTCGCCTCGGTGTAGCGGGCCGGCGGCGAGGTCTCGTGGCCGTTGGCCTCGGCCCGGCGCACGTCGAGCTCGCGGCCGGCGCCGAGCTTCGGCAGGCGGCGCTCCTCGTCGTCGCGGCGGGGGGCGTCGCGGCCCTCCTCGTAGGCGGCGAGGAAGCCGCGGAAGGTGATGACGGTGCCGCTGGCGGACAGCTCGACCTCGCGGGCGGGCGCGCCGTCGGGCAGCGTCGCGGTGAGCCGCACGGAGGCGGTGGACCCGCGGGCGTCGGCCATCTGCGAGGCGACGGTCCGCTTCCAGATGAGGTCGTAGAGGCGGTACTCCTCGCCGCGCAGCTCGCCCTCGACCTGCTTCGGCGTGCGGAAGCGGTCGCCGGCGGGGCGGATCGCCTCGTGCGCCTCCTGGGCGTTCTTGACCTTCTTCTCGTAGCGGCGCGGGGCGTCGGGGACGGACTCGGCGCCGTACATGTCGCGGGCCTGGCTGCGGGCCGCGGACAGGGCGGTGTCGGACAGCGCGATGCTGTCGGTCCGCATGTACGTGATGTAGCCGTTCTCGTAGAGCCGCTGGGCGACCCGCATCGCGTTCCGGCTGTTGAGGCCGAGCTTGCGGGAGGCCTCCTGCTGCAGGGTGCTCGTCGTGAAGGGGGCGCTCGGGCGGCGGGTGTACGGCTTCTCGCTCACCTCGGAGACGGTCGCCCGGACCCGGCCGAGGGCCTCGGCGATGCCCGTCGCCGTGGCCTCGTCGAGGCGGGTGGTCTTGGCGCTCTTGAGGCTGCCGTCGTCGGCGAAGTCGCGTCCGGTCGCGACCTTCTTGCCGTCGACGCCGGTGAGGCGGGCGGTGAACAGGTCCTCGTCGGCGCCGGGGGTGAGGTCGGCGTCGACGTCCCAGTACGAGGCCCGCACGAACGCCATCCGCTCGCGCTCGCGCTCGACGACGAGGCGGGTGGCGACGGACTGGACGCGCCCGGCGGACAGCCCGGCCTTGACCTTGCGCCACAGGACCGGGCTCACCTCGTAGCCGTAGAGCCGGTCGAGGATGCGCCGGGTCTCCTGGGCGTCGACGAGGGCGACGTTGATGTCGCGGGTCTGGTTCGAGGCGCGCTGGATCGCCTCGCGGGTGATCTCGTGGAAGACCATCCGCTTGACCGGGATCTTCGGCTTGAGGGTCTCGAAGAGGTGCCACGCGATGGCCTCGCCCTCGCGGTCCTCATCCGTCGCGAGGTAGAGCTCGTCGGCGTCCTTGAGCAGCGCCTTGAGCTCGCGGACCTTCTTCTTCTTGTCGGCGTCGACGACGTAGTACGGGTCGAAGTCGTCGTCGACGTTGACGCCGAACTTGCCGAACGGGCCCTTCTTGACGTCGGCCGGCATCTCGCTGGGGGTCGGGATGTCCCGGATGTGCCCCACCGACGCCTCGACGTCCCAGTCCGACCCCAGGTACCCCGCGATGGTCTTCGCCTTCGCCGGGGACTCGACGATGACCAGCTTGCGTCCCGCCACGGTCCCACCTCCTTCGTCCCGTCCCACGTGCAGCGGATTCGTCGCTGCTCCGACGTGCGGACGCCGCTGACGGTAGCGGCACATCCTGACGGACGCGAAACCCGGTCGCCCCGCCGGGACGGGGCGACCGGGCCGCGGGGGGGGGGGGGGCGGCGGGGGGGCCCCCCCCCCCCCCCCCCCCGCCCCCCCCGCCGGGGCCCCCGGGGGGGGGGGGGGGCGGGGGGGGGGGGGGGGGGGGCCCCGGGGGGGGCCCCCCCCCCCCGCCGGTCAGGCGACCTCCCGGGTCAGCACCCGCCAGGTGCCGACCACGAGCGGCAGCCCGATCCACACGAGGGACGCCGTCCCGAGGTGGGCCCAGTCGGAGCCGGCCATGGTCCCCTCGGTGAGCGGCTCGGTCACGAGCGAGAGGTCGAGCCAGACCGCGACCCTCTCGAACCCGGTGACGAGGCCCGAGACGATGCTGAACGCCGTCGGGAGGACGAGTGAGGCGACGATCGCGACCGGGGTGTTGAGGAACACCAGCCCGAACGCCACCCCCTGGACGAGGTAGACCAGGAGGGTCAGCGCCAGCCCGGCCCCCAGCGAGCCCGGGACCGACCAGTCGGCCGGACCGTCCCGCAGCGCCGAGCCGACGAGGTACGCGAGAGCGACGCCGGCCGTGGCGAGGACGACGACGACCGCGCCGAGCACGACGGAGGCGAGGACCTTCGCGGCGACGACCCGGCCGCGGTGCGGCTCGAGCGCGAACGTGACCAGGCCCGTGCGCTGGGACCACTCGGCCGTCGCGGCCATGATCCCGAGGATGGGCAGCGCGATCGCGAGGGGCAGCGTCGTCAGGCCGAGCAGACCCGCGAAGGTCGCGTCCTCGCCCGACCCCCAGACGAGGAAGGCGACGACGGCGACGACCGCCACGGCGCTCGACGCGTAGAGCAGCCACCGGCCCGCCCGGGTGTCGACGAGCTTGCGCAGCTCGACCCGGAGGAGCCGGCCGAGCGGGACCCCCGGCCGGCCGTCGGGCACCGGGCCCGCAGCCCCGGCCGGGCGGGTCGGTCCGGCGGTCGTCGTCGTGGTGCTCATGCCGCCACCTCCCGCGCGTCCTCGACCGTGAGCCGGAGGAAGAGCTCCTCGAGACCCTGACCGTCGCGAGGTCGCAGCTCGAGGACGGCCACCCCGGCGTCCCGGGCGGCCCGGCCGACCGTCGCGGGGTCGGCGGCGGTGACGAGACCCTGCTCGGAGCGGGTGGCCTCGTGTCCGGCGGTGTGGAGCCGAGCGGCGATCGCCCCGTCGTCCTCGGAGCGCACGAGCGTCCCGGAGCCCGCGACGAGCTCCTCCATCGACCCGCTCGCGACGATGCGGCCGCGACCGATGACGACGATGTCGTCCGCGACGGTCTGGACCTCGTGGAGCAGGTGCGAGGAGAGCAGCACGGCACCCCCACGGTCGGCGAAGTCGCGCAGCAGCGAGCGCATCCAGTGGATGCCCTGGGGGTCCAGGCCGTTGGCGGGCTCGTCGAGGACGAGGACCTGCGGGTCGGCGAGCAGGGCCCCGGCGAGACCGAGCCGCTGACGCATCCCGAGGGAGTAGGTCCGGACCCGACGCGCGGCCTCGTCGTCGGTGAGCCCGACGAGCCCGAGGGCGGTGTCGATGCGGGAGCGGTCGACCCCGGTCGTGAGGGCCGCGAGGGTCAGCGCCTCGCGGCCGGTGCGGCCCGGGTGCTGGGCCGAGGCGTCGAGCATGACGCCGACCCGCTCCCCGGGGTTGGGCAGGTCCCGGTAGTCCCGGCCGAGGACGTGGGCCCGGCCGCTCGTCGGCGGCGTCAGCCCGGTGAGCATCCGCATCACCGTCGACTTCCCGGCCCCGTTGGGCCCGAGGAAGCCGGTGACCGAGCCCCGGGGGACGTCGAAGGTGACGTCGTCGACGGCGGTCACCCCGCCGTAGCGCTTCGTGAGGTTCTGGATCGAGATCATGCTCGAAGCCTCGCTCGCCGACGGTCCGGGCCGCATCGGCCGCCGGTCGGTGCCGGGGCCTCCTCCGGTCGAGGGTCGGCCGAGCCGGACGTCGACCAAAGGAGGACGCCCCCGTCCGCCTCGCGCTCCTACAGTGGCGAGGTGTCCGCCGTCCCCGCCCCGCCACCGATCTCGTGGTGGGGCCACACGTGGCGCACGTCGCTCGTGCTGCTCGCGAGCGCGGTGGTCTGGGCCGTGGGCGTCGCGGCCGCCGACGGCCCGGACTCGCCGATCACGGGGGCCCGGCTCACCTGGCTGCTGCTCGTCGACCCGGCGCTCGGGGCCGTGGCCTTCGTCCTGACCCTGTTCCGCCGGCGGTGGCCGCTCGCCGTCGGCGTCGTCGTCACGGCCATCTCCACGGTCGCCGCGACCGCCGTCGGTCCGTGGACCCTGACCCTCGCCTCGGTCGCGACCCGCCGCTCCGTGCGCGAGCTCGCCGTCGTCGTGCCGCTGTCGGTGGGCGCCGGGTTCGGCTTCGAGGTCGTCTACCCGCAGGTCGAGTCGCTCTCGCTCTGGGTGGCGCTCCTCGTCTCGGCCCTCGTCGTCGCGGTCGTCGTGGCCGTCGGCTGGTCGGTGGGCGCGGACCGCGACCGGCTCCGGTCGCTCAGGGAGCGCGCCGAGACGAGCGAGCGGGAGCAGCAGGCCCGCGTGTCGGCGGCCCGGGCCGCCGAGCGCACCCGGATCGCCCGCGAGATGCACGACGTCCTCGCGCACCGCATCTCGCTCGTGTCGATGCACGCCGGCGCGCTGACCTTCCGGACCGACCTGCCCGAGGGCGAGCGGGCGGCCGTCGCCCGGACGATCGAGGAGAACGCCCACCTCGCCCTGCGCGACCTCCGCGACGTCCTGGGGGTGCTCCGGGCCGAGGACCCCGACCTCGCCCTGGCCCCGGAGAAGCCGCAGCCCGACCTCGGGGACCTCCCCCGGCTGGTCACCGAGGCCCGTGAGGCGGGCACGACGGTCACCCTGGGCGACGACAGCCGGGGCGAGGTACCGGCGACCCTCGCGCGGACGGTCTTCCGCGTCGTCCAGGAGGCCCTGACGAACGCCCGCAAGCACGCGCCGGGCTGCACGGTGGCCGTGACGGTCGCCGGCGGGGACGGCGACCCGGTCACCGTGGCGGTCGTGAACCCGCTCCCGCTCGGGACCGGCGGCACCGGGGGGACCGGAGGCGTGACGGACCGGGTGCCCGGGGCCGGCCTCGGGCTGCTCGGCCTGCGGGAGCGGGTCGACCTGCTCGGCGGGACGCTCGCGCACGGCCCCGAGTCCGGGCGGTTCGTCCTGCGGGCGTCGCTGCCGTGGCCCGGGACCGCGTCGAGGACCGCGCCGTGAGGAGGACCGGATGAGCGGGGACACGGGCACCGTGCGGGTCGCGATCGTCGACGACGACGCCCTCGTGCGCGCCGGGCTGCGGATGATCCTCGGCGGCGCCGACGACCTCGAGGTGGTCGGCGAGGCCGCGGACGGCACGGACGCCGCGCGGCTCGTCACGCAGACCCGCCCGGACGTCGTCCTCATGGACATCCGGATGCCGGTCCGGGACGGTATCGCCGCGACGGGGGACGTCCTCGCCCTCCCGGACCCGCCCCGGGTCCTCGTCCTCACGACCTTCGACGCCGACGAGCTCGTGCTCCGGGCCCTACGGGTCGGGGCGCACGGCTTCCTCCTCAAGGACACCCCGGCGGCGAGGCTCGTCGAGGCCGTCCGCGGCGTCGCGGCCGGCGAGCCGACGCTCTCGCCGCACGCGACGGCCGCGCTCATCGCGGCGGTGTCGGACCACGGGGGCCAGGCGGCGGCGGACCGTCGCGGCGCCGCCCGGCGGTCGCTGCGCGCACTCACCGACCGCGAGCGCGAGGTGGCCGTCGCGGTCGGCCGGGGCCTGTCCAACGCCGAGATCAGCGGGACCCTCTACCTCAGCGTCGCCACCGTCAAGGCCCACGTCGGGCGGATCCTCACCAAGCTGGGGCTGGAGAACCGCACCCAGGTCGCGATTCTCGTCCACGACGCCGACCTCGACGGGGCGTGAGCGGGAACACCGACGGCGCCAATGTGGTTGAATGATCAACTACTGACCGAGGAGGCCTCCATGCCGACCACCGACCGCGCCCCCGTCCTCTACCTGAGCCACGGCGCCCCGCCGCTCGCCGACGACAAGCGCTGGACCGCCGAGCTCGCGGCCTGGTCCGCGGACCTGCCCCGCCCCGAGGCCGTCCTCATGGTGTCGGCGCACTGGGAGCAGGCGCCGATCTCGGTCTCGGCCACCTCGGGCGACGTCCCGCTGACCTACGACTTCTGGGGCTTCCCGCAGCGCTACTACGACGTGACGTACGACGCCCCCGGGGCGCCGGCGCTCGCCCGGTCGGTCGCCCGCCTCCTCGAGCCGGCCGGCGAGACGCTGCACCAGGACCCCTCGCGAGGCCTCGACCACGGCGCCTACGTCCCGCTCGTCGAGATGTTCCCCGAGGCCGACGTCCCGGTCCTCCAGCTGTCGATGCCGACGCTGGACCCGCAGCGCCTCTTCGAGCTCGGGCGCCGGCTCGCCCCGCTGCGCGACGAGAACGTCCTCGTCGTCGGCTCCGGCTTCACGACGCACAACCTGCGCTGGTTCGACCCGTCGGGCGGCCCGGACGTCGCCCCACCGACGCCGTCCTCGGAGTTCGACCAGTGGGCCGCGGAGGCCGTCGGCAGCGGCGACGTCGACGCCGTCCTCGACTTCCTCGCCAAGGCGCCGGCCCCGCACGAGGCGCATCCCCGGACGGAGCACTGGGCACCGCTCTACGTCGCGCTCGGCGCCGCGTCGGTAAACGGCGACGTCACGGGGACGAGCGTCATCGACGGGTTCTGGTACGGGCTGAGCAAGCGGTCCTGGCAGTTCGCCTGAGCCTCGGCCGCACCCGCCGCTCGACAGGTCGTGACGTACACCTCACGACCGGTCGAGCACCCGCGCGTCAGCGGCGCAGGTGCTCGTCGAGGAAGGACCCGATGCGACCCCAGGCGTCGTCCGCGGCCACCGGCTCGGGACCACCGTGCAGGACGAGCCGCACCATCGGCGCCATGAACCACGGCGCGAGGTCCTGCGGGTTGAGGAACGAGTGCCCCGCGCTCGGGTACTCCTTCACGTCGTGCGGGACGTCCCGGGCGGCCAGGGCCCGCTCGAGCCGGTCCGCGGCCCCGGCGAGGTACCGGTCCCGCCCGCCGTAGCTCGCGACGACGGGGCACGCGCCGTCGAGGACGTCGGGCGAGTCCGGGAGCATCCCGTAGTTGACGACCGCCGCGTCCCAGCCCGGACGCCCGGCGAGGACGAGGGCGAAGCCCCCGCCCATGCAGAAGCCGACGACCCCGACCAGGCCGGTGCAGCGGTCGTCCCCGAGCAGGTCGCCGCGCGCCCGCTCGACGTCGTCGAAGGCCGCGCCGGCACCACGCTGCAGCGCACGGAACGTCGCGGCGAGGCAGACCGCCGTCCGGCCGCGGGAGAACAGGTCGGGCGCGAGGACGAGGAAGCCCGCCTCCGCGAGCCGGTCGGCGTGCGCGCGCATGTTCGCGTCGAGCCCGAACGCCTCGTGCACGAGGACGAGGCCCGGCCACGGCCCGGCGCCGTCGGGGACCGCGAGGTACCCCTCGAGGTCCCCGACGGCGACCGGTGTCCCGGTGCTCACGTCAGGCCTTCGGACGCTTCTGCTTCTTCGGGCCCGGTCGGGTCGGGTCGTCGTGGACCTCGGCGACGTCCTCGGGCACGTAGATCGGCTTGAGCCGGGACCACGCGACGAACCCGCCGCCGACGACGAGCAGGGCGAGCCCGGCCCAGAGGTTGGCGTTGACGCCGCCGGTCTTCTCCAGCTCCGGGTCCGCGAAGACCCCCATGAGCAGGAGGATGACGCCGTAGACGGCGAGGAGCATGCCGATGACGTTGCGGATGTCGAACGCCCCGGCCTTGTGGGTGTCTGCCATGTCGACTCCTGATCAGAACGCGATGTTGAGGGCGATGGTCATGACGAGGGCGATCCCGGCGAGCGGCAGCGTCCGTCGCCACCAGGGGTAGCCGGCCTCGTCCGGGTCGACGAGGTCCTCCCTCGGGGTCTCGGAGTACACGAGGCCCTTGAGCTCGGACGCCGGCTTCGGCTCGGTCACCATCGTCACGGCGACCGAGACGACGATGTCGACGACGAACGCCGTCGCGGCCGCGACGAAGGCCGCGCCCTGCCCACCGAGCGGGATGAGCCCGAGGGACGCCGACCCGAAGGAGTCCTCGCTGAGGAAGGCGACGAGGATCGCCGAGCCGGTGCCCGCGACGAGGCCGGTCCAGCCGGCCGTCGCGGTCATCCGCTTCCAGAACATGCCGAGGATGAACGTCGCGAACAGCGGGGCGTTGAAGAACCCGAACAGCGTCTGGATGTAGTCCATGACGTTGCCGAAGGCACTCGCGAGGCTCGCAGTGAAGATCGCGATGACCGTGGCCCCCACGGTGGCGAGCCGCCCGATCCGCAGGTAGTAGTCGTCGCTGCGGTCGCGCCGGACGTAGCGCTCCCACAGGTCGTAGCTGAAGACGGTGTTGAAGGCCGACACGTTGGCCGCCATGCCGGCCATGAACGCGGCGAGCAGGCCGGTGATGGCGAGCCCGAGCAGGCCGTTGGGCAGGACGTCGCGCATGAGGTAGAGCAGGGAGTCGTTGTAGGCCACCCCGTCGCCGGACGCGCCGCCCGGTGGGCTCCCGCCGTTCTTGAGGTCGACGATCTCGGGCACGAGGACCGCGGCGATCATGCCGGGGAAGATCGTGACGAAGGGGATGAACATCTTCGGGAAGGCGCCGATGATCGGCGTCTTGCGGGCCGCGGAGATCGACTCCGAGGCCATCGCGCGCTGCACCTCGACGAAGTTCGTCGTCCAGTACCCGAAGGAGAGGACGAAGCCGAGACCGAAGACGATGCCGACGACGGACCAGAACGGGCTGTCGAACCCGGAGAGCGCCTGTCCCGGCCAGGACTCCAGCTGCTGCTCGGCCGGAGGGATCCCGGCCTCCGCGGGGGCGCCGGCCGCCATCTCGGTGATGCGGTCCTGCAGGCCGCCGTACCCGCCGACCCGGTGCAGCCCGATGAGCACGAGCGGCAGCAGGCTCGCGACGATGACGAAGAACTGGAGGACCTCGTTGTAGATCGCCGCCGACAGCCCGCCGACGGTGATGTACGACAGCACGATCGCGGCCGCGACGATGAGGGCGAGCCACAGCGGCCAGCCGAGCAGCGCCCGGACGATCGAGCCGAGGAGGAAGAGGTTCACCCCGGCGATGAGCAGCTGGGCGACCGCGAACGAGATCGCGTTGACGAGGTGGGCCCCCGTCCCGAAGCGGCGGAGCATGAACTCCGGCACCGAGCGGACCTTCGAGCCGTAGTAGAAGGGCATCATCACGACACCGAGGAAGAGCATCGCGGGGACGGCGCCGACCCAGAAGTAGTGGACCGTCGGGATGCCGAACTCGGCCCCGTTCGCGCTCATCCCCATGATCTCGACGGCGCCGAGGTTGGCCGAGATGAACGCGAGCCCGGTGACCCACGCCGGCAGCGACCGGCCGGAGAGGAAGAAGTCGACCGAGTCCGACACCGAGCGCCGGGCCAGCAGCCCGATCCCGAGGACGAACCCGAAGTAGATGACGAGGATGAGGTAGTCGACGGGGGCGGCGTCGATGATCGTCTCGGCGGCCGGCAGGGCTGCGCTCACCCCCTGTCCCAGTGTCGGTACGGAACCGTGCAGCACGAGCGACCATCTCCTCGACGAGGCGGTGACACCCGGACCGGTGTCGTCGCCACGCTAGACCCCGACCCGGCCGTCGTGGGGGCGGGGGTGCGGGTGGATCCGCAGGTCAGGGCCCCGACGTCGCCGGGACGACGGCGTCCTCGGCGTCCGGGTCGGCCACGGCGGCGAACTGCGCGGCGTGCAGCCGGGCGAACGCGCCCCCGGCCGCGAGGAGGTCGGCGTGCGTCCCCCGCTCGACGATCCGACCCTCCTCCATGACGAGGATGAGGTCGGCGTCGCGGATCGTCGAGAGCCGGTGGGCGATGACGAAGCTCGTCCGGTCGCTGCGCAGCGCCGCCATCGCCTGCTGGACGAGCAGCTCGGTGCGGGTGTCGACCGACGACGTCGCCTCGTCGAGGATGAGCAGCGAGGGGCGGGCGAGGAAGGCGCGCGCGATCGTCACGAGCTGCCGCTCCCCCGCGCTGATGTTGCCGGCCTCGGCGTCGAGCACCGTGTCGTAGCCGTCGGGCAAGGAGTGCACGAACCGGTCGACGTACGTGGCCCGGGCCGCCTCGAGCACCTCCTCCTCCGTCGCGTCCGGCCTGCCGTAGGCGATGTTGTCCCGGATCGTGCCCGCGAACAGCCAGGTGTCCTGCAGGACCATGCCGGTGCGGGCGCGCAGGTCGTGCCGGGTGAGGTCGCGGACGTCGACGCCGTCGAGGGTGATCCGGCCGCCGTCCAGCTCGTAGAAGCGCAGGACGAGGTTGACGAGCGTCGTCTTGCCCGCGCCCGTGGGGCCGACGATCGCGACCGTCTGCCCCGGCTCGACGACGAGGTCGAGGTGCTCGAGCAACGGCCGGTCCGGGGTGTAGGAGAACGAGACGTCCTCGAAGGCGACCCGCCCGCGGGGGTCCTCGATGCGGGCGGGCGCGGTCGTCTCGGACTCCTGCTCGGGCGCGTCGAGGAGCTCGAAGACCCGCTCGGCGGAGGCCACGCCGCTCTGCATGAGGTTGGCCATCGAGGCCACCTGGGTGAGCGGCTGGGTGAACTGGCGCGAGTACTGGATGAACGCCTGGACGTCGCCGAGGCTCATCGACCCGCTCGCGACGCGGAACCCGCCGATGACGGCGATGGCGACGTAGTTGAGATTCCCGATGAACATCAGCGTCGGCATGATGACGCCGCTGATGAACTGGGCCTTGAAGGTCGCGTCCCGCAGGGCGTCGTTGCGCTCGGCGAACTCGCGCTCGGCGGCCTCGCGCCGGCCGAAGACGGTGACGAGCTCGTGGCCGGTGAAGGTCTCCTCGACGACGGCGCCGACCTCGCCCGTGCTCTTCCACTGCTGGACGAAGTGCCCCTGCGAGCGCTTCCCGATCGCCGCGGTGACGGCCATCGTCACGGGGATCGTCACGAGCGCGACGAGGGCGAGCAGCGGCGAGATCCACACCATCATCGCGACCATCGCGACGACGGTGAGCAGCGCGGTGACGAGCTGGCTCAGCACCTGCTGGAGGCTCTGGGCGACGTTGTCGATGTCGTTCGTGACCCGGCTCAGCAGCTCGCCGCGCGGCTGGCCGTCGACGTAGGGCAGCGGCAGCCGGTGCAGCTTGTCCTCGACGTCCCGGCGCAGCCGGAAGATCGTCCGGTTGACGACGCCGACGAGCAGCCGACCCTGGACGAGCTGGAGGGCGGCGGCGACGAGGTAGATGCCGAGGACGAGCAGGAGCACCTGCCCCACGGCTTCGAAGTCCACGCCCTGCCCCGGGACGACGTGGTCCATCGCGGCGAGGACGTCGGCGACCCGGTCCTCACCCCGGGCCCGCAGCGCGTCGACGGCCTGCTCCTGCGTCGTCCCCGCCGGGATCTGCCGACCGAACACCCCCGCGAAGACGAGGTCGGTCGCCCGGCCGAGGACCTTCGGCCCCACGGCGTTGAGCACGACGCTGACGAAGGCGAGGACGAGCGCCCCCACGGCGACCGTCCGTTCCGGGCGCAGCAGCCGCAGCACCCGCGTCGCTGAGCCGCGGAAGTCCTGCGAGCGCTCGGTCGGCGCCCCGATGGCGGCGTGCGGTGGACCGCCGCGACGAACTCCTGCGGGGCCCCGCCGCGCCTCGGCCGCCTTCTCCTCCTCGGACCTCAGCTCGCTCATGCGACCGCCTCGCTCGTCTGCTGGCTCTCGACGATCTCCCGGTAGGTCGGGCAGGACGTGAGGAGCTCGTCGTGGGTGCCGGTGCCGACGACCGCCCCGTCCTCGAGGACGACGACCTGGTCGGCGTCGCGGATGCTCGAGACCCGCTGGGCGACGACGACGACCGTCGCCTCGCGGGTCACGGGGGCCAGGGCGGCGCGCAGCCGGGCGTCCGTCGCGACGTCGAGGGCGGAGAAGGCGTCGTCGAAGAGGTAGACGTCCGGCCGGCGCACGAGGGCCCGGGCGATCGCGAGCCGCTGTCGCTGGCCGCCGCTGACGTTGGTGCCACCTTGGGAGACCGGGGCGTCCAGGCCCTCCGGCATCGCGCGGACGAAGTCGTCGGCCTGGGCGATCCGCAGCGCCTCCCACAGCTGCTCGTCGGTGGCGTCCGGGTCGCCGTAGCGCAGGTTGCTGCGCACCGTGCCGCTGAAGAGGTACGGCCGCTGCGGGACGAGCCCGAGCCGGGACCACAGTCCCTCCGGGTCGGCGTCGCGGACGTCGACACCGCCGACGAGGACGCCGCCGCCGGTCGCGTCGTGCAGGCGCGGGACCAGCCCGACGAGCGTGGTCTTGCCGGCGCCCGTCGAGCCGACGACGGCCGTCGTCGTGCCGGGGCGCGCGGTGAAGGAGACCTCGCGCAGCACGGGCGCGTCGGCGCCGGGGTAGGCGAACGTCGCCGCCCGCAGCTCGACCTCGAGCGGGCCGGCCGGCAGGGCCACGGGGTCGGCGGGGCGGTGGACCGAGGACTCGGTGTCCAGGACCTCGGCGATCCGGCCGGCGGAGACGGCGGCGCGGGGCAGCATCATCGCCATGAAGGTCGCCATCATCACCGACATGAGGATCTGGACGAGGTAGGCCATGAACGCGGTGAGCGAGCCGACCTCCATCTGTCCGGCGTCGACCCGCTGCGCCCCGAACCACAGGACGGCGACCGTCGAGGCGTTGAAGATGACCATGACGATCGGGAAGGCGAGCGCCATGAGCCGGCCGACGGCGACGGCGGTCCCCGTGTAGGTGCGGTTGGCCTCGGCGAAGCGCTCGCGCTCGACGTCCTCGCGGACGAAGGCGCGCACGACCCGCAGGCCGGTGATCTGCTCGCGCAGGATCCGGTTCACGGTGTCGACGGCCTGCTGCATCGAGCGGAAGTGCGGCACCATCCGGCTCACGACGAGTCCCACGGCGACCCCGAGCAGGGGGACGGCGACGGCGACGAGCCAGGAGAGCCCGGCGTCCTCGCGCAGCGCCATCACGATCCCGCCGACCATCATGATCGGCGCGGTGACCATCGTCGCGAGGACCATGTACGTCACCTGCTGGACCTGCTGGACGTCGTTCGTCGAGCGGCTGATGAGCGTCGGTGCCCCGAACCGCGAGACCTCGCGCGCGGAGAACGACCCGACCCGGTGGAAGACCGCGGCGCGCAGGTCGCGTCCCATCGAGGCGGCGCTCAGCGACCCGAGGCGGGTGGCGGCGACGGTGGCGACGATCTGCACGAAGGAGACCCCGAGCATCCACAGCCCGGCCCGCACGATGAAGGCGGTGTCGCCGACGGCCACGCCCTCGTCGATGATCCGGCCGTTGAGGCTCGGCAGGTAGAGCGAGGCGATCGTGCCGACGAGCTGGAGGCCGAGGAGCAGCACGAGCGCCGGGGTGTACGGGCGCAGCCGGTCGGTGACGAGGCGCAGCAGCATCAGTGGTCCTTCCGGACGCCGTCGAGGACGACGGAGACGATCTCGGCGGGGGTCATCGTGCGCACCGGGAACATCGGGTGGGCGCTGGAGAGGGTGAGGTGGGCGAGGATGTTGACGACGTCCTCGCCCACCAGGCGCAGGTCCTCGACGTCCGCCCCCACGAGGTCGAGGAACGCGGCGTCGACCTCGGGGTCGGTCACCCGCGGACGGCGGTGGCCGGCACGCTCCGTGCCGTACGGCGGTCCGACGCCGCCCGCGTGCAGCGCGGCGAGGACGCCGATGACGCGCTCGAGGTGGGTCTGCAGCACCTCGACCCCGGCGGCGAGCCGGTCGTCGAGGGACAGGGAGCGGTCGACGGCGGCGAGGCCGGTGAGCACGTCGGCGTGGTCGAACACCGCCTCGCCGCAGGCCCGGACGAGGTCCTCCTTGGTCCCGAAGGCCCGGAACACGGTCCCCTCGGCGACCCCGGCCGCCTCGGCGACCTGCTTCGTCGTGAGGGCCGCGCCGTGCTCGCGCAGCAGCGGGACCGTCACGTCGACGAGGGCGGCACGGCGCTCGTCGGGCGTCATCGCGGGGGCACGGGGGGTCACCGGTCGAGCGTAACTGAGTGAGCACTCACTCACCATGGTGGACTCTCATCCCCGTCTCATCCGGGGTCGGCACAATGGCGGGGTGCCAGGTCGAGGGAGCGCCGTCGCCGCCGCCGCGGTCGTCGTCGCGCTGCTCGTCGTCGGGACCGTCGCCCTCTCCCGCGGCCTCGCGGCCCCGGCCGACACCGGGCTCGGCGAGGTCGTCGTCGTCACCCCGACCCCCGACCCCACACCCACCGACTCCCCCTCGCCCCGCCCCTCCGCGACCGCCTCCCCCACCCGCTCGGCCACCCCGTCCGCACGGCCGAGCCCGCCGCGGACCGTCCAGCCCCCTCCCCCGGTGACCCCGGGTGACGACGACGATGACGACGGGCCCGACGAGGACGACGACGAGCCGGACGACGACGATGACGACGACGACGAGCCGGACGATGACTGAGCCCCCGCGGCGCCGGCCCGCCTCGAGCGTCCGCACGACCGTCCTCGCCGCCCTCGTCGCGCTCGTGACCCTGGCCCTCGGGGTCGCCGGGGCCACGACCTACGCGCTGCAGCGCTCGAGCACCGACGAGCGCATCGACTCCGCCCTGACCCGGGCCGTCACCGACTTCCGCCGCTCGGCGGGCACGACCGTCGAGGGCGGCACCGTCGAGACCCTGCGGCGAGGCCTGCAGGAGACGGTGCCGCTGCCCTACGAGGGGATGATCGGCCTCGTCGACGGCGTGCCGACGTGGTACGCCCCGCGGACGGTGCCGGTCCGGCTCGAGGACGACCCCGACCTGGTCCGGCAGGTCGCCGGGGCGCCGACCGACGAGGCCCGGCTCTCGACGGTCACGACGCCCCGCGCCACCTACCGGGTCGCGACCGTCCCGGTCCGCGTCGAGGGCGACCCCGCGAGCGGCCTCTACGTCATCGCCGCCGACCGGGACTCCGAGCTCGAGGCCCTCGCCTCCGCGTGGCGCCGCTACACCCTCGTCGCCGGCGCGGCCCTCGTGCTCATCACGCTGGCCGGCTGGCTCGTCATCGGCCGGGTCCTGCGCCCGCTGGAGCACCTGCGCGACACCGCGCAGCGGATCAACGACACCGACCTGTCCGACCGGATCCCCGTGACGGGCACCGACGACATCGCCGAGCTGACCCGGACCGTCAACGCGATGCTCGACCGGCTCGAGACGGCGTTCGTCCACCAGCGCCGGCTGCTCGACGAGGTCGGCCACGAGCTGCGGACCCCGCTCACCGTCATCGGCGGCCACCTCGAGCTCATGGAGCCCGAGGACCGCGAGGACGTCGTCGCGACCCGGGCGCTCGCCCTCGACGAGGTCGACCGGATGCGGCTGCTCGTCGACGACCTGCTCGTCCTCGCGCGCGCCGACCGGCCCGACTTCGTCCGTCCGGTCCCCGCCCAGGTGGGGGTCCTCGTCGACGACGTGCTCGACAAGGCCCGCGGGCTCGGTCGCCGCGAGTGGCGGGTCGGGGAGCGGGCCGACGTCGAGTGCGTCCTCGACCCGAACCGGGTCACCCAGGCGATGCTCCAGCTCGTGTCGAACGCCGTCCGCTACTCGGAGGAGGGCAGCCGGGTGACGATCGGGTCCGCCGTCGACGGCGACCTCCTGCGCCTGTGGGTCCGCGACGAGGGCCAGGGCATCGACGCCGACGACGTGGGCCGCGTCCTCGACCGCTTCGTCCGCGGGCGTGCCGCCACCGAGTCCGGCACGCCGGGGTCGGGGCTGGGGCTCGCCATCGTCGACGCCATCGCCACGGCCCACGGCGGCCGGGTCGAGATCGCCTCGACCCGGGGCGCCGGCACGACCGTCGTCCTCGAGATCCCCGCCCGCGCCGTCCCCGCCCCCGAGGACACCCTCGTCCTGGAGGTCCCGTGAGCCGCATCCTGCTCGTCGAGGACGAGGAGCGCATCGCCGCCTTCGTCGCCAAGGGCCTGCGCGCCGCGGGGATGCAGCCGGTCCACGTGCGGACCGGCCGAGAGGCCGTCGACGAGGTCGCGGGGGGCGAGGTCGACCTCGTGGTCCTCGACCTGGGGCTGCCGGACCGGGACGGGTTCTCGGTGCTCCAGGAGCTGCGCGGGTCGGGCGACACCGTCCCCGTCATCATCCTCACGGCCCGCTCGTCCGTCGAGGACACCGTGGCCGGGCTCGAGGGCGGGGCCGACGACTACATGGCCAAGCCCTTCCGCTTCGAGGAGCTCCTCGCCCGCATCCGGCTGCGGCTGCCGTCGGGGACCGCCGGCGGCGACTCGACGACGCTCGCCCACGGGTCGGTCTCGCTCGACCTGCGCACCCGGCGGGCCACCGTCGGCGACCGCACCGTCGACCTCTCCGCCCGCGAGTTCGCGCTCGCCGAGGCCTTCCTGCGCAACCCCGGCCAGGTGCTCTCGCGCGAGCAGCTGCTCTCCCGCGTGTGGGGCTACGACTTCGACCCCGGGTCCAACGTCGTCGACGTCTACGTCCGGTACCTGCGCGGCAAGCTCGGCGCAGAGGTCGTGACGACGGTCCGTGGGATGGGCTACCGGCTCGACGGCTGAGCGGCCCCGGCCACGAGGGACTCGGCGGCCGCGAGGAGGGACTCCACGTCCTGGCCCGCCGGCGCCGTCCCCAGCTCGGTCGCACCGAGGGCCCCGGCCGCGAGCGAGAGCAGCACCCCGGCCGTCCGGACGTCGAGGGCGTCGGCGTCGACGACGCGGGCCGCCTCGGTGCGCCAGCGCCGGGCCGTCGCCGCACCCGCCGCCCCGAGGGACACGGCGTGGGCGAGGAGGCACGCGAGGTCGTCGACCCGGTGACCGGGGCCCACCGTGTCGACGTCGAGCAGTCCCGCGACGACCCAGCCGGCCGGTCCCGGCCGCACCGTGACCTGGCCGTCGTGGAGGTCTCCGTGGGTCGGCACGAGCGGCCCGAGGTCGGCCCGGCGCGAGCCGCTCCCGACGGCGCCGGCGACCCGGGCCGCCCGACGACCCCACGCGGTGCCCTCCAGGGCGCCGGCGAACTCGTCCGCCCGGTCCGACCACGGCGCGCGCCGCGGCAGGTCGAGGACCGCCGGGGGCAGGCGGTCGAGGAGCGCGACGAGGTCGGGCACGCCGAGGCCCGCGGCGCCGTCCGCCGCGACCGCCTGGGCGAGCGGCTCCCCCTCGGCCGCCTCGAGCACGACGAGGCCGTCCGGCGTGGACGCCGTCACCGCCGGGACCGGGAGGCCTGCCCCCCGCAGCATCCCGTGCCGCGCCGTGACGTCGGCGGCACCCCCGGCGGCCCCCGGCGTCGTGCGGAGCACCTTGACGTAGGCCACGTCGCGCTCCCCCTCCCCGGTGCGCACCCGCACGACGGCGCGGCGCAGCGGCCGGTAGCCGAGGAGGTCGACGGCGACGACGGGACGCGCTCCCGGCAGCACCGACCCGACCCGGGCGGGGTCGCACGCCGTCGCCAGGCCGGGCAGCAGGGGGTCGTCCGGGAAGCGCCAGGCGAGGACCCGGTGGCGGCCGTCGTCGAGGACGACGAGACCGGGGGCGCGCTCGTCGAGACCGCGCGGGTGGGCCGTCGAGAGCACGAGGTACTCCTCGACGGGGGCCGCCGGCGGACGGTCGACGCTCACCCGGTACCCGACGCTCGTCCCCGCGCCGGGCCGCGGGTGCACGGCGTCGAGGACATGACCGACGAGGCGGCCCCCGCTCGTCGCGAGGACCGCCTCGAGGAGGTCCGACGCCGCACCACCGGTGAGCAGCGCGGCGTCGTGGCGGGCGTCAGTCGGCACTCGGGGCCGAGGCCGGGCTGGCCGGGGACGCGGCCGACACGGGGCTCTGGGCCGAGGCGGGGCTCGCCGGGCTCTGCGGCGACACCGGGCTGGGGGCGGACACCGGGCTGGCCGGCGACACCGGGGTGGCCGGGCTCGCCGGGGTCCGGGGCGAGGGCGCCGACGCGGGCGTCACCGGGGAGGAGGCGGACGCCGGGGTCGCGGGGGACGCGGCGGACGCCGGGGTCGCGGGGCTCTGCGGGGTCGCGGCCGACGCCGGGGTGGTGGGCGACTGCGGCGTCGGGGCCGTCGGCGCGCTCGTCGAGGCGGGGTCGGCACTCGCCGTAGGGGTGCTCGCCGGGGTCGAGGCCGCCGGGGTGGCGGACGGGCCGGACGTGGCCTGCACGCCGTCGCCGACGCGGGCGTCGCCCCGCTCGTCGGCCATGGCGCCGCCGGCCACCGTCGTCCCGGCCACGGCCACGGCGCCGAGCGCCCCGCTGACGACCCAGGCCTTGCGCGAAGGAGTCCTCATCATCGTTCCTCTCGTTCGTGGCCGACCCTCCGTCGACCGTTGCCACGACTCTCCGGCACCGGGGTGAGACGACGAGGAGACGTCGATGAGGGGGTTCTCATCGAGGAGGCGCGACCTCACGGACGAGCATGCCGTCCGCGACGGCCGCGCGCAGCAGGACGAGGATCTCGGCCCGGACCTCGGCGTCGTCGAGGTCGAGCAGCCCGGCGATGGCGGCCGCGGCCGCCCGCGCCGACAGCTCGCCGTCGCACACCGACACGAAGGCCGCGGTCACCGTCGAGAGCGGGAGCTGGCGGCGCAGCCCTCCGCCCTGGCGCAGGAGGATGACCCGGGGGTCGGTCTCCCCCGGCACCGTGTGCCGCTCCTCGGTGACGTCCGGCGCCGTCCGCCAGGACACCGCGAGGACGGCGTCGTCGTCCTGCTCGGCGAGCCACGTGCGCGCCCGTATCCCCGCGAGCACGCTCGGGCCCATCGGCTGCTCGACGGGCGCCGGGACGTCGACGAGGTCGCGGAAGGGGGCCCGGTCGGTGGCGGGTCGCTGCAGGGTGATGACGCCGAAGCCGATCGCCTCCACGTCCCGCGCCGCGAAGTCGTCGAGCCACGCCGAGTACATCGCGTTGAAGTCCGCCGTCCCCGGGTGGTGCCCGCCGTCGCGGGCCCAGGTCTCGGCGTAGGCCGCCGGGTCCTGGGTCTCCCGCTGGACGACCCACGCGTCGAGGCCGGTCCCCTCGAGCCACTCGCCGACCCGCTCGGTCCAGTCAGCCCCGCGGGGGACCTCCCAGTTCCCGAGCAGCTGGGCGATGCCGCCCGGCTCGAGGTGGTCGCCGACGGAGCGCACGAGGTCGCGCACGACCTCGTCCCCGGGCCGGCCGCCGTCGCGGTACTCGAAGAGCGGGACGACGCCGGAGCGCGGGGTGATGACGAACGGCGGGTTGGAGACGACGAGGTCGAAGCGCTCGCCCGCGACGGGCTCGAGCATCGACCCGGACCGCACCTGCCAGCCCGTGCCGTTGAGGGCGGCGTTGAACCGGGCGTACCCGAGCGCGCGCTCGGACAGGTCGGTGACGACGACCTCGTCCGCGTGCGCCGCGAGGTGGAGCGCCTGGACCCCGGAGCCGGTGCCGACGTCCAGGACCCGGGCGACCCGAGGCCGCGGCGTCCAGGAGGCGAGGGTCGTCGACGCCCCGCCGACCCCGAGCACGTGGTCGGGGGTGAGCGGGCGCCCCGTCGCGAGCTCGGCGAGGTCGGAGGCGACCCACCAGTCCGTCCCGTCGGCGGCGTAGGGGCGCAGGTCGCAGCGGGCGACGACGGCGTCGCCCTCCGGTGCGACGAGACCCAGCCGGACCGCCCCCTCGACCCCGAGCGTCGGCAGGGCCGCGGCCACCTCCGTCGCGTCGACCGGGTCGCCGAGGGTGAAGAGGCGGACCAGGGCCGCGCAGGGGGCGCTGGACTCGGCCGTCACGCGCTGGGCGGGCAGCGCCTGGTCGCGGTCGAGCGCGGCGGCGGCCATCGGGCCGAGCAGTCCGGTCACCCCGTCCACGGTGAAGCCCGACGTCACGAGGTCGGCGCGCAGGAGCGGGAGGAGGGCGTCGTCGGTGCGGGGCGGGGAGGCGGTCATCGGGTCCGAGCCTATTGCCCGACGTGCCCGGACGGTGCGGGGTCCCGGGAGCGGGTGCACCGGCCGCGTCCGCCCGCGTCCGGACCGGGAGGAGGGGACACGCCGCCCGGCACGGGCCGGACGGCGTGTCCTGTTCGCTCGACGGGTGGCACCGCCGGGCGGTCAGGCCTGGGCGGGCGCCGGGTCGTTGTCGGACTCGCTCGTGTCGACGTCGGGGTCGATGTCGTCGCCCCCGATCGCGAGGTCCTTGCTCTTGGACCAGGCGACCGCCGCGACGAGCACGACGAGCGCGACGCCCGCGATGCCGTAGCGGATCGGCGCGGAGGAGTCGACCCCGATCGACAGGGTGACGATGGCCGGAGCGATGAGCACCGAGACGAGGTTCATCACCTTGATGAGCGGGTTGATGGCCGGGCCGGCGGTGTCCTTGAAGGGGTCCCCGACGGTGTCACCGATGATCGTCGCCTCGTGGGCCTGGGTGCCCTTGCCCCCGTGGTGGCCGTCCTCGACGATCTTCTTCGCGTTGTCCCAGGCACCACCGGAGTTGGCGAGGAAGACCGCCATGAGCGCCCCGCTGCCGATGGCCCCCGCGAGGAAGCCGGCGAGCGCGCCGATGCCGAGGCCGAAGCCGACCGCGACGGGCGCGAGGGCGGCGAGCAGACCGGGCGTCGCGAGCTCGCGCAGCGAGTCCCTCGTGCAGATGTCGACGACCTTGCCGTACTCCGGCTTCGCCGTGCGGTCCATGATCCCGGGGATCTCGCGGAACTGGCGACGCACCTCGAAGACGATGGCGCCGGCCGCCCGGGTCACCGCGTTGATGGCGAGCCCGGAGAAGAGGAAGACGACCGCCGCGCCGAGGATGAGCCCGACGAGCGTCGACGGCGTCGTGATGAGGCCCTGGGCGTCGATGACGAAGTCCTGCGCCGACTGCAGCTGCTCCGGGGAGAGCGCGTTCGGGTCGATGTCCTCGAGGGCGCTCTGCCAGGCATCGGTGTAGGAGCCGAAGAGGGCGGTGGCCGCGAGGACGGCCGTCGCGATCGCGATGCCCTTCGTGATGGCCTTCGTCGTGTTGCCGACGGCGTCGAGCTCGGTGAGGATCTGCGCGCCCTCGCCGTCGACGTCCCCGGACATCTCGGCGATGCCCTGGGCGTTGTCGGACACCGGACCGAAGGTGTCCATCGCGACGATGACGCCGACCGTCGTGAGCAGCCCGCAGCCGGCGAGCGCGACGAGGAAGAGCGACAGGGCGACCGAGCCGCCCCCGAGGAGGAAGGCGAGGTAGACCGCGCCACCGATGATCGCCGCGGTGAAGACGGCCGACTCCAGGCCGACGCCGATGCCGGAGAGCACGACGGTCGCCGGGCCGGTGAGCGAGGTGCGGGCGACGTCCATCGTGGGGCGCTTGTCGGTGCCGGTGTAGTGGCCGGTGAGCCAGAGGATGACGCCGGCGAGCACGATGCCGATGACGACGGCGAGGATCGCGGTGACCCGCGGGTCGCCGGCGAGCGCTCCGATCTCCTCGTTCGTCGAGCCGAGGTCGGCGTAGGACGAGGGGAGGTAGACGAAGGACGCCACCGCGGAGAGGACGACGGAGATGCCGGCGGCGATGTAGAAGCCGCGGTTGATGGCGCTCAGGGCGTTCTCGCCCGGGCGGGCCTTGGTGATGTACACCCCGAGCAGCGCGGTGAGGGCGCCGATGGCGGGGATGACGAGCGGGAAGACGAGGCCGTACTCGCCGAAGGCGACCGAGCCGAGGATCAGCGCCGCCACGAGGGTGACGGCGTAGGACTCGAAGAGGTCGGCGGCCATGCCGGCGCAGTCACCGACGTTGTCGCCCACGTTGTCGGCGATCGTCGCCGCGTTGCGCGGGTCGTCCTCGGGGATGCCCGCCTCGACCTTGCCCACGAGGTCGGCGCCGACGTCGGCGGCCTTGGTGAAGATGCCACCGCCGACCCGCATGAACATCGCGAGGAGCGCGGCGCCGAAGCCGAAGCCCTCGAGGACGTCCGGGGCCTCGCCGCGGTAGACGAGCACGACGACGGCCGCGCCGAGCAGTCCGAGGCCGACCGTCGCCATGCCGACGACGCCGCCGGTGCGGAAGGCGATCTTCATCCCGAGGTCGCGCCCGCCCTCGCCGCGTGCGGCGGAGGCGACGCGGACGTTGGCCTTCACGGCCAGGCTCATCCCGAGGTAGCCGATGGCGGCGGAGAACAGCGCGCCGACGACGAAGAACCCGGAACGGCCCCAGCGCACGCCCGCCGTGTCCGCCGGCAGGAGGAGCAGCAGGGCGAAGACGAGGACGACGAAGATGCCGAGGGTGCGGAACTGCCGCCCGAGGTAGGCCTGCGCTCCCTCCTCGACGGCGGCGCCGATCTCGCGCATGGAGTCCGTGCCGGTGTCGGCGGCCAGGACCTGCCGGCGGAACACGAAGCCCATGACGAGGGCCACGAGGGCGATGACCGCGACCGTGACGACCAGTGTCTGGTTCGTCCCGGACAGGCCCAGGGAGCCCGAGTCGGCACTCGCGAGTGCGAGGGGTGACATTCCATCCTCCTTGACGGCGTACGGGGGACCTCCGTCGCACGGGCCCGTCGCCGCCCCCGGACGTCACCGGGACCACGGTCGACCGGTGCTCGCGCCAGGACGGTCGGGGTGGACTGTACCCGTGACCTCACGGGTCACGCCCCTCCGGGCCGGGGTGACGCGGTTCACACCCTGCACCCGGGAGCGGGACCTCAGGCGGCGCGGGCCTCGGCGACCGTCGCGTGGATGGAGAAGACCTTGTCGAGCCCGGTGATGCGGAAGACCCGCAGGATGCGGTCGCTCGTGCAGACGACCCGCAGCCAGCCGTTGGCGTTGCGGACGAGCTTGAGCCGCCCGACGAGCACGCCGAGGCCGGTGGAGTCGAGGAAGCCGACGCTGTCGAGGTCGACGACGAGGCGGACGAAGCCCTCCGCGATCTCCTGGTCGAGCGTCTGCCGCAGCTGTGCGGCCGTGTGCACGTCGACCTCCCCCTCCACCGTCACGAAGCTGATGTCGTCGGTGCGGGACGTGGTGACGGAGAGCTCCACGCGTCGTGCTCCTCTGGTGCCGCAGGGTCGGTCGGTCGGGGCCCGGCCACCGTCGTGGTGTCCGATCCTGGGGTTACCGTAACCAACGTGTCCACCTCGGCTCACCTCCTCGCCCGGCTGGCGGATGGATCACGAGCCGAACGGCTGCTCCACGTCGAGCGGCTGCCCGCCCGCCCGGCCCGGCTCGCGCAGTGGCCGGACGACCTGGCACCGCCCGTGCTCGCGGCCCTGCACGGCATCGGCGTGCAGCGCCCCTGGAGCCACCAGCGGGAGGCGGTCGACCTCGCGAGGGCGGGGCAGCACGTCGTCCTCGCCACCGGCACCGCGTCGGGCAAGAGCCTGGGCTACCTCGTCCCGGTCCTCGACGCCCTCGTCACCGGGGCGTCGGGCCTGCACGCGCCGACGGCCCTCTACCTCTCCCCGACGAAGGCGCTCGCCGGTGACCAGCTCGCCCGCCTGGACTCCCTCGCCCTCCCCGGCGTGCGGGCGGCGACCTACGACGGCGACACCCCCACCGACGAGCGCCGGTGGGTGCGCGAGCACGCGAACCTCGTCCTCACCAACCCCGACCTGCTGCACCACTCGCTGCTGCCCGGGCACGAGCGGTGGTCGCGCTTCCTGCGCGGCCTGCGGTACGTCGTCGTCGACGAGTGCCACGTCTACCGCGGGGTGTTCGGCGCCCACGTCGCGGCCGTCCTGCGACGCCTGCGCCGCGTCGCCGCCCGGTACGGGTCCGAGCCGACGGTCGTGCTCGCCTCGGCGACGGTGAGCGACCCCGCGGACCACGCCTCCCGGCTCACCGGGCTGCCGGTGCGCGCGGTGACCCGGGACGGCTCGCCGCGGGGCGCGATGACGTTCGGGCTGTGGGAGCCCGAGGTCGGCGAGGACGGGGAGCGACGCTCGGCGACGACCGAGGCCGCGGAGATCCTCGCCACGCTCGTCGACCGGGGCGTGCAGACGGTCGCGTTCGCCCGCAGCCGCGCCGGGGCCGAGGCCCTGGCGTCCGGCGCCCGCCGGCGGCTGGAGTCGGCCGACCCGGAGGCGGCGGGGACGGTCGCCGCCTACCGCGGCGGCTACCTCCCGCAGGACCGCCGCGAGATCGAGCGGGGCCTGCGCTCCGGCGCGGTCCGGGGTCTCGCGGCGACGAACGCCCTCGAGCTGGGCATCGACGTCCACGGGCTCGACGCCGTCGTCATGGCGGGCTGGCCGGGTCGCCGGGCGAGCCTGTGGCAGCAGGCGGGGCGGGCGGGCCGGGGCGGCGAGGAGTCCCTGGCCGTGCTCGTCGCCGCCGACGATCCCCTCGACAGCTACCTCGTGCGCAACCCCCGGGCGGTGTTCGGCGCCCCGGTCGAGGCCACGGTCGTCGACCCCGACAACCCGCACGTCCTCGCGCCGCACCTCGCCGCGGCCGCGGCCGAGCTGCCGGTCGTGGACGCCGACCTCGCGCTCTTCGGCGAGCAGACCCGCGGGCTGCTCGACGTCCTCGTCGAGCGCGGGATCCTGCGGCGCCGCCCGACCGGGTGGTACTGGGCCCGCGAGGACCGTCCCGCCGAGCACATCTCGCTCCGCGGCGCCGGGTCGCTCGTCGCGGTCGTCGAGGCCCGTACCGGCCGGGTCGTCGGAACGGTCGACGAGGCGTCGGCGCACGCCCAGGTGCACACCGGGGCGGTCCACGTCCACCAGGGCGAGACGTGGGTCGTCACCGACCTCGACCTGGAGCAGCGCACGGCCACCGCGGTCCGGGGGGACCCCGGGTGGTCGACGCACGCCCGCTCGGTGAGCCGGTTCGACATCCTCGCGACGGAGCGCCGGGCCGACCGGGCCCGGGTCGAGGTCGCCTTCGGGCAGGTCCGGGTCACACACCGGGTCACCGACTTCGTCCGTCGCCTGCCGTCGGGTGAGGTGATCGGCACCCACGCCCTCGACCTGCCCGAGCGGCCCCTCACGACCCGCGCGGTCTGGTGGACGGTGTCCGAGGACGCCCTCGCCGCGGCGGGCGTCGCCCCCGCGGACGTCCCGGGCGCGCTGCACGCCGCCGAGCACGCGGCCATCGGGATGCTGCCCCTCGTCGCGACGTCGGACCGGTGGGACGTCGGCGGGGTGTCGACGGCCCTGCACCCGGACACCGGTCTGCCGACCGTCATGGTCTACGACGGGTACCCCGGTGGGGCCGGCTTCGCCGACCGGGCCTTCTCCGCCTTCGGCACGTGGGTCCGGGCCACACGCGACGCCGTGCTCGGCTGCCCCTGTCGCACCGGCTGTCCCGCCTGCGTGCAGTCCCCGAAGTGCGGGAACGGCAACGAGCCCCTCGACAAGCGCGGCGCGGTCACCGTCCTCGAGCTCGCCCTCGACGCGGGCGGCTGACCTGCGCCGACGCGGCCCCCGGCTCCGTGGGGCGCACCGGCCCGGGGTCGGAGTAGGGTCCGGGACATGATCCTCCTCGGCATCGTCCTCGTCCTCGTCGCCCTGGGTCTCGGGGCGCTGCTCGTCGTGGGGGCGGTCCGGCTCGAGGACCCCGTCGTCATCGACGTCCTCGGCGGTTCGGTCAACCTGCCGCCGATCGTCTTCCTCGTCGCCGGCATGGTGCTCATCTCGCTGTTCTGGCTCGGCTGGGCCGTGCTGCGCACCGGGGCCCGCCGGTCCCGTCGGCGCCGCCACGACACCAAGGAGGCCGAGCGCCGCGCGAAGGAGCAGCGGGCGGCCGAGGAGCAGCGGATGAAGGACGAGGTCGCGGCGCGCGACCGCCAGCTCGAGGCCGAGCGCCGGGCCCACGAGGAGGAGACCCAGCGGCTGCGCCGGGAGGCCGACGAGCGGAACGCCGGGCGACAGTCGGGCCCGGGGACCGAGAGCCGTCGCGCCGAGGTCACGGACGGCCGGGGCACCGGTGACGGCTCGACGACGACCGCCCCGACGACCTCGGACGACTCGTCGCGCACCTCCGGCGGCGGCACGGTCCCGCCGCCTCCCCCGCCCCGCGGCTGAGCGCGGCGCCCGCTGCGGCCGGTGCCGAACGGACGTCGACCCGTCCTCGGGCTCTCCGCCCTCGGTCACTCCACCCCCGCCCGCGCCCGCGCGGTGACGGCCTCGGGGACCCCCGGCCAGCGGGAGACGGCGGGCGGGAGCCCGACGGCGACGGAGACGACGACGGTGCCGTCGGCGAGCGGGTCGCACCCGGTGACCACCCCTCCGTCGTGCCGCACGAGCGCCGACGCGCCGGCGCAGTCGACGGGCCCGCCGACCGTGAGCGGGACGGCGGCGGCGAGGGCGGCCCGGTCCGCGGCGCCACGGGCCCGGTGGAGGTCGGCGACGACGGACGTGCCGTGCAGCGCGGCGACGAGGACGACGACGAGCACCGCGCAGAGGCCGAGGACGAGCACGGACCCACCGCCCCGCTCCTCCTGCACGTCCGCCGGCCGGGTCACGGGCCACCCCACCGGCCCGGGCGCCTGCCGGCCCCACGGGCAACCCCACCGGCCCGGGCGGGCCACCGACTCACGGGCTCGTCCCCGCCGCCTCGGACCGCGCCGTGGCCGTGACGGGACGAGGTGGGGGCACGCCCAGGGCACGCAGCGTCGCCGGGAGGCGGACGCTGACCCGAGCCCGGACGAGGTCACCGTCGACCGCGAGCGCGACCTCGGCGCCGTCCGGCGCGACCGCCTCGGCGGCCTCTCGGGCCGACGCGGCGGGCTCGCCCCGGGCTAGGACCCTCGCCCCGACGTGGGCCGCGTCGACGGCGCGCACCCGGTCGACGCCGGAGACGACCGCCGCCAGGGCGACCGCGAGGAGCAGCACGAGGGCCGGGACGGCCACGGCGATCTCCGCCGTGACCGCCCCGGCCTCCCGACGGGGGCCTCGCGTCACGTCCCGAGCGCCGAGACGACGATGTCGGTGAGGGCGGCCTCGACCGGCCCCGACCGGACGACGGTGAGCAGCAGCGCCGCGAAGGCGACCGCGGCCACCGTCCCGACCGCGTACTCGGCCGTCGTCATGCCCTCCTCCCCCAGGTCGCGCAGGTGCCGGACCGCCGCGCGCAGCGTGCGGATGGTGCGTGTCGTCATCGTTCCTCCCTCGTTCCGGACGCGACCGTCGCGTCCACCGTCCACGCTTCCCCGGACCGTCGCCCGGGACGAGGGCCTCGCGCGATCTGTGGACCGTGGGCGAGGGAGCCGGGCGCCTGTGGACGGGGCTCATCGCAGACCGCCGAGCAGGAGCAGCACGACCGGCACGACGGTCGTCGCGAGGAAGCCCGGCAGGAAGCACAGCCCGAGGGGGAGGACGAGCAGCACCCCGGCCCGCTCGATGCTCGCCTCGACCCGCCGGCCCTCGGCGGCCTGGACGCGCTCGGCGGCCGCCTCGACCAGGCCCGAGGGCGCGGCACCGGCGGACAGGGCGGCCTGCCACGCCGCGGCGGCCGGAGCCCATCCGGGCCCGACGTGCTCCCAGGCCCGCGCGGGCGGCTCGCCCCACCGGTGGGCGGCGGCGACGACGGCCAGCTCCGCACCCGCCGGCCCGTCGTCCACGGCCGCGACCGCCTCGAGCGCCTCGACCGCCCCGGACCCGCCGCGGAGCACGGCGGCGAGCATGGCGAGGGCGACGGCGGCCTCGTCGACCGTCGCCGTCCCCCCGCCGCCGCGGCCGGACGGGCCCGACCGCGCGACCGGGAACGACGGACGGTGACGTGGCCGGAGGAGAACCGCCGCGAGGGCGAGCAGGGCGGCCGTCACCGGACCCGCCCGTCCGTGCCGAGCGGCCGCCGTGCCCGCGCGACGAGCCGTCGCGCGAGGAGCCAGCCGAGCGCCGTGAGGACGACCCCGGCGGCGAGCGAGGCGCGGGCGGCAGGGGACCCGTAGAGCGACGCCGGGTCGAGTCCGAGGAGCACGCCTCCGAGAGGTCCGACGAGCGGCAGGGCGGTGAGCAGCCGCATGCTGGCCCGGGGTCCCGCGACGGCGGCCTCCGTCCGGGCCCGGACCGCGGCCCCTTCCCGGACCGCCGTGGCGGCCGCGAGGACCACCCCGGACGCCGGTGCGCCGGTCTCCTCGATGAGCCGCAGCGCCCGGGCGAGCACCCCGAGGTCGTCCCGGGCGGCGGCGGTGAGGTCACCCGGCGGGTCCGAGAGGCAGGACGACACCGACCCGCCGTCCCGGAGGGCGGCACCGACCCGCTCCGCCAGCCACGGGGCTGCGCGGGCGACGGCGGGTGAGCGGCCCGCGGCCAGGACGGCGCGGTGTACGTCGAGGCCGGCGACCAGGCCGACCCCCGTGACGTCGCCGAGGTCGGCGACCCAGTCGGCGCCGGGCGCCGGGCGGCTCACCGCGCGGAGGCGGCCGACGACGAGCCGGACCCGCCGGACGAACCCGGCACGGGGCGGCGCCCGGTCGTCCCGGCCTCCGCCCGGCAGCAGCAGGACGGCGAGGACGGCGAGGACCGCCGCGACGCTCACGACCGGTCACCGTCCACGCCCGGCGAACCGGAGAGCCGGTCCTGCAGGGTCGCCCAGCCCCGGCCCGGGCGCACGCCCGCGGGACTGTCCACGGCGGCGGTCCGGACCTCGACGAGCCCGTCGGGACGGGTCACGGGGACACCGAGCCCGCCGACCCGCCGCGACGGCCCGTCACGCACGACGTGCACGACGACCCCGACGGCGCCGGCGAGCTGGGCGTGGACCGCGACCCGCGGCATCCCGGCGAGGGCCCCGAGCGCCTCGAGCCGCGCGGGGACCTCCTCGGGACCGTTCGCGTGGAGGGTGCCGGCGCCACCGTCGTGTCCGGTGTTGAGCGCGGCGAGGAGCTCGCGGACCTCGGCGCCGCGCACCTCCCCGACGACGAGCCGGTCCGGGCGCATCCGCAGGGCCTGCCGCACGAGGTCGGACAGGCTCACCCCACCGACCCCCTCGACGTTGGGCGCGCGACCCTGGAGGCGCACGACGTGCGGATGGTCGGGGTCGAGCTCGCGGACGTCCTCGACGACGACGATGCGCTCCGTCGGCGGACACTGCGCGAGCAGACCGCCGAGGAGGGTCGTCTTGCCCGCACCCGTCCCCCCGGTGACGAGGACACCGAGCCGGGCGGCGACGACGGCGCGCAGCAGCCCGGCACCCGCCTCGCTCACCGCACCGGAGCGCACGAGGGCGTCCACCCCACCCGGCCGGCGCCGGGCGACCCGCAGGCTCAGGTGCGGGCCGTCCTCCGCCAGCGGAGGGAGCACCGCGTGGAGACGGATCCCCCCGGGGAGGACCCCGTCGACCCACGGCTGGGCGTCGTCGAGCCGCCGGCCGGCGACGCCGGCGAGGCGGACGGCGAGCGGCCGCAGGTCCTCGGTGGGGACCCGGGTGCCGGCCTCCTCGACGCCGTGCCCGCGGTCCACCCACACCCGGCCGTCGCCGTTGACGAGGACGTCGGTGACCCGGTCGTCGGCGACGACCCCGGCGAGCGGGCCGAGCCCGACGAGCCGGGCCGTCAGGGCCTCCGCCGTCGCCCGGTGCGCGTCGGCGCCGAGGACCGCCGCCTGCTCGGCGGCGACGCGGGCGATCGTGTCCGCACTCGGCCCGAGACCGGCGCGGATCGAGCGCGCGACCCCGTCCTCGAGCGCCGGCCGTCCGCCCGTCACGACGCGCGGTCCGCGACGGCGGCGGGTCCGTCCGCGGCCACGGCCTCGAGGACCTCGACGACGCGGTCCGCGAGCACGCGCACCTCGTCGCGCCCGGTGCCGGGCCACAGCCCTCGCTCGGCGTCGCGGACGACCCGCGGGTCGTCGCCGAGGTGTCCCAGGTGGGAGACGCCGAGGTGACCGACGACGTCGTCGAGCAGCTCGGCGCGGGGCCGGGGCCCGCGGGTCACCAGCCGCACGTCCGGCCCCGGCGTCGCGCGGTCGTCACCGCCGAGGAGGCGGTCGACGAGCGCGTCCGCGTCGGCGAGCGCACGGGTCCGCAGGCCGAGGACGACGAGGACGAGCGGGACGAGGTCGAGGACGGCCGCGAGGTGCGCCGAGGCGCGAGGACAGTCCAGGACGAGCCGGTGCCGGCCGGCGACCGAGGACGCGAGGACGTCCTCGACCGTGCGCGCCGCCGGCGGCGGACGACCCGGGCCGCCGCCCGCGAGGAGCGAGCAGCCGTCCTCGGTGGGGAGCGAGCCGACGAGCGCCTCGACCGGCAGTCGTCCCCGGGCCCCCGCGAGCCCGGGCCACCGCCGGCCGGGGAGGTGCTCGACGCCGGCGGTGACGTCGAGACCGCCCCCGTCGAGGTCGAGGTCGACGACGAGGGAGGGAGGGCCGGTCGCCGCGAGACGTCGCCCGACGGCGAGGGCGAGGGTGCTCGCCCCCAGCCCTCCGGAGGCGGCGACGACGGCGACGGCGGGGGTCCTGGGCATGCGTCGAGCCTCGCCGGGGACCTCGCCGCCGAGGAGGCCCGGCACCGATCTGTGGACGACCGGTGGGCTCGCGAGCCGCCTGTGGACGACCGACGGCACCCGGTGTCGGGCCCACCCGGCGCCCGTCCCCGCGACCGACCCGCCGCCGACGATCGGGCTCCGACCCGGCCGGGGCCACGGACGGACCCCGGACATGGGACGGCCCCGGTCGGGGGGACAACCGGGGCCGTCGGCGAGCCGAGCTCCGGGGGGGAGAAGCCGGTTCGCCGTTCGCTCGACCCCGAAGGGGAGCGAGTAGGACAATCGTGTCCCATCCCTGCCACTTGACGCAAGCCCGCGGCACCCGTTCGTCGAACCGTCTCAGCACTCGCTCAGCGGCGTGCCTCCGACGGGCCTCACGCGAGCCGTCCGGCGAGCACCGCGTCGGCGACCCGCATCCCCTCGGTGGCGCCCGCCTGCACTGCGTCGCAACAGTGCCCGACCCACAGGCCCACCCCGGCCGCATCCCCCCGGGAGTATGCGGCGAGCGCGCCGACGTACGGCGCCGTGCCACCCGCCGCGTGACCCGCCTCGAGGACGGCGACCCCGGTCGGGTCCAGGCCCGCGGCCTGCACCGTCGCCCGTTCCAGGGCCCGCGCGACGACGGTGTTCCCGCGGACGAACGGGCGCACCGTCGCGAGCTCGGCGTGGACGACGGCGGCCGCGACGACGACCGGCAGGCGGGGCGTCGCGAGGAGCACCGCGACGACGTCGCGCAGCCGCGCGGCGACGACCTCGGCGGACGGGGCGGGTCCGACCTCGGCGAGCTCGACGGCGTCCTCCCCGGGCAGCCGGGGCCGGCCGAGCGCCTCGTCCGGCACCGTCCCACGGGTCGAGACGGTGTGCAGCCGGGCGAGGGCCTGCAGCGGTGAGCGGAGGACGACCGCGGCCAGCGCCTCGGTCTCGGCGGTCGCGGCGACGACGCCGCGCACGGCCCGCTCGACCGGGTCCGGGTCCGGCGACCACGTCGCGGCCCCGCGCATGACGTCGCGGACGACGTCGGTGGGCAGCGACGCCCCCTCGAGCTCGGCGCTGAAGGCGGCGCCCCGGACCCGGGACTCCGCGGCCGCCTCGGGGATGCGGCGGCGCAGGGCCTGGTGCCAGCGCAGGCGGGTGCAGGCCTCCCGGGCGGCCTCGACGCGCTCGGGGACGCCGGGCAGCTCGGCGAGACGGGTGACGGCGGCCACGGCGGGGCTCTCGGAGCCAGGGGTCACGGGCACCGGAGCAGCCTAGGGTGTGCCCATGACGGGCAGCTTCCACTGGCCGACGGCGGTGCTCGTCGCCGGGTTCGGGCTGCTCCTCGGGCTCGCCGTCCTCCTCCTGCGCCGCAGCCGGGGACGCGGGTTCATCTCCGCGACCGACCGGGCGACGTACGCGACGCTGCACACCGCCTCGCTGGCCTCCCAGCACCTCGGCGACGGCCTGACGGCCGAGTCGGCGGAGCGCGCCGGGCGCCACCTGTTGTCCATCCTCGGGGCACACGCCGTGTCGATCACCGGGGGCGGGACGTGCCTGTCCTGGACCGGCGCAGGGGAGCACCACCGCCGGCTCGTCGAGCCCCTCGTGGAGCGGACGATGGAGAGCGGCCGCACCGTGGCCCACCGCGCCGACGCCGTGGCCTGCACCGACCCGCTCTGCCCGATCCGGGTCGCCGTCACCGCACCACTCGTGACGGACGACCTCGTCGTCGGCACCCTCACCGCGTGGACCGAGAACCCCTCGCCCGGCCTCACGAAGGCGACCGAGGAGGTCGCGGCCTGGGTGAGCAGCCAGCTCGCCCTCGCCGAGCTCGCCCGCACCCGCAACCGGGTCATGGAGGCCGAGCTGCGGGCGCTGCGGGCGCAGATCAGCCCGCACTTCATCTACAACAGCCTCGCGGCGATCGCCTCGTTCGTGCGCACCGACCCCGACCGGGCCCGCGAGCTGCTCCTCGACTTCGCCGACTTCACCCGCTACGCGCTGCGCACCGGCGGCACGTTCACGACCCTCGCCGAGGAGCTGCGCAACGTCGAACGCTACCTCGTCCTCGAGCAGGCCCGGTTCGGCGACCGTCTCGGGGTCTCCCTCCTCGTCGCCCCCGAGGTGCTCCCGGTGTCACTCCCCTACCTCGCGGTCCAGCCGCTCGTCGAGAACGCCGTCCGCCACGGCCTGGCGGGCAAGGAGGGCCCCGGCCGGGTGACGATCACCGCGACCGACCTCGGGACGGAGGCCGAGATCGCCGTCGAGGACGACGGCGTGGGCACCGACCCCGAGACCGTTCGCGCCGTCCTCGACGGGGCCTCCACCCGGGACTCGGTCGGCCTCGGCAACGTCGACGCGCGGCTGCGCCAGGTCTACGGCGACGAGTTCGGCCTCGTCGTCGACACCGCCCCCGGGGCCGGGACGAAGGTGACCTTCCGTGTGCCGAAGTTCGCACCCGGGGTCCACGCCCAGGACCGGGGCTGGTCGTAGGCTTCCGCCCATGTCCTCCGCCGGTGCCGGACTCGTCGCCCTCGTCGTCGACGACGAGCTCCCCGCGCTCTCCGAGCTCGGCTGGCTGCTCGACCGGGACGACCGGGTCGCGGAGGTCCTCTCCGCCTCGAGCGGGACCGACGCCCTCCAGCTGCTGGACACCCGCGACGTCGACGTCGTCTTCAGCGACATCTCGATGCCCGGGCTCGACGGGATGGCCCTCGCCCGCGTCATCAGCCGCTTCGCCGTCCGGCCCCAGGTCGTCTTCGTCACGGCGCACGAGCGGCACGCCGTCGACGCCTTCGCGCTCGACGCGACGGACTATGTGATGAAGCCGGTGCGCGACGACCGGATCGCCGAGGCGGTGCGCCGGGTCGTCGAGCAGCGGGACCGCTCCGACGGGCGCCACCCCGAGCCGGCGCCGCCGGCGGTCGAGGACGAGACGATCCCCGTCGAGCTCGGCGGGGTCACCCGGTTCATCAGCCGCAGCCGCATCCGCTACGCCCAGGCCCACGGCGACTACGCCCGCCTGCACACCGAGGGCGGCAGCCACCTCGTCCGGGTGCCGCTCAGCGTGCTCGAGGAGAAGTGGGCCGAGCACGGGTTCGTCCGCATCCACCGCAGCACCCTCGTCGCCCTCCCGCACGTGAGCGAGGTGCGGATGGACCACGGCCGCTGCGCCGTGCTCGTCGGCGACGTCGAGCTGCAGGTGAGCCGCCGCCACACCAAGGAGCTGCGCGACACCCTGCTGCGCCGTCCCATCGGCGAGCGCCGCGCCGGGGGCTGACGGTGGCCGGCCCCGACGAGCCCGCGGCGCGCGTGCGCGTCACGAGCTCCCGGCGACGGGCCGCCCCCGTCGCCCCCCGCCCGGTGACGACCGAGCTCGAGGAGGAGACCGCGCTCGGTGACGTCTACCTCGGCGGCCTCATGCGGGCCCAGCTGCGGCTGTCGCTCGCCGTCCTCGCGCTCACCGTCACCGGGGTCGCGGCCCTGCCCGTCGCCCTCCTACTCCTGCCGGCGACGTCGCAGGCCACCCTGCTCGGGGTGCGGGTGCCGTGGCTCGTCCTCGGGGTCGCCGTCTACCCGACGGCGTGGCTGCTGGCGCGCTGGTACACCCGGCAGAGCGAGCGGCTCGAGGCCGACTTCGCCGACGTGGTCCAGGAGCGCTGACCCGGTGTCCCAGCCGCTCTCGCTCGCCGCCGTCGTCCTCGTCTGCGTCACGACGCTCGTCGTCGGCGGCTTCGGGCTGCGGCTCTCGAGGCGCACGAGCGACTTCTACGTCGCCGGCCGCACCGTCTCGCCCCGCCTCAACGCCTCGGCCATCGGTGGCGAGTACCTGTCCGCCGCGAGCTTCCTCGGGGTCGCGGGGCTCGTCTACGGCAGCGGCGTCGAGATGCTGTGGATCCCCGTCGGCTACACCCTCGGCTACCTCGTCCTGCTCGTCATGGTCGCCGCCCCGATGCGCCGCTCCGGGGCCTACACCCTGCCGGACTTCGCCGAGGCCCGGCTCGGCTCGCGGGCGGTGCGGGTCGTCTCGTCGGTGCTCGTCGTCGCCATCGGCTGGCTCTACCTCGTCCCCCAGTTCCAGGGCGCGGGGCTCACCCTGACGCTCGTCACGGGGGCGCCGCCGTGGGTGGGCGGGCTCGTCGTCATGGTCGTCATCGCCCTCGCCGTCGGGGCCGGTGGGATGCGCTCGATCACCTTCGTCCAGGCCGTGCAGTACTGGGTCAAGCTCACCGCGCTCGCCGTCCCGGCGTTCGTCCTGCTCTTCCTGTGGTTCCGGGCGGGGCAGCCGGCGCCGGTCGTCCCGCCCTCGTGGCACGAGCCGCTGTCGAACGGCAGCCCCGACGACCACGCCGTGTACCGCACCGCCTCGACGGTGCTCGCCCTGAGCCTCGGGACGATGGGGCTGCCGCACGTGCTCGTGCGCTACTACACCAACCCCGACGGGGTCGGCGCCCGCCGGACGACCGTCACCGTCCTCGCCCTCCTCGGGATGTTCTACCTCCTGCCCCCGGTGTACGGCGCCCTCGGCCGGGTCGTCTTCCCGACCCTGCCCGACGGGGTGCGCGAGGACTCCATCGTCCTGCGGCTGCCCGGCGCGACCCTCGACGGCCTCGGCGCCGACCTGCTGAGCGCGATGCTCGCCGGCGGGGCGTTCGCGGCGTTCCTGTCGACGGCGTCCGGGCTCGCGGTCTCGGTGACCGGGGTCATCGACCAGGAGGTGCTGCGCCCCCGCCTCGCGCGGATCACCGGCGGCGACGCCACGAGCATCCTCGGCTTCCGCTACGCGGCCGTCCTGGCCGTCCTCCTCCCCTACGTGCTGAGCCGGGCCATCGAGCCGCTCGGCCTCGCGACGACCGTCGGCCTGGCGTTCGCCGTCGCGGCCGCGACGTTCGCGCCGCTGATCATCCTCGGGGTGTGGTGGCGGCGGCTGTCGACGGTCGGGGCGCTCGCCGGCGTCGTGGTCGGCGCCGTGACGACGACCGTGGCGCTCGGGACGACGATGGTGCGGGGCGACCTCGGCGGCTGGACCGGCGCGCTGCTCGCGAACCCGGCGCTGTGGGCCGTCCCGCTCGCGACGGCGACGGCGGTGCTCGTCTCGCTCGCGACGCCGCACCGGGTGCCGGTCTCGACCGCACGGGTCCTCGTCCGGCTGCACTCCCCCGAGCGGGTGGCGCCGCGCCGGACCCGCCGGGACTAGCTCATCGGGCGACGGCGTCGCGGCCGGCGACGAAGGCCTCGACGCAGCGCCGGACGTCCTCCTCGGAGTGCGCCGCGGACAGCTGCACCCGGATCCGCGCCTTGCCCTTCGGCACGACGGGGTAGCTGAACGCGATGACGTACACGCCGTGCTCGAGCATGTGGTCGGCGATCCGCGTCGCCTGCCGGGCCCCGTCCTCGCCGGGAAACATCACGGGGACGATGGGGTGGCTGCCGGGGAGCAGCTCGAACCCCGCCTCGGTCATCAGCTCCCGGAACAACGCGGAGTTCGCCGCGAGCCGCTCCCGCCCCTCGGCGGACGACGCGACGAGGTCGAGCGCCGCGATCGAGCCGGCGACGACGACCGGTGCGACGGAGTTGGAGAACAGGTAGGGGCGCGAGCGCTGCCGGAGCAGGTCGACGACCTCGCGGTGGCTCGCGACGTACCCGCCGGACGCGCCACCGAGCGCCTTGCCGAGCGTCCCGGTGACGATGTCGACCCGGTCGGCGACGCCGAAGAGCTCCGGCGTGCCGCGACCGCCCTCGCCGACGAAGCCGACGGCGTGGCTGTCGTCGACGAGGACCATGGCGCCGAACTCGTCGGCGAGGTCGCAGATCTCGTCGAGCGGCGCGTACGAGCCGTCCATCGAGAACACCCCGTCGGTGACGACGCAGGTCCGCCGGGCGCCGGCGTCGCGGGCGGCCTCGAGCTGGGTGCGCAGGTCGGCCATGTCGGCGTTGGCGTACCGGTAGCGGGCGGCCTTGGACAGTCGGATGCCGTCGATGATCGAGGCGTGGTTGAGGGCGTCGGAGACGATCGCGTCCTCGGCGCCGAAGAGCACCTCGAAGACACCGCCGTTGGCGTCGAAGCACGACGAGTACAGGATCGTCGCCTCGGTCCCGAGGAAGTCCGACAGCCGCTCCTCGAGGGCGGTGTGCTGGGTCTGGGTGCCGCAGATGAACCGCACCGACGCCATCCCGAAGCCCCACGTGTCGAGGGCGTCCCGGCCGGCGGCGAGGACGTCGGGGTGGTCGGCGAAGCCGAGGTAGTTGTTCGCGCAGAAGTTCAGCGACTCCCCCGCCGTCGTGCCGACGTGCGCCGACTGCGGGGTCGTGATCTCGCGCTCGCCCTTGCGGAGGCCGGCGTCCTCGATCTCCCGCAGCGTCGCCGCGAGCTGCTCCTTGACCGCTCCGTACATCGCTCGTGCCTCTCTCTATCGGGTCCAGTCCAGGACGACCTTGCCGCCGTGGCCCGAACCGGTCTCGGCGAACGCGGTCTCCCACGCGTGCGCCGGGTACCGGCCGGTGACGACGGACGACACGGCGTCCGCGAGCGCCGGCGACGACGCGAGCATCGAGCCCATGAGGTACCAGGTCTCGAACATCTCGCGGCCGTAGATGCCGCGCAGCGTGATCATGTGCGTGATGACGCGGCCCCAGTCGACCGCGTACCGGTCCTTCGGCAGCCCGAGCATCGCGACCCGGCCGCCGTGGTTCATGTTGGCGAGCAGGTCCTCGACCGCCGCCGGGGCCCCGCTCATCTCGAGCCCGATGTCGAACCCCTCGACCATCCCGAGCGAGGCCTGGGCGTCGGCGAGGGTCTGGCCCGCGGAGACGTCGACGGCGAGGTCGGCCCCGGCGGCCCGGGCGAGCGCGAGGCGGTCGGTGGACATGTCCGTGACGGCGATCCGCCGCGCCCCGGCGTGCCGGACGACGGCGGTCGCCATGACGCCGATCGGCCCGGCGCCGGTGATGACGACGTCCTCGCCGACGACCGGCCACTGGAGCGCCGTGTGGACGGCGTTGCCGAGCGGGTCGAAGAGCGCACCGAGGTCGGGGTCGAGGTCGGCGGGCTGCACCCACGCGTTGCTCGCCGGGAGCGCGACGAGGTCGGCGAACGCCCCGTCCCGGTTCACCCCGATGCCGACGGTGTTGATGCACAGGTGCCGGCGCCCGGCGCGGCAGTTGCGGCAGTGGCCGCACACGACGTGCCCCTCGCCGGAGACCCGGTCCCCCACGGTGACGTGGTCGACGTCGGAGCCGACCTCGACGACCTCGCCGAAGAACTCGTGCCCGAGGGTCAGCGGGGTGCGCACCGTCGCGGCCGCCCACTCGTCCCACGCCTGGAGGTGCAGGTCGGTGCCGCAGATGCCGGTCCGCATCACCCGGACGAGGACGTCCTTCGGCCCGCACTCCGGCTCCGGGACCTCGACGAGCTCGAGGCCGGGCCCCGGGGCGGTCTTCCTCAGCGCGCGCACGGGGCCATCATGCCGGGGCGGCGGGGCGCCGCGCCGGGCCGGGGCGGCGTCGTCACACGGAGGCCGACGCCTGCGCCCGCAGCCGGGCGGCGAGGTCGTCGTCGACGGTCTCGAAGAAGTGACCGACGACGTCCTCGAGGTGGTCGACGCTCTCGGCCCGGAAGAGCACCGGCTGGTAGGCGGTGATGTCGTAGTTGAGCGTCCCCATGGCGGCGAGGTCGAGCGGGCGGATCTCCATCTGCCGGAACTCGTCCATCTCGCCGTAGCTCGAGAGGATGCCGGCGCCGTAGGCGGTGAGGTCCTCGCCGTGCGCCATGACGCCGAACTCCATGGAGAACCAGAAGACGTCAGCGACGAACTTCATCGCCTCGTCGGTCTCGAGGCGCAGCGAGGCGAGACCGGCGGCCTCGGTGACCCGGGCGAAGCGGGGGCTCGCGAGCTGGTTCCCGTGCCCGACGACCTCGTGGATGATGTCCGGCTCCGGCGTGTAGAGCGGCCTGCTGCCGTGCCGCAGGTACTGCGTCGAGTTGAAGGTCCGGCGACCGAGGTCGCCGTAGAAGTCGCGCAGCGGGACCAGGCCCGGGGCGGCGGTGTAGGACCAGCCGGTGAGCGGCTCGAGGAGCGCGGTGACGTCGTCGAGCTGCGGCACGTGGTCGGTCGGCAGCCCGAGCGCCGCCTTGCCGGCGAGGAACTCGGGGTGGGCGTAGCGCTCGTGCTTCGGGGCGAGCTCGCGGCAGACGACGCGCCAGATGTCGTGCTCGTCCTGCGAGTAGTCGATCGTCGGCAGCGGCGTCCCGCGCTCGTGGGCCAGGGACGCGGCGGCGATCTCCCCGCGGCGGGCCCGGTACCCGGCGTCGTGGAGCCCGGGGTGGTTGTCGCTGAGATGGACCTCGACGGTCCCGTCGGCGTCCTGCGTCACGGCCGAGTAGAGCTGTCCCTCCTCGAACACCGCGCTCACCTCCTCGTGAGTGGTCGGTGGCCTCGTGGGCCGTCATCACCGAACCACGGGAGCCGGGCGAGGGGAACCGTCGTTCGACACGATGGGCACAGCGCCCACAGTTTCACCACCGCATCGCGCGGACCACTGGTCAACCTGTCCACCGACGACCCGCTGGGTCCGGACGACCCGCACCGCCGGGCCGACCCGCTCGGCGCACCGCCCTCGCCGCTCGACCCCTCCCCCCGACCGGACGGTTGCCTCCGGGGTCCCGGTCGGGTTGGCTGGGGCGGAGAACACTCGACGACGAGGAGGACCGACCCGTGACCGACGACAGCCTGTCGAGCCACCTGCACGAGATGGACCTGAGCCCGAGCCCGGAGTTCACCGCGCAGGCCAACGGCACCGCGCAGATGTACGACGACGCCGCGGCCGACCACGAGGGCTTCTGGGCGGCGCAGGCCCGCGAGCGCATCAGCTGGGCGAGCGACTTCGACACCACCCTCGACTGGAGCGAGGCCCCGTTCGCCAAGTGGTTCGTCGGCGGCACCCTCAACGTCGCGTACAACTGCGTCGACCGGCACGTCGAGGCCGGCAACGGCGACCGCGTCGCGATCCACTTCGAGGGCGAGGGCGGTGACACCCGCACCATCACGTACGCCGACCTCCAAAAGGAGGTCGCGAAGGCCGCGAACGCCCTCACCTCGCTCGGGGTCGAGAAGGGCGACCGGGTCGCGGTGTACATGCCGATGATCCCCGAGACCGTCGTCACGATGCTCGCCTGCGCCCGCCTCGGCGCCCCGCACTCGGTGATCTTCGGCGGCTTCTCGGCGGAGGCGCTGCGCACCCGCATCGACGACGCCGAGGCCAAGGTCGTCGTGACGACCGACGGGCAGTTCCGCCGCGGCAAGCCCGCCCCGCTCAAGGCCGCGGTCGACGCGGCGCTCGACGTCGGATCCGACGACGGGCCGGTGAAGAGCGTCCTCGTCGTGCGCCGCACCGAGGGCGACGTCGACTGGACCGAGGGCCGGGACGTGTGGTGGCACGACGTCGTCGACGACCAGCCGGACACCCACGAGGCGCAGCCGATGGACAGCGAGCACCCGCTGTTCATCCTCTACACCTCGGGCACGACGGGGAAGCCGAAGGGCATCTTCCACACCTCCGGCGGCTACCTCACCCAGGCGGCGTACACGAACGCCGTCGTCCACGACGTCCACCCCGAGACCGACGTCTACTGGTGCACCGCCGACGTCGGCTGGGTCACCGGCCACAGCTACATCGTCTACGGCCCGCTCGCGAACGGGGCGACCCAGGTGCTCTACGAGGGCACCCCGGACACCCCGCACCAGGGCCGCTGGTGGGAGATCATCGAGAAGTACGGCGTCTCGGTCTTCTACACCGCCCCGACCGCGATCCGCGCGTGCATGAAGTGGGGCGCGGACATCCCCCAGAAGTTCGACCTCTCCTCGGTCCGGGTCCTCGGCAGCGTCGGCGAGCCGATCAACCCGGAGGCGTGGCTCTGGTACCGCAAGCACATCGGGAACGACACCGCCCCGATCGTCGACACGTGGTGGCAGACCGAGACCGGCGCCATCATGATCAGCCCGCTGCCGGGCGTCACGACGCTCGAGCCCGGGTCGGCCCAGAAGCCCATCCCGGGCATCTCGGCCGAGATCCTCGACGACGACGGCAACCCCTTCACCGAGCCGGAGAAGGTCGGCTACCTCGTCCTCACCAAGCCCTGGCCGTCGATGCTCCGCGGCATCTGGGGCGACCCCGAGCGGTACAAGGAGACGTACTGGAGCCGGTTCGGCGAGAAGTACTACTTCGCCGGTGACGGGGCGAAGTACGACGGATCAGGCAACATCTGGCTGCTCGGCCGGGTCGACGACGTCATGAACGTCTCCGGCCACCGGCTCTCGACCGCCGAGATCGAGTCCGCGCTCGTGTCGCACCCGTCGGTCGCCGAGGCCGCGGTCGTCGGCGCCACCGACGAGCAGACCGGCCAGGCCGTGTGCGCCTTCGTCATCCTCCGCGGCGACGCCGAGGACCACGGCGAGGACACCGTCCAGGAGCTGCGCAACCACGTCGCCCAGCAGATCGGGCCGATCGCCAAGCCGCGCCAGATCATGGTCGTCCCGGAGCTGCCGAAGACCCGCTCGGGCAAGATCATGCGCCGCCTGCTGCGCGACGTCGCCGAGAACCGCGAGGTCGGGGACGTCACGACCCTCGCGGACAGCTCGGTGATGAACCTCATCCAGGACGGCATGGCGAAGGACTCCTCCGACTGACACCCCCGCCCGACGCGCGTCCCGGACGCGCGTCGGGCGGCCGTCGGTGTGCCGGGAGGGGGGCCGACGGAGAGCCGGGCCGCCAGG
>NZ_JAGSNF010000011.1 GCF_018139485.1 Phycicoccus avicenniae
CCCCCCGGCCGGGCGCGCCCCCCCCCCCCCCCCCCCCCCCCCCCCCCCCCCCCCCCGCCGGGGCCGGGGGGGGGGCGGCCGTCGGTGTGCCGGTAGGGTGGACGACGGAGAGCCGGGAAGCCTGGTCGGCAGTCGTCAACGCGCGCCCCGAGGGGTGTGAACGCCAGCCCCTGACGTGAGGAGCCCCTCGATGAGCCAGAAGACCTCCCCCGACGGCAACCGGATCCTGAACCGCCCGTCCTGGACCGAGGCGCAGTTCGTGACGAACGCGCTGCGCACGGAGACGATCGGCGGCGCCGTCCTCCTCGTCGCGGCGCTCCTCGCGATCATCATCGCCAACACCCCGGCCCGGGAGTTCTACTTCGACCTGCGCGACACCTACCTCGGCGTCGAGTGGGGCCACCTGCGACTCACGGTCGGGCACTGGGCCGCGGACGGCCTGCTCGCCATCTTCTTCTTCGTCGCCGGTCTCGAGCTCAAGCGCGAGTTCCTCGTCGGCGACCTCAAGAGCCCCCGCAAGGCGGCCGTCCCCGTCGTCGCCGCGTTCTGCGGCGTGCTCGTGCCGGCGATCGTCTTCACGATCACCGTGCTCGTCATGGGCGGCGGCGGCGACGCGCTGCGCGGCTGGGCCATTCCCACCGCCACCGACATCGCCTTCGCGCTCGCGGTCCTCGCCGTCATCGGCTCGAACCTGCCGTCGGCGCTGCGCTCGTTCCTGCTGACCCTCGCGGTCGTCGACGACCTCATCGCGATCACGATCATCGCGATCTTCTACACCTCCGACCTGCAGGTCATGCCGCTGCTCGTGGCCCTCATCCCGCTCGCGGCCTTCGCGTTCCTCACCCAGCGCCGGATCGGCGTCTGGTACCTGCTCATCCCGCTCGCGGCGCTCACGTGGGGCTTCGTCCACGCCTCCGGCGTCCACGCGACCGTCGCCGGGGTGCTGCTCGGCCTCGCGGTCCCGGTCAAGCCGCGCAAGCGCGGGGTGCCGAAGATCAGCACGATGCCCGCCGAGGAGGACGTCGCCCACCGGTTCGAGCACCGGATGCGGCCGATCTCCGCCGGCATCGCCATCCCCGTCTTCGCGTTCTTCAGCTCCGGCGTCTACTTCGTCGGCGGCGGCTTCGGCGAGACGATGCGCGACCCCGTCGCCATCGGCACGATCCTCGGACTCGTCGTCGGCAAGCTCATCGGTGTCCTCGGCGCGACGTACCTCATGTCGAAGTTCACGAACGCCGAGCTCGACGACGACCTCACGTGGTCCGACATCGCGGGGTTGGCCGTCCTCACGGGCGTCGGGTTCACGGTGTCCCTGCTCGTCGGCGAGCTCGCGTTCGGCGCGGGCTCCGAGCGTGACGAGCACGTCAAGCTCGGCATCCTCATCGGGTCCCTCACCGCGGCGGTCATCGCCTCGGTCATCCTCGGTCGGCGCAACAAGGTGTACGCCCGGCTCCACGAGAAGGAGTCCCGCGACGAGGACCAGGACGGGATCCCCGACGTGTACCAGCAGGACGAGGCGTCGGGCCAGGCCGGCAGTAAGTAAGGTCGGGCGTGACCGGCCGACCAGCGACGACAAGGCAGGGAAGCATGCCCCCCGAGAGCAACGAGCGCACCATCGGTCAGCTCGTGGCCGACGCGACCCACGACGTTCAGGCGATCGTGCGCAGCGAGATCGACCTCGCCAAGGCGGAGATCGCCGCCGGGGCCAAGGCGAAGGGGACCGGCATCGGCCTGTTCGCCGGGGCCGGCTTCGTCGCCCTGCTCGGGGTGATCTTCCTCTTCCACACCCTCGCGCGGGTCATCGCGATCTGGCTCCCGGTGTGGGCCGGCTACCTCGTCGTGACCGTCTTCATGTTCGTCGTCGCCGCGGTCGTCGGCCTCGTCGGGCTGCGCGTCTTCAAGTCCGCGAGCCCGACCCCCGAGAAGGCGATCCGCGAGGGCAAGGCGACGGTCGCCACCCTCAAGGGCGAGCAGCGCTGACGTCCCGCCGCCGGCCGTGTCAGGCGGCCCGGCAGTCCCCGGTGGCGACCGGGGACCGGACCCCGGCGGCGTCCCCGAGCACGGGGTCGATCTCGGCGAAGGTCAGCGCGTAGCCCGTCTGCTCGTCGTCGAGCGACGTCGCGAACACCATCCCGACGACGTCGCCGGACGCGTCGAGCACGGGCCCGCCCGAGGCGCCCTGGCGCACCGTCGCCCGCAGCGAGTAGATCTCCCGGACCGGCCCGGCGTCCCCGTAGATGTCGGCGCCACGGGCGTCGAGGACGTCGCGGACGCGCGCCGCGCCGACGTACAGCCCGGCGTCGCCCGGGAAGCCGGCGACGACGGCGTCGTCACCGTTCGCCAGGTCCTGCCCACGGTCCAGGGCCGGCGCCTCGAGCCCCGGGGCGGCGAGCACGGCGACGTCGCGGTCCGGGTCGAAGGCGACGACCTGGGCGTCGGTCTCGGGGCCCTCCCCGCCCACCTGGACCCGCACGCGGGAGGCGCCGGCGACGACGTGCGCGTTCGTCACGACGACGCCGGGCGCGGACACCCACCCGCTGCCCACCTGGGTGGCGCCGCAGCGGGTCGCGTCCGAGCGGACGTGGATGACCGAGCCCAGCGCCCGCGCGATGCGAGGGTCACCGGCCAGCGCCTCGTCCGGCGCGGGGACCGCCGAGATCGGCTCCGGCCCCAGGCCCTCGAAGACGCGGGGGAAGACGCTGCGGTCGAGCGCGCTCGTCACGTCGTCGACGACCCGCGACGCCTGCGGCGGGACGACGCCGTCGGCGGCCCGCACGACGGCCGACTGCCCGACGAGCACACGCAGGGCCATCGGCCCACCCGTGCGGACGGCGCCGGCGACCGCCCACAGGACGAAGACGGCGGCGAGCAGCACGGCGACGGCGCCGAGCGCGCTGTCGAGCGCCCGGTAGCCCGGGATGCGGACCGCCTGTCGGATCCGCGCCCCGACGACGAGGGCGACACCCTGGGCGAGGGTCGCGACGGCGAGCACGGCGAGGACGACGACGAGCACGCCGCCGGTCGAGGTGACGTCGACGGAGGTGTGCTGCTCCAGCAGGTCGGGGGCGAACCGGATCGCGACGTACGCGCCGCCGAGCAGGCCGAGGAGGCCGAGCACCGCGGCGACCGCGCCCTGGCGCCACCCGCTCGCCGCGTAGGAGAGCAGGACGAGGACGAGGACGACGTCGAGGACGGTCGAGCCGGTCACGTCCGCCCTCTGCCTCGTCCGTCGTGCGCGCCGTCCCCCGGGGTCATCGCGTCGGCGCCGCGCATCCACGGGGAGCGGACCCGGTCGGGCAGGTGGCGCTCGAGCGAGGTGTCCCACGGCTCGGTGACGCCCGCGAGCTCGAAGACGGCGTCGAGGAGCATCGCCGTGAAGCCCCAGACGAAGAGACCGCCGACCTCGAACCCGGGACCGCGGTAGGGCCCGAAGACGGCGGTGAACCGGTGGGCGGGGGCGAGGAGGTCCGCGACGGCGACCCTGTCGGCACGCTCGACCTCCGCGCGGTCGACGGCGCGGACGGGCCCGGGGACCCGCCACCAGCCGAGGACGGGCGTCACCGCGTGCCGGCTCGGCGCGAGGTACAGCGGGGGCAGGGCGGCCAGGACGTCGACGCTCGCGGGGTCGATGCCGACCTCCTCCTCGGCCTCGCGCAGAGCCGCGTCGACGGGGCCGGTGTCGACCGGCTCCTCCCGTCCCCCGGGGAAGGAGACCTGCCCGGGGTGGGAGCGCAGGGTGTGGGCGCGCTCGGTGAGGACGACGTCCGGGCGGCCCGGGCCGTGGACGTCGTCGCCCGGCCCGAAGAGGACGAGGACGGCGGAGCGGCGGGCGGCGTCCGGAGGTGGGGGGTGGTCGACGAACCACGGGTGGTCGCCGATGTCGTCGCGGCTCGCGAGGCCGGTCAGCCACGCGGGTGCCGAGGTCATGCGGGACATCGTAGGAAACGCGTCTGTGGTGGGCCTGGGAGCGGGCGGGCCCCGCCCTCAGACCTCGTCGGGGAGCGGACCGGGAGGCGGGACCGGTGCGGGCGCCCCCGGGGCCAGCTCGAACTTCAGCAGCGCGCGGGCCTTCCCGGGGTCGGTCTCGCCCTCGCCGAACGCCGGGCACCACCGGGTGACGGGGCAGGCCCCGCACGCCGGCTTGCGGGCGAAGCAGGTGCGCCGGCCGTGGAAGATGAGGACGTGGCTGAGCATCGTCCACTCCTTCCGCGGGACGAGCGCGGCGACGGCGGCCTCGACCTTGACCGGGTCGGTCTCGCTCGTCCAGCCCAGGCGGCGCACGAGCCGCCCGACGTGCGTGTCGACGGTGAGCCCGGGGACGTCGAAGGCGTTGCCGAGGACGACGTTCGCCGTCTTGCGACCCACGCCGGGCAGCGTGACGAGGTCCTCCCTCCGGCCCGGGACCTCACCCCCGAACCGCTCGACGACGGCCTGGGCCAGGGTGATGACCGAGTTCGTCTTCGCCCGGAAGAAGCCGGTGGGACGCAGCACCTCCTCCATCTCGGTGCGGTCGGCCGCGGCGAGCGCCTCGGCGGTGGGCCAGCGGGAGAAGAGCGTCGGGGTGACCGAGTTGACGGTGACGTCCGTCGTCTGGGCGGACAGGACCGTGGCGACGAGCAGCTGGAGCGGGGTCTCGAAGTCGAGCTCGCAGTGCGCGTAGGGGTACCGCTCGAGCAGGGCGCGGTAAGTGCGGCGGGCTCTTCGGGTGCGGGCGACGGGGGTCTCGTCACCGGTGGCGGCACGACGGACGGCGGCGGAGGGCGGGACGGGCACGCCGTCAGCCTACGGTCGGGCACCGACACGCCGGGGCCGGGCCGTGGCGCCCCAGGTGCGACCGGTGCGGCTCTGGCACACTGACCGCGTGGATCCCGAGATCGTGCGGAAGGCCCCGCTCCTGTCCCCCCTCGACGACCAGACGGCCCGGACCCTCATCGCGTCGATGAACCCGTCCCGGCTCGAGCGCGGCGACGTGCTGTTCCACGAGGGGGACCAGGGCGACCGGCTCTACGTCATCGCCGAGGGCAAGATCAAGCTCGGCCGCTCCAGCAGCGACGGGCGCGAGAACCTCCTCGCGATCCTCGGGCCGGGCGAGATGTTCGGCGAGCTGTCCCTCTTCGACCCGGGCCCGCGGACCGCGACCGCCACGGCCGTCGCCGAGACCCAGCTCGTCTCGATGGGCCACGAGCAGCTCAAGGAGTTCCTCGCCGAGCGGCCCGGCGTCGCCCTCACCCTCCTCGGCGCGCTCGCCCGGCGGCTGCGTCGGACGAACGACGTGCTCGCCGACCTCGTGTTCACCGACGTCCCCGGCCGCGTCGCCAAGGCGCTGCTCGATCTCGCCGGCCGGTTCGGGCGTCAGGTCGACGACGGCGTCATGGTCCCCCACGACCTCACCCAGGAAGAGCTCGCGCAGCTCGTCGGGGCCTCCCGCGAGACGGTGAACAAGGCGCTCGCCGACTTCGCCTCCCGCGGCTGGCTGCGCCTCGAGGCGCGCGCCGTCCTGCTCCTCGACGTCGACCGGCTGACCCGCCGCGCCCGCTGACGACCCCCGCGACGCGGCCGGGCGAGCGGGTCCGGCGTCCGTCGCGGTCACCGCCAGGCGACACCGAGGTGGTCGAGCTGGGCACGGATCGACATCCGCGCCGCCGGCCACACCTCCGACGGGACCTCGGCGTAGACCCGGCGCAGCACGCCCTCGACGGGGTCGTCCTCCCCGGCCGCCCCGTCCGCGAGGGCCTGGCGCACCTGCTCGAGCCGCTCGCGGCGGTGCACCCGGTAGACCTCGACCATCGCCGCGGCGTCCGGCACCGTCGGCCCGTGCCCCGGGAGGATCGTCGTCGCGCCGCCCTCGCCGGTGAGACCGCGGAGGCGCTCGAGGGAGTCGAGGTAGGCGCCCAGCTCGCCGTCGGGGTGGGCGACCACGGTCGTGCCGCGGCCGAGGACGGTGTCACCGGTGAGCAGGGCGGCGTCGGCCGGCAGGACGAGCGACACCGAGTCCGCCGTGTGGCCCGGCGTCGCGACGACGGCGACCTCGAGCCCGCCGACCCGCAGGACGTCCCCGTCGCCGAGGTCGTCGTGGCCCCCGCCGACGGCCCGGGTCGGGGCGCCGGACAGCCCGGCGAAGCGTGGCGCGCCGGCCGCGTGGTCGTGGTGGCCGTGGGTGAGGACGGTGAGACCGACGCGGGCCCCCCGCGACGCCACGTGGTCCAGGACCGCCCGCAGGTGCGACGCGTCGTCGGGGCCCGGGTCGACGACGACGGCCTCGGTCGCGCCGGGCTCGAGGAGCACCCAGGTGTTCGTCCCGTCGAGCGTCATCGGGCCGGGGTTCGGCGCGAGGACGCAGTGCGCCCGCGTGGTGACGGCACCCCCCGACCAGGGGTCGCGGGTCGAGGACGGCGGCGTCGCGGTCATCCCCCCAGTGTGCCGTCAGGGCCCGGACCCGTGGCACCGACGAGCCCGGGACCGGTGGCACCGACGGGCCCGGGACCGGGTCGCCCGCGGGCGCCACGTCCTGCCGGAGGTGGAGGCGCACCGGGCGCTCGCCGCGGCCCGGACGGCGCCCTTGCGGGCCTCACTACCTGTCCGCCCCGACCTCCGCGGGGAGCGGGGTGGGGTCCTCGACGAGGGCCGCGGCGTGCAGGAGGACCGGGTCGGACCCCGCGGCGCCGGTCAGCATCACGCCGACCGGCAGACCGTCCGCCAGCCCCGCGGGCACGGACACGGCGGGCAGGCCGACGAGGTTGGCGACGACGGTCCAGCAGTCGGTGTACGGCGCCAGCGCGGGGTCGGCGACCGCGGCATCCGTCGGCCCCTCGGGTGGGAAGGCGGGAGCCGTCGTCGGCATCGTCGGCGACAGCAGCACGTCGCACCGCGCGAGCGCGGCGGCGGTCTGCGCCCGCAACCGGTCCCGGACCGCCGCGGCCGCGGCGACCCGGTCGGGGTCCTCCGCGAGCGCCCGACCGAGCGCGACCCGACGGACGACCTCGGCGCCCGACCGGCCGGTGTCGACCCACGGCTCGAGGTGCGGCAGGCAGGCGAGGGAGGTGAGGACGAGGTATGCGTCGAGCGCGCGGGGCGCGTCGGGAACGCTCACCTCGACGACGTCCGCCCCGCCCGTGCGGCACCGCTCGACGGCGGCCCGGGCGGCGGCGACGACCCCCGGACGGTTGGGCGGCCCCATGAGCTCGCGGACGACCCCGACCCTCGACGGACGGCGGGGCGGCGCCCCCGGCGGGTCCGTGGTGAGGCCGGGCACCCGGCCGGCGAGGACCGCGAGCGCCCGGGCCGTCGTCGCCAGGTCGCCCGCGATGACCCCGACGCGGTCGCACGACGGGTCGAAGGGCACGACCCCGGCCACCGGGAGCAGACCCGGCGAGGGCGCCAACCCGACGACCCCGCACTGCGACGCCGGCTCGCGGACCGAGCCCCCGGTGTCGGTCCCCACGGCGAGGTCGGCGATACCGGCCGCGACCGCCGCGGCGCACCCGCCGGAGCTGCCGCCCGGGCTGTGGCCGTACGCCCACGGGTTGTGCGTCGGACCGTGGCAGGACGTGGCGGTCGAGGCGCCCATCGCGAGCTCGTCCATGTTGGCCCGACTAAATACGACCGCGCCGGCCTCCTTCAGCCGGGCGACGACGGGGGCGTCCCGCGCCGCCGCCCGGCCGTCGTGTGCCGGGGAGCAGCACGCGGTGGGCTGCCCGGCGACGTCGATGTTGTCCTTGACGACGGCGACGAGCCCGTGGAGCGGTCCGCGAGCCGCCTCGGGGAGCGCGTCGAGCTCCGCCGCCCGTGCGAGCGCCCCCGCGGCGTCGACGTGGACGAGGCTGCGCAGTCGCGGCTCGAGCGCCTCGACGAGGGCGAGCCGCGCCCGGACGACGCGCTCGACCGACCCCACGGGCACGGAGGCCACCGTCAGGTCTCCGGCCAGGTCCCGAGGACCCGGTCGGCCCGGACACCGCCGAGGTGCGCCGCGAGGATCCGCTGGTAGCCCAGCTCCTCGCGGGTCCGGGCGGCGGGCAGCCCTTCGACCCTCTCGTCGGCCCAGTATCCCTCCGGCACGAACGCCTCGGCACGCTGGGCCATGACGGCGGCGGTCCCCGACCCGTCGCCGAACTGTTCCTTGCGCCGCCACAGCACGTCGTCGGGCAGCCAGCCGGCGAACGCCTCGCGGAGCAGCGCCTTCTCCTGGGCCTGCTCGTGCCCGTCCTCGCCGAGGAGCTTCCACTCGACGGGGACCCGGCGGGCGACGTCGAGGACCTCGAGGGCGAGGAAGGGCACGCGCGCCTCGAGGCCGTGCGCCATGCTCACGCGGTCCGCCCGCTGGAGGTTGAGGTGGTGCAGCACGTCGACGCCGGTGACGAGCGCGGCGGCCAGCTCGTCGGCGGGCAGGCCGCGCAGGTGGTGGTAGCCGGCGAACAGCTCGTCGGCACCCTCGCCGGTGAGGACGACCTTGACGTGCTCGGCCGCGAGCGCCGAGAGCAGGTAGTTCGGGACGGCGCTGCGCACGAGGGACGGCTCGGCCGACTCGAGCGACCGGACGACCTCGGGCAGGACGTCGAGGACGTCGTCGCCGCCGTACACCCGCTCGTGGTGCTCGAGGCCGAGGTGGGCGGCGACCCGACGCGCGGCGGCGAGGTCGGGGCTGTCGGCCGTCCCCGCGGAGAAGGACCGAACGACCGTCCCCGGGGCGGCCTCCCGCGCCATGACGGCCGCGACGATGCTCGAGTCCAGCCCTCCGGAGAGGAAGACCCCGAGCGGGACGTCGGCCATCATCCGCTCGCGCACGGCGTCGACGACCGCCTCCCGGACGGCGGCGACCGCCGCCTCGCGGGTCCGGAACGGCGGGCGCACCCCGCCGCTGCCCGCCGGGTCGTCGTGGAGGTCGGTCGTCGGGCGCAGACCCTCCGCCGGGGTCCACGTGTGCCCGGCCGGGAACTCCTCGACGGCCGGTCGCCACTCCGGCGGGAAGGCACGCAGCTCGGACGCGGCGAGCATCCGGCCGCCCCGACGGGCCCAGTAGAGCGGCTTGATCCCGAGCGGGTCCCGGACGAGGACCACATCGCCGGCCGGTCCGACGACGCAGCCCGCGACCATCCCGCGCAGCCGGGCCACCCCGGCGGTGCCCCAGGCGGCGACGACGTGGAGCAGCACCTCGGAGTCGGACGCGGTCCGCAGCCGCCGGCCGTCCCCCGCGAGATCGGCCCTCAGCTCCTCGTGGTTGTAGACCTCGCCGTTGGCCACGACCCACCAGCCGTCGTCGGACGTCATCGGCTGGGCGCCGCCGTCGAGGTCGACGATCGCGAGGCGGGTGTGCCCGAGCCAGGTCGCACCCACCTGTCGCTCCCCGCGGCCGTCCGGCCCGCGGTGGGTCAGGGCGTCGAGCATCACGGCACCCGTGGCAGCGGCGTCGGGGGCGGCCGCCTCCGGCCGGGCGTCGTGGACGACGGCGATGCCGCACACGGGCGGTCCTCCTGTGGTGGGACGGGTCGGCGGTCAGGGCAGCCGGGTCACGAGGACGACGTCGTCGCCGTCCTCCACGAGCACGGGGGCGACGAGCGCGACCCGGGGCCGGTCGGCGAGGAAGGCCGCGACCGTGTCGAACCCGGCGAGCGCCTCGAGCGCCCAGACCTGCGGCGGCATGAGACGGACCTCGCCCGCGCGGGAGCGCTCGAGCGTGTCGGCGGGTCGGACCCAGCCGCCGCCGTCGGACTCACCGCTCGTCTCGGTCGCGGCCTGACCGTCCGGCATCGCGGCCGCGAGGAACCACGTGTCGTAGCGCCGTGTTTCGAAGGCGGGGGTCACCCAGTGACCGCGGACGGCGAGTCCCTCGACCGGGACCCGGACGCCGCACTCCTCCTCGACCTCACGGACCGCGGCGGCCACGAGCGACGCGGCCTCCGCGGGTCCGACCCCCATCTGCGCCGCGACCTCCGCCACCCCGGGGGTCCCGGGGTCGAGGGCAGCGTCCTGCGGGTCGACCCGCCCGCCGGGGAAGACGACCATCGACGGGGCGAACGCCATCGTCGCCGCCCGCCGCTGGACGTACACCTCGGGTCCCCCGGCGCCGTCGCGCACGAGCATGACCGTCGCCGCCGGCTCCGGGACCGCGCCCTCCGGCGAGCCGTCCGCGAGCCACGTCCGGGCCCGCTCGAGCATCCGGCCGCCGCGGACCGGGCGTCGCAGCTCGGCACCGGCCGGCGGGCCGCCCGGCTCAGTCCCGGACGTGGACGATCACCTCGACCTCGACGGGCGCGCCGAGCGGCAGCGCCGCCACCCCGACGGCCGACCGGGCGTGGACGCCGGCGTCGCCGAACACCTTCCCGAACAGCTCGCTCGCGCCGTCGACGACCCCCGGCTGGCCGGTGAAGGAGGGGTCGGAGGCGACGAAGCCGGTGACCTTGACGACCCGCTCGACGCGGTCGAGGTCGGGGACGACCGAGCGCACGGCCGCGATGGCGTTGAGGGCGCACACCGTGGCGAGCTGCCGGGCCCGGTCCGGAGCGACGAGCCCCACGAGCTCACCGACGGCACCGGTCTCCGGCAACGTCCCGTCGACGAGCGGCAGCTGCCCCGAGACGTACACCCGCGAGCCGTCGAGCACGGCCGGCACGTAGGACGCCAGCGGCGCCGCGACCTCGGGCAAGGTGAGCCCGAGGTCGGCGATCCGGTCCTCGACGGCACCCACCGCTCAGCCCTTCGGCCGCTTGAGGTAGGCCACGAGGTTGCCCTCGGGCATCGTGAGGACCTGGACGAGCTCCCAGCCGTCCTCACCCCACTGGTCGAGGATCTGCTTCGTCGCGTGGACGATGAGCGGCACGGTCGCGTACTCCCACTTCTGCATGGCCGCCACCCTAGCGCCGGGACCGCCGGCGGCTACGGTGGCGGGGATGAGCGACGAGCCCGAGATCCTCACCCGCGACGCCCGACGCCCCGACCGCACCGAGGTCACCGGTCCGGAGCAGACGGACGTCTACGACGTCTGGGAGCCCGAGCCCCACCGGGCCCGGGGCGTGACGGTGGCCCTCGTCCACGGCGGCTTCTGGCGGGAGAAGTACGACCGGGCCCACCTCGCCCCGCTCGCCACCGCCCTGGCCGCCGACGGCTTCCACGTCGCCAACCTCGAGTACCCCCGGACCGGGATGCCCGGAGGCGGGTGGCCCGGCACGGCGGACGCCCTGCGGGGCACCCTCGCCGCTGCACGCGCCGACACCGACCTCCCGGACCCGCTCGTCCTCGTCGGCCACTCCGCCGGGGGCCACCTCGTGACGTGGCTCGCGTCCGAGGACCGGGTCGAGGGCCTCCTCGGCGTCGTCGGCCTCGGTCCGGTCGTCGACCTCTCCACCGCCGACCGGCTGCACCTCGGGGACGACGCGGCGCGCGCCTTCCTGGGCGGGACCCCGGACGAGGTCCCGGACGCCTGGGAGGAGGCCGACCCCGCCCGCCAGCGGCTCACCGCCCCGGCGGCGCTGGTCTCCGGCGAGCGTGACGACGTCGTCCCGGCGGCGGTGGTCGAGGCCTACGCCGCGACGCGCGACGCCGAGACCCCACTGACGACCGCGACCGCCCGCGGCGCCGACCACTTCGACCTCGTCGACCCCGAGGCGCCCGCCTACCTCCTCGTCCTCGCCGAGATCGAGGAGCTCACCCTGCCCTGAGCGGGAGGCGACGCCGCCCTAGGCTGTGCCCATGGCCGGCCACCCGCTCGAGCGCGCGCTCGAGGGCGTCCGCCTCCACGTCGTCACCGGCAAGGGCGGGGTCGGGAAGACGACGGTCGCCGGCGCGCTCGCCCTGGCCCTCGCCCGCGGCGGACGACGGGTCCTCCTCGTCGAGGTCGAGGGACGGCAGGGGATCAGCCAGACCTTCGGCGTCCCACCGCTCGGCACCGAGGAGGTCCGGCTCGTCCAGACCGGCGGGACGGGCGGGCTGTGGGGCCTCTCGGTCGACGCCAAGGCCGCGCTCCTGGAGTACCTCCAGACGTTCTACAAGCTCGGTCGCGCCGGCGGCGCCCTCGAGCGGATGGGGGTCGTCGACTTCGCGACGACGATCGCGCCGGGGGTCCGCGACGTGCTGCTCACCGGCAAGGTCTACGAGGCCGTGGGCCGCACGACCGGCTCGCGGCGCGGCCGGGGCGACCCCGCCTGGGACGCCGTCGTCCTCGACGCCCCGCCCACCGGTCGGGTGGGTCGCTTCCTCGCCGTCAACGAGCAGGTCGCCCACCTCGCCCGCACCGGACCGATCCACACGCAGGCGCAGTCGATCACCCGGATGCTCCGCGACCGCCGCAGCGCCGTCCACCTCGTGACCCTCCTCGAGGAGATGCCCGTCCAGGAGACCGCCGACGCCGCCGCCGAGCTGTCCGCCGCGGGCTTCGGGCTCGGCGCCGTCGTCGTGAACCAGCTGCGCGAGCCGGTCGTGCCCGACCCCGTCCTGGACGTCGCCGCCACCGACCCGGACGCGCTCGCCGACCGGGTCCGCGGTGATCTCGCGACGGTCGGGGTGCGCTCCGGGGCCCGGACGGTCGGCGGTCTGCTGTCCGAGGCCGCCGACCACGCCGCCCGGATCCACCTCGAGCGCGACCTGCGGGCCGAGGTCGAGGCCCTCGGGCTGCCGGTCCTCGCGCTCCCGGTGCTGGCCGGCGGCCTCGAGGACGGCGGCGTGTCCGTCCTCGCCGACGAGCTGCGCGACCTCGGGGTGCGCTGATGGCCGCCCGCGACCGCGAGCCGTTCGACGTCGACGCCCTGCTCGCCGACGAGGGCACCGGCATCGTCGTGTGCTGCGGCTCCGGGGGGGTCGGCAAGACGACGACGGCGGCGGCCCTCGGGGTCCGGGCGGCCGAGGCGGGTCGGCACGTCGTCGTCCTCACGATCGACCCCGCGCGGCGCCTCGCGCAGTCCCTCGGCCTCACCGAGCTCGACAACACCCCGCGGCCCGTCGTCGGCGTCGGCGCGGAGGCGGGCGGGTCGCTCGACGCGATGATGCTCGACATGAAGCGGACCTTCGACGAGGTCGTGCTCGCCCACTCCACGCCCGAGAAGGCGCAGCAGATCCTCGACAACCCCTTCTACCAGGCGGTCTCCGGGTCCTTCGCCGGCACGCAGGAGTACATGGCGATGGAGAAGCTCGGCCAGCTGCGCGCGCAGGCCGAGCGTGACGGCACGTGGGACCTCGTCGTCGTCGACACCCCGCCGTCGCGCTCCGCCCTGGACTTCCTCGACGCCCCCAAGCGCCTCGGGTCCTTCCTCGACGGCCGCTTCATCCGGTTGCTCATGGCGCCGGCGAAGGCCGGTGGCCGGGCCTCGCTCAAGGTCTTCTCGTTCGGGGCCAACCTCGCGGCGACCACGCTGTCGAAGGTGCTCGGCGGACAGCTGCTCACCGACGTGCAGACCTTCGTCGCCGCCCTCGACACGATGTTCGGCGGCTTCCGCGAGCGGGCCGACGTCACCTACGCCCTCCTGAAGCAGCCACAGACGGCGTTCGTCGTCGTCGCGGCACCCGACCGGGACGCCCTGCGGGAGGCGACCTACTTCGTCGACCGCCTCGCCGCCGAGGGGATGCCGCTCGCGGGGGTCGTCGTCAACCGGATGCAGCGCCTGGCCTCCCCCGGGCTCTCCGGGCCGCGGGCGCTCGCCGCCGCCGAGGCCCTCGAGGACCGCGCGGACGACGAGGGGCCCGTGCCGACGGCCGCGCTGCTGCGGCTGCACGCGGCGCTCGCGGAGGTCGCGGTGCGGCACGAGGGCCGGGTCCGGCAGTTCGTCGCCGCCCACCCGGGCGTCCCCGTCGCGACGGTGCCGGCGGGGGCGACGGACGTCCACGACCTCGAGGGTCTGCGCGAGGTCGGCGCCGCCCTCGCCGAGGGCGGTCGCTGACGCGCCGGCTGCGACCCGGTCCCACCGCCACGACCACGCGTCGCCGGCCCCGCGACGGAAGAGGCCCCGGACCGCGTGCGGTCCGGGGCCTCTCGTCGTGCTGAGCCCCCGGGGGGGCCGACCGTCGCCATGCGTGGCTGCAGGGGTGCCGCGCACGGCTGCAGGGGGTGGTCGGCCCCGCCGGGGAGATCGTGGGTCAGGCGATGGCGCCCTCCGCGCTCCGGGCCTTGGCGGAGGCCAGGATCGCGGTCCAGGACCGCACGTCGGGCCGGCGGCGGAGAAGGGCCCGGCGCTCGCGCTCGGTCATCCCTCCCCAGACGCCGAACTCGGTGCGGTTGTCGAGTGCGTCCGCGAGACATTCCGCGACGACGGGGCACCCCTTGCAGACGACCTTGGCGGCGCGCTGGGCCTTGCCCTGGACGAAGAGAGCGTCCGGGTCGGTGCCCGCGCAGCGCCCGAGCGGAGCCCACTCCTCGACCCAGGTGGTGTCGGCGGGCTTCGCCGTCGTGTGGATCGTCATGTGCACCTCGTTCCTCGGTCCCTGCGGTTCGGTGCCCCACCGGTCGGTGGGAACACTGACGAACCTACGTGTCCCCCACGTCACACCGGTATCGTCCGAAACGGTCGTGCGGCCCACCGTTCGGTGGAGCCATCGGCCGAACGGACGATGCGGCCGACCTGCGGTCTCACGGGCCCGCCACCCTGGCCAGGCGGTCTGAGAGACCCTGAGAACCCTGCTCCGCGGGTTCGCGACCCCCCGGGGGTCGCGGGTTACCCTGTCGTGTATGGACGGTCGCGCCCAGAACATCCCCGCCGTGCTCAGGCTCCTCCTCGGACTCGTCGTGCTGAGCACGGTCGCCGGCCTGCTCATGGCCGGCATCGCCGTCCCCGCCATCGGGGCGACCGGGCAGGCCGCCAAGGGCGGTGTCGAGTACTTCAACGAGCTCCCCGACGAGTTCGAGGTCTCCCCGCTCGCGCAGCAGTCCCGGATCCTCGACGCGGACGGCAACCTCATCGCCAACCCGTACGACGAGAACCGGATCATCGTCCCGCTGAAGAAGATCAGCAAGCACATGCGCAACGCGCAGATCGCCATCGAGGACGCCCGGTTCTACGAGCACGGTGGCCTCGACCTGCGCGGCCTCACCCGCGCCGTCGTCTCCAACGCCCAGGGCGGGGAGATCCAGGGCGCCTCGACCCTCACCCAGCAGTTCGTCAAGGTCACCCTCCAGGAGCAGGCGCTGCGGCAGGGCGACGAGGAGGCCGCGCAGGCCGCGACGGCGGAGACCTACTCCCGCAAGCTCCAAGAGCTGAAGTACGCGGTCAACGTCGAGGAGCAGTTCACCAAGGACCAGATCCTCGAGGGCTACCTCAACCTCGTCTACTACGGCGACCAGGCCTACGGCGTCGAGGCCGCCGCCATCAACTACTTCGGCACCAAGGCGAGCAAGCTGACCGTCGGCCAGGCGGCGATGCTCGCCGGCATCGTCCAGCAGCCGACCCGCTTCAACCCCGTGCTCAACCCGGAGAACGCCAAGGCCCGGCAGGCGATCGTGCTCGACCGGATGGTCGACCTCGACATGATCACCGAGGAGCGCGCGCAGCAGGCCAAGGACTACCCGATCACGAAGCTCATCAAGAAGCAGCCGGTCAAGGGTGTCTGCCACCGCTCGTCCGAGCCGTACTTCTGCGCCTACGTCATGGCCTACCTCCAGCACTCGCCGCAGCTGGCGGCCCTCGGGGACACCCCAGAGGAGCGCCTCAAGCGGATCAACCAGGGTGGCCTCACCATCCGCACGACCCTCGACCCGCGGATGCAGGAGATCTCCCAGGCCGAGATCGAGCGCGCCGTGCCGGTCGGCAACCGGAGCAACCTCGGCGGGGCGACGTCGGTCGTCGAGCCGGGGACGGGCAAGGTGCTCGCGATGGCCCAGGCCAGCGACTTCGCCGACAACCAGACGAACGTCAACGTCGACCAGGTCTACGGCGGCCCGCGGTACGGCTACCAGTTCGGGTCCACCGCGAAGGTCTTCGGCATGATCCAGGCCCTCGAGGACGGGATGCCGATGAACGGCGAGATCTACGTCCCGTACGCGAGCGTCCAGGACGCTCACAGCTTCGACGGCGACGACGTCATCGGCGTCCCGTGCGGGGCCAACGAGGCGTGGGAGGTCAAGAACGACTACGGCATCGGCGGGCGGCAGATGAGCCTGTCCGAGGGCATCTCGAAGTCGATCAACACCTGGGCCGCGCAGCTGACGATCGACGTCGGGCCCTGCAAGGTGCTCGACCTCATGACGAAGATGGGCGTCCACCAGGCCAACGGCGACGAGATCGGCGGCGGGGTGTCCAACGCGACCCTCGGGTCCGGGACGACGACGCCGCTCAGCCTGGCGACGGCCTACGCGACGATCGCGGCCGAGGGCAAGCGCTGCGACCCGAGCCCCATCGTCTCGATCACGACCCCCGACAAGGAGGAGATCGAGGTCCCGAAGATCGAGTGCGAGCAGGTCATCTCCCCCGACACCGCGAACGCGGCCGCCGAGCTCATGGAGGGCACCCTGCGCGACGGCGGGACGGCCGACGGGCTGTGGAACGTCGACGAGCGCCCGGCCGCCGGCAAGACCGGAACGACCGAGAAGCACAACCAGTCGTGGTTCGCCGGGTTCACCCCGCAGCTGTCGACCGCCGTGTGGATCGGGAACGTCCAGGTGACGGACGACAACCAGCGGCTGCTCTCGCTCAACGGCAAGTGCTTCGGCGACTACGGCTGCTTCGCCGACGTCTTCGGCGGGACCGTCTCGGCCCCCGTGTGGTCCGCCACGATGAAGCGGCTCAGCGAGGGGATGGACGTCAAGAACTTCCCGTCGCCGAGCGAGAAGGCCCGCAACGGCGACCTCAAGGCGATCCCCAACGTCTACGCCCGCAGCCTCGACTCCGCCCGGCAGATCCTCGAGGACGCCGGCTTCCAGATGCAGACCCTCGCGACGATCGACAGCGACGCCCCCCAGGGCACCGTTGCCGGCACGTCGCCGCGGGGCGAGGCCCTCGACGGCTCGACCGTCGGCGTCTACGTCTCCGATGGCTCCGCCCCCGCTCCCGCTCCCCAGCCGCAGAACGACGGCGGCGGGGGTGACGGTGGCGGTGGCGATCGTCCCGGACGCGGTAACGGCGGCGGTGGCGGCAACGGCGGCGGCCCGGACACCCCGCCCCCCGCGGACGACTGACGCCCGCACCTGCGACGAGGGCCCCCGAGCAGCTGCTCGGGGGCCCTCGTCGCGTCCGCGCGGGTCGTCAGCCCGCCAGGGTGCGCCGCACGATCGCAGCGACCCGGCCGCCGTCGGCCCGGCCCGCGACCTCCTTCTGGGCCACGCCCATGACCCGGCCCATGTCCTGCATCCCGCTCGCCCCGGTCGTCCCGACGGCCCGCGCGACGATCGCCTCGAGCTCGGCGTCGTCGAGCTGGGCCGGGAGGTAGCCCTCGAGGACCGCGAGCTCGGCGTCCTCGGCCTCGGCGAGCTCGGGACGACCGGCGTCGCGGTAGGCGGTCGAGGCCTCCTTGCGCTTCTTGGCCTCCTTGGCGAGGACCTTGAGGACCTCGTCGTCGTCCAGCTCCCGGGCCTCGTCCCCGGCGACCTCGGCGGTGGTGACGGCGGTCAGCGCCATCCGCAGCGTCGAGGAGCGCACCTTGTCCTTCGCGCGCATCGCGTCGTGCAGGTCGTGCTGGATCTGGGCCTTGAGGCTCGTCCCGTTCATGCTCGCAGTGTCCCACCCGCCGGCGGACGTCGGCACCCGGGTTCCGGGCGGACCAGCGACGGCTTGGGACGTGCCGCCCCGTTTGCGAGGATGGCGGGATGGACACCACGCGCGCCCTGCTTCGCACCGCGGGGGTCGTCGTCGGCGCCGGCGTCACGGGAGTGGCGTACGCGGGGCTCGTCGAGCGGACGTGGTTCGCCCTGCGTCGCGTCGCCGTCCCCGTCCTGCCGCCCGACTCCTCGCCCGTGCGGGTCCTCCAGGTGTCCGACCTGCACCTCACCCCCGGACAGCGGACGAAGGTCGAGTGGGTGCGCTCGCTGGCCCGGCTGCGCCCGGACTTCGTCGTCAACTCGGGGGACAACCTCGCCCACCCCCGGGCGGTGACCCCGCTGCTCGAGGCGATGGACCCGCTCCTCGCCTTACCCGGCGCCTTCGTCCTGGGGTCGAACGACTACTTCGCCCCGGTGCCGAAGAACCCCGCCCGCTACCTCACGAAGAACTACGCCCTAGCGCCGAAGACGCGCGGGGACCTCCCGACCGGCGAGCTCGTGGCCGGTCTCGAGGCCGGGGGCTGGACCGACCTCGACAACGTCCGGTCGGTCGTGACGATGGGCGAGCACCGCGTCGAGCTCGTCGGGGTGGACGACCCGCACGTCGACTTCGACGACTACGACGCGGTCGCCGGCCCCGCCCGGGACGACGTGTCCCTCACGATGGGCCTCGTCCACGCGCCGTACCAGCGGGTGCTCGACGCGATGACCGCCGACGGCGCCTCCCTCGTCCTCGCCGGGCACACCCACGGCGGCCAGCTCGCGGTGCCTTTCCACGGAGCGCTCGTCACGAACTGCGACCTCGACACCGGCCGGGCGAAGGGGGTGTCCCGCTGGTGGCCGGGCGCGGGGACGGCCGGGCGCCGGGGGCGGGTCCTGCCGTCGTCGCAGGCCCCCGCCGACGCCGCGTGGCTGCACGTCTCGGCCGGTCTCGGCACGTCGCCGTACGCGCCGGTCCGCTTCGCGTGCCGGCCCGAGGCGACCCTGCTCACCCTCCTCCCCCGCGACCCCGACCGGCCCGCCTGACGGCTCCGGCCGGCCGCCTCGGACCGATTTCGGGAGCGCCGGGGTGGTCGGCTATTCTCGGGTGTTGCTGCGGCCGGAGGGCCTCGGCGACATGTCACGGGGTGTGGCGCAGCTTGGTAGCGCGCTTCGTTCGGGACGAAGAGGTCGCAGGTTCAAATCCTGTCACCCCGACCGTGACGACGAGGGCCCTGGCCGGCGGAGACGCAGGTCAGGGCCCTCGGCACGTCCACCCCGGACCTGCCCGGCGGCGCGGGCGTGCTCGACGGCACGAACCGCCGTCTCACGAACGGGCGCGGCGACGGCCCCTGGTCATGACCTCGTGGGTCTCCTGGGAGCTCAGTGCACGCGTGGGCAGGGTCGTGAGCGTCTCGCGGTCGGTCCTGATGCCGTCGAGGAAGAGCGCGAGGTAGCGGCGGTACAGGTCGGGCGCGAGCACCTGGGTGCGCTCCATGACGGTCGAGAGCGCGAGCTGGACGAAGATGAGGTCGCTCTGGTCCAGGTCCGGCCGGACGACCCCGGCCGCCTTGGCCCGCTCGACGATCTCGGTGACGATCGGGGCGATCCGCTCGCGGACCTCGTCGACCCGGGCGTCCCCGAGCACTGGGTTGTTCATCATCTCGGCCAGCCCCCGGTCGCCGTGCTGGAGCGCGAGCGCACCCTCGAGGAAGTGCACCACCCCGTCCCAGGGGTCGGGGTCGGCCGCCGCCTCGCGCGCGACGTCCTCGACGCCGGCCATGCGCTCCTCCAGGAGGGCGTCGATGACCTCCTCCTTGTTCGCGAACCGGCGGTAGGCCGTCCCGACCCCTACGCCGGCGTGGTGCGCGATGTCGTTGAGGGTGACCTCGAGGCCGCGCTCGGCGAACAGGTCGCTCGCGGCCCGCAGCAGCCGCTCGCGGTTCGCGGCGGCGTCCTTGCGGAGCGGGGGGTGCGCACGGTCTCCGTCGGACATGTCGTCACGGTACATCAAGCGGATATGGAATATCCGCTTGCCTGCTAGCGTAGAACCAAGCGGATGGAACGTATCCACTTGATCACGTCGACGCGAACGGACCGTGGGCACCGCGCTGGCCCCGGCGACCGAGGCGACCCGCACCACGAGAGAAGAGGACCACCATGAAGTACACCAAGAGCGGCAACCAGACCTTCCCCGGACCGGAGCAGACGTTCACCGGCACCGTGTTCGTCGACGGGATCCGCACCCCCGACGAGCAGTCCGCCGTCGGCTGCGCCCACGTCCGCTTCGCCCCCGGGGCCCGCACCGCATGGCACCACCACCCCAAGGGGCAGACCCTGTACGTCACCGACGGTATCGGCCTCGTCGCCCGCCGCGGCGGTGAGGTGCAGGAGATCCGCCCTGGCGACGTCGTCTACATCGAGCCCGGCGAGGAGCACTGGCACGGCGCCACCGCCGAGCGGTTCATGTCCCACGTCGCCATCCAGGAGGCCGACGAGAACGGCGACGTCGTCACGTGGCTGGACCACGTCACCGACGAGGAGTACGGCGCCTGAGCGCCGCGACCCCGACCCCCACACCACCGCGAAGGAGACCGCACGATGCTCGACGAGACCTACACCCTGTCCAACGGGGTCACGATCCCCAAGCTCGGTCTGGGGACCTGGTTCATCGACGACGACCAGGCCGCCCAGGCGGTCCGGGA
>NZ_JAGSNF010000012.1 GCF_018139485.1 Phycicoccus avicenniae
CCCAAGGACATCGACGGGCGCACCGTGCCCGGGCACTGGGAAGGAGACCTGGTCATCGGCAAGAACGGCCGCTCCGCCATCGGGACACTGGTCGAGCGCACCACCCGCTTCGTGATCCTGCTGCACCTGCCAGGCCGGCACGACGCCGAAGCCGTCGCCGACGCGATCGCCACACAGATCACCCGCCTTCCCGAGCACCTGGCCCGGTCCCTGACCTGGGACCAAGGCACCGAGCTGACCGCCTCCCACCGGCGCGTGCGCGCCGAAACAGGCCTGACCGTGTGGTTCTGTGACCCCGGCGCTCCCTGGCAGCGCGGGACCAACGAGAACACCAACGGCCTCCTGCGCCAGTACTTCCCCAAAGGCACCGACCTGTCCAAGCACACCCAGGAAGACCTCGACACCGTCGCCGACGGCCTCAACAACCGCCCCCGGATGACCCTCGGCTGGCACACCCCCGCCGAAGCCCTCGCCGACGTAGCCTGAAACCCCCCGTTGCACTCACCGATTGAATCCGCCCGCCGTTTCCCTGCGTGTCGCCCGATCTCGAGGGCGTGCGCCCGGCCCACCCGTCGGTCTACCCTCGGCGACATGCGCGGAGAGCTCCTCGACCGGTCCGAGCGCGAGGGCGAGCCCGGACGCTTCATGATGCAGAACCCCCGGATGCTCAAGGTGGACCTCGCCGGCACCGGCGGGTTCTTCTACGCCGTCCAGGGCTCGATGGTCGCCTACCAGGGCGACGTCGACTTCGCCTACGAGGGCTCCGGAGGGATGTCGCGCTTCCTCAAGAAGGCGTTCACCGGTGAGGGCATGTCCCTCATGAAGGTCTCCGGCAGCGGCGACGTCTTCCTCGCCCAGGACGCCGACGAGGTCTTCGTCCTCGAGCTCGAGGACGAGTCGGTCACCGTCGGCGGCAAGAACGTCCTCGCCTTCGAGAGCACGCTGACGTGGGACATCAACCGCGTCGAGGGCGCGTCGATGATGAGCGGCGGCCTCTTCAACACGACGTTCACCGGGTCCGGGATGATCGCCGTCCTCGCGTACGGCAACCCCGTCGTCCTGCGGGTCGACGTGCCCACCTTCGTCGACATGCAGTCGGCCGTGCTGTGGTCCGGCGGGCTGCGGTCCTCGGTGCGCCGTACGGCGAAGCTCGGCGCCGTCGTCGGCCGCGGGTCCGGCGAGGCCTTCCAGCTCGCCCTCGAGGGCGAGGGCGTCGTCGTCGTGCAGGCCTCCGAGGGTCACCCCCCGCCGGCCACCGCCGGCTGAGCGTCCGTCCCGGGTCTCGACAGCGGGGGTCCCCCGGCGCACACTGGGTCGATGGAGCGGCCCCGCGCGGTGGGTCGCCGCGGCGTCGTCACCGACGTCCGGGGCGACGGCCGGGCGCTGCGCGCGACGTGGCACGACGACGCGGGGGTCCTCGTCCTCTCGGTCTGGCGCGACAACGTGTGCGTCGCGACGACGCGGGTGGCGCCCGCGGACGTCCCGGCCCTCGTCGAGGTCCTCGTCGGCGGGCTCGCGGACGTCGCCACCGCGTCCGGCGCGGAGCGCGACGCCGGCTGAGTCCGCCGGGAGCGCCCCCGGAGACCGGCCCCGGTCAAGGGCTACCGATGCGTAGCCCGGGGCCGGGTCAAGTGCCGGTCAGGATTGCCCCAGAACCGGCGTCCCCCGCGTGCCGGAGCCCCCGTCCGAGGGCGCCCGTCCCTACGGTCGAGCCGCATGGGACACCTCCGACGCACCGCCATCGCCGCCCTCGCGGCCGCCCCGCTCGTCCTCGCCCCGGCGCTACCCGCCGCGCAGGCCGTGGGCAACGGGCCGAACTACGACGGCCACGGCCAGATCACGACGAGCAGCCTCACGACGTACGACGAGCTCGCCGACTTCCTCCGGAAGCAGGACGCCAGGCAGGACGCCATGGAGCTCGACGTCATCGGGCAGAGCGTCAAGGGCCGCGACCTCTACCTCGCCTCCTGGGTCAGCGACCCGGACAACCCGACGATCCTCTACCTCACCCAGCAGCACGGCAACGAGCAGCTGACGACCGAGGGCGCGATGCAGTTCATCAAGCACCTGGGGACGGGCAAGGGCTCCGGCGTCCTGGACGGCGTCAACGTCCTCGTCGTGCCGATGCTCAACCCCGACGGCGCGATGGGCGACGTCGACTTCGACCTGTCGGGCTACATCGCCAAGGGCGACCGCCACCTCACCCGGTACAACGCCAACGAGGTCGACCTCAACCGCGACCACGTCGTCCGTGAGCAGCCGGAGACCCAGGCGCTGCACGAGAACGTCCTGCAGGCCTACGACATCGACTACATGATCGACCTGCACCACCAGGGCGCGTACAGCGCGATCGACGAGGGCTTCGTGTCCGGCTCGATCCTGCACCCGACGACCCCGAACGTCGACGCCGACGTCCTCGAGGGCTCCAAGCGGCTCGGCTCGGTCGTGTACGACGCGGTCGACAGCAAGGGCTGGGGCCTGCTCGGCAAGTACAGCGGCGGCAGCGCCGAGACCATCAGCCGCAACGGACTGGCCGTCGAGTACGGCATCTCCACCCTGCTGTTCGAGATGCGCGGGATGGCCGACCACGCCGCCGAGAACGGCGACTACGTCCTCGGTGCCCGCAGCAGCGGCTACCTCGTCCAGCAGACCGTCGTCACGCTGTCCGAGACCGCGGCGGCCATCGCCGACGGATCGATCGAGACCGCCGACACCTCGTTCTGGGACACCCTGCAGACCCAGTACTGGAACGAGCCGAACTGACCGCAGGCTCCGTCGTCCTCCCCGGCGCGGCCCCCCCCCCCCCCCGGGGGGGGGGGCGGCCCCCCCGGCCCCCCCCCCCCGCCCCCCCCCCCCCCCCGCCGGCCCCGCCCCCCCCCGGCGCGGCGGCACTGGTGGCGCGCCGGCCTCGGCGGCACACTCCCTCCATGCAGCTCTCCCCGCTCGGTGTGCGCGCCACTGCAGGCACGCTTCTTGCGCCCTCGGGCATCGTGCTCCGACACCAGTGGACCGACGACGGCCTGACCGTCTCCCAGGTGTCCAACGGGGCGCACGTCCTCCACCTCGCGGTTGCGGTGTGCGTCCTGAACGACACCTACCGTGAGGCGGAACGGCTCGGCATCGTCGTGGAGGGGGTCGCGGTCGACGCGGACGGTGGCTTCGACGATGACTGGAGGTCAACCGGCGTCGAGTACTCCGTGACGGTCGACTCCTCGGCCTCGCCGGACTCGTTGGCGCTTCTCGCGTCGGTCGTCGACGACGCGGCGGAGATCCCGCGTGCCCTCAGGGCCGGCGTCCCCGTGGCACGAGCGACCTGACCCAGAACGTCGAGCCCTCGGCAACGAGCCTCCTGTGGGCGCACGAGCCTGCTGAAGGAGGCTCGCCGCTCGGAAGGAGGCTCGTGCGCGAGGTGCCTCCTCCGGGCAGGAGACCACGGGTCGCCGGGGGCTCAGGCGCGGCGGGCGAGGACGAAGGCCTGGCCGTGCTGCTCCCGTCCGAGCGGGTCGCGGACGAGGCGGGCCTCCCGCTCGAGCCCAGCGGCGGCCAGCGCGTCCATCATCTGCTTCGGGCCACGGTGGTACCGGACGAGGCGGACGTCGTGCCCGCGCTCGCGTAGCCGCCGACCGACGTCCCACTCCCCCGTGCCCGTCTGGAACGCGACGAGGACGAGCCCACCGGGGCGGAGCACCCGGGACACCTCCGCGAGGGCGCCCGGGAGCTCGTGGTCGGGCAGGTGGATGAGCGAGTACCACGCGAGGACCCCGTCGACGCAGGCGCCCGGCAGCGGGAGGGCCGTGAGGTCACCCTCCAGCACCTCGAGGTCCGGGTGGTCCCGACGGGCCGTCGCGAGCATCCCGGGCGAGAGGTCGACGCCGACGACGGAGCACCCCCGGTCGGTGAGGTAGCGGCCCATCCGACCCGTGCCGCAGCCCGCGTCGAGCACCCGCGTCCCCGGACCCGACCGGAGCCGGTCGACGAGGTGGTCGACCATCGCGAGGTCGACGGCCGCCTCGGGCTCGGTCGTCGGGAAGGCGGCGGCATAGTCCTCGGCGGTCGCGTCGTAGGCGTGCCGGACCTCGTCGCGCCCGCCGTCCACGGGGTCAGGCCAGGCGGGCGCGGAGGCGGTCGGCGACGGCGTCCGGCGTGAGCCCGACGGCGTCGAGCACCTGCCCCCGCGAGGCGTGGTCGAGGAAGCGTTTCGGCAGACCCATCGTGTCGACGGGCACCTCGACGTCGGCCTCCCGCAGCGCGGCCGTGACCTGCGAGCCGATGCCCCCGGCGACGACGTTGTCCTCGACGACGGCGACCCGCGACGCCGCCCGCGCCATCGTCACGACGGCGTCCGGCACCGGCAGCGCCCACACCGGGTCGACGACCCGGACCCGGTGACCCTCGGCGGCGAGCTTCTCGGCCGCCGTGAGGGCGGTCGCGGCCATGGAGCCGACGCCGACGAGGAGGACGTCGACGTCGCCCTCGTCCGGCTCGGCGAGGACGTCGACGCCGCCCTCGACCCGCACGGCCTCGATCGGCTCGGCGACGCTGCCCTTCGGGAAGCGGACGACCGACGGGGCGTCGTCGATCGCGACGGCCTCCCGGACCGCACGCGAGACCTGCTGTCCGTCCCGCGGGGCCGCGAGGTGCAGCCCGGGGACGACCCCGGTGATCGTCATGTCCCACATGCCGTGGTGCGACGCACCGTCCGGGCCGGTGACCCCGGACCGGTCGAGGACGATCGTCACGCCGGCCCCGTGCAGGGCGCAGTCCATGAGCAGCTGGTCGAAGGCGCGGTTGAGGAACGTCGCGTAGACGGCGACGACGGGGTGCAGCCCGGAGAACGCGAGCCCGGCGGCCATCGTCATCGCGTGCTGCTCGGCGATGCCGACGTCGAACGTGCGCTCCGGGTAGTTCGTGCAGAACGGCTGGAGCCCGACGGGGATCATCATCGCCGCGGTGATCGCGACGACGTCCTCCCGCTCGCGGCCGATGTCGACCATCGTGTCGGCGAACTCGTCGGTCCAGGACCGGCCGGCGATCTCGAGCGGCAGACCGGTCTCGGGGTTGATGACGCCGACGGCGTGGAACTGGTCGCCCTCGTCGTTGACGGCGTGCTCGTACCCCCGGCCCTTCTGGGTGAGGACGTGGACCAGGACCGGTCCGCCGTACGAGCGGGCCCGGCGCAGCGCCACCTCGACCGCCTGCTCGTCGTGGCCGTCGACCGGCCCGACGTACTTGAGGCCGAGGTCCTCGAACATCCCCTGCGGCGCGACGATGTCCTTCAGGCCCTTCTTCATGCCGTGGAGCGTCTCGTACATCGCGCCACCGAAGACCGGGGCGCGCGACACCGTCGACTTGCCCCAGCCGAGGAAGCGCTCGTAGCCGCGGGTCGTGCGCAGGGTCGTGAGGTGGTCGGCGAGCCCGCCGCGGGTCGGGGCGTAGGAGCGCTCGTTGTCGTTGACGACGAGGACGAGCGGCAGGTCGTCCTCGGCGGCGATGTTGTTCAGGGCCTCCCAGGCCATCCCGCCGGTGAGTGCCCCGTCGCCGATGACGGCGACGGTGTGCCGGTCCCGCTCACCGCGCACGACCCGCCCGGCGGCGATGCCGTGCGCCCAGGACAGCGACGTCGAGGCGTGCGAGTTCTCGACGACGTCGTGCACGGACTCGGCGCGGCTGGGGTAGCCGGACAGGCCGCCCTCCTTGCGCAGGGCGGAGAAGTCGTGACGCCCGGTGAGCAGCTTGTGCACGTAGGACTGGTGACCGGTGTCGAAGACGATCGCGTCGCGCGGGCTGTCGAACACGCGGTGCAGTGCGATTGTCAGCTCGACGACGCCGAGGTTCGGCCCGAGGTGCCCGCCGGTCCGGGAGACCTCGTCGACGAGGAACCCGCGGATCTCCTCGGCGAGCTCCGGCAGCCGCGCCGCGGGCAGCGCCTTGAGGTCCGCGGGACCGCCGATCCCGTGCAGCAGGCCCACGCGGCCCTCCTCGTCGTCGTCTCCGGCAGCGTGCATCCCACCGATTCTAGGCGCCGCCCCACGGGTCGCGGCACTCCCCCGGCCCCCGGCAGGGCGATCTGCACAACACCTTCAGGGCGCTCTCACCCGTCGACCTGGAGGCCCCGCCCTGGCAGACTCCGTCCATCCACCCGGTCGAAGGAGCTCGGATGCGACGGTCGATCCTGGCGGCGTGCGCCGCGACGGCACTGGTCCTCACGACGGCGGGCTCGGCGGTCTCCGCCCCCCGACCGACGTACGAGGTCGACGAGGAGGACCTCGCGGCGACCGTCGCCGAGGTCGAGCAGGCCACCGGCGAGGACGCGACGTCCGGTGTCATCGCGGGCGCCGCCTGGGTGGCACAGGTGCCGGAAAACTGGAACGGCGACCTCGTCGTCTACGCCCACGGCTACCGCGGCACCGGCACCGACCTCACCGTCGACCCGCCGCCCGCCTACCAGGCGCTCGTCGCCCAGGGGTACGCCTGGGCCGCGTCGAGCTACCGGCGCAACGACTACGACCCCGGTGTGGGGATGCTCGACACGAAGAACCTCACCCAGCACATGCGCTCGGTGCTGGGGCGCCGGCTCGACAAGACCTACCTCGTCGGGTTCTCGATGGGCGGGCACGTCACGGCGGCCGCGATCGAGAAGTACCCCTCGCTCTACGACGGCGCGCTGCCGGCGTGCGGGGTGCTCGGCGACGTCGAGCTCTTCGACTACTTCCTCGACTACAACCTCGGCGCGGCGGACTTCGCCGGGCTCGACGCCGTCGACGTCGACTACCCGAGCGAGGACTGGCTGCAGGACACGGTCCCGGACATCCAGGCGGGGCTGTCCGTCGCCCCCGGGCCGACGTGGGCCTACGCCCTCACCCCGCAGGGGCAGGACTTCAAGGACTTCGTCGAGGTCGGCTCCGGCGGGGAGCGGGTCACCTTCGACACCGCGTGGCAGTACTGGCACGCCCCGCAGAACGAGGCCGGGAACTTCCTCTTCGGGCTCGGTGCGGGCGACGGGACGATCGCGAACCGGTCCGGCGGCGTCGGGCAGAACAGCGACACCGACTACGGGCAGGAGTACGGCCCGCGGTTCGCCGGCCTCGACGACTCGGTCCTGCGGGTCGAGGCCGCGAACCGGGTGCGCCGCTCCCAGGGCGTGCAGCCCGCGCCGATCGTCGACGGCACGCCGTCGGTCCCGGTGCTGACCCTCCACACGACGGGCGACCTCTTCGTCCCCATCGAGATGGAGCAGATCTACGCGGACGAGGTCCGGGCCAACGGGCTCGGGGACCTGCTCGTCCAGCGCGCCGTCCGCGACGTCGGGCACTGCACCTTCACCGGCGAGGAGATCGTCACCGCGTACACCGACCTCTTCCGCTGGGTCGAGACCGGCGTCCGGCCGGCCGGCGAGGACCTCGTCGCCGACATCTCCTCCCCGACCCTCGGCTGCGCCTTCACCCGCGGCACCGGCGGTAGCGGGCTACGGGCGGCCCTGGAGCCCTGCCCCCGGTGACACCGCCGCCGGCGACGTCGCGCTGAGCACGTCCCGCTGACGACGCCCCGTCACAGTCGTGGGACGAACTCGAGCCCGCGGAGGGCGTCGAGCAGCAGCCCCGCGCCCCGGCGTGCCGCGACGAGCCGGACGCCCTCGCACTCGAGGTCGGCGAGGACCTGCGCGACCCCCTCGGGGCCGATGTCGTCGACGAGGGCGACCCGGATCTCGCGGTAGGAACCGCGCATCCCCTCGAGCTGGGCGTCGAGGTGGCGCACGGTGAGCCACGCGAGGGCGACGGGGTGGCGCCGCCACGCCGGGTAGAGCCGGTAGTCGGGCGGGCAGTGGTCGAGCAGCCAGCCGCTCGCCCGGTGCTCCCAGCCGCGCACCCCGGGGGGCGGCACGCCTTGCGGCCACCCGGGCGGACCCCCGGCCCCGGTGGCCCCCGCGCTCGACCGACGCCGGGCCGGCGCCGCCGGGGTGGGCCGCCGGAGCGGAGGCTCCACCGGGGCCGGATCGTCGAACACGTGTTCGATCATAGGGGGTCGGATCACATCGTGGACCGCGCCTCGGGGAATAACCAGGAGTTATACATTGCAGAATGTTCCGTGACTCCCAACGGAAGGCAGCACGCATGACGACCTCCACCGCGTCCTCGCGGACCCTCCGCGCCCCACGAGGCGGCCGACCCAACGGCCAGTGGGCCGTGGACGGCCGCGCGCCGCTCAACGGCAACGAGGAGATGAAGCAGGCCGGCGACGGCCTCGAGGTCCGCGAGCGGATCGAGCAGGTGTACGCCAAGGAGGGCTTCGCCTCCATCCCGGACGACGACCTGCACGGGCGGATGCGGTGGTGGGGCCTGTACACCCAGCGCCGCCCCGGCATCGACGGCGGCCGCACGGCGACGCTCGAGCCGCACGAGCTGTCCGACGAGTACTTCATGCTCCGGGTCCGGCTCGACGGCGGGGCCCTGTCCCTCGCCCAGCTGCGCGTCCTCGCCGACATCTCGACCGAGTTCGCCCGCGGCACCGCCGACATCAGTGACCGGCAGAACATCCAGTACCACTGGATCCGCATCGAGGACGTCCCGGAGATCTGGCGCCGCCTGGAGTCCGTCGGGCTGCAGACGACGGACGCGTGCGGCGACACCCCGCGCGTCGTCCTCGGCAGCCCGCTCGCGGGCATCGCCGCCGACGAGGTCATCGACCCCACCCCCGTCATCGACGAGATCGTCTCCCGCTTCGTCGGCGACCCCGAGCTGCAGAACCTGCCGCGCAAGTTCAAGTCGGCCGTCACCGGCCACCCGAGCCTCGACGTCGTCCACGAGATCAACGACATCTCCCTCGTCGGCGTCGTCCACCCCGAGCACGGCCCCGGGTACGACCTGTGGGTCGGCGGCGGGCTGTCGACCGCCCCCCGGCTCGCGGAGCGGCTCGGCACCTTCGTGTCCGAGGAGCGCGCCGCCGAGGTGTGGCACGCCGTCGTGCGGATCTTCCGCGACTACGGCTACCGCCGGCTGCGGACGAAGGCGCGGCTGAAGTTCCTCCTCTCCGAGTGGGGTGCCGCCGAGTTCCGCCGGGTCCTCGAGGAGGACTACCTCGGCTACGCACTGCCGGACGGCCCTCCCCCGCCGCGGGCGACCTCGCCCGGCGACCACGTCGGCGTCCACGCCCAGAAGGACGGCCACCGCTACGTCGGCGCCGCGCCGGTCGTCGGCCGGGTCAGCGGTGACGTCCTCACCGGGCTCGCCGACCTCATGGCCGCCGCCGGCAGCGACCGGATGCGCCTCACCCCGCACCAGAAGCTCGTCGTCCTCGACGTGCCGCAGGACCGGGTCGACACGCTCGTCGCCGGGCTCGAGGACCTCGACCTCTCGGTCACCCCGAGCCTCTTCCGGCGGCACACGATGGCGTGCACCGGCATCGAGTACTGCAAGCTCGCCATCGTCGAGACGAAGGTGACCGCGGCCGAGGCCGTCGCCGAGCTCGAGCGCCGGCTCGCGGACGTCGCCCCGCAGCTGGACACCCCGATCAGTCTCCACGTCAACGGGTGCCCGAACTCCTGCGCCCGCATCCAGGTCGCCGACATCGGCCTCAAGGGCCAGATCATCACCGTCGACGGCGAGCAGCAGCCGGGCTTCCAGGTCCACCTCGGCGGTGGCCTGGCGTCCGCCGACCGCGACGAGGCCGGGCTGGGCCGGACCGTCCGCGGGCTCAAGGTCACCGCGGCGGACCTCCCGGACTTCGTCGAGCGACTCGTGCGTCGGTTTATGGAATCCAGAACTCCCGGTGATACGTTCTCCAGTTGGGTCCACCGTGCCGACGAGGAGGAGCTGCGATGACCGCCGTGGCCACACGGACGCGCCGCACGCCCGACCAGCTGCGTGCGCTCGCCGAGGAGGGCGAGCGTCTCGTCGGCGACGGCACCGCCGACGAGATCGTCGCCTGGGTCGCCGAGACCTTCCCCGAGCGGATCGCCGTCGCGAGCAGCATGGAGACCGGCGTCCTCTGCCACCTCGTCTCCCAGCACGTGCCCGGCGTCGACGTCCTCTTCCTCGACACGGGATACCACTTCGCCGAGACCCTCGAGGCCCGCGCCGACGTCGAGGACCGGATCGACGTGAACGTCGTCGACGTCAGGGCCCGGATGTCCGTCGCCGAGCAGGACGCCGCCTACGGGCCCCGCCTGCACGACCGCGACCCCGAGGCCTGCTGCCGGATGCGCAAGGTCGAGCCCCTGCGCGAGGCGCTCACCGGCTACGAGGTGTGGATGTCCGGCGTCCGCCGCGACGAGTCCCCCGACCGGGCCGACACCCCGGCGGTGACGTTCGACGAGACGAACGGCATCGTCAAGGTCAACCCACTCGTCTCCTGGTCCCAGGACACGATGACCGGGTACGGACTGCGCCACCGGGTCCCGACGAACCTGCTCCTGTCGCCGATGTACCCCTCGATCGGCTGCGAGCCGTGCACCTCCCCCGTCGCCCCGGGCGACGACCCGCGCTCGGGCCGCTGGGCCGGCCGCGGCAAGACGGAGTGCGGTATCCACCGCTGACGACGTCCCACCCGGCGTCGGCACCCGACGTCACGTCCGCACGGGCGGCCGGCTGCGCGCCGGCCGCCCGTGACGTGGTTCCGGGGGTCGGTCAGCCGACGAGGATGCCGGCGATGGCCGCGCTCATGAGGTTCGCCAGCGTCGCCGCGGCGATGGCCCGCACGCCGTAGCGCGCGATCTCGGGACGCCGCTCCGGGGCCAGCCCGCCGAGGCCGCCGAGGAGGATCGCGAGCGAGCCGAGGTTGGCGAAGCCGGTGAGGGCGAACGTCACGACGGCCTGGGTCTTGGCGCTGAACTGGTCGGCGACCGGACCGAAGTTGCTGAAGGCGACGAACTCGTTGACGACCGTCTTCTGCCCGACGAAGCTGCCGGCCTGCACCGCCTCGGCCCACGGCACGCCGATGACGAACATCACCGGGGCGAAGACGTAGCCGAGGATCCGCTCGAAGGTGAGGTCCTCGAGCCCGACCCAGCCTCCGGCGGTGCCGAGCAGCAGGTTGAGCAGGGCGATGAGCGAGATGAACGCGAGGAGCATCGCGCCGATGTTGGCGGCGAGCTTCAGGCCCTGCGCGGCGCCGTTCGCGGCGGCGTCGATGACGTTGACGTGCTGCTCCTCGTCGGGGACCTCGTCGCGCTCGTCGTCGGACGCCTCCTCGCCCTCCGTCGAGCCCTCGACCGCGGCGACCGGCACCCCGTCGGCGTCCACCTCGTCGGTCTCGGGCACGACGATCTTCGCCATGAGCAGCGCCCCCGGCGCGGCCATGAACGCCGCGGCGATGAGCTGGTCGAGCTCGGCGCCGAGCAGGGAGTAGCCGACGAGGACCGACCCGGCGACGGTCGCCAGGCCCCCGGTCATCACGGCGAAGAGGCTCGAGGTCGAGATCCGCCGCACGAACGGCTTGATGACGAGGGGGGACTCGGTCTGCCCGAGGAAGATGTTCGTCGCCGCGTTGACCGACTCCGCCCGGGAGGTGCCGAGCAGCACGTGCAGCCCGGCACCCAGGACGGCGACGACCCGCTGGAGCACCTTCCAGTGGTAGAGCACCGAGGTGAGCGCCGCGAAGAAGACGATGATCGGCAGGACCTGGAGGGCGAAGATCACCCCGTCCTCGGGGACGAGGGAGCCGAAGAGGAACGAGATGCCCTCGGTCGAGGAGTCGATGACCGCCTGGACGCCCTCGGTCGCGGCACTCAGCGCGGCGCGCCCGGGCGGGACGTAGAGGACGAGCACCCCGAAGACGACCTGGAGCGCCAGCGCCGCCCCCACGGTGCGCAGCGCGATGGCCCGCCGGTCGGTGGAGATCGCCACCGCCGCGGCGAGCAGCACCGCCATGCCGCCGATGCCCCACAGGACGTCCAGCACGTGAGCCTCCTCGCTCGGGAGGCGGCCGACCCTGACGTCGCCCGCCGGACCCGTCACGCTATCGGACGGGCGGGGGGGCGGCCCCCCCCCGGGGGGGGGGGGCCCCCCCGCCGGCGCCTCGTGCGCGGGTCAGCGCACGAGCGAGCGGAGCACGTACTGGAGGATGCCGCCGTTGCGGTAGTAGTCCGCCTCGCCGGGGGTGTCGATCCGCACCACCGCGTCGAACGTCGTCTCCGAGCCGTCCTCGGACGTCGCGACGACGGCGACGGTCGACGGCACGGCGCCGCCGTCGTTCATCGCCTCGACCCCGGTGACGGAGAAGGTCTCCGTCCCGTCCAGCCCCAGCGAGTCGGCCGACTCGCCCTCGGGGAACTGCAGCGGCAGCACGCCCATCCCGATGAGGTTGCTGCGGTGGATCCGCTCGTAGGACTCGGCGATCACGGCGCGCACGCCGAGCAGCGCGGTGCCCTTGGCGGCCCAGTCCCGCGAGGACCCCGAGCCGTACTCCTTGCCGGCGAGGACGACGAGCGGGACGCCCGCCTCCTGGTAGGCGGCGGACGCGTCGAAGATCGTCGTCTGCTCACCCCCGTCGAGGAAGTTGCGGGTGAAGCCGCCCTCGACCCCGTCGAGGAGGAGGTTCCGCAGCCGGATGTTGGCGAAAGTACCCCGGATCATCACCTCGTGGTTGCCGCGCCGCGAGCCGTAGGAGTTGAAGTCCTTGCGCTCGACGCCGTGCTCGGCGAGGTAGGTGCCGGCCGGGCTGTCGCCCTTGATCGAGCCCGCGGGGCTGATGTGGTCGGTCGTCACCGAGTCACCGAGCAGCGCGAGCACCCGGGCGCCCGAGATGTCCGAGACCGGCTCCGGCTCGGCGCCCATCCCGTCGAAGTACGGGGGCTTGCGGACGTAGGTCGACCCGCCGTCCCAGTCGAAGGTGTCGCCCTCGGGGGTCGGCAGGCCCTTCCACCGCTCGTCGCCGGCGAAGACGTCGGCGTAGTCATCGGTGAACATGTCCTGGCTGATCGCCTGCTGGATCGTCGCCTCGACGTCCGCGGGGGCGGGCCAGATGTCCTTGAGGAAGACGTCGGCACCGGACTCGTCCTGGCCGAGCGGCTCGCTGTCGAAGTCGTGGTCCATCGTCCCGGCGAGGGCGTACGCGATGACGAGCGGCGGCGAGGCGAGGTAGTTCATCTTCACGTCCGGGTTGATCCGGCCCTCGAAGTTGCGGTTGCCCGACAGGACGGAGACGACGGCGAGGTCGTTGTCCTGGATCGCCTGGCTGATCTCGTCGTTGAGCGGACCGGAGTTGCCGATGCACGTCGTGCAGCCGTACCCGACGAGGTGGAAGCCGAGCTTCTCGAGGTAGGGCCACATGCCGGCCTTCTCGTAGTAGCCGGTGACGACCTTGCTGCCCGGCGCCATCGAGGTCTTGACCCACGGCGGGACCGTGAGGCCCTTCTCGACGGCGTTCTTCGCGAGCATCGCGGCCGCCATCATGACCGACGGGTTCGAGGTGTTCGTGCACGAGGTGATCGAGGCGATCGAGACGATGCCGTGGTCGATCTCGAACGACGCACCGTCCGGGGTGGTCACGGTGACCTTCGTCGACGGGCGCCCGGAGCCGTTCCCCGAGTGCGCGGGGGCGGACCCGCCCTCGAAGCCCTCGGGGGTGCCCTGGGGGCTGGGGTCGGAGGCCGGGAAGTCGGAGGCGTTGCCGTCCTCGCCCTCCTCGTGGCCGACGTAGGTCGGCAGGACCTGGCGGAAGGCGCGCTTGGCGTCGGTGACCTCGATGCGGTCCTGCGGGCGCTTCGGGCCCGCGATGGACGGCACGACGGTCGACAGGTCGAGCTCGAGGTACTCGCTGTAGCGGGCCTCGGTCGAGGCGTCGAGCCACATGCCCTGCTCCTTGGCGTAGGCCTCGACGAGCGCGACCTGCTCGTCGGACCGGCCGGTGAGGCGCAGGTAGTCGAGGGTGACGTCGTCGATCGGGAAGATCGCGCACGTCGAGCCGAACTCGGGGCTCATGTTGCCGATCGTCGCGCGGTTGGCGAGCGGGACGGCGGCGACGCCCTCGCCGTAGAACTCGACGAACTTGCCGACGACCCCGTGCTCGCGGAGCATCTCGGTGATCGTGAGGACGACGTCGGTGGCCGTCGCGCCGTCCGGGATGGACCCGGAGAGCTTGAAGCCGACGACCCGCGGGATGAGCATCGAGACCGGCTGGCCGAGCATCGCGGCCTCGGCCTCGATGCCGCCGACGCCCCAGCCGAGGACGCCGAGGCCGTTGACCATCGTCGTGTGGCTGTCGGTGCCGACGCAGGTGTCGGGGTAGGCGACGCCGTCGCGGACCATGACGGCCCGGGCCAGGTGCTCGATGTTGACCTGGTGGACGATGCCGGTGCCCGGCGGGACGACCTTGAAGTCGTCGAAGGCCGTCTGGCCCCAGCGGAGGAACTTGTACCGCTCGCCGTTGCGCTCGTACTCGATCTCGACGTTGCGCTCGAAGGCGTCGGAGCGGCCGAAGACGTCGATCTGCACGGAGTGGTCGATGACGAGCTCGGCGGGGGCGAGCGGGTTAATCTTCGTCGGGTCGCCGCCGAGGTCGGCCATCGCCTCGCGCATCGTCGCGAGGTCGACGATGCACGGCACTCCGGTGAAGTCCTGCATGATGACCCGCGCCGGGGTGAACTGGATCTCGGTGTCGGGGGCGGCGTTCTCGTCCCACCCGCCGAGGGCGCGGATGTGGTCGGCGGTGATGTTCGCGCCGTCCTCGGTGCGCAGGAGGTTCTCGAGCAGCACCTTGAGGCTGTACGGGAGGGTCTGGCTCCCCTCGACCGCACCGAGCCGGTAGATGTCGTAGGACGCCTCCTCCACCTCGAGCGTGCCGTGGGCGTCGAAGCTGTTCGTGCTGGCCACCGGGTCTCCTTCGTGTCTCGGGCGTCGTCGCGCCGATGTCCGGTCGATATATCTTGATGTCAAGATATCTAACCACACCGGCCGTTGCACCGTCGAGCCTATGCCCGTCGTCCGCGCGTCGCGAGGGGCCGGCGCCGTCCCGTCAGGAGGGGACCGGAGCGATCGCCTCGAGCACCTCGACGGTGCGTGTCCATGCCGGGGTGTCGACGTCGACGAGGTCGAGGTGTCCGCCGTCGACCTCGACGAGGGTCGCCCGACCGCCGGCCGCGCCCGCCGCGTCGACGTACCGGACCGACTGCTCGAACGGGACGAGGTCGTCGCCGCTGCCGTGGACGCACCACACCGGCTGGTCCAGCGGGACGGCGGCGAGCGGGTCGGCCGCCGCGTAGGCGTCCGGGACCTCCTCGGGCGAGCCCCCGAGGAACTCCGTCGTGGCCCCGGCCCCGAGGCCCTCCTCGGCCGCGGCGACGAGGTCCAGGACGCCCGCCTGGGCGACGACGTGGGTCGGCAGGACCCGGGCCGCGGACCAGCGCTCGAGGCGGTCCCGGCCGGCCGCCCAGGCCGCGAGCTGCCCGCCGGCGGAGTGCCCGAGGGCGACGACCGGCCCCTCGAGGAGGTCGGTGCCGTCGAGGAGGTCGAAGGCCGCGGACACGTCGTCGAGGGTCGCGGGGAACCCGCCCCCGCCGCCGACCCGCCGGTACTCGACGGTGAGGGCGGCGAAGCCGCGGCCGACGAGGTCCTCGGCGAGCGGTCGCCCGAGCGACAGGTCGTAGGTCTCCAGCCAGAAGCCGCCGTGCAGCACGACGACGACGCCGCGCGGGGTGCCCGCCGGCCGGGTCAGCTCCGCGAAGCGGCTCGGTCCCTCGCCGTACTCCAGGCGTCGGGCGCCCTCGGGTGGGTCGGGATCCCGTCCGGGTGTGCCGCACGCGGCGAGGAGCGGCAGCCCGGCGAGGCCGAGCACCGCTCGGCGGGCAGGTCGGCCGGCGGTCATCGGGACATCCGGTAGTGCAGCCGCATCGCGCGGGCCGGACCGATCCGCAGGTCGTGGTCGGTGCGCAGGACTCCCTCGTCGTCGACGAAGACGAAGAAGCGCTCGTGGACGGGAACCCGGGCGACGTGGTGCCCACCGCCCTCGTGGACGAGGACGTAGGCACCGGGAGCGCCGAACGGGCCCGGTCCGCTGTCGAGGACGAGCGCCCCGTCGGCGCGGGCGCTCGGGGCGAGGAACACCTGGACGTTGCCCTCCTCGAGCGGGAAGGCGACGTGGACGCTCGGCCGCCCCTCACCGGGCAGGGCCGTCGCCCGGTAGGCACCGCTGAAGACCGTGTCACCCGTGCTCCGGAGGCGACGCAGCCAGCCCGCCCAGCGCTGCTCCCCCGCGCCGTCCCTGACGGGCAGCACCCGGCTGTCGATGCCGCGGGAGACCTCGAGGGGACGGACCGGCAGGGCCAGCTGCTGCACCCGCCGGCCGAAGGCCCAAGCGATCGCCGCCCCGCCCGGGGCGAAGACCGGGGACCACTGCGACCAGGCGTCCATCCGCCAGCCCGCGGTGTGCTCGTAGAAGTCGCGGACGAGCGGGTGGAGGTCGGCGGCCACGAACCCGGGTCCGTCGAGCACCGACAGGTCCGGCAGCAGCCCGGCGTCCGGGTCGTCCCGCACGACGACACCGTCCAGTCGCCCGGCGACCGCCTCGAGCCACCCCTCGCCGACGGGTCCCGCGGTGTGCATGGGGGCATCGAGCCACGAGTCGACCGCGAGGTCGACCGGCCGTCCGAGCGCCCGCCACCCCACCCGGGTGCCGCGGTCGACGAGCGGCCAGAGCCTCATGCGTCGGTCCGCTCGAACACGGCCACGCACTCGACGTGGTGGGTCATCGGGAAGACGTCGAACGCCCGGAGCGACGCGAGCCGGTAGCCCTGCTCGACGAGGGTCCGGGTGTCCCGGGCGAGGGCCGCGGGGTCGCACGCGACGTAGGCGACCGCTCGCGGCCGCAGGTCGGCGACGGCCCGCACGACCCCGGCCCCGGCGCCCGTACGGGGCGGGTCGAGGACGACGACGTCGGCGCTCGTCGGGACGAGCGGGGAGCGCGCCGGGCGGCGGGGTCGCCCCCGTCCGCGCCGGCCGCCCTTCGTGGGGCGGGCGACCCCGAAGGCGTCGTCGACGCGGGCCGCGACCGGCAGCACCCACGGCAGGTCGGCGAGGTTGTCGCGGGCGTGCTCGACGGCCCGGGCGTCGGCCTCGACGGCGACGACCTGCCCGCCCGGCCCGACCGCCTCGCCGAGTGCCGCGGCGAACACCCCGACCCCGGCGTAGAGGTCGAGGGCCCGCTCGCCCGGCCGGACCGCGAGCCCGGCCATCGTCGCGCCGACGAGGGCGGCGACGGCCCCCGGGTGGACCTGCCAGAAGCCCCGGGCGGCGACCGTCATGTCCCGGGCGAGCGTGTGCGTCCCGTGGTCGTCGGACCACGTGGCCTCCAGCCGCTCCCGGACGTCGGGGTCGTCCTCGACGGAGCCCCGCTCCCCCACGGCGAGCGCGACCGGGTCCGACGCCGACGGGGTGACGGCGTCGACGGCCCGGGCACCGGGCCAGGTCGCGTCGGTGACGGCGAGGTCGCGCACCCCGGGGGCCGCGATCCGGCAGTCGTCGACGGGGACGACGTCGTGCGAGCGGTGCCGCCGCAGGCCGGGACGACCCGCGTCGTCGAGGGCGTACTCGACCCGGGTGCGCCAGCGCAGGCCGTCGTCGTCGCCGGGGACGGCCTCGACCTCGACGGCGACGTCGAGCCCGGCGAGCCGCCGGAGCTGCTCGCGGACGACCTCGGCCTTGAGCGAGCGCTGGCGCGGTGGGGCGACGTGCTGCAGGTCGCAGCCGCCGCACATTCCCGGGCCGCTCCACGGGCACGGCGCGGTGACCCGGTCCGGGGACGCCTCGAGCACCTCGACGGCGTCGGCCCGCAGGAAGCGGCCTCCGGACCCGATCTCGGTGACCCGCACGAGCGCCCGCTCCCCCGGGATCGCGTGGCGGACGAAGAGCACCCGGCCGTCGGAGCGGGCGACGCAGTGCCCGCCGTGCGCGACCGGTCCGACGTCGACGACGACCTCGGAGCCGACGTCGAGCGCGTCCCCGTCGGGGCCTGCCGGGACGTCGGTCATCCGCGTCGCACGTCGCCGGCGACCGGCCCCTCGAACCGCTCCTCGGTCCCTGCCGACGACGCGAGCTGCCACGGCACCGACGCCACCATGACGCCGGGGGTGAAGAGCAGCCGGGTGCGCAGCCGCAGCGCGCTCTGGTTGTGCAGGACCTGCTCCCACCAGTGCCCGACGACGTACTGCGGGATGTAGACGACGACGAGGTCGCGGGGGCTGTCGGTGCGGATCGAGCGGACGTAGTCCAGGACCGGCCGGGTGATCTCGCGGTACGGGCTGTCGAGCGCCTTGAGCGGCACGGGGATGTCGCGGCGGTCCCACTCGTCCTGCAGGGCGCGGGTCTCGTCCGCGTCGACCGCCACGGTGACCGCCTCGAGGACCGAGGGCCGGGTGGCCCGCGCGTACGCGAGCGCCCGCAGGGTGGGCTTGTGGACCTTGGCGACGAGGATGATGGCGTGCACCCGCGAGGGGAGCATCGAGGACCTGGTGTCGCCGGGCGCGACGTCGAGCTCGTCGCTCACGTGGTCGTAGTGCTTGCGGATCCCCGTCATGAGGAAGAACAGCAGGAGCATCGCGGCGACGGCGAAGCCGGCCCCGTGGACGAACTTCGTGACGAGCACGACGACGAGGACGAGCCCCGACATCGCGGCGCCGATGGCGTTGATGACCCGGCTGCGCATCATCCGGCCCCGCTCGGCCTGGTTCCGCTCGACCCGCAGGTGCCGGTTCCAGTGCCGGACCATTCCGATCTGGGAGAGCGTGAACGACACGAACACCCCGACGATGTACAGCTGGATGAGGCTCGTGACCTTCGCGTCGTAGACGACGACGAGGAAGGCGGCGCCGCCGGCGAGGATGAGGATGCCGTTGGAGAAGGCGAGCCGGTCCCCGCGGGTGTGCAGCTGGCGGGGCAGGAAGCCGTCGCGGGCGAGGATCGAGCCGAGGACGGGGAAGCCGTTGAAGGCGGTGTTCGCGGCGAGGACGAGGATGAGGCCGGTGACGATCGAGACGAGGACGACGCCGGGGTGGAACCCGTCGAAGACCGACTTCGCGACCTGTCCCATGACGGTGTCCTGGACGTAGTCCTCCGGGACGAGCACCCCGTCACGGGCCAGCTGGAGGTGCGGGTCCTCGGCGTACTTCACGCCCGTCCACTGCGCGAGGGCGATCATCGACAGGAGCATCGTCACCGAGATCGTGCCCATGAGCAGCAGCGTCGTCGCGGCGTTCTGGCCCTTCGGCTTGCGGAAGGCGGGGACGCCGTTGCTGATCGCCTCGACCCCGGTGAGCGCCGCGCAGCCGGAGGAGAAGGCCCGCAGGAGGAGGAAGACCATCGCGAAGGAGCCGATCGCCTCGTAGCCGGCCTCCGGCAGCAGCTCGAGCTCGGCGCTCTCGGCCTGCGGCAGCGTGCCGGTGATCTCGCGGAAGAAGCCGACGGCGGCCATCCCGATGATCGTCAGCATGAAGAGGTAGGTCGGGACCGCGAAGGCGCGTCCGGACTCGCGGACGCCCCGCAGGTTCATCGCGGTGAGCAGGACGATGATGCCGACCGCCCACACGGCCTCGTGGCCGCGGACGAAGGAGAAGGCGTTGGCGGCGTTCTGGACGCCCGCCGACACCGACACCGCGACCGTGAGGACGTAGTCGACGAGCAGCGCGCTCGCGACGCCGAGCCCGGCCCTGGGCCCGATGTTGACGCTCGCGACCTCGTAGTCGCCGCCCCCGGACGGGTAGGCCCGGACGTTCTGGCGGTAGCTCGCGATGACGACGGCCATGACGACGACGACGGCGAGCGCGATCTCCCACGAGTGGGTCATCGCGAGCGCACCCCCGGCGAAGCCGAGGGTCAGGAGGATCTCGTCGGGTGCGTAGGCGACGGAGGACAGCGCGTCGCTGGCGAACACCGGGAGCGCGATCTTCTTGGGCAGCAACGTCTCACCGAGACGGTCGCTGCGCATCGCACGCCCCAGGAGCACGCGCTTGGCGAGACGACCCGGACTGGACACGGGGAACACTGTAGGCATGCGCGGCACCCCCGCGGTGCACCTTCCGGGCAGCGGCCCCCGCGGCCGCGCCGCGTAGTACCGTCGGCGCCGTGCACTTCGTGATCATGGGCTGCGGCCGCGTCGGTGCGTCGCTCGCCCGTGCCATCGAGGCCGCGGGCCACGAGGTCGCCGTCATCGACCAGGACGAGGGGTCCTTCCGCCGGCTCGGGGCCTCGTTCGACGGCCGGACCGTCCAGGGCGTCGGCTTCGACCGCGACACCCTGCGCCGGGCGGGCATCGAGGACGCCTACGCCTTCGCCGCGGTGTCCAGCGGCGACAACTCGAACATCCTCGCCGCGCGGGTGGCCCGCGAGAAGTACGGCATCGAGAACGTCGTGGCCCGGATCTACGACCCGGGCCGCGCGGAAATCTACCAGCGGCTCGGCATCCCCACCGTGGCGACGGTGAAGTGGACGAGCGACCAGATGCTGCGCCGGCTGCTGCCCCAGGGTCACGTCCCCGAGTTCACCGACCCGTCCGGACGCGTCGTCATCGCCGAGATGCCGGTGTCCTCCGGGTGGATCGGGCACCGGATCACCGACCTCGAGGCCGCCGTCGACGGCCGGGTCGCGTACCTCACCCGGCTCGGTGAGGGCCTGCTGCCCGGACGGGACACCGTCTACCAGGACGGCGACCTCGTCCACGTCGCCCTCGAGCGCGACCACCTCGCCACCGCGGAGCGGGTCCTCGACGCCCCGCCCCCGTCCTCCTGACCGAAAGGCCGCCGACCTCATGCGCGTCGTCATCGCCGGAGCCGGCAGCGTGGGCCGTTCCATCGCCCGCGAGCTGCTGCGCAACGGGCACTCCGTGCTCCTCGTCGACCGCGAGGCCGACGGCGAGCGCGTCTCGAAGGTCCCCGACGCGAGCTGGCTGCAGGCCGACGCGTGCGAGATCGAGGCGCTGTCCGAGGCCGGGCTCGCGGACTGCGACGTCGTCGTCGCCGCCACCGGGGACGACAAGGTCAACCTCGTCCTGTCGCTCCTGGCCAAGACCGAGTTCGGCGTGCCGCGCACGGTCGCCCGGGTCAACAACCCCAAGAACGAGTGGATGTTCGACGAGGCGTGGGGCGTCGACGTCGCCGTGTCGACGCCGCGCCTGATGACGGCGCTCGTCGAGGAGGCCGTGAGCGTCGGCGACCTCGTGCGGATCTTCGAGTTCCAGCAGGGGCGGGCGATGATGGTCGAGATGACCCTGCCGGTCGGCAGCCCGCTGTCCGGGTCGCGGGTCGGCGACATCCCCTTCCCCGGTGACACCGTGCTCACGGGCATCATCCGCGACGGCTCCCCCATCGCCCCGAGCCGCGACGACGCGCTCGAGCCGCTCGACGAGCTGCTCTTCATCACGACGCCCGAGGCGGAGGCCGAGCTGGAGTCGATGCTCAGCCCCGGCCACCGCAGCCCCCGCGAGGACGACCTCGACGAGGGCTGAGACCTCCGGCGAGGGCCCGGACGCCCGGGTCAGCGCGAGGGCGGCACCGGCAGGTCGTCGACGTCGGCGCCCGGACCCTCCCCCGGCTCGACGGGCGTGCGTCCCGAGACGAGCATCCAGCCCATGACGGCGATGCCGCCCACCCAGAGCGGCCAGCCGAGGGCGATCTTCGCCACCCCCAGCCACGTGACCTCCGCGGCGAGGTAGAGCGGCACCATGACGACGAGCCGGACGGCGAAGACGGCGACGACGACCCACGTGAGCCGCGCGCAGACCCGCACCATGCCCCGGTCCCGCCGCCAGGCGAACGGGTCCTCGGCGGCTCGCGGGTCGCCCGCCCCGACGAGGAACCCGACGAACGGCCACCGCGAGGCGATGGAGACGAGCGCGACGACGAGGTAGGCCCCGCTCGTGAGGATGCCCGGGAGGAACGCGTCCTCGGCACGCCCGGAGCGCAGCGCGAAGAACGCGGCGACCCCGGTCGCGAGGACGGCGCCGAGCACGTGCTGGAGCGAGGAGCGCTGCACGACACGGACGGCGGCGAGGACGAGCGCCACGGCGATCGCGGCGATCGCGGCCGGCTGCACGTCGTTGCCGTTCGCCGTCCACACGACGACGAAGACGACGGTGGGGACGGCGGTCTCGAGCGAGCCGCGCCAGCCCCCGAGGGCCCGGGAGAGCCGCTCACGGATGAGGGCCTCGACCGTGCGGGCGGCCGGGGCCGCGGTCTGCTCGGCGCTCACTGCTTCGGGATGATCTCGTAGGAGGGGTTGAAGATCGTCGGGACGCCCTTGGTCACCGCGACCCGGCCCCGGGCCCGCACGAAGGTGCCGGGCTCGATGCCGCCGATCGCCCGCCGCCCGACCCACACGAGGTTGACGGTGCCCTTGCCGTCCCACACCTCGGCGACGAGCGCGGGGACGCTGCGCCGGGGCGGGAGGGTGACGGTCCGCACGGTGCCGCACACGCAGGCGGGGTGCCGGGGCGCCAGCGCCGTGAGGTCGTCGCCGCCCTCGTCGTGGGACTGCTCGCGCAGGTCGTCGGCCTGCTCCTCGATGGGGGTCCGCGCGAAGTCACGCAGCCGCTCGCGCAGCCCCATCACCGGACCTCGGTGATCTCGGGGCCGCGCTCGAAGGGGTCGAGGTCGTCGCGGCGCTCGCCCGCGTCGTCACCCTCGGCGTCGTCCCCGCCGGGGCCGGAGCCCTCGGCCGCCCGGGCGTCCTGGGGCAGCTGCAGCGGGAGGAGCTCGCGGGGCGCCATCGGCTCGACGCCGCGGACGACGACGGTGCGCGCGAGGACGTCGAGCAGCGGTGCGGCCGCGTCGGCGTCGATCGCCCCGCGGCCGGAGAGGACGGCGCGCAGGAACCAGCGCGGCCCGTCGACGCCGACGAAGACGGCCGGGGCGAAGACGGTGCGGCCGTCCGGGCCGGCCGAGGGCATCCGCGTCCGCAGCTCGGGGCCGAAGCGGCCCTCGGCCTCCTCGACGGTCCCGCCCTGCTTCTCGACGGACGCGGAGATCTCCTCGCGGATGCCCTCCCACAGCCCGGAGGAGCGGGGGGCGGCGAAGGGCTGCACCTGCAGCGCCGAGTCGCCGATGATCATCGTCACGGCCGTCACCTGCTGGGTGGACTGCTGGACCTCGAGACGCAGCTCCATCCCCGCGACCGGCGTGACCCACAGGGCCCCGAGGTCGACCCGGCCGTCCCTGCCCTCGACGTCGGCGACGTCGTGCGGGCCGCCGTCCCGCGCGGTCGCGGGGGCGTCGTCGGCGGCCTGGTCCTGCTGCTCGGCCTCGGTGTCGGGGGTCGTCCCGGAGGGCTCGGTGGAGGCGTTCTGGCGCCTGCGGAAGATGCTCACTACGGCTCGGTCCTGACGTGTCGGAGGAAGGGGCAGCGTCTCACACCGGGTCGGGAGCGCCGAAGCCCCCGGTGGACCCGTGCCCGCCGGTGCCCCGGACGCTGCCGGGGAGCTCGCCGACCTCGGTGAAGTCGCCGTGGAGGTACTCCTGGACGACGAGCTGGGCGATGCGCTCCCCCACCCGCACCGTGTACGTGGCCGCCGGGTCGAGGTTCACGAGGTTGACGAGCACCTCGCCGCGGTAGCCCGAGTCGACGGTGCCGGGGGCGTTGACGACGCTGATCCCGTGCCGGGCCGCCAGGCCCGAGCGGGGGTGCACGAGCCCGACGGTGCCGGGCGGCAGGGCCAGGGCGACCCCGGTGGGCACGAGGGCCCGCTCGCCGGGCCCGAGGACGACCTCGGCCACGGCCGTGAGGTCGGCCCCCGCGTCACCGTCGGTGCTGTAGGCCGGCAGCACCGCGTCGGGGTGCAGTCGGCGCACGGCCACGGCGACGCGGGCGGGGACGCTCACCGGCCGGGGCTCAGGCCGCGCACTCGGTGCAGACGTAGACGCCGCCCTTGTCGCTGGCCAGCTGGCTCACGTGATGCACGAGGAAGCAGCGCGAGCACGTGAACTCGTCCTGCTGCCGGGGCAGCACGCGGACCGACAGCTCCTCGCCGGAGAGGTCCGCACCGGGGAGCTCGAAGCCCTCGGCCTGCTCGGTCTCGTCGACGTCGACGCTCGACGCCCGCGAGTCCACGCGCCGCGTCTTCAGCTCCTCGATCGAGTCCTCGGAGGACTCGTCGTCGGTCTTGCGCGGTGCGTCGTAGTCGGTTGCCATGTGGTGTCCACCCTTCGTCGTGCTGGTCGGCCCGTGACAACGCACGACAACCCGAGAACATGCCCCGCTGCCGATCGTGCGAGGCATCGTGCGCGGCAGATTGTGCACCATCGCCGGACCCCCTCGCCACGCGGGTCCACGAGGCGGTGCCGGCGAGGTCAGGCGCGGCCGCTCGCGGGGATCCCGTGACGGGTCGTGAGGTCCCGGACGAGGTCGCCGAAGGCCCCGGCGACGCCGGGCGCGGCGGCCCACGCGAGGTCGCCGTCCGGCACGTCGGCGAGGCCGCCGAGCACGGCCCCCGCCTCCGCGGCGACGAGCTGACCGGCGGCCCGGTCCCACGGGTTGAGCCCCGTCTCGTAGTACGCGTCGAGCCGCCCGCACGCGACGGCGCACAGGTCGAGCGCCGCGCTGCCCATCCGGCGGATGTCGCGGACGTGCCCGAGGAGGTCCGCGACCGCCCGGCCCTGCCGGGTGCGGCGCTCGGCGACGTAGCCGAAGCCGGTGCCGACGAGGGTGAGGCCGAGGTCGTCGACGTCGGTGGTGCGTAGCGTCCGCGTCCCGTCGGCGGTCGTCAGCCGCGCGCCGCCGCCCTCGTGGGCGTGGAAGAGCTCGCCCCGGGCGGGCCCGAGAACGGCGCCGGCGACCGGACGCCCGTCGGGCCCGGCGGGGTCCCCGACGACCGCGGCGACCGACACGGAGTACTCGGGGATGCCGTAGAGGTAGTTGACCGTGCCGTCGATGGGGTCGACGACCCACGTGATGCCGCTCGTCCCGCTCGTGCCGCCCTCCTCCTCGCCGAGCACGGCGTCGTCCGGGCGCAGGGCCGCGAGCCGCTCGAGGATGAGCTCCTGGCTGCGCTGGTCCATCTCGGTGACGACGTCGGTGCGGCTCGACTTCACCGTCGTGCCGAGCTCCGCGGGACGCTCGTCGAGGACGAGCCGGCCGGCCGTCCCGGCGACCTCGCAGGCGACCCGCTCGAGGGCCGCGAGGTCGACGCCGTCGGGGACCGGGACGTGGGGGGTGCCCGCCATCAGTCGCTCCCGCAGAGCGCGGGCTTGGCGACGCGCAGGTTGGGGCAGCAGCCGGGGGCGCACACCGACGGGCGGACGTCCCCGGGCAGCCAGGTCTCGGGGGCGACGACCTCACCCCGGGCCTCCGCCGCCCGCTCGAGGAGCAGGTCGACGAGCCCCTCGACGAACCGGTCGGCGGCGTGCGGCGTCGGGACGCGCACGAACGGGACGCCGACCCGGGCGGCGGTCTCGGCCGCCTCGGTGTCGAGGTCGTGGACGACCTCCATGTGGTCGGAGACGAAGCCGATCGGGGCGACGACGACGGGGTCGGTGCTCGACGCGCGGGCCAGCTCCTCGATCCGGTCGTTCACGTCCGGCTCGAGCCACGGCACCGACGGCGGACCGGACCGGGAGCAGAAGACGAGCTCACCCTCGACCGAGGTGCCGAGCGCGGCGTTCACCTCGTCGGTGAGCCGCCGGCCGAGCCGCAGGTGCTGGTCGACGTAGAGGTTGCCCTCGCCGTCCCCGGGGCCCGAGGTGTCGTCCATCGCGTCGGGGATCGAGTGCGTGACGTAGAGGATGCGCGCCCGCCCTGGGTCCGGCAGGCCGCGCAGCGCCGCGAGCAGCGCGTCCCGCCAGGCGAGGCCGAGCGAGGGGTGGTGGACGTACTGGCGCACCTTGTCGACGACGAGCCCGTCGGCGGCCGGGCCGACCTCCTCGTACGCGGCGGCGAGGTCCTCGCGGTACTGCCGGCACGAGGAGTAGCAGGAGTAGGCGCTCGTGAGGAGGGCGACGACCCGGGTCGCGCCCGCGTCGAGGCACTCGTGCAGGGCGCCCGCGAAGAAGGGCTCCGAGTTGCGGTTGCCCCACACGACCGGGACGTCGAGGTCGCGGCGTGCGAGCTCGGCCCGCAGCCGCTCGAGGAGGTCGCGGTTGAGGTCGTTGATGGGGCTGCGCCCGCTGCGGGCGTAGTAGTGCTCACCGACCTCGACGAGACGCTCGTCGGGGATGTCGCGCCCGGCGGTGACCCGGCGCAGGAAGGGCATGACCTCGTCCTCGGTCTCCGGGCCGCCGAAGGACCCGAGGAGGACGGCGTCGTAGGGGGCGAGGTCCGCCGACGGGGTGCTCATGCGCCCACGGTATCCGGGCAATCCGGCGCGTCCCGGCGTGGGCTGCACGGTGCGGGGCCCGGACGGTGGCATCGTCGTGGGACGACAGGACCGCGACCCGGGAGCCCACCATGCAGGACCTGCGCCTCATCGGCGTCCACGAGGACGGCCGGCACCTCCTACTCGCGGACGCCGAGGGCGGGCGCTTCCGCCTCCCCCTCGACGAGCCGCTGCGCGCCGCCGCCCGGCGGGACCGGCCCCGGCTGGGCCAGCTGCAGATCGAGATCGACGGCGCGATGCGCCCGCGCGAGGTCCAGGCGCTCATCCGCCGCGGGATGAGCGCCGAGGAGGTCGCCGACCGTGCCGGATGGACCGTCGAGAAGGTCCGCCGCTTCGAGGGCCCGATCCTCGCCGAGCGCGAGCACGTCGCCCGCAAGGCCCGTGCGTGCGCGGTCGGCACCCGGGGCAGCGGCCCGCTCACCCTCGAGACCCGGGCCACCGAGCGCCTGCGGGACCGGGGCGTCGAGGCCGACGCGATCGAGTGGGACTCCTCGCGCGACGCCGACGGTGTCTGGCAGCTGACGCTCGTCTTCGCCGCCGGGGGCCGCCAGCGCACCGCGGCCTGGACGTACGAGCCGCTCGGCGGGTCGGTGTCCGCGACGAACGACGAGGCGCGGTGGCTCGGCGACGAGTCCTCCCCCGGTCTCCTCGAGGCACCGCACCGGGCCCCGTCCCCCGAGGACCACGACGTCTACGACGTCGACGCCGACGGGGGAATCGAGCGGCCCGCCGCGCGCGGGGCCACCGAGCCGATCGACCTCATGGCGGCGATGCGCCAGCAGAGCGCCCGCGGCCGCCGCAGCCGGCGCCGGGTCTCCCCCACCGGCGTCCCCGGGGACGACAGCCCGCGCGAGGACGCGCTGCCCATCGAGGAGCTCGCCCTCGACCCCACGACGGTGCCCCCGCCGCCGGCCTCGCGCACCTGGCCGCAGGAGCAGCGGTCCGACGACGACTCCGGGACGGCGACGCCGGACGAGGGGTCGGACGACGGACCCGCCGAGGGCACCCGCCGGCGCTCCGGCGCGGCGCGCAAGGGGCGCCCGAGCGTGCCGAGCTGGGACGACATCGTCTTCGGCACCAAGGGCGGCGGCTCCGCCTGACGGCTCGCGCCGGGCTCAGAGGGGCGGCGGGACCGGGCAGGCGTCGAGGTCGAACGGCAGCGTGTCGGGCGTCGGTGACGCCGCCCGCGCCGCCGCGCTGTTCATCCGGCGCATGTGGTGGCGACGGCAGAGCACCTCGTACTCGACGAGCCCCTCGCGGGCGCTCGCGGTGTCCCCGACGACGACCTGCTCGCCCTCCACGACCATGACGCCGTCGACGATCCGGGCGTTGTGGGTGGCCCGGCGGCCGCACCAGCACAGGGCCTCGACCTGCAGCACCTCGACCCGGTCGGCGAGCTCGATGAGCCGCCGGGAGCCGGGGAAGAGCGCGGTACGGAAGTCGGCGGTGATCCCGAAGGCGGTGACGTCGATGCGCAGCTCGTCGACGACCCGGGCGAGCTGCTCGACCTGGACCGGGGTGTAGAACTGCGCCTCGTCGCAGATGACGTAGTCGACCCGGGCGCCCTGGACGAGGCTGCCGGCGACGACGTCCCAGAAGTCGAGCGCGTCGTCGACCTCGACGGCGCGCGTCTCGAGACCGAGCCGCGAGGAGAGGACCGACTGCCCGGCGCGGTCGAGCTTGGTGAAGATGAGCCCGTGCCGGCCGCGGGCCCGCTGGTTGTGGTCGATCTGGAGCGCGAGGGTCGACTTCCCGCAGTCCATCGTGCCCGAGAAGAAGACCAGATCCGCCACGGCGGACACCCTAGGCGACGACCCGGGCGGGGACGTGGAGGACCGGCACCTCGAGCTCCTCGGCGGTGAGCGCGCCGTGCATCCCGAGGAGGGCGAGCAGCTGCGGGCGCATCCGGCGCGAGTCGACGATCGTGAAGTCCCCGCCCGCGACCGCGACGACGTCGCCGACCCGGGCGAGGTGCTCGGGGGCCACGCGGCCGAAGAGGCCCGCGCGCACCGCCTCGTCGCGGCCGACGACGTGGGCCCGGTCGCCGAGGACCTCGCGCCAGGCGTCCGCGACGTCGCCGGCGGCCCCCGGCTCGCAGTAGACGTGGGTGACCCGGGGCTCGCCGCCGAGGTGGCGCACGCCAGCGCGCAGGGCCGGCTCGTCGGCCACGTCGACCCGGCCGTCGTGCGGGCACGCGAGCATCCCGTGGTCGGCCGTCATCGTGAGCGAGGCGTCGTCCGGCAGGCCGGCCGCGAGCCGCGCGAGCTCGCGGTCGACGGCCTCGAGCTCGGCGGTCCACTCCAGCGACTCCGGGCCGTGGACGTGGCCGAGCTTGTCGACCTCGCCCCAGTAGAGGTAGACGAGGGTGCGCGGACCGGAGCGGACGGCGCGCAGGGCGGCGTCGACCCGGGCGGCGAGGAGGTCGGCGGCGAGGAAGCGCCCGCCGCGCAGTGCCGCCTGGGTCAGCCCGGAACCGTCGAAGAAGCCGGGCCCGATGCGGGCGACGTCGACGCCTTCGGCCTCGGCCCGCTCAAACCACGTCGGGCGGGGCTGCCAGCGCTCGGGGTCGGGGCCGCCCTCCCAGGACAGCTCGTTGAAGACCCGGTCCTCGTCCGGGACGAGGACCTCGTAGCCGAGCATCCCGTGCTGCCCCGGCGTGAGGCCGGTGCCGAAGGTCCCCATCGACGTCGCCGTCGTCGACGGGAACCCGGCCGGGACCGTGCGGGTGCGCTCGCGGTGGGCCCGCAGGAACGGGGCATGGCCGTAGCGGCGGGACAGCTGCCGGGCGCCGAGGCCGTCGACGAGGACGACGACCCCCCGCCGGGCGGGCGGCATCGCGAACGGCCCGTCGCCACCGGGACGTCCGGGCACCCCGAGGCTCGCCGCGACCGACGGGAGGACGTCGGCGAGGCTGCCGTCGGCGTAGCCCGGCGGACTCGGCAGGGGCACGGGGTCAGCCCTGGCCGATGGCGGTGGAGACGTCGTGGGCGAAGGCGAGGGCCCGGGCGAGCTTGTCGTCACCGTCGGCCGTGGCCGAGATCCGCAGCGCGATGTCGTCGCCGGTGATCGTGCCCTCGTAGCCGTGGTCGGCGTCGCAGTCCGGGTCGCTGCACGACGCCGGCAGCAGGTCGACCCGGGCGACGGTCCCCCAGCCGAGGGTGAGGGTGACCTCGCGGCCGAGGCTGCCCGGCACGTAGCGGTCCGGGGACTCCACGACGTGGGTGAGCATCACGCCGCGGACGGCGGACAGGGGGATGGCCTCGGTCGTGGCCGTCGCGACCTCCTGCGGGGCCGGCGGGTCGTCGGCGTGATCGTCGGCGTGCGCGATGACCAGGCGGCTCCCCGTGAGGACGAGGACGGTGATGTGCCGCTTCACGGCGTCGTGGTCGAAGGTCGTCTCGAGGTGGACGAGGTGGTTCTCGACCCGCTCCCGGCCGAGGGCCGCCGCGACGACGTCCGCAACGAGGGCCGGGTAGTAGCCCGCCTGCTCGATCGAGGCGGTGAGGTCGTGCGGCAGCGGGGGTGCCTGGTGGGCGCGGGTCATGGGGACATCATGCCGCGCGCCGGGGGCTCCCCGGTCACGGGAGGGCGCGGCGGCCCGGGTCCATCCGGCGGGACGCCGGGGCAACGGTCACCTCGACGCCGAGGACCTCGACCCCGCTCGGGTGCGCGTTCACGGGGTTGAGGACGAGCGAGACGACCTCGGGCATGTCGTCGGCGAGGACCGAGACCCGGCCGACGAGGTCGGCGAGCGCCGCGCGGTGCACCGGGGTCCGCCCCCGGTAGCCGTGGAGGACCGGGGCGGCCTTGACCGACGACAGCAGCTCGGAGACGGTGACGTCGGTGAGCGGCGGGATGCGGTGCGAGACGTCGCCGAGCAGCTCGGTCGGCAGACCGGCGACGGAGAAGCCGATGACCGGCCCGAAGAGCGGGTCCTCGGTGCTCGTCACGACGCAGGCGACCCCCGTCGTCGCCATCCGCTGCACGACGAACCGGTCGGCGTGCAGCGGGGCGAGCACGGCGCTCAGCGAGTCCCACGCGCGCCGAAGGGCGTCGGCGTCGCCGAGGTCGAGGCGGATGCCGCCGCTGCCGGACTGGTGGCGCACCATCGGGGCCGTGGACTTCAGGACGACGGGGTAGCCGAGCTCCTCGGCGGCGGCCACCGCGTCCTCGACGTCGGTCACCGACCGCGAGGGCCAGACCTCCACCCCGTAGGCCGCGAGCAGCGAGCGCGCCTCGTCGTGGGTGAGCCGGCGGCCGTCCGGCGACTCCCCGAGCACCGTCTGGACGACGTCCTCGGCGACCCGCCGGTTGATGCCGGCCGGGGCGACGGGGACGCCGTGGTCCCGCGAGCGCCACCGGCCGTACTTCGTCGCGGCCGCGAGGGCCCGCACGGCGTCCTCCGGCATCGCGTACACCGGGATGGGCCGGGTCGCTCCCCCGGTCCCCGTCATCGCCCCGTGCCCGTCGTCGACCCCCCGCAGCTCGAGGAAGGTCGCGACGCACGGCTTGTCCGAGGCCGCCGCGGCGGCACGGACGGCGTCGGCCACCTCGGCGTCCCCCGTCGCGAGGGGCGGGATGAAGCACACGACGACGGAGTCGACGTCGTCGTCGGCGAAGGCGCGGTCGAGAGCGCCGCGGAAGTCCTCGGCGCTCGCCTCGCTCGGCAGGCTCACCGGTCCGTGGGTCACGGTGAGGTCCCACGAGGAGCACGCGTCGGCGGTGAGGGCCCCGAGGGCCCCGGAGTTCGCGACGACCGCCACCCGCGGCCCGCGAGGCAGCGGCTGGTGGACGACGAGCTGGGCGACGTCGAAGAGCTGGTGGACGTTCTCGACGCGGATGACGCCCGCCTGGCGCAGCATCGCCGAGAACACCTCGGGCCGCGCGTGGGTCTCCCGGACGGTGTGGCCGGGGACCGCCGCCTCGCTGGACACCCCGGACTTGACGACGATGACCGGCTTGGTGAGGGCGAGCTTGCGGGCGATCCGGGAGAACTTGCGCGGGTTGCCCATCGACTCGAGGTAGAGCCCGACGGCGTCGGTGTCGTCGTCGTCGATCCAGTACTGCATGAAGTCGTTGCCCGAGACGTCGGCCCGGTTGCCGGCGGACCCGAAGGTGGAGATGCCGAGGTTGCGGCGGGCCGCGGAGGCGAGGACGGCGATGGCCAGCGCCCCGGACTGGGAGAACAGCCCGAGCCGGCCGCTCGGCGGCAGCGTCGGGGCGACCGAGGCGTTGAGCCGGACCTGCGGGTCGTTGTTGATGAGCCCGAAGGAGTTCGGCCCGACGACCCGCATCCCCGCCGCGCGCGCCCGGCGGACGAGCTCGGCCTGCCGTTCGGCGCCCTCGGGCCCCTCCTCGGCGAACCCGGCGGAGACGACGAGCAGGCCGCGCACCCCGGCCTCGGCGCACTCGTCGACGACGTCGAGGACGGCGGCCGCCGGGACGGCGACGATCGCGAGGTCGACCCGGTCCGGGACGTCCCGCACCGAGTCGTGGGCCTTCAGCCCCCGGATCTTTGAGACGTTCGGGTTGACCGGGTGCACGGTGCCGGTGAAGCCGGCGTCGAGGAGGCGGGCGAGGAGACGTCCGCCGAAGGAGTCCTCGTCCCGGCTCGCCCCGACGACGGCGACGACGGACGGGTGGAGGAGCGCCCGCAGGCTGAGCGACTCGGCCCGGTGCTCGCGGGCGAGCTCGACGGCGCGGGAGCGGTCGGTGGGCTCGATGTCGAAGCCGACCTCGACGACCCCGTCCTCGACCCGGCGGGCCACCTCGTAGCCGGCGTCGGCGAAGACGGCGAGCATCTTGCGGTTCTGCGGCAGGACCTCGGCGGTGAACCGGGTGATCCCGAGGTCGCGGGCGATCGCGGCGAGGTGCTCGAGCAGCACCGACCCGATGCCCTTGCCCTGGTAGCCGTCGGCGATGTTGAAGGCGACCTCCGCGGAGTGCCGCTCGATCCGGTCGAAGCGGCCGATGCCGATGATCTCGTCCCGGGAGACGACGACGAGGGCGACCCGGTCGGTGTAGTCGACGTGCGTGAAGCGGTGCACGTCGGAGTCGCTGAGCCGGCGGAGGAAGGCGAAGAATCGCAGGTAGATGGACTCCTCGGACTGCGCCGCGTGGAAGCGGTGGATGCCCTCGGCGTCGTCCGGGCGGATCGGACGGACCCCCGCCACCGTGCCGTCGCGCAGGACGACGTCGGCCTCCCACTGCACCGGGTAGCCGGGCGGTCGTCCCTCGTCCACCATGCGCCCCATCATCCCACCGCCGGGTGAACGGCAGGTGACGGCACACTGGGCCCGTGGAGCTACGCGACGCCGTGCGGCGCAGACGGATGGTCCGACGCTTCGACGCCGGCCGGCCGGTCCCGGAGGAGGTCGTCCGCGACCTCGTCGGCCTGGCCGTGCGCGCCCCGAGCGCGGGCTTCAGCCAGGGGTGGGACTTCGTCGCCCTCCTCGACGATGCCGAGCGCGACCGTTTCTGGGCCGCGGCGGCCGAGCCGGGACCGCCGGACGCCTGGCTCCGCGGGGTGTCGGCCGCGCCGGCGCTGCTCGTCTGCTGCTCGGACCCCGGCGCCTACCTCGACCGGTACGCCCGCCCGGACAAGGGCTGGACCGACCGCGACCCCGCCCGCTGGCCGGTGCCGTACTGGGACACCGACGTCGCGATGGCCGCGATGCTCGTGCTGCTGGGCGCCGAGGACGCGGGCCTCGGCGCGCTCTTCTTCGGGGTGCCCGCACCGCGGCACGACGACGTCGTGGCCGCCCTCGGCCTCCCCGACGGGCGGCGCGTCGTCGGCGTCGTCGCCCTCGGGCACGAGGCGCGGCGGGTGTCCGGGTCGGCCGCGACCCGGCGTCGCCGCCCGCTCGAGGAGGTCCTGCACCTCGGCCGGTACGGAGTGTCGGTTCGGCCCTGACGGGGTCCCTGTGGAGGATGGAGGCCGCCGGACGCCTGCCCGGCCCCGTCGACCGACCCGAGGACAGTCCCCGCCCCCATGGCCACGCGCAACAGCCCCACCCCGCCCGAGGACGTCGCCGAGCGGATCGTCGACATCGACGTCGAGGACGAGATGCGCACGGCCTTCCTCGAGTACTCCTACAGCGTCATCTACTCGCGGGCGCTGCCGGACGCCCGGGACGGGCTGAAGCCGGTGCAGCGGCGGATCCTCTACGGGATGTCCGAGCTCGGGCTGCGCCCGGACCGCCCGCACGTGAAGTCCAGCCGTGTCGTCGGCGAGGTCATGGGCAAGTACCACCCGCACGGCGACGGCGCGATCTACGACGCCCTGGTCCGCCTCGCCCAGCCGTTCACGATGCGCCTGCCGCTCGTCGACGGGCACGGCAACTTCGGCTCCCTCGACGACGGCCCCGCCGCCTCCCGGTACACCGAGGCCCGGATGGCCCCGGCGGCGATCCCGATGGTGACGAGCCTCGACGAGGACACCGTCGACTTCGTCCCGAACTACGACGACTCCCTCACCCAGCCGGGCGTGCTGCCCGCGGCCTTCCCGAACCTCCTCGTCAACGGGGCGAGCGGCATCGCCGTCGGGATGGCGACGAACATGGCCCCGCACAACCTCGTCGAGGTCGTCGGCGCCGCCCGCCACCTCATCGACCACCCGGACTGCTCCCTCGACGAGCTCATGCGCTTCGTCCCCGGGCCCGACCTGCCCGGCGGCGGGCGGATCGTCGGCCTCGAGGGCATCCGCGACGCCTACCTCACCGGCCGCGGCTCGTTCAGGACGCGCGCGACCGCCCGGGTCGAGAAGGTCACCGCCCGCAAGCAGGGCATCGTCGTCACCGAGATGCCCTACCTCGTCGGCCCCGAGAAGGTCATCGAGCGGATCAAGACGCTCGTCCAGGGCAAGAAGCTGCAGGGCATCTCCGACGTCAAGGACCTCACCGACCGCAAGAACGGCATGCGCCTGGTCATCGAGGTCAAGAACGGGTTCAACCCCGAGGCCGTCCTCGAACGGCTCTACAAGCTGACCCCGCTCGAGGACTCCTTCGGCATCAACGCCGTCGCCCTCGTCGACGGCCAGCCGCAGACCCTCGGCCTCGAGGACCTCCTGCGGGTCTTCGTCGACTTCCGGATCGACGTGGTCCGCCGCCGCACCGAGCACCGGCTGGCCAAGCGCAAGGACCGCCTCCACCTCGTCGAGGGCCTGCTCGTCGCGATCCTCGACATCGACGAGGTCATCCAGCTCATCCGCTCCAGCGACGACGCCGCCGCCGCCAAGGAGCGCCTCACGACGGTCTTCGACCTCTCCAGCGCCCAGGCCGACTACATCCTCGAGCTCCAGCTGCGCCGCCTCACGAGGTTCTCCCGCATCGAGCTCGAGGGAGAGCGCGACGAGCTGCAGCGGATCATCGAGGAGCTCGAGGCGATCCTCGCCGACGAGGCCCTCCTGCGGAAGACGGTCTCCACCGAGCTCGCCGACGTCGCCAAGGCCCACGGCACGCCCCGGCGCACCGTCCTCCTGGAGTCCTCGGGCAGCCCGGCCACCCAGACCACCCCCCTCGAGGTCGCCGACGACCCGTGCTGGGTCCTGCTGTCCTCGACGGGCCTGCTCGCCCGCACCTCCGGCGACGAGCCGGTCCCCGCCGAGGGGCCCCGGGCCCGGCACGACGCCGTCGTCGGCGCCGTGCGCACGACGGCCCGCGGCGAGTTCGCGCTCGTCACCTCCCGCGGCCGGATGGTGCGGATGTCGGCGCTCGACCTGCCGGCCCTCCCTCCGCTCGGGGGTGCGCCGAGCCTGTCCGGGGGCGCCCCGCTCGCGGTGTTCGTCGACCTGCCCCGCGGCGAGGAGCCGCTGACGATCGTCCCGCTCGATGCGGACGGTCCGGGCGTCGCGCTCGGCACCGCCAAGGGGGTCGTGAAGCGCGTGGCCACGGACTACCCGAACCGGCCCGAGTGGGAGGCGATCTCGCTCAAGGACGGCGACGAGGTCGTCGGGGCCGCGCTCGTGCGCGACGGCGGCGAGGACCTCGTCTTCGTCACGAGCGACGCCCGGCTGCTGCGCTTCCCCGCGTCCTCGGTCCGGCCCCAGGGCCGTGCGGCCGGCGGCATGGCGGGCGTGCGGCTCTCGGACGGGGCCCGGGTCACCTTCTTCGGTGCCGTCGACCCCGGCACCGACGCCGTCGTCGTCACCGCGTCGGGTTCTTCGCAGGCCCTTCCCGGGACGGAGGCCGGCTCGCTCAAGGTGACGCCGTACGCGGAGTACCCCGCCAAGGGCCGGGGCACCGGCGGGGTCCGCGCCCACCGCTTCCTCCGGGGCGAAGACGCCCTCGTCCTCGCGTGGGTCGGGGCCACCCCGGCGCGTGCCTCCGGGGCGGGCGGTGTCGCCCTCGACCTGCCGGAGGCCACCGGGCGCCGAGACGGGTCCGGCCAGCCGCACGGCGCCGTCGTCGCCGGGATCGGCGCCCCCGTCCGCTGACCCGGGCCCCCGGTGGCCGGGTGGCCCGGCGCCCAGGGGCGGAGCCCGGTGGACCGGTGGTCCCGGCGTCAGCGAGTGACCGCCAACAGCCCACGGACGGGACCGAGTTCCCGCCGCGACCTGCGTGTTACGCAATCGTTACGGCTTCGTGGCGCGGGGGTGTTGTGCCGGTGCGTAAACGCTTTTACCTTGAGACGCACCTCATCGCCGAGGCTCTCCCGCCTCGGCCGACCCAGGACTAGGAGGCGGGCACATGGCCCTCAGGAACTCGCGCCGCATGGCGGCGGTCGGCGGCGCACTCGCGGTGGTTCTCACCGCCGCGGCGTGCGGTTCGTCGGACGACGGCAGCGGTGGTGGCGGCGGCGGCGAAGACGTCGAGGCCAGCTCCATCGACTGCGCTCCCTACGAGGCCTTCGGGGACCTCGAGGGCACCGAGGTGTCGGTGTACACCTCGATCATCGCGCCCGAGGACGGGCCGCACATCGCGTCGTACCGCCCCTTCGAGGAGTGCACCGGCGTCACGATCAACTACGAGGGCTCGCGCGAGTTCGAGGCGCAGCTGCCGGTCCGCGTCCAGGGTGGCAACGCCCCCGACATCGCGTACCTCCCGCAGCCGGGTCTGCTCCGGACGATGGTCGACACCGGCCAGGTCGTCGAGGCGCCGCCGGAGGTCGAGGCGAACGTCGACGAGAACATGCCCGACTTCAAGGAGTACGGCACCGTCGACGGCACCTTCTACGCCGCCCCGCTCGGTGCGAACGTCAAGTCGTTCGTGTGGTACTCCCCCACGTACTTCTCCGAGGGCGGCTACGAGATCCCGACGACGCTCGACGAGCTCAAGGCGCTCTCGGACCAGATCGTCGCGGACTACCCCGACGGCAGTGTCACCCCGTGGTGCGCCGGCATCGAGTCCGGTGACGCCACCGGCTGGACGGCGACGGACTGGATGGAGGACTTCATGCTCCGCACCGCGGGGCCGGAGGTCTACGACCAGTGGGTCAACCACGAGATCCCGTTCAACGACCCGCAGGTCGCCGAGGCCCTCGCCGCGGTCGGCGAGTACCTCAAAAACGACGACTACGTGAACGCGACGTTCGGTGACGTCCGCTCCATCGCGACGACGTCCTTCCAGGACGCCGGCCAGCCCGTCGTCGACGGCTCGTGCATGATGCACCGCCAGGCCTCGTTCTACGCGGCCAACTGGCCCGAGGGCACGAACGTCGCCGAGGACGGCGACGTCTGGGCCTTCTACCTCCCCGCGGAGACCGCGGACGAGCGTCCGGTGCTCGGCGCCGGCGAGTTCACCGCCGCCTTCGCGGACCGTCCCGAGGTCAAGGCCTTCCAGACCTACCTCTCCTCGGTCGAGTGGGCGAACGAGCGGGCGAAGACCTGCGGCACCGGTGGCTGCGTCACGGCGAACACGAACGCCGACCCGGAGCTGCTGACGAACCCGATCGACAAGCTCTCCGCCGAGCAGCTGACCGACGAGAACGTCACCTTCCGCTTCGACGCCTCGGACCTCATGCCGGGTGCCGTCGGTGCCGGGACGTTCTGGCGGGGCATGACCGACTGGATCATCGGCCAGGGCGACCAGGAGACCCTCGACTTCATCGAGAACTCCTGGCCCACCTCCTGACCTGACCCCAGGTCCACCGAGCCGGGGGGGGGGGGGGGGGCCCCCCCCCCCCCCCCCCCCCCCGGGCACCCCCCCCCCAAAGTGGCGCCAATAAGGCCCGCGGCGCCCGGGCCGGCTGGGGCGGGGGCGGGCGGGCCGCCGGCGGGGCGGGCGGGGGGGGCCCCCCCCCGGGGGGGGGGGGGGGGGCCCCCCCACGGAGCAGGGCAAGCGCGCAGAGCGGGCGACGTGCGCAGGCGGGCGAGCGGGTGGACGGGTGTGGCGGTCGGGTGGTCAGCGGCCGCGGGTGGGCAGGTGCGTCGGCGTCGACATCCGCGGCCCGCGCCGGGGCCGGTGGTGGCCGCCGAGCTCGAGGAGCCGCTGCACCCGGTACCGGTGCCCCACCCACGGCTCGAGCAGCGCGGCGAGGGCGTCGTCGTCGGCCGGGGTCCCGGTGAGGGCCCACGTCATGTCCTTCGCCACGTGGTAGTCCCCGAAGCTCACCTCGTCGGCGAGCCCCAGGGCCCGCTGCGCGACCTCCGCCCACGTCCAGCGCCCGACGCCCGGCAGCGCCGTGAGCCGAGCACGCGCGGCGTCCGCGGACATCGAGACGCACTCCTCGAGCCGGCCGGCCCGCCGCACCGCCTGGACGACCGTGCGCGACCGCGCGCCGTCGACCCCCGCCGCGAGCCACTCCCACGACGGCACGGCCGCCCATCCCGCCGGGCTCGGCGGGACGGCGAGGTGCAGCGCCTCGCCCGGCCCGGGCGCCGGCTCTCCGAACCGCCGCACGAGCCGCCGGTAGCCCGCGAAGGCCTCCTTGCCGGTGACCTTCTGCTCGATGACCGACGCGACGAGCGCCTGCGTCACGAGACCGGTCCGCGGCACCCGCCAGCCGGGCCGGCGCCGCCACTCGTCCCGGACGAGCGGGTGCAGCGCGGGCTCGAACCCCGACGGGTCGTCGTGCTCACCGAGCAGGCCCGGCACCTGCTCGAGCGCCCACCCGGCCCCCACGCCCCACGCGCTCGCGCGGACGACCTCGGACACCCCGCCGGGCGCCTCGAGCCGCAGCGTCGCCGGTCCGTCGGGGGTGCGCCACCCGAACCACCAGCCGCGCTCGTCACGGCGGCTCGTCGGGTCGCCCGCGCCCCGGCGGAGGATGCCGACGACGGCACCGAGCGGCACCGGCCGGGAGCAGCGCACCTCCCGGACCCGCGGCTCCCCCGCTCCCGTGCCCGCGCCCGCGCCCGCGCTCGCCATCGTCAGACGAGGTGCCGCGGGGCGACCTTCAACGGCGGACCGGCCGGGGTCGACGCGCCCTTGAAGGCGGCCCACACGTACGTCGGGACGAGGGGCAGCGCGGCCGCGAGCACCCGCTCGGGCACCCGCTCGGCCCACGCGGGCACGGTGTCGCCCGCCGCGAACGCTCCCGGGTCGGCCAGCACCGGCAGCGTGTAGTCCCACACGTCGTAGGCCGCGAAGAGCCGGCGCAGACCGCCGGGGGTGTAGTACCGCTCGTAGTACTCCTCGCCCTTGCGGGTGAGCCGCATGTACCGGTCGGCCGCCGGCCGCGGCAGCCAGGACAGGAACGGCAGCCGGTGGTGCGGCTCGACGACCTGCCAGCGGTGCCCCACCCCGAGGTAGAGCAGGCCGCCCGGCCGCAGCACCCGGTGGATGTCGGCGACGACGGCCTCGGGGTCGACGACGTGCTCGTAGATGTGGTTGAGGACGACGACGTCGGCCGAGCCGTCCGGCAGCGGCAGGTCCTCGCCGCGGGCGACCCGGAAGTCGACCCGCTCGCCGAACCGGGCGCGGGCCTTCTCGAGGCCCGGCTCGTCGATGTCGACCCCGGTCGTGCGCGCCCCGGCGAGGGCGAGCTCGTCGGCGATGAACCCCGCCGAGCACCCGACGTCGACGGCGGCGAGCCCGGAGAGGTCGTCGACCCCGAGCGCGTGCCGCACGACGGCGACGATCTTCGCCGCCTTCTGCCGGCGCCCGGTCTCGTCGAGCATCTTCGCCATCGAGTCGGAGTACGCGAGCTGCTCGGCCCGGCCGCTCGCCGGAGCGGCGTCCTCGGGCCGCACGGGCTCGTCAGGTTGCACGGGATGGCCCGGCTGCACCGGCTCGCTCGGGTCGCTCATCCCCCGGATCCTAGGAGGTGGTGCCGACGACCCCACAGCCATCCGCCCCCGGCGACGAGCAGGTCCGCCACGACGGCGAGGAACCGGGCGACGACGACGACCGCCGTCGCGGCGCCGAACGGCATGAACGTCACGAGCAGCAGGGCGAGCACCCCGTCGCGCACCCCCACCCCCGCGGGGACGAGCACGGACAGCTGGCCGACCGCCGACGCGAGCGCGAACCCGCACACCGCCGCGACGGCGAGGTCGGCGACGGGGGCGTCGGGCTGCACGGAGCGGACGAGGACGGCGACCCCGAGCCCCGCCGACACCCAGGCGCCGGTGAACCAGGCGCAGGTGAGCGCCACGGCGCGGCCGCCGAGGGCGTGCTCGAGCGGCTCGCGGCGCAGCACCCGCAGGCCGAGGCCGACGAGCCGGTTGAGCAGCGGCGGCCACAGCAGCACCGCCCCGACGGCGAGCGCCGCGACCACGGCCCACGCCGTGACGGGCGAGCTGCCGCGGGCGAGCAGCCGGGGCAGGGCGACGACGCCGAGCAGCCCCCCGCAGAGGATCGCGAGACCGATCGACAGCAGACCGGTGACCGCCATCCGGCGCCGGGGGACCCCGAGCCGCGCCCCCATCTCGGCCTGCGCGAACACCGTCCACACCGACCCGGGGACGTACTTGCCGAGCTGGCCGACGAAGAAGACGCTCGCCGCCGGGGGCAGGGCGAGCGGGCTGCCGAGGTCGGCGAGCAGGACCCGCCAGCCGCCGAGGGTCAGCAGCGGCGCCCCCGCCGTGAGGACGAGACCGACGACGACGGCGACGGGGCTGATCCGGCCGAGCTCGCTCGAGACCTCCGACCAGTTCCGCGCGAGCGCCCACCCGACCGCGGCGAGGATGACGACGAGCAGCCCGAAGCGGACGACGTCGACGACGCGGGAGCGGGACACCGGCGTCACTTCCGCCGGAAGGTGAGCCGCAGCACCGCGTACGCCGGGGACCCGCTGCCACCGAACGAGGACCGGGCCTGCGCCATCCGCCCGAGGACGTCGCCGTCGACGTCGCCGACGAGGGTCAGCCCGAGGTCGTCGGCCCGCGCGAGGATGCCGCGGACGTCGGCCGGGCGGACGGCGAACTCCGGGTCGTCGTCGCCGATCGGGACGGTGAGCAGCAGCAGCCCGCCGGTGCGCAGCGTCCACGACGCCTGCCCGACGACGAGGTCGACGTCGGACGCCGTGCACCCGCCGGGGTGCAGCCGGGCGACGACGTCGAGGCTCGCGGTGTCGACGTCGAGCACCTCGACGGCGGCGCGGCGGCCGGTGAGCTCGAGCTCGACGGGGGCGAAGCCGAGCGCGCGCGTCCAGCGCGAGAAGGGGCTGCCCGACCCGGACTCGTCGACGACGACGGCGGTCCGCGACCGGTCGTCGAGGACCCGCACGAGGGCCGCGACCGCCCCGAGGGCAGCCCACGCGGCGACGGGGTCCTTGGCGCGCGGCAGCCCGAGGAGACGGGCGACCTCCTGGGCGTCGACGGCCTCGGCGTCGACGGTGAGCAGGTCGGTGGCCCGCAGCTCGTCGGGCAGGTCGACCGGGGACAGCTCGAGCACGGGGCCGCGACGGGCCCGCAGGCCGGCGACCGCGGCCCGCACCCGCGCCACCCGGCCGAGGGGCACGGCGGCCGGCTCGTCGTCGTCCCAGACGGTCGGCGCCGCGGCGAGGGCCTCGACGGCACCGACGTAGTTGGCCCAGGCCCGGTCGAGGTCGGGCTCGCGCACCCCGTCCGCGAGCGCCGCGACGGCACCCGGTCCCGTGAGACGGCGCAGCGCCGTGACGAGGGCGTCCCGGTCCCCCGGCGCCGCGAGCACCCCGTCGACGCCGTCGCGCACCTGGTCCGCGAAGGTCCCGACGCTCGTCGCGAGCACGGGCAACCCGTGCCGCTGCGCGAGGAGGACGTTCTGCGACGCGGTCGCCGAGCGGTACGGCAGGGCGAGGACGTCGTGGCGGGCCATGAGCCCGGCGATCCGGTCGGCCGGCACGTAGCCGCCGTGCACCTCGACCCGGCCCCGCAGCCGAGGGTCGGCGGCGAGGTCGCGGACGCGGCGACCGGCCTCCCCCCACAGCTCTCCGGCGACGGTGAGGGTCACGCCCTCGACCTCGCGGACCGCCTCGACGAGCAGGTCGAGCCCCTTGTAGTCGCGGACGATGCCGAGCGCGAGGAGGCGGACCGGGCCGTCGTGCGCGGGCCGGTCCACACGTGGGCCTCCCGGCAGGTGCGGCGGCAGGTCGACCTCGCGCACCCGGCGCGCCCCGAGCTCCGCGGCCAGCCGGGCCTGCTCGCCCGAGTGGACGACGACGGCGTCGGCCGCGGCGAGGAGCGCCCCCACGAGGCGCCGGTCCCCCGGGTGCGGCTCGTGCGGCAGGACGTTGTGCGCGACGACGACGACGGCGGGCCCGCGGCGGCCGTCCCGTCGACCGGCGCCGGCGGCCCGCAGCAGCGCGAGGTGCGCCGGGACGACGGCCGGGACGACGTGGACGAGGACGACGACGTCGACGTCCCGCAGCCGGCGTCCGGTGCGGACCCAGGTGTCCGGGCGGGCCCAGGACAGCACCCGCATGCTCCGCGGGTAGGGGGTGACGTCGGGGCTGCCGCCGGGGACCGCCTGCTCGCCCGGGTAGAGGCGGGCCGGGTACAGGTGGCTCCAGGAGACGAGCGCGACGTCGTGGCCGGCCTCGGACAGCTCGTGGGCGAGGGTCGTCGTGTGGGCCGCGACCCCGCCCTTGTAGGGGTGGGTCGGGCCGACGAGCGCGACGGAGAGCGCGGCGTCGGACCCGGGGAGGTCGGACCCGGGGCCGTCCGGCCGGTCCTCAGACACCGTCGCGGGACCGGACGACGAGGTCGGAGAGCAGGGCGAGCGAGGCGATCATGATGCCGCTGACGACGAGCAGGACGGTGCTCGCCGGGAAGTAGAACGGGTGGCGCACCATGTCGACGACCGCCTTGACGACGCCGATCGCGAGCATCCACAGCGCCGGCGGCATGAGCACCTTGAGCGGCTCGAAGTACATGACCATCCGCAGCACCTGGAGGATGTAGCGGTAGGCGTCGCGGACGAAGTGGAACTTGCTGACCCCGGCGCGCTTGGCGTAGGTCGTCTCGACGTACTTGATGTCGTGCTGGTTGGACAGGAACGCGATCGTGATCGTCGTGACGCAGGAGAACCCCGCGGGCAGCAGCCGCAGGTAGGGCAGCGAGACGTCGCGCCGGAAGGCCCGTAGCCCGGAGTTCAGGTCGGGGATGCGGGTCTTGGTCAGCCACTCGGCGATCTTGCGGATGAGCCACTTCGCCGGGACGCGGGCCCACTTGTGGGTGCCCTCCTCGGTCGTGCGGGCGCCGACGACCTGGTCGTACGTCGGGTCGTCGCGCAGGGTCCGGACGAGCTCGGGGATGCGCTCGTTCTCGTACGTCATGTCGGCGTCGGTCCACACGACGATCTCGCCGCGGGCCTGCTGGGTGCCGATCCGCCGGGCCGTCCCGGACCCCCCGTTGCGCCGGAAGGGCAGCACGCGCACGTGCGGGTAGCGGTCCTGGGCGGCGCGCAGGACGGCGAGCGTGTCGTCGGTCGAGGCGTCGTCGATGCACAGCAGCTCGTAGGTGAGCTCGCTGTCGTCGAGGACCGCCGAGATGCGGTCGATCTCCTCGAGGACGTGGGCACCCTCGTTGAAGCACGGCAGGACGACCGTGACGTACGGGACGGGTCCGGGGCCCTCGGGGCCGTCCTCGACGACGTAGCCGCCGCTCGTACGCGTCCGCTCGTTCGACGGCCGCGCCGAGGGGTCGTACCCGCGTCCGGCGAGCTCGCCGACGCGGACGTCGATGCGCTCGGTGGACGCGGCGTGGAGGGCGTCGTGGTCGGCGCCGGTGTCGCCGGCCTCGGGGTGCTCGTTCATCGCCCGCGAGCCTACCGGCGCGCCCCCGGGCCGGGGCTCAGGCGCCGTCGACGAGCCGGGCGACGGCCTTCTCGACCGCGGCCTGCCGGCGGGTCTCGTCCGGGTACCGGCGCCGCAGGGTGCCGGCGATGGTCACCCCGTCCTCGTACCGGTCGAGCACCCGCGGGTCGATGTACGACGAGCGGGCGATCGTCGGGGTGTTGCCGAGGTATGCGGCGACCTCCTCGACCGCCGCCTTCTCCGCCTGCTTGCGCGAGGCCTTCGTGTCCCCCGGCTCGTCGGACTCCGCGAGCGCGACGGCGGCGAGGACGGTCGCGTGCCACGTCCGGAAGTCCTTCGCCGTGAGGTCCTCGGCGACCATCTGCGAGATGTAGTCGTTGACGGCGGCGGCGTCGAGGTCGGCCCAGCGGGCCGTGCCGCGGTAGGCGAGCAGCCGCTTGGAGCCCCCGCGGCGGCGGCGCATGTAGTTGAGCGACTCGATGACCGCCGGGTCGCTGATCGTGATCGAGTGCTCGACCCCGGACTTGCCGACGAACGAGAAGACGAGGTCCTCACCCCGACGCCGCACGTGGCGACGCTCGAGGGTCGTGAGGCCGAAGGAGCCGTTGGAGTCGGCGTAGGCGTCGGACCCGATCCGGAAGTAGCCGAGGTCGAGCAGCCGGGTCGCGGTCGCGGCGGCCCGGGCGAGCGGCATGCCCTCTCCCGCGAGGTCGGTGACGATGCGCTCGCGCGCCCGCGCCAGCCGGGCCCCCGCGAGGACGACCCGGTCGAACTTCAGCTCGTCCCGCTTGGCCCGCCACTCGGGGTGGTAGAGGTACTGGCGCCGGCCCGCGGCGTCGGTGCCGACCGCCTGGATGTGACCGGTGGGGTACGGGCAGATCCACACGTCCTCCCAGGCCGGGGGGATCGCGAGCGCCTTGACCCGGGCGACGTCCTCCGCCGGCAGCCGCTCCCCGCCCGCGTCCCGGTACGAGAAGTGCCTGCCGGCCCGGCGCCGGGTCCACCCGGCCGACCGCGGGGACACCCGTCGCAACCTCGCCATGCCCGCACTCTAGACAGTGACCGGCGCCGTGACCTGCACGGACGCCGACCCTCGACGACCAGCGGGTTTGGTGCTGCTCGCCGCGTGTGGAAGCGTTGAGGCATGTCCGGGCTCTCGACCGACACCGTCTCCGACCTGCTCCGCGAGGTCGCCGCCGCGGTCATCACCCCTCGATTCCGCTCGCTCGACGACGACGAGGTGATGGAGAAGAACCCCGGCGACCTCGTCACCGTCGCCGACCGCGAGGCCGAGGAGCTCATCACCGGCCGCCTCCTCGCGGCCTACCCCGACGCCGTCGTCCTCGGCGAGGAGGCCTACGCCGCGGACCGCGGACTCATGGACCGCTACCTCGCGGCCGAGCACGCGTTCACCGTCGACCCCGTCGACGGGACGAAGAACTTCGTCAACGGCTCCCCCGACCACGCCGTCATGGTCGCCGAGGTCGTCGGCGGCGAGACCGTCCGCTCCTGGATCCACCAGCCCGCGCACGGGGTGACCTGGACCGCCGAGCGCGGCGCCGGCACCCGGCGGGACGGCGAGCCGGTGACGACTACCCCGGTCGACGCGGGCACCACCCCGCGCGGGGTCACCTCGGCCTGGGCCCTCAAGGGCCACACCCTCGACGGGCTCGCCCCGATGGGCCTGTCCTGGGTGTGCTGCGGGGTCGACTACCCCCGCCTGCTCGAGGGGGCGACCGACTACATCGTGTACTCCCGCTCCAACCCGTGGGACCACGCGCCGGGCACGCTCATGGTCACCGAGGCCGGCGGCTGCGTCGCGCACCCCGACGGCACGCGCTACTCGCCGCGCTCGCTGCGGCCCGGGCTCGTCGTCGGGGTCGACCCGCACACGTGCGGGGCGGTCCAGCGCCGCGTCGAGGAGCACTTCACCCGCGACTGACCCGGCCGGGTCGGCACCGTCGCTCAGCCGGCGGGGACGTCGGCGACCGACACCCGGATGCCGCCGACGTCGAACCGCCGCGGCGGCCGGTCGAGGGCGTGCTCCTCCTCGGGGAAGCGGATGTCGACGACCTCGCGCGGGTCGAGGCCGATCTCCTCGACCGCCTCCGGACCGTCGGCGGCGAGGACGACGAGCGAGCGGCCCTGCGCCGCCGCCCCGCGCGCCACCTCGTCGACGACGGCGCGCAGCCGCTCGGGGTCCTCGCGCACCGGGGTCGTCGCGACCGCGAAGGGGGTCCCGCACATGCCGCGGACGACCTGCGGCCACTCCGAGGACGCCCGTCCGTCGATCCCGAGGACGACGTCGTCCGGGTCGAGCACGGCGCAGACCTCGTCGACGGCGGCGAGCGAGCCGCGCTCGACCCCGACGCCGCGGAACGGCCACGACGCGAGCCCGGCCGGCACCCCGAGCCCGAGGACGACGACCGCGGCGACGAGCGGACGGGCCCACGGCCGGCCCTCGCGGGCGACCCGGTCGCCTGCCCACCGCCCGGCGACGACGACGAGGAGGACGACGAACGGCAGCGCGACGAGCAGCCGCCGGTCCGCCCACGGGTGGTCGGGGGTGATGCCCGGGCGCAGCAGGGTGAGCAGAGTCGAGCCCGCGGCGAGCACGAGCGGCGCCGCCCACGGGACGAGGTCGCCGTCCGCGAGCCGCGTGAGCATCGCCCGCAGGACGAGGGCGAGCGCGAGCAGCGCGACGACGAGGGCCGCCCAGCCGACGTACCACGACAGCCAGTCGACGGTGTGCTCGGCGTAGGTGCGTCCGCCGTCGACCGGCAGGCCCTGGCGCCGCTGCATGCCGGCCACGTACCGCGCCCCGGGGTCGTCCGGGTCCTGCCGGACGGTGAGCCACCACGGCCGGGACCACAGGACGAGGCCCGCGAGCACGGTGAGCCCGGCGACGACGTCGGGGGCCCGGCGGACGAGCCCCGCGGGCAGGCGGCGGCCCCGCCGCCAGAGCCGCACCCCGGCCCCGGACACGGCCGCGACGACGACCACCATCGCGACGAGCGGCAGGAGGCTCGCGTGGATGTCGCCGAGGTAGCGGAAGGACAGGCCCCAGCCCAGCCCGTACGCGACGACCGTGGAGGCCACGAGCCCGGCGAGGGCGGGCCGGGCCCACGCCCGGCCGAGCGCGACGGCGACCGCGAGGACCGGCAGCAGGAGCATCACCTCGCGCAGCGCGTCGACCCGCGCGACGCCGGTCCCGCCGACGAGCAGGCCGCCCACGAGGGCGAGCCGTCCGGCCGTCCGGTCGCCGCCGTCCCGCCCGGCGGCGAGGACGAGCGCGAGGAGACCCCCGACGAGCGTGAGCAGCGCCAGCTGCTCGGAGTACGTGCCGCGGGCGACGTTGAGGACCGGGAAGAGCAGCCCCGTGAGGCCTGCCGCGGCCACCCCCCACCACGGCCGGGTGAGGTGGGCCGCGAGCAGCCCGAGGAGCATGAGGACGAGGGCCATCGCCACGGCCGGCAGCAGCATCGCGGCCTCGGGGCCCCCGGCGAGGACGCCGTAGCCGTACACCGTCGCCGGCGCCATGAGGAACTGCGGCTGGATCGCCGGGTCCGCGGCCGACCCGACCTGGTAGAACGCGGCGCTCGCGAGGGTGAGGTCGCCCGAGCGCAGCAGGTCCGGGCCCCCGAACACCGAGACGTCGACCGGGACGACGCGCTCTCCGGTCGCCGCGAGGGACACCGCGGCCTGGAGGTTGCTCGCGGCGTCCCGCCGGGGCATCACGTGCTCGGAGTGGGTCGCCGCGGCGTACCCCGCGAACCCGAGGCAGACGACGACGAGGCCCGCGGCCGGCCCCCGACCGAGTGCGACCCCGGGCAGGCCGCGGACGGCGACGGCGGCCGCGACGAGGACGAGCAGGCCCACCGGCCAGGCCACCCACGGCGTCCACCAGCCCACCCACGCCAGCAGCCCGGCGGCGACGCTCGTGCCGGCGAGCCAGAGCCCGGCAGCCAGACCCGTCCGGGTCAGCGGGGCGCCGACGCTCACGGACCGGGTCATGGCGGCGAGCCTAGCCAGCCGGGGTACGGTGCGGACGATGAGCCCCGAGACCCCCGCCGCCCTGCTCGCCCGTCTCGTCGAGTCCGACCCGGGACGCCCGCGGATCACGACGTACGACGACACCGAGGGCCCCACCCGGGGCGAGCGCATCGAGCTGTCGGCGCGGGTCGTCGCGAACTGGGTCTCCAAGGCCGGCAACCTCCTGCAGGAGGACCTCGACGCCGCCCCCGGCACCCGGGTCCTCCTCGACCTGCCGGCGCACTGGCGCTCGGTCTACTGGGCGTTCGCCGTGTGGTCCGTCGGGGCCGAGGTCGTCCTGCCCGGAGCGGACGCCGACACCCCGGTCGACGTCGTCGTCACCGACGACCCCGAGCGCTGCGAGCAGGGCGAGGTCGCCGTGCTCGTGACGCTCGCCGCGCTCGCCCGGTCGGCGGACGGTCCCGTCCCGCCGGGCGCCGTCGACGAGGCGAAGGACCTCGCGACGCACGGCGACGTCTTCACCGCGTGGGACGAGCCGGACGCGGACGCCGTCGCGCTGCGGACCCCGGAGGGCGCCCTCACCTACGCGGGTCTCGTCCCGACCGGTGCCGGACCGGTCCGTGAGCACGTCGCGACCGGGGAGACCGCCACGCTGCTCGAGGTCGTCCTGCGCGCCTGGGCGGGCGACGGGTCGGTCGTGCTGACCCGCGGGGCCCCCGACGCGGACGTCCTCGCGGCCCGGCTCGCCACCGAGGGGGTCACCGGGGTCTGACGCCCGGCCCCGACCCGTCACCGCCGACCGACCCCGACCCGTCACCGCCGGCCGGCTCGGACCGCTCCTTGCGGAAGGCGTCCTTGCGCCGGATGAGGTCGCCCTCGAACGCGAGGACGTCGACCCCCCGGTAGCTCGACGGCACGCCGCCGTGCGGGGTCCCGTGGAAGGTCCACGTCGCGAGGCCCCACGAGCCGCCGACCCGGACGTCGACGTCCCGGTACGACGCGTCCGCGTACCCGCCGAGGAAGGCCGCCATCCCGGCGCGGACCGCCTCGCGCCCCTCGAAGACGACGCCGTCGTCCGCGGGACCGCGTGAGCCGAGGTAGACGGCGTCGGCGGTGAAGAACGCCGCGATCGCGTCCGGGTCGCCGGCGGAGCACGCGTCGAAGAAGGCGAGCAGGCGCTCCTCGGTCATGAACAGGCGCTCCTCGGTCATCGGGCCGGGACCCGGCGTCGCGGGGCGGGTGGCGGTCGTCGGCGTCGTGACGCTGCTCGGCACGGGAGGGTCCTTCCGGGGAGGGGCGGGGCCCCCAGCCTCGCCCGGTCGTGACCTCGACGACCAGTGGCACGGGTGACCAGTGCCCGTAAGATCGCGCCATGACCGCACCGGAGCGTCCCCGGGTCGTCGCCGTCGCCTACGACGGCCTCTGCACCTTCGAGTTCGGCATCGTCGCGGAGGTCTTCGGCCTGCCCCGCCCGGAGCTCTCCCTCCCCTGGTACTCCTTCGAGGTCGCCGCCGCGGAGCCCGGGCCGCTGCGGGGGCTCGGCGGGCTCGTGCTCGACGGCGCCCGCGGTCTCGACGCCCTGGCCGGAGCGCACACGGTCGTCGTCCCGGGCTGGCGGGACCCCGACGAGACCCCGCCCGCCGCCCTGCTCGAGGCGCTGCGGGCGGCGCACCGCGACGGCTCCCGGGTCGTGTCGGTCTGCTCCGGGGCGTTCGTGCTGGCCGCGGCCGGGCTGCTCGACGGCCGCCGGGCGACGACGCACTGGCGCTACGTCGAGCGCCTGGCCCGCGCCCGACCCGCGGTCACCGTCACCCCCGACGTCCTCTACGTCGACGAGGGCGACGTCGTCACCTCCGCGGGCAGCGCCGCCGGCATCGACATGTGCCTGCACCTCGTGCGGACCGACCACGGCGCCGACGTCGCCGCGTCCGTCGCGCGGCGGCTCGTCGTCCCCCCGCACCGCTCCGGTGGGCAGGCGCAGTACGTCCCGCGGCCGATGGGTCCGGCGCGGCCGGACCGGGTCGGCGCCTCGGCGGTCATGGACTGGGCGCTCTCGCGGCTCGAGCAGCCGCTCGGGGTCGACGACCTCGCCCGGCACGCGGGGATGGCCCGGCGGACCTTCCTGCGCCGGTTCCGGGACGAGACCGGTGAGACCCCGCACCGGTGGCTCGTCCGGCAGCGCGTGCACGCGGCGCAGCACCTGCTCGAGACGACGACCCTGCCGGTCGAGGCGGTCGGCCCACGGGTCGGCTTCGGGTCCGTCGAGACCTTCCGGCACCACTTCCGCGGGGTCGCCGGGACGACGCCGTCGGCCTACCGGGCGCAGTTCCGCACGGCGCCGTCGGACCGCTGAGGGCACCGGACGGGCGCCGGACGGACGCCGTGGGAGGGTCCACCCCGTCAGGGCGTGGTCGACCCTCCCACGGAGGCGTCACATCTGGCGCTCGATCGCCTTCCACGTGACCCGGGCGACGACGCCCGTCTGCGCGATCCTCGCCCGCTTCTGGGCGGCCTTGACCGCGGCCTGGGTCTGCGGCCCGAAGGAGCCGTCCGCCGTGATGCCGAGCGCCCGCTGGAGCACCCGGACGGTCTCCCCGCGCGCCCCGCGCTTCAGGACGGTGTCGTAGTGCGCCGACAGCGGCGCGCTCCTGGCGAGCACGACCGTCCAGGTCCTGGCGTCGACGACACCGGTGACCCGCAGCCCGTTCGCCCGCTGGATGCTCTCGACACGGGTCTCGGTCCGGGGCCCGAAGCGGCCGTCGACGGTGAGCCCGCCGGCGGCCTGCTGGAACGCCCGCACGGCAGCGCCGGCCGAACCGCGACGCAGCGTCGTCGAGGCGTAGGACGAGGTCGAGGACCCCGTCCCGGAGCCCACCGAGCCCGCGGAGCCCGAGGAGGCGGACGACGCACCCGACGACGCGCCGCCACCGGACCCGCCGGCCATGAGGGCCTTCCAGTCCTTGGCGTCGACGACACCGTCGGCGGCCAGGCCGACGCTCTTCTGCCACGCGACGACCCGCGACTGCGTCCGCGGTCCGAAGGAGCCGTCGACCGCGAGCCCGCCGACGGCCTTCTGCAGCGCCTTCACGGCCTCGCCGCGGCTCCAGAGCCGCAGGGTGACCCCGGAGTACTTCGCGAGGGGGTGCGCCGAGGACGAGGCCCCGGACCCGCCGGAGGACCGGCCCGCGAGGGCGTCCCACACGGCGCGGTCGACGACACCGGTCCGCGGCAGACCCTTCGAGCCCTGGTAGCTCTTGACCCGCGCCTCGGTCGCCGGGCCGAACGAGCCGTCGACGGCGATCCCGCCGACCGCGCGCTGGAGGACGCGGACGGCCTCGCCGCGGGCGCCGCGTCGCAGGGTCGTCGAGGCGTAGCGGTCGATGTCGGCGGCCGAGGCCGACCCGGAGGAGCCGGAGGCCGACCCGGAGCCCGAGCCGGATCCGGACCCGGACGAGCCCGAGGACGCCCCGCGCAGCGCGTCCCACACGGCGCGGTCGGCGACACCGGTGCGCGGCAGACCCTTCGAGCCCTGGTAGGTCTTGACCCGTGCCTCGGTCGCCGGGCCGAAGGAGCCGTCGACGGAGAGCCCGCCGATGGCGCCCTGGAGCGCGCGCACGGCGGCCCCGGTCGAGCCGCGGCGCAGCGTCGTCGAGACGTAGCGGTCGAGGGACTCGGTGCCGCCGGTCTTCATCGGTCCGGTGAGGTAGTCCGTGCGGGCCCGGCCGGTCCACCACGAGTTGAGCGCGTACGCGCCGTCCCAGGTGAAGGAGATGTGGATGTGGTCGGTGTGCGGGGAGGAGCCGCTGTAGGCGGCCCATCCCTTGTCCGGGGCCCACGCCTTCCAGATCTTCCGGTTCCAGATCATGTAGTTGATCCCGAACCGGCGAGCCATGGCGCCGGGCCGGCCCTGGCTGTCCTTGGCGCTCAGCCAGCGGGTCAGGGTGTTGCCGACCTCGAGCTCGTCGGCCTTGCGCGCGTCGAGCATCCAGTCGAGCGCGCGGCCCTCCCCGTGCTCCTGGTCGCAGCCGCGCAGGATGCCGTAGGCGTGCTTGCCGTACGTCTGCTCGAGCAGCTTGGCGAAGGCGACCGGACCGGGCTGGTTCTCGCTGAGGCAGCGGAACCCGCCCTGGTACGGCGGGGCGACGTCGAGCGCGGAGGGCAGGGACCGGCTCGGCTGCGGCACCGGGACCGAGGCGGCCTGGGCCGCGGCGGCCCCGAGGGGCAGGGCGATGACGGAGGCCGAGACGGCGCCGATCGTGCGGGTGGGGACCCGACGCAGCGCCGGTCGGGCAGGGCGGGGCAGGGACACGCGATGCTCCAAACGAGGCGAGACCTGCGTCCGGGGCAGGGGGTCCGGACGCACTCGGTCATCCGGTCCCATGAGTCACACGAGGCACATCGGATGTACGAGCACCACATTTGTTTCATGCGGTACCACACGCCGCAAGCAGATCGTGGGAATTACACGCCTGTTCTTCTCCGGCGCCGCGTCCGCGGGACCCGACCGGCTCGGCGCCGCCCCGCGTCCGCCCGAGCCGACCGGCTCAGCGTCGCGCCGCGCCGGTGCGCACGCCGCCGGAGACCGAGGCGGTCCCGCCCATGACGACGACCCGCTCGAGGTCCCCGGACTCCTGGAGGACCCGGGTGCTCGCCTCGGGCAGCCGGGCCCGGGTCGTGAGGAGGGTCATCCGCGGCACGCTGCCGGCGGTGAGGGCGTCGGCGAGGGCCGCGTCGGCGCCGCTGGCGAGCGAGACGTGCGTCGCCGCCGCGAGCCGCGGACGGTAGAACGACGCGACGGCCGCCGCCACCTCGTACCGGTCGGCGCCGCCGATGCGGTCGGTCCGCGCGCCGGTGCCCTCCAGGGCACGGACGACCGCGCCGGACACCGACGCCTCGCCGCCGAGCACCCGGACCGAGGTCGCGCCCGTCGAGCGGAGCGCCGAGGCCGTCGCCCCGGGCAGGACGTCGGCGCGGGTGAGCAGCACCGGCTCGTGCTCCGCCCCCGCGGGCCCTCCGGCCCCGAGGGCGTCGGCGAGCGCCGTGCCGGAGGCGACGACGGCCGCCGTCACGCGGCCCCGCCCGGCGACGTCGAGGGCGACGTTGGCCGCGACCCGGTAGCGGTCGGCGCCGCTGATCCGGCGCACCGTGAGCCCGCGGGCCTCGAGCTGCTCGACGACGTCCTGGGACACCGTGGCCTCGCCCCCGACGACGACGGCCTCGCGCAGCGTCCCGGCCCGCCGGGCCAGCTCGGTGCGGGTCGCGCCCGGGAGCGCCGTCCCCGTCGAGAGCAGCAGCGGCGCGTCGAGCGACTGGGCGAGGGGGCCGGCGACGGCGGCGTCGGCCCGCTTCTCGGTGGCGCCGCTCGCGACGACGACGGTGCGCGCGGACGAGGAGTGCGTCCGGGCGAGGGCGGCGGCCACGGCGTAGCGGGTGGAGCCGCCGAGCCGCGTCGTCGGCCGCTCGACGTACGTCGAGTTCAGCCGCAGCCGGGAGCGCAGGCTCTCGCCCGACAGGGTCCGGGTGGCGCCGGTCGACGAGGTGGCCGTCGCCGACGCGACGGCACCGGAGACGTAGCGCTCGGACAGGTCGAGGCGCACGACGTCGCGCAGGTCGAAGGCCGAGGCGAGACCGCTGCGGCTCGGGGCCGCGGTCCAGTGCGCGCGTGGGTTGCTCGAGCGCTGGGCCCACCGGTCGTCGACGCTGCGCAGGTACGGCAGCTCGGCGGTCCAGACGTCCTCGCTGTTCTGGGTGCGCCCCCCGCTGGAGGAGGAGTAGTAGGCCTCGATGATCGAGCCGCGGTACGTCGCGACGTACCCCTGGTCCGAGGACCCCGCCGCCCGCACGGCGTCGGTCCAGCCGGGCCAGTACCGCCGGTCGCCCGACGACGTCGGGTACCCGCCGAAGACCTGGCTGCGGGTGTCGTCGTAGACGTGGCAGTTGCACGAGGAGCTCACCCCGGCGGCGATGTTCCGCAGGACGTACCCGCGGGCCGCGGCGGCCTGGGCCTGCAGCGTCGCGGCCGGCCAGGACCACGGCACCTCGCGAATGTAGTCGAGGTACTCGTCGTGGACGCGGACGTACATCGCGGCCTCGAGGGTGGAGCCGCCGGGTGTGCGCGTGACGCGGAGCAGCCCGTCCCGGTAGGACCCGGCGCCGTCGACGACGAGCAGGGTGCGGTCGTCGTCGAAGCGGACCGTCGGCCGGGCCCCGGTCGCGCTGCGCGTCCCCGAGCACCCGGAGCACGACACCGCCATCGACCCGCCGGACGGCCGGACGGTGACGACGTCGCCCGCCCCGCCCCGGATGTCGACGTCGCCGTCGCCCGTCGCGACGGTGACCCGGAAGGACCCTCCGCCGCTCGACAGGGCGCTCGTGCGAAGCGTCACCGAGGCCGCCCGGTTGCGGACGTTGACCCGGGCCGTGGCGTCGTCGTCGCGGCGCTCGTAGTCGGTCCCGGTGTAGTAGTGACCGAGGATGTCGGCCGCCGAGTACCCGTCCCGCGCCATCTCGTACGCGCCGTACTGGCTCATCCCGACGCCGTGACCCCACCCCGAGCCGGACAGGGTCCACGACGAGGACTCCGCGGCGGCCACGTCGGGCGCGGCCGCGAGCCCCTCCGCGACCTCCGCGGCCTCGGCAGGGTCCGCCCCCGGGACCGGACGCGGCAGGTCCACCCCCCACGTGCCGTCGTCGGCCGTGGCGGCCGGCGCGGCGAGGGCGAGCACCACCGCCGCGCCGACGGCGGCCCGGACCCAGCGACCGGACGAGGTCATCGGGTCACCGTGGCGAGGACCGCCCCACCGGTGACCATCGACACGCTCGAGGTCCCGCCGAGGACGGTCACCTCGTCGGTCGCCGCACCGGCGAGCCACGTCCGCACCGCGCGGGGGTAGGCGTCGGCCCGGACGTAGAGGATGGGCCGGGCGAGCTGGCCGCCGCTGAGGGTGTCCGCGAGCGCGGCGTCGACCCCGGAGGAGACGAGGACGCCGGAGACGTCGACGCCCTGGCCGCGGGCCCACGACGCGACGGTCGCGCTCACCGCGTACCGAGAGGTCCCCGACAGCCGGGTGGCCCGGGGCAGGTCGGCGAGCACCTCGGCGGAGACGGTGGCGGTGCCACCGGCCACGACCGTGCGCCGGACGCCGAGCTCGGCGACGGCGGCGGCGGTGGCCTCGGGCACCTCGCCGCTGCGCAGCAGCAGGATGGGGCGCCCGAGCGCGGCCGCGGGGCCGGACAGGACGAGACCGTCGGCCATCCTGCCCTCCTGCCCGCTCGCGGCGACGACGTCGGTGACGGGGGCGCCACCGGCCATCCGACGGGCGACGTTCGCGGCCACCTCGTACCGGCTCTCGCCCTCGACCCGCTCGACCCGGGAGACCCCGGCCGAGCGCAGCTCGCGGACGACGGTCGAGGAGACCGACGCGGTCCCGCCGACGACGGTGACGTCGGTGACGCCACGACGCACGATCTCGCTGCGGGTCACCGCGGGCAGCGACCCCGCCCGGGTGAGGAGGAGGACGGCGTCGTCGGACCGGGCCAGGGGCCCGGCGACGAGCGCGTCGGCCATCTTCCCCGAGGCCCCGTTGACGAGGACGACCCGACGGGTGCGGGAGTCCTTCTCGACGGCCGCGGAGACGGCGACGGCGTAGCGGTCCCTCCCGGACAGCCGCGGTGGGCACAGGCTCGGCGGCGAGTCGCTGCGGGCGACGACGTCGAGCGTCCAGCTGCTCGACAGGGCCGTCGCGCGTGTCCCGGTCCCGCTCGCTCCGGTGAGGGTCACGGTGTAGCGGCCCGGCGGGACGAAGGAGCCGTCGGCCCGTCGCCCGTTCCACGAGGCGGTGAAGGCGCCCGCGCCGGAGCGCTTGCCCGAGGACTCCGCGACCGGGCCGTCGGAGCAGGGGCTCGTGACGGTCAGCCGCCAGGTGAGGGCGCGGCTCGCGGCCGTCGCGACCGTCACCCCCGCGCTGCCGTACCCGTACCGCGTCCGGTTGATCGACGGCTGGTAGAGCATCGTGCCCTGGGCGGCGCGGGCGTCGGTGCGGATGCTCGGCAGCATCGCGTGGAGCCGGGCGCCCGGGCACGAGGTCTGGTTGACGTCACGGTGCCCGATGACCGTCGGCGAGGTGCCCTCCCCCTCGAGGTAGGTCGTCCCCGCGGGGTCGATGCCCTTGAGGCCGAGGCGCCAGCCGATGACCCCGTCCAGCGCCGCCGGCACCGCCGCCGGGGGCGTGTACGACGTGAAGTCGCCGAGCACGCTGATGCCGAAGGAGCTGCTGTTGAACGGGGCGGCGTGCGCGCCGGAGATGTCCCGGGTCGTCCCGCCGTAGCGGCCCTCCCACACACCACCGAACTTGTCGACGAGGTAGTTGTAGCCGATGTCGTTCCAGCCGTTGCCCTTGACGTGGAAGGAGTAGATGCCGCGCAGGATCCCGGGGACCTGCGACTGCGAGTAGTTGTTCGAGCCCGCCGTGTGGTGGACGATCGCCGCCTTCACCTCGCCGGTCGACGGCGAGCCCCTCCGGATGCTCTCGTCGGCCCCCCACGCCGCACGGGAGTGGATCGTCGGACGCGACGCCGCCGCGGCGGCCCCGCCGCGCACGTCCGCCGTCACGGCCTCGTCGGCCGCGGTGACCGTGGTGTCGACGACGTCGAGCCGCGCCGCCTCCCCGTCGCTCTCGTCGTCCCCGACGACCCGCACCTGGAGCGCGTCCGCGGTGGAGACCCACGGCATCGTGCCGGCCCGGGCCTGCTCGGCCTCCTCGGTGCCCGGGTCCGGGCCCTCCTCGGCCTCGACGTGGATCTCCTGCCAGGCCCCCCACTCGCCCTCGCGCTCCTCGCGGAGCTCGACGGTCGCGGTCTCGGAGACCTCGCCCTCGGGCCAGGTGACGCCGACGACGTGCGGGCGACCCTCGAGGTCGACGACGTCGGAGCGCACCTCCTCGTCGGAGCCGGACGCGTCCGACCCCTCGGGGTCGGACGGCCCGTGGTCGTGCCCGGCGTGGTCGTCGGACGCGTGCTCCTCGGAGTCGTGGTCGGCGGACGCGTCGTCCGGCGCCTCGTCGGCGTCGTCGGGCGCGGTCGCCGCGTCGGGCTCGGCGGCGAGGGCGGAGACCTCGTCGACGGGCTCGAGCGGGTAGGACTCCAGGGCCGCGTCGACCGGGCGGGGCTCGGCGGCGGCACGGTCCGGACCGCTGAGCGCGACGGGCGTCGCGACGGCGAGGACGAGGGCGAGGAGGACGGCGGGAGCGCGCCGCAGGGCAAGCGAGGTCATGGGATGTCCAAGCAGGCAGGGATACAGGGACGCGAACAGGGTGACACAGAAGCCACGTGAGGGCACTGGAGTCACACGAGAACCTCGACGATCCTGAGGTCGTCTCAGCGACGACGGCCGCGCCGGACGATGGCGCCGGCGCACGGCTCGGCGGCGCAACGGTGTGGTCCGACCACCCCGGGTCCGCCCGACCGGCGGCACTAGAGTGCCCGCCATGGACAAAGTCGTCGCCACCGCTGCCGAGGCCGTGGCCGGGATCTCCGACGGGGCCACCCTCGCCGTCGGCGGGTTCGGGCTGTGCGGCATCCCCTCGGTCCTCATCGCCGAGCTCCATCGGGCCGGGGTGAGCGACCTCGAGGTCGTCTCCAACAACTGCGGGGTCGACGCGTGGGGCCTGGGGATCCTCCTCGGGGACCACCGCATCCGCCGCATCGTCGCGAGCTACGTCGGGGAGAACAAGGAGTTCGCCCGCCAGTACCTCGAGGGCGAGCTCGAGGTCGAGCTCACCCCGCAGGGCACCCTCGCCGAGCGGCTGCGCGCCGGCGGCGCCGGCATCCCCGCCTTCTTCACCCCGACCGGGGTCGGGTCCCAGGTCGCCGACGGCGGGCTGCCGTGGAGGTACGACGGCTCCGGCGGCGTCGCCCTCGCCTCCCCCGCGAAGGAGGTCCGGGTCTTCGAGAGAGACGGCGCCCGCCGCGAGTACGTCCTCGAGGAGGCGATCGTCGCCGACTACGGGCTCGTCCGGGCGTGGAAGGGCGACCGGCACGGCAACCTCGTCTTCAACAAGTCCAGCCGCAACTTCAACCCGCTCTGCGCGATGGCCGGCCGGGTCGGCGTCGCGGAGGTCGAGGAGCTCGTCGAGCCGGGCGAGATCGACCCCGACGAGGTGCACCTGCCCGGCATCTACGTCCAGCGGGTCCTGCCGCTCACCCCCGAGCAGGCCGCCGACAAGCACATCGAGAAGCGCACGGTCCGCTCGACCGAGGAGGCCTGACATGCCGCTCACCCGCCAGCAGATGGCCGCCCGCGCCGCCGCCGAGCTCGAGGACGGCTCCTACGTCAACCTCGGCATCGGCCTGCCCACCCTCGTGCCCAACTACGTCCCGGACGACGTCGAGATCGTCCTGCAGTCCGAGAACGGCGTCCTCGGCGTCGGGGCCTACCCCGCCGAGGAGGACGTCGACCCCGACCTCATCAACGCCGGCAAGGAGACCGTCACCGTCCGCCGCGGCGCCTCCTACTTCGACTCCGCGACCTCCTTCGGGATGATCCGCGGTGGCAAGGTCGACGCCGCGATCCTCGGCGCCATGCAGGTCTCCGCGACCGGCGACATCGCGAACTGGATGATCCCCGGGAAGATGGTCAAGGGCATGGGCGGCGCGATGGACCTCGTCCACGGCGCGAAGAAGGTCGTCGTCCTGATGGAGCACGTCGCCAAGGACGGCTCCCACAAGATCGTCCAGGAGTGCTCGTTGCCCCTGACCGGGAAGGCCGTCGTCCAGCGCATCATCACCGACCTCGCCGTCATCGACGTCACCGACAGCGGCCTCGTCCTGCGCGAGCTCGCCCCCGACGTCACCGAGGAGCAGGTCCGCGAGGCCACCGGCGCCCCGCTCACGGTCGACCTGGCATGAGACCGCTCGCGGCCACGCCGGCCCGCTAGAGGTCGACGTCCCCCTCGGACTCGCCCCGTCCCGGGCCGCCCTGCCGCAGGTAGCCGGCGAGGCTCTGCCGGACGGCGGGGGCGACCGCCATCTCGCCGCCGAGCAGCACGACGTGGCTCGGCGCGAGCCGTTCCAGCTGGGCGTGCGTCGCCGAGGGCACCTCGTCCCGGTCGACGAGGAGGATCGGCGCGTTCGCGAGCGCCGCGACCGCCGCACCCGTCACCGCGTCGCCGACCGACTCCGGCTGCGAGGACGCGACGAAGACGACCCCGACGGCCTCGGCGGCGAGACCGTCGGCGGCCTCCGCGGCCGCCTGCACCGGCGTCGGCGACAGCCAGCGCTCCACGCCCTCCGTCGCGAGCTCCCGCAGCGGTGCGAGGTCGGCCTCCGCGACGTCCTCGGCGTCGGCGACGACGACGACCCGTGCCGGCGCGATCCGGCGCAGGGCCTCGACGTGGGCGTCGCGCACCCCCTCGGGGCCGACGAGCAGCACCCGGTCCCGGCCCGGCCGCGCCGTGAGGACCGCGCTCAGGGCGGCCATCGGGTCCTCGCCCGGGACGAGGTAGACGGTGTCGACGCCGGAGGAGGCGTCGAGGTCGTCGAGCAGCGCGACGCTCACGGACTCGGCGTCGCCCTCCTCGACCCGCTCGACGGCGACCCCGCTCTCGCGCAGGGCGTCCGCGACGTCCTCGTCGACGACCCCGGCGTCCCCGAGGAGGACGACGCGGCGGGCGCCGAGCCGCTCGACCTCGGCGGCGGTGACCTTCATGAGGCGCTTCGAGGAGGTGAGCAGGACCGGGGCGCCGACCGTCGTCGCGGCCGGGACCGCGGACAGCGCGAGCGCGAGGTCGGCCCCCGAGGCGAGGACGACGGTGTCGCAGCGGTCCGGGGTTCCCTGGCGCGAGACGAGCGCCGAGGTGTGGAAGCGCGTCCGCCCCTTCCAGCGCTCGACGCCGGGCACCTCGGGCTCGACCGGCCCCCCGGCCCCGAGCGACCTCTCCGCGGCGGCGGCGTACGCGTCGACGACCTCGTCGACCGGACCGTCCATGACGAGCTCGCCCTGGTCGAGCCACAGCGCGCGGTCGCACATCGCGCGGATCGTCGCCGCGGAGTGCGAGACGAGGAAGACCGTGCCCGCCTGCCCGCGCAGCTTCTCGATCCGCTCCTGGCTGCGGGCGCGGAAGTGCGCGTCGCCGGTCGCGAGCGCCTCGTCGATGACGAGGACGGGTGGGGTCGCGGCGGTCGAGATCGCGAACCGCAGCCGGGCCGCCATGCCCGAGGAGTACGTCGACATCGGCAGGTGGATCGCGTCACCGATCTCGGAGAACTCGACGATCTCGTCGTAGATCTCGTCCACCTCGGCCTTGCTCAGCCCGAGGGCCTGCGCCCCGATGTAGATGTTCCGGGCGCCGGAGAGCTGCTTGACGAGCACCGCGTTGACCCCGAGCAGCGACGGCGTGCCGTCGGCCCACACCTCGCCGGACGTCGGGGGGACGAGGCCGGCGACCGTGCGCAGGAGGGTCGACTTGCCGGAGCCGTTGCGCCCGATGACCCCGATGGACTCGCCGTGGTGGGCGACGAACGAGACGTCCTTGACAGCGTGCACCGTCCGCACGCCCCGCCGCTCGCCCGAGCCCCCGGAGCGCCCGCCCGCGTAGACCCGGTAGACGATGTCGACGTGCGAGACGACGACGGAGGGCCGGGGGTCAGCCGCGCCCATAGGTCCCCTCCCCCCGCCAGAAGACGACGGTCCCCACGACGAGCAGCAGGACGGCCCAGCCGAGCGAGACGAGCCAGGACAGCGGGGTCACCGGGTGCTCCTCGAGCAACGCCTGCCGGCCGAGCTCCAGCTGGAGGGCGAACGGCTGGTAGGTGAGCACCTGCCCGACGAGCTCGGGGAAGCGGTCGGCGAACACGCTGATGCTGAAGAAGACGCCCGAGGTGTAGCGCATGAGGCGCACCGCGAGCGGGATGAAGTTCGCGAGGTCGCGGCTGGCGTTGACGAGCCGGGCGAGGACGAGGGCCAGCCCGGTGAGCTGGAGCATCTGCAGGAGCACGGCGACGGGGAAGAGCAGCCAGTGCCAGGAGAGCGCCTCGCCCGTCAACGGGGTGAGCAGGAGCAGCAGGGCGAACGCGGGCCACGAGGTGTAGAGCTCGGTGAGCGAGACCGACACCGGCAGCGCCGCCCGCGGGAAGCGCAACGCCCGCACGAGCCCGAGGTTGTTCGAGATCGCCTTGGCCCCGCTCGTGAGCACCGACGCCGTCACCCCGAAGAGGACGACGCCGATGGACAGGAAGGCGATGAAGTTGTCGACGCCGCGGTCGGTGCGCAGGAGCAGCCCGAAGACGAGGAAGTAGCTGACGATGAGCAGCGCCGGGTTGAAGACCGCCCAGAGGTGGCCGAGCCGGTTCTTCTCGTACTGGGCGGCGCCCTGGGCCGCGGACAGCGTGAGGACGAACTGGCGACGACGCCACAGCTCGGCGAGGTAGCGGCCGAGACCCGGGCGGGCCGACAGCGAGGTGAGCCCGTGCCGGCGCGCGAGGGCCCGTGCCTCCTCGACCGAGAGCGCCGGCCCCGGGGACACCGGCCTCACAAGCGGTGGACCCCGTCCCCGTCCGCGGCCTTGCCGCGGGTGTCGAAGAAGCGGGAGGCCTTCGCGGCGAGCGCGTCGACGTCGTAGGACCGGTGGTTCTGGAGCAGGACGACGAGGTCGGCGTCGGCGATCGCGGCGTCGAGGTCGTCGACGCGCGGCACCCGGTCCCCGACCGCGGTCCACGTCTGCACGTGCGGGTCGTGGAAGACGAGGTCGGCGCCCTTGTCGAGCATGTGCTTGGCGACCGGCACGGCCGGCGACTCGCGCTGGTCGGCGATGTTCGGCTTGTACGTGACGCCGAGGAGGAGGACCCGAGCCCCGCGCAGCGCCTTGCCGTCCTCGTTGAGGATGTCCTGGGCGCGGGACACGACGTACGCCGGCATCGTCGAGTTGATCTCCTGGGCCAGCTCGACGAACCGGAACGGGTACCCGAGCTTGGCCCGGACGTTGTAGCTGAGGTAGTTCGGGTCGATCGGGATGCAGTGCCCGCCGACGCCCGGACCGGGGTAGAACGCCTGGAACCCGAACGGCTTCGTCGCCGCGGCGTCGATGACGTCCCAGAGGTCGATGTCGAGGTCGTGGCAGAACCGCGCCATCTCGTTGACCAGCGCGATGTTGATGTGCCGGTAGGTGTTCTCGAGCAGCTTGGCCGTCTCGGCCTCGCGGGTGCCCTTGGCGCGCACGACGGTGTCGACGAAGCGGCCGTAGAAGGCGGCGGCGCGGTCCCCGCACGCAGGGGTGAACCCGCCGACGACCTTCGGGGTGTTCTTCGCGCCGAACTGCGCGTTCCCCGGGTCGATGCGCTCGGGCGAGAAGGCGAGGTGGAAGTCGGTCCCGGCGGTGAGCCCGCCCGCCTCGAGGATCGGGCGGACGACCTCGTCCGTCGTGCCCGGGTAGGTCGTCGACTCGAGGATGACGAGGGTGCCGGCGGTGAGGTTGCGGGCGATGGCCGCGACGGCGCCCTCGACGGCGCCGAGGTCGGGACCGCCGTCCTCGCCGAGCGGGGTGGGGACGCAGATGACGACGGTCTCGGCGTCGCGGATGACGTCCTCGCTCGTCGAGGCCTCGAAGCCGGCGTCGAGCAGCTCGCGCAGCTCGGCGTCGTCGATGTCGTCGATGTGCGACGTCCCTCCGTTGAGCCCGGCCACGACCCGCTCGCTGATGTCGAAGCCGCGCACCGTGAGACCGGCGCGGGTGGCTTCCTGGACCAGGGGCAGTCCGACGTAGCCGAGACCGATGACGGTGACGTCCACAGCCATCTGACACTCCTTCGGGGTGGTGGCGTTGGGCCCGTCCAGGGCCTCGCGGAGTCTATCCCAGCGCCGCCGGACCCCCCGGGACGGACCCGCCCGGCGCCGGCCCCCGGGTCTGCTTGACTGGCGCCATGTCCGCCCCAGACCGGCAGCCGGCGCCCGCCCGGGTCGTCGTGCTCGACACGCCGGGGTCCGCGGACGACCGGACGTGGGGCGCGGCGACGACGGAGACGGTGCGGGTGACATCCGGCGAGGGGTCCGGCGGGGCCGGGTCCCGGCTGCGGCGGGCGCTCGGGGGCGCCGTCCCCGCGCTCCGCTCGGCCCTGCGGGCCCGCTCCCACCCCGCCGCGACCGGCCGCTACCTCGCGGCCGGTGGCCCGTCCGGGCCCGTCGACGTCGTCGTGTCGACGACCGCCGCGACCGACGCGCTCGCCGCCGTCGCCGCCCGGATCACGGGTGCACCCGACGTCCTCGTCGGGACCGCGGCCCGGCGGGCCGTCGGCGCGCTCGAGGACTGGGAGCGGGCGCTCGACCGGGTGACGGCCGGCGTCGAGGACGGCCCGCGGGACCGGTTCCCCGAGGGGGCGGTCGTCGCCGACCTGCGCGCCCGGGCCGGGGACCTCCTCACCGCGTGCCCGGACCTCCTCGTCCCCGTCGACGAGGTCGCCCGGCACGCCCGCGCCTGGGTGGCCCGGCTCGACCACGAGGTCGCCGCCCGGCTCGTCGACGACGCGCTCGGCGGCCTCCCGTGGCCCGTGGGTCCGGCGGGGCGCAGCGGCCTCACGGCGCGGCTGCTGTGGGCGCGCACCTCGACCGACGCCGAGGGGGACCTCACCGGCCCGGACCTGCCGGCCGCCGCGCGGTCCGCGGTCGCGGGCTCGGAGGAGGCGTGGGCGGCCGGCGCGACCGACGTCGCGCTCGACCGCTGGTGCGACGCCTGGGAGCTGCTCTACCACCGCGACCTGCACGCCGACGTCGAGCGCTCCCCCCTCGTCGAGGACCCGGCCGGCTGGCTCGCGCCGCTCACCGGGTCGAGCGTCCTCGCCGCCCTCACCGGCGCCGCCACCCCGGCGGCCGGGCGCCCCGTCCCGCCCCCGCGCGAGGACGGGCGCCGGCCGCGGGTGCTCGTCGGCACCGGGATGCTCGGCTCGTTCCACGCCGAGGTCGTCGGGGCCCTCGAGCCCGCGGCCGACGTCGAGGTGCTCGACGTCGTCGCCGAGTTCCCCCGGCTGCGCCGCCAGCGCCGCGCGAGCCGGGCCGCCCTCGGGGACGTCGCGGCGACGCGCGGGGTGACGAGCGACCGACGCCAGGACCGCCGCGCGGACCGTCTCCGGGCCCGGTGCGAGGGCCGCGACGTCGTCTTCTCCGACTGGGCCGACGCCTCGACCGTGTGGCTGGCGGCCGTCCTGCCACCGGGCCCCCGGTTCGTCGTGCGCGTCCACAGCGTCGACGCGCTCACCGCCTGGTTCCCCCTCGTCGACTGGCGGCGGGTCGACGAGGTCGTCGTCATCGCCCCCGCGCTGCGCTCCCTCGTCACCGACCTCCTCGCCGCCCTCGGGGTCACCGACCTGCCCGTCTCCTACCTCCCCGGGCTCGTCGCCGTCCACGCGATGCCGGCGGAGAAGGAGGACGGGGCCCGGCACACCCTCGGCATGATCGGCTGGGCCCGCCGTGTCAAGGACGTCGCCTGGGCGCTCGACCTGCTCGAGCGGGACCCCGCGTGGCGGCTCGTCCTCGTGGGCCCGCCGCTGGAGGCCTCTTCCGGGACCGCCCGGGCGCGGGCCTACGCCACCGCGGTGCTCGAGCGCCTCGACCGGCCCGACGTCCGCGACCGGGTCGAGGTCGTCGGCTGGTGCGACGACGTCTCGGTCCCACTCCGGCGGGTCGGCGTCATGCTCTCGACGAGCCGCCGGGAGGGCAACCACCACGGGCTCGTCGAGGGCGCGGCGTCCGGCGCCGTGCCCGTGGTGCGCGACTGGCCGCTCTTCGCCCGCCGCGGCGGCGCCCGCGCGGTGTTCCCCCCGGAGTGGGTCGTCGGCTCGCTCGAGGAGGCGGCCGACCGGGTCCGCGCCACGACCGCCGACCCCGCGACGTGGGAGCGCGAGCGGCGTCGCGCCCGGGACGCGGCGGTGCGGATGTTCGACCCGGAGCGGGCCGCGGCGCGCTACCGCGCGGCGGTCCTCGGCGTCGGGGCCGGGGACGACGCCGGCGAGGAGGTCAGTCCTCGAGGCGGTTCTTGATCTCGTGGATGATGTCGGTCGTCGAGATGTCGGCCGTCCGCGGCAGGTAGACGACCTCGACGACGTCGCGGAACTCGTCGAAGCGGCCCTCCCAGTCCTGGCCCATGACGAGGACGTCCGCCCGGTGCTCGAGGAGGTACTCGCGCTTGGCCTCGAGGGAGTGCTCGTAGAACACCGCGTCGACGCAGTCGAGGCTCGCGACGATCTGCGACCGGTGCTCCTGGCGGTAGACCGGGTAGCGCCCCTTCTTCGCGTGGTTCAGCTCGTCGGTGGAGATGCCGACCGTGAGGTGGTCCCCCAGGTCGTGGGCGCGCGTGAGGATGTTGACGTGCCCGACGTGGAACACGTCGAAGGTGCCGAAGGTGATGACGCGGGTGCTCACAGACCTCTCCCGGGGACGACTGGGTGTGAGGGTACCCGGCCGCGGCGGGTACCCTGGGCGGGCCGTTTCCGCGCGCCCCCACCCCTGCCCGCGCCGCCCGTCCGGCGCCCGCGTCCGTCCGAGGAGACCCGTGTCGCTGCTCCACGACCTGAGGTCGGCGCGCATCGTCGTGGGGCGCTCCCTCCGACGGCGCCGGGCACGCGCCGCCTGGGCCGCCTCGCCCGCGCGGTCCGCGGAGCACCCGGGCGTCGAGGCCCTCGTCTTCTTCCCCGACCCGCCGGTCAACGCCTACCAGGTGCGCCAGTGGTACGAGCCGATGCGGGCCCTGTCGCAGCGGCACCGGGTGGCCGTCGTGACGACCGACCCGGAGACCGCCGTCGCGCTCGAGGCCGAGTCGCCGCTGCCGGTGCTGTGGCACCGCTCGGTCGGCGAGACCGAGGAGTGGATGGACCGGCGTCGCGTCGGCGTCGTCTTCTACGTCAACCAGAACGTCACGAACTTCCGGATGATGCGCCACCGCCGGCCGGCCCACGTCTTCGTGAGCCACGGCGAGTCCGACAAGGACTACATGGCCTCCAACCAGCTCAAGGCCTACGACCACACCTTCGTCGCCGGCCGGGCCGCCGAGGAGCGGATCGCGGGCCGGCTCGTCGACTTCGACGTCGAGCGCCACCTCGTGCGCGTCGGCCGTCCCCAGGTCGACGTCCCCGGCACCGGCCCGGACCTGCCGGACGACGGGCGCACCGTCGTCCTCTACGCCCCGACGTGGGAGGGCGACCGGCCGTCGATGGCCTACTCCTCCCTCGCCAGCCACGGCCCCGCGCTCGTCGACGCCCTCCTCGCGACCGGACGGCACCGGCTCGTCTACCGCCCGCACCCGCGCACCGGCGTCTCCGACCCCGCGTACGCCGCGGCGCACCGGGCGGTCCTCGCCCGGGTCGAGCGCGCCGGCGAGCAGGACCCCGGGGCGGGCCACGTCGTCGACACCGGGTCGGCCTACGGCTGGCAGCTCGCCGCCGCCGACGCCTGCGTCACCGACGTCTCGGCCGTCGCCTTCGACTTCCTGGCGACCGGCAAACCGCTGGTCGTCACGGCCCCCGCCTCCCCGGCGGCCGTCATGGACCCGGGCGGGCTCACCTCCTTGCTGCCGCCGCTGCCCGCCGAGCGGGCCGGCGAGGTCGTCGAGCGGATCGAGGCCGAGACCTCCGCCGACGCCGGCCGGGCCCGCGCCGCCGTCGTCGAGCGCTACTTCGGGGACACCACCCCCGGCGCCGCGACCGCCCGCTTCGTCGAGGCGAGCAGCCGGATCATCGAGGCCCGTCTGGCCCTCTACCCCGCCGAGGCGACGCCGGCCCCCGACCCCACCGACGGCCCGGACCCCGCCGACGCCGGGTCCGACGCCGGACCCGCGACGCCCGGAGGACCGCGATGACGAGCACCGACACCGCGACCCGGGAGGAGACGCCGAGCGCCCACGTCGGCCCGCGCTTCCGCCCCGACATCGAGGGCATGCGCGCCATCGCCATCGGCCTCGTCGTCGTCTACCACGCCGGGGTGAGCCGGCTGCCCGGCGGCTTCGTCGGCGTCGACGTCTTCTTCGTCATCTCCGGCTTCCTCATCACCGGGCTCCTCGTCCGGGAGGTAACGACGACCGGGCGCGTCTCGCTCGCCCGGTTCTACGCCCGCCGGGCCAAGCGCCTGCTGCCCGCGACCGGGCTCGTGCTCATCGTCACGGTGCTGCTCACGTGGCTCACCGTCTCGGCCGTCCGGTGGCGCGAGTTCGGCGTCGACGTCGTGAGCGCCGCGACGTACGTCGTGAACTGGCGCCTCGCGGCCCGCTCCGTCGACTACCTCGCGGAGGACGTCGGCGCCTCGCCGGTCCAGCACTTCTGGTCCCTCGCCGTCGAGGAGCAGTTCTACATCGTCTGGCCGCTCCTGCTCGTCGCCATCGCCTGGCTGCTGCGCCGCCGGCCCGGGCTGCGGCCCCGCCGGGTCATGGCCGTCGGCATCGCCGCGGTCATCGTCCCGTCCTTCGCCTACTCGGTGTACCTCACCTCGGCGAACCCGGCGACCGCCTTCTTCGTCACGCCGACCCGGCTCTGGGAGCTCGGCATCGGCGCCTTCGTCGCCATCGGCGCGACGCTGTGGACCCGGGTGCCCCGGGTGGCGGCGATCGTCCTCGGCTGGGCCGGCTTCGTCGCCGTCGTCGGGAGCGGCTTCCTCCTCACGACGGAGGTCGCGTGGCCGGGGTACGCGGCCCTCGTCCCGACGCTCGGCACGGCGGCGATGATCGTCGCCGGGTACACCTCCGGGCGAGCCGGGGTCGCGGGGCTGCTGTCCTGGCGCCCGGCCGTCTGGGTCGGCGGGATCTCCTACTCCCTCTACCTCTGGCACTGGCCGCTCATCGTCGCCGCGACCGCCTACTGGGGCGAGCTGAGCGGCTGGTGGGGACTGGTCGTCATGGCCGTCGCCGTCGTCCCGTCGTGGCTGTCGCTCAAGCTCATCGAGAACCCGATCCGGTTCGCCCCGGCGCTCTCGCGCTCGAACCGGCTCGCCCTCTCGGTCGGCGGCAACTTCACCGCCGTCGGGGTCGTCGCGGGCCTCGTCCTCGTCCTCCTCGTGCCCTCGACGTCCGCGCCCGCCGTCACCGGCGGGGCGTCGGGGTCCGGGGTGTCCGGCGCGGGCGCCCTGTCCGGGACCTCGGCGCCGGCAGGGACCGTCGACAGCCTCGCCGAGGTCGAGGGCTACGTCCCGAGCGTCGTCGACGCCGAGGACGACGTCCCGCCGTACCCCGAGGAGTGCCAGGTCGACCAGGTCTCCCCGGACCCCGTCGTCTGCGAGTGGGGGGACACCGAGGGCGACCTCACCGTCGCGCTCGTCGGCGACTCCAAGGCGATGCAGTACTACTCCCCGCTCGACGCCATCGCCAAGGACGAGGGCTGGCGGATCGTGTCGATGACGAAGTCGGCGTGCGGGTTCCACGACGGCATGCAGGTCGCGAGCGGCGAGCCCTACACCTCGTGCGCGGAGTGGAACGACGCCGTCGTCGAGAACCTCCTCGACCTCTCCCCGGACGTCCTCGTCACCTCCGAGCGGATCAACGACGCGCTCACCGACCCGACCGACGTCACGACCCGGTCCGTCGACGCGATGGTCGAGGCCATGACGCGGCAGTGGACGACGGTGACCGAGGCCGGCATCCCGATGGTCGTCATCGCCGACAACCCGAGCCCCGGCGACGTCTCCCCCGTCTACGAGTGCATCGCCGACAACGACGGCGACCTCGCGGCCTGCACCTTCGACCGCGAGCGGGGCACGGCCGACAGCGGGGCCGCCGCCCAGCTGCCCGCGGCGCGGGCGGTCGAGGGGGTCCGGGTGGTCGACGTCCGGGACGCGATCTGCCCCCGATCGCGGTGCGTCCCGGTCATCGGCGGGGTCCTCGTCTACCGCCAGACCTCGCACATCACCGACACCTACGCCCGCTCGATGCAGGCCACCCTGGCCGCTGCCCTCGTCCCCCAGGTGGAGGCCGCGACCGAGGACGCCGAGGGGTCCTGAGGAGCCTTCGGCGCGAGGCCACCGTGCAGTAGCGTGAGCCCCCGACCAGACCGGCCCGCCGGACCCCGACGTCACGAGGAACACCGTGCTCGACCGCATCCGAGACCTGCAGGGGTCGCTGTCCCGGTTCCGCCAACGGCAGCGCGCCTCCACCACGAGGGACCCGCAGGCCAAGGAGGTCGAGCGCCGGGTCGCCGACCTCCGGCGCGAGCTCGCCGACCTCGACGCCGAGAAGGCCGACCTGCTGCGGCGGCGCCGCGAGATCCAACGCGAGCTCGGCCCGTCGATCGGACGGAAGGTCATGCCGCTCGCCCGGGTCGAGAAGACGAACGGCACGGCGAGCTTCGTCGCCGGGGTGCGGATGATGCAGCGGATCCACCGCCGCGCGGAGAACCCCGCCCACGGGTTCGACGGGGCCGGCGCCGTCTTCGCCGACCGCGGGACCACCGAGCGGTTCGTCCTGTCCCACGACGTCCCCCTGCGCACCACCCCCGACGAGGGTCCGACGGACCGCACCGTCGTCGTCCACGCCTTCCACGGGCAGGTGGGCCTGCTCGAGGTGGCCGTCGGCGGCGCCGCCCGCCACCTCGACGGCGACCTCGCCGACCTCGGCGACGTGCGCGAGGCGGTGCCGCACGACGGCGACATCCCCCTGCCGGCGTCGCTCGGCGAGGTCGCGGCGTGGTCGGCCCGTCTCTCCGACCACGTGAGCCGCCCCTACGTCCAGGTCGTGTGGCGCCAGGACGGGGACCACCTCGCGCTCGACCGCCTCGACGTCGACCCGGACCGGCTGCCGGTGCTCACCGAGGAGCAGGACGAGCGGCTCGGCCATCTCTTCGACACCGGGCACGCCCGGATGCTCAAGCAGCCCTACCTCGCGGGCGCCCTGGAGAACCGGGTCCCCGGCGGGGTCTTCGACCCGAACGAGCCCGTCGACCCGGCGGACGCCCCGTGAGCCCGTCGGGAGCGCCCGCGCCGTCGGCGAAGGCGGCCAAGCGGCTGCGCCGCGTCGAGCGACAGCTCGCCCGCCGTCGCGACCAGGTCGAGCGGGCCCGGGCCCAGGTCGCGATCCTCGAGGACGAGCGGCTGAGCCCGATGCGGCGCACCGTGCGCGACGCCGAGGACCCCGAGCGCGCGCTCGGCGACCCCTCGTACACCCTGTCCGCGCGGCTGCACCGCAGGGCGAACACGACCCGGGTCTACACCCGCGAGCGGATGCGCGAGCCGATCCTCCAGCTCTACGCCAAGCTGCCGGCCCAGCGCTACGCCGCGCTGCACGGCGTCCGGGTGCCGCAGGTCCTCGGCCGTTGGCCCGACCCGGGCGCCGTCGTCTGGGACGACCTGCCGGACCGGTTCGTCCTCAAGAGCAACATCGGCGGCGGCGGGATGAACGTCTTCCCCCTCGTGCGCGACCCGGGCACCGGGGAGTGGACCGACGTCCTCGCCCAGGAGCGCACGACCCCCGAGGCCGTGACGGCCAAGCTGTGGGACAAGCACGAGAAGCGCTCGACGTACTTCGCCGAGGAGTTCCTCGTCGGCCGCGGCGGTGACCCCCGGTCGGTGCCGGACGACATCAAGGTCTTCTGCTTCTACGGCGAGCCGGTCTACATGGAGGTCCGCCGGGGCGACCAGTCCCGGGCGAGCCACATCACCCAGCAGGTGCGCGCCTTCGCCGTCGACGGCACCGAGCTGCACCACGTCCGCGCGCTCATGGACGCCAGCGACGGCGACGTCACCGCCCCCTCCGACTTCCCGGCGATCGCCGAGGCCTGCCGTCGCCTGTCCGGCGGGATCCGCCGTCCCCTGGAGCGGCTGGACTTCTTCGACACCGACGACGGGCTCGTCTTCGGCGAGCTCACCCAGAACCCCGGCCGCCCGCCCGCCCTCGTCCCGGAGTGGGACCGCCGCATGGGCGAGGCCTACGAGGCCGCGTACGCCCGGCTGCTCGCCGACCTCGCCGCCGAGGGGGCCCTGCACGTCGACCACGGCGACCGACCCGACGCGCCGTGAGCGCCACCTCCCGCAGCGCGGGCGCCGACCTCCGCGGCACCCTGCGACGACTCGAACGGGCCGTCGCCCGGCGCGGGCGGCTCGTGGCGCGGCTCACCGCCCAGGTCGCCATCCTCACCGAGGAGACCCGCTCCCCGATGGAGCGCACCCTCGGGACGGGCCCGGACCGCGAGCAGGACCTCGGGGTGGCCTCGTACGTCCTCGCGGCGCGCATGCACCGGCGTCACCACGTCCACGTCAACGCCAGGGAGGGACTGCGCGAGCCGATCCTCGACCTCGCCCCCAAGCTCCCCGGGCGAGCCTGGGCCGTGCGCAACGGGGTGCGGGTCGCCCGCGAGCTCGGCCGGTGGCCGGACCCGGACGCGGTCGACTGGGACGCCCTGCCCGACCGGTTCGTCCTCAAGAGCAGCATCGGCGCCGGCGGCGTCAACGTCTTCCCGCTCGTCCGGCGGCCGGACGGCGGGTGGACGGACATGCTCACCGGCGAACCGACGACGCGCGCGGAGGTGACGCAGGCCCTGTGGTCGCGGCACGGCGACCGCTCGACGTACTTCGCCGAGGAGTTCCTCGTCGGCCGCGGCGGCCGACCCGGGGACGTCCCCGACGACGTCAAGGTCTTCTGCTTCTACGGCCGGCCCTTCTACGTCGAGGTCCGCCGGGGTGACCAGTCGCGCGCCCGCGACGTGACCCCACGGGTCCGCACGTTCACCGCCGACGGCACCGAGCTGCACCACGTCCGCGCGCTGCTGGACCCGGGCGACGGCGACGTCGGGGAGCCCTCGGACCTCGCCACCGTCGTCGAGGTCGCGGGCCGGCTGTCCGCGACGATCCGGCGCCCGCTGCAGCGGCTCGACTTCTTCGAGACGGGCGACGGCCTCGTCTTCGGCGAGGTGACCCTGAGCCCCGGTCACCCGCCGGCCCTCGGGACGACGTGGGACCGCCGGATGGGCGAGGCCTACGAGGACGCCTACGGGCGGCTGCTCGCCGATCTCGCCGCCGAGGGCGCGCTCGGCGTGACCTTCGGGGACGGCCCGGTCAGCGCCTGATCCGGGCGAGCTGCTCCTCGACGACGGCGACCGTGCGGGCGCAGTTGCCCTGGTCGCGGTAGGGGAAGGCCGCCTCGACCCGGGCGGCGTACACCGGGTCCTGCGCGCAGTCCCGGGCCAGCAGCGCCTCGAGCTCGTCGAGCGAGGCGTCGAGGCCCTCGACGACCGGCCCGAACCCCTCGGTGCGGTGGTCGAACCACGACGGCGAGGCGTGCAGGGTGTCGTACTCGTCCTCGTCGAAGCGCACGTAGACGACGGGGGTGCCCATGTACGCGACGTCGAAGTGCACCGACGAGTAGTCGGTGACGAGTGCGTCGCACGCGCGGATCGCGTCCTGGATGGCGACGGTGTTCGCGTCGGCGACCGCGACCCGGTCCCCCGCGACGGGGGCGCCCACGAACTTCGAGGCCATGTTGTAGTGCGGCAGGAAGGTGAGGCGGTAGTCGTACCGCTCGAGCATCTGCTGCAGGCGCGGGCTCTCGAGGAAGCCCGACATGAAGCGCTGGTAGCGCGAGCCCTCGTAGGCCCGCTCGCCCTCCTGCGCCCCGTCGAGCACCTTCGTCACGAGGTACTTGCGCCACGTCGGCATGAAGAGCACCGTCCGGCTCGGGGGCGTCGGCACGAGCGCGTCGTAGCGCGGCATCCCGATCTCGACGAGTTGCTCGTCGTACCCGGACGACGCCTTGAGGGCCTCGGTCTCCCCCGGGGTGACGGTGAGGCAGACGTCGTACCCGGTCGTGCCCCGCTTCACGGCCGTCGGGCTGAGGTGCACGCCGTGCTTGAGGTACACCCGCAGCGCCCCGACGCGCCACACGAGGTGGCGGGTGTACGTCGCCGCCGCCCAGTGGCTCGGGATGAGGTACCGGACGGAGTAGGCGTTGGCGAGCACCGACGCGTGCAGCATGAGCAGCTGGTGGCGCACGGAGGAGTGCTGGACGACGTTGCCGAGGTCGCGCACCCGCGCGTACTGCGGGCTCTCCCGGTCGATGACGTAGTAGACCTTCTTCTCCGGGTGGGTCGTCCGGAGGTGACGGAAGAGGTGGAGCCCGTTGTCCTGCGCGGTGTCCGCCCGCTCCCCGACGATCCAGATCTCCTGCCGGGCGAAGAGCGGCAGCGTGGCGAGCCGGACGGCGCGGAGCAGCCTGGCCCGGCGGTTCCCCCTGCCGCGCAGGACGAAGCTCGCGTCCTTCTTGAGCATCGTCGCGTGCCAGCGGGCGGCCGCGCGCCGACCGGAGCCGACCTGGAGGGTGAGGAAGGAGCGGCGGCCCCGCCGGGTCGTGTGCAGCAGGTAGCGCAGGGTGCGGGCGGACCCGCCGGACGTCGGCAGGTCCATCCGGACGGTGCGGGCGCTGATGAGCGCGCCGCGCCGCGGTCGCAGGTTCCGGCGGCGGGCGAGGACCTCGCGCTCGCTCACGACCTCGACGACGAGGCGGTAGTGGCCGTCGCGGACGCCGGCGAGGTCGATGCCCGCCCGGAACGCCTCCCAGCGGACGACGCCCTTGGAGTCGATGCGGTGCTCGAGCCGGGTCTCCGGCGAGGACGACACGTCCCCGGCCGGTCCGGTGAGGACGACCCGGTAGCGCCACGGGGGCTCCGGGAGGTCCGGCAGCGTCTTGGCGGCGAGGAACATGAGGACGTCGATGCGGGTGCCGTGCGGGTCGACCGACTCCAGGAGCGGCTGGGCCGCGGCGAGGGACAGCTGCCCGAGGTAGGCCCCCTCGTCGCCGTCCCGGGCGACCTCGCGCTCGGTGAGCCGGTCCCGGACGTAGCGCGCGACGAGCGGCCGGGCCGCGTGCTTGCCCGCGACGAGGAGGGGCGCGCCCGGCAGCAGGTCGAGCGGCTCGAGGGCGACCACCTCCACGGCGAGCTCGGTCGCCCAGCCCTGGTCCGGGGCCGTCGTCAGCCACCACGAGGCCGCGACGTACCGCGTCCCGAGGGAGCCGAGCAGGTCGTACACCGTGTCGCTGAGGTCCTGCTCGCTGCCCGAGCGCGCGAGGACCCGCCGGACCCGGTCCTCGAGCGGCCAGTCAGCGGTGTCGACCTCGCGGCCGTGGACGAGCGTCACGGGGACGCCGGCGAGGTCGGGGTTGGCCTGCAGGGCGGCGAGCGCCTCGGGCACCCGCTCGAGGGTGTCGTCGCTCGCGACGAGGACGACCGAGAGGTCGAGCGAGCCGGGGTCGGGGAGGACCTCCTGGGTGGCCGGGTGCCGCAGCGTCATCGGGCGTCCCGCCTCGTCCGTCCCATGCGTCCCATCCGTCGTCGCTCCACGTCTCACGTCGTCGCCGCCCGCACCCGGGCCCGGACCCGCCGGGCCGTGGCCCGCAGCCCCGCGGCACCGCGGTCCACGAGCCGCCACCACTGGACGGCGGGGCCTCCGGCGGTCGCCACCGAGTGCGCGACCCGTTCGCAGTTCCGTCGGTCATGGTAGCGAACGAGGCGGTGGGCCCGGTCGGCGTACCCGGGGGCCACGGGGTACCCCCGGCGCGCCGTGTCGAGCACGTGCTCGACGAGCGCGTCGACGTCCCGGACGATGGGGCCGGGCAGGTCGGCGTTGAGGTCGAGGTGGGACCCCTGCGCCCCGAAGAAGCGCTCCTGGTCGAACTGGAAGTAGGCGACCGGGCGGCCGAGGAGCGCGACGTCGAAGCCCACCGAGGAGTAGTCGGTGACGAGCATCTCGTGCTCGCGCAGCAGCGTCTGCAGCTCGGCCTCGCCCTGGGTGAGCACCCGCACGCCGGGGGCCGCGAACGCCTCGGCGAACCCGCGCATGTTCGGGTGCAGGATGAAGGTCACCCGCAGCCCTCCCGCGACCGCGTCGGCGAGCGCCGGGTGCCCGAGCACCGCCTGCCACGCCTGCCGGTACTCGCTGGCGATGAACGCCTCGTGGTTGCTGATCCACTCGCGCCACGTGGGGACGACGAGCACGCCCGACGGCGGCCGCTCCGGCGGCCGGAGCAGGGCGTCGAAGCGCGGGAGCCCGGTGACCCGCACCTGGGCCGGTCGGTAGCGGAACTCCCGCACCGCGGTGTCCCGCTCCCGGTCGGAGCTGACGTGCAGCCGGTCGGTGCGGAAGCCGGGGGCGAAGCGGCCGTAGTTGCCGACCATGTTCTTCGTGCCGGAGACCCCGTGGCGGATGAAGACCCGCACCCCCCGGACGGCCCGCACGACGCGGGGGTCGCGGGAGGGCAGCAGGTACTCGGCGTGGTGGGTGCCGACGAGACGCGTCGCGAGGAAGGCCACCCGCACGTGCTCCGGCGAGTGCCGGAGGACGACGTGGCCGAGGCCCTCGAGCCGGGGCAGGTCCGGCGAGGTCGCGTCGATGACGTAGTAGGCCGGGAGGTCGGGCCGGTGCTCGCGCAGCCAGCGGAAGAGGTGGTAGCCGTTGTCCTGCGCCCGGTGGGGCTGCTCCCCGACGAGCCACGTCCCGCGGACGGCCCGCACGGGCGGAAGCAGCCACGCGACCCGGCGCCACCGGTGCAGCGCGGCGAGCGCCTCGGGGGTCATCCGCTCGACGAGCAGCGAGCGGTGCCCCGCCCGGAAGGTCGTGTACGGGACGAGCTGGACGACCTCGTCGCCGCGGGTGACGACGCCCCAGGGGCGCGCCCGGGCGCCGAGCGGCCGGCGGACCCGGCGCAGGGTCGTCGTGCCCCGCGCGTCGTCGGTCGCGACGAGGACGTCGAGCATCTCGTCGGCGGGGGCGAGCCGACCGACGAGCGCGGCGAGGTCGAGGGTCACCTCGCCCTCCTGGACCCGCCCCCCGCCGCGGCGCGCCCGGGTGGGGGCGGCGAGGGTGCCGGGGACCTCGTGCCGCATCCGGGTCTGACGCGAGAGGACGACCGCGCGCAGGGCCTGCGCCGGGGCGTCGTCGCGGACCGGGAGCCGCACCCGGAGGCGGACGGCTCCCCCACGCCGGACGTGCTCGTGGAAGACGACCGCCGGGTCGGGCGGGGCCGTCGTCACCGGCGCAGGGGTGGTGGTGTCCATCGCGACCGAGGCTAGTGCGGCTCAGACGAGCGGCGGACGGCCGTGCCGGGTCATCGCCCACACCGTCCGCCAGGACATCGGGCGGCGCCGGCCCGCGTCCGACGTGAGACCCGCACGGAAGCCCCGGGCCCAGGCCGCCGCCGCGGCGGGGTGGCGTGCGTTGCGTCCGAGCGACATCAGGGCCCGGTCCGCGAGGTAGAGCACGGCGACCGGCGCGGGCAGGTTGCGCCGGGCGAGCCACACCCGGTTGCGGGCGTCGAGCCACAGGTGGTCGGCGTGCCGGCTCGGATGCATCCGGGGGTGCACGGCCTCGAGCTCGGGGTGGTACTCGACCCGGAAGCCGGCGTCCCAGGTCCGCCAGGCGAGCTCGATCCCCTCGTGGGCGTAGAAGAACCGCCCCGCCCAGTTCCCGGTCCGCTCCAGGACGGTGCGCCGGGCCGCGACCGAGCCCTCGAGGACGTAGAACGCGGCCGAGCCCCGCTCGGCGTCCTTGTCCCGCATCCGGGGGACCCACCGGGCGAGGGTGTCCCCCTCGGGGGTGCGGATCCGGGTCTGGACGACCCCGAGCCCCGGGTCGGCCTCGAAGAGGGCCTGGACCCGCGCGAGGGTGTCGGCGTGCGGCAGGTGCGCGTCGTCGTCGAGGAAGAAGACGTACGGCGCGTCGACGACCCCGAGCCCGAGGTTGCGTCCGCCCGGTGCGCCGACGTTCTCGGCGGAGTGCACCGTGCGCACCGTCCCCGGCAGCCCGGTGGGCTCCCAGCCGTTGCCGACGACGACGACCTCGAGGTCGACGCCGGTCTGGGCCTCGAGCGAGGCGACGGCGCGCGCGAGCTCCACCGGACGGGTGCCCTGGCTCACGACGACGGCCGCCCACCGGGAGGTCACTCGGGGTTCCTCAGGCTGGCGGAGGTGAGGATGGCGGTGAGGTGCCCGACGACGACGAACGGCAGGACGGCGCCGAGGACGACGAGCGCCGCGGCCGGGCCGTCGAAGCCCGCGGCGGCGCCGACGACGGCGAGCACCGCGATGACGATCGTCTGCTCGACGGAGTGGTACATCCGGTAGAGCGGGACGAAGTCCGCGACCCGGCGCAGGGTGCGGACGAGGCCGGGGCGCGGCTCCCCGATCCCCGGGGTGTCGCGCGGCAGGCCGAGCCCGGCCTCGACGCGGGAGAGCCGGACGAAGTCGCTCAGCGCCTTGTTGAGCAGGACGAGCACGGCGACGACACCGCCGGCGAACGCCCAGCGCCAGTCCTCACCCTGCTCCGCGGTGAGCCGCAGCCCGAGCGCCAGCGGGATGAACGACTCGGCCGTCGCGTGCGCGATCCGGTCGAGGAAGACCCCGCGCGGGCCGGTCGTGCGGTTCCACCGGGCGATCTCGCCATCGATGGAGTCCAGGACCATCTGGAGCAGCGCGAGGACGAGGGCCAGGACCGGGCCCCACACCCCGGGCACGAGCAGCGCGGCGGCCGCCGCCCAGCCGCAGAGGATGACCAGGACCGTCGCCGTGTTCGCGCTCACCCCCGCCCAGACGGCGAGCCGGGTGAGGTAGACGGAGATCGACCGGGTGAACAGGTGCGCCGTCCAGTGCTCGGCCTGGGCCCGGCTGCGGATGTGCTCGGGCTGGCCCACCCGGCGCAGCTCCTCGATCGGCGGCCACGGTCGGCTCATCGGGTCCCGGTCCTCTCCACGGCGGCGTCGCGCAGGTGGAGGACCTCGCGGCAGGCGGCGACGAACGCCCGGAGCGAGGCCTCGGCGTCGAGCCCGCCGAGGTAGTGCTCGAACAGCTCGGCGACGGTCGCGCGGGCGCCCTCGTCGGCGAGCGCGGCGTCGACGATCTCGCCCGCGCGGTGCGCGGTGTGCGCGGCGACGTGCGGGGTCCGCTCGTAGAGCCGGGCCGGCCGGGCGACCCGGGCCCGCGGGTCGGCGGGCTCGGTCGAGACGAGCGGGCGACCCTGGCCCAGCCAGTCCGTCGCGATCGCCGAGGTGTCGGCGACCATGACGTGGGCCGAGCGCATCGCGGCGGCGGCGGGTCCGGTGTCGACGCGGGCGCGGTCCGGGGCGGCCCGGACCGCCTCGCGGATCCGCCGGTCGGCCGCGGCGTAGGTGTGGTCCGAGGCGCCGGTCCGCGGGTGCGGGCGGTAGACGACGTGGTGGGTCGTGTCCCGCAGCAGCGACTCGACGAGGGTCAGCCCGTAGGCCCGCACCGAGGAGTAGGCGTTGACGGCCATCGTCCCCTCCCACGTCGGGGCGTAGAGCACGGTCGTCGGCCCGGTGGGCTCGCCCGGTGCGGGGACCTGCGGACGGCCGACGACGCGCAGCCGGGCGTCGGCGTCGAAGAGCAGCAGGCCCTCGCGGTGCCGCTCGACCCCGGCGCGCCCCCCGACGAAGACGAAGTCGAAGGCCTTGGCCTGGTTGGAGACGGAGACGACCTTGTCGGATTCGCCGTGGTTGAGGAAGACGTGGGCGACGTCCGCCGAGCGGAGCGCGACGGCGTTGGCGTTCGCCTGTCCGACGTAGAGGACCAGCCCCACCTCGCCCGTGGACAGCAGCCGCCCGACGGTCCGGGTCAGGGCGGTGACGTGCACCGGGAGGGTGGTCTCGCGGCGGACGGCCGCGGCGGTCCGGGAGTCCTGGAGGAGGACCGTGACCCCGAGCTCGGCGTGCAGCGCCTCGAGGGGGCCGTACCACTCACGCAGCTGGTAGAGGTTCTCCGGCGGGTCGGGGAAGAAGAGCACGACCCGGGTCGCGAGCACGAGGTCGTCCAGCCGGTCGTCCTCCCCGAGGCCGTCGGCGACCCCGCCCGGCAGCAGCCCCGCCCGGCGGACGAGCCGTCCGGCGCGCGAGCGCAGCGGCGCGAGCATCGGGCGAAGACCTCCGGGGGTGACGTCGGTGGACCGTGGTCCGGGAACGGCCCGACCGGCGTCGGGCACCGGCCAGCGTACCGGGGTGCGGTCCTCAGCCCCTGTCCGCCAGGAGCCGAGCCGGCCGCGACGTGAGGAACCCCCAGCCCCAGGACCAGTGCATCGTCGCGAGCGCCGGGCCGGCGAGCAGCCGGGTGCGCCATCCCTCCCCCCGGGTGATCGCGACACCGCCGAGGACGACGGCCGCGAGGTAGCCGCCGGGCACGACGAGCGCCGGCCACCACACGAGCCCGAGCACGGTCGCGGCGCTCGTCCCGAGGACCATGGCCGGGGCCGCGAGGTAGCGGAGCGAGACCGTGCCCCGGTGGGTCGTCGCGACGACGCGCCGCCACCGGCCGTACTCGCGGTACTGCCGCGCCAGCGCCCGCACGCTCGCCCGGGGGCGGTAGGTCACGACGAGGTCGGGGGTGAACCACACCGTGCCGCCGGTGCTACGGATGCGGTGGTTCAGCTCCCAGTCCTGGGTGCGGGTGAACCGGGGGTCGTAGCCGCCGACCCGCTCCAGCGCCGAGCGTCGGAACACCCCGAGGTAGACGGTGTCGACCGACCCCGCACCCCCGCCGGTGTGGAAGCGCGACGCACCGACCCCGAGCGGGCTGCGCATCGCGGCGGCGACGGCCCGCTCGAACGGCGTCGTGCCGCGGGCGTCCATCGTGCCGCCGACGTTGTCGGCGCCGGTCTCCTCCAGCGCGGCCACGGCGGTCGAGACGTAGTCGGCCGGGATCTCGGCGTGCCCGTCGACCCGCACCACGACCGAGCCCCGCGCGGCCCCGATGGCCGCGTTGAGCGCGTCCGGCGTGCGGCCCGAGGGGTTGCGGACGAGGCGGACCCGGGGGTCGTCGGCGGCGAGCCGCTCCGCGACCTCGTCGGTCCGGTCCGTCGACGGTCCGAGCGCGAGGACGACCTCGAGCGGGCCCGCCCAGTCCTGGCCGAGCACCATCGCGACGGCGTCGGCGAGGTGGCGCTCCTCGTCGAGGATCGGCATGACGACGCTGACGAGCGCTCGCGCGTCCGCCGGGGGGTGGTGGGGGTCGGGCATCGGCCTCAGCCGGCGGAGCAGACGCTCGCGAGGTCGCCGGTGTCCGCGTCCGGGTCGGTGCCGGGGCGTTCCATGACGGCCGGGAGGGACGGGCTCGGCGTGCTCGACGGCGTGGGCTCCGCCACCGGTGCGGCGGCCCCGTCGGCCTCCGCCTCCGCCGCCGCCTCGGCCTCCGCCTGCCGGCGCTCGGCGATCTCCTCGGCGGTCGGGAGGTCCTCGCTGCGCTCGATCGCCGACGCCACGGTGCTGCGCACGACCGCGGGGTCGTAGTCCCAGGGGTCGATGAGCGGCGGGACGAAGTTCACCGAGGTGATCTTCTCCTGCTTCGTGTGGACCGCCAGCTCCGCCAGTTCCGCGAGCGCGTCCTGCGGCACGTCGGTGCGCACGAGCCCCTTCGTCGCCGTCATGAGGTCGCCCATGTTGAGCAGGACCGTCCGCGGGTCGAGCTGCTGGACCAGGGCGGTGACGACGCAGCGCTGCCGGGCCATCCGCTCGTAGTTCGTCGAGCCCTCGCGGCTGCGGGCGTACCAGAGCGCGTGGTACCCGTCGAGGTGCTGGCGTCCCGGCTCGACGTACCCGACGACCGGCCAGGAGCCGCCGCCGATCGGGGTGCGGCGCTGGACGGTGATGTCGAGCCCGCCCACGGCGTCGACGACGCCGGAGAAGCCCTTGAGGTCGACCATGACGTAGTAGGCGATGTCGAGCCCGGACAGCGACTCGACCGCCTCCCGGGTGGCGACGACGCCCGGGTCCTGCGTGCCGGCCGGGAACTCGTCCGCGTGGTCGACCGCCCAGGTGTAGAGGCCGTTGAGGAGGCACTCGTCGCCGCAGGTCCACCCCTGCGGCATGAGGCCGGCCATGACCGAACCGGGTCGGAAGGTGATGTGCTCGGTCTCGCGGCTGAACCCGAAGAGCACGGCCCGCCCGGTCTGCGCGTCGACGCTGGCGAGCTGGATGCTGTCCGGCCGCAGGCCGGTCCGGCCCGCGCCGCTGTCACCCCCGAGCAGGAGGATGTTGTAGCGCCCGGCCGCGGCGTCCGCCGCCTCCCCGGACCCGAAGACCGAGGCCATCGCCCCCCGTGCGTTGCCGACGGTGAGACCGACCCAGCCGACGAGGCCGGGGACGAGGAGGAAGGCGACGAGGGCGAGGACGACGCCGCGCCGGTCCCGCTGGGGCAGGCGGTCGGGGCGGCCGAGCCGCCAGGCGTCGACGAAGAGGGCGGCCCAGCCGAGCGCGAGCGCGAAGAGGAGGACCTGCGCGAGGAGGAGGAACCAGCCCCGGGTGCCGAGCCACAGCACCGCGGACCGGCTCACGAGGCCGAGCAGCCCCAGGAGCAGGACGGCGCCGACCACCCCGAGCAGGACCCGCAGCGCGAGCCGGCCGAGGGCCCTGCTGCCCGCGACGAGCTGGGCGGAGCCGGGTACGAGGAGGGTCATCGCGAGCAGTGCCACCACCCGGCGCCGTCCACGCCGGGGGTCGACCCGGGGGCGCGGGTGCACGGTGTCGTCGGCGCGCTCGAGCACGGCGGATCCCCGGTCAGCTCCCATGACCACCGAGTATCGGCACGGACGAGGGCCGCGGCGACGAGGCGCGCCGACGGGGTGGGCCCGGGTTGACGACGTCGCGCAGCGGTCCTTGGCACACTGGGGCCCGACGAGAGGAGCGTGATGTCCGACGACCACGCCCGGCCCATCCCGCGCCGTCCGGCGGCCTCCGACGACGACGTCGAGGTGGTCGACACCCGGCGCCGCCGCGCCGCAGGCCGGAAGGACTCCCGGGCGAGCGCCGCACCGCCCCCTCCCCCGCCCCCGTCGTCGGGCCGCCGCTCCACCCCGCCTCCCCCGCCACCGCCCGGCGGCACCCGCTACGACGAGCTGGGCCGTCCGGTCCGGTCCTCGCCCCCGCCACCCGGTGGGGGCCGCGGCGGTCGGGGGGGCCGGCGCCGGCGACGGGTCGGACCGGTGCGCTGGGTGCTGCTGCTGCTCCTCGCGTGGGTCGCCTTCGTCCTCGTCACCCCCGTGCACGCGTGGACGACCGTCGTGCGGGCCGACACCGCGCCCGCCGGGGAGCGCCCGGCCGACGGCGACGGGCACACCTACCTCCTCGTGGGCTCCGACAGCCGCGAGGGCCTCACCGACGAGGAGCGCAGCGAGCTCGGCACCGGCAGCGCCGAGGGGCGCCGGACGGACACGATCATCCTCGTCCACGTCCCGTCCGGCGCCGGCAAGGCCGTGCTCCTGTCGGTCCCCCGCGACAGCTACCTGCCGATCCCCGGGAACGGGTCGAACAAGGTCAACGCCGCCTTCGCCATCGGCGGCCCGCAGCTGCTCGTGCAGACGCTGGAGCAGTCGACGGGGCTGCGGATCGACGGCTACGCCGAGATCGGCTTCGGAGGCTTCGCCCGCGTCGTCGACAGCCTCGGCGGGGTCGAGATCTGCGTCGAGACACCGATCGACGACGACAAGGCCCACATCACCCTCGACGCCGGGTGCCAGACGCTCGACGGCCGGACCTCCCTCGGCTACGTACGGGCCCGGTACTCCGACCCGCGCGGCGACATCGGGCGCGCCGAGCGGCAGCGGCAGTTCCTCGGCGCGGTGATGTCGCAGGCGGCCCGGCCGTCGACGGTCCTCCCGCCGTGGCGGTGGTGGGGCTTCACCCACGCCGGGGCGTCGAGCGTCGTCGTCGGTGAGGACACCGGCCTCGTCGACTCGGCCCGGCTCCTCCAGGCGCTGCGCGGGGTGTCCGGCGGCGACACCCTGAGCCTCGTCGTCCCGATCGCCGACGCGAACGCGACGACGGCCGCGGGCAGCTCGGTGATCTGGGACGAGGAGCAGGCGCGGTCCCTCTTCACGATGCTGCGCGACGGGACACCGGTCGACGCCCCGCCCCCGGGGACGACGCAGGACGACGCCACCGGCTGACCGGGACGTCCAGGGCACGCCCAGGAACGGTCGCTAGGGTGTGGCGGCCGGTGACCCGGCCGAGCGAGCGTGGACGAGGAGTGATCAGTGGACGACGCGGACCCCCGGGGCGGCACCCCGGACCGGGACGACACCCCCCTCCGACGCCGGGACCTCCACCGCCCCACCGCGACCCACCCCCGGCGCCGCCGGGTCCTCCTCGCCGTCCTCGCGTTCGCCGTCGTCCTCGGGCTCGTGGCCGGCGTCGCCTTCTGGCGGCTCAGCGGCAACATCAACAGGGTCGACGTGTCCGGCGCCCTCGGCACGGACCGCCCCACGCGCGCCCCCCAGGCCGCCGAGGCGGTCAACCTCCTCCTCGTCGGGTCCGACACCCGCGAGGGCGAGGGCAACGACGAGTACGGGATGCCGGAGGCCGACCCGGGCCAGCACTCCGACACCAACCTCCTCGTCCACCTCTCGGCGGACCGCGAGTGGGCGATGGTCGTGTCCATCCCCCGCGACTCGATGGTCCCGGCGCCGCCGGACTGCTCGCCGACCGCCCCGCAGGAGGAGTGGACGGTCAAGCAGTGGAACTGGAACTACCGCGACGGGGGCACCGGCTGCCTCATCCGCACCCTCGAGGGCAACACGGGGGTGTTCGTCGACCACTTCGCCGTCGTCGACTTCCGCGGCTTCCAGGACATGGTCGACGCGCTCGGCGGGGTCGAGGTGTGCACGACGCAGCCGATCACCGACCAGGACTCCGGCCTGCAGCTGGCCGCCGGCACTCATGTCCTGGAGGGCGAGCAGGCCCTCGCCTACGTGCGGACCCGCAAGTCCCTCGGGGACGGGTCCGACCTCGGGCGCATCGAGCGTCAGCAGGCGTTCCTGTCCTCCGTGGCCCAGGAGGCGACCTCGAGCGAGCTGCTCTTCCAGCCGACCCGGCTCTACGGCTTCCTCGACGCCGCGACGCGGTCCCTGACGACCGACCCCGAGTTCGGGCTGGGCACGATGCGCGACCTCGCCGAGAGCGTCCGCGGCATCGGCCTGGACAACGTCGAGTTCCTCACCGTGCCGAACGAGCCCTACCCGGCCGACACCAACCGCGTCCAGTGGCAGGAGTCCGCGGACGTCATCTGGGAGGCGATCCGCGAGGACCGGCGCATCGGGGAGGAGCCGGACCCGGCCGCGAGCCCGACCCCGTCCGAGGAGCCCCTCACCGTCTCCCCCGACGAGGTCACCGTCGAGGTCCTCAACGGCACCGGGGCCCCCGGCCTGGCCGGGCAGACGGGGGACTTCCTCGCGGCCCAGGGCTTCACGGTGGCCTCGACGGGCAACGCCGTCGACGCCGCGGACGGGACCCTCGTCGAGTACTCGGTCGGGCAGGAGGAGGCCGCGCGCACCGTCGCCGCCGCCTTCCCCGGCGCGACGCTCGAGGAGGCGGACGGTCTCGGTGAGAACGTCCGGGTCACCCTCGGCCCCGGCTCCGCCACCCCGGTCGAGGTGCCGAACCGGGTCGGCGACGAGCCGCTGCCGACCCCCACGGCCGTGGCCCCGAGCCCGGGACCCAGCGCGTCGCCGACGATCGAGGCCCGGGCGGCCGACGAGGACATCTGCTCCTGAGGAGCGGGCCCGTCGTCCCGGGACCGGGCGACCCCCCTGGTCGCCGGTGCCCGCTCAGCCCTTGAGCAGCTGTCGGGCCATGACGAGACGTTGGACCTGGTTCGTCCCCTCGTAGATCTGGGTGATCTTGGCGTCGCGCATCATCCGCTCGAGGGGGAAGTCGCGGGTGTAGCCGGACCCGCCGAGGAGCTGGACGGCGTCGGTCGTCACCTGCATCGCGACGTCCGAGGCGTACGCCTTGGCGGCGGCACCGAAGAACGGCAGGTCGTCGTCGGCCCGTTCGGACTTCGCGGCGGCCACGTAGACGAGCTGGCGGGCCGCCTCGAGCGTCATCGCCATGTCGGCGAGCATGAACTGCACCCCCTGGAACTCCGCGACGGCCTTGCCGAACTGTTTGCGCTCCTTGACGTAGGCGACGGCCTCGTCGAGGGCGCCCTGGGCGATGCCCACGGCCTGCGCACCGATGGTCACCCGGGTGTGGTCCAGGGTCCGCAGCGCGAGCGGCAGCCCGGCGCCGACCTCTCCGACGACCCGGTCACCGGGGATGCGGCACGCGTCGAAGTGCAGCTCACGGGTCGGGGACCCCTTGATCCCCAGCTTGCGCTCCTTCTCGCCGAAGGAGAACCCCTCGTCGCCCTTCTCGACGACGAACGCGGTGATGTTGCGCCCCCGCGGGCCGTCCGGGTCGGTGACGGCCAGGACGGTGTAGAACCCGCTGACCCCGGCGTTCGTGATCCACGACTTCTGCCCGGACAGCACCCAGTCGTCGCCGTCCCGGACGGCCTTGCACCGCATCGAGGCCGTGTCGGACCCGGCCTCGCGCTCGGAGAGCCCGTAGGAGAACGTCGTCTCCCCTGCGGCCAGCGGGGCGAGGTAGCGCTTCTTGACGTCCTCGCTCGCCGCGAGGACGAGCGGCATCGAGCCGAGCTTGTTGACCGCCGGGATGAGGCTCGAGGACGCGCACACCCGGGCGACCTCCTCGATGACGATGCACGTGGCGAGGGCGTCCGCGCCGACGCCGCCGTACTCCTCGGCGACGTGCGGGGCGAAGAAGTCGCTCGCGACGAGCGCGTCGTGCGCCTCCTGCGGGTAGCGCGACTCCTCGTCCACCGCGGCCGCGTGCGGCTTGATCTTGTCCTCCGCGACCGCGCGCACCGCCTCGCGGATGGCCTCGTGGTCCTCGGGGAGCCGGTAGGTGTCGAAGTCCGGGTTGCCGCTCATCCCGCCAGTCTACTCGCCGGTAACGACGGCGGGTCGACGCCGTCACGCCCTGCGGGACGACGGTCGGGTCCGTCGACGTCGCCCTCGCCTAGGGTGGGCCGGGCGGGCCGCGGGGCCCGCCGGAGGGGGATCGGATGAGCGACGCCAGGACCGACGGCCACGACCGGGACGCCGGGCATGACGGCCCCGACCGGGCCGACGGACGCGAGAGGCCCGACCGCCTCGAGACGTCCCTGGGGTTCCCGTGGCGCTTCTACCGCTGGCTGTTCGTGGCCATGGCCGCGCTGCTCGGCGCGCAGGTGCTCATCGCGGTCCTCACCGACGCACCCCTGCGGCCGGGCTTCCTCCTGGCGCAGGTCCTGCCCCTCGTCCTCTCCCTCCCGCCGGCACTGGTCCTCCGGCGCCGGCCGCAGGTCGTCGACCGCGACGGGGTCGCGCCGGGCGCGTTCCGTCGGAGGATCCCGTGGTCCGACGTCGACCACGTCAGGCGACCGACCCGCTGGCAGCCGTACGTCACGCTCGTCCTGCGCGACGGCCGGGAGCGCGCGCTGTCGGTCGAGGGCGAGGAGGGCGCGCGGGACGTCGCGCGGATCGGGGACGTCCCGCTCCAGGACTGAGCCCCTCCGCGGCCCCTCGGGTGGAGCATCGTCGGGGCCATCGCCCCGACGATCCTCCAATCGAGCCCGGCGCCGGGGTCGGCCACGGGCTCAGTCGCGGAAGGCCCACCAGCAGATCGGGTTCCGCCGCTCCTGGTCCTCCAGGACGAGGGCGCGGACCTCGTGGGGCAGCCGGCCGCGCTGCCACCGGCACTCCGCGCGGCCCGCGGCGTCCTGCGCCGCCGCGTCCGGTCCCGCCGCCGCCCGGGCCGCCTTGACCGCGTAGGCGGCGGCGCCGAGGTCGTGCTCCGCGACATGGGCCACGACCCCGGCCTGACCGGCGGCGTACGCGGCCCACCGGGGAGCGCCGGTGAGCGGCCGGGCTGCGCCCATCGCGTGCCCGCCCGCCGCGCGGCTCACCGTCATCCCGGCCGCGCCGCGTACCCACGACCGGACCTGCTCCAGCGCCGCGCGAGGCCGCGGGTCGTCCGGGCGGACCTGCTCGAAGAGCGGCAGCACGTGCTCGGCGACCTCCGCCGCCCACAGCGCGAGGAGGTGGTGGTGGTCCTCGCTCAGCGACCCGCCGCGCCGCACCGTGACGAGCCTCTGGTCCCGCACCTCCGGGAGGATCACCGGGGGCTCGCGTCGTCCCGCCGGCCGGGACCGGTCACTCGCCCCGCAGCAGGTGCCACAGGTGGCCGTGCTGCTCGACGTCGCCGAGCTCCGGGAGCACCTCGCGCTCGAAGAGCTGGACGCCGGACAGGTCGTAGGCCTGCTCGACGAAGTACGTGATGGCGTACGTCATCCCGCGCGACTCCAGGTCGCGGAGCGTCTCGACGATCTGCTCCGGGGTGCCGACGAGCGGACCGTCCTCGAACGAGCACACCGTCTCGTCGACGACGTCCTGCGGCAGGCCCGCCGACTCGTAGTGCGACCGGATCCAGGCGAGCCGCTCGGCGACCTCCTTCTCGTCCCGCCCGATGACGACGTTGTAGTTCGCGCTGCGGACGATCTGGCCGTAGTCGCGGCCGACGTCGGCACAGTGCCGCTCGAGGACCTGGGACTTGTGGGTGAACTCGTCCGGCATCCCGGAGAAGTTCGTGTAGTCCGCGTACTCGGCGGCGATCCGCAGGGTCTTGCGCTCGCCGCCACCGGCCACCCACATCGGGATGCCGTTGGCCTGCGACCCCGGGTAGGTCGTGCCCTGGAGCGGCCGCGGGAAGCACATCGCCCCGTCGACCTGGTAGTGCTCGCCGTCGAGGGTCGCCGACCCCGTCGTCCACATCTGGCGCATGACGTCGACGCCCTCGCGCAGCCGGCCCAGGCGCTCGCCCGCGCCGGGGAAGCCGTAGCCGTAGGCCCGCCACTCGTGCTCGTACCAGCCGGCACCGATGCCCATCTCGAGCCGGCCCTCCGAGATCGCGTCGACGGTCGCGGCGACCTTCGCGAGGTACGTCGGCTCGCGGTAGGACAGGCACGTGCACATCTGGCCGAGCCGCACCCGTCCCGTGACGCCCGCGAAGGCGGCCATGAGGGACCAGGCCTCGTGGACGCCCTCCTCGGTGGGTCGCGGCACCGGGTGGAAGTGGTCGTAGACCCAGATCGAGCTCCACCCCTCGATGCCGTCCGCCCGGCGGGCGAGGCCGGCCATCACCCCCCAGTGCTGCGCGGGGTCGATGCCGACGAGGTCGTGTCGCCAGCCCTGCGGGACGAACAGTCCGAACTTCATGCGCTCTCCTGGGGTCGAGGGGCTCCGTCCCCGATCATGCCCGACGCCCGGCCGGCCGCCGCGCTCACCGCCTCGAGGAGACCTCGGGCAGGCTGCGGCCGAGGACCGCCCCGACGAGACCGAGCCCCCCGAGGAAGAGGAGCGCCACGGTGACGCCGAGGGTCGCGAGGGCGGCCGTGAGCGCCCCCACGCCGAGCAGCAGCACCCCCATCGTCGTGTTCGCGACGGCCACGTACTCGGTCCGCCGGTCGCCGTCGGCCATGTCGACGACGTACGTCTTCCGCCCGACCCGCACCCCGACGTGGACGAGCGAGACGACGAAGAACGCCCCGGCGAGCAGCCACCCCGGTGCCTGGCCACCGCCGGCCGCGAGCGCCGCGGCCACCCCGAGGACGACGAGCGAGGCGACCGCCGCCCCGACCGCCATGAGCAGCCGGGACGACCGGTCGGCGGCGGCGCCGAAGACCCGGCCGCCGAGGACGGAGGCGAGCCCGCTCGCGACGACGAAGGCGCCGAGCCCGGAGAGCGGGGTGTCCCCGGAGGACGCCGAGGACTGGACGAAGAACGGAGGCGCGAGGGCCGAGACGAGCAGCAGCGCCCGGACGACGACGAACCGGCGGAACGGCGCGTCGGCCCGTAGCAGCGACCAGGCGGCCGCCGCCCAGCCGGGCCCGTCGTCCCGGGGCTCGTCGTTCCCGGGCCCCTCCTCGCGTGCGCCCTCGGCCTCGTCCACCCCCGGCTCGCGGACCCGGGAGTACACGAGCGCGGCGCCGGTCCAGGCGAGCGCGGCGGCGACGAGGAGCACCGCGATGACGGACGCGCCGACGTCGCCGACGAGCCGCAGGCCGAGCCCGAGGGTCAGGGCGACGACGCCGGCGACGACGGTCGCGACGCCGTTGATGCGGCCGCGCTCGCCCTTCGGCACCGTCCGGCCGAGCACGTCCTTGCCGGCGAGGGAGCACAGGGACCGGGCGACGGCGAAGACCGCGAGGAGCAGCACGACGAGGACCCCGGCGACCGCGCCCTCCGCGAGCGCGGCCGTGGCCGCCAGGCCGGCCGTCGCGCCGGCCTGGCCCGTCGCCCCGAGGACCCAGACGGTCGTCCGGCGCGGGCGGGAGGTGACCCACGGGGTGAGCGCGGCCTGCGGGAGCATCGACCCGGACTCACGGACGGGCACGAGGAGACCGGTGAACGCGGCCGGTGTGCCCAGGGCCGCGAGGAGCCACGGCAGCACGGTCTTGGCGTTGACGACCTGGTCGCCGACGCTCTGCAGCGAGCTCGCGGCGACCTGGCGCAGGCCGTTGGCCGCGACGCCGCGCTCGGCGTCCGCGCCGACGAGCCGCCGGTACCAGCGCTGGGGAGGGGAGACCGCCCGGGTCGTCGTGTCGCTCACGGCACCACGGTAGGGCGCCCGGCCGACATCGGGTCCCGGCTCCCGCTCCGTAGGCTGTCGCCCATGTCACCCTCGATCTGCGTCGTCGGCACCTCGTACGTCGGGCTGTCGATCGCGGTCCTCCTCGCCCGCCACCACGAGGTCGTCGCCTACGACATCGACGAGACCCGGGTGGCCGCCCTCCGCGAGGGCCGCAGCCCCGTCGCCGACCCGGACATCGAGCGCTTCCTCGCCTCGGGCGAGCTCTCCCTCGTCGCGACGACCGACAAGCACGCGGCGTACACCGGTGCCGACGTCGTCGTCGTCGCCGCCCCGACGAACTACGACGAGCGGACGAACTTCTTCGACACCAGCGCCGTCGAGCAGGTCGTCGGGGACGTCCGCCAGATCGCCCCGGACGCGACGATCGTCGTGAAGTCGACCGTCCCCGTCGGGTTCACCGCCGGCCTGCGCGCACGGCTCGACACCGACACGCTCGTCTTCTCCCCCGAGTTCCTCCGCGAGGGACGGGCCCTGCACGACAACCTCCACCCCTCCCGCATCGTCGTCGGCGACCGGGGGGAGCGCGGCGCCGCCTTCGCCCGCCTGCTCGTCGAGGGCGCCCTCGACGACGACGTGCCCGTCCTGCTCACGGACAGCACCGAGGCCGAGGCCATCAAGCTCTTCGCCAACACCTACCTCGCGATGCGGGTGGCCTTCTTCAACGAGCTCGACACCTACGCCGCGACCCACGGCCTCGACACCCGGCAGATCATCGAGGGCGTCGGGCTCGACCCGCGGATCGGGTCGCACTACAACAACCCGAGCTTCGGCTACGGCGGGTACTGCCTGCCGAAGGACACCAAGCAGCTCCTCGCGAACTACGCCGACGTCCCGCAGACCCTCATCGGCGCGATCGTCGACGCCAACGCGACGCGCAAGGACTTCGTCGCGTTCGACGTCCTCGCCCGCTCGCCGAAGGTCGTCGGGGTGCACCGGCTCGTCATGAAGTCAGGCTCGGACAACTTCCGCAGCAGCAGCGTCCAAGGCGTGATGAAGCGGATCAAGGCCAAGGGGGTCCAGGTCCTCGTCCACGAGCCCGAGCTGCACGACAGCCACTTCTTCGGATCCGAGGTCGTCTCGCTCGAGGACCTCAAGTCCCGGGCGGACGTCATCATCGCCAACCGCCTCGTCCCCGAGCTCGAGGACGTCGCCGACCGGGTCTACACCCGCGACCTCTTCGGCGGTGACTGACCGCGGTCCCGTCGCAGGTCACGAAGGCGTACCGGTCACCCGCAGGGGTGGGTTGAGCAGCGCCCGGACCGGGCATAGTGGGCCCATGGGCGCACTGCACCACCAGAACGACCAGGCACTGATCCGCGAGCTGCTCATGGACCCGGGCATCTGGGTCGTCGTGGGCCTGTCGTCCAACGAGAGCCGGCCCGCGTGGTCGGTCTCCCGGTGGATGACCGTCGAGCTCGGGATCCCGATCATCCCGGTCCACCCGAAGGCCGAGACGGTCCACGGCGCGCAGGGCTACGCCTCGCTCGCCGACATCCCGGACCAGGACATCAAGGTCGTCGACTGCTTCGTGAACTCCGACCGGGTGGGTGCGGTCGTCGACGAGGCCGTCGAGCACAAGGACCGGCTGCAGATCGACGCGGTGTGGATGCAGCTCGGCGTCGTCGACGAGGACGCCGCGGAGCGGGCCCGCGCCGCGGGGCTCGACGTCGTCATGGACACCTGCCCGAAGATCGAGTGGCCCCGCATCCGTCGGGACGGCATGCAGCGCTGACCCGGGGACGGACCCGCCGGTCAGCCGCCGCGCCGCTCCCGCAGGGCCGCACCCTTGGCGTGGGCCTGGTCCCTCAGCGTCGCGCGGAAGGCGGTCATCGCGGCCCGTAGCCGCTCGGCCTCCGCGCCCTCGCCCGCACCGAGGATCCTCGCCGCGAGCAGCCCGGCGTTGCGGGCCCCGCCGACCGACACCGTCGCGACCGGCACCCCGGCCGGCATCTGGACGATCGAGAGCAGCGAGTCCATCCCGTCGAGGTGCTTCAGGGGCACCGGCACCCCGACGACCGGCAGGGACGTCACCGACGCCAGCATCCCGGGCAGGTGGGCCGCTCCCCCGGCCCCGGCGACGAGGACGCGCAGGCCCCGCTCCTCCGCCGAGCGCCCGTACTCGAGCATCTCCTCGGGCATCCGGTGCGCCGACACGACGTCGACCTCGCAGGTCACCCCCATCTCCTCGAGCGCGACGACGGCGGCCTCCATGACCGGCCAGTCGCTGTCGGAGCCCATGACGACGCCGACGACCGGCGGGGTGGACGTGCTCATTCGGTGATCGCTCCCTCGAGGTAGCCCGCGGCGTGCCCGGCCCGGCGGCGCAGGTCGGCGAGGTCGTCGCCGGAGACGTTGACGTGCCCGATCTTGCGGCCGGGGCGCACCCCCTTGCCGTAGAGGTGGACCTTGGCGCCGGGGTCGCGCGCCATGACGTGCCGGTACGCGGAGTACAGCTCGGGATGGTCGCCGCCGAGGACGTTGCCCATGACCGTCCAGGGCGCCCGGGGCGACGGCGTGCCGAGCGGCAGGTCGAGCACGGCCCGCAGGTGCTGCTCGAACTGGCCGGTCACCGCGCCGTCCATCGACCAGTGCCCGGAGTTGTGCGGACGCATCGCGAGCTCGTTGACGACGAAGGACGGCCCGTCATCGCCCTCCAGCTCGACGCCGCGTGGAGACTTCCGGTCGAGTTCGAAGAGCTCGACGGCGAGCACCCCGGTCACCCCGAGCTCGCCCGCGACCCGCAGCCCGGCCCCGACGGCCGCGCCGGCGAGGTCGTCGTCGAGGTCCGGCGCCGGCGCGAGCACCTCGGTGCACACCCCGTCGGTCTGGACGGTCTCGACGACCGGCCACGCGGCGGCCTGACCCGACGGGCTGCGGGCGAGGAGCACGGCGAGCTCGCGCCGGAAGGGCACCTTCTCCTCCAGGAGCAGCCCGGTGCCCTCCTCCGCGGCGCGCTCGAGCCAGTCGGCGACCTCGTCCGCGGACGACACGACGCGCACCCCCTTGCCGTCGTACCCGCCGCGCGGGGTCTTGGCGACGACCGGCCACCCGACGTCGGCGGCGAAGGCCTCGACGTCGGCCGCCGAGTCGGCCCGGGTCCAGCGGGGACACGGAACCCCGAGGGCGGACAGCCGCTCGCGCATCGCGAGCTTGTCCTGGGCGAAACGGAGGGCGTCCGGCGAGGGGTGGACCACGACCCCGTCCGCGACGAGGAGCGCGAGGACCTCCTGCGGGACGTGCTCGTGGTCGAAGGTCACGACGTCGCAGTCGGCGGCGAACCGCCGGACCGCGTCGGCGTCGAGGTGCGAGCCGACCGGGGCCGACGGCACGACGAGAGCGGCGCTGGAGTCCTCGGCCTCGGCGAGCACGCTGAGGGTGACACCGAGCTCGGCGGCGGGGCCGGCGCACATCCGCGCGAGCTGTCCCCCTCCGACGATGCCGACGACGGGGAAGCCTCCGGGGGCACGGCGGGGACGGGTCACCCGAGGAGGATAACGACCGGCGGTCGTTAGGCTGCCGGGGTGACCTCCCAGAACACGACCAGCCGCTCCCCCGTGGGCCGCGGGCTCGACGCCCTCCGGGGCGCGATGGACGTGCTCTACCGCGAGATGATCAAGTTCGGCGTCGTCGGCGCCGTCGCGTTCGTCGTCGACCTCGGCGGCGCCAACCTCCTGTGGCACACCGTCCTCGAGGACAAGGTGACGACCGCGAAGGTCATCTCCGGGGCGGCCGCGACCCTCGTCGCGTGGATCGGCAACCGGCAGTGGACCTTCCGGCACCGCCGCAGCCGTCCGGTGCACCACGAGGTCGCCCTCTTCTTCGGGGTCAACCTGCTCGCGCTCGGCATCTCCGCCGCGACGCTCGCGCTCTCGCACTACGGGCTGGGCTTCCAGACCCGGGTCGCCGACAACGTCGCGACCGTCATCGGCATCGGCCTCGGGACGTTGTTCCGCTTCTGGGCCTACCGCCAGTTCGTCTTCAAGCGCGAGCCGCTCTGAGGGACCGCGCCGGCCGTGCCTCGGCCCGCCGCTCCGCGGGTCAGTCCGTGCTCACCGAGAGGAAGAGCGCGAACACCGGCGGTACCGCCCGGGCCAGCTCGAGCCGGCCCCCGACGGCCTCGGCGAGGTCGCGGGCGAGCGAGAGGCCGAGCCCGGACCCGGACGAGGACACCGACCGCTCGAAGATGTGCGGGGCGATGCCGGCCGCCACGCCCTCCCCGGAGTCGCTCACCTCGATGACGACCGAGGGCCCCGCGCGCCGGGCGTTGACCTCGACCGTCCCCGCCCCGTAGGCGAGGGAGTTCTCGAGGAGCGTCGTGAGGATCTGCCCGAGGGCGACCGGCGTGGCCCGCACCGACAGGCCCCGCTCACCGCTCACGTGGATGCTCCTCCGGGCCTGGGCGAAGGCCGGCTGCCACTCCCGCTGGAGCCCGGCGAGCACCGAGTCGAGCGAGACGGACGGGTTCGCCTCGACGCCGCTGCGGGTGCGGCTCATGAGGTCGTCGACGACCTTGCTCAGCCGTTCGACCTGCGCGATCGCGATGCTCGACTCCTCGGCGACGACGTCGAGGTCGTCGGTCATCGAGATCTCCTCGAGGCGCATGAGGAGCGCGGTGAGCGGGGTGCGCAGCTGGTGCGAGGCGTCGGCGGCGAAGTCCCGCTCGGAGGCGAGCCGCCGGGCCCCCTGCTGGGCGCCGCGGACGAGCGCCGCGTCGAGGCGGTCGAGCTCGGGCACGCCCGACCCGAGCGGGACCGGGCGGGTGTCGCCGGCGGCGAGGCGCTCGGCCCGCTCGCGCAGCAGCCCGAGCAGGCCGGTCATCCGGGCGGCCGTGCGCTCCGCGGCCCACAGGGACGCTGCGACCGAGACCCCGAGGGCGACGAGCACCACACCGACCGGCACCCACCAGCGGGTGAGCACGGGGCCGAGGTCGACGTCACCCTGGACGGCCAGGAGGACGACGGTCGCGACGAGCAGGACCGCGGTGACCCCGACGGCCTGGGCGGCGACCCCCAGGACGAGTCGACGCACCGGTCACTCGTCCGGGGCGTCGAAGCGGAAGCCGAGCCCCCGGATGGTCGTGATGTAGCGCGGGTGCGCCGCGTCGTCGCCGAGCTTGCGGCGCAGCACCGAGATGTGCATGTCGAGCGTCTTCGTCGACCCGTACCAGGCGCTGTCCCAGACGTCGCGCATGAGCTTCTCGCGCGAGACGACCTTGCCCTCGTTCGCGACGAGGACCCGGAGCAGCTCGAACTCCTTGCCGGTGAGCTGCACCTCGTCCCCGCGCAGGAACACCCGGCGGCCCTCGGGGTCGATCGAGAGCAGCGGGTCCTCCTCGGCCTCCCCGGCGTCGGTGACCCCGCGGCGCAGCAGCGCCCGGGCGCGGGCCAGGAGCTCGGCGAGGCGGAACGGCTTCGTCACGTAGTCGTCCGCGCCGGCGTCGAGCCCGACGACGGTGTCGACCTCGTCGGCGCGGGCGGTGAGCACGAGGACCGGGATCGTGCTGCCCTCCTGGCGCAGCCGGCGGCAGACCTCGAGACCGTCCATCTTCGGCAGCCCGAGGTCCAGGACGACCAGGTCGGGCTGGCGCAGCGCCTCCTCGAGGGCGGACTCGCCGTCGGTGCAGACGGTGACCTCGTACCCCTCGCGCCGGAGCGCACGGGCGAGCGGGTCGGAGATCGCCGGGTCGTCCTCGGCCAGCAGCACGGTGGTCATGCGCCGATGGTAGTCACGCAGAGCCGTCGTCGGCGGTCGGGCGGCGCCCTCCCGGCGCGCGTCGCAGCTCGTGGAGGGTGACGACCCCGATCCCGCGGAGCATCCGACGGCGTCGCTCGATGGCGGTGAAGCCGGAGACCGAGCCGAGCGCCCGCGCCATGTCCTCGTCGACGAACACGGCGCCGGAGGGCGTGACGGCGGTGATCCGGCTCGCCTTGTTCACCGTCATCCCGAAGACGTCGCCGAGCCGGGAGACCACCCGGCCGTGCGCGAGGCCGACCCGGACCGGCGGCAGCAGCTCGTCCTCGGCCATCGCGTCGACGAGGTCGAGGGCGATCGCGGACGCCGCCGCCGCCTCGGTGTGGACGAAGAGGACCTCGTCCCCCACGGTCTTGATGACCCGCCCGCCGTGCTCGGCGACGACGTCGCTCGCGAGCAGCTCGAAGCGCTGGACGAGCCGGGCCAGCTGCCGCTCGCTCATCCGGCGCACGAACGAGGTGAAGGAGACCAGGTCGGCGAACCCGACCGCCCGCACGGGCGCGGAGGGGTCGGACCGGATCGCGGGGTCGGCGTCGGCGAGCATGCGCTGGATGGCGTTCGTCAGGTGCCGTCGCCACACGTAGACCAGGAGCGGTTCGACGTCGTCGATGGTCCGGGCCAGCAGGGCGGCGGCGTCGGCCGCGACTCCCGGCGCCGGCACGGACCGGCTGTCCTTGCCCTCGAGCTCCTCGGAGAAGGGTGGGGCGAGCGACTCCGCGACGAGCTGGGTCTGCCACACCGCGAGCCGGTCGGCGGTCCGGGCGAAGGCCCGGGTCATCCCGAGGGCGAGCTCTTCGGAGACGGCGCCGTCGCGGACCATCGCGGTGATCCGTTGGAGGGCCTCGCGGTCGGCGTCGGTGAACATCGCCTCGTCGTCCTCGACGACCTGGAAGCCCATCGCGTGCCAGAACCGCCGCGCCTCGACGGGGTCGACCCCCGCCCCCTCGCTGACCTCGGTGCGCCGCATCGACGCCGACCGGCCGAGGAGGGAGCGCTCGACCCGTTCGGGCAGGTCGTCGACAGAGGAGTCCGCGGGCAGGCCGGGGCCGGTCGCGGGCTCGTCGGGCATCGGCGCCACCTTCCGTCTCAGGGCTGACGCACGTGGACGACGTCGCCCGCGGTGACCTGGGCCGTCCCGCCGTCGGTGCGCAGGACCAGTCTGCCCTCCGCGTCGACCCCTGTCGCCCTCCCCCGTCGGACGGTTCCCCCGGGCAGGTGGACCTCGACGTCCCGCCCGAGCGTCGAGCAGACGGCACGGTAGGCGTCGGCCGTCGGTCCCGCCGGGCCGGTGTCCGCCGCGAGGAGGTCGGCGAGCCGGCGCAGGTAGGCCTCGAGCAGGTCGGTCCGCGGGGCGTCGTGGCCGGCGGCGCGCAGCGACGTCGCGGTGTCGAGCGGCAGGTCCTCGCGGGCGGTCCCCACGTTGAGGCCGAGCCCGGCGACGACACCGACGTCGGTCCACTCGCAGAGGACGCCGGCGAGCTTGCGGTCGCCGTCCGAGGGCACGAGGACGTCGTTCGGCCACTTGAGGTCGACGACGAGCCCGGAGACCTCGGCGACCGCCTCGCGCACCGCGAGCCCGACGAGGAGCGGGACCCACAACGCCCCCGACGGCGGGACCGGGACGAGGACGGACACCGCGAGGCTCGTGCCGGGCGTCGTCGTCCAGGACCGGGCCAGCCGCCCCCGCCCGGCCTCCTGCACGTCGGCGACGACGACCCGGCCCGGTCGGGGGTCGGCCCGGAGCACGTCGTTCGTCGAGCCGACGCGGTCGTGGTACTCCACCGGCGACCACGGTCCACCGGGTGTGACGGACGCCGCGTCCAGCGGCCGCTCGAGGGGGTTGTCCTGCATGCGCCCAAGGCTAGGCTCGGCGACATGTCGACCAGCGACCTGCACTCGATCGGTGGGACCGACGTCCCGGAGGACATCGACGTCTCCACGACGGCCGGCAAGCTCGCCGACCTCAAGCGGCGGGTCGCGGAGGTCGCGCACGCCGGCTCCGAGCGAGCCGTGGAGAAGCAGCACGCCCGGGGCAAGCGCACCGCCCGCGAGCGGCTCGAGATGCTCCTCGACGAGGGCTCGTTCGTCGAGATGGACAAGTACGCGCGGCACCGCTCCGTCGCCTTCGGCCAGGACGCGAACCGGCCCTACGGCGACGGCGTCGTCACCGGCTACGGCACGGTCGACGGCCGGACGGTCGCCGTCTTCGCCCAGGACTTCACGGTCTTCGGCGGCTCCCTCGGCGAGGTGTTCGGCGAGAAGATCTGCAAGGTCATGGACTTCGCGATGAAGGTCGGCTGCCCGGTCGTCGGGCTCAACGACTCCGGCGGCGCCCGCATCCAGGAGGGCGTCGTCTCGCTCGGCCTCTACGGCGAGATCTTCCGGCGCAACGTCCACGCCTCGGGGGTCGTCCCGCAGATCTCCCTCGTCATGGGCCCGTGCGCCGGCGGGGCGGTCTACTCCCCCGCCGTCACCGACTTCACCGTCATGGTCGACCAGACCTCGCACATGTTCATCACCGGACCCGACGTCATCAAGACCGTGACCGGCGAGGACGTCGGGTTCGAGGAGCTCGGCGGCGCCCGCACCCACAACACCACGTCCGGCGTCGCCCACTACATGGGGACCGACGAGGAGGACGCCGTCGAGTACGTCAAGGCGCTGCTGTCCTACCTGCCGAGCAACAACATGGAGGACCCGCCGGTCTTCGGGGACGAGCTCGACCTCGAGGTCACCGACGACGACCGCTTCCTCGACACGATCGTCCCGGACAGCCCGAACGTCCCGTACGACATGCACGACGTCATCACCCGCGTCCTCGACGGCGGCGAGTTCCTCGAGGTCCAGCCCCTCTTCGCGCCGAACATCGTCGTCGGCTTCGGCCGGGTCGAGGGCCGTGCCGTCGGCGTCGTCGCGAACAACCCGGTGCAGCTCGCCGGGACCCTCGACATCGACGCGTCCGAGAAGGCCGCCCGGTTCGTGCGCACGTGCGACGCCTTCAACGTCCCCGTGCTCACCTTCGTCGACGTCCCCGGCTTCCTCCCCGGCACCGACCAGGAGTGGGACGGCATCATCCGCCGCGGCGCGAAGCTCATCTTCGCCTACGCCGAGGCGACCGTGCCGCTCGTCACCGTCATCACCCGCAAGGCCTACGGCGGCGCCTACGACGTCATGGGGTCCAAGCACCTCGGCGCCGACATCAACCTCGCGTGGCCCACCGCCCAGATCGCCGTCATGGGGGCCCAGGGCGCGGTGAACATCCTCTACCGCAAGCAGCTCGCCGAGGCGCAGGAGAAGGGCGAGTCCGTCGACGAGGCCCGCGCGGCGTTCGTCGCCCAGTACGAGGAGGCGCTGGCCAACCCGTACGTCGCCGCCGAGCGCGGGTACGTCGACACCGTCATCACCCCGTCGAACACCCGGATGAACGTCAGCAAGGCGCTGCGCGCGCTGCGGACCAAGCGCGAGTCGCTGCCGCCGAAGAAGCACGGGAACATTCCCCTATGACCTCTTCGCAGGCTCAGAGCTCAGGGGGCCCGGCGCTATGACGGCGCACGACGAGGTCCGGGTCCACGGACCCGCCACGGCCGAGGAGGTCGCGGCGGTCGTCGCCGTGCTCGCCGCCGCCGGCGGGGCCGGGGACGAGGCGCCCGAGCCGCGCGGCTCGCGCTGGGCGGCCCACGACGTCCGGCTGCACCGCGGCCTGCGGCACGGCCCGGACGGCTGGCGCTCGACCTACCGCCGCTGACCCCCCGTGGCCCGCGCCGACCGAGCGTGCCCTCAGTCGAGCGCGCCGGCCCCCCGGGACCACTGCCGGACGACGGTGTCGGCGCTCTCGGCCTCGCGCAGCACCTCGAGCCGGGGCCCGTCGGCGCCGTCGCGGTAGCCGATGACCACGGGCATGCCGCGGTTGCAGTGCCGCGACCACATGCTCATCGTGTAGGCGCCGACGTCGTGGATGACGAGCCAGTCGCCCGCCTCGAGGCCCGGCAGGTGGATGTCGCGCGAGATGACGTCACCGGCGAAGCACAGCGGCCCGCTGACGATCCAGGACTCCGACGGCGGCGTCCCGGGGGCGTCGACCGCCGAGCCCGCGGCGTCCTGCTCCACGGTCGCGAGACGGGAGATCCGGTGGCGCCAGTGCCCCGGCTGGTAGGCGGTGCGCATGAGGAAGTCGGCTCCGAGGTGGGTCACGGCGACCGGCTGGGCGAGGGCGCGGTTGACGTACTCGACCCGGTTCAGGGCCCACCCGCAGTTGGCCTGGACGGCCCGACCGAACTCGGTGACGAGCATGACGTCGTCGGTGAAGAGCGACGGCGCGGCCTCCTCGAGGCGGGCGGCCAGCTCCCGCGGGTCGACCGCGCGCTCGCCGGTGTAGTTCGTCGTCGCACCCCCGCCGAGGTCGACGATGTCGAGCTGCTCGTGCCCGAGGCGGGCGTGGACCGCGTCGCGGAACCCGGCGACGACCCCGGCGGCGGCGACGAGGGTCTCGACCGGCATGCCCTGGGACCCGACGTGCGAGTGCAGTCCCCGGAGCCAGGGCCGGCCCGCGGCCCGCTCGGCGAGGGCGTCGGCGAGCCGGTCCCCGACGCGCTCGCCGAAGCGGGAGGACGGTGAGGCGACGCTCGTCGCGGGGATCGAGCCGCTGCCGACGGCCGGGTTGACCCGCAGGCCCACGGTCGCGGAGGAGGTCGCGAGGGTCGCGTGGATCTCGATGATCCGGTCGAGCTCGTCGAGGCTGTCGGCGTTGACGTGGATGCCGGCCTCGAGCGCCCATCGGATCTCGGTCCGGGTCTTGGCCGGGGAGTCGTAGACGATGCGGTCCGCGGCGCAGCCCGCGGCGAACGCGAGCGCGACCTCCTCCCACGACGCGGCCTCGAGCCCGGCGCCCTGGTCGACGCAGGCCCGGAGGATCTCGACGACCGGGTTGGCCTTGACGGCGACCGTGTGGACGGCGTGCGCGGGGAAGGCCCCGGTGAGCTCCTGGAGACGGGTGTCGAGCAGGTCGAGGTCGTGGAGCACCACGGCCCCGTCGTCCTCGCCGACGAGACCCTCGGCGAGCGCGGCCTCGGCGACCCGTCGGATGCTCTCCCCCGAGGGGCGCTCGAGCCAGCTGCTCGTCCTCGTGCTCGTCGTCGTCATCGGGCTCCCTCCAGGGCGTCGGTGTGGGCGAGGGCGACGAGGGCGTCCACCTTCTCGAGGGTCAGCGCCACGTCCCGGGCCAGGTGTTCCCGGCGCTCGGCGAACGTCGAGCCCAGGGACGGCGTGACGCACGCGCGGATGATGTCGCGGCCGCCGAGGGCGACGCGCAGCACGGCGAAGCTCTCGCCACCGCCGGCGAGCTCGACGGGCTGGCCGAGCTCGCAGCGCAGCGCAGCGAGGTCCGGGCGCAGGCGCTCGTCGTCGACCGAGCCGTAGCGCACGGCCCGGGCGAGCGCCCGCAGCGGCTCCATCCCGAGCAGGTGCCCGTCGTCGGTGCGGCAGGTGAACGGGAAGACCGTCGTGTTCGACTCCAGGAGCCGGGTCGCGTCGCGGCACCGGTTGGGCGGCGGGACGGTCGAGAGGTCGAGGTGCCGGGTGCCCGCGACGATCTCGGGGACGACGGACTGGAAGGTGCGCAGCACCTCGAGGCGCAGGGTCGCCGGGACGCTGTAGTAGTCGCGGATCTCGGCGAGGGCGGCCCACCAGCGCATGAGCACGCCGAGCGCCAGTCCCGGGGCGACCGAGGCCCGGGCCCCGGTCCACGTGCGGGGCAGCATCGCCCGCACGAGGTAGTCGCCGAACGGCTCGGGGACCTCGGCCGGCACGGCCCGGCCGCCGGCGCGCTCGTGCGGGACGAGGACCGCCCCGGCGAACGGGGGGCCCCCGAAGAACTTCGACCCGGTGACCATGACCATGTAGCCGCGCTGCAGCGACCGGAGCAGCCCCTGGCGGCTGAAGCGGCCCTGGGCGGCGTCGATGACGACGTCGACCTGACCCGGGTGGGCGTGCACGAGGGCGTCGACGAGCTCGAGGGACGGCGCGTGCACCCCCGTCTTGCTGTGGGCGATGATGTGGAGCAGGACGTGCTCGCCGCGGGCCGCCGCGGCCCCGACGATCGCGCGGACCTCGTCGTCGATCTCCTTCTCCTCGCGGGGGACGCCGGCGCCGTCCCGGATCGTCACCCGCTCCAGGCCGACCCGATCGGCGACGTCGCCGTCGACCGGCGTCCCGGGCTCGACCCCCCGTCCCGACGGGGTGACCGCGTCGAAGTGGTGGCCCCGGGCCGCGTGGGCCGTGCCGGACCCCGCCTCGGAGGCCCCGACGAGGACCGTGGTGACCCGTCGGCCCTCGGCGAGCGCCACGAGGAGGGGGACGAGCTCGGCGTCGGTGCCCGACGGGCAGACGACGACGTCGAGCGCGGACGCGCTGGTCATCGCGATGTTCGCCACGAGCTCGGTGCGCACACGCTCGTAGAGGTCGTCGACCGACTGCTCCACCGCCTCGGGGTCCAGCGCCCGGACCCAGCCGTGCAGCCGGTCGGCCGCCTCGAAGGCGACGTCGGAGATCGTCGAGGAGGTGCACGAGCCGAAGGACAGCAGTCCCGGCTCGGGGGCGTACCGGTTGCCGTAGCGGTTCGTGCCGTCGGGGCCGACGGTGTGCCGGGAGTCACCGCACGAGGAGAGGATCTGCTCCGTGGTCATCGACCAGTCGTGCGCGTCGAGCATCATCGGCTCCGCTCGGTGGAGGACAGCATGACCGACACCGTAGCGTCGGGGCCCGGCGCCGCCCGCATCCTCGCTCTCAGGCTCGGACGACTCGCTGCTCCAGCTCGCGGTGCTCGGCCTCGCCGAGGACCCGGGCGGCCAGGACCCGCCCCGCCTCGTCGCGGTCGCCGAACCAGGCCCGCAGCACCGTGGGGACGGTGATGCCGTGGTCCGGCCGTCCGAGCACCTCGACCGGCGTCCCCGGCGTGACGGCCCCGGGCTCGACGACGGCGAGGTACGCGCCCGGGCGTCCGCGCTCGACGAAGCGCCGCACCCAGGCCCGCTCGCCCATCCACGCAGCGAAGTTCGCGCACGGGACCCGCGGGCCGGTCACCTCGAGCACGACGTCGCCGACCCGCCACCGCTCGCCGACGATCGCGCCGTCGACGTCGAGCCCCTCGGTCGTGAGGTTCTCGCCGAAGGTGCCGTCCGGCAGGTCCCGTCCGATCTCGCGGCCCCAGTGGTCGAGCTCCTCGCGGGCCACGGCGTAGACCGCCTGGCGCGACCCGCCGTGGTGCCGGCGGGCGACGACCTCGTCACCGACGACGCCGCTGCCGAGGCCGCCCTTCTTCGGGCCGGGGTCGCGCACCTCGACCCGGGCGGCGGGTCGCTTGTCGATGGCGGTCGTGCGTCCCTTGGACCCGATGCCCTCCCGGGCCGACCCGACGTTGACCGACCGCACCCGTGCCTGCATGCCCGGCACGCTACGCCGCCGCGGGCCGCCGTGCGCTCGGATATCCGCACGACCGCCGGAGAGCGCCTCCGGTAGGTTCCGGCGCGTGAGCGAACCCACCCCCTCCCGCCGTCCCACCGCCGTCGACGCCGTCGCGGAGGACCACTTCGACGCCGTCGTCGCCGCGAGCCCCGTCGAGGCCACCTACCTCGGGGTCCCGGGCCACGACACCGAGCTCGACGACCTGTCCCCGGAGGGCTACGCCCACCACGCCGACCTCGCGCGCACGACGCTCGCCCGGCTCGACGCCGTCGAGCCCGTGGACGCCGTCGACCGGGTCACCGTCGCCGCGATGCGCGAGCGCCTCGGGCTCGTGCTCGAGACCCACGAGGCCGGCTACGACCGGATGGAGCTCAACGTCATCGCCTCCCCACTGCAGTCCTGCCGGGACGTCGTCGACCTCATGCCGACGTCCACCCAGGAGGACTGGGCGACGATCGCCACCCGGCTGCGGCAGGTTCCGCGGGCCCTGGACCAGTACTGCCGGACCCTCGCCGAGTCCGCGGACCGCGGCCTGGTCACGCCGCGGCGCCAGGTGACCGCCTGCGTGCAGCAGTGCGAGGACCTCACGGCGGCGGACGGCTACTTCGCCGGGCTGCTCGCCGGCGCCTCCGCCGACGGCGAGCCCCTGTCGCCGGCGGTCCGGTCCGACCTCGAGACCGCCGTCCGGGAGGCCGCGGACGCCTACGCCGACACCGGTCGACGCCTCGCGGCGACCCTCCTCGACCGGGCGCCGGAGTCCGACGCCGCCGGGCGCGAGCGCTACGCCCTCGCCTCGCGGCTGTACCTCGGCGCCACCGTCGACCTCGAGGAGACGTACGCCTGGGGCCAGGAGGAGCTCGCGCGGATCACGGCCGACATGACCGCGACGGCCGACCGCATCGTGCCGGGCGGCTCGGTCGCCGACGCCATCGCCCACCTCGACGCCGACCCCTCCTACCGGCTGCACGGGACCGAGGCGCTGCGGGAGTGGATGCAGGGTCGCGCCGACGCCGTGATCGCCGACCTGGCGGGGGTGCACTTCGACGTCCCGGACGCGGTGCGCACCATCGAGTGCCGCATCGCGCCGACCCAGACCGGGGGCATCTACTACACGGGTCCGAGCGAGGACTTCTCGCGGCCGGGCCGGATGTGGTGGTCGGTGCCGAAGGGCGTCACCGAGTTCCGCACGTGGAGCGAGCTGACGACCGTGTACCACGAGGGCGTGCCGGGTCACCACCTCCAGGTCGCCCAGACCGTCGTGCGCAGCGAGCTGCTCAACCGCTGGCGCCGGATGATGTGCTGGGTCAGCGGGCACGGCGAGGGCTGGGCGCTCTACGCCGAGCGGCTCATGGCCGACCTGGGGTACCTCGACGACCCGGGCACCTACCTCGGGATGCTCGACGCCCAGTCGCTGCGGGCGGCGCGCGTCGTCATCGACATCGGCGTCCACTGCGGCTTCGAGGCGCCGGCGGAGGTCGGCGGCGGGGCCTGGACCTACGACAAGGCCTGGGCCTTCCTCACTGCCCACTCGAACGAGTCCGAGGGGATGCTGCGCTTCGAGCTGGACCGGTACCTCGGCTGGCCGGGCCAGGCGCCCAGCTACAAGATCGGCGAGCGGCTCTGGCTGCAGATGCGCGACGAGGTGCGGGCGCGCGAGGGCGACTCGTTCTCGCTCAAGGACTTCCACCGGCGCTCCCTCGACCTCGGGTCGCTCGGCCTCGACGTGCTGCGGGAGGCCGTCCTCGCGGGATGACCCGGACCCGCCCGCGGGTCCCCGCAGGTGACGGCCCTCGGAGATACCCGTACCCGTACGGGCCTGTCATTTCTGCCGGCGCAGAATAACTGGACCTTTTGTCTTCCTGTGTGACATAAACACCTCGTTCAAGGTTAACGACGGCCTTCACGGTGCTCTCGCCGCGCGGCATAATCGGCCGCACGTCGTGACCACCCTGCCGGTCTACGGAGGAGGACAGGTGCCGCGAGCACGAGGGCGTCGCCCGGCGGGAAGCAACACACGCGAGACGATCGCCGCTGCGGCGGCGCGACAGTTCGCGGAGCTGGGCTACCCGCACACGACCCTGCGAGGGATCGCCCGCGAGGCGGACGTCGACACGCGCCTCGTGACCCATTACTTCGGCACGAAGCAGAACCTCTTCGTCTCCGTCGTCGAGTTCCCACTCGAGCCGTCCGCCGTCGTCGACGGCCTGCTGTCAGAGGGGCCCGGCCGGGTGGGGCACCGGCTCGCCCGCCTCGTCATCGAGACCCTCGAGACCCCCTCGGCGCGGCAGACGATGACCGGCATGCTGCGGGCGGCGGCCTCCGAGGACGACGCCGCGACCCTCGTCCGCGGACTGCTCACGGACCGCCTCGTCACCCCACTGGCGCGGATGCTCAGCGGCGACCGACCCGACCTGCGCGCCGCGCTCATCGGCACCCAGCTGACCGGCTACGTGTTCGCCCGGTACGTCGTCGAGCTCCCCGGGATGACCGAGACCTCCGCCGAGGAGCTGGCGACCGTCGTCGGACCGGTGCTCCAGCACTACCTCACCGGCGACCTCGGGTCCGCCCCCGGCGCCTGAGCGGGCCGTCTAGCGTGGCCGCCATGGCCACCCTCCACCTGCTCCTCGCCTCCGCCTCCCCCGCCCGGCTCTCGACCCTGCGCGCGGCCGGGCTGGACCCGCTCGTGCGCGTCTCGACCGTCGACGAGCCCGCGGCCGTCTCGGCCGCCGAGGAGCGGCACGGGTCGCTCGCCGCGCCCGACGTCGCGCTCCTGCTCGCGCGGGCCAAGGCGGAGGACGTCGCCGGGACCCTCACCGCCGAGGGGGGCACGGACGCCGACCTGCTCCTCGGCTGCGACTCCGTCCTCGAGCTCGACGACGAGGTGCACGGCAAGCCGGCCGACGCCGCCGAGGCGGTCGCCCGTTGGCGTCGGATGCGGGGCCGGTCCGGCGTCCTGCACACCGGCCACTGGCTGCTCGACCTGCGTGGCCGGGACGTGGGCGGTACCGGGGGCATGGTCGGGGGGACCGCGTCGACGACCGTGCACTTCGCCGACCTCGACGACGACGAGCTCGAGGCGTACGTCGCGACCGGGGAGCCGCTCCGGGTCGCGGGGGCCTTCACCCTCGACGGCCTGGGCGGCCCGTACGTCACGGGCATCGAGGGCGACCCGAGCAGCGTCGTCGGGGTGTCCCTGCCCCTGCTGCGCGACCTGGTCCGTGACCTCGGTGTCGCCTGGCACGACCTCCGCCGGGTGACGTGACGCCCGACCTGCAAGTACTTGACACATTGGAAAGTACTTTCGTAGCGTCGAGTCATGTCCACACCGACGAGCGGAGAAGACGTCATGCACGAGATCACCCCACGCGAAGCGCGCCGACGGCTCGACCACCTCGAGGCCGCCACCGCCAACCGTGACGCCGAGCGGCGCATCCACGCGCTGGCCACGGCCGGCTTCGGTGTCCTCATGGGCGGTTACCTCACGATCTCCCGCGTCGTCGAGGAGACCCGGTTCGAGACGGTCGCCCTCGTCCTCTACGTGGTGCTGCTCGGAGCCCTCGCCGCATGGCAGACCCGGGGCGCACTCGCCTGGCCCCGGCACGCCCGTCGGACGTCCTGGCTCGGGCTCGGCGGCACCTTCGTGCTCTTCATGGGCGCGGTCGTGCTCTTCAACGTCCGTGAGGTCGCCCGCGAGGACGGCGGGGCACCCGGCCCCGAGAACGTCGTCCTGCTCGTCGCAGCCGGCGTCCTCACCGCGACCCCGATGCTCGTCGCCGCCGTGCGGATCCGTCGCGGCGGCGGGGTGTGAGCACCGAGGAGAAGGCCGGCGCCGGCCATGCTCGGCATCGGCTCGACGACGTCATCCACGCCCCCGTCCGGTTCAGCATCGTCGCCACCCTCGCCGGGGTCGACGAGGCGGAGTTCGCCATGGTCCGCGACGAGGTCGAGGTCTCCGACTCGGCTCTGTCCAAGCAGGTCTCGACCCTGGAGCAGGCGGGGTACGTCCGCGTCCGCAAGGGCTACATCGGCAAGCGTCCGCGGACGTGGCTGTCGCTGACGGCTCACGGCCGGCGCGCGTTCTCGGACCACCTCGCCGCGCTGCGCGAGATCGCGGGCGGCTGATGCCGACCGTCGGCCCGCGCCGACGGTCGGGCCGGGTGCCGGTCAGACCGGGGGGACGCCCCGGCGCTTGTCGGCGAAGTGCCGGTCGCGACGGGCGGCGTAGCGCAGCCGGAGCAGCAGCTCGGCCCGGAGCGCGTCCGGCTCGACGACCTGGTCGACGACGAGGTCGGCGGCGAGCCGCTCGAGGTCGACGTCGGCGAGGTACTCCGCCCGCCGCTCGGCGACGAAGGCCTCGCGGGCGTCGGCGCCCTCGGTCGCCTCGATCTCGGCGATCCGGTTCGCGTACACGGCGTTGACGGCGGCCTCGGGGCCCATGACGGCGATCCGCGCCGTCGGCAGGGCGATCGTCGCGTCCGGGCCGAAGCCCGGCCCGCCCATGGCGTAGAGGCCGGCGCCGTACGCCTTGCGGACGACGACGCACACCTGGGGGACGGTCGCCGAGGAGACGGCCGAGACCATCTTCGCGCCGTGCCGGATGATGCCACCGCGCTCGACCTCCGAGCCGATCATGAAGCCGGGGACGTCGGCGAGGTAGACGAGCGGGACGTTGAAGGCGTCGCACAGCCAGATGAACCGGGCCGCCTTGTCGGCGGAGTCGCTGAAGAGCACCCCGCCCTTGACGGCCGAGTTGTTCGCGACGACGCCCACGCTCTCGCCGCCCAGCCGGGCGAACCCGACGACGAGCTCGGGGGCGAAGAGGGGCTTGATCTCGAAGAAGCTGTCGTCGTCGACGAGACCGTCGAGCAGGTCGTGGACGTCGAACGGCTGGCTCTCGCGCTCCGGGACGGCGTCGCGCGCGAGCGGGGCCACCGGCTCCTCGGCCGTGTACGACGGCGGGGCGGCGCGCCAGCTGTCCGGGAGGTAGGACAGGTACAGGCGGGCGAGCTCGATGGCCTCGGCGTCGTCGGCGGCGAGCAGGTCCCCGACGCCGGAGACGGTGCAGTGCATCCGCGCCCCGCCCATCTCCTCGAGCGAGACCTTCTCGCCGACGACCATCTCGGCCATCCGCGGGCTGCCGAGGTACATCGACGCGTTGCCCTCGACCATGACGATGACGTCGCAGAAGCTCGGGATGTACGCGCCCCCCGCCGCCGACGGCCCGAAGAGGCAGCAGACCTGTGGGACCTTCCCGGACAGGGCGACCTGGTTGTGGAAGATCCGGCCCGCGCCCCGACGGCCCGGGAACATCTCGACCTGGTCGGTGATCCGGGCACCGGCGGAGTCGACGAGCCAGAAGACCGGCAGCTCCTCGCGCAGCGCCGTCTCGGTGGCGCGGACGATCTTCTCCACGGTCCGGGCGCCCCAGGACCCGGCCTTGACCGTCGGGTCGTTGGCGATGACGACGACCGGGCGGTCCTCGACGGTCCCGCGGCCGGTGACGACGCCGTCGGCGGGCAGCCCGCCCGCGAGGGCGTTGGCGTAGCGGCCGTCCTCGACGAAGGAGCCCTCGTCGACGAGCAGGGCGATCCGGTCGCGGACGTAGAGCTTGTCCTGCGCGGCGAGCTTGGCCGCGGCCTTCTCCGACGGGGCGGCCGACGCGGCGTGGGCGCGCTCGAGCCGGGCCCGGACGTCGGCGACGCGGGGGTCGCGCTCGGTCACAGCGGCAGACCCATCGCCTTGGCGAGCACCATCCGCTGGACCTCGGAGGTGCCCTCGCCGATCTCGAGGATCTTGGCGTCGCGGTAGAACCGCGCGACGGGGTACTCCTCCATGAAGCCGTTGCCGCCGAACACCTGGGTCGCGATGCGGGTGGCGGTCACGGCCGCCTCGGAGGTGTACAGCTTGGCCTTGGACGCCGCCTGCGCGACCTCCTGGGCCGAGCGCCGCCCCGCCTCGTGCTCGTCCTTGAGCCACGCGGCGCGGTAGGTGAGCAGCCGGGCCGCCTCCTCCATGACGGACAGGTCGGCGACGGGGAAGGCGACGCCCTGGTTGCTCCCGATGGGCCGGCCGAAGGCGGTGCGCTGGGTGGCGTACGCCGTCGCCTCCTCGCGCATCCGCACGACGAGCCCGAGGGCGAGGGCGCTGATCGCGATGCGACCGTCGTCGAGGGTCTTCAGGAACTGGCGGAAGCCCTGGCCCCGCTCCCCGAGCAGGTGGTCTGCGGGCACCCGGCAGCCGTCGAAGGACAGCCCGTGGGTGTCGGAGATGTTCCAGCCGAGCTTGTCGTACGGGGGCTCGACGGTGAAGCCGGCCGTCCCCGAGGGGACCATGACCGCGGAGATCTCCGGGCGGCCCTCGGCCGTGGTGCCGGTGCGCGCGGTGACGGTGACGACCGAGGTGATGTCCGTGCCCGAGTTGGTGATGAACGACTTGGCCCCGTCGACGACCCACTCCCCCGCGTCCTCGTCGAGGACGGCCTTGGTGCGGGTGGCGCCCGCGTCGGACCCCGCGTCCGGCTCCGTGAGCCCGAAGCCCGCGAGGGCGCGCCCGGCGACGAGGTCAGGGAGGAAGCGCTCCTTCTGGGCGTCGGTGCCGTACGTGAGGATCGGGTTGATCCCGAGCCCCACCCCGGCGGACAGGGTGATCCCGATCGACTGGTCGACCCGGCCGAGCTCCTCGATCGCGAGGCAGAGGCTCGTGAAGGCCCCGCCCTCGGAGTGCTCCAGCGAGCCGCCGTAGGCCTCGGGGACGACGAGCCCGAAGAGGCCCAGCTCACCCATCCGGGGTACGAGGTCGGCCGGGAAGTGGTGGTCGCGGTCCCACTGCGCGACGTGCGGCTCGACGGCCTCGGTCGCGAACTCCCGCACGACGGCGCGGAAGTCCTCGTGGTCCTTGCTCAGCTCGTACATGGCGCCCCTTCGCGTCGGGTCCGGCCCCGGGTCGCGGTGGCCGGCGGGTGGGTCAACGTTCTTGACGTTGACGTCAACGTAAAGCAATACTCGGTCCCGTGACAACCCGGACCACCGCGACCACGCCGCCAGCGCCCTCGGACGAGGGCGGGCGCACGTGGACCATCGCCGAGGTCGCCGAGGAGTTCGGCGTCACCCACCGCACGGTCCGCCACTACGAGGCCCTGGGCCTGCTCTCCCCCGAGCGGCGCGGGACGACCCGCGTCTACCACCGGCGGGACCGCACCCGCCTCGGTCTCGTCCTGCGCGGGCGTCGGCTCGGGTTCCCCCTCGAGGAGATCCGCACGATCATCGACCTCTACGACGCGCCCCGCGGCCGCCGCAGCCAGCTCGAGTACGTCCTCGCCCAGATCGACGCGCGTCGGGCCGACCTCGAGCAGCGCCGCGCGGACCTCGAGGCGGCGCTCACCGAGCTCGACGGCTTCGAGCGCCGCTGCCGGGAGGACCTCGACCGCATCGGCTGAGCCGGCACGGAGTCGCCCGGACCTCCCGCCGCGCCCCCTGCTGACGCCGCGGGAAGGTCCGGGCACGCCGATCATCCCGGACCGTGGCGCCGTCCGTCCATGACCCGATGTGACCAGATCCCGCGGGTCGGGCCGAGGTGTCCCGGCGTCAGCGCGACGCGAGGAAGGCGTCGATCTCCTCCCGCGTGGGGCAGCTGTCCGGGCCACGCCGGGTCACCGTGAGCGCACCGGCGGCGTTGCCCCTGGCGGCAGCCTCGGACCACGTCGCGCCGGCGAGCCGCTCGGCGAGCAGGACGCCGGTGTGGGTGTCACCCGCGCCGTTGGTGTCCACCGGCCGCTGCGGGTGGCCGGGCACGAACACCCCGTCCCCGTCGGCCCGCACCAGACACCCCCGGGGGCCGTCCCGCACGACGACGACGGCCCCGCGGGGCAGCATCGTCGCGAGGACCTCGGCGGACTCCCGGATGCCGCCCACCCCCGCGAGGGCCGAGGCCTCGTCCGCGTTGCCGGACCACACGGTCGTCCGGGAGAGCACGGCCTCGCGGGCCTCGTCGTCCGCGTGCACGAAGGTCGCGCCCGGGTCGAGGACGACGTCGACGCCGCCGTCGAGGGTGCCGAGCCACTCGACGAGCGGGTCACGGGTCCGCCCGACGAGCGAGTAGCCGCTCACGCACACGAGGTCGCCGGGCCGGGGGGCGCTCGTCGCCAGGGACGCGGCGGTGATGCACCGCTCGGCGGCCTGGGTGGTGACGAACGTGCGCTCGGCCGTCGGCTCGACGAGGACGACGCAGATCCCGGTGTCGAGGTCCTCGACCGGCGGCGCCGACAGGGCGACGCCCGCGGTGCGCAGCGTCTCGCGGACGAGGTCACCGTTCGGCCCGGTCCCCACCGCCCCGGCGTGCACGGCGCTGGCCCCCGAGCGGGCCGCGGCCAGCAGGGTCGTCGTCGCACCGCCGGCGTACCGGCGCTGGCTCCCGGCCATGACGTTGCCGCCCCGGGCCGGGATCTCCGGGACCTCCAGGACGACGTCGACGAGGGCCTGCGCGGTGTGGATCACCCGGGGTGCCATGCCGCGACCCTAGCGATGTGGGCGGGCCCGCCGCGCCGCGGTGGACGGCCGGGTCCCCCGTCGTCAGCCGACGCGGGCGCGGACCTCGTAGAGCTCGGGGAAGAAGGTGAGGTCGAGGGCGCGGCGGAGGAAGTCGACGCCGCTCGAGCCACCGGTACCGACCTTGTGGCCGATGGTCCGGGTCACGACCTGCAGGTGACGGAAGCGCCACTGCTGGAAGAGGTCCTCGACGTCGACGAGCTCCTCGCACGTCTCGTACACGCCCCAGTGCTCGTCCGGCGCGGCGTACACGGCGGCGAACACCTCGACGAGCGCCGGGACGAGGCGGTACGGCGCGGTGACGTCCCGGTCCAGCACCTCCCGCGGGACGGGGTACCCGCGCCGCGCGAGCAGCCGGAGGAACTCGTCGTACACCGTCGGCTCGGCGAGGAGCTCCTCGAGCCCCGCGCGGGCCCGCGCGTCGTGCTCGAAGACCCGCACCATGTCGGCGTTCTTGTTGCCGAGCAGGAACTCGACGGCGCGGTACTGGTCGCTCTGGAAGCCCGAGCTTGTCGCGAGGAAGGGGCGGATCTGGGCGTACTCGCTCGGGGTGAGGGTGGCGAGGACGTCCCACATCTCGACGAGCTGTCGCTGGACGTGCTTGACCCGGGCGAGGCGCTTGAGGGCCGGAGCGAGCTCGTCGGCGGCGAGGAGGGAGCGGGCGGAACGCAGCTCGTGGAGCAGGAGCTTCAGCCACAGCTCGGACACCTGGTGCTGGACGATGAACAGCAGCTCGTCGTGCTGCGGCGGCTCGCTCCGGGGGTGCTGTGCCGACAAGAGGGTGTCGAGGTCGAGGTAGGCGCCGTACGACATCGCCCGACCGAAGTCGGTGCGGATGCCCTCCTCGAGGGTCCGCCGGGCCCGGTCCACCACGTCGTCGCTCATGGCGTCATCGTGCCACCGCCGGCGCTCCGCCGACCGCGGGGAGCCCCTCGTCCGAACGGCCCCCGCGGGCGCCGAACCGCGCCGGGTCGCGCCCGGGTCTGGCTACGGTGCGCGAGCATCGCCATCCGTGGAAAAGGAGCCCCCGGTGTCCCGAACCGGACGCACCCGCCTGACGACGACGGCCACCGTCCTCGGGACGCTGCTCGTCGTCGTCGCCGAGATGGCCCTGCTCACGGGCATCTGGCACCTCGGTGACGACGTCGAGCACCGCCGGGAGGCCCGAGCGGCCCTGTCGGGGACCCTCGCACCCCTGACGCCCGGCACCGCGGCGGACGCCACCGCCGCCGTCCGCGCGGCGACGGACTCCCTCGTCGCGAGCGGTGTCGACACCGGGCCCGGGACCCCGGGAGCCGCGGTCGTCGCCGGCACCGACGCCCTCCTCGCCGACCCGCGCGACCCGGCGGCGCTCTCGCGTCTGCGCGCCGCCGACGCCGCGCTCGGCGACGCGCTCGACGACGCCTCCCGGGACCGCTCCCTCCTCGCCGCCGGGATCCACGCGGCGCTGCTGGCCCTGGTCTCGGTCGGTTGGTTCGTGTGGTTCCGTCGCCTCGTCGACCGCCACCGTGCCCTCGAGCGCCGCCTCACCGCCCAGCAGGTCGTCGACCAGCGCGAGCGGCGGCTGCTCGCGCTCGTCCAGAACAGCGCGGACCTCATCGTCGTCCTGGAGAAGGACGGGACCGTCTCGTTCGTCAGCCCCTCCTCCCGGAGCGTGCTCGGCCGCTCGCCCGAGGACCTCCTCGGTCGCACCCCGGCGGAGGTCTTCGGGCAGGACGCCCAGGCCGTCGTGCGCACGCTCGCCGACGCCCGCTCGGGGGACCGGCCGGTCCGGATGCGGGTGCCCCACGCGGACGGCCGGACGCTCGTCACCGAGGGGACGATGACCAACCTCCTCCACGAGCCCTCCGTGGCCGCCTGGGTCCTCACCCTGCGCGACGTCACCGAGCAGACCCGGCTCGCCGAGCAGCTCTCGCACCAGGCCTTCCACGACTCGCTCACCGGGCTCGCCAACCGCGCACTCTTCGGCGACCGGCTCGACCACGCGCTCGCCCGCCGCCGCCAGGACGCCCCGTGCGCCGTCCTCTTCCTCGACCTCGACGACTTCAAGGAGGTCAACGACGCCCACGGCCACTCGGTCGGCGACCTGCTGCTCGTCGCGGCGACCGACCGGATCCGCGGCGCCCTGCGCCCGGGCGACACCGCGGCGCGGCTCGGCGGGGACGAGTTCGCGGTCCTCCTGGAGGACACGACCCGGGAGACGGCCGAAGCCGTCGCGCGCCGCCTCCTCGAGGTCCTGGCCGAGCCGGTCGACATCGGCGAGCGCGCGTGGTCGGTGCGCGCGAGCATCGGCGTCGCCGTGACCGGCGCCGAGGAGGTCGCCGGCGAGGAGGTCCTGCGGGACGCCGACGTCGCCATGTACTGGGCCAAGGACCAGGGCAAGGGCTCGGTCGCGGTCTACGACCCGACCCGGCACGCCGCGTCGCTCGAGCGGCTCGCGCTCCAGAACGAGCTGACCCGCGCCGTCGAGGAGGACGAGCTGGTCCTGCACTTCCAGCCGACGATCACCCTGGCCTCGGGCCGGATCACCGGCTTCGAGGCGCTCGTGCGCTGGCAGCACCCCGAGCGGGGCCTGCTGCCGCCGTCGGAGTTCGTGCCCGCCGCGGAGCGCTCCGGCCAGATCGTCGCCCTCGGCGGGTGGGTCCTGCGCGCCGCCTGCCGCGCCGCCACCGACCTCCAGCGCCCGGACGGTCCGGTGTCGATGGCCGTCAACGTCTCCGCCGACCAGCTCGCGAGCCCCCTGTTCCTCGACGAGGTCCGCGGCGCGCTCGAGGACAGCGGCCTGCCCGGGCACCTGCTGACGCTCGAGGTCACCGAGTCCGTCGTCCTCGGGGACGTCACCGCCGCGGCCGAGGCGCTGTCCGCGCTGCGGGCCCTCGGGGTGTCGGTCGCGATCGACGACTTCGGCACCGGCTACAGCTCGCTGTCCTACCTCTCGCGGCTGCCGGTCGACATCCTCAAGGTCGACAAGTCCTTCATCGACAAGATCGGCGCCGAGGGACACGCCGACACGGTCACCCTCGCGATCCTCGAGATGAGCCGGACGATGCGGATGGTCACCGTCGCCGAGGGCGTCGAGACCGTCGAGCAGGCATCCTGGCTCAGCGAGCGGGCGTGCGGTGTCGGCCAGGGCTACTACTGGTCCCGGCCGGTCCCCCTGGACCAGGCCCGTGGGCTGCTCGGCCCGCCCTCCGAGCCCACCGCTGCGGCTGAGCCGGAGCCGGTCACCGCCGCCACGACGTCGGACACCGAGGCCTCCGTCCCCGCCTGACCCCGAGGGCACCGACAGGCAGAAGGGTCCGGAGCGGCGCCGCGAGCCCCGTTCGACCGCCTTCTGCCTGTCCGAGCGTCCGCCCGTCGGTCCGGGTTCTCCGGCTCAGTCCGGCTCGACCCCGAGGAGGGCCGCGTGGCCCCGCCCGTCGACCCGGAGCACCGCGACCGCCGTCCCGCCGCGGACGGCGTCCTCCATCGCGCGGGCCTCGTCCTGGGGCAGGAACAGGCTCTCGATGCCGCACGACAGCCGCCACGACGCGTCGTCGCACGCGAGGTAGGGGCCACCCTCCGGCCGGGTCCGGGTCACCGGCCCGCCGACCCACACGTCCCCGGACCGGGTGAGCGGCACGAAGGCCGCCCCCTCCCCCTCACCCTCCGGGCTCGGCAGGTCCGAGTAGTCGAGGTCGACGTAGGCCCCGCGGAAGGGGTCGACCGGGTCGAAGGGCGCGACGCGGAGGCGGATCTCGTCCCCGGTGAGCCGCGCGGAGAGCGGGGCCCACACCGCGACGCCGACGAGCAGCGCCTGGACGACGAGGGCGACGGCGAGCCGGAGGACGCGACGGGAGGTCGGCGGCGTCATCACGCGGCTCTCCCCTCGGCCACGAGCCGGCGCCTGCCCCGGTCGGCGAGGACGCCGGTCCCGAGGAGGACGAGACCGACGGCGAGGAAGAGCACGGCGCCCGACAGCACCGGCGCGAAGACGGCGAACGCCTGGGTCGTCGTGAAGACGACGAGCGCACCGGTCGCCACCCAGGTGAGCCGGCCGCTGCCGCGCATCCCGCCGAGGACGGCGTAGCCGCTCGCGACCGCGAGGTACACGACGACGGCGACGACGGCCCGGGCCAGGTCGCCCGCCGCGAGCTGCGAGGGGTCGGTGATGCTCGTCGAGGTGCTCCACGACACCAGGACGAGCGCGGCGGCGAGGACGGCGGCGCCGACCCCGACCTCGAGGCGGTCGACCCGCGTCGCCCCGGCGCCCGGCACGAGGGAGGCACCGGCGAGCAGCACGGCGGCGGCGAGGACGACGACGGCGAGGACCGACCACGTCGGCGGCGCGTCGAAGAACGGCAGCGCCGCGACGAAGAGGGCGCCGAGCGCGAGGACGGCCCCGACCTCCCGCCACGGCAGGCCGAGCCCGACCGGGACGAGCCCGCGACGACCGGCCGGGCCGTGCAGGACACCGAGGGCGACGGCTCCCAGGCCCACCGCCGCGACGGCGACGACCGCGGCCCCGGGGTCGGTCGCGGTGTCGACGACGTGCCAGACGACCCACCCGGCGGACAGGACGATGCCGACGAGGACCGGGGAGACACCGCCCACGGCGTAGCCGTACACGAGGGCGCCGAGGGCCCAGATGCCGACGAGCGACGGCTCGTAGGCCGGGACCTGGAGGCTCTGGGCGGCCTGGAAGACGACGGCGCCGAAGGCGGCGACGGCGAGCAGACGGAGGGCGCCGACGAGCGGGGACCCCTCGTCCTCGCGTCGTCCACCGGTCCGGGCCGCGACCGTCTCCGCGGCGGTGACGAGGCCGAGCCAGAGGAGGACGACGAGGGCGAACCGGACGAGTGGCGAGAGGTCGTCGAGGTTGGCCGCGACGAGCCAGATGACCCCGAGGCCGACGAACGCGGCGCCCAGGGTGAGGACGATGCGGGCGAGCGTGACCCGCCGGTGGGCGACGTAGCGCCCGCGGATCGACGCCGCGGTGCCGGCGTCGAGGAGGCCGTCGGCGGCCCAGGCGTCGAGCTGGTCCTCGAGCCAGGCCAGGCGGGACGGGGTCGCTCGCACGGGCGGTCGGGCCTCCCCCGGTGCCGTCGGGGACGGCGGGGGCGGTGCGGTGGGTGGCGCGGTCATCGCGGCCTCCTCGTGGGACGGGCGCCCGGGGTGGGCGCACCCCATCGTCCCGCTCGGGACCCCGCGCCGTCATGGGTCGTCGTACTCAGGTCGCGGGCGCCGCCGCCTTCCGCCGGCGACCGCCGACGAGGCGGGCCCGCACCGGCGCCTGCGCGAGCAGGACCCCGCCGAGGACGAGCACCATCGCTCCGAGGTGGCCGAGCCCGAACGCCTCACCGAGCAGCACGACGCCGAGGACCGTCCCGACGACGGGGTTGAGCAGCCCGACGACGGCGACGGCGCCGGCGTCCATCCGGGTGAGCCCCCGGAACCACACGACGTAGCCGACGACCGACCCGGCGAGCCCGAGGTAGACGAGCGCGAGGACCGCCGGGACGTCGAGCGCCGGTGGGCCGCCCTCGACGACGAGGGCGACGGGGACGAGGAGCAGCCCGCCCGCGACGAGCTGCCACGACGTCGTGACGAGGACCGAGCCCGGCGGGGTCCACCGCTTGACGAGGACGAAGCCGACCGATGACGACACGACGGCCCCGACCATCGCCGCGACGCCGACCGGGTCGACGACGCCGTCGCCGCCGCCGAGGCGGACGAGGACGACGACCCCGACGATGCCGGTCACGGCAGCGACGAGGGTCACGGGCGGCTGGCGCTCGCCGATGGCGAGGCGGGCGACACCCATGACGACGAGCGGCGACAGGGCCGTGAGGGTGGCGCCGAGCCCGCTCGGCAGCCGGTAGGCCGCGACGTAGAGCAGGCCGAAGAAGACGGCGTGGTTGAGCGTGCCGAGCAGGGTGGCGCGCCCCCACCACGGGCCGCTGGGGAGCCGCCGCAGCCAGAGGAGCATGAGCAGGCCCGCCGGCAGGATCCGCAGGACGGCGGCGAGGAGCGGCCGGTCCGGCGGGAGGAACAGCTGGGTCACGGCGTAGGTCGACCCCCACACCGCCGGGGCGACCGCGGTGAGCAGAACGGTGCGGAGCGTCGCCGAGTTGTCTTCCACGGAAGGGACATTACCTTCCGTGGAAGATAGTGTCCACTCATGGACCACGTGCAGACCGTCCACGAGCAGTGGCTCGTCGAGCGGCCCGACCTCGACACCACCCCCGTCCTCGTCATCGGCCGGATCTCCCGGCTCGCCGCGGCGCTCACCCCCGAGCTCGTCGCCGTCTACGCGCGGTTCGGCCTCGGCGAGGGCGAGTTCGACGTCCTCGCGACGCTGCGCCGCCAGGGCGACCCGTACGCCCTGACCCCGAGCGAGCTGTCCGCCCGCACGATGGTCACCTCGGGTGCCGTGAGCAAGCGGCTCGACCGGCTCGAGGCGGCCGGCCTCGTCGAGCGCCGGGCGAGCACCGGCGACGGCCGCTCGCGCACCGTCCACCTCACCGCCCGCGGCCGCGAGGTCATCGACGAGGCGATGACGGCGCACATCGACAACGAGCGCCGGCTGCTCGCCGCCCTGCCCGACGCCGAGCGGGACGAGCTCGCACGCCTCCTCGGACGGCTCGCCTCCGCCCTCGGGGCGTGAGTCCCGCCACGTCCGCGCGACGTCGGTCACGGCCACCCGGCCGGGCCCCGGACGGGCCGCTAGAGTCCACGACCATGGCCATCACCAAGGTCCTCATCGCCAACCGGGGCGAGATCGCCGTGCGCATCGCCCGCGCCTGCGCCGACTCCGGCATCGCGTCGGTCGCCGTCTACGCCGACCCCGACCGGGACGCCCTCCACGTGCGGGTCGCCGACGAGGCGTACGCCCTCGGCGGGCAGACCCCGGCCGAGTCCTACCTCCTCCAGGAGAAGCTCGTCGAGGTCGCGCAGCAGGCGGGCGCCGACGCGGTGCACCCCGGCTACGGCTTCCTCGCCGAGAACGCCGACTTCGCCCAGAAGGTCATCGACGCGGGGCTGACCTGGATCGGCCCCGGACCGCAGGCCATCGACAGCCTCGGCGACAAGGTCAAGGCGCGGCACATCGCCCTCGCCGCCGACGCCCCGCTCGTCCCCGGCACGAAGGACCCCGTCGAGGGACCCGAGGAGGTGGTCGCCTTCGCGCAGGAGCACGGCCTGCCGGTCGCCATCAAGGCGGCCTACGGTGGCGGCGGTCGCGGCCTCAAGGTCGCCCGGACGATGGAGGAGATCCCGGACCTCTTCGACTCCGCCGTCCGCGAGGCCGTCACCGCCTTCGGTCGCGGCGAGTGCTTCGTCGAGCGCTTCCTCGACCACCCCCGGCACGTCGAGACCCAGTGCCTCGCCGACCAGCACGGGAACGTCGTCGTCGTCTCGACCCGCGACTGCTCGCTGCAGCGGCGCAACCAGAAGCTCGTCGAGGAGGCCCCCGCGCCGTTCCTCAGCGAGGAGCAGCACGCCGAGCTCGTCCGTGCCTCGAAGGCGATCCTGTCCGAGGCCGGCTACGTCGGCGCCGGGACGTGCGAGTACCTCGTCGGGCCGGACGGCCACATCAGCTTCCTCGAGGTCAACACCCGCCTCCAGGTCGAGCACCCGGTGTCCGAGGAGGTCACCGGCATCGACCTCGTCCGTGAGCAGCTGCGGATCGCGAACGGTGAGGAGCTCGGCTACGACGACCCGCAGCCGCACGCGCACTCCATCGAGTTCCGGATCAACGGCGAGGACGCCGGGCGGAACTTCCTGCCCGCCCCCGGCACCGTGTCCCGGATGGTCGTCCCGCAGGGCCCGGGGGTGCGCTGGGACGCCGGCATCGTCGAGGGCGACACCGTCGCCGGGGCGTTCGACTCGATGATCGCCAAGCTCGTCGTCACCGGACGGACCCGGCAGCAGGCGCTCGAGCGGTCCCGCCGCGCGCTCGCCGAGCTCGTCGTCGAGGGCATGCCGACCGTCGTGCCGTTCCACCGCAAGGTCGTCTCCGACCCGGCGTTCGCGCCGGGCGACCCGGACGAGCCGTTCACCGTGCACACCCGGTGGATCGAGACCGACATGGACAACGACATCGAGCCCTACGCGGGCCCGGCCGCCGAGGGCGAGGAGCCGCAGGAGCGCCGCACCCTCGTCGTCGAGGTCGGCGGCAAGCGGCTCGAGGTGTCGGTGCCCGGCGACATGTCGTTCGGCGGCGGCGGTGGCGGTGCGAGCCGGAAGAAGGCGCCGCGGCGCAGCAGCCGGGGCGGGGGCGGGGCGGCGGTGTCCGGCGACTCGCTCACCGCGCCGATGCAGGGGACGATCGTCAAGATCGCCGTCGAGGACGGGGCCACGGTCGCGGCGGGCGACACCGTCGTCGTCCTCGAGGCGATGAAGATGGAGCAGCCGATCACGGCCCACAAGGCCGGCACCGTCACCGGCCTGACCGCCGAGGTCGGCGCCACGGTGACGAACGGCGCCGTCATCTGCGAGATCGCCGACGCCTGACCGCCGGGTACCCGGCGGCGGGCGTCAGGCGGGGGCGTCGTCGACGTCGCGGCGCGGCTGCGGGTCGTCGTCGGTGCCGGGCTCGGGGTTCGGGGCCGGCACACCGTCGTCGCCCGGACCCGCCGGGGCGCCCGGCTCCGGGGCGGGCTCGGGGTCGGGGTCGACGTCCGGGTCGACGTGCTCCGGCTGCTGCGTCATCAGGCGCCCGAGGTAGGGGTGTCCCCGTCGGGGCGGGAGGTCCCGGTCGACGGCGGCGGGGGCGGAGGGGTGCTGCCGCCGCCGGACGTCGGGCCACCGGACACGGTGCCGCCGGTGCCGGACGCGCCGGACGACGGCACGCCGAGGCCCTTGCGCAGGGCGTCGCCGCCCTTGCCGACCTTGTCGGAGTGCTGCGGACCGGCCTTGCCGCGCACGAAGCCCTCGACCTTGCCGATGGCGTCCGAGGTCTTCTCGGGGTTCTTGCGGGCGTAGTCCTTCACCTTGTTGACGGCGCCGAGCAGCGCGGCGGCACGGAACTTGGCCATGGCGTCCTCCTGGGGTCGCGTCCGAGGTCACGACCCATCCTGCCCTACCCGCAGGTGAGCGGCCCGGACGGACGTCAGTCGGTCGGGTGCAGGCGGCGCGCGGCCTCGGCGATGGAGCCGGACAGCGACGGGTACACCGTGAAGGTCGAGGCCACCTGGTCGACGTTGAGCCGGTGCTGCACCGCGAGGGTCACGGGGAAGACGAGCTCGGAGGCCCGCGGCGCGACGACGACGCCGCCGATGACGGCCCCGGACCCCTTCTGGGCGAAGAGCTTCACGAACCCGTCCCGGATGCCGAGCATCTTCGCCCGGGGGTTGCGGGAGAGGGCGAGGGTCAGCACGTCGGCGTCGACCCGCTCCTCGGCGAGGTCCTTCTCGGACACCCCGACCGTCGCGATCTCCGGGTCGGTGAAGACGTTCGCCGAGACGACGTCGAGGTCGAGCGGCGCGACGGCGTCCCCGAGGGCGTGCGACATCGCGATCCGCCCCTGCATCGCCGCGACGGACGCGAGCGGCAGGACGCCGGTGCAGTCCCCGGCCGCGTAGACCCCACGCACCGAGGTCCGCGAGACCTTGTCGACGACGACGTGCCCGGACGGCGCGAGCTCGACGCCGACCTCCTCGAGGCCGATGCCCCGCGTCTGCGGGACGGACCCGACGGCGAGCAGGGCGTGCGACCCGGTGACCTCGCGGCCGTCCTCGAGCCGGACGAGCACCCCGTCGTCGGTGCGCTCGACGGACGCCATCCGGGACCGGCCGAGCACCTCCATCCCCCGCTTGCGGAAGACCTCCTCGATGACCTCGGCCGCGTCGCCGTCCTCGCCGGGCAGGACCCGGTCCCGGGAGGAGACGAGGACGACCTCGGAGCCGAGCCCGAGGTAGGCCTGGGCGAGCTCGGCGCCGGTGACGCCGGAACCGACGACGACGAGCCGCTCTGGCAGCTCGGTGAGGTCGTAGATCTGCTGCCACGTGAGGATCCGCTCGCCGTCCGGGACGGCGGTGTCCATGACCCGGGGCGCCGCGCCGGTCGCGACGAGGACGACGTCGGCGTCGAGGTCGCGGGCCTCGCCGTCGTCACCGGTGACCCGGACCGACGTCGGGGAGGTGAGCGTCCCGGCCCCGGTGACGACCTCGACCCCCACCTCGTCGAGGCGGCTGCGGATGTCGCGGCTCTGGGCCTCGGCGAGGGCGAGCACCCGGCGGTTCACGCCCGGCAGGTCGGCGACGGCCTCGGGTGCGCCGTCCCCGTGGTCGTCCTCGAGCTGGACGCCGAGGTCGGAGGCGACCCCGATGTCGTTCATGTACTCGGCGGTCGAGATGAGCGTCTTGCTCGGGACACAGTCGGTGAGGACCGACGCGCCGCCGATGCCGCTGCGCTCGACGACCGTGACCCGGGCCCCGAGGTGGGCGGCGACGAGGGCCGCCTCGTACCCGCCGGGGCCACCGCCGAGGATGACGACTCTGCTGGACCGCGCACTCACGGGAGCCATCCAACCATCCGCACTCAGTGGACCGGCTGCGGCCGCCCCGTCCCGACCCGGGCGAGCCGGTCCCCGACGACGACGAGCGCGGCCGTCGTGGCCGCGAGCGCGACGAGGGCGGCGAGCGCCCCGAGCGGCTCGTCGAGCGCGAAGGTCGGGAGCATCCGGCCGGGCACCGCGACGGCGAACACCATCGCGACGGCCGACCCGACCCAGCTGCCCGTCATGTTCCCCCGGTGGCCGCGCAGGTCGCCGCGGCGGACGGCGACGACGCCGAGGGTCACGGTGACGAGGGTGACGACGCTGAGGACGTGCAGCCAGCTGAACCCGCCGTCGCGCAGGTGGCGGATCCAGAAGGACGACACGGCGGCCCACAGCATGAGGCCGACCCACACCCGCCCGAGGAGCCGGTGGCGCAGGTCGCCCTTGCGACGGACGAGCTGGACGACACCGAGCGCCACCGAGACGAGGGCGGCGGCGACGTGGGAGACGAGCAGCGGGGTCCACAGGTCCATGGGTCAGTCCTCCGGGACGTGGTCGGACAGGTCGGTGACGAGGGCGAGGAGGGCGGCCGGGTCGTGGCCCCGGTCGCGGACGAGGGCGTCGAAGCGGCCCCCGAGGACGTCGTCGGCGACGGCGAGGCGACGCCCGCCCTCGGCGGTGACGTGGAGGGTGCGGCCGCGGCCGTTGGGCCGGACCTCGAGGAGGCCGTCGGCGGCGAGGCCGGCCACCATCCGGCTCGTCGCGGCCTCGCTCGACCCGTTGCGCTCGGCGAGCGCGCGCTGGCTCGGGCCGTCCAGCTCGGACACCTGGAGCAGGGTGAGGAAGCGGCGGTAGGTCAGACCGGTCCCGGCCTCGGCGAGCAGCGCCTCGGCGCGACGGTCCATCCGGGCGACGAGGACGTGGAGCTGGTGGGCGAGGCTGGGCACCCGATCAGAGTTGCACATGCAAGTTGCAGCCGCAAGGACACGCGTCGAGATCGGGCAACACGCAGGCGGACGGCCCGCTCCGCCTGCGTGTTGCCCGACGTCGAGCGTCCATGACCCCGGCCCGGCACCCTCCCCGGCATCGGTACGCTGCCCGGGTGACCGACAGCGCCGCCGCCCACGACCTCACCGACCCCGCCGTCGACCCGTTCGCCGTCGCCGAGGCCGCCGCCGCGGTCATCCGCGAGCGCACCGGCGTCGAGCGGCACGACGTCGCCCTCGTCCTCGGGTCGGGCTGGGGCCAGGCCGGCGACCTCGTCGGCGAGACCCTCGCGACGATCGAGAACACCGACGTCCCGGGCTTCGCGGCCGCCGCCGTCCACGGGCACACCGGCACGATGCGCTCGGTCGCCATCGGCGACACCGGCCGCCGGGCCCTCGTCTACGGCACCCGCACCCACTTCTACGAGGGCCGCGGCGTCCGCTCCGTCGTCCACGGCGTCCGCACCGCCGCGGCCGCCGGCTGCTCGGCCGTCGTCCTCACGAACGGCTGCGGCGGCCTGCGCCCCGAGTGGACCCCCGGCACCCCGGTCCTCATCTCCGACCATCTCAACCTCACCGGCGCCACCCCGCTCGAGGGCGCGACCTTCGTCGACCTCACCGACCTCTACAGCCCGCGGCTGCGCGCCGCCGCCCAGGAGGTCGACCCGACCCTCGACGAGGGGGTCTACACCCAGTTCCGCGGCCCGCAGTACGAGACCCCGGCCGAGGTGCGGATGGCGAAGGTCCTCGGCGGCGACCTCGTCGGGATGTCGACCGCGCTCGAGGCGATCGCCGCCCGCCACGTCGGTCTCGAGGTGCTCGGCATCTCGCTCGTGACGAACGCCGCCGCCGGCATCTCCCCCGACCCGCTGAGCCACGAGGAGGTCATCGAGGCCGGCAAGGCCGCCGCCGACCGCTGCGGCCGGCTCCTCGCGACCGTCGTCGAGCGGATCTGAGGTCGCCTGCGATGCCCTCCACCCCGCCCGAGACCGCCGACGTCGTCGCCGCCGCCCGTGCGTGGGCGGCCGACGACCCCGACCCGCGGACCCGTGACGAGCTGACCGGGCTCGCCGACGCCGCCGAGGGCGAGGACACCGCTGCCGCCGACGAGCTCGCCGACGCGATGTCCGGGCTCCTCGAGTTCGGCACCGCCGGGCTGCGCGGCCGGCTCGGCGGCGGACCGCACCGGATGAACCGCGCCGTCGTCATCCGCGCCGCCGCCGGGCTCACCGCGCACCTGAAGGCCGTCGCCGACACCCCGTTCGTCGTCGTCGGCTTCGACGCCCGGACGAACAGCGACGTCTTCGCCGCGGACACGTGCGCCGTCGTCACGGGCATGGGCGGCCGCGCCGCGCTCCTCCCCCGGCCGCTGCCGACCCCCGTCCTCGCGTACGCGATCCGCCACCTCGGCGCCGACGCCGGCGTCATGGTCACGGCCTCGCACAACCCGCCGGATGACAACGGCTACAAGGTCTACGTCGGCGACGGGTCGCAGATCGTCCCGCCCGTCGACCGGAGCATCGCCGACGCGATCGCCGCCGTGGAGTCCGTCGCGTCCGTCCCGCGGGCCGAGGACGGGTGGGAGACCCTCGGCGAGGACGTGCTCGAGGCCTACCTGCGCGACGTCGTCACGGTCGTCGACCCCGGCACCCCGCGGGAGCTGTCGGTCGTCCACACCGCACTGCACGGCGTCGGCGCCGACACCGTCCGCCGGGCCTTCGTCGCCGCGGGCTTCGACGCCCCCGAGCCGGTCGCGTCGCAGGCCGAGCCGGACCCGCTCTTCCCCACCGTCTCCTTCCCCAACCCCGAGGAGCCGGGGGCGATGGACGCGGCCTTCGAGCTCGCCGAGCAGACCGGCCCCGACGTCGTCGTCGCCAACGACCCCGACGCCGACCGGTGCGCCGTCGCGGCGCCCGGCCCGGGCGGCTGGCGGATGCTGCGCGGCGACGAGATCGGGGCGCTCCTCGGGGCGCACGTCCTCGACCGCGGGGTCGCGGAGGACGCCGTCTTCGCGTGCTCGATCGTCTCCTCCCGGATGCTCGCGACGATGTGCCGCGCCGCCGGGGTCCGGCACGAGGAGACCCTCACCGGCTTCAAGTGGATCGGCCGGGTCGAGGGCCTGCGGTACGGCTACGAGGAGGCCATCGGCTACTGCGTCGACCCCGGCCACGTCCGGGACAAGGACGGGGTGTCCGCGGCGCTCGCCGTCGCCGAGCTCGCCGCCGGGCTCAAGGCGCAGGGCCGGACCCTCCAGGACCGGCTCGACGACCTCGACCGGGAGCACGGGGTCCACGCGACCGACGCCTTCTCCGTCCGGGTCGAGGACCTCTCGCTCATCGGCACGGTCATGGAGCGGCTCCGGGCGCAGCCGCCCACGAGCATCGCCGGCATCGACGTGGCCCGCGCCGACGACCTCGCCGAGGGGACCGAGGACCTGCCGCCGACCGACGGGCTGCGCTGGTACCTCGCCGACGACGCCCGGGTCATCGTCCGGCCGTCCGGCACCGAGCCGAAGCTCAAGGTCTACCTCGAGGCGGTCGAGGAGCCGACCGACGACCTCGCCGCCGCCCGCGGCCGGGCCCGGGACCGGCTCGCGGCCCTCCGCAGCGACCTCGAGCGGCTCACGACCCCCTGACCCGGCCCGGGACACCCACGGGGCCGCGTCCCGAGGGCGGACGGGACGGTCGCCGACGGTCCTCCCGTCGCGCGAGGACCGTCGGTGACCCCCTACGCTCGGGAGATGGAGCGGACCTACCCCCCGGGCGTCACGTGCTGGATCGACGCCGAGCAGCCCGACATCGAGGCCGCGCAGCGGTTCTACGGGCCTCTTCTCGGATGGGAGTTCACGCTCGCGACGCCGCCGGACGCCCCGCTGCGGTACGTCGTGGCAACCCTCGACGGCGCGGACGCGGCCGCCCTTGCCGAGGCGCCCAGCGGTCCCGCTCGGTGGTCGACCTACGTCGCGGTCAGCGACACCGACGCGTCCGTCGAGCGGGCCGTCGCCCTCGGCGGCACGGTCCTCGAGGCCCCGACCGACGCGGGACCCGGCGGTCGGGGCGCGGTCGTCCTCGACCCGGAGAGCAACGAGATCCGGCTCTGGCAGGCTCGGAGGCGGCTCGGGGCCCAGGTGGCGAACCTGCCGGGCGCCTGGAACTTCAGCAACCTGCGGTCCCGGGATCCCGATCGGGTCGGCTCGTTCTACGAGGCCCTCTTCGGGTGGCGCCTGGTCGACCAGGGGTGGGCGACGGCCATCCAGGTCCCCGGGTACGGAGACCACCTCGAGTCCACCGTCGACCCGGACATCCGGGTCCGTCAGGCCCAGGCCCCCGAGGGCTTCGCCGACACCATCGGGGCGATCGTCCCCGCGGAGGACGAGGAGCCCGGCTGGTACGTCGTGTTCACCGTCGCCGACCGCGACGACGTGGTGGACCGGGTCCCCGACCTCGGGGGCACCGTGCTCCTCCGGCTCGAGACGGAGTGGACCCGTGAGGTCGTGGTCCGCGACCCCCAGGGAGCGGTCTTCACGGCGAGCCAGTTCACCCCGCCCACCTCCTGGGACTGACCCCTCCCGGTGGGCCGAGGGCCGGTGACGGGTCCGCGGCAGCGCCCGTACACTCGCCGGGTGAGTACCGCCACCGACGTCGACGTGACCGCGCGCGCCCGCGACCTGCTGGGTGTCTCGCGCCTGACGAACTCCGCCCTCACGGGCTGGCTGCACGGCCTGCCGGGCGTCGACCAGGTCGGCTGCGAGGCCCGCGCCGCGGGGCTGTCGACCCGCTCCATCAAGACCTCGAGCAAGGCGTGGGCCATCGACCTCGCCATCTCGATGATCGACCTCACGACGCTCGAGGGCGCCGACACCCCCGGCAAGGTCCGCGGCCTCGCGACCCGGGCGCTCGTGCCGGACCCGACCGCCCCGGACACCCCGAGCCCGGCCGCGGTCTGCGTCTACGGAGACATGGTCGGCATCGCGAAGGAGACGCTCGGCGACTCCGGCGTCAAGGTCGCCGCCGTCGCCACCGCCTTCCCGAGCGGCCGCGCGAGCCGCGCCGTCAAGCTCGCCGACACCCGCGACGCCGTTGCGGCCGGGGCCGACGAGATCGACATGGTCATCGACCGCGGGGCGTTCCTCGCCGGCGACTACCTCTCCGTCTTCCGCGAGATCGCCGAGACGAAGGAGGCCTGCGGCGACGCCCGCCTCAAGGTCATCATGGAGACCGGCGAGCTCGTGACGTACGACAACGTCCGCCGCGCGTCGTGGCTGTCGATGCTCGCCGGCGGCGACTTCGTCAAGACCTCGACGGGCAAGATCTCCCCGGCCGCGACGCTCCCCGTCACCCTGACGATGCTCGAGGCGGTCCGCGACTGGCACGACCTCACCGGCGAGCAGGTCGGCGTCAAGCCGGCCGGCGGCATCCGCACGAGCAAGGACGCCATCCGCTACCTCGTCACCGTCCACGAGATCGCCGGCGAGGCGTGGCTCGACAACCACTGGTTCCGGTTCGGGGCCTCCTCGCTCCTCAACGACCTCGTCCTCCAGCGCCAGCGGATGGCGACCGGCGCGTACTCCGGCGCCGACTACGTCGCCGACGACGCCCCGAGCGCCTACTGACCCCGAGCACCGACCGCACCGCACCCGCACCGCAGACGCAAGGACCTTCGCGCAATGCCCACCTTCGAGTACGCACCGGCCCCCGAGTCCCGGGCCGTCGTCGACATCGCGAGCAGCCACGGGCTGTTCATCGGCGGCGAGTTCGTCGAGGCCACCGGCGGCAAGCCGTTCAAGACGGTGAACCCGGCCACCGAGGAGGTCCTCTCCGAGGTCTCAGAGGCCACCGCCGACGACGTCGACGCCGCCGTGCGCGCCGCCCGGACCGCGTACACCCGCGTCTGGTCGCGGATGAGCGGCGCCGACCGCGGCAAGTACCTCTACCGGATCGCCCGGATCATCCAGGAGCGGGCCCGTGAGCTCGCCGTCCTCGAGACGCTCGACAACGGCAAGCCGATCAAGGAGAGCCGGGACGTCGACGTACCCCTCGTCGCGGCGCACTTCTTCTACCACGCGGGCTGGGCCGACAAGCTCGAGTACGCCTCGCTCGGGAGCAACCCCCGCGGCATCGGCGTCGTCGGCCAGGTCATCCCGTGGAACTTCCCGCTCCTCATGCTCGCGTGGAAGGTCGCCCCGGCCCTCGCGACCGGCAACACCGTCGTCCTCAAGCCCGCCGAGACGACCCCGCTGACGGCGCTCGCCTTCGCGGAGATCTGCCGCCAGGCCGACCTGCCGCCGGGCGTCGTCAACATCGTCACCGGGGCGGGCGCGACCGGCCAGGCCATCGTCGACCACCCCGGCGTCGACAAGCTCGCGTTCACCGGCTCGACGGGGGTCGGCAAGATGATCGCCCGCTCCATCGCCGGCACGCGCAAGCGGGCGACCCTCGAGCTCGGCGGCAAGGGCGCGAACATCGTCTTCGACGACGCGGCGATGGACCAGGCGATCGAGGGCATCGTCACCGGCATCTTCTTCAACCAGGGCCACGTGTGCTGCGCCGGCAGCCGCCTGCTCGTCCAGGAGAACGTCGTCGACGAGGTGCTGCGCCGGCTCAAGCGGCGGCTCGGCACGCTGCGCGTCGGCGACCCGATGGACAAGAACACCGACGTCGGGGCCATCAACAGCAAGGCCCAGCTCGACCGGATCACCGAGCTCGCGGGCGTCGGCGAGGCCGAGGGCGCCGAGCGCTGGGACTCCGGCTGCGACCTGCCGACCTCCGGCTACTGGTTCCGCCCGACCGTCTTCTCCGGGGTCTCGCAGTCCTCGCGGATCGCCCAGGAGGAGATCTTCGGGCCCGTCGTGTCCGTCCTCACCTTCCGTACCCCGGGCGAGGCCGTCGCGAAGGCGAACAACACCCCGTACGGGCTGTCCGCCGGCATCTGGACCGAGAAGGGCAGCCGGATCCTCTGGATGGCCGACCAGCTGCGGGCCGGCGTCGTGTGGGCCAACACCTTCAACAAGTTCGACCCGACGTCGCCGTTCGGCGGCTACAAGGAGTCCGGCTACGGCCGCGAGGGCGGCCGGCACGGGCTCGAGGCGTACGTGAGCACCGGTCAGGAGACGACGTGAGCACCCGCGTGGACGTCCGCAAGACGTACAAGCTCTACATCGGTGGCAAGTTCCCTCGCTCCGAGAGCGGCCGCTCCTACGAGGTGACCGCCGCGCCGACCGGCCGCCGGAGCACCCCGCGCTTCCTCGCCAACGCCGCCCAGGGCTCCCGCAAGGACGCCCGCGACGCCGTCGTCGCCGCCCGCAAGGCGCAGCCGGGCTGGGCCGGGGCCACCGCGTACAACCGCGGGCAGGTCCTCTACCGCGTCGCCGAGGTCATGGAGGGCCGCCGCGCCCAGCTCGTCCAGGACGTCCGGGACGCCGAGGGCCTCACGGCCGCCCGCGCCGAGGGCGTCGTGTCCGCCGCGATCGACCGGTGGGTCTGGTACGCGGGCTGGTCGGACAAGTACCCGCAGGTGCTCGGCGGGCTCAACCCCGTCGCGGGGCCGTACTTCGACATCTCGGCGCCCGAGCCGACCGGCGTCGTCGCCGTCCTCGCGCCCCAGGCGTCCTCGCTCCTCGGCCTCGTGTCCGTCGTCGCGCCGGTCGTCGTGTCCGGCAACACGTGCGTCGTCGTCGCCTCGCAGGACCGCCCGCTGCCGGCGATCGACCTCGCCGAGTGCCTCGCGACCTCCGACGTCCCCGGCGGCGTCGTCAACGTCGTCACCGGCCGGACCGCCGAGATCGCCCCGTGGCTCGCCTCGCACCGGGACGTGAACGCCATCGACCTCACCGGTGCCGCGGACGCCGACGGCGTCGACTGGGCCGACCTCGAGATCGCGGCGGCGGACAACCTCAAGCGGGTCCTGCGGCCGGGCGGCACGGGGGCCGAGGCCGTCGAGCCCGACTTCGCACCGGTGCCCGACCTGTCCCGGCTGTCGGCCTTCCTCGAGACGAAGACCGTCTGGCACCCGAAGGGCCGCTGACCCCGGTCAGAGGTCCGACGCGGGCCGGGCGGACTCCGGCGGGCGGCCGATCGCCCCGACCGGGTGCCCGGCGCACGGCGTCCGGGTCGCGCTCGCCCGCTCGACCCGGGTGAGGTCGAACCAGCGGACGTCGTTCCGCAGGCGACACCAGGCGACGAGGTACCAGCGCCCGAAGGCCCACGCGAAGATCATCGGCTCCACCTCACGCCGCGTCGCCCGCCCCTGCCGGTCGGTGTACGCGATGCGGACCGTCACCTGGTCCGCCGTCGCGGCCTCGAGCGCCGACATGACGCGGCGCGGGGCACCGTCGGGCGCGTCGACCCAGACCCGCCCCGCGAGCCGTTCGGCACGCCGCCGCGTCCCGGGGTCGAGGGTGTCGAGGACCTTCCGGACCGAGGCACGGGCGGCGTCGGCGTACGGTGCGCCGGTCGTCGCCGCGACGGCGGCGACGAGGCCGACCGCCTGCCCCGGGGTGAGGGTCACCGGCGGCAGCGACGCCCGCTCGGACAACCCGTAGCCCCCACCGGGGCCGCCGCGTCCCCACACGGGCAGCCCGCCGGCGTCGAGGGCGGCGAGGTCCCGCTTGACCGTCCGGGTCGAGACGCCGAACTCCTCGGCGAGCTGCTCGGCCGTCCGGCCCCGGGGTCCGGCCCGGCGGAGGGCCTCGGTGAGGGCGTGGAGCCGTTCGCTGCGTCGCATCCCCCGACGATGCCAGAGACAGTGACGGAGACGGTGACATCCCGCTGTCCACCGGGCGCCGGAGGATCGGGTCATGGACACGACAGCGACCACCCCGCCCGCACCCGCCGCCCCCCTCGTCCTCGTCCCGGGCCACTGGCTCGGCGCCTGGGCCTGGGACGAGGTCGTCGAGGACCTCCGCTCCCGGGGTCTCACCGCCCACCCGGTGACGCTCCCGGGCGCCGACCCGGCCGACCCCGACCGCGCCCGGCGCACCCCCGCCGACCAGGCCGAGGCGCTGCTCACCGCCGTGGAACGCGCCGCCGCCGACGCCGGGCCGGTCGTCCTCGTCGCGCACAGCGGGGCGAACCACCCGGCGACCGTCGTCCTCGACCGCCGGCCGGACCTCGTGGCCCGGGTCGTGTGGGTCGACAGCGGCCCCGTCGCGGACGGCGCGGTCTTCGCCCCCGACCTCGCCGGCGACGGGGACGGGGACGGGCTACCGCTGCCGCCGTTGGACGTGCTCGGCGAGCAGGCGTCGCTCGACGGGCTCGACGACGCGGTGCTCACCCGGTTCCGCGAGCGCGCGGTCGCCGTCCCGGACGCGGTCCTGCGCGACCCGGTCCGGCTCACCGACCCCGCCCGGCGCGACGTCCCGGCGACGTTCGTCTGCTGCTCCCTCCCCGCGGAGCAGGTGCGCGCGCTCGCCGACGCCGGGCACCCGATTATGGCCGAGGTCGCGACGCTCGCCGACGTCACGTGGGTCGACCTGCCGACCGGGCACTGGCCGATGTGGAGCCGCCCCGCGGACCTCGCGGCCACCCTGGCCGATGCGGCCGGGAACGCCACCCACACCTAGACTCGACGCCCGTGGACGAGCGGGCGACGGACGGCGGAACGATCTCGTCGACCCCCGCCCCGGACCGCCGGCGGGTCGTCGTCCTCGCCGGTCCGAGCGGCTCGGGCAAGTCCCGCCTCGCCGGGCGCCTCGCCGCCGCCCGGGGCTGGCCGATCGTCCGCCTCGACGACTTCTACCGCGACGAGGACGACCCGGCGATGCCCCGGCGCGAGGACCTCGGCATCCTCGACTGGGACCATCCCGACAGCTGGGACGAGGACCGGGCCGTCGCCGCCCTCGCCGAGCTCGTCGACACCGGGCGCACCCGCACGCCGGTCTACGACATCGGTGCCAGCCGGGCGGTCGGACACCGGGTCGTCGAGGCGGCCGCCGGCGACCTCGTCCTCGCGGAGGGCATCTTCGCGGCCGAGGTCGTGGCCCGCCTCGAGGCCGACGGCCTGCTGCACAGCGCGTGGTGCGTCCACCACCGTCCGGCCGTGACCTTCGCCCGCCGGCTGCTGCGCGACCTCGCCGAACGGCGCAAGCCGCCGGCGGTCCTGGTCCGACGCGGGTGGCGCCTCATGCGGGACGAGCCGGGCATCGTCCGCCGGCAGACCGGACTGGGCGCGGTGGCCTCCCGGGCGAGCGCCGTCGAGCGCAGCCTGCTCGGCTAGGGTGGCGGCGTGCAGCACGAGGGGGCCCGCCGATGACCGACCAGCCGTGGACCGTCCCGGGCTCCGCGCCCGAGCCGTCCCGCCCCACGCCGGGCGACCCCGGTCCCCCGCCCGGGTCCCCGCCCCCCGCAGGCCCGCCGCCGGGCTCGCCGCCGCCCGGCTCACCACCGCCCGCCGGCCCGGGGGGACCCCCACCGGGGGGCTACGGTCGTTTCGACGTCCGTCCGGGCATCATCCCGCTGCGGCCGCTCGGCCTGGGTGACCTCTTCGGGGCCGTCTTCCAGGCCGTCCGCGGCAACCCCGGCGCGACCATCGGGCTCGCGACGCTGACGACCTTCGTCTTCCTCCTGCCGACGACCGCGCTCGGCGCCTGGCTCGCCGGACAGGCCTCCTACGACGTCCTCGGCACCTCGGGCGCCGAGTCGGACGCCCTGCCGGAGGGGTTCGGCCTCAGCCTCGTCGGCCAGTACCTCCCCTCGATCGGCCAGGTCCTGTCCGGGATCCTCCTCGCCGGGTTCCTCGCCCAGGTCGTCGGTCAGGCGGTGCTCGGCCGCAAGGTCGGGATGGCCGGTACGTGGGCCGCGACGCGCGGCCGGGTCCCCGCCCTCCTCGGCGCGGTCGCCGTCCAGGTCCTCGCCGTCGTCGGTCTCGTCGCGCTCGCGGTCGCCCTCGTCGTGGCCCTCGTCGTCGGCATCGACCCCACGGACGGCCCGAGCATCGCGCTCGCCGTCCTCGTCGGGCTCCTCTGCGTCCTGGCCGTCGTCGTCGCGATGGTCTACCTCTCCACCGTGTGGGCGTTCGCGACGTCCTCCGTCGTCCTCGAGCGGCTGGGGCCGCTGCGCGGGCTCGGCCGCTCCGCGCGGCTCGTCGGCTCACCCCTCAAGGGTCCGTTCTGGCGGGTCTTCGGCATCCGGCTGCTCACCGGCATCATCGTCGGCACGGCCGCCTCGGTCGTCACCTTCCCCATCGCCCTCGCCATCTTCTTCGGCGGCGTCCTCCTCCTCGGCGACGCCGAGGCGGGCAGCCAGCTGCTCGTGCTGCAGACGGTCGCGACCGGGATCGCCGGTCTCGTCACGGGGGCGCTCACGACACCGTTCTCCGCCGGCGTCGACGCGCTCCTCTACGTCGACTCCCGCATCCGACGCGAAGGGCTCGACGTCCGCCTCGTCCAGACCGCCCAGGGCGCCGCCGAGCCCCCGTGGCCGGCGAGCACCTGACCTCGTGACGCCCTTCCTCCACACCGTGGTCGCCGACGCACCGCTCGACCCGACGTCCGACGAGGCCCGGGCCTGGCTCGAGCGCGAGCTGTCCAGCGGCGTCTACACCCCCCGGCCGGGCCTGCTCGAGCGGATCCGCGAGTGGCTCGACGAGCTGTTCTCCGCGACCGGGGGCGGCAGCCTGCCCGCTTTCGTGCTCCCCGTCGTCCTCGTGCTCGCCGTGGCGGTCGCCGTGCTCGTGCTCCTCGCCGTGCTGCGCCGGGACGTCGGTCGGGCGTCCGGCGCGTCCGGCGGCGGGGTGCTCGACGTCCCCGACGTCCCGGCCGACACCCTGCGCGACCGCGCCGTGGCGGCCCTGCGCGCCGGGGACTGGGACACCGCCGTCCTCGACGGTCTCCGGGCCGTCGCCCGGCGGGCCGTCGAACGGGTCGTCCTCGACGACGCCCCGGGGCGGACCGCCCACGAGGTCGCCCAGGACCTCGCCCGGCGGTTCCCCGACGAGGCCACCGCGCTCGCGGCCGCCGCCGATGCCTTCGACGCCGTGCGGTACGGCGACGTGCGCGCCACCCGCGAGCGCGCCGAGCACGTCGTCGCCCTCGAGGACCGGCTCGCGAGTGCCCGGCCCGTCACCGCGGCCGAGGAGGCCCGGCGATGACCGCGACCGCGACGGACGGGGACCGGGCGGTCCGCCCCGCGACCGCCGACACCCGCTCGGCGGCCCGGCGGGTCCGCGGGGTCGTCCTCTGGGCGCTCGCGCTCGTCGTCGGCGGGGCCCTGATCGCGCTCGCGGCGGGACGTCCGTCCCCGGACGAGTACCTCCACCCGGACGGCACCGGCCAGACCGGGGCGCGGGCCCTCGTCGAGGTGCTCCGGGACCAGGGGGTCGACGTCGAGGTCGTCGAGACCACCGCCGAGGCCCTCGCCGCAGGAGCAAACGCCCCCGGGACCACCGTCGTCGTCGGCAACTCCTCGCTGCTCGGCGAGACCGCCGCCCGCGACCTGCTGCGCGGGTCCCGCGACGGGGACGGGGTCGTGCTCCTCGACGGCGCCCCCCAGGTGTTGTACGCGCTCGGCCTGGGCCTCGACGCGCTCCCCGCGACCGACGACATCGGCCCGGCCGGCTGCTCCGTGCGCTGGGTCCGGCCGGACGACGAGCTGCGACGGGTCTCGTGGACCCTCGTCGGGGCCGACGAGGACGGCGCCTCGACCGGCGGCCTGCCGCCCGGCGCGACCGGCTGCTACGAGGTCGCCTCCGGGTCCGGGGACGACGCGCCGCCGCCGGGGCACGCGGCCGTGCTCGTCCCTGGGACGGCGGACCGCGCGCCGGTCACCGTCGTCGGCTTCCCCGACGCCGCGACGAACCGCTTCGTCACCGAGGCCGACCACGCCGGACTCGTCGTCCGCCTGCTCGGCGCCTCCCCCCGGCTCGTCTGGTTCCACCCGAACGCCGAGGCCCTCGCCGCCGGCCCGGACCAGGGCTCCGAGCCCGTCGCGCCCTCGTTCCTCGTGCCGGCGACGGCCGTCCTGGCGCTCGCCGTCCTCGCCTTCGCGCTCGCCCGCGGCCGCCGTCTCGGCCGTCTCGTCCCCGAGCGCCTGCCCGTCGTCGTCCGGGGCACCGAGACGACGGAGAGCCGCGCCGCGATGTACCGCGCCGCCTCCGACCGGGGCCGGGCCGCGGCCGTGCTCCGGCGGGCGAGCACCACCCGGCTCGCGTCCCGGCTGGGCCTGCCCGCCCACGCCCCCCTGCCGACGGTCGTCGCCGCCACCGCGGCCGCGACCGGTCTCGCGCCGTCGGAGGTCGACGCCGTCCTCCGCGACTCCGTACCGCCGGACGAGGCCGCCCTCGTCCGCCTCGCCCAGCAGCTCACCCGCCTCGAGGAGAAGGTCAGCACCCCATGAGCGACACCCCCGACGCCCGACCCGACGAGACCCGGCCCGACGAGACCCGGCCCGCGCCGACCGACGAGCAGGCCTCGCAGGGGACGACACCCGCCACGCCGGACGTCCCCACCGCGTCCGCGCCGCCCGCCGACGCACCCGTCGGCAGGTCCGCGAGCGCTCCGCAGCTCGAGGCGCCGGACGCCCGGGAGGCCCTCGTCCGGGTCCGCGACGAGGTGGCCAAGGCCGTCGTCGGCCAGGACGCCGCGGCCGCCGGCATGCTCGTCGCGCTGCTGTGCCGCGGCCACATCCTCCTCGAGGGCGTGCCGGGCGTCGCCAAGACCCTCCTCGTCCGCACGCTCGCCGCCTCCCTCGACGTCGGCACCAAGCGCGTCCAGTTCACCCCCGACCTCATGCCCGGCGACCTCACCGGCTCACTGGTCTTCGACGCCAAGGACGGGGAGTTCTCCTTCCGTCCCGGCCCGGTGTTCACCCAGCTGCTCCTCGCGGACGAGATCAACCGGACCCCCCCGAAGACGCAGTCCGCCCTCCTCGAGGCGATGGAGGAGCGGCAGGTCTCGGTCGACGGCACCCCGCACGCCCTCCCCGCGCCCTTCCTCGTCGCCGCGACCCAGAACCCCGTCGAGTACGAGGGCACGTACCCGCTGCCGGAAGCCCAGCTCGACCGCTTCCTCCTCAAGGTCGTCCTCCCGGTCCCCGAGCGGGAGCAGGAGATGACGGTCCTGCAGCGGCACGCCGCGGGCTTCGACCCGCGCGACCTCGCCGCCGCCGGGGTCCGCCCCGTCGCGAGCGCCGCGGACATCGACGCCGGCGCCGCCGCCGTCCGCTCCGTCGAGGTCTCCCCCGAGGTCGTCGGCTACGTCGTCGACATCGCGCGGGCCACCCGCACCTCGCCCTCGCTCGCCCTCGGGGTCTCCCCCCGCGGGGCGACGGCGCTCCTCGCCACGGCCCGGGCGTGGGCCTGGCTCAGCGGCCGCGGCTACGTCACCCCCGACGACGTCAAGGCCCTCGCCGTCGCCACCCTCGCCCACCGGCTCACCCTCCGCCCGGAGGCCGAGCTCGAGGGCACCTCGGTCACCTCGGTCCTGCACGGCGTGCTGTCCTCGGTGCCCGTCCCCCGCTGATGGCCCTGACGACCCGCACCGCGCTGCTGGTGCTGCTCGGACTCGTCCCCGTCGTGCTGCGGCCGGCGGGGTCGACGGTCTGGCTGTGGCTCGCGGTCGTCGTGGTCCTCGTCGGTCTCGACCTGCTGCTGGCGGCATCGCCGGGTGCGCTGTCGCTGACCCGCGAGGGCGCCCGCCAGGTGCGGATGGGCGAGGCCGTGACGACGGGCCTCGTCGTCGAGAACACCGGACGCCGGACCGCCCGGGGGCTGCTGCGGGACGGCTGGCCGCCCTCCGCGGGCGCGTCGCCGTCCCGGCACCCGCTCGCCGTCCCGGCCGGGGAGCGCCGGCGCGTCACGACGACCCTCACCCCGACCCGACGGGGCGACCGCCGGGCCGACCGGGTCACCGTGCGCCTCCACGGGCCGCTCGGGCTCGCCGGGCGGCAGCGCTCCGTCGAGGTGCCCGGCACCCTCCGGGTGCTCCACCCCTTCCCCGCCCGCAAGCACCTGCCGAGCCGGCTCGCGGTGCTGCGCGAGCTCGACGGCCGGGCGGCCGTACGCACCCGGGGGCAGGGCACGGAGTTCGACAGCCTCCGCGACTACGTCGAGGGGGACGACGTGCGCTCCATCGACTGGCGGGCCACCGCCCGGCGCCGCGACCTCGTCGTGCGCACCTGGCAGCCCGAGCAGCACCGCCGTGTCGTCCTCGTCGTCGACACCGGTCGCACGAGCGCCGGACGGGTCGGCGACGCCCCCCGGCTCGACGCCGCGATGGACGCGGCGCTGCTGCTCACGGCGCTCGCCGGTCACGCCCGCGACCGGGTCCAGGTCCTCGCGGGCGACCGGCGGGTGCACGCCCGGGTCACGGGGGCCGACCGGGCCGCGCTGCTCCACGACGTCATCAGCACGCTCGCCCCGGTGGACCCGCACCTCGTCGAGACCGACTGGGGCCTGCTCGCCGGTGAGGTGACGCGCTCGACCCACCGCTCGCTCGTCGTCCTGCTCACCCCCCTCGAGCCCGCGGCGCTCGAGGAGGGCCTGCTGCCGGTGCTGCCCACGCTCGTCGCCCACCACCGGGTCGTCGTCGCCTCGGTCGCCGACCCGGCCGTCGCGGCGATGCGGACCGCCCGCGCCGACTCGGCGCAGGTGTGGGAGGCCGCCGCCGCCGAGCGGACGACCGCCCTGCGCGGCGCCGCGGCCGACGCCCTGGGGCGGCTGGGGGTCGACGTGCTCGACGCCGGGCCCGACGAGCTGCCGGTGCGGCTGGCGGACCACTACCTCGCGCTGAAGCGGCAGGGGCTGCTCTGAGGGCGGCCGGTCGGGTCCCGCTCCTCGAGGGGTCAGGACGCGCCACTCTCAACGTCACAGCACACCTCCACAGGTCGTGTTGTGGCCCCTCGACCGTCCGCCGTCGTCAGGCGGCCACGAGGTCGCTGTCGCCGACGTCACGGTCGGCGAGATCACCCGTCGCCCCGCGGGCCGCCGCGCGGCGCCCCACGACGAACACGTAGGCGACGAACAGCACCTCGGCGACGACACCGATGGACACTCGGGCCCACGTCGGGAGGCCGGAGGGGGTGACGAAGCCCTCGATGACGCCGCTCACGAAGAGGACGACGACGAGACCGAGGACGACGGCGACGGCGGAGCGGGCCTCCCGCGCCAGCGAGGCCCCCCGTGGCACGGGCCCGGGGTCCACCCAGGACCAGAAGATCCGCAGCCCCACGGCGCCGGCGACGAAGATCGCCGTGAGCTCGAGGAGCCCGTGCGGGAGGATGAGCCCGAAGAACAGCCCCGTCCGGTCGTGGTAGGCCATGAGCGCCCCGGCGATCCCGACGTTGACGACGTTGACGACGAGGACGTAGACGACCGGTAGGCCGAGGATGCCGAGGGCGACCGCCTGGGCCGCCACCCACGCGTTGTTCGTCCACACGAGCCCGGTGAAGTCGAGGTGGGCGTACTCGGAGTAGTACTGCTCGAAGTCGGTGCCGACGAAGGCCTCGATCTCGGCGGGGGTCATCGTCGAGGTCCACACCTCGGGGTGGGTGTAGGCGTACCACCCGACGACGAACGCGACGGCGACGTTGACGAGCGCCGTCGTCACCCACCACCAGCGCAGCCGGTACAGCGCCGCCGGGAAGGTCGAGGTGAAGAATCCGAGGAGGCCGCGCCAGCTGCTCGTGCGGCGGCCGGAGGCCGCGAGCCGCGCCCGGGCCAGCACCGAGGAGAGGTGGGCGACGACGGCCGGGTCGGGGCTCGCCGAGCGCACGACCGACAGGTGGGTCGACACGCGCTGGTAGAGGTCGAGCAGCTCGTCGGCCTCGGCCCCGGTGAGCCGCCGGCGCTGCACGAGCTCTTCGAGCCGCCGCCACTGGTGGGCGTGCGCGGCGACGTACGCGTCGAGGTCCACCCCGTCAGCCTAGGCGACCCCCGGTCCGGGCGATGATGCAACCGGGCCGGGGGGCCCACGCGTACACCCGATGACCCGACCGACCGGACCGACCGCAGGGAGCCGCATGGAACCCGAGGAGTTCGACGCCTGGTACGAGGCCGCGTTCGCGCGGCTCGTGCGCCAGGTGTACGCGATGACGGGCGACGAGGAGGAGGCCCGCGACTGCGTGCAGGAGGCGTTCGTGCGGGCCTGGGACCGCCGCTCGCGGATCGACGCCGGGCGGGGACGGGACGCGTGGATCCGCACGACCGCCCACCGGCTCGCGGTGTCCCGGTGGCGACGGCGGCGGATGGACCGCCGGGCCTCGGACCGGGCGGTCGGCGTCACGGTGGCCGCCGACGGTCCGGACGAGCGCCGGGTCGCGCTCGTCGCAGCGCTGCGCCACCTGCCCGAGGCCCAGCGGGTCGCCCTCGTCCTGCACCACATCGCCGACCTCTCGGTCGACGAGGTCGCCGCGGAGACCGGCGCGCCCGCCGGCACCGTCAAGGCGCGCCTCTCCCGGGGCCGCGCCGCGCTGGCCGACCTGCTGGCGGAAGGAGCCACCCATGCCTGAGCACCCCGTCGACCCGCTCGAGGAGGCCTTCGAGTCGATGCGCGACACGAGCCGGTACCCGCTGCCGGACCTGGACCCGGGCACGGTGCGTGGCCTGGGCGACCGGCGCCGTCGCCGCCGGCGGGCCGTCGCCGGGGGGTCGGTGGCGGCGGCGGCCGTCGCCGTCCTCGCCGGTGCCGTCCTCGTCGTCGGGGGCGGACCCGAGCCCGAGCCGCTGCCGGCCGGACCGACCCGCAGCACGACACCGACGCCGTCGTCCACCCCCCCGGCCCCCAGCGGGACGGCCGAGGCCACCCCGACCGGACCGCCGACGACCACCCCGACCGTCGACGCGACCCCGACCGCCCCGTCGACGGCCCCGCCGCCCTCACCCGCGGCCCCGCTCGACCCCGCGACGATGCCGCTCACGGCCGGCTACCCGGACACGAACGAGGACGGGACCGCCACGCGGGTCGAGCGCGGTCCGGGTCCGGGCGTGGACGTCTGCGGGCAGACGATCCTCACCGGGCGGGACGCGCGGTCGGTCGCCGTCGGCCGGTTCCTCGGCGGCGAGGACTTCCGCAGCAGGACGCTCGTCGTCTTCTCGGACGAGGCCGAGGCCCGGGCCGCCCTGGAGTGGACGGCGGCCACCGTCCGCGACTGCGTCGGGTCGCCGGACCTCCCGGCCGGCTCGTCGGTCACCGTCCTCGGGGAGGCCGAGGGTCCCGGGACCTTCCTGTGGTCCCAGGACTACGGACCGGTCGGCGGGCCCGCGATGGCCACCGGCATCCGGCGGCTCGTGCTGCTCGGCGACGCCCTGCTCGTCGACACCGTGGACGGCGAGGCGTGGGGGCCGGGCGGCTCCGCCGACGACGAGGACGTCGTCGCGACCCGGGAGGCGCTCGTCCCCGTCGTCGAGGCGGTGCGTGGGGCCCGGGGCTCCGGCTGACCCGGTCCGTCCGGGGCGGCGCTCCGGATAGCCTGGGCTCGTGGCGGACGCGGTCGAGGAGGGCATCGGGTACCGGGCGTACGCGTCCGAGGACGTCGTCACCGGTGAGGGCGTCGCCGTCGAGCTGCCCGTCGCGACCACCCTCTCCCGTGCGGCGAGCGGCCTCATCGACCTCGCCCTCGAGCTCGCCGTGCTCCTCGTCGCGGTGTTCGCCGTCGGACCGCTCATCGCCTTCCAGTCCGACGCGGTGGCCCAGGCGGCCGGACTCGTGACGAGCGTCGCCGTGCTCGTCGTGCTCCCGGCGACGCTCGAGACCCTGACGCGTGGCCGCACCGTCGGGAAGCTCGCCCTCGGCCTGCGGACCGTCCGCGACGACGGTGGCCCGATCCTCGGCCGGCACGCCATCGTGCGGGCGCTCGTCGGCTTCGTCGAGATCTGGCTGCTCACCGGGGTCCCCGCCCTCGTCGCGTCCGTGGCGACGAGCCGCGCCAAGCGGCTCGGGGACCTCGCGGCGGGCACGTACGTCGTCTCCCAGCGCTCTCGGCTGCGCCTGCCCCCGCCCCCGGAGATGCCGCCGCCGCTCGCGTCGTGGGCGACGACCGCCGACGTCGCCGCCCTGCCGTCCGGCCTCACGGTCGCCGTGCGGCAGTTCCTCGCCCGGGCGGGGTCGCTGCCCGCCGCGTCCCGCGAGCCGCTCGCCCGTGAGCTGGCCGGCGAGGTGCGGCGCTTCGTCGCCCCGGCGCCGCCGGACGGGTTCCACCCGGAGTACGTGCTCGCCGCGGTCGTCGCCGAGCGACGCCGCCGCGACACCGAACGGCTCGCCCGGGAGCGGGCACTGCACGATCGGGTCGTCGGCCGGGACCCGCTCGGCTGAGCAGCCGCGTTCGGCGGGTGGGGCGAGCTCTCGGCCGAGGTCAGGCGCCGAGCGCGGCGTAGCCCGGCTTGACGACGTGGTCGATGAGCTCGAGGCGCTCGTCGAAGGGCAGGAACGCCGACTTCATCGCGTTGATCGTCACCCAGCGCAGGTCCTCGAGGTCCCAGCCCGCCTCGTCGACGAGCAGCTGCATCTCGCGGGACATCGACGTGCCGCTCATGAGCCGGTTGTCGGTGTTCACGGTGACCCGGAAGCGCAGGTCCTTGAGCATCGTGATCGGGTGCGTGGCGACGGACTCGGCCGCCCCGGTCTGGATGTTCGAGCTCGGGCACATCTCAAGCGGGACGCGGCAGTCGCGGACGTACGCGGCGAGCCGGCCGAGGACCGGTGCCCCGTCGCCGCCGGTCGCGACGTCGTCGACGATCCGCACGCCGTGCCCGAGCCGGTCGGCGCCGCACCACTGGAGGGCCTCCCAGATCGACGGCAGCCCGAACGCCTCGCCCGCGTGGATCGTGAAGTGGGCGTTCTCGCGGCGCAGGTACTCGAAGGCGTCGAGGTGCCGGGTGGGCGGGAAGCCGGCCTCGGCGCCGGCGATGTCGAAACCGCCGACGCCGCGGTCGCGGTAGGTCACGGCGAGGTCGGCGATCTCGCGGCCGTTGGCGGCGTGGCGCATCGCCGTGAGCAGCGCGACGACGCGGATCGGCGTCCCGGCGGCGGCCGCCTCGGCCTCCCCCGCGCGGAAGCCTGCGAGGACCGCCTCGACGACCCGGTCCAGGGGCAGGCCGCGCTCGATGTGCAGCTCCGGGGCGAAGCGGGACTCGGCGTAGACGACCCCGTCGGCGGCCAGGTCGAGGGCGCACTCGCGGGCGACCCGGGTCAGCTGCTCCTCGGTCTGCATGACGGCGACGGTGTGCGAGAAGGTCTCGAGGTAGCGCTCGAGGGACCCGGAGTCCGCGGCGTCGCGGAACCACGTCCCGAGGGCGGCGGCGTCGGTTGTCGGCAGCCCGTCGTAGCCCGACGCCTCCGCGAGCTCGACGACGGTCGCCGGCCGCACGCCCCCGTCGAGGTGGTCGTGCAGGAGGGCCTTGGGGGCCCGCCGGACCATCTCCGGCGTCGGTCGCGGGGCGGGGGTCGTCGCGTCGGTCACGGCGCTCACCCTAGCGACGGGGCCGGCCCGTCGACGAGCGGCCCGGGACGGGACCGGGCCGGTGTCGCCGCGAGGGAGTGGACCGGGCCGCCGGCGGGTACAAGGACCGTCATCGTCCACAGAAAGGCAGCACACCGTGATCATCCTCGGCGTCATCCTGCTCCTCGTCGGCCTCGTGGCCGACATCTCGATCCTCGTGACGCTCGGCGTCATCCTCGCCCTCGTGGGCGTGGTGCTCGCCGTGCTCGGAGGCACCGGCCGCGCGATCGGCGGACGCCGACACTGGTTCTGAGCCGACCGACGACGCGCCGTCCCGCATCCGCGCGGGGCGGCGCGCCGTCGTGTGGGGCCGGTGTGGTGCGGCGACGGCCCGCGTCGGCCCGTCAGCGGCCCGAGTCGGCCGCGATCCGGTCGATGACGACGGAGTCGGCGGTCTCGGCGGTGCCGCCGTCGACGACGTCCACGCCGCCCTCGAGGGCCGCGAGCGCCCGCTCGAAGCGCTCCGGGGTGTCGGTGTGCAGGGTGAGCAGCGGCTCGCCCTCGCGGACGGTGTCGCCGGGCTTGGCGTGCAGCTCGACGCCCGCGCCGGCCTGCACCGGGTCCTCCTTGCGGGCGCGGCCCGCGCCGAGCCGCCAGGCGGCGACCCCGACGGCGTAGGCGTCGAGCCGGGTCAGCGTGCCCGACGACGGCGCCATGACGACGTGCGTCTCCGCGGCCGTCGGCAGCGTCGCGTCGGGGTCGCCGCCCTGGGCCGAGATCATCCGGCGCCAGACGTCCATCGCCCGCCCGTCGGTGAGCGCGGCCCGCACGTCCTGGCCCCCGCGCCCGGCGGCCTCCAGCATCTCCTCGGCGAGCCGCACGGTGAGCTCGACGACGTCGTCGGGGCCGCCGCCCTCGAGGACCTCGACGGACTCGCGGACCTCGAGCGCGTTGCCCGCGGTGAGGCCGAGCGGGGTCGACATGTCGGTGAGGAGGGCGACGGTCGTCACCCCGGCGTCCGTGCCGAGGTCGACCATCGTGCGGGCGAGCTCGCTCGCGTCGTCCCGGGTCTTCATGAAGGCGCCGCTGCCGACCTTGACGTCGAGGACGAGCGCCCCGGTGCCCTCGGCGATCTTCTTGCTCATGATCGAGGAGGCGATGAGCGGGATCGCCTCGACGGTGCCCGTGACGTCCCGGAGGGCGTAGAGCTTCTTGTCCGCCGGGGCGAGGCCGGACCCGGCGGCGCAGATGACGGCACCGACGTCCTCGAGCTGACCGAGCATCGACTCGTTCGACAGCGACGCCTGCCAGCCGGGCACCGACTCCAGCTTGTCGAGCGTCCCGCCGGTGTGCCCGAGCCCACGCCCGGACAGCTGCGGCACGGCGACGTCGAAGACGGCGACGAGCGGCGCCAGCGGGAGGGTGATCTTGTCCCCGACCCCGCCGGTCGAGTGCTTGTCGGCGGTCGGCCGGGAGAGGCCGGAGAAGTCCATCCGCTCGCCGCTCGCGATCATCGCCGCGGTCCACGTGGCGATCTCCCGACGGGTCATCCCGTTGAGCAGCACGGCCATCGCGAGGGCGCTCATCTGCTCGTCGGCGACCGCACCCCGGGTGTAGGCGTCGATGACCCAGCGGATCTCGTCGTCGGACAGCTCGTGGCGGTCCCTCTTGTGGCTGATGACGTCGACGGCGTCGAAGGCTTCGCTCATCCGCTCATCATGGCAGGACGGCGCGGCGCCGCCGCGAGGGGCGGGAGCCGTCAGGGGCGGCGGGTCTCGAGGTCCTGCGCGCCGAAGGCCTGGGGCAGCACGTCGCGCATGGCGAGGTCGCCCTCCGGGGTGCGCAGGACGGTGTCCGGGGTGCCGTTCTCCCACAGCAGCTGGCGGCAGCGGCCGCACGGCATGAGGGTCTCGCCCCGGCCGTCGACGCACCACACGGCAACGAGCCGACCGCCGCCGGTCGCGTGGAGGGAGGAGACCATCCCGCACTCGGCGCAGAGGGTGACGCCGTAGCCGGCGTTCTCGACGTTGCAGCCGCTGACGATCCGGCCGTCGTCCACGATCCCGGCGACGCCGACGGGGAAGCCGCTGTAGGGGCAGTACGCGTGCTCGGTCATCCGCACGGCCTCGGCGTGCAGGGCGTCCCAGTCGGCGGCGGGGGTGGCGGGGGCGTCGGTCATCGGTCCTCCTCCTCGGTGAGGGCGCGGCGTCGGACGTCGAGGCCGCGGACGACGGCGGTCTTGGCGAGCAGCCGGGCACCGAGGGCGATCGCCCGCTCGTCGACGACGAGGTCGCCCTGGTGCAGGTCGTACGTCGGTCCCCCCGGCGTCCGGGTGCCGAGCCGGGCCATCGCGCCGCCGCAGTGCCCGAGGTACCACGCGAAGTCCTCGCCGCCGAGCGACTGGGCGGTGGGCACGGGCCGCAACCCGCCGGCGAGCGCCGCCCGACGCATCGCCTCGATGCCGTCGGCGGTGTTGACGACGGGGGGCACGCCCTTGACCCGCTCGACCTTCGCCTGGACGCCGTAGGGGTCGACGACGCCGTGGACGATCTCCTCGAGCAGGGGGCCCACGGTGAGCCAGGACTCGGCGTCGAGCATCCGCAGCGTGCCGGAGCACTCCCCCGTCGACGGGATGACGTTCGCGACCCTCCCGGCCCGGACCTGGCCCCACACGAGGGCGGCCCCGGTCCGCGGGTCGAGGCGGCGGCCGAGCACGGCCGGGACGTCGGTGACGACCTTCGCGAGGGCGAAGACGAGGTCCTCGGTGAGCTGCGGTCGCGAGGTGTGGCCGCCGCGGCCGTGCAGCGAGACCTGGACCTGGTCGCAGGCCGCGGTCAGCGCCCCTTCGCGCAGCCCCACCTCGCCGACGTCGATGCTCGGGTCGCAGTGCACCGCGAAGATCGCGTCGACGCCGTCGAGGGCGCCGGCGGCGATCGCCTCGAGGGCACCGCCGGGCATGACCTCCTCGGCGGCCTGGAGGACCCCCCGCACGGCGATCCCGCGGTCGGCGAGGGCCCCTTCGACCTCGTGGAGCGCGAGGAGGGCCCCGACGAGCGCGGCGACGTGGACGTCGTGGCCGCACGCGTGGCAGACCCCGGTCGTGCCGGACGCGTACTCCAGGCCCGAGCGCTCGCGTACCGGGAGCGCGTCCATGTCGGCACGCAGGGCGACCCGCACGTCGGGGTCACCGGCCCCGATGTCGGCGACGAGCCCGGTGCCGGGCAGGCGTCGCACGTGGACGCCCGCGGCCTCGAGGCGGCGGGCGACGGTCTCGGTCGTGCGCGTCTCCTCGCGGGCCAGCTCGGGGTGGGTGTGCAGGTCCCGGCGGAGCATGACGAGCTCGGGGGCCCGCGAGGTGATGCGCTCGCCGAGGGTGGCGAGGAGGGCATCGTCGTTCATCGGAGGACCGACTCTACCGCCGTGGACCGTGGACCAGGGACGCCTTGTGCTCCTCCCACCGCTGCGCCATGGCGTCCATCTCGCGCATGACGAACTCGAGGAACTCGACGGACAGGCCGATCCGGTCCGCGGCACGGCTGCCGACCCCCGCGGCGTCGTGGGCGGCGGCGAGGGCCGCGACGAGGGGGGCGTAGATGCCGTCCTTCTGGACGAGGACGTCGTGCCAGGCGTCGTCCTGGACGACGTAGACGTCGCGGCGGGACCCCCGCTCCCGCTCGCGGCGGACCATCCGGACGGCGGTGAGGGAGCGGACCGCGCCGGAGACCGCGGCCGGGCTGACGTCGAGGACCTCGGTGAGCTCGGCCGAGGTGAGCCGGCCGTCGTCGGTCGCGAGGAGCGCGGCGAAGACGCGCGCGGGCTGGAGCTGCATGCCGAGGTCGGCGAGCGCGCCGCCGAGCCGCTCGACGACCGCGACGGGCGGCAGGTGTCGCTCCGGCGGGGTGCGGTCGGCGGCGCTCATGCCCGCGACCTTACAACATTCACAAAGTTCTGAACGAGGTGTACCGTCGTCGCCATGGACGCGATCACCGTGCGGGGCCTGCGCAAGACGTTCGGCCGGACCGTCGCGCTCGACGGTCTCGACCTCACCGTCGGCGCCGGCGAGGTCCACGGCTTCCTCGGTCCGAACGGGTCCGGCAAGTCGACGACCCTCCGGGCCCTCCTCGGCCTCGTCCGGGTCGACGCCGGCACGGCGAGCGTCCTCGGCCTCGACCCGTGGCGGGACGCCACCGAGCTGCACCGCCGGCTCGCGTACGTCCCGGGCGACGTCGTGCTGTGGCCGACCCTCTCCGGCGGGGAGACGATCGACCTGCTCGGACGGCTGCGCGGGGGTGTCGACGCCGCCCGCCGGCGCCGGCTCGTCGAGCGCTTCGAGCTCGACGAGCGGAAGAAGGGCAAGGCGTACAGCACGGGCAACCGGCAGAAGGTGGCGCTCGTCGCGGCCCTCGCCTCCGACGTGCCGCTCCTCGTCCTCGACGAGCCGACCTCGGGGCTCGACCCGCTCATGGAGCAGGTCTTCCAGGACGAGCTGCGCGCGGCGCGGGAGGAGGGGCGCACCGTCCTGCTCTCCAGCCACATCCTCAGCGAGGTCGAGCGCGCCTGCGAGCGGGTGACCATCGTGCGCGCCGGTCGGGTCGTCGAGTCCGGCACCCTCGACGACCTGCGCCGCCTCACCCGCAGCCGGGTCCGGGCCGCCCTCGAGCGGGTCCCGACCGCTGCCGCGGCCGCGGCCTGGCCGGGGGTGGAGGACGTCGTCGTCGACGGGTCGACGCTCACGTGCACCGTCGACGCCGAGCACCTCGGCGGGCTCGTGGCGGAGCTGGGCGCCCGCGGGGTGTCCGGTCTCACCTGCCAGCCGCCCACCCTCGAGGAGCTCTTCCTGTCGCGCTACGGGCCGGGTGCCGACGTCGGCAGCGCCTCCGCCCCGGCCCCCGGGACGTCCGAGCCGGAGCCGGTGCGATGAGCACCCTGGCCGGCGTCGGCGAGCTGACCCGGCTCGCCTGGCGGCGGGACCGGGTCCTCGTCCCGGCGAGCGTGCTCGGGCTCGCGGTGCTCGCCGCCGGCTCGGCCGCCGCCTCCCTCGACCTCTACCCGGACGACCGGTCGGCCGCCGAGGGCCTCGCCGGGGTCGTCTCGAACCCGGCGGTCCTCGCGATGTACGGGCCGCTCGCCTCCGAGACCGCGGACGCCCTCGCGGTGTTCAAGACGGTGATGATGGGCGCGGTCCTCACGAGCGTGCTCGCGCTCGTCGTCGTCCGGCGGCACACCCGGACCGAAGAGGAGGACGGCCGTCTCGAGCTCCTCGGCTCGGGGGCCGTGGGCCGGCGTGCACCGCTCGCCGCCGCGGTCGGCGTGGCCGTCGTCGCCGTGCTCCTCGCGAGCGGGCTCGCCGCGGTCGGGCTCGCCGCCGTCGGCACCGACCCCGGCGGGTCGCTCGCCTTCGGGGTCGCGTGGGCGACGGCCGGGCTGGCGTGGACCGGGATCACGGCCGTCGCCGTCCAGGTCGCCTCGACGTCGCGCGGCGCCGGCGGAATCGCCTTCGGCGCCCTCGGCGTCGCCTACCTCGTCCGGGCGGCCGCGGACACCGCGCCCGAGGGGTCCGGCGTCCACGCGCTGGGATGGCTGTCCCCGCTGGGCTGGGCCGGGCGGGTCGAGGCCTACGGCGCGGACCGGACGTGGCTGCTCCTCCTCGGGGTCGGGACCCTCGCCGTCGGGACGGTCGCGGCCGCCGCGCTGCTCGAGCGGCGCGACCTCGGCGGCGGCCTGCTCCCCGCCCGCCCGGGCCCGGCCCGCGGGGGTCGGCTGCTCGCCTCCCCCCTGGGTCTCGTCGCACGCCTCGCCACGGGGACGCTCGTCGGCTGGACGGTCGGTCTCGTCGCCGGGGGCGTCGTCGTCGGGTCGCTGCTCGGCTCCGTCGGCGAGCTCGCGGACGACCCCCAGGTCCGCCGGATCCTCGAGACGCTCGGCGGGTCGGCCGGGGGCGTCGAGGACATCTTCCTCGCCACGGAGGTCGTCGTCGTCGCGGCGGTCGTGTCGGCCGCGGGGGTCGGCCTCGTCCTGCGGCTCTCGGCCGCCGAGCGGCGGGGGCTCGCCGAACCCGTCCTCGCGACCCCCACCCCGCGGTCCCGCTGGTACCTCGCCCACGTCCTCGTCGGGGCGGCGCTGCCCGTGCTGCTCATGGCGGTCCTCGGCCTCACCGTCGGGCTCGTCGGCCCCACGGTGAGCGACGCGGCGCCCGGACCGCTCGAGATGCTCGGCGCCACGATGTCGACGCTGCCCGCGGTCTGGGTGCTCGTCGGCGTGGCGGCGGCGCTCGCCGGCGCGACCCCCCGGTTCGCGCCGACCGCCTGGGGCGTCGCGCTCGTCGCGTTCGTCGTCGGCGAGCTCGGTCCGACGATGCGGCTGCCGGACCCGGTCGTCGACCTGTCCCCCTTCGCCCACCTGTCCGGTCTGCCGGGCGGGTCGTTCGCGGCCGCCGAGGCGGTGGTCCTCACCGTCCTCGCGGCCGTCCTCGTCGCGGCGGGAGGCCTCGCGTACGACCGCCGGGACCTCGCCTGAGCGGGCTCAGGTGAGGTCGGTGCGCCCCTCCGCCTTCAGCGCGTCGACGACCGCCTTGACGTCCTGGGCCCGCTCGCGCGTCGTGACGAGGAGGGCGTCCGGGGTGTCGACGACGACGACGTCCTCGAGCCCGACGACCGCGACCCGTCGCCCGGAGCCCGCGACGACGAGGCCCTCGGCGTCGACCGCGCTGACGTCCGCCGCGTCACCGACGACCGTCACCGGGCCCCCGTCCCCGGGCACGAGGCCCGACAGGCCGGCGAAGTCGCCGACATCATCCCAGGCGAACGGGGCCGGGACGACGACGACGCGGCCCTGCGCCGCCGCCGGCTCGGCGACGGCGTGGTCGATGGCGATGCGCTCGAGGCCGGGCCAGACGTCCGGCAGCCGGTCGGGGTCCTCCGCGACCGCCCGCAGGCCGGCCGACAGCTCGGGGTGCCACTGGGCGAGGAGGTCGAGCAGGGTGCCCGCCCGGACGACGAACATGCCCGCGTTCCACCGGTAGCCTCCGGCGGCGAGGTAGGCCGCGGCCCGCTCGGCGTCGGGCTTCTCGACGAACTCCAGGGCGTGCAGCGCCGTGGGGAAGCCCTCCACGGGGTCACCGGCCCGGATGTACCCGAAGCCGGTCGCGGGGTGCGTCGGCTCGACGCCGAGGGTCACGAGGTGCCCGTCCCGGGCGACGTCGACGGCCTCGCGGACGGCGTCGTGGAAGACCCCGGCGTCGGGGACGACGTGGTCGGCCGCGAACGACCCGACGACGGCGTCCGGGTCCGACCGCTCGACGAGGGCGGCCGCCAGGCCGATGGCGGCCATCGAGTCGCGGGGCGACGGCTCTGCGACCACCCGCTGCCGGGGCACCTGCGGGAGCTGGGAGCGGACGGCGTCCGCGTGCGCGGTGCCGGTGACGACGACGACCCGGTCGGCGGCGAGGGGGGCGAGCCGGTCGACCGTCGCCTGGAGCAGGGTGCGCCCCTCGCCGGTGAGGTCGAGGAGGAACTTCGGGCGCCCGGCACGGCTCAGCGGCCAGAGCCGGGTCCCGGCTCCTCCGGCAGGGACGACGGCCCAGAACCCACCCACGTCGGACATGTCCGCGAGGCTATCGGTCACCCGTTCGTCACCGCACACGCCCGTGCCCGTCGCCCTCCCGTCGCCCTGGCCGGGCAGCCTCGGTGCCGTGCGCGTCTCCGTCGTCACCGAGTCCTTCCTGCCCACCGTCAACGGCGTCACGACGAGCGTGTGCCGGGTGGTGGAGCACCTCACCGCGGCCGGGCACGAGGTGTCGCTCCTCGCCCCCTCCCCGGCACCGGCCGAGCACGCCGGCGTCCCCGTCCGGCCGGTGCGGTCGGTCCCGGTCCGCTCCTTCCCGCTCGGGGTGCCGGGGCAGTCGGTGCGGGCCTTCCTCGAGTCCGAGCGGCCGCACGTCGTCCACGTCGCCTCGCCGTTCGTCCTCGGGGCCCGGGCGCTGCACGAGACCTCGCGCCTGCGCATCCCGTCCGTCGCGGTGTACCAGACCGACATGCCGAGCTACCTCGTCCGGCACGCACCCCTGCCCGTCGGGGTGCCGGCGGCCGACGCCGCCTGGCGGTGGATCCGCCGCGTCCACGGGATGGCCGACCGGACCCTCGCGCCGTCGACCTCGACCCTCGCCGAGCTCGCCGCCCACGGCGTGCGGGACACCGCGCGCTGGGGCCGCGGGGTCGAGGCCACCCTCTTCCACCCCGGGCGGCGTGGGCGGCCCTCCGTCGCCGCGGCCCGCCGCGAGCTGGCCCCGGACGGCGAGGTGCTGCTCGGGTACGTCGGGCGGCTCGCCCCCGAGAAGGAGCTGGGACGCCTGGAGGCGGTCGCCCGGGTGCCGGGGACGCGGCTGGTCCTCGTCGGGGACGGGCCGAGCCGGGTGGTCGCCTCGGTCCGGCTCGCGGAGGCCGTCGCCTCGATGCCCGGCCGTCCGAACCGCCCGCCGGTCCTGCTCGGCCAGCGCTCCGGTGGCGACCTCGCCGACGCGTACGCCCTCCTCGACGTCCTCGTCCACCCCGCGACGACCGAGACCTTCGGCCAGACCCTCCAGGAGGGCGCCGCGGCCGGGCTGCCGGTCGTCGCCCTCGCCCGCGGCGGGCCGCTCGACCTCGTGGAGCACGGCCGCACCGGGCTGCTCGCCGACCCCGACGACCCGGCCGACCTCGCCCGGCAGGTCAGCCGCATCGTCGCGGACCGCGGGCTGCGGGAGCGGTACGGCGCGGCCGGGCGGGCGGCCGTCGAGGGCCGGACGTGGGCGGGCGTCGTGGACGAGCTCGTCGGCCACTACGCCGCGGTCGTCGCGGGACGCCGGACGCCGCTCGCCGCGTGAGGCGGGCCGCCCCGCTCGGGACCCGGCGGCTCAGCCGGTGAGCGGGAAGGACCGCACGACGCGCCAGACCCCGTCCTCGTCGTGCTGGTAGAGCTCGACGCTGTCGACGGTGAAGTCGCACCGGAAGTCCGAGAGCCCCTCGAAGGCCCGGTCGAGGGCGTCGTCCTCGAGGTGGTGGGCGATCGTCACGTGCGGGTGGTACGGGAACTCCAGCTCGCGCTCGACGGGCCCGGACCGGATGCCGGCCTCGAGGATCTCGCAGGCCGCGAGGCCGCTGGAGACCTGGACGAAGACGACCGGGCTGATGGGGCGGAAGGTGCCCGTCCCGGACAGCACCATCTCGAAGGGCGCGACCGACCCGCACACCGAGCGCAGGTGGGCGCCGAAGCCCGGCAGGTCCTCGCCGTCGACGAGGGTGGGCGGCAGCAGCGTCACGTGGGGCGGGATCGCCGCGGCCATCGGGTCGCCGCAGTCCTCGCGCGCCTGCTGCAGCACCGGGCCCCAGGGGTCCGGCACCGTGACGGCGACGCCGTGGACGGGCATCAGCGGGCGGCCGGCAGCAGACCGACCGCGTCACGGACGCGGGACATCGTGACGTGCGCGACCTCGGCGGCGCGGGCGGCGCCGTCCGCGAGGATCCGGTCGAGCTCGGCGGGGTCCTCGAGCAGCCCGCGCATCCGCTCCTGGAACGGCTCGACGGCCGCGACGACGACCTCCGCGACCTCCTTCTTGAGGTCCCCGTAGCCGCGCCCGGCGAACGAGGCGGCGACCTCCTCGACGGGCGTGCCCGACAGCACCGAGTGGATGACGAGGAGGTTGGACACCCCGGCCTTGCCCTCGGGGTCGTAGCGGACCTCGGAGCCGGTGTCGGTCACGGCCGAGCGGATGTTCTTCGCGATCCGCCTCGGGTCGTCCATGAGGTCGATGAGGCCCTTCGGCGACGACGTCGACTTGCTCATCTTCGCCGTCGGCTCCTGGAGGTCCTGGATCTTCGCCGAGCCCTTGACGATGTAGGCGTCCGGGACCACGAGCGTGTCGCCGAAGCGGGCGTTGAACCGCTGGGCGAGGTCGCGGGTGATCTCCAGGTGCTGCCGCTGGTCCTCGCCGACGGGGACGTAGGCGGCGTCGTACATGAGGATGTCGGCGGCCATGAGCATCGGGTACGTGAGCAGCCCGACGTTGGCGTTCTGGCCCTTGGCCGTCTTGTCCTTGAACTGCGTCATCCGCCGGGCCTCGCCGTCGGCGGTGAGGCAGTTCATCACCCAGCCGAGCTCGGCGTGCAGCGACACGTGGCTCTGGCAGAAGACGGCCGAGCGGACCGGGTCGACGCCGCCGGCGAGGAACTGGGCGGCGGTGACCCGGGTCCGGTGGCGCAGGACCTCGGGGTCGGTCGGGACGGTGAGGGCGTGGAGGTCGGCGACGAAGTAATAGGCGTCGAAGTCCTCCTGGAGCCCGACCCAGTTGACGAGCGCCCCGAGGTAGTTGCCGAGGTGCAGCGAGTCGCTGGTCGGCTGCATCCCGGACAGGATGCGGGGGCGTGCGCCATCGGCCGAGGTCGGGGTGGACATGGGCCCATTGTGCCCTGCCGCCCCTCCCTAGACTCACCCGCATGACGAGTCCCGCCGCCACCCATCTGGACGTCCACGGCCGGGAGCCCGACGGGGTGTGGTCCGCTCCGGGGCGGGTCAACCTCATCGGCGAGCACACGGACTACAACGGTGGCCTGGCCCTCCCGATCGCGTTGCCGCACCGCACGGTCGCGGCCGCGTCGGCCCGCTCCGACGAGGTGCTGCGGCTGCACTCGGTCCAGGCGGGCGAGACGGTCGAGGTGTCGTTGTCGGACGTGGGGCCGGGCGTCCCGGAGGGCTGGACCGCCTACGTCGCGGGGGTGCTCTGGGCGCTGCGCGAGGACGGGTTCGCGGTGCGCGGGATGGACGTGACGGTCGACAGCGAGGTGCCGCTCGGCGCGGGACTGTCGAGCTCGGCCGCGCTCGAGTGCGCCGTCGGGGCCGCCGCGTCCGACCTCTTCGGGCTCGACCTGCTCGACGGGGACGTCGCGCGGGCCCGGCTCGCGGCAGCGTGCGTGCGCGCCGAGAACGAGGTGGCGGGGGCGGCGACCGGGGGGATGGACCAGTCGGCGTCGCTGCTGTGCCGCGAGGGTTCGGCCCTTCTCCTCGACTGCCGGTCCGGCGGGACCGAGCACGTGCCGTTCGACCTCGCCGCGCACGGGCTCGTCCTGCTCGTCACGGACACCCGGGCGGCGCACGCGCTCAACGACGGGCAGTACGAGGAGCGGCGGCGGGCGTGCGAGCGGGCGGCGGACGAGCTGGGCGTCGGGACGCTGCGGGAGGTCCCGGTGGGCGGGCTGGGCTCGGCGTTGGACCGGCTGTCCGGCGACGAGCTGCGGCGGCGTACCCGGCACGTCGTCACCGAGATCGCCCGGGTCGAGGAGGCGGTCGCGGCGCTGCGGGCCGGCGACCTCGAGGAGGTCGGGCGGTTGTTCGCGGCGTCGCACGCCTCGCTGCGCGACGACTACGAGGTGAGCTGCGAGGAGCTCGACGTGTCGGTGGACGCGGCGCTCTCGGCCGGGGCGCTCGGGGCGCGGATGACGGGGGGCGGGTTCGGTGGGTCGTCGATCGCGCTCGTCCCGGAGGGGTCGGTGGCCGCGGCCGAGGAGTCCGTGCGGGCCGCGTTCGCCGAGCGCGGGTGGACCGCGCCGCGCTGCTTCGCCGTGACCGCGGGTCCGCCCGCCGCCCGGGACGCCTGAGGGGGCTCGGCTTCCGGTCCTCCCCTGGAGGATCCGGCCCGGCGTCCGGCCCTCGCCGGGAGGATCCACCCCGTCCCCACGGGGTCGACCCTCCCGCGGTGGACCGCTGCCCGGCTCCGGCCCCGAGTGTCGGTATCCCGCCGACGGACACTCTCCACAGGTCCGCCTCGACCCTTGCGTCATCGAACACATGTTCGATATCATGGAGCATGGCCGGGGGGACCAGCACACTGACGGAGCGACGCTCCGCCCTCGAGGCTGCGCGAGAGGCCCTCGACGGCCTCACCCAGGTGCTGGGTGAGGCGTCGGGTCCGGAGCTGGCCGACCTCATGGGGCTCGTCGACGACGTCACCGCGAAGGGATCCGCGGCGCGCGCCGCGGTCACCGTCGAGGCGGTCCGCCGCGGCGAGGTCGCCGGGTCGGAGACCCAGGCCTGGGTCCGGGAGCACGCGCCGTCGCTGCGGCAGGGCGGGTCCGCGTCGCTCGCCCGGCTGGCGGTGGACGTGGGATCGGCGGGCTCGGGACTCGCCACCGCCGCGGTCGACGAGGCCTCGCCCCTCGGCCTCGCGTGGCGAGCGGTCGAGTCGGGTCAGGTCGAGACCGGCACCGCCTGCGCCGTCCTGCGTGAGTGCACGAGGCTGGCGCCGCACCTGCGCGAGGAGGCCCTGCCGACGGTCACCGCCGGGCTCCTCGACCTCGCCGCCGAGTGGGGACCCACGGTGATGCGTGGGCTGCGGCCACGCCTCGTCGCCGAGTACGGCCACGTTGGCGCTGTCGACGACCTGCAGCACCGGCTCGCGCAGGCAGCCCGGCTCTCCGCGCCGCGGGTCGAGTCCGGCGACCTCACCGAGTACCAGCTGTGGATGGCTCCCGAGCAGGCGGCGGCCCTCGAGGCCGCGATCGGACCGCTCTCCGCCCCCGCCCCGAACCCGGAGACGGGCGAGCGGGACCTCCGCCCGGCCGGCCAGCGGCGCGTCGAGGCCCTGACCGAGGTCTGCCGTCGCTCCAGCGCGATCGACGCGGGGGAAGCCGGCGACCCGTCCACCGCCCCCGCCGTGCTCCACGTGAGCGTCGACCTCACGGACCTCGAGGGTCGCACCGGCGCTGCCGAGGTCCTCGGCTCGACCGCCGACGGCGTGCTCGTCGCGCCGGAGGCCCTCCGCCGGATCGCCTGCGATGCGGCGCTCGTGCCGTACGTCCTCGGCACCGAGGGCGAGCTCCTCGACGTCGGCCGGGTCGCCCGGCTCTTCACCCGCGCGCAGCGCCGACTGTTGCGGCGTCGCGACCGCGGTTGCACGTACCCGGGATGCGGGGCGCCGGCCGACTGGGCCCGCGCCCACCACGTCCGGCACTGGGCCGACGGGGGCCGCTCGGACGTCGGCAACGCCGCGCTGCTCTGCCAACGTCACCACACGGCCGTCCACCGACGACGGCTCTGGGCCGAGGTCCGCGGCCGACCCGACGACCACGGCCGGTACGTCGTCTGGGACCTCACCCCCGGCTCCTATGACCGAGCCCTCACCATCGACACGGCACCCCGAGCCGCCTAGCCCGGCCTCCCGGCCGCCCTCCACCGTGACTGCTCGACGCCACCGCGCGATCACAGGACCCGGGCACCCGGCGACCCGGAGCTGTGCGACCGGTGGATCGGCATCGCCCTCCCACCACTGCTACCCGGACACCGGGTTCGCCACCGAGATTTCGCCACCGAGATCGAGGCATCGGCTCCGATCCGCTGCAGCTCCTCGCTGACCACTCGCACCATGCCGTCGATCAGGGCTCGCGTGAAGCCCATCCCGTCGGTGTCGGCCCACAGGAGGATCGAGCCCTGCTGGACGCTCAGATCGACCCACTCGATGGGTCTCCACTCTCCTGGCTCGTCCGAGAGGTCACCGTCGTCCTCCGGCTTCTCCTCGCCACGCCGTGTCAGGGTGCAGCAGCGAGAGCTGATCGCCGGAGGAAGGTCGACCACTCCGTCCGAGCGACGGGGTCTCCCCTCGAGGCTCGAACGCTCCGCGGCGAAGGCGGTGCGAGGACGCCTCTGCTCAGACGGCGTACTCGACGAGCACCGGCGCGTGGTCGCTCCAGCGCTCGGCGTAGCTCGGCGCCCGCCCGACCTCGGCGCGGGTCGCCCGGGCCGCGAGCGGTGCCGTCGCCCAGTGGTAGTCGATCCGCCAGCCGGCGTCGTTGTCGAACGCCTTCCCCCGCCACGACCACCACGTGTAGGGACCCGGCCCCGGCCCGTGCAGCCGTCGGTGGACGTCGACCGCCTCGTGCTCGGCGGCCCAGCGGTCGAGGTGGGCCTGCTCCTCCGGCAGGAACCCCGCCTTGCCGCGGTTGCCCTTCCAGTTCCTCAGGTCGTCCTGCGTGTGCGCGACGTTGAGGTCACCGGTGACGACGGCGGAACGCCCGGCCGCCGACCACGACGCGATCCGCTCCCCCACCCGCGTGAGGAAGCGGTCCTTCTCGTCCTGCTTCGCCGTGCCCGCCTCGCCGGTGTGGACGTACGCCGAGGCGACGGTCACCCGGTGGTCACCGTCGACGACGTCGGCCTCGACCCACCGGCCGGCGCCCTCGAACTCGGGACCGACGTCCGTGCGCACCGCCTCGACCGGTAGCCGGCTCAGGACGGCGACGCCGGCGCGGCCCTTCGCCATGCTCGGGGCGTGCGCGACCTCCCAGCCCTCGAACACGCTGCCGCGCAGCGCCGTCCGCAGCTGGGCGTCGTCGGCCCGGACCTCCTGGAGGGTCAGGACGTCGACGCCCGACGCGGCGAGCCAGTCCAGGCCGCCCCGCCGGACCGCCGCCCGGATCCCGTTGACGTTGACGCTGGCGAGGAGCACCCCGTCAGTTGATCATCCCCGCACCGACGGTGACCCCGGTGGCCTCGTCGATGAGGATGAACGACCCGGTGACCCGGTTCTGCTCGTAGGGGTCGGTGAGCAGCTGCTGGGTCGTGCGCAGCCGGACCCGGCCGATCTCGTTGAGCCCGAGCTCGTGGGTGTCGGCGTCGCGGTGCAGGGTGTTGATGTCGAGCCGGTACTGGACGTCCTTGACCACCGCCCGGGCGCTGCGCGTCGTGTGCTTGATCGCGAGCTTCTGGCGCGGACGCAACGGCTCCTTCGTCATCCAGCACACCATCGCGTCGACGTCCTGGGACTGGTCCGGCTGGTTGTGCGGCCGGCAGATCATGTCGCCCCGCGAGACGTCGAGGTCGTCCTCGAGCCGGACGACGACCGACATCGGGGGGTAGGCCTCCTCGATCTCCCGGTCGAACAGGTCGATCCCCGCGATCCGGCTCGTGAGCCCGCTCGGCAGGACCATGACCTCGTCGCCGGGCTTGAGGACCCCGCTCGCCACCTGTCCCGCGTAGCCGCGGTAGTCGTGGTACTCGTCCGACTTCGGCCGGACGACGTACTGCACGGGGAAGCGCACGTCGCGCAGCTCGCGGTCGGCGGCGATGTGGACGTTCTCGAGGTGGTGCAGCAGCGACGAGCCGTCGTACCACGGCATGTTCTCGCTGCGCGTCACGACGTTGTCGCCCTGCAGGGCCGAGATCGGGATGACGGTGAGGTCGGGCACGTTGAGCCGCGCGGTGAACGCCGCGAACTCGTCCCGGATCCGCTCGAAGGTCGCCCGGTCGAAGTCGACGAGGTCCATCTTGTTGACGGCGAGGACGAGGTGGCGCACCCGCAGCAGCGACAGGATGACCGCGTGCCGACGGGACTGCTCGGTGAGCCCCTGACGCGCGTCGACGAGGACGAGCCCGAGGTCGGCCGTCGACGCGCCGGTCACCATGTTCCGCGTGTACTGCACGTGGCCCGGGGTGTCGGCGATGATGAACTTGCGCTTCGGCGTCGCGAAGTAGCGGTAGGCCACGTCGATCGTGATGCCCTGCTCCCGCTCGGAGCGCAGGCCGTCGGTGAGCAGCGCGAGGTCGGTGTAGTCGTAGCCCTTGGTGCGCGAGGTGGCCTCGACCGCCTCGAGCTGGTCCTCGAAGATCGACTTGGAGTCCAGCAGCAGCCGCCCGATGAGGGTGGACTTGCCGTCGTCGACCGAGCCGGCGGTGGCGAAACGGAGCAGGTCCATCAGAAGTAGCCCTCCTTCTTGCGGTCCTCCATGGCGGCCTCGGAGAACCGGTCGTCGCCGCGGGTGGCGCCGCGCTCGGTGATCCGGGAGGCACCGACCTCCTCGACGATCTCCTCGAGCGTGGCGGCCTCGCTCTCGACGCAGCCGGTGAGGGTGAGGTCCCCGACGGTCCGGAAGCGGACGGTGCGCTCCTGCACCGTCTCACCCTCCCGCAGCGGGTTGAACTCGCTCTCGGACAGCAGCATCCCGTCGCGCTCGAAGACGCGGCGGCGGTGGCTGAAGTAGATCGAGGGGATCTCGATGCGCTCGCGGGTGATGTAGTCCCAGATGTCGAGCTCGGTCCAGTTCGACAGCGGGAACACCCGCATGTGCTCGCCCTCGTGGAGCCGCCCGTTGTAGAGCGACCACAGCTCGGGACGCTGGTTCTTCGGGTCCCACTGGCCGAACTCGTCGCGGTGCGAGTACACCCGCTCCTTGGCGCGGGCCTTCTCCTCGTCCCGGCGCCCGCCACCGAAGGCCGCGGTGAAGGCGTTCTCCTCGATGGCGTGCAGCAGCGTCCCGATCTGGAGCCGGTTGCGGCTCGTGCGTCCGTCGTCGACGACGACGCCGTCGGCGATGGCCTCCTCGACGGAGGCGACGAGCAGCCGCACCCCGAGCCGGTCGACCCAGGAGTCCCGGCACGCGAGGACCTCGGGGAAGTCGTACCCCGTGTCGACCTGCAGCACCGGGAACGGGATGCGGGCGGGGTGGAATGCCTTCTCCGCGAGACGGAGCATGACGATGGAGTCCTTGCCCCCGCTGAACATCAGGACGGGCCGCTCGAGCTCGGCGACCACCTCCCGGAAGATGTGGATGGACTCGGCCTCGAGCTCGTCGAGCTGCGAGAGCCGGTACGTCGGCTGGGTCGTCACGCGGGACCTTTCATGACGGCAAGTTTTGAGCACCATAACCGAACCTTCGGTCTCGGCGATCGAGCGTCCGCCCGAGGGCCGATGGGCGCTTGGCACACTATCGGTCGTGACCCCTCGCCCACCGACCGTCTGCCCCTCCCGGGCGGATCTCGACGACCTCGACCTGCTGCGCCGCGGGCTCTACGGACCGACCGCCGGGCCGCGGCCACTGCGCCTGTCACCTGAGGACCTCGACGCCGCCCTGACCGCCGGCGCCGTCGAGGTCGTCGACCCCGAGGGCGTCCCCGTCGCGCGGCTCGAGGACGTCGGGCGCGTCGGCGACGAGCACGTGACCGGTCGGCCGGTCTGGCTCTCGGCGCCGTCGTCCCGCCCCTTCCAGGACCTCCACCTCACCGGGCCGCGGGACCTGTCCGGCGAGCAGGTCGTGCTCGTCGCCGCCGCCGACGAGGTGCCGGACGGCGTCCCTGCCGGCGCGACGCTCCTCGTCCTGGCCTCGACCTCCCTCGACGGCCCCCTCGCGGGCACCGCCACGGTGCGCGCTGCCGTCTCCGCCGCCGCGTCCTCCGGCGCCCGGGTGCTCGTGGTCCCGGTCCCGGACGACCTCGACCGCCGCGCCGCCCTCCTCGCGACCCTGGGTCTCGTGCCGACCACCGGCTCCGGCGGGGCCGGCCGCCCCGCCGAGGGCGGAGACCACCCGGCCGGGGTCGTCCTCCTCCTCACCGGCCTCTCCGGGTCGGGCAAGTCGACGATCGCGCGCACGGTGGCCACCCGGCTCGTCGAGGGCGGGACGCCGGTGACGCTGCTCGACGGTGACGTCGTCCGCCGGCACCTCACGGCAGGGCTCGGCTTCTCCCCGGAGGACCGCCGCACGAACGTGCGCCGCATCGGCTGGGTCGCCGCCGAGGTCGCCCACCACGGCGGCATCGCCGTGTGCAGCCCGATCGCCCCCGAGGACGCGGTCCGCCGGGACGTCGCCGCGATGGCGGCCGACCGCGGCGCGCGGTTCGTCCTCGTCCACGTCGCCACCCCCCTCGAGGAGTGCGAGCGCCGAGACCGCAAGGGCCTCTACGCCCGGGCCCGACGCGGCGAGATCCCGGACTTCACCGGCATCTCGGCGCCCTACGACGTCCCGGACGAGCCCGACCTTCGGATCGACACGACGGGCCGCGACGTCGGCGCGTGCGCCGACGAGGTCCTCGCCCTGCTCGACCCGGAGGTTGGCCGTGCCCGCTGAGCTCCTCACCCAGGCCGCGCTGGCGGTCCTCGTCGTCAGCTTCCTCGTCGGCATCGTCGTCGGGCTCACCGGCATGGGCGGCGGAGCCCTCATGACGCCCGCCCTGGTCTTCCTCGGCATCCCCCCGAGCGCCGCCGTCGCCAACGACCTCGTCGCGGCGGCCGTCAACAAGTCCGTCGGCGCCGCCGTGCACGCTCGCACCGGCTCCCCGGACTGGCGGCTCGCGAGGCTGCTCGTCGTCGGCTCCGTACCGTTCGCCTTCGCCGGGGCCTTCCTCATCCGGCTCGTCGGGTCACCCGAGGAGCAGGAGGACCTCCTCAAGGTCTTCATCGGCGTCGCGCTGCTGCTCGCGGCGTCGACGTACACCCTGCGGGTCTACGGCTCGGTGTTCCGGGGCTGGGGCCGCGGGACCGGCGACGCGGCGCAGGGGCGCACGGTCGCGACGATCGCCGTCGGGGCGGTGGGCGGGCTGCTCGTCGGCCTCACGAGCGTCGGGTCCGGCTCGATCATCATGGTCGCCCTCCTCCTGCTGCACCCGGGCCTCGCGGCACGGCGCCTCGTCGGCACCGACCTCGTCCAGGCCGTCCCGCTCGTCCTCGCCGCCGCCGTCGGGCACGTCATCACCTCGGGCGTCGACTGGAACGTGCTCGTCCCCCTCGTCGTGGGTGGCACGCCCGGGACGATGCTCGGCGCCCGGCTCGCCGCCTGGGTCCCGGGGTCGGCGATCCGGCGCGGCATCGTCATCGTCCTCACCCTCACCGGGCTGGCACTCCTCGGGGTGCCGCCGACGACGGTCGGCGCGATCGGCGCGGCCCTCCTCGTGCTCGGCCCCCTCGGCTGGGCCGTCCTCCGCCGAGCCCACGGCCTCCCCGCCTTCTCCTCCTTCGACCCCATGGACCGGCGCACCGGGGACCCCCCGGCGCCGGAGCACCCCGCGGACACGACGCCCCCCGCGGCCTCCACGGCCTCCACGACCGCCACGACCGCCACGACCGACCCCACGGACCGACCCGGACCCGACGAGAGGACCACCCGATGACCGCCCCCGATCCCGGATCCGACCACGAGGTCGCCGCCGCGGTCGCCGCCGAGGCCGGCCACCTGCTCGTCGAGGTCCGCGCCGACCGCGCCGACCTCGAGGGCAGGGACCTCAAGGACCACGGCGACCGGGTGGCCCACGAGCGGATCCTCGCGCTGCTCACCGCCTGGCGCCCCGACGACGCCGTCCTCAGCGAGGAGGGCTCGGACGACGTGGCCCGGGTGACCGCCGACCGGGTGTGGATCGTCGACCCCCTCGACGGCACCCGCGAGTTCTCCGAGCGCCCGCGGGACGACTGGGCCGTGCACGTCGCCCTCTGGGAGCGGGGTGCCCTGGTCGCCGGGGCCGTGGGACTGCCGGCCCGGGACCTCGTCCTGCGGATGGACCGCCCCGAGGCGCTGCCCGCCCGGCCCGACGGACCGGTCCGTCTCGCCGTGAGCCGTAGCCGGCCGCCGGAGTTCGTCGCCGCCCTCGCCGAGCGGCTCGGCGCCGAGCTCGTGCCGATGGGCTCGGCCGGGGTCAAGGCGATGGCGGTCCTCGACGGCACCGTCGACGCCTACGTCCACGCCGGGGGCCAGTACGAGTGGGACTCCGCGGCCCCGGTCGCCGTCGCGACCGGGTACGGCCTGGCCCCGACCCGGGTCGACGGGTCGCCGCTGCAGTACAACCGCGAGGACCCCTACCTCCCCGACCTCGTCGTCGCCCGCCCCGAGGTCCTCGACGAGGTCCGGGCCGCCCTCGACGCCCTGGCGGACGACGCGCACGCGTAGCCGGCGGGACCCGCGCGGGGTGTCGCCGCCGGCCCGGCTCCGGTAGGATTTGTCTTGACGTCAAGATATTCCCGACCCGAGGAGCCGGCGCCCCATGGCGAAGATCATCTACACCCTCACCGACGAGGCCCCGATGCTGGCCACGTACTCGTTCCTGCCGGTCGTCCAGGCCTTCGCCCAGTCCGCCGGCGTCGACGTGGAGACCCGCGACATCTCGCTCGCCGGCCGCATCCTCGCCCAGTTCCCCGACCGGCTGACCGACGAGCAGCGGGTGTCCGACGACCTCGCCGAGCTCGGGGAGCTCGCGACGACGCCGGACGCGAACATCATCAAGCTGCCGAACATCTCCGCCTCGATGCCGCAGCTCAAGGCCGCGATCCGCGAGCTCCAGGGCCAGGGGTACGACCTGCCGGACTACCCGGACGAGCCCTCGACCGACGAGGAGCGCGACGTCCGCGCCCGGTACGACAAGGTCAAGGGCAGCGCCGTCAACCCGGTCCTGCGCGAGGGCAACTCCGACCGGCGCGCGCCCGCCGCGGTGAAGAACTACGCCCGCAACCATCCGCACTCGATGGGCGAGTGGTCTGCCGACAGCAGGACCCGCGTCGCGACGATGGGCGCCGACGACTTCCGCAGCAACGAGCAGTCCGTCGTCATGGACGCCGACGACAGCCTGACGATCCGCCACAAGGGCACCGACGGCACCGTCACCGTCCTCAAGGAGGGCATCCCGGTGCTCGCGGGCGAGGTCGTCGACTCCACCGTCATGCACGTCGCCGCGCTCGAGGCCTTCCTGAAGGAGCAGATCGCGCAGGCCAAGGCCGACGACGTCCTCTTCTCGGTCCACCTCAAGGCGACGATGATGAAGGTCAGCGACCCGATCATCTTCGGCCACGTCGTCAAGGCGTTCTTCCCCGAGGTCTTCGCCCGCCACGGCGCCGACCTCAAGGCCGCGGGCCTGTCCCCGAACAACGGTCTCGGCGGCATCCTCGACGGGCTCGACGCGCTGCCGAACCGGGTCGAGATCCGCGCGGCCTTCGAGCAGGGCCTCGCCGACGGCCCCCGGATGGCGATGGTCAACTCGGACAAGGGCATCACGAACCTCCACGTCCCGAGCGACGTCATCATCGACGCCTCGATGCCGGCGATGATCCGCACCTCGGGGCACATGTGGGGCCCGGACGGCGGCGAGCACGACACCCTCGCCGTCATCCCCGACAGCTCGTACGCCGGCGTCTACCAGGCCGTCATCGACGACTGCAAGGAGCACGGCGCGTACGACCCGACGACGATGGGCTCGGTCCCCAACGTCGGCCTCATGGCGCAGAAGGCCGAGGAGTACGGCAGCCACGACAAGACCTTCGAGATGCCCGCCCCGGGCACCGTCGAGGTCGTGAGCAGCGGCGGCGACGTCCTCATGTCCCACGAGGTCGAGACGGGCGACGTGTGGCGCGCCTGCCAGACCAAGGACGCCCCGATCCGCGACTGGGTCAAGCTCGCCGTGACGCGCGCCCGGGCCTCGGACACCCCCGCCGTGTTCTGGCTCGACGAGACGCGCGCGCACGACCGCAACCTCGTCGCGAAGGTCCACGAGTACCTCGCCGAGCACGACACCGAGGGCCTCGACATCCGGGTCCTCGCGCCGGTCGAGGCCGCGAGGCTGTCCGTCGAGCGGATCCGCCGTGGCGAGGACACGATCTCGGTCACCGGCAACGTCCTGCGCGACTACAACACCGACCTCTTCCCGATCCTCGAGGTCGGGACCTCGGCGAAGATGCTCTCCGTCGTGCCGCTCATGAACGGCGGCGGGCTCTTCGAGACCGGCGCCGGCGGCTCGGCCCCGAAGCACGTCCAGCAGCTCGTCGAGCAGGACTACCTGCGCTGGGACAGCCTCGGGGAGTTCCTCGCCCTCGCCGAGTCCTTCCGGCACGAGGCCGACGCCGGCAACGACCGCGCCGGGGTGCTCGGCGACGCCCTCGACAAGGCGACCGAGACCCTGCTCAACGAGAACAAGGGGCCCTCGCGCAAGGTCGGCTCGACGGACAACCGCGGCAGCCACTTCTGGCTCGCCCGCTACTGGGCCCAGGAGCTCGCGGCGCAGACGCGCGACGAGCAGCTCGCGGAGGTCTTCGGCCCGGTGGCCGAGAAGCTCGTCGCCGAGACCGAGACGATCGAGTCCGAGCTCGTCGCCGTCCAGGGCGAGCCGGCCGACATCGGCGGCTACTACCGGCCCGACGGTGACAAGGCCGCGGCCGTCATGCGCCCGTCGGCGACGTTCAACGCCGTCATCGACCCCCTCCGCTGACCGGCCCGCCGGGGTGGTCCAGGCCACCCCGGCGACCGGCGTCGGACCCCGCCGGCGCTGGTAGCGTCGACAGCCAGCCCGACCCTCCTGAACCGCACCCGACCAAGGGAGATCCCGTGACCAGCACGCCCGTCAAGGTCGCCGTCACCGGCGCCGCCGGCCAGATCGGCTACAGCCTCCTGTTCCGCATCGCGAGCGGCGCGCTCCTCGGCCCGGACACCCCGGTCGAGCTGCGGCTCCTCGAGATCACCCCGGCCCTCAAGGCGCTCGAGGGCGTCGTCATGGAGCTCGACGACTGCGCGTTCCCGACGCTCGCCAAGGTCGAGATCGGCGACGACCCGAACGTCGTCTTCGACGGCGTCAACCACGCCCTCCTCGTTGGCGCCCGCCCGCGCGGCCCGGGCATGGAGCGCGGCGACCTCCTCGAGGCCAACGGCGGCATCTTCGCCCCGCAGGGCAAGGCGCTCAACGCCGTCGCCGCGGACGACGTCCGGGTCACCGTCACGGGCAACCCGGCGAACACCAACGCCCTCATCGCGATGAGCAACGCCCCCGACATCCCCACCGAGCGGTTCTCGGCGCTCACCCGGCTCGACCACAACCGCGCCATCTCGCAGCTCGCGTCGAAGCTGGACGTGCCGGTCACCGAGATCCGCCGGATGACGATCTGGGGCAACCACTCCGCGACGCAGTACCCCGACCTCTTCCACGCCGAGGTCGGCGGCCGCAACGCCGCCGAGGCCGTCGGTGACCAGGACTGGCTCGAGAACACCTTCATCCCGACGGTCGCCAAGCGCGGCGCGGCGATCATCGAGGCGCGCGGCGCGTCCTCGGCGGCCTCCGCGGCGTCGGCGACGATCGACCACGCCCGCACCTGGGTCGAGGGCACCGCCGACGGCGACTGGGTCTCGATGGCGGTCCGCTCGGACGGCTCCTACGGGGTGCAGGAGGGGATCATGTCCTCCTTCCCCGTCATGGTCAGCGGCGGCCGCTGGGAGATCGTCCAGGGCCTCGAGATCGACGACTTCTCCCGCGGGCGGATCGACGCTTCGGTCGAGGAGCTCGTCGGCGAGCGCGACGCCGTCGCGGGTCTCGGCCTCATCTGACCCGACGCCCGACACCGAGGGCCGCGCCGGCACGTCCGGCGCGGCCCTCGCGTGTCCGGTGGCGTGGCGCCGCGTCGCCCTCGGGACGCAGGCGGGCGGGGTTCAGCCCCGGGCGGCGACCTGCTGCTCGGCGACCTGGACGACGTTGCTCAGGAGCATCGCGCGGGTCATCGGGCCGACACCGCCGGGGTTCGGGGACACGTGGCCGGCGACCTCCCACACGTCGTCGGCGACGTCGCCCGCCACCCGGGCCTTACCGGTCGCCTCGTCGACGACCCGCGAGACGCCCACGTCGAGGACGGCCGCTCCGGGCTTGACCATGTCGGCGGTGACGATGCCCGGCACCCCGGCGGCCGCGACGACGACGTCGGCCCGGCGTACCTCGGCGGCGAGGTCCCGGGTCCCGGTGTGGCACAACGTGACCGTGGCGTTCTCGGACCGCCGCGTGAGGATGAGCCCGAGCGGCCGACCGACGGTGATGCCACGCCCGACGACGACGACCTCCGCCCCGGCGAGCGGGACATCGTAGCGCCGGAGCAGCTCGATGCAGCCGACCGGCGTGCAGGGCAGCGGCGCGGCCTTCCCGAGGACCAGCCAGCCGAGGTTCGTCGGGTGCAGGCCGTCGACGTCCTTCGCGGGGTCGACGGCCGAGAGGATCGCGTTCTCGTCGAGGCCCGTGGGCTGCTGGACGATGAAGCCGGTGCAGGCAGGGTCCGCGTTGAGCTCGCGCACGACGTCGAGGACCTCGTCCTGGGAGGTCCCTGTCGGCAGGTCGCGCCGGATGGAGTGGATGCCGACCTCGGCGCAGTCCTTGTGCTTGGCGCCGACGTACCAGCGGCTGCCGGGGTCGTCACCGACGAGGATTGTCCCCAGACCGGGGACGACGCCCTGCTCGGCGAGCGCCGCCACGCGCGCCCGCAGCTCGTCCTTGATCGTCGCGAGCACTGCCTTGCCGTCGAGGGTCGTCGCCGTCACGCCGGCCATCCTCCCACCGCCCCCGGTCGCCCGCGGAGCGGGGCCGCCCGGCCCGTCGGCCGCGGCTCGCGCGGCCGGACGGAGCCGGACCGGGGTCGCGCCCCCTGCGGCGTGACCCCGGCCGACCCCCGCCCCGCGGACGGGGCACCTCATGGAGGGACCGATGGCAGTTCGGTGCCATGGCGCTGTCCGGATCGGCACCCTCCTGAGCGGCTTCTCAGGACTACCGTGGGGCGATGGCCCGCTACGCGGTGAACCCCGACGCCGTCGCCCACGTGCGACGGCTGGTCGACACCCGCCAGTACGTCCTCGACAGCGACTGGGGTGAGGCGCAGCCCGACGCCGCACGGCAGAACGCCTGGCTCGAACGGCACTCCTGGGAGGAGTACGCCCGCTGGCACCTCGGCCTCACCGAGGGCGCGACGGACGGGACGAAGGCGCGGTACGCCTTCGTCGTCGGCGACCTCCGTCGGGTCCACCGCTCCGCCCTCATCGCCTGCGTCTACCGCGCCTCGGAGTGGCGGCACAAGGACGTCGAGCTCGCCGCCCACGACCTCCTCCAGCACCTCGACGCCACGAGCGGCTGACGACCGCGGCGCCACGAGCGCCTGAACGGCCGCGACGCCCGGCCCACCGGCCTCGGCCCGACCCGCCTCGCCCCACGGGCGCCGCCCCGCCGGGGTGTCCCGCCCACGCGCAGGCCCCGGCTCGGCGAGACTGGGCCCATGAGCGGTCGTCACGTCAGCCCCACCCGCCACGCGCAGGGTCCCGGGGGACGACTGGAGGGCCTCGACGCCGCCCGTGGGATCGCCGTCCTGTCGATGCTCGTCGCCCACCTCAGCCCGGTCGGCGGTGTCTTCGAGCTCTCGGAGTACCTCACCGCGCCGCTCTTCGCCGTCGTCATCGCCGTCGCGATGGCGCTGCGCCTGGAGTCCGGCACGGTGTCCGCCGCGCGGTTCGTCGGCGACAACGTGCTGCGGGGGGTACTCCTGCTCGTCGTCGGCGTCGCCCTCCAGATGACCTACGGCCAGATCGACGTCGTCCTGCCCTACCTCGGGGTGCTCGTCGTCGTCCTCGCCCCCCTCGCGGTGCTCCTGCGCCGGCTGCCGGTGCTCACCCTCGGCGCGGCGGTCGGGGCCGCGGTCGTCGGGCCCATCGTCATGGAGCGCGCCCGCGGGCTGGTCGCCGACGGGGCGGTGACGGGCCCCCTGCGCGACCTGCTGCTGTGGACCGCCGCCGGGGCCAACTACCGGCTCGCGTCGTTCCTGCCGATGGCGCTCGGCGGACTCGTCCTCGTCATGCTCCTCGGGCGGCTCGACCGGCTGCTCACGACGACCGCCGCCGCAGCCGTCCTCCTCGGCACCGCGGCGCTCGTCCACGTCATGGGCCGGGCGACCGACGAGGGGGCGGCCGCCTACTCGGGGACGACCGCGGAGGTCGTCGCGGCGACGTTCCTCGCCTCCGGCGTCGTCCTCGGCTCCTTCGCCCTCGTGCTCGTGGTCCGCGAACGACTGCCCCGGCTGGCGCCGGCCCTGGAACCCGTCCTGTCGACGGGGCGGCTCGCCTTCACGGCGTACACGCTCCAGATCCTCGTGCTCGCGGCGATCTCACCGCTGCGCGGCGGCGCCCGGGACGACTCCTTCCTCGTCCTCGGGGTCACGACGGTCCTCGTCGTCGGGACCTGCCTGCTGCTGGACCGGCGCTTCGGCACCGGCCCCTTCGAGCTGCTCTCCCGCGCGGTGCGGGTCCCTCAGCGGCCGGACCCCGGGCAGGCCGGGCGGCACGTCACCCGGCGCTGAGGGCCTCGGTGTCGGCGGTCCGCAGCACGCCCTTGGCGACCTTGCCCCCGGCGTTGCGCGGGAGCGCCTCGACGAGGGTGAGCGCCTTCGGGTGCTTGAACGAGGCGAGCCGGTCCCGGAGGAAGTCCGACAGCTCCTCGACGCCGAGCGACTCGGCCCCGGGCGCCAGCGAGACGACCGCCACCGGCACCTCGCCCCACCGGTCGTCGGCGCGGCCGATGACCGCGACCTCGACCACCGACGGGTGCCCGGCCACGGCGTTCTCGACCTCGGCGCAGTACACGTTCTCGCCGCCGCTGATGATCATGTCCTTGGCCCGGTCGACGACCCAGACGAAGCCCTCCTCGTCCTGGCGCACGAGGTCGCCGGAGTGGAACCAGCCACCGTCGAAGGCCGCGGCCGTCGCCTCGGGCCTGTTCCAGTAGCCCTGCATGACGTTCGGACCGCGGTAGACGATCTCGCCGACGTCCCCGACCGGCACGTCCTGCATCGCGGCGTCGACGACGCGGTACTGGACGGTCGGCACCGGGCGCCCGACCGAGCCGAGCTTGCGCAGCGACTCCTCACCGCGGAGCACGCACGTGATCGGGCTCGTCTCGGTCTGACCGAAGACGGCGACGTTGAGCGCGTCCGGGAAAGTCTCCCCCATCCGGCGCAGCAGTGCGTCGCTCGCGGGGGCCGCACCCCAGCTGATGATGCGCAGGCGGAGGTCGCGCTGGGCGGCGTCCGGCTGGGCGCAGATGAGCTGCCACTGCTGCGGCACGTTGAAGACGATCGTCGCGCCCTCGCGCTCGTAGGCGTCCAGGACCGCGGCCGGGTCGAACGCCCCGAGCGGGTGGATGACCGTCGGCACCCCGACGACGAGGTTGGCGACGATCGAGCCGAGCCCCGCGATGTGGAAGAAGGGCGCGGTGAGGAAGCCGACGTCGGACTCGTCGACCATGTTCATCGCCCGGATGCACGTGAGCGCCTGGACCTGCATGTTGCGATGGCTGAGCATCGCCCCCTTGGGCCGCCCGGTCGTCCCGGACGTGTACATGAGCAGCGCGGTGGCGTCCTCGGGGACGTCGTCCGGCTCGAGCGGCTCGTGGCCGGCGACGAGGTCCTCGTACTCCTCCAGGTCGCTGCCCTCGGGGCGCTCACCGATGACGACGCGGGTGGGGACCCGCGCCGCGACGTCGGGGACGGCCGCGAGCAGCGGGACGAGCGGGGCGTCGACGAGCACGGCCGACGGACCGGCGTCCCCGAGGATGTGGTCGAGCTCCGGCGGGGCGAGCCGGAAGCTCAGCGGCACGGCGATCGCGCCGAGGGCGTTCGCCGCGAGCACCGCCTCGAGGAAGTACGGGTGGTTGAGCGTGAGGAGGGCGACCCGGTCACCCGCCCCGACCCCCCGCTCGCGCAGCGCGGCGGCGAGGGAGAACGAGCGGTCGGCGAGCTCGCGCCAGGTCGTCGTCCGGCCCGTGAAGCGGAGGGCGGTGGCCTCGGGCCGCATCGTGGCGTGAGCCGCGACGTGCGCCACCCAGTGGTGGCGGAACGACCACGCGGGCGCGGTGGTCGGGGCGGACGTGGGGGCGGCGGTCGTGGGGGTGCTCGTCATGGCCGTGGCCTTCCGTGGCGACGCTGCTGCGGATGCCCGCCAGTATGCCCGTCCGATCCAGGGGCGACAAGACTTTTGTTAATCATGATTCTCTTCTAAGTGATGCCCGGTTCACGTGCGTCGCCCGCGTTCCGCCCCGCGGGCCCTCCGCCGCCGGGGGGGTCGACCGTGGTTGACTCTGGAGGGCGCGGCGGTGAAGGAGGACCTCGTGACGGACACGGCGACCACGCGGACCACCCGGGGGTCCAGGCCGCGCAACCGCCGCGAGCTCATCGCGGCCGCCGCCGGCCGGGCCTTCAGCGAGCGGGGCTACCACGCCGTCGGGATGGACGACATCGCGGCGGCCGAGGGGATCAGCGCCGCCGCCCTCTACCGGCACTTCCCGAACAAGTACGCCCTCTTCGTCCACTGCGCGACGGCGCTCGCCGACGGGCTCCTCGCCACCCTCGACGAGCTGCCGCCGGACGCCTCCCTCGAGGAGACGCTGCGCGCCGTCGCACGGACGACAATCGCGGGCCGCGCCTCCGGCGGTATCTACCGATGGGAGGCGCGCTACCTCGAGCCGGACGACCGCGCGGCCCTTCGCGCCACGTTCGAGCGGATCACCGACCGTGTCGCGACGGCGGTGTCATCGGCCCGGCAGGACGCGGGTGCCCCCGACGTCGGCCCGGCCCACGCACGGGTCCTCGCCGCGGCCGCTCTCGGTGCCGTCGGCAGCGTGACGACGCACCGGACCTCGATGGCGGCGCGCCGGACGGAGGGACTGCTCGCGGACGCCGCCGTCCGGGTCGCCCTCGCGACCCCCGGCCACGCGGACCACCCGACGCCGGTCCCCGCGCCCCCTCGCGCGCCCGCGCCCGGCCGGCGCGGGCAGATCCTCGACGCGGCCGTCCCCCTGTTCCACCGGGACGGCTACCCGGAGGTGTCGATGGGAGACATCGCGGCCGCCGTCGGTCTCACCCCCTCGGGCCTCTACCGGCACTACCGCGGCAAGGCCGACATCCTCCTCGCCGCCTGCCTCGAGGCCGCCGACCTCCTCGAGCGGACCGTCGCGGAGCGGACCGCCGGCGCCCGGAGCCCGTCCGTGGCGCTGTCCGCGCTCGCCGACGCCTACGTGGGGTACTCCTTCGAGCACACGGCGCTCACCTCCGTCGCCACGGCCGAGTCCGGCGGTCTGCCCGCGGCCGTGCAGCGGCCGCTCCGGGCGGCGCAGCGGGAGCACGTCGCGCGGTGGGAGGCTGCGGTGCGCGCGGTCCGGCCCGACCTGGACCCGACCGAGGCCCGCGTCCTCGTGCACGCGGGTCTCGGGGTCGTCACCGAGGCCGGACGTGCGGTGCACTGGGCGGACACCGCCGAGCACCGCGCCCTCGTCGCGGACCTCGTCCTCGCCGCGCTCGGCGCGCCCCCCGCCGACGGGCCCACGGTGGGCGGACGCACAAAGAGCGGACCCACGGACAGCGGAGCCACGGACAGCGGCGCCTCCCCCGACGGGTCCTGACACGCCGACGGCCGGCCGGTGACGAGAGGTCACCGACCGGCCGGTCGGACGGGGCGGCCGATGGCCGCCGGGACAGTCAGCGCTCGGCGCGCACCGTCCGCAGGTAGCCGTAGCCGACCTCCGCGGTCGTGATCGGGTCGACGTCGGGCCGGTCGTTCTCGACGATGAACTCCTTGACCATGTGGTCGCCGAAGATCTGCGGGAAGTCGACGAACCCGGTGCCCACGTCGGCGAAGGCGTTGCCCGCGAACGGGTCGAGCCCCGGCTCGCGGTCCTTCACGTGGTACTGGAGCGTCTGCTGCGGGGCGGCCGCGATGACGTCGGCCGCGAACTGGCTCGCCGTGGCCTCCGTCGCCTCGCCCGTCTGCAGGCCGCCGGTGACGGCCCAGAACAGGTCCACCTCGAGGTGGACCAGGCTCGGGTCCAGGCGCTCGGTGAAGATGTCCCACGCCCGCGAACCGTCGTCCAGCTCCTCGCTGAACTCGTGCGCGTGGTTGTGGTAGCCGTACTTGACGCCGTACGACTTCGCGACCGCGGCCTCCTCGTTCATCTGGTCGGCCCAGGCCCGCCAGGCGTCCGAGGACGTGCTGCGCAGGTACGGGACGTTGATGAAGCGCTGGCCGAGGGTGACGGCGTTCTCCATCTTCGCGTGGAGGGCCTCCTCGGAGCCGCTGATGCCGTCGTGGCTCGACGACGCCGAGATCCCGTGGGAGTCGAGCAGGGCCCCGAGGTCGGCGGCCGAGTAGCCGTAGTACCCGGCGAGCTCGACCTTCGTGTAGCCGATGCCGGCGAGGGTGGCGAGCACGCCGTCGACCGTCGCGTTGTTCGTGATGGAACGCAGCGTGTACATCTGGATGCTGATCTGCCCGGGCGGCACGGGACGGCCCTTGCCGCCCTTGCCCGCCTTCGGGCCCTTGGCGGCGGCCGGGGCGACCGCACCCATGGCGGCCGCACCGCCGATGAGGGTGGCGCCCGCGCCACGCAGCAGCGACCGGCGGTCGGGGCCGGTGCCGCGCTCGGCGGCCTCACGGAGCGGGGCGTACCCGTCGAATCCGAAACACATCGTCGTGGTCCTCTCGATGAAGGGGTGAAGGGTGGAGCTGCTCGTGGGGCCGGTCGTCGCGCTGCGCTCCGGGGTCGCGGCGGTCGGTGGAGAGGGTCGGGTGGGCCGTGGGGGGGGGGGCCCCCCCCCGGGGGGCCCCCCCCCGGCCCCCCCCCCGGGGGGGGGGGCGCGCCCCAACACCC
>NZ_JAGSNF010000013.1 GCF_018139485.1 Phycicoccus avicenniae
GGCCCCCCGGGGTCGCGGGGGGCGGTGGCGGGGGTCGGGTGGGCGGTCGGCGGGGGCCCCCCGGGGGGGGCCCCCGGCCGTCGGCGCTCGGTCAGTTCGTCGGGATGAGACGAACCTGTGCGGTCCCGGTCTGCGGCGGGATGTCGCCCGCGCCCGGGTCGGTGTAGCTCGCGACGAACACGGCGCTCATCTCGTCGACCTCGGGGTCGTGCCCCTCGGGGACGGAGGTGACGATGGTGCCCGAGCAGCCGGAGGCCGTCGTCACCGGGTGACCGTGCTGGTCGTGACCCACGATGTAGGTCACCGTGACGTCGTCGCAGTTGACCTCCTGGTCGTCGGTGACCTCCACCTCGAAGGCGACGGTGTCGCCGAACGCGAAGCTGTCACCGTCGCTCGGCGAGACGAAGCTCACCTCGGGCGCCTGGCCGCCGACGGAGATCACCGTGTAGGTCGAGGCCGAGCGGCCGCGGTCCTTGCCGCCGACGTCGGTGACCTTGAGGCTGGCCCGGTAGGTCCCGAAGTCGTCGTAGGTGAAGGTGCCGGTCGCCTTGCGGCTGTCGACCTTGCCGTCGGAGTCGAAGTCCCACTCGTAGCGGAGACGGTCGCCCTCGGGGTCGCTGGACCCGGTGCCGTCGAAACGCACCGTGAGGGGAGCCTCGGCGCCGCTCGTCGTGTCGGCCTCGATGACCGGCTGCGGGCTGCGGTTGCCGCCCTCGCCGATGTAGTCGAAGCGGGACAGCTGGGCGTCGGGGTTCTGCGCGAAGTAGCCGTCGCCGTACTCGAGGACGTAGAGCGCGCCGTCGGGGCCGAACTCCATGTCCATCGGGTTGTCGAAGACGAGCGAGGGCAGGACCGAGTCGATCGTGGTGACCTCGTCGGCGTCCTCGTCGAGCGTGAACATCTTGATGTAGTCGCGCGTCCACTCACCGAAGAGCGGGTGGCCGGCGAACTCCTCCGGCCAGGCGACCGACGGACGGCCCTTGGTGGCCTTGCGGCCCTTCGCGGCCTCACCGTGGTAGACGGGACCGGCCATCGGGCCGATGCCGCCGGTGCCGAGCTCCGGGAACTCCTCGCTCGCGCCGAACTGGTACTTGACCTCGCTGTCCGCGACGGGCGGCAGCTCGGTGAGACCGTCGTTGTTCGGGGACTCGTTGACCGGCGCGGAGCAGTCGAACGGCTCGCCGGACTCCTGGGTCGCGAAGTCGTAGTCGACGTACGGGGTCTCGGGGTCGACGCAGTACGGCCAGCCGTAGTTCTCGCCGCCCTCGACGACCATCCACCGTCCGGTGCCGGCCGGACCACGGTCCGGGTCGGCGGAGCGGGCGTCCGGCGAGTAGTCGCCGACGAAGAGCAGACCGGTCTCGGTGTCGAGCTCGATGCGGAACGGGTTGCGGAAGCCCATCGCGTAGATCTCGGCCTTCGTGCCGTCCGTGCCGGGCTCGAACATGTTGCCGTCCGGGACGGTGTACCCGCCGCCGTCGGTCGGCGTGATCCGCAGGATCTTGCCGCGCAGGTCGTTCGTGTTGGCCGAGCTGCGCTGGGCGTCGAACGCCGGGTTGCGGTCCTCGCGCTCGTCGATCGGGATGTACCCGCCCGACTGGAACGGGTTGGTGTCGTCACCGGTCGAGAGGTACAGGTTGCCGTCGTCGTCGAAGACGACGTCGCCCCCGACGTGGCAGCAGATGCCCCGGTCGACGGGGACCTGGATGATCTCCTCCTCGGTGTCGAGGTCGATCTCGTCGCCGACGAGCTTGAACCGCGACAGCTGGAGGTAGCCCTCGTAGGGCGCGAAGTCCTCGGCGGTCCCGGTCTCGGGGGCGTCGCCCTCGTTGACGTCCGGCGTCACCGGGTCGTCGCTCGGGGTGTCGAGCACCGGCGAGTAGTACATGTAGACCCAGTGGTTCTGCTCGAAGTCCGGGTCGATCGCGACGCTCTGGAGGCCCTCCTCGTCGTGCAGGTACACGTCGAGCTCGGCGGCGGTCGTCGTGAGACCGGAGTCCGGGTCGTGGAGGCGGACCTCGCCGGCCCGCGTCACGTGGAGCACGCGCGAGTCCGGGAGGACGGCGAGGTCGAGCGGCTCGCCGGGGGTGTCGTCGATGGTGACCTTGTCGAAGGCCGAGTCGGGCGGCAGGTCGCTGCTCGCCTCGTGTCCCTCGTGGGCCCCGGTGGGGCCGGCGAAGCTGAGTGCGGCGAACCCGGCTGCGATGCCGGCTGCGCCCACCCGTCGTCGGATAGATGTCACGGTGTCTCCTCGTCGTCATTGACAGGTCGAACGCGGACTAACGTAGGCGAGGGCGACAAAAGTCGTCAACCGGAGGGCCAAAAGGACGATGGCGCACCCGCGTTCGGGCGTGCTCGCTCCCCCGTCGGGCCTCGCCGGGACTCAGGCCGAGGCGCGCCGCGGACCCTCCGACACCGAGCCGAGGGCATCGCGCAGCACCGCCTCGGCCTCCGCGACGACCCGGCGCACGACCTCGCCCGCGGACGGCACGTCGTGGACGAGCCCCTGGGCCATCCCCACGGACCAGATCCCGGCCTCGAGGTCCCCTTCGTCGAAGAGGCGGCGCCCGCGCGCCCCGGCGACGAGGTCGCGGACGTCCGCGAACTCCCCGCCCTCGTCGAGGATGCGCACGACCTCGCGGCCGACGGAGTTCGCCGCCACCCGGGCCGTGTTCCGCAGCGGCCGGAAGATCAGGACGGTGTCGCGCTCGGTCTGCTCGACGATCCGCGCCTTCACCGCGTCGGAGACCGGCGACTCCTGCGTGCACAGGAAGCGCGTGCCCATGTTCACCCCGTGCGCGCCGAGCACGAGGGCGGCGGCGAGCCCACGCCCGTCGGCGAACCCACCGGAGGCGACGAAGGGGATGTCGAGCGCGTCCGCCGTCGCGGGGACGAGGACGAGACCGGGGACGTCGCCCTCTCCCGGGTGCCCGGCGCACTCGAACCCGTCGATGCTCACGGCGTCGACGCCGACGGCCTGCGCCTTGAGCGCGTGCCGGACGCTCGTGCACTTGTGCAGCACCGTGAGGCCGGCGCCCCCCAGCAGCCCCATGAAGGGCTCGGGGTTGGCGCCCGCCGTCTCGATGACCTCGACCCCGGAGTCGATGATCGCCCGGACGTACTCGGCGTACGGTGGCGGGTCGATCGAGGGCAGGATCGTGAGGTTGACCCCGAGCGGCTTGCTCGTGAGGGCTCGCGCCCGCTCGACCTCCCGGACGAGGTCGGCCGGCGTCGGCTGGGTGAGCGCGGTGATGATGCCGAGGCCGCCGGCCTCGGAGACCGCGGCCGCCAGCTCCGCGCGCCCGACCCACATCATCCCGCCCTGGACGACCGGGTGCTCGATCCCGAGCAGGTCGGTGATCGGTGTCCTCACGCCGCGCCCCTCACGCGTACCGGCCGCCGGACGCGGCGAGCGCGACGAGGGACTCCGGCGGCTCGAAGTGCGGGCCGTAGGCGGCGGCGAGCTCTCGGGCCCGCTCGACGAAGCCGGCCGGGCCGCCCTCGTACTGGTTGACGTACTGGAGGACGCCGCCGGTCCACGGCGGGAACCCGATGCCCTGGAGCGAGCCGACGTTGGCGTCGGCGACCGAGGTGAGGACGCCGTCGTCGAGGCACCGCACGGAGTCGATCGCCTCCGCGAAGAGCATCCGCTCCTGGAGGTCCCGCAGCGGCAGGTCCCGCGTCCCCGAGGCGAACCGTTCCCGCAGGCCGGGCCACAACCGGGTCCGTCGCCCGGCCTCGTCGTACTCGTAGAAGCCCGCGCCCCCCGAGCGACCGGTCCGGCCGTCCTCGTCGACGAGGGCGTCGACGACCGCCTCGGCGCCGTGCGGGGTCCACGTGCCCCCGCCCGCCTCGACCGCGGCCCGGGTCTCCCGGCGGATCGTCCGCGGCAGGGTGAGGGTCAGCTCGTCCATGAGCTGGAGCGGCCCGGTCGGGTAGCCCGCCTGGAGCGCGGCCTGCTCGACGAGGGCCGGCTCGACGCCCTCGCCCACGGCCGCGACGCCCTCGTCGACGAAGCGCCCGATGACCCGGGAGGTGAAGAAGCCGCGGCTGTCGTTGACGACGATCGGGGTCTTGCGGATCTGCCGGACGAGGTCGAAGGCCCGCGCCAGCGTCGCGTCGGAGGTCCTCTCGCCCCGCACGATCTCGACGAGCGGCATCTTGTCGACCGGTGAGAAGAAGTGGATGCCGATGACGTCCTCGGGGCGGTCGAGCCCGGCGGCGATCCCGGAGATGGGCAGGGTCGAGGTGTTGCTGCCGAGGACCGCGTCCGGGGCGAGGTCCTGGACCTCCCGCAGCACCTGCTGCTTCACCTCGACGGACTCGAAGACCGCCTCGACGACGACGTCGACGCCGGCGAGGTCGGCCGGGTCGGCCGTCGGTGTGATGCGCCCGAGCAGGTCGGCGGAGCGCTCCGGCGTCGTCCGGCCCCGCTCCACGGCCTTCGCCTCGAGGCGCTCGGCGTAGCCCTTCCCCCGCTCCGCCGCCTCGGGAGAGACGTCCCGCAGGACGACGTCGATGCCGGCCCTCGCGCAGACGTAGGCGATCGCGGCGCCCATCATCCCGGCGCCGAGCACCCCGACCCTCGAGACCCGCGCCTCGGGGTACCCGTCGGGACGCGAGGCACCGGCGGTGATCGCCTGCAGGTCGTAGAAGGTGCCGATCATGTTCTTGGCGACCTGGCCGCGCATGAGCGAGACGAGGTACCGGGTCTCGACGTGGGTCGCGGTGTCGACGTCGACGAGGCTGCCCTCGACCGCCGCCGCGAGCGCCGCCCGGGGGGCGGGCATCGGGGCCCCCCGCGTCTGCTTCCGCAGGGTGGCCGCGTAGGCGGGCAGGAACGCCGCGACCTTCGGGCTGTTCGCCGCGCCCCCGGGGATCCGGAAGCCGTCGACGTCCCAGGGCTGCGCCGCGTCCGGGGTCGCCCGGATCCACGCCTTCGCCGCCGCGACGAGCGCCTCGGGCGAGTCGGCGACCTCGTCGACGACGCCCTTGGCGAGGGCCTCGGCCGGGCGGTACCGGGCGCCCGTGAGGATCCACTCCTGGAGCGCCGGCTGCAGGCCGAGCATCCGGACGAGCCGGGTCACCCCGCCTCCGCCGGGGAGCAGGCCCAGGGTCACCTCGGGGACCCCGAGCCGGACGTCGGGCCGGTCGAGGACGACGCGGTGGTGGGTCGCGAGGGCGACCTCGAGGCCGCCACCGAGCGCCGTGCCGTTGACGGCCGCGACGACGGGCCGCCCGAGCGTCTCGTACCGGCGCATGAGGGTCTTGAGGTGGTCGATGTGCGCCGCGGTGTCGGGCGCGGTCTCCGGGGTGACCTCTCGCATGATCCGCAGGTCGCCGCCGGCGAAGAAGGAGGACTTCGCGCTCGTGAGGACGACCCCGGTGACGGTGTCGCGCTCGGCCTCGAGCCGCTCGATCGCCGCCTCGTAGGCCCGGGACCACGTGTCGTTCATCGTGTTGACGGGCTGGTCGGGGTCGTCCATCGTCAGCGTGACGATGCCGTCCTCGTCCTGCTCCCAGTGCATGCCGCGGATGTCGCTCATGTCGTCCTCCCTCAGACCCGCTCGATGACGGTCGCGATGCCCATGCCGGCCCCCACGCACAGCGTCGCGAGGCCGCGGCGCAGGTCCCGACGCTCGAGCTCGTCGAGCAGGGTCCCGAGGATCACCGCCCCGGTGGCACCGAGCGGGTGCCCCATCGCGATGGCCCCGCCGTTGACGTTGACCTTCTCGTGCGGGACCTTCAGGTCCCGCATCCACTTCATGACGACCGACGCGAACGCCTCGTTGAGCTCGAAGAGGTCGATGTCGTCGACGGTGAGCCCCGCCCGGGCGAGCACCTTCTCGGTCGCGGGCGTCGGCCCGGTGAGCATGATCGTCGGCTCGCTGCCGACGACGGCCTGGGCGACGACGCGGGCACGGGGGGTGAGGCCGGCGGACCGCCCGGCCTCCTCGCTGCCGAGCAGCACGAGGGCCGCCCCGTCGACGATGCCGGAGGAGTTGCCGGCGGTGTGCACGTGCTCGACCCGTTCGACGTGGGGGTACCGCTGGAGCGCGACGGCGTCGAACCCGGCCTGCTCGCCGATGCCGGCGAACGCCGGTCGCAGGCCGCCGAGCGACGCGACGGTCGCGCCGGGCCGGCGGTGCTCGTCGTGGTCGAGGACGAGCATCCCGTTGAGGTCGGTGACGGGCACGACCCCGCGGTCGAACCGTCCCTGCGACCACGCCGCCTCGGCGCGCTCCTGGGAGGTGGCGGCGTACCCGTCGACGTCCTCCCGGGTGAAGCCCTCGATCGTCGCGATGAGGTCGGCGCCGATGCCCTGGGGCACGAAGTAGTGGTCGTAGGCCGTCGTCGGGTCCTGGTGGTACGCGCCGCCGTCGGAGCCCATCGGGACCCGCGACATCGACTCGACGCCCCCGGCGAGGACGAACCGGTCACCGGCGAGCACCTTGGCCGCCGCCGTGTTGACCGCCTCGAGGCCGGAGGCGCAGAAGCGGTTGAGCTGCACCCCGGCGACCGTCTGCGGCAGACCGGCGACGAGGGCCGCGGTGCGGGCGATGTCGCCGCCCTGCTCACCCACCGGCGAGACGACCCCGAGCACGAGGTCGTCCACCCCCGCCGGGTCGAGGCCGGGGCTGCGCGTCCGGAGCGCGTCGACGAGGCCGACGACGAGGTCGACGGGCTTCGTGCCGTGCAGGGCGCCGTCGCGGTTCCGCCCCCGGGGGGTCCGGACGGCGTCGTAGATGTACGCGGTGTCGGTCATCGGTGCTCCTCGTCCTCCGTCCACGGTCAGAGCCCGAGGCCCCGGCCGACGATCTCCTTCATGATCTCCGTCGTCCCGCCGTAGATCGTCGCGATGCGCGCGTCCTCGTAGTCCTTGGCCACCTGGTACTCGCGCATGTAGCCGTAGCCGCCGTGGAGCTGCAGGCAGCGCCCGACGATCTTGTTCTGCAGCTCGGTGGCCCACCACTTGGCCATCGCGGCCTCCTCGGCCGACAGCGCGCCGTCGAGGTGCTTGCGGACGCAGTCGTCGACGAAGCTGCGGGTCACGGCGAGCTCGGTCGCGGTCTCGGCCATGACGAACCGGGTGTTCTGGAACGAGCCGATCGGCTGCCCGAACGCGGTGCGCTCCTTGACGTAGGCGAGCGTGCGGGCGTAGGTCCCCTCGGCGGCTGCGGTCGCCCCGAGGGCGATGGCCAGCCGCTCCTGCGGCAGGTTGCGCATGAGCCCGGCGAAGCCGGACCCCTCCTCGCCGAGGAGGTTGGCGGCCGGGACGCGGACGTCGGTGAACGACAGCTCGCTCGTGTCCTGGGCGTGCAGGCCGATCTTGTCGAGGTTGCGCCCCCGCTCGAACCCCTCCATGCCGCGCTCGAGGACGAGCAGCGAGACCCCCTTGTGCGGGTGCTCGCCGGTGCGCACGGCGACGGCGACGAGGTCGGCGTTCTGCCCGTTGGAGATGAACGTCTTCGCCCCGTTGACGACGTAGTCGTCGCCGTCCCGGACCGCGCTCGTCCGGATGCCTGCGAGGTCGCTGCCGGTGCCCGGCTCGGTCATCGCGATGGCGGTGACGAGCTCTCCCGCGGCGATCCCGGGCAGCCAGCGCTCCTTCTGCTCCTCGGTGGTGAGGTCGGTGAAGTACGGGAAGACGATGTCGTTGGACAGGGCCACCCCGCCCATGCCGCTGCTGGCCGCCGACCGGCCGAGCTCCTCGGCCATGACGGCGTTGAACCGGAAGTCGGGGGCACCCCCGCCCCCGAAGCGCTCCTCGATCGCGAACCCGAGGAGCCCGTCCTGCGCGGCCCGCGTGAAGAGCGACCGGTCGACCTTGCCCTCGAGCTCCCACGCCTGCGTGTTCGGCTCGACGTGCTTGGCGACGAACCGGTTCACGGTCTCCCGGAAGGCCTCGTGCTCGTCGTCGTACATCGGCTGGACTCCCATGCTGCGCCTCCACCTCGGTGTGTCTGCGGTCTGGCTCCGAGTATGCCGGGCCGGGCGCCGGAGGGGAAGCCTTTTGTGAACCGGTATTCACACTGAAGTGAGTTACGGTTCACACACCCAGCGGTTCCTCGACGCGGCGCTCGGCGTCCCAGTGCCGCCCGGCGACCAACGACGCGTCCCACCCCTCCCCCGGACCGCCGAGCACCTCGACCGCCTCGCCGACCTGCGCCGCCGTCAGCCCCTGCGCGAGGGTGAGGTGCGGCACCCAGCGTCCGGGCCCGGTGTGCGGGACCGCCTCGGGCCCGAGCGCACCGGCGAGCGTCGCGTGGAGGGCCAGCAGGCCGGGCGTCGCGAGCACCGCGCGGGCGAGGACGAGCCGGCGGCGGCCGAGCACGAGGAGTCCCCCGACCCGGACGTCGAGCGGCAGCACACCGAGCGGACCGTCGACGGCCCCCCGGGCCTCCGGTGGCGGCCACCCGTCGGTCGTCGTCAGGGTGACGTGCGGCCGGTTCGACGGGCTGCGGTGCCGGGCGAGGCTCGGCAGCCCCGCCACGTCGAGCAGCCGCCACTCCTCGCGCAGGGCGGCGTCGGTGTCGTCGTCGGGGAGCAGCTCGACGTGGTGCATCCCGCCATCGTGCCCGGCGGTGGCCGCGATCGCCCGCACGGCCCGGCGGCGGGGCGCTACCCTCGGCGCCGGGGGCCCGAGCGGCGGCGCTCCCGCCGGCGCGGAAGGACGCGACACATGCAGGTGACGATGCTCGCCATCGGGGCCGCGGGGATCCTCCTCCTCGTCGTCTCCCTCGTCCTCGGCGACCTCGTCGACGGCGTCCTCGAGGGGGTCGGCCCGGACGCGCTCTCCGGTCTCGCGGTCGCGGGGTTCCTCGCCGCGTTCGGCTTCGTCGGGGCGCTCGCCCTCTCGGCCGGCGCGACGGGGGCGGTGGCGATCGTCGTCGGACTGCTCGCCGGCGCCGCGGCCGGCGCGGGCGCGGGCTTCCTCAGCACCCGCCTCATGCGCGGCGGGGACGAGGACACCGTGAGCTCGGCCGGGCTCGTCGGCCTCACCGGCAGCGTCGTCGAGGCCGTCCCGGCCGGCGGCCTCGGGATGGTGAGCGTCGTCGCGTCCGGTCACATCACCCGCCTCAACGCCCGCGCCGAGGAGCCGCTCCCGGCCGGCACCGCCGTCGTCGTCACCGGCGTCCTCAGCCCGACGTCGGTCACCGTCGCCCGGCGGTCCTGACGTCCGCGGCGGGTCGGGGGGAACCGACCGCGCACCCGCCGCGTCCACCACTCACATCACACCCTGGGCGCCAGCCGCCCGGAAAGGCCAGGTCCCATGTTCGGGTTCGACGTCCCCGTCGGTCTCATCTCCGTCCTCGGGCTCGTGCTCCTCGTCATCCTCACCGGGCTCGTCATCGCCTCCCGGTACCGGGTCGCGGGGCCGAACGAGGCCTTCATCGTCACCGGCCGCAAGGGCAACAAGCAGGTGAAGAACCCCGAGACCGGGCAGATCTCCACCGACCTGTCCGGACAGAAGGTCGTCATGGGCGGCGGGGTGTTCGTCATCCCCTTCGTCCAGCGCCTGCACATCCTCGACCTGTCGAGCCGCCGGATCATGGTCCAGATCCGCGGCGCCGTGTCCGGCCAGGGCGTCAAGCTCAACCTCGACGGCGTCGCCATCGTCAAGGTCGGCGGCAACGAGGACTCGATCCGCGCCGCCGCCCAGCGCTTCCTCACCCAGCAGGGCGAGATCGAGACCTTCACCCAGGAGACGCTCGCCGGATCCCTGCGCTCGATCGTCGGCTCGCTCACGGTCGAGCAGATCATCCGCGACCGCGCGGCGTTCGCCCAGCGGGTCGCCGACGAGTCCGAGTCCTCGCTCACCGGCCAGGGCCTCGTCCTCGACACCTTCCAGATCCAGGACATCACCGACGACGGGTCCTACCTCGCCGACCTCGGGCGTCCCGAGGCGGCGAAGGTGGGCCAGGTCGCCGCGATCGCCGAGGCCAACGCCCGCCAGGCGGCCGAGCAGGCCCGGATCGCCGCCGAGCAGGAGATCGCCGTGAGCCAGCGCCAGCTCGCGCTCAAGGAGTCCGAGATCAAGGCCGAGACCGACGCCGCCGCCGCGCAGGCCTCGGCCGCCGGGCCGCTCGCCCAGGCCGACCGGGACCAGGCCATCCTCACCGAGCAGGAGAAGGTCGCCGTCCGGCAGGCCGCGCTCAAGGAGCGCCAGCTGGACACCGAGGTCCGCAAGCCGGCCGACGCCGAGAGGTACCGCGTCGAGCAGGAGGCCGAGGGCGCCCGCAACGCCGCGATCTACGAGGCCGAGGCCCGCAAGGCCTCGAGCATCGCGAACGCGCAGGCGGAGGCCGAGGAGGCCCGGCTCACCGGTGAGGCCGAGAAGGCCCGCCGCACGGCACTCGCCGAGGCCGAGGCGACCGAGGGTGCCCGGCGCGGTGAGGCCGACAAGGCCCTGCGCGTCGCGCAGGCGGAGGCGACCCGCGCCGAGGGCGAGGCGCAGGCCAGCGCCATCCTCGCGACGGGCCAGGCCGAGGCCGAGGCGATGAACAAGCGCGCCGACGCGTTCGCCCGGTACAACGAGGCCGCGGTGCTCCAGATGCTCGTCGAGGTGCTGCCGCAGGTGGCCCGCGAGGTCGCCGCGCCGATGGCGGCGATCGACACGCTCACCGTCGTCTCGACCGACGGGGCGGCCGCGCTCCCCCGCCAGGTCACCGACAACCTCACCCAGACGATGGCGATGCTCAAGAGCACGACCGGTGTCGACGTCCAGGAGCTGCTCGAGCGCTACACCTCCGGCGCCTCGTCGAGCGCGTCGGGCCCACAGGTCGAGCGGACCGGGGCGGGCGCGTCGGACTGATCGACCCCACGGGACGAACGAGGGCCCGTCGTGCGCCGGAGCGCACGACGGGCCCTCTGCCATCGCCAGACGGGGATCCGCAGCACCGGATCCGCGCCTGGTGGGTGTTCGGGGCCCTCGCCGGGACGGATGGGTCCGTGCCCGCCGGACGTTCTGCGACGTCAGGGACCGGGAGCGCGGTGTCCGGCCCGTCGCCCCTGCAGGGATGAGGCGACGGGCCGGACCTGGGGGGTGTTCGAGGTGCGGCCGGAGACGGATGGGCCTCCCGCGCCGCGGGGCCGGACGGATCCTGACAACGTTGTCCTCCGTGCGGCCGCCGGAAGTCCGTCTCCCGGCGGGACTAGCGTGGTCCTCCCATCCCCTCCTCAGGCGGGGCTGGCGTGGTCCTCCCATCCCCTCCCGAGGCGGGGCTGGCGTGGCCGTCCCGTCCCCTCCCGAGGAGGCCCCGTGCCCGGACCGCTCGACGGCGTCGTCGTCGTCGACCTCTCCCGCGCCCTCGCCGGGCCGCACGCGACGATGGTCCTCGCCGACCTCGGGGCCCGGGTCGTCAAGGTCGAGCCGCCGGGCGGGGACGACACCCGCGGCTGGGGCCCCCCGTTCGCCGGGCCCGACGACGACCCCGTCTCCCCGTACTGGCTTGCCGCGAACCGCAACAAGGAGTCGGTCGTCCTCGACCTGCGCTCCGACGAGGGCCGGCGCACCCTGACCCGGCTGGTGCGGCACGGCGACGTCCTCGTCGAGAACTTCCGTCCCGGCGTGCTCGACCGGCTGGGCTTCGACGTCGCGACGCTGCGGGCCCTCAGCCCCCGGCTCGTCGTGCTGTCGATCAGCGGGTTCGGGCACGACGGACCCGAGGGCGGACGGGCCGGCTACGACCAGGTCGCGCAGGGCGAGGGTGGGCTGATGTCGGTCACCGGGTCCGGCCCGGACGACCCGCAGCGGGTGGGTGTCCCCGTCGCCGACCTCGTCGCGGGGCTGCACGGCGCGCTCGGCGTCGCCGCCGCCCTGCGCGAGCGGGAGGTGACCGGCCGCGGCCGCGTCGTGCGCACCTCGCTGCTCGCCGCGGCCGTGGGCCTGCACGCGTTCCAGGGCACCGCGTACACCGTGACCGGCCAGGTCCCCCGGGCGCGCGGCAACCACCACCCGACCCTCGCCCCGTACGGGCTCTTCCGGGCGGCCGACGGCCCGGTCCAGGTCGCCATCGGCTCAGCCCGCCTGTGGGACCGGTTCGCGGCCGCCTTCGGCCTCGACGCCGCCGACCCACGGCTCGCGACGAACACCGACCGGGTCGTCCACCACGCCCACCTCGTCGAGGTCGTCGAGGCCGCCTTCGCCGCGTGGACCGCGGACGCCCTCCTCGACCGGCTCGACGAGCTCGGCGTCCCGGCCGGGCGGGTCCGCACGATGGACGAGGTCTACGACTGGGAGCAGACCCGCAGCCAGGGGCTCGTCGTCGAGGTCGACCACCCCGTGCTCGGTCCGACCGAGCTGCCCGGCCCCCCGCTCCGCTTCGACGAGGACGGCCGCGGCGGCCGCACGCGGCACGAGCCGCCCCCACGGCTCGACGCCCACGGCGCCTCGGTGCGCGCCTGGCTCGACGCGATGGACGAGGGCGGCTGACCCGCCGCCGTCGGAGTGGGTGCCGTCAGCCCCGACCGGCGACGGCGAGGGCGTCGTCCGCCCGGTCCGGGGCCTTCACCGAGGGTCGGTCGCTGCGCTGCTCGTTGAGCGCGAGCGCGACGACCGAGGCGAGCACGACGACGAACCCGAGCCACTGGGTCGGCTCGGGGCGGGCCCCGAGGGCCACGACGCCGACGAGGGCCGCCGACAGCGGGAAGGCGAGCTCGGCGAGCGTGGCCCGGGACGCGGGGGTCCGGCCCAGCGCCCGGTAGTACAGGACGAGGGCGAGCAGCCCGGGGACGAGGGCGAGCAGGAGGATGTTGACGACGGCGTCCGACCCGAGCGCGAGCGGGGTGGAGGTGACCCCGGCGAGCACCGCGAGGGTGACGAGGCCGACCGCGAACCGGAGGGCGGTGAGGTCGGAGAAGCGCAGCTCGGCGCTCGCCGCCCGCCCGAGCACGGTCCCCCCGGCCCACAGCGCCGCGGCACCCACCGCCAGCAGCGCCCCGGTCGCGGACGACACCCCGACCCCGAGCGGGTCCGGGAAGGCGAGCAGCCACGCCCCGACGAGCGCCGGACCGGCGAAGACGAGGTAGCGCGGACGCAGCCGCTCACCGAGGAGCAGGGCCGCGAGCGCGATGGCGATGAGCGGCTGGAGCTTCTGGAGCACCTGCGGGGTGATCGGGTCCCCGACCCGGAAGGCCATCGTGAAGAGGGTCGTCGCGAGCGCCGAGGAGCCCGCCCCGATGACGAGGACGCTGACCCTCGTGCGGACGGACGCGACGAGCACCCGGCGCACCGCGGGGAGCAGCCACGGCAGGGTGAGCGCGACGAGCACGAGGTGCTCCCAGAAGACGACGGCGAGGGAGGGGTACTCGCGCGCCAGCGGCTCGCGCCACAGCGAGGACAGCCCCCAGAGGGAGGCCGCGACGGCGACGAGCCAGGTGCGGTCGGCACCGGTGCTGCGGGACATGGAGGTCCTTTCGCCCGAGCGCCGCCGGGGCGGCACACGGTCGGGTCAGGCCGAGCGGTCCGGCTCGGTTCCGTTGATGGCGTGGCGGACGGTGTCGACGAGCTCGCCGAAGGCCGGCAGGGCCCGCAGCTCCTCGGCGTCCAGGGTGTGCCCGGGGGTGGAGAACACGGCGGGCTCGTCGAGGACGATCCGCCCCGGGCGCGGGCTCATCACCATGACCCGGTTGCCCAGGAAGACCGCCTCGTCGACGCTGTGGGTGATGAACAGGACCGTACTGCCCGTCGCCCGCCAGATCTCGAGCAGCTCGTCCTGCAGCCGCTCGCGGGTCAGGGCGTCCAGGGCGCCGAACGGCTCGTCCATGAGGATGATCTCGGGGTCGTTCGTCAGCACCCGGGCGATCTGGCAGCGCTGCTGCATCCCGCCGGACAGCTCGTAGGGTCGGCGCTCGGCGAAGTCCGCGAGTCCCACCATCTCGAGGAACCGTCCCGCCTGCTCGCGTCGCTCGCGCTTGGCGACACCGCGCAGCCGCGGGCCCAGCTCGACGTTCTCGCGGACCGTCATCCACGGGTAGAGCATCGGCTGCTGGAAGACGACGCCGCGCTCGGCCGACGGCTTGGTGACCACCTCGCCGCCCACCCGGATCGAGCCCTCGGACGGCTGCATGAACCCGGCGATGAGCCGCAGCAACGTCGTCTTGCCGCACCCCGACGGACCGGCGAGGCAGACGAACTGCCCCGGCTCGATCGTCAGGTCGATGCGGTCGAGGGCCCGGACGCCGTCGTCGCCGGTGTCGAACGTGTGCGCCAGGTCCGCGATCCGCACCTCGCGGTCGTGGCTCACTGCGCCGCGCCCTCCGCCGGGGTCGCGTCGACGCCCTCGGCGTAGACCTGGGGGTCGGCGACGGCCTCGATGCCGCCCTGGCTGAGCAGGAAGTCCGCGGTCGTCGCGAGGTCCTCGGCCATCTTGCCGCCGAGGGCGTCCGGACCGGCCTGCTGCTCGGCGCGCAGGTACTCGTAGCCCTCGAAGAGCTCCTGGGCCTCCTCGACCGACACGCCGATCTCCGCCGCGATGCTCACCGCCGCCGTGGCCGGGTCGTCCTGGAGGATCCCGACGGCGTGGTCCTGGGCCCTGGCCCACTGCACCATGAACTCCGGGTTCTCCTCGACGAAGGAGTCCAGCGCCGTCCCGAGGTCGTACGTCGGCTTGCCCGCCTCCGCGGTGTCGGCGCTGCTGAGGACGATCTCACCGTCGTCGGCGAGCAGCTCGGACAGGACCGGGTTCCACACCCACGCGGCGTCGATCTCGCCGCCCTGCCACGCGGCCGGCATGTTCTCGGGGGCGAGGTTGATGAGGTCGACGTCCTCGGCCTCGGACATGTCCGCGTCCTGGAGGGCCTGGAGCAGTGAGTAGTGCGCGGTCGAGCCGAACGGCACCGCGATCGAGCTGCCCTCGAGACCCTCGAGGTCGTCGGCGGCGCCGCCACGGACGACGAGGGACTCCGCGGCGCCGATGACGTCGTGGACCCACACGACGGAGATCGGCAGCTGCAGCGGCTCCGAGAGCGACTGCGTCGCGGGCGAGGAGCCCATGAGGCCGATGTCGATGCTCGGGTCGCCGTACGCCTGGACGACGTCGGCGCCCGAGGCGAAGCTCGTCCACTGGACGTCGGCGTTCGGCATGCACGCCTCGAGCAGCCCGAGGTCCTTGACGAGGAGGTCGCCGTTCGGGATGTTCTGGTACCCGATCCGGGCCATCGTCTCGATGGACTCGTCGGCCTCCCAGGGGCACTCGGTGCCCTCGGCGCCGGTCGAGGACCGGCCGGACTCCACGCAGCCACCGAGGGCGAGGGCGGCGACGAGGGCGGTGGTCGCGCTCGCGAGGAAGGTCGTGCGTCGCGTCATGTCGGTTCTCTTCCGTGGGGGGTCGGGACGGGGTCAGGCCTTGCCGTGCCAGGGCACGAGCACGGACTCCAGGAGCTTGATGCCGGCGTCGAGCGCCAGGGCCGCGAGGCCGATGACGATGATGCAGGCGATGGTGAGCGGGGTGTCCAGCTGGGTGCCGGACAGGTAGGCGAGGCCGCCGATGCCGGGGATGCCGTTGTTGAGCTCGGCGGCGACGACGGTCGTCCACGCGAAGCCGGTCGCGACCCGGATGCCCGTGATGACCTGGGGCAGCGTCGCCGGGAGCATGACGACGGTGAGGGCCTGGCGGCGGTTCGCCCCGAGGCTGAGCACGGCGTTGACCATGTCCTCGCGCACGCCGCGGACCGCGCCGATCGTCGCGAGGGTGATCGGCGGGAAGGCCGCGAGGAAGAGCAGCCAGTTCTTCGAGGTGTCCCCGATGCCGAACCACACGATGAGCAGGCCGATGTAGCCGAGCGGCGGCAGGGCGCGCAGGAAGTTGAGGTAGGGCTCGAGGACGATGCCGACCCACCGGACCGTCGCCATGACGAGGCCGAGCGGGATGCCGACGAGGATCGCCGCGCCGACGCCGATCCCGATCCGCTGCAGGCTCGCGACGAGGTGCTCCCACAGGTAGTAGTTCTGCTCGCCGCGGACCATCCGGTCCACGCCCTCGGCCACGGGGTGGACGCTGTTGGCCTCGAGGAAGGCGGCCCACACCGACCCCGGGGACGGCAGGTACAGGGGACGCACGAGGCCGACGGCCGTGACGAGCCACCACAGCAGCAGCGTCGCCGCCAGGACGACCCCGCGGATGACCCACGGGTTCGACCCGAGGGACGGGCGCGGCGGGGACGACCGGGGTCGCGCCGCGGTGGCCGTCCCGGCTCCGGAGCCGCCCGGGCTGGCGTCGGTCATCTGCTCTCCTGCGGGTCCGTCGCCGGCGCGACATGGTCCGTGTCTGCGGCGACGCTAGCGCAGGTGCCCGACATCGGTCGCCCCTGCCCCGTCCGCCGCGCCGCGCCGGCCCGGCGTCCGCGCAGGTCGGGGGTCGTCCGCGTCCCCGATGGCCTAGCGTTCGTCGCATGACGAGGAACGGGCAGCGGAGCGCCGACGACCAGCCCGAGGAGGAGATCGACGAGACCTTCGAACGGCTGCTCGAGGAGGGCACCGACCGGCTGTCCCGCCCGCTGCGGGCCCTCGTGGCGACCGGCCTGCTCGGCGGCATCGACGTCGGCGTCGGCATCCTCGCCTACTACCTCGTCAAGGACGCGACGGGCGACCAGGTCCTCGCCGGCATCGCGTTCTCCGTGGGCTTCGTCGCCCTCCTGCTCGCGCACAGCGAGCTGTTCACCGAGAACTTCCTCGTCCCGGTGACCGCGGTCATCGCCGAGAAGGGGCCCTACCTCGCGCTCGTCCGGCTGTGGGCGGTGACCCTCGTGACGAACATCGCCGGCGGGGCGCTCGTCGTCGCGGTGATCCTCACGGCCCGGCCGGACCTGGAGGAGGTCGCCCGGACGACCGGGGAGCACTACGAGAACCTCGGCGTCAGCCTGCGCAGCTTCCTCCTCGCCGTGCTCGCCGGGCTCGTCATCACCCTCATGACCCGGATGCAGCACGCGACCGAGTCCCTCGGCGTGCGCATCGTGCCCGCGATCCTCATGGGCTCGCTCCTCGTCGGGGCCGAGCTCTTCCACTGCGTCCTCGACGAGATCTTCATGATCGGCGCGGCCGTCGTCGGCTCGGACATCTCGATCGCCTCGTTCCTCACCGCGCTCGTGTGGTCCGCGGCCGGGAACATGGTCGGCGGGATCGGGTTCGTCACCTTCCTGCGGCTGCTGCGGACCGCGCCGAAGGTCGAGCAGGAGCGCGAGACGTCCTCGCCCTCCTGAGCCCCGGCGCACGCCCGCGGTCAGTGGGCGAAGTGCCGGGTCCCGGTGAAGTACGTGGTGACGCCGGCCGCCTGCGCCGCCTCGACGACCTCGGCGTCCCGCATCGAGCCGCCGGGGGCGACGACCGCCCGGACCCCGGCGTCGAGGAGGACCTGGAGGCCGTCGGCGAAGGGGAAGAAGGCGTCCGAGGCGGCGACGGCCCCGCGGGCCCGCCCCTCGCCGGCCCGGGACACCGCGAGGTGGCAGGAGTCGACCCGGTTCACCTGTCCCATCCCGATGCCGACGGACGCACCGCCGTCGGCGAGCAGGATCGCGTTGGACTTCGTCGCCCGCACGGCCCGCCAGGCGAACTGGAGGTCCTCGAGGGTCGCGTCGTCGGCGGGCTCCCCGGCGACGAGCCGCCAGTGCGCGGCGTCGTCACCACCGGTGACGGTGCCGTCCTCGCCGGTGACGACCGCGTCGACGGCGTCGCGCTCCTGGACGAGCAGACCGCCCGCGACCGGGCGCGTCTCGAGGCCGCCACGGGTCGGCGCCGGGCACTCGAGCAGGCGCACGTTCTTCTTGCGGGTGAGGATCTCCAGCGCCTCCGGCTCGAAGGCGGGGGCGAGGACGACCTCGGTGAAGATCTCGGCGACGGTCGCGGCCATCGCGGCCGTCACGGGACGGTTCGCCGCGACGATGCCGCCGAAGGCCGACACCGGGTCGCAGGCGTGGGCCTTGCGGTGGGCGTCGGCGACGTCGTCGCCGACGGCGATGCCGCAGGGGTTGGCGTGCTTGACGACGGCGACGGTCGGCCGGTCGCCGTGGTCGTACGCGGCCCGCACGGCGGCGTCCGCGTCGACGTAGTTGTTGTACGACATCTCCTTGCCGTGCAGCTGGCGGGCCTGGGCGAGGGCCGGCCGCGCCGTGGGGCTGGTGTACAGGGCGGCGCGCTGGTGCGGGTTCTCCCCGTACCGCAGCACGGCCGCCCGCTCCCACGTCGCCCCCGCCCACGCCGGGAAGCCGCTGCCGTCGGAGGTGTCGGCGTAGGCGCTGCCCATCCACGAGGCGACGGCGACGTCGTAGGAGGCGGTGTGCACGAAGGCCTCGGCGGCCAGGCGCATGCGCTGCACGAGGGTGAACCCGCCCGAGCGGACCGCGGCGAGGGCGTCGTCGTAGCCGGCCGGGTCGGTCACGACGGCGACGCTCGGGTGGTTCTTCGCCGCCGCCCGGACCATCGAGGGTCCGCCGATGTCGATCTGCTCGACGCACTCGTCCGGGGAGGCGCCCGAGGCGACGGTCTCGGCGAACGGGTAGAGGTTGACGACGACGAGCTCGAAGGCGGCGACGCCGAGCTCCTCGAGCTGCGCCAGGTGGTCCGGCTTGCGGGTGTCGGCGAGCAGGCCCGCGTGCACGCGGGGGTGGAGGGTCTTGACGCGCCCCTCGAGGCACTCGGGGAAGCCGGTCAGCTCCTCGACGCGGGTCACGGGCAGGCCCTCCCCCTCGATGAGGGCGGCGCTGCCACCGGTCGAGACGAGCTCGACGCCGGCGTCGTGCAGGCCGCGGACGAGGTCCCGCAGGCCGGTCTTGTCGTAGACGGAGACGAGCGCCCGGCGGACGGGGCGGACGTCCTCGGACGGGCCGGGGGCGGAGACGGGGGCGGACATCGGGACTCCTCGAGGGGTCGACGGTGGGGACCCGGGGCACCCAGGCGGGCGATGCCCCGGCGGTGAACTCCCCGGTGGTGACCCACCCGCGCCAGTCGTCGTCGTTCCGCGGGTCACTCTAGCGGCGTCGGGCTCAGGAGGAGTACGGGGACGGCGGCAGCGGGTCCGGCCAGGAGGCGCCGAGGACCCGGTCGACGTCGAGGACGACGACGACCCGCTGCGGGTTCGGCCGCGGCTGCCGGTACCGGCGGGCGTAGCGCTCCTCGGCGTCCCGGACCGCGTCGGCGTCGTCGAGGACGCGGGTCGTCCCCTCGAGGGTGAGCCAGCGGCGCCGGTCGACCTGGCTCAGCGCGGCCCGTCGCCCGGCCCGGGCCTGGACCGCCTTCGCGCTCGCCCGGCTCGTGATGACCCGGGCGAGCAGCGCGTCCTCGTCCCACGTGAAGCCGACGGGCACGACGTGCGGGCTGCCGTCGCGGCGCAGCGTCGTGAGCGTCGCGAGGTGCCGCTCGCGCATGAACTCGAGCGCGGCGTCGGGCAGCTCGGCCGGGGTCAGCGCCACGAGCGGTCCTCGGCCAGAGCGGTGAGCACCTCGACGAGCATGGCGCGCTCGGCGACCTTGATCCGCTCGTGGAGGCTCGCCTCGGTGTCGTCGGCCAGGACCCGCACCGCGCGCTGGTCGACGATCGGGCCGGTGTCGACCCCGGCGTCGACCCAGTGGCACGTGCAGCCGGTGACGGTGACGCCGTGGGCGAGCGCGTCCCGCACGCCGTGCGCCCCCGGGAAGCTCGGCAGCAGCGCGGGGTGGGTGTTGAGGATGCGGAAGGCGTCGACGACCTCGGGGCCGAGGACCTTCATGAAGCCCGCGCTCACGACGACGTCGGGCCGGTGCTCGGCGACGAGCCGGGCGAGCGAGCGGTTCCAGTCGGCGCGGGAGTCGAAGTCGGGGACCCTGGCGACGAAGACGGGGACCCCGGCGCCCCGGGCCCGCTCGGCGCCGAGGGTGCCGTCCCGGTCCGCCCCGACGGCGACGACGGTGAACGGTGCCCCCGCCGCGGAGGCGTCGAGGAGGGCCTGGAGGTTCGAGCCCGACCCGGAGACGAGGACGACGAGGCGCAGCGCGTCCGTCATCGGCGCAGCCTCCACGCGTCGCGCAGGACGGCGGACACGGCCCCGACGACGAGCGGCACGAGGAGCGCCACGCTCATCCGGACCGCGGGCGCCCCGACGTCGGCGAGCCGGAACTGCCCGAGCGCACCGCCGCCGAGGAGGTCGAGGGCGCCCACCGACCCGGCGGTGACGAGGCAGGCCCACAGCGCGACCGCGAGCTTCGTGCGCAGGCGAGAGAGCCGGGCCACGGTCCGCACCGACCGACGGCCGACCAGGACCCCCACGGCGAGCAGCGCGAGGACCGACACGACCGGGACGGCCGGGGAGAAGGCGCCCGGCTGCGGCACCGCCCCGAGCACCGGCAGGAGGGGCATGAGCCCACCCTCGGCGCCCGACCACGAGACCGACGACCCGTCGACGACCGAGAAGCCGGTCCCCGCGAGGAAGGAGACCACCCAGAGCGCGAGGTTCGGCAGGGCGACGAGCTGCGCCGCGGCGAGGACGGCCCCGCCGGTCGACCCGGCGGCGAGGTCGGCGTCGAGCGCCGAGACCCGGGGCCAGGCGAGGGCGACCGCGCCGAGCAGGACGAGGGTGCCGAGCGCGAGGAGGACCCCCGCCCCCGCGAGCCCGGGACCGAGGGCGCGCCGGGCGAGGTCCGGGAGGACGACGGGCACCCGGGGCCCGAGGAGGTCCGGGTCGTCGCGGACGACGGCCCGCACCGCGAGGCCGACGCCGAGGCCGGGCAGGACGAGGGCCGGGAGGACGAGCGACCAGGGCTGCGGCGGGAACGGCCCGTCGGCGGCGAGGAGCCAGCCGGCACCGACGACCACGACGTAGCCGGCCCACCACGCGGCGAGCGCCGCGGCGAGCGGTCGCGGGAGCAGACCGGCCCAGTGCGGGCCGTCGGTGCGCACCGCGACGATGCCCTCGCGGACGCCGTAGCGGGCGAGGACGAGGAGGATCCCGAAGGCGAGCAGCGGGGTGAGCGTAACGCTCGCCCCGTCCACGCCGAGGTGGGCGCCGCCGACGAGGAGCCACAGTCCCGCACCGACCCGGATCGCGTCTGCGACCCGGCCGGTCGGGTCGGCGTCCCAGGCGAGCCACACCGGGACGACGACGAGGAGCGCCGAGACGAGCCCGGTGCCGACGCCGAGGATCCCGGCACGTCGCCAGCCCGGGTCCCACGCCGACGGGCGCGAGGCGTCGTCGCCCGGAAGGGCGGAGCGCAGGCGGTCGACGACGGTCACCGGCCCAGTGTCGCGGACCGGGACGCCGGCGCCGGTGAGCACACGCCGCACCGGCGCCGGCGACGGGTCAGGCGGAGAGGCCCTCCATGATCGAGCGCATGAGGTCGGCCGTCTCGGTCGGGGTCTTGCCGACCTTGACGCCGGCGGCCTCGAGGGCCTCCTTCTTCGCCTCGGCGGTGCCGGACGAGCCGGAGACGATGGCACCCGCGTGGCCCATCGTCTTGCCCTCCGGGGCGGTGAAGCCGGCGACGTAGCCGACGACCGGCTTCGTCACGTGGTCCTTGATGTAGGCCGCGGCCCGCTCCTCGGCGTCGCCGCCGATCTCGCCGATCATGACGATGGCGTCGGTGTCGGGGTCGTTCTCGAACGCCTCGAGGCAGTCGATGTGCGTCGTCCCGATGACCGGGTCGCCGCCGATGCCGACCGCGGACGAGAAGCCGAAGTCCCGCAGCTCGTACATCATCTGGTAGGTCAGCGTGCCCGACTTCGACACGAGGCCGATCCGGCCGCCCTCGGCGATGTCGGCCGGGATGATGCCGGCGTTGGACTGCCCGGGGCTGATGAGGCCGGGGCAGTTCGGGCCGACGATCCGGGTCGTGCCCTTCTCGACGGCGTAGGCGTAGAACTCGGCCGTGTCCTTGACGGCGACGCCCTCGGTGATGACGACGCACAGCGGGATGCCGGCGTCGATCGCCTCGACGGCGGCGGCCTTCGTGAACGCGGCGGGGACGAAGACGACCGACACGTTCGCGCCGGTGGCCTCCATCGCCTCGCCGACCGAGCCGAAGACGGGGACGGTGACGCCGCCCTCGAACTCGACCTCGGTGCCGGCCTTGCGGGGGTTGACCCCGCCGACGATCGCGGTGCCGGAGCGCAGCATGCGCTGGGTGTGCTTCATGCCCTCGGAGCCGGTCATGCCCTGGACGATGACCTTGGAGTCGGCATTGAGGAAGATGGCCATGGGTGTCTGCTCTTTTCTCTCGCTCGCTCGTCGGTCAGTTCTGGGAGGCCAGCTCGGCGGCCCGGCGCGCGGCGCCGTCCATCGTCGCCTCGATGCTCACGAGGGGGTGGTTCGCCTCGGCGAGGATCCGGCGGCCCTCCTCGACGTTGTTGCCGTCGAGCCGGACGACGAGCGGCTTCGTCGCCTCGTCGCCGAGGGTGTCGAGGGCACCGACGATGCCGTTGGCGACGGCGTCGCACGCGGTGATGCCGCCGAAGACGTTGACGAAGACCGCCTTGACCTGCGGGTCCCCGAGGATGATGTCGAGGCCGTTCGCCATGACCTCGGCGGACGCGCCACCGCCGATGTCGAGGAAGTTCGCGGGCTTCTGGCCGCCGAACTCCTCCCCGGCGTACGCGACGACGTCGAGGGTGCTCATGACGAGGCCGGCGCCGTTGCCGATGATCCCGACGGAGCCGTCGAGCTTGACGTAGTTGAGGTCCTTCTCCTTGGCCTTGGCCTCGAGCGGGTCGGTGGCCCCCGTGTCCTCGAGCGCCGCGTGGTCCGGGTGGCGGAAGTCGGCGTTGCCGTCGAGGGTCACCTTGCCGTCGAGCGCGACGACGTCCCCCGACTCGGTCCTCACGAGCGGGTTGACCTCGACGAGCGTCGCGTCCTCCTCGCGGTAGACGGTCCAGAGCGTCTTGACGACCTCGCGGACCTTCTCGGCGGTGTCGCCCTCGAAGCCGGCGGCGGAGACGATCTCGGCGGCCTTGGCGTCGTCGATGCCGACGTTCGGGTCGACGGCGACGCGCGCGAGGGCCTCGGGGCGCTCGACGGCGAGCTGCTCGATCTCGACGCCGCCCTCCTTGCTGCACATCGCGAGGTACCGGCGCTCGGCGCGGTCGAGGAGGATGGAGAAGTAGTACTCCTCGGCGATCGCGGCACCCTGGGCGACCATGACGCGGTGCACGGTGTGGCCCTTGATGTCCATGCCGAGGATGGCGGCCGCGTGCTGCTCGGCCTCGTCGGCGCTCTTGGCGACCTTGACGCCGCCGGCCTTGCCGCGGCCCCCGGTCTTGACCTGGGCCTTGACGACGGTGACGCCGCCGCTCGAGGCACCGATCCGCTCGGCCGCCTCCCTGGCCTCCGCGGGGGTCGTGGCGACGGCCCCGGCGAGCACGGGGACCCCGTGCTTCTCGAACATGTCACGGGCCTGGTACTCGAAGAGGTCCACGGGGTGATCCGTCCTCACTGGTAGCGAATGGTGATCCGCAGGGCAGCGTATCGGCGTGTCGGGCCCTCGCCGCCACCGGAGCCGTGGAAGGGACCGATCTCACGCCGGGCGGTCGTCCGTCGGGGACCGCCGGTGCCGCGGACCGGTCCCACGGCGGTGCGGGGCGCCGGGCGTACCCTGACGCGGTGGCAGCGACGCCGACGGCCCCCGTGGTCGAGGTCGCTCCCGACGCGCGGCGTGGGGGCACCTCCGTCCGGCGCTGCCTCGACTTCGCCGTCGCGGCCGGACGCGGTCTCGTGGACCCCGCCGTGCTCGCCGGCGCGGCCGTCGAGGCCGCCTGGCTCACGGCCCACCTCGCGACGTGGCCGGTGGGTCTCGTGACCGGCGGGCACCGGGACACCGGCCCCCGGTACTCCGTGGCGCACCTGCCACCCGTCCGCCGTGGCCTGCTCGTCTCCGACGTCGAGGCCGCGGGGACGCCGATCGTGCTCGTGCACGGCATCGTGAGCAACCGGTCGATCTTCACCCTCCTACGGCGCGGTCTGACCCGCCGCGGGTTCTCGCGTGTCATCGGCCTCAACTACCCCACGGTCGCGACGGACGTGCGGACGGCGGCCCTGCGGCTCGCGGAGGAGGTCGAGGCCGTCGCCGAGGAGACGGGGTTCGAGCGCGTCCACGTCATCGGGCACAGCCTCGGGGGCCTCATCGCGCGGTACTACGTCACCCGGCTCGGGGGCGACCGCCGCGTGCACACCCTCGTGACTCTCGGGACCCCGCACGAGGGCACGTGGGCGGCGTACTCGACGCCGTCGCGGCTCATGCGTCAGATGCAGCCGGGCAGCGGGCTCATGCGTGAGCTCGCCCGCCCCGTGCACGGGTGCCGGACCCGCTTCGTCGCCTACTGGTCCGACGCCGACGCCGCGATCGTCCCGCGGACGTCGGCCGCCCTGCGCCACCCCGACCTCGCGGCCCGCAACGTCCGGCTGCACGGCGCGGGGCACCTGACCCTGCCGATGCTCGGGGAGGTCGTCCACGGCATCTCGGAGGCTCTCGCCCAGCTCGACACCGACGGCACGACGGTGCGCCGGGGAGCCACCCCGCTCGCGCCCCGCGGATGACCGACGGCGACCCAACATCGGGGACGCCCGGCCTGTTCCTTCCGCCACCGATTTTTTTCTCACGGCACGGGACCGACGTTTCCGCAGGTCAGACCGGTGTCGCCCGGACAACGTTGTCCACCGGCTCACCGTTCTCTCAGGATCCACCTTTGGGTCACGGGAAGGTCACGGTACGGTGACCGTGCCCGCCAGGCCCCCGCACCACCGTCCGCAGCCATGAGGTCCCCCCTGTGAGTTCCCGCTCGTACCAGGGGCGTCACTACGCAGGCCGTCACCGCCCGCAGCGTCGTGTCCGTCCCCCGCGCGCCCTGAGCGCCGGCTTCGTCCTCCCCTCGACGGCTGCCGCCGCCCTCGTCGTGACCGCGACGGGCGCGACCGTCGCGGAGTCCGCGCAGGCCCCCTCCTTCGACCTCACCGGGCAGCAGTCCCAGGTCGCCCGGTCCCAGGAGGCCGCCGGCGAGGAGAGCGCCACCGACATCGCGACGCGTCGCCAGGACGCGCAGATGGCCTCGTCCGCGATCCAGGGCCGCGCCGAGGAGCGCGCCCGTGCCGCCCGTGCCGCCAAGCGCAAGGCCGCCGCCGAGGCCAAGGCCCGCGCCGAGGCCGAGCGTCAGGCCAAGAAGTGGGTCCGCCCGATCGACACCTGGAACATCAGCTCCGGTTTCGGCTGGCGCTGGGGCAAGAACCACGACGGCCTCGACCTCGCGGCCCCGACGGGCACCCCGCTGTACTCGATGTCCAAGGGCACCGTGCTCTCCGCGGGGTACAAGCCGAGCTTCGGGTACAAGGTCGAGATCCAGTACTGGGACGGCTCGATCTCCTGGTACGGCCACATGAGCCGGATCGACGTCGTCGCCGGCCAGAGCCTCGTCTCCGGCCAGCAGGTCGGCGCCGTCGGCAACACCGGGCACTCCTTCGGGTCGCACCTGCACCTGGAGTTCCAGCAGACGACGTCGCACGACAGCCCGCTCGACCCCGTGCCGTGGCTGTCCGCGAAGGGTCTCTACTGACCGACCCGGTCCGCGTGACGGTCGCGGCCTCCCGCGCCACCGCCACCGAGCGCCCGGTGACCCGCTGCGGCGACACCCGCCCGCCCCCGCTCGGGGCGGGCGTCGTCGTCCCGGCCCTCAGATCTTCTCGAGCGGGGCGAAGCGCAGGACGAACCGCTTGACCCCGAGCTCGCCACCGAAGTCGACCTCGGCCTGGGTCCTCTCGCCCTCTCCCATCGTGCGCACGACGCTGCCCAGGCCGTAGGTGTCGTGGGTGACCCGGTCCCCCGGCGAGAGCTGCACGATCGGCCGGTTTCCCGGCGAGCGCACGCCGGGACGCGCGGCGAGGGTCGCGACGGCCGGGCGCTGACGGCCGACGGCGGCGGCGCCCGACAGCTCCCGCTCCCAGGTGAGGAGCTCGGCGGGGATCTCGTCGAGGAACCGTGACGGCGGGTTGTACTGCGGCGCGCCCCACGCCGAGCGGACCGCCGCCCGGGACAGGTGCAGCCGTTCACGGGCGCGGGTGATGCCGACGTAGGCGAGCCGCCGCTCCTCCTCGAGCTCCTTGGCGTCGCCGAGGCTGCGCAGGTGCGGGAACGTCCCGTCCTCCATGCCGGTGAGAAAGACGACGGGGAACTCCAGGCCCTTGGCGGTGTGCAGGGTCATCAGCGTGACGACCCCCTGCTCCTGCGCCTCGTCGTTCTCCGGGATCTCGTCGGCGTCGGCCACGAGGGAGACCTGCTCGAGGAAGTCCTCGAGGCTCAGCACCTCGCCGGTCTCCCGACGGGCGTCGTCGAACTCACGAGCGACGGCGACGAGCTCGGCGAGGTTCTCGACGCGGGTCTCGTCCTGCGGGTCGCGGCTCTCGCGCAGCTCCTCGAGGTACCCGGTGCGGTCGAGGACGGCCTCGAGCAGGTCGGAGACCCCGGCGTCCTCGTCGTCGCGGACCCGGCCGAGGTCCTCGAGGATGCGGGTGAAGCCCTGGATCGCCGACACCGAGCGGGTCGCGATGCCCGGGGCGTCCTCGGCCCGCCCGAGCGCCGCGACGAACGGGATCCGCTCGCGCTCGGCGAGCGCCGCGACGCACGCCTCGGCCCGGTCGCCGATCCCCCGCTTCGGGACGTTGAGCACCCGTCGGAGGTTGACGGTGTCCGTGGGGTTGGACAGGACCCGGAGGTAGGCGAGCGCGTCCTTGACCTCGCGGCGCTCGTAGAAGCGGGTGCCGCCGACCACCTTGTACGGCAGGCCGACCCGGACGAAGACCTCCTCGAGGGCACGGGACTGGGCGTTCGTCCGGTAGAAGACGGCGACGTCGCCGGGCCGGGTCGCGTGCTCGTCGGTGAGCCGGTCGATGGTCCGGGCGACGAAGGACGCCTCGTCGTGCTCGTTGTCGGCGACGTACCCGACGATCGTCGCGCCGTCGCCGCTGTCGGTCCACAGGTTCTTCTTGCGGCGGGTCTCGTTGCGGGCGATGACGCTGTTCGCCGCACGGAGGATGGTCTGGGTCGAGCGGTAGTTCTGCTCGAGGAGGATGGTCCGCGCCTGCGGGTAGTCCTCCTCGAACTCCTCGATGTTGCGGATCGTCGCACCGCGGAAGGCGTAGATCGACTGGTCGGCGTCACCGACGACGACGAGCTCGCTCGGCTCGACGCCGTGCTCGCTCCGTGTCTCCTCGGAGCCGACGAGCTCGCGGACGAGCTGGTACTGGGCGTGGTTGGTGTCCTGGTACTCGTCGACCATCACGTGCCGGAACCGGCGGCGGTAGTGCTCGGCGACGTCGGGGAAGGCCTGGAACATGTGGACCGTCGTCATGATGAGGTCGTCGAAGTCCATCGCGTTGGCCTGCCGCAACCGGCGCTGGTACTCCGTGTACGCCTCGGCGAGCACCTGCTCCTGGTGGGTGCCCTCCTGCGAGACGCGCGAGGCGAAGGTCTCCTCGTCCACGAGCTCGTTCTTGAGGTTGCTCACCTGGTGGCCGAAGGCCCGCGGGTTGTACCGCTTGGGGTCGAGGTCCATGTCGCGCAGGACCATCGACATGAGGCGCTGGCTGTCGGCGGCGTCGTAGATGGAGAACTGCGAGCGCATCCCGACCTTGTCGGCCTCGCGCCGCAGGATCCGGACGCACGCGCTGTGGAACGTCATGACCCACATCGCCTTGGCGCGTGGGCCGACGAGGTCGGAGACCCGCTCGCGCATCTCGGCGGCGGCCTTGTTCGTGAACGTGATGGCGAGGACCTGCCCCGGCTGGACCCCGCGCTCGGCGAGGAGGTGGGCGATCCGGTGCGTGAGGACCCGGGTCTTGCCCGACCCGGCGCCGGCGACGATGAGCAGCGGTGGCCCCTCGTGGAGGACGGCCTCCCGCTGCTGCGGGTTGAGCCCGGCGAGCAGCTGCTCCGGGTCCGCCCCGCGACGTCCCGGGGGTGCGGCGTCCGGGTCGCCCGCGGCGGCGGCCTCGGCCCACGTCGGGACGCCCGTCGACCCCACGAGCGCGGCGTGCGCGCTGTCGTGGGTCGCGGGGTCGGTGCCCCGCCCGCTGCTGTGGTCGCCGAAGTCCAGGCCGTCGAAGAGGGTGCTCATCTCGATCTCCACCCTACGTCCCGGCGCCGACGCGACCTCGGTCGCCGTGGCGCGGTGCGAGGCGTCAGGGGCGCGTGCCGAGCAGTGCCGACGAGATCCGCCGCCACCGGCGCACGTTCACGGCCGGCCGGAGGGGCACGCTCGCCCGGGCGGGCTCTCCGACGACGACCGCGAGCGGCGCGAGGAGGGCACCTCCAGCGACGAGCACCCACCGCGGGACGCCGTCGAGGACGACCTGACGGTCGGAGCCCAGAACGACGAGCAGCACGAAGGCCGCCACGACGCAACTGACCCCCACGACGTGGACGACGCCGGGCGAGGGCCGGGCGGCCGACATCCGGGTGGCGGCGCGTCGTGCGAGGGGCACGTCGATCGTCCAGGTGAGGAACGGACCCAGGAAGAAGACGACGACGAGGAGCAGGTCGATCAGGAGGACGGGCCGCGGATCGCCCCAGCCGACGTCTGACGCCAGGCCCGCCCACACCGTGACGATGATGCCGGCCGAGCCGAGACCGCTCAGCGTCGCCCGGGCCAGGCGCCGGCTCCACGACGGTGGCGTCACCCACCGGTCGGCCTGCTCGGCCGGCGTCCCCAGGAGGGCCGCGAGGTCGCCACCGTCGCGACGCGCGTCGTCGACGAGGTCGGCGACGACCCGCTCGACCTCCCGCTCACGCAGGCCGCCGTGCCGCAGCTGCTGGGCCAGCAGGCCGACGTACCGTGCCTCGTCCGCGGCACGGACCGATCTTTCGTCGAGCACCATTCCCCCTCCCTCGGCCGCCGTGCGCAGCAGCCGGCGCGCTCACCGTCCCACGCCGGAGCCCCTCCTGTCACCGGGACGGCGGACGCCGACGGCCGGCCGGAGCGGGTGCTCCGGCCGGCCGTCGGTCGTCGTGGGTGCGGGTCAGCCGCACCAGGGGTAGACGAACAGGCTGTCTTCGCCGGCCCGGTGGTCGGCGAGGACGGTGGAGAACGGCAGGACCGCCGGCAGGGCCGAGACGTCCGTCCCCTCCCGTGGGGTGACGCCGAGGGCGACCGCGTCGGCGACCGGCAGGCCGTCCTTGGCGACGGCGCTCAGCAGTCCGGCGTCCTTGAGGGTCGAGATGCCGGCGCGCATGCACTCGGTGTCGGGGGCGGCGGCGGACGCGGTGGCGGCGCCGGTGACGGCGAGGCCCGCGGCGGCGAGGGCGGCAGCGGCGGTACGGGTGGTGGCGGACATGCGATGGGCTCCTTCGTCGGCGGTGACTGGTCTCCGATCGGTGCTTCGAACCTAGGGGTGCAGCGCGCCACCTGTCGATACTTTGTCGAAGGTTCGACAGATGTCGACCCGCCACCCGGACGAGGGTGCGGCCGGCCGGAGCAGTGCTCCGACCGGCCGCGTGCAGGGGTGCGAGAACACTAGAGCCCCAGGCGTCACGCCGTCCAGGGTTTGTCCAGGGTTGTCGGAGGTCGGGCCCGGTGCACGGGGCGCGGCTCGTCGGAGGGCGGCCCTACGCTCGGGGGCATGGCCTCGCGCAAGGGTGAGTTCGGGGAGCCCGTCGTCCTCGACGTCGACGGCTTCGACGTGCGCGTCTCGAGCCCCGACCGGGTGTACTTCCCGGCCCGCGGCGAGACGAAGCTCGACCTCGTCCGCTACTACCTGTCCGTCGGTGACGGCATCGTGAGGTCGCTGCGCGAGCGTCCGTGCATGCTCCACCGCTTCCCGGACGGCGTCGCGGGCGACAAGGTGCACCAGAAGCGCCTGCCCCGGGGTGCGCCGCCGTGGGTCGAGACCGTCCGGCTGCACTTCCCCCGGTACGGGCTGCACGCCGACGAGCTGTGCGTCACCCGGCTCGCCGACGTCGCCTGGGCCTGCCAGATGAGCACCGTCGAGTTCCACCCGTGGAACAGCCGCCGGGCCGACACCGAGAAGCCCGACGAGTGGCGGATCGACCTGGACCCGATGCCCGAGGCGCCCTTCTCCCGTGTGCGGCGCGCCGCCCACGTCGCCCACGAGGTCCTCGACGAGCTCGGCGCCGTCGGGTGGCCGAAGACGAGCGGTGGCCACGGCCTCCACGTCTACGTCCGCATCGCGCCGGAGCACGGGTTCACCGACGTCCGTCGCGCGGCGCTGGCGTTCGCGCGCGAGGTCGAGCGGCGGCTGCCCGAGGACGTGACGACGACGTGGTGGCGCAAGGACCGGGACCCGGCCGCCGTCTTCGTCGACTACAACCAGAACGCCCGGGACCACACGATCGCGGCCGCCTACTCGGTCCGCGGCAACGACGTCGGGACCGTCTCGGCCCCGCTGCGCTGGGACGAGGTCGACGACGCCGAACCCGACGACTTCACGATCGCGACGATGCCGGACCGGTTCGCGGCCCTCGGCGACCTGCACGCCGGCATCGACGACGCCGTCTTCGACATCTCGCCGCTGCTCGAGTGGGCCGAGCGCGACGAGGCCGCCGGCGCCGAGCCACCCGCCGAGCCCGACGACGGCTGACCCGTGGACCTCGTCGTCCCGCCCGGACCGGGCGTGCCGCACGGCCTCACGGTGCCGGCGGCCGACCTCGTCGAGCGATTCTCCCGCTCGTCCGGGCCCGGGGGGCAGGGCGTCAACACCGCCGACAGCCGGGTCGAGCTCGAGGTCGACGTCGCGCTCCTGCCGGGGCTCAGTGACGCCCAACGGCGTCGGGTGACGACGGCGCTCGGTGACCGGCTCGTCGACGGCCGGCTCGTCGTCGCGGCGTCCGAGCACCGGCAGCAGCGCCGCAACCGGGTCGCGGCCCGGGATCGCCTCGCCGGCCTCCTCCGCGACGCCCTCGCCCCACCGCCGCCCGCCCGGCGGGCCACCCGGCCCACGCGCGGGTCGGTCGAGCGCCGGTTGCGGGCCAAGCGGGCCCGCGGCGAGACGAAGTCCGGCCGCGGTCGCGTCGACCGGCGACGCCCTCCGGAGTGAAAGGGGGTGGAATGGTCCTCCCGGGCGCACGATGCTGGGGCCCGACCGACGAGAGGACGGCGATGCAGGACTTCACCCCCGAGAGCGCGTTCGGCCCGGAGGCCGCCGCCCGGTACGACGACGAGCCGCGCGGTGACGAGACCGCCGCGGTCGCCTTCCTCGCCGAGCGCGCGGCCGGCCGGCGGGTCCTCGAGCTCGCGGTCGGCACCGGGAGGATCGCGCTGCCCCTCGCCGCCACCGGCCTCGCCGTCGACGGCATCGAGCTCTCGACGTCGATGGTCGACCGGCTGCGTGCCAAGCCCGGGGGTGCGGAGCTCGAGGTGTGGCCTGGGGACATGGCGACGGTGTCGACCGGTCGGCGGTACGGCGTCGTCGCCCTCGTCTACAACACGATCTTCAACCTGCTGACCCAGGAGCAGCAGGTCGCCTGCTTCGCCAACGCGGCACACCACCTCGAGGACGACGGGGTCTTCGTCGTCGAGGCCGCGGTCCCGTCGGCGTGGCTGCCGAGCGAGGCCTACGCCCGCCCCGAGCGGGTCGCCGCCGACGGGGTGGTCCTCGACGTGTGCCGGTACGACCCGGTGACCCAGGTGCTCGACGAGAACCACGTGACGATCGGGACCGCAGGCGTCCGCTGCGCCCCGATCGCCTGTCGTCTCGCCTGGCCCTCCGAGCTCGACCTCATGGCGCGCCTGGCGGGGCTGCGGCTGCTCGAGCGGTTCGGTGGCTGGCACGGGCAGCCCTACACCGGTCGTGACCTCCACGTGTCGGTGTACGCGCGGGGCTGAGGCGGATAACCGAGGCGTCAGCCGGCGGCGTCGACGAGGTCGGCGACCTCCTCGGCGCACCCCCACGACAGGGTGATGCCCGCCCCGCCGTGGCCGACGTTCGTCACGACGGTCCGCCCGTGCAGGGCCCGCGCGCGCAGGTCGACGGCCGGCGCGACCGGACGGATCCCCACCCGTGCGCCGAGGACCTCGGCGTCCCGGAGCGCGGGGACCGCCGCACGGCACCGCTCGACGATGGCCGCGTGGACGTCGGGGTCGGGCTCGAGGTCCTCCCCCGGCACGTCGGTCCCGCCGCAGACGACGCGGCCGGGGTGCGGCAGCACGTACGTGAGCTCACCGCCGGAGGGTCCCGCGTCGTCGACGAGCCAGCGGTCGAGCCCGGGGTTGGCGAGCACCGCGACCTGCCCCCGGGACGGGGTCCCCTCCAGGCCGGGGACGAGCTCGGTGGCCCGGCGCCCCGTCGCGACGACGACGACCTCGTCCTCCAGCTCGTCGAGGTCGGCGACGCGAGAGGTGACGGTCTCGACGCCCGCCGCCTCGCAGCGCTGCGACAGCCAGTCCAGGTGCACGGGCATCGACACGAGGGGCAGACGGACGACGGCCCCGGACGCGGCGCCCCCGGGCAGCTCGTCGGGGCGCGCGTCGCGCACCCCGTCGACCCCCTCGGACCACCACCGGTCCGGTCCCGCCCGCTCGACCAGCAGACCCTCCCGGAGCGCGACCCCCGCGGACGGGTCGTCGGCGAGCGCCTCGAACCGGGCCAGGGACACCAGCCCCCATCCGACGACCCGCTCGCGCGGCTCGACGTGGTACGGGAACCACAGCCCACCGGCGACGGCCGACACGGTCCCGGCCGCGGGGACGTCGCGCACGCAGCGGACCCGGTGTCCCCGCCCGGCGAGCGCGAGCGCGCTCGTCAGCCCCACGACCCCGCCACCGACGACCGTCACCCGTGCCACGACGCCATCGTCCCCTAGCGTGGCGTCCATGGAGCCGACCGACCCGCACCCGGTGACCGGGCTCCCCCTCCCCTCCCCCGCCCCACCGGGCGGCGGCTGGCCGGGCGACCCGGCTACCGCGGACACCCCGGTGGCCCGCACCCCGGCCCAGGTCCGACGCCTCGCGACCTCGGCCCCCGACGTCCCCGAGCTGCAGGCCCGCCTCTCGGTGTGCCGCGCCTGCCCCCGCCTCCTGCGCTGGAGGGAGGAGGTGGCGGTCACGGGTCGCCGCGCGGCGTTCGCGGACGAGCCGTACTGGGGGCGGCCCGGCCCGTCCTTCGGCGACCCGGACGCCGAGGTGCTGCTCGTCGGGCTCGCCCCCGCCGCGAACGGCACGAACCGGACGGGGCGGATGTTCACCGGCGACTCCTCCGGTGACTTCCTGTGGGCGGCCCTGCACCGCGCGGGCTTCGCGGCGCTCGCGACGTCGGTCGGTGCCGGCGACGGACAGGCGCTCACGGGCATGCGGATCGTGGCCGCCGTCCGCTGCGCCCCGCCCGCCAACAAGCCCACGGGCGCCGAGCGGGCGGCGTGCGAGCCGTGGCTGCGCCGCGACCTCGAGCTCGCCGCACCCCGGCTGCGGGCCGTCCTCGCCCTCGGGTCGATCGGCTGGGACGCCGCCCTGTCCGCCGCCCGGGGTCTCGGTTGGGAGGTGCCACGCCCGAAGCCGCGGTTCGGGCACGCGGCCGAGGTCGTCCTGCGCACCGCCGACGGGCGCCCGGTCCGGCTCGTCGGCAGCTATCACGTGAGCCCGCACAACACGTACACGAAGCGGCTCACCCCGGAGATGCTCGACGAGGTCCTCCTCGGGCTGCGCCGCCCCGCGTGACCCCGGGAATCCGGTCGCGCGGTCGCGGGCCGCTGCCTACGGTCGGTCCATGATCGTCCTCGCCGTCCCCGACGCCCGCCTCCGCGAGTCCTACCTCGCCGCCCACGACGAGTTCGTCGCCGCCGGCGAGGGACACCGGGACGGCGACGGCCTGTGGGTCGAGGAGGCCGACGAGGGCTTCGCCGGTGTCGCCTTCACCCGCGACGAGCTCGAGACCCCGGAGGGCTTCGCCCGCTTCGCCGCCCACCGGCGCGGTCAGGCCGACGAGGACCACCCCCGCCCGACCGGCCACGTGCCGTGCACCTTCCGGTGGGTCGTCGACGACGCCGACCCGGCGACCTACCTCGGGTCGCTCGCGGTTCGGCACCGGCTCACCCCCTTCCTCCTCGACCAGGGCGGACACGTCGGCTACTCGGTGCGCCCCTCCGCGCGGCGGCGCGGGGTGGCGACGGCGGCGCTGCGTGCGGCCCTCCCGCTGTGCGCCGGCCTCGGCATCGACCCGGTCCTCGTCACCTGCGACGAGGACAACGAGGGCTCACGACGGACGATCGTCGCGAGCGGTGGCGTGCTCGAGGACGTCCGGACCGGCAAGGAGCGCTACTGGGTGCCCGCCGGCGACCCCACGGACGCTCCCGCCGCTCTACGGTGAGGGGATGAACGACCGCCGCGGCCCCGCCCTCGTCGTCCCCCGCACCGGGGGCTCCGACGTCCTCGTCGTCGAGGACCGGCCAGCCCCGGCCCCGGGCCCCGACGAGGTCCTCGTCGAGGTCGCCGCGGTCGGGGTCAACTTCATCGACGTCTACCAGCGCGAGGGTGTCTACCCCGTCGAGCCGCCGTTCGTCGCGTGCAACGAGGGCGCGGGGACGGTCGTCGAGGTCGGCTCGGCCGTCCGCGGCCTCGGGGTCGGGGACCGGGTGGCCTGGGGCCAGGCCGCCGGCAGCGGTGCCCGCTACGTGGCCGTGCCCGCGGCCGTCGTCGTGCGGGTGCCCGACGGGGTCGACCTCGACGACGCGGCCGCGGTCATGCTCCAGGGCCTCACGGCCCACTACCTCGTGACGAGCACGTACGCCGTGGAGGAGGGCACGACGGCGCTCGTCCACGCGGCCGCCGGTGGGGTCGGCCAGCTCCTCGTCCAGATGGTCAAGGCCCTCGGCGGTCGGGTGGTCGCGACGGCCGGCGGGCCGGAGAAGTGCGCGACGGCGTCACGCCTCGGAGCGGACCACGTCGTGGACTACCGCGCGGTGGAGGACCTCGCGGCCGCCGTCCGCGAGGTGGCGGGTGGAGGCGTCGACGTCGCCTACGACGGGGTCGGCAAGGACACCTTCGACGCCTCCCTCGCCTCGCTGCGACCCCGCGGCACGCTCGCCCTCTTCGGCGGTGCCAGCGGTCAGGTGCCGCCCTTCGACCTCCAGCGGCTCAACGCCGCCGGGTCCTGCTTCGTCACCCGTCCCAAGCTGCTGGACCACATCGCCACCCGCGACGAGCTGGAGTGGCGGGCCCGCGAGCTGCTCGAGGCGGTGGCGCGCGGCACGCTCGAGGTGACGGTCGGCGGTCGCTACGACCTCGCCGACGCGGCCCGGGCCTACGACGCCCTCGAGGGCCGGGCGACGCAGGGGAAGCTGCTGCTCCTGCCATGAGCCGCCCTGGCGGACGCGGCGGCGTCGGGCGAGCCCGTCAGGCCCAGAGGACGGCGACGGCCGCGGCCACGACCGCCAGCCAGCCGGCCGCCTGGACGAGCTGCGGGCGCTCGCCCTGACCCTTGCGGGCCTTGGCCGCGGCGACCTCGGCACAGCCTGCGACGGCCAGGGCGAGGACGAGCTTGACGCCGATCTTGGCGTGGTTCACCGGGTCGTCCCCCATCTCGGCGAGACCGACGAGCAGCAGCCCGGTGACGACCTGCGCCCGGGCACCCCACAGCAGCGCCGGGGTCGCCGTCCCCCGGGCGACGAAGACGGCGCTGCCGACGATGGCCGCCATCCCGAGGAGGTGGGCGAGGACGAGCAGGTGCTGGACGAACTCCATGCCCCCGAGGGTAGAGGCCACGGGCAGGGTCGACGGCGCCGGGGCCGGTGTCGCGCGGCCCCACCCGGCGCCCCGGCGCCGGTGCGCGAGGGGCCGATCCGACGCTCGTCCCGCTAGCCTGCCCCTGCCCGGCCCCCGCCGGTGACGCCCCCTCCCGACGGCAGGAGCCCCTCGTGTCCGACAGCCCCCGAGGCAGCGTGCTCACCCGCGCGATGCGTCCCGTCAACACCGTCGTCGAGCGGTGGATCCCGTCCGCCCTCGTCTTCGCCGTCGCCCTGACCTTCGTCGTCGCGGTCATGGCGCTGCTGCTCACCGACGCCGGGCCCGTCGACGTCGTCGTCGGTTGGGGGGACGGGCTGTCCGGCCTGCTCGCCTTCATCACGCAGATGGCGCTCATCCTGCTGCTCGGCCACACCCTGGCCCACACCCGCCCCGTCCGCCGCCTCCTGCGGGTGCTCGGGTCGGTGCCGCGGACGGCGGCGCAGGCCTACGTCTTCGTCTTCGTCGTCGCCGCGGTCGCCGCCCTCGTCACGTGGGGGCTCGGCCTCGTCGTCGGGGCCCTGCTCGCGAAGGAGGTCGCCGCGCAGGGCCGGGAGAAGGGCCTGCGGCTGCACTTCCCGATGCTCGTCGCCGCCGGGTTCTCCGGGTTCGTCGTGTGGCACATGGGCTACTCCGGCAGCGCCCCGCTCACGGCCGCGACCCCGGACTCGTTCGTCGTCGAGGCGCTCGGCGAGCCGCTCCCGCTGTCGCAGACGACCTTCGCGCTGTGGAACGTCGTCGCCGCGGTGCTCGTCGTCGCCGTCGTCGCCCTCGCCCTGTGGCTCGTCGCCCCGCGCGGGGACGACCGGGTCGTCGAGCTCGACGTGGACGCCCGCGAGGGCGACGTCGACCTCGACGACACCGTCGTCACCCCCGCCGACCGGGTCGACGCCAGCCGGGTGCCGACGCTGGCGCTGGGCCTCTTCCTCGTGCTCTACCTCGTGCTGCACTTCTCCGACGGGGGCGGGCTGACCCTCGACGTCGTCAACTGGACCTTCCTCGCGCTCATCCTCCTGCTCGTGCTCCACCCGTTCGAGCTCATCGCGCTCGTGAAGAACGCCGCCGCGAACGTCGGCGAGATCCTCCTGCAGTTCCCCCTGTACGCCGGGATCCTCGGCATCATGACGGCGTCCGGCCTCATCGAGGTGCTCTCCGACGCCATCACGAGCGTCGCCAGCCCGACGACCTTCGGGGTGCTCGCGTTCCTGTCGGCCGGCGTCGTCAACTTCTTCGTGCCCTCCGGCGGCGGCCAGCTCGCGGTGCAGGGGCCGGTGCTCCTCGGGGCGGCCGAGTCGCTCGGCGTCGACCCGTCGGTCGCCATCATGGCGGTCGCCTACGGTGACCAGTGGACCAACATGATCCAGCCGTTCTGGGCGCTGCCGCTGCTCGCGATCGCCGGGCTGAAGATGCGCGACATCCTCGGCTACACGACGGTGACGCTGCTCGCGTCCGGGGTCGTGTTCGCCGGCACGCTGCTCGTCGTCTCCGGCTGACCGGAACGCCCCCCTCCCGCTCCCGCCCCATCGAGGCAAGACATCCTCCGGTGAGACAAGGGATCCGTTCCCTTGTGTCACCGGACATTTCGGGGTCACCCCGAAATCTCGGGACCGGTGGGGTGGGTGGGGTTCGGCTGGGGTGGGTGGGGTTCGGCTGGGGCGGGTGGGGTTTCGCGGGTGTCAGACGAGCCGGCGTCCCATGGCCCAGGCGGTCAGCTCGTGCCGGGAGGACAGCTGCAGCTTGCGCAGCACAGAGGACACGTGCGTCTCGACGGTCTTGACCGAGATGAACAGCTCCTTGGCCACCTCCTTGTACTGGTAGCCGCGGGCGATGAGCCGCATGACCTCCCGCTCGCGGGCGGACAACCGGTCCAGCTCCTCGTCGACCTCGGCGATCTCGCCGGCCGCCGCCCCGAAGGCGTCGAGGACGAAGCCGGCGAGCCGCGGGGAGAAGACCGCGTCCCCGTCGGCGACCCGGCGGATCGCGGTGACGAGGTCGCGCGCGGTGATCGTCTTCGTGACGTAGCCGCGCGCCCCGGCGCGGATGACGGCGATGACGTCCTCGGCGGCGTCCGACACCGACAGGGCGAGGAAGCGCACCGGCGCCCCGCCGACGGTCTCGACGCCGGCGCAGCCCCGGATGACGTCGACCCCGCCGTTGCCCGACCCGCCGGGCAGGTGGACGTCGAGGAGGACGACGTCCGGCTCCTCGCGCCGGATGACGGCGATCGCCGCGTCGACGTCCGCGGCCTCCCCGACGAACTCGCACACCGGCCCGCCCTCGGCCATCGCCTCGGTGAGCTCGGCCCGCACGCCGGTGCGGAACATCCGGTGGTCGTCGACGAGGACGACCCGCACGGGGGCGGGCGTCGCGGTCGTGTCGGTCGTGGCCATCACTGCTCTCCTTCGACGGGCGGGAGGCGCAGCTCCACCTCGGTCCCGTCCTCGCGTCGGCGGACCCGGGCGGACCCGCCGTGCCGTTCCATCCTGCCGAGCACCGACTGGCGCACCCCGAGCCGGTCCTCGGGAACCCCCTCGAGGTCGAACCCCTCGCCGCGGTCCCGGACGAACGCCTCGACGCCGCTCGGTCCGATCTCGACGTAGGCGGTGACCGGCGGCGCGCCGTGCCGGACGGCGTTGAGCAGCGCCTCGCGCATCGCCCGGCTCAGCGCGGCGCCGTGCTGCTCGAAGGGGCGGTCGCCGGTGACGACGAGGTCGACCGGCACGCCCTGGAGGTCCTCGACCTCGTGGGCGACCTCGGTGACCGCCGCCGCGAGCGACTCCTGGGATCCCTGCGGCCCGGCGTACAGCCACGACCGCAGCTCGCGCTCCTGGGCCCGGGCGAGCCGGGTGACGGCCTGGCCGTCGCCCGCCTGGCGCTGGATGAGGGCGAGGGTCTGCAGGACCGAGTCGTGCAGGTGCGCGGCGATGTCGGCCCGCTCGGTGGCCCGGGCCGCGGCGAGCTGCTCGCGGCGGAAGTCGGTCCACAGCCGGACCGCCCAGGGCGCCGCGAGGATGAGGGCGCCGGTGAGGACGGCGAGCGCCGCGAAGAGGGCGTCCATCACGACGCCCGGGGTGCTGCCGCGGGTCACGAGGACGAGGATCCCGGCGAGGGTGAGGAGCGTCCCGAGGGTGACCCGGACCCAGCCGCGACCGCCCGGGCCGCCGGTGAGCCACCGCGAGCGCTGGGCGTCGTCGAGGGTCGACCACGCGACGACCGCGCCGACGCTGATGACGAGCACGGGGACGAGCACCGAGCCGCGGACCGACGCCCCGAGACCCGGGACGAGGAGCGCGAGGCCGCCGAGGACGAGGACGCCACCACCGGCGAGGGTCAGCCCCCAGCGGCGCCGCTCGCTGCGGGCGACCCCGGCGGGCGACCACGGCTCGACGTCGTCCTCCGCGGTGAGCGCCCACAGGAAGAGGTAGGCCGCGATGCCGGCGCCGCCGCTCAGAGCGAGGACGACGAAGGCCACCCTCACGAGCCGCCGGGACACCCCGAGGTGGCGGGCGACCGCGTCGCAGACCCCGGGCGTCCAGCCGGCGGCCCGGGCGCGCACGAGCGGCGGACGGGCCGGACCGGGCGCCGGCGCGACGGTCCGGGCGGACACGGGCTCGTAGGGGGTGGGCACGGGTCCATCCTGACGCACCGGTCCGGCCCGCAGCAGCCCTCGGCGGCAGGTCCCGGGGTCGGGTCAGGGGGGCGTCAGGGTCGACCCTCATGGCAGCGCCCACCCCCGGCCGCCACAGTGGGTGGCATGACGGACACCTCCACCGGGACGCCGCCGCAGAGCCGGCGCGGCGCCCTCGACGACACCTTCGACCGGCTCCGCTCCTCGAGCGTGCGAAGGGACGGCGAGCGCCGCTGGTTCGGCGGCGTGTGCGCCGGGATCGCCGCGCGCTTCGACGTCGACCCGCTCCTCATCCGGGCCGCGGCCATCGCCCTCGCCCTCGCCGGCGGCGTCGCCGTCCCGGTGTACCTCGTCCTCTGGCTGCTGCTCCCGGACGCCGACGGCTCGCTCCTCGCCGACCGCGGGCTGCGGCACGGCGACGTGTGGCCGGTCGTCCTCGTCGTCGTCACCGGGCTGTTCGTGCTCGGCGGCCTGGTCTCGCTCGGCGTCGGCGACAACGGCTGGGGTGGGCCGGTCTGGCTCCTGCTGCCCGTGGGCGTCGTCGTCTGGCTGCTGGCCTCCCGCGCCGGCCGACCGGCGGCGACCGCGCCGCCGGGCCCCGTCCCACCCCCGCCACCTCCAGGAGACGCCGCGATGACCGCACCCCCCACGAACCAGGACGTCACGGGGCCCACCGGTCCCGGTGTGGCCCCGTCCACGACGACCGCCACCCCTGCCACCGCGCCGGGCGCCGGCACGGCCCCCGCGGCCGCCGTCGCCACCCCGGCCGGGCCCCCGGCGCTCGGACGTCCGCCGCGCTACGGCGAGCCGGGAGGTGACGTCCCGCCGCCGCACGGGGCGCCGCGCTACGGGGGCCCCACCCCACCGGTCCCGCCGCGCCCGGTGCTCCCGCCGCCCCCGCCGCGGCCCCGCCGCCGGCGGCCCAGCGGCTCGGTCGGGCTCGTCGGCCTCGGGCTCGCCATCCTCCTCACCGGCGCCGGGAGCCTCCTCGCGGGCCCGGTCGGCTGGGACGGCCCGGCGGTGCAGCTCGGCTTCGCCGTCGCCCTCGCCGGCGTCTCGCTCCTCGTCCTCGGGCTCGGGCTGCGTGGGCGCGCCTCCGGGGTCAGCGGGTTCCTCGTCCTCGTGCTCGCCGGGGCGACCGGCATCGCGACGGCCGCCGCGCACACCACCCCCGGCGGGAGCGTCGGCGACCGCACCTGGGTGCCGTCCGCGACGTCGCAGACCTCGTCCTACCGGCTCGGCGCCGGCGAGGCGACGCTGGACCTCTCCGGCTTCGTCGGTACCACCCCCACCGACGACCCCGTGACCGTCACGGCCCGCGTCGGAGCCGGTGAGCTGACGATCGAGGTCCCGGAGGGGCTCGACGTCGAGGTCACCGCCGACGGCGGCGTCGGGACGATCCGACACGAGCGGCTCGACCCCGACGGCCCGACGACGGTCGACACCCGCGACCTCGGGAGCGGACCCGAGACCATCACGACCGGCGACGACGCCGTCGTCGTCGTCGACGTCGAGCTCGGTCTCGGCGAGATCACCATCGAGGAGGGCTGACATGAGCAGCGACGAGACCCGACCCCTGACCCAGGACCTCGGCTTCGACCCCGAGGACGAGGCGAGCCGGCCGCGGACCGACCCCGGCGACGCCGGGCCGGCCGGCACGGGCACCACGACGGGGGCGAGCGACGCGGCCGGCGCGTCCGGCACGCCGCCCGGACCGCTCCACCGCCGGGGCCCGGCCCCGTTCGCGCTCCTCCTCGGCACCCTCGGCCTGCTCCTCGCGCTCGCCGTCCTCGTCGGAGAGAGCGTCGACCTCTCCCCCGACTGGTCGGTGCTCGGCCCGTGGGCCGTCGTCGCCGGTGGACTGCTCGTCGTCGTCGTGGGACTGCTGGGCATCCGCTCGAACCGCACCGAGCCCTGACCCGACCGCCGTCCCGGCTCAGGGGCGGGGCCGCGGGTGTCGCCACGGCACGCCCGCGGCCTCGAGCGCGACCGGGACGGTGGCGACGACCCACAGTTCCCCGAGCCGGTCGAGCGGGACCCACCGCGCGTCCGCCGTCGAGCCGCCGACGTCGTGGACGACCGGAGTGCTCGGGCGAGGGCAGACGGCGGTGTGCAGCAGCCGCACCGCGTGGTAGTCCTCGACCCCCCGCGGCGAGCGACCCCGCCAGTGCTGGGTCATGAGGTCGACGAGCCGGACGTCCTCGACGTGCTGCCCCGCCTCCTCCTGGACCTCGCGGACGACGGCGGCCTCCGCCGTCTCGCCCGGGTCGATGCCGCCGCCGGGCAGGTTCCAGCGCCCGTCGGCTCCGGTTCCGCCGGTGAGCTGGGTGAGCAGGACGGCCCCGTCGGCCACGACGACGGCGTACGCCGCGACCCGCTGCCGCGGGACGACGTCGGCGCGCTCCGCGTCGCTCAGCCCGGGACCGCGGGCGGTCGTCGTGAGGGGCTCGGGTGTCACCGGGTCGACGACGAACCGGACGACCATCCGCTCGAGCGGCCCGTCGGCCCGGGGCGAGCGACCGGCCCACCCGAGGGCGCGCAGCCGGTCGTGCGCGTCCTCCCCGTGGCCGAGGACGAAGGAGACGACGTCCTCGCCGTCCCGCTCCCCGACGACGGTGATCACCGCTCCTCCCGGGCCCGGCGGTACTCCGCGAGGTGGGCCCCGAGGACCGCGTCCCACTCCTGGCGCGGCGGCCGCGCCCGGGCACCGCTGGTGAGCGCGGCCAGCCGTCCGCGGTCCGCGCCGAGGCCCGCGACGGCGAGCGCGAGCGCCTCGTCGGTGTCGACGAGCAGACCGTCCACCCCGTGCGTGACGATGTCCTCGACGCCCGTGCCGGTCCGGGTGACGACCGGCACCCCCGCCGAGCGCGCCTCGAGGGCGGCGATGCCGAAGGCCTCGAGCAGCGCGACCGAGAGGTAGACGTCGGCCGTGTGGTGCAGCTCGCGCAGGGTCTCGCGATCGAGCCGGCCCGGCAGCGACACCCAGTCCATCCCCCGCGCCCGCAGGTAGGCCTCCATGACCCGCCGCTGCGGACCCGCGCCGGGGACGGTCGCCCGCATCGTTACCGAGGGGTCGAGCAGCGCTCGGGCCCGTTCGAGCGTGCGGAGCAGGACGAGCGGCCGCTTGCGGGACACCAGCCGGATGGCCGTGACGACGTGCAGCCCGGCGGGGTCCGGCGTGTGCTCGCCGTGGGCCCACCACGCGGCGTCGATGCCGTTGTGCAGCACCTCGACCCGTGCCCCGCCGGCGACACCCGAGACCTGGGCGGCGGTCATCCGGGACACGGCGTCGAGCGCGACCCCGCGCCGCGCCCAGCGGCCGACGTGGCCGGCCGCCGCCATCCAGTGCCGGTTGTGCCCGAGGGCGCAGTGGAAGGTGGCGAGCACGGGCAGGTCGGCGTCCAGGGCGGTGCCGACGAGGTCGGTCGCGAAGGGGCTGACGACGCCGAGGTGGGCGTGGGCGACGTCGAAGCCGCCACGCTCCAGGCGACGCCGCACCTCCCGCGGGGCGAGCGGGTTGACCGGGACGTCCCCGGGCAGTCCGAGCGCCATCCGGTGGACGACGACGTCGCCCTCGACGGTCGTCGCGCCGTGCCGCTCGCCGTCCGGCCCGGAGGTCGCCGTGAACACCTCGACGGCGTGCCCCGCGGCGGTGAGCCGGTGGGCGAGGTCGTGCACCTGACGCTCGATCCCACCGAGCCGCGGCGGGTAGCAGTCGGAGAGCAGGGCGACCTTCACGAGGGCCCACCCTGCCATGCGGGACACTGGTGTCGATGTCCAGCACCCACCGGCGCGACCGGTCCCCCGCCCCGGCCTCCGGCACTACCCTCCGGTGGCGGCCGTGAGGCTCCCGGGGACGACCGTCGAGGTCCGCGGCCGCCAGGTCGCCCAGTTCGTCGCCGGGATCGCGCTCGCCGCGGCGCTCATCGGCTGGATGCTGCCGGCCTTCGCGCAGACGTCGTGGGGGGACATCTGGGCCGTGCTGCGCGAGGTGCCGCCGCACCACGCCCTCGGGCTCCAGGTGCTCATGGTCGCCGGGCTCTACGGCTACACCTTCGTCCTCACCGGCTCGCTGCCCGGCCTGACCCACGGGCGGGCGCTCGTGCTCAACCTCTGCGGCTCCTCGGTCTCCAAGCTCCTCCCGGCGGGCGGCGCGCTCGGCCTCGCGGCGACGTACACGATCTGCCGGTCCTGGGGCTTCACCCGCCGGGCCGTCTCGACGTCGGCGCTGGTCAGCGGGGTGTGGAACGTCCTGACCCGCATCCTCCTGCCCGTCGTCGCCATCCTCGTCCTGCTCGCCGGTGCCGAGGACCTGCCTCGCACCCTCACCGACCTGGCGACCGCCGGAGCCGCGACCGGCTCGGCCCTCGTCGCGGCCTTCGTCGGGATGATGGTGAGCGAGCGGGTCGCCCAGGCCATCGGACGCGGCCTGGACCGGGCGCTGCGCCCGCTGCTGCGGCGTCGCCCGGCGACGGCGTCGATGAGCCTCGAGGAGCTGGTCCGCGACCTGCGCGCCCGGGTCGTCGTCGTCGTCCGGGACGCCTGGTGGTCGATGAGCCTCGGGATGCTCGTCTTCTTCGGCCTCTACTACGTCCTCTTCGTCCTCGTCATGGAGCAGACGGGGGTGGACCTGCCGCTCGACGAGCTGTTCGCCGCGTACGCCATCGGGCGCCTCCTCACCGCGGTCGGCGTCACCCCGGGCGGCATCGGCGTCACGGAGACCGCCACCGTCGTCGCGCTCGTCGGGTGGGGCGCCGACCCCGCGGGGGCCTCCGCCGGGGTCATCCTCTTCTCGCTCGTCACCTACCTCATGGAGATCCCGCTCGGCGCCGTCGGGTGGCTCCTGTGGTCGCTGAGCACGAAGACACCGCCGCCCGAGGCGGGGTCGGACGAGGTCGTCGTCAGCCGACGAGCCGGCGGACCTGACGGCCGCGGGCCTCGTCGGCGAGCGGGTCGTCCAGGTCGGCCGGCTCGAACGGACGCCCCGTCGCCCGCTCCGCCGCCACGGCGATGAGGGCGTCGGACACCATCGGGTTCGCCGGCAGCAGGGGGCCGTGCAGGTAGGACCCGATGACGTGGTGGCTGCGTGCCCCCTCGGTGCGGTCCTCGCCGTTGTTGCCCTGCCCGGACAGGACCCGCCCGAACGGCTCCTGGCCGTCGCCGAGGACCGTCGAGCCGGAGTGGTTCTCGTACCCGACGACCCGGCCGAACTCGGTGTCGAGGCAGACCGGGCCGATCATCCGCTTGTCGTTGCCCCGCGTCGTGACGTCGAGGATCCCCAGGCCCGGCAGCACCTGCCCCCCGACGGTGTGGAAGCTGCGACCGAAGAGCTGGTACATCCCGCAGATCATGAGCATCGGCACGCCGTCGCGGGCCATCGAGCGCAGCGCCGGGCCGATGACGTCGAGGTCGGCCTCGACCCGGGCCTGCCCGGAGTCCTGGCCGCCGCCGCCGAGGAGGAGATGGGCGTCGTCGCGGAAGTCGGCGCCCGGGTGGTGGTCGTGCACCTCGGCGGTGTACCCGTGCCGACGGACGCGGCTCGCCAGCGCCCGGGTGTTGCCGAGGTCGCCGTAGATGCTCATCTCGCGCGGGTAGAGGTGGACGAGGGTGATCGTGCCCTTGCTCGGGCCGTCCGGGACGAGGGTGCTCATGCCGGGGCGTCCTCTCCGAAGTGCGCGAGGCCGTGCCGCGCCGCGAGCGTGCGCCGCAGCGCCATCATCGCGGTGTACGTGCAGAAGATCCGCTTCGGCTCGTCCGGGTGGGCGGCGACGAAGGCGTCGAGCGCGGCGTCGAGGTCGGGCTCGACGGCGTCGGTCGTCACGTCGTCGTAGTGCAGCCGCAGCGCCATGTCGTAGGCGCGCACACCGCTCGTGACGGCCACGCCCCGCTCGCGCAGCGAGGAGAAGTCGACGTCGTAGAGCCAGGAGACGTCCCGGCCGTCGGCGTCGTTGTCGTTGATCGCGACCATGGTGGCGGCCGGGGTCGAGCCGTACGTGCCGAGGGCGACCCCGAAGCCGGCGGGGTTCTTCACGAGGACGAGCTCGAGCGGGCGGCCGCCCACGTCGATGACCTCGCCGCGGCCGAACGGCGGGCGGACCTTCGCGAGGGCCTCGGCTGTGGTCGCGGCGTCGAAGGCGTCCCCGAGCAGCATCCGCGCCGTCGTCGTCGCGGCCGTCGCGTTGATCATCGCCGCGAGGCCGCGCTGCTGGAGGGTGACCGGGCCGACCTCGAGGTCGGGGAAGACGACGTGGAAGGAGCGCTCGTCGACCGGGCGCAGGCGCGCGTCGCCGGGGCCGGGCTCGCGGGCGGCGAGGACGTCGTCGAAGCGGGCGTCGTGCTCCGTGATCTCCGGCAGGCGGTCCGCGATGGACGGGTGCAGCCCGAACCAGCGGACGTCGGTGGCGAGCTCTCCGGCGGCGCGGGAGACGTACGGGTCGTCGACGTTGGCGACGACCCCCTCGGTGGACGCCGCCCCGAGCCGGGCGAGCAGGTCCGCGGTGTGGTCGATCTCGGCGAACCGGTCCAGCTGGTCGCGGGCGACGTTGAGCAGGAGCGAGTGGGTGGGCGGGACCTCCGCGATGAACCGCATCGCGTGGGCCTCGTCGAGCTCGACGACGGCGAGGTCCGCCTCCAGCCGTCCGCGCAGCGGCAGGTCCGGGAGCATCTCGGACAGCACGCCCCGGGTGAAGTTCGACCCCGTCGGGTTGGAGAAGACCCGGCGGCCGTGGGCCCGGAGGACGGCGACGAGCATCTTCGTCGTCGTCGTCTTGCCGTTGGTGCCGCTCACGACGACGACGCCGGGCACGTCGGCGAGGGCGCCGGAGAGGATGCGCGGCTGGAGGCGCTCCGCGACGAGCCCGGGGAAGGCCGAGCCCCCGCCGCGGCGGCGCGCGAGGGCCCTGGCGGTCTTGCCCGCCACGACGGCGGCGGCCGTTCTCAGCACGGGCCAACCCTAGCCAGGGTCACCGGGGCGCCGGACGGGGGTCGGCAGGTCGGCACGGCCCGCTCAGTCCGGGCGGTGGGCGTCGAGCCAGCGGAGCAGGTCGGCGGTGACCTCGTCGCGGTTGGTCTCGTTGAAGATCTCGTGCCGCGCGCCCGGGTAGAGGTGGCACGTCACGTCGACGACCCCGGACTCGCGGTACTGCTGCGCGACGGCCTTCGGTCCCTTCCCCGCGTCGCCGACGGGGTCCTGGTCGCCGGACATCAGCAGGATGGGCAGGTCCCGGCGCACCGCGGCCACCCGCCTCGGGTCGTTGATCGGGCCCAGCCCGCCGAGCAGGTCGGCGTAGAAGCCGGAGGTGAAGACCTCGCCGCAGCGGGGGTCGGCGACGTAGGCGTCGACCTCGGCGGCGTCCCGGGAGAGCCAGTCGAACTCCGTGCGGGTGGGCGTGAAGGCGGCGTTGTACTGGCCGAAGGTCAGCTGGTTCATCAGTCCGCTGCGGTGTCGCCGGCCGCGGACCCGCGCCTCGGCCGCGGCCACCCCCGCACCGACCCGGCCGAGGAGACCGGGGTCGCCGCCGGTGCCCGACAGGACGAGCCCGGCGAGCGCCCTCGAGTCCTCGATGACGTAGGCCCGGGCGAGGAAGGAGCCCATCGAGTGCCCGAGGAGGAAGACCGGGAGGTCGGGGTGCTCGGAGCGGGCCTGGTCGGTGACGGTGCGCAGGTCCCCGACGACGGTGTCCCAGCCGTCGCGGTCGGCGAAGTACCCGTGGTCGCCGTCCCCGGCGGTCCGGCCGTGCCCCCGGTGGTCGTGGGCGTAGACGACGTACCCGTCCCCCGTGAGGGCCTCGGCGAGCCGGGCGTAGCGGGCCGAGTGCTCGGCCATCCCGTGCGAGACCTGCACGACCGCGGTGGGGTCGCCGTCGGGCAGCCAGCGGTGGGTGAACAGGGGGGTGCCGTCGGTCGCGGTCACCGTGGCGGTCGTGCTCTGCATGGGGTGCGGTCCTCGCGTGCGCGGTGGGTGGGCCGGTCCAGCCTGCCACGCCCGGCGCCGGGGTCACCCGGGAACGGCGTGGCGCGGAGGCCTCACTCCCACTCGATGGTGCCCGGCGGCTTGCTCGTGACGTCGAGGACGACCCGGTTGACCTCACGGACCTCGTTCGTGATCCGGGTCGAGATCTTCGCGAGCACCTCGTACGGGATGCGGGTCCAGTCGGCGGTCATCGCGTCCTCGGAGGAGACCGGGCGCAGCACGACCGGGTGGCCGTAGGTCCGTCCGTCGCCCTGGACGCCGACGGAGCGGACGTCGCCGAGCAGCACGACCGGGCACTGCCAGATCTCCCGGTCCAGACCGGCCTCGGACAGCTCGTGCCGGGCGATCCTGTCCGCGGCGCGCAGGACGTCGAGCCGCTCCTTCGTCACCTCGCCGACGATCCGGATGCCGAGCCCGGGACCGGGGAACGGCTGGCGCCACACGATGCCCTCGGGGACCCCGAGCTCGAGGCCGACGGCCCGCACCTCGTCCTTGAAGAGCAGCCGCAGCGGCTCGACGAGGGTGAACTGCAGGTCCTCGGGGAGGCCGCCGACGTTGTGGTGGCTCTTGATGTTCGCCGCGCCCTCGCCGCCGCCGGACTCGACGACGTCCGGGTAGAGCGTGCCTTGGACGAGGAACTCGACGGGGTGGTCGCCCGCACCGTCGTGCTCGCCGACGATGTCGCGGGCCGCCTGCTCGAAGACCCGGATGAACTCGCGGCCGATGATCTTGCGCTTCTCCTCGGGGTCGGACACCCCGGCGAGCGCCTCGAGGAAGCGGTCCGCGGCGTCGACGGTGACGAGGTCGACCCCGGTCGCGTCGACGAAGTCCTGCTGGACCTGCTCGGCCTCGCCGGAGCGCAGCAGCCCGTGGTCGACGAAGACGCAGGTCAGCTGGTCGCCGACGGCCCGCTGCACGAGCGCCGCCGCGACGGAGCTGTCGACCCCCCCGGACAGCCCGCAGATGACGCGCTTGTCGCCGATCTGGTCCCGGACGGCGGTGACGAGCTCCTCGACGACGTTCTCGGCCGTCCACTCGCCGGTGAGCCCGGCGCCCTTGATGAGGAAGTTCTCGAGCACCCGCTGGCCGAAGGTCGAGTGCATGACCTCGGGGTGCCACTGGACGCCGTAGAGCCGTCGCTCGTCGTCCTCGAAGCCGGCGACCGGCGCCCCGGACGTCGTCGCGGTGACCCGCATGCCGTCGGGGGCCTCCTCGACGGAGTCGCCGTGGCTCATCCACACCGACTGGTCGGCGGGCTGGCCGTTGAAGAGCGTCGAGTGGGTGTCGGTGATCGTCGCCGGGGTGGCCCCGAACTCGGACAGGCCGGTCCGCGCGACGGTGCCGCCGAGCGCGAGGGCCATCGCCTGGAAGCCGTAGCACATGCCGAAGACGGGGACGCCGGCCTCGAGCACGCCCGGGTCGAGGCGGGGGGCGCCGTCCTCGTAGACCGACGACGGACCGCCGGACAGGATGATCGCCGCCGGGTCCTTGGCGAGCATCTCCGCGGGCGTCATCGTGTGCGGGACGACCTCGCTGAAGCAGTTGGCCTCGCGGACGCGCCGGGCGATGAGCTGGGCGTACTGGGCGCCGAAGTCGACGACGAGGACGGGCTTGTCCGCGAGGTGGACCGGGTCGCCGCCCTCGACGACGGCGTGGCTCGGGTCGACGGGGGACGGGTCGGCGGGCAGCTCCGGGGCGTCGCTCACACCGAAAGGCTACTGGCGACGGTCTCCAGCTCGACCTCGACCTCCCGGGCGACCCTGCGCTCGACCCAGAAGGAGAGGAAGGGCACGCAGCCGGCGAGCATGACGAGGACCATCCGGGTGAGCGACCAGCCGACCTTGAAGCCGAGGACGGCGACGGCGACGAGGTAGACCATGTAGATGAAGCCGTGCGGCTGCGGCCACCAGTAGAGGGGGTTGTCCGAGCCCTCCAGGCCCATCCCGTACGACAGGAAGAGCTCGACGACGAGGACGAGCAGCCCGACGCCGACGACGAAGGCCATGACCTTGAAGAAGGCGAGGCGGGGTCGGACGGCGTCGACGTCCTCGGGTCGGATGACGGTGCCGGGCCGGCGGTCAGCGGTGCTCACGAGCGCCATTCTCCCCCGAGGCGACCGGCGGCGGGGCGGCGGTCCCGTGGTGGGTGGATGGCTCCTCCTCGGCCCGGCGGTGGCCCTCCCGGACCATCCGCCACCACATCCACAGCGCGAAGAGGGCGAAGACCCACCACTGGACGGCGTACGCGGCGTTGCGCCACGTCACCCCGCTGGGGCCGAGCGGGGTCGGGACCTTCGCGAGCTGCTCCCCCGTCGCCGGGTCCTCGCGGTCGAGGAAGAGGAAGCCGTTGTAGAGCTGCACCGACCACTCGTTGACGAGCACCGCGGTGTCGACCGACCCGATCTCCCCCGGTCCTGTCTCGACGGGCGCCGCGCCCTCCGGCGGGGCCAGGCCGCCCTCGATCGTGCGCCGCCCGTCCGGCGGCGGTCCGGCCACCTCGCCCTCGGCGACGAACCCGCGCAGCACCGGGAGGGTGGCGCCGGTGTCCTCGACGACGAAGGGGGTGAGGACCCAGGAGCCCGCGACGCCGTCGAGCCGTCGCTCGGGGACGAGGAGCTGGCCGTCGGTGTAGGCGCCGGTCGCGAGGACGGGACGCGAGGAGAGCTCACCCGGGAAGGCGGCGTTGGGTGTCAGGACGTCGGTGAGGGCGACCGGCCGGGCGGCGCGGGCCTCCTCGACGGCCTCCTGCTGTGCCCGGCCCTCGGCGACCCCCAGCTGCCACCGGCCGAGCCAGGTGAAGGCGAGCACGACGACGAGCGCGACCCCGAGCAGCCCGAGGTACCTCGGGGTCAGGGCGGTCCGCAGCACCCGTCGAGGCTACGTGACCGGGCTGGGCGTCCGGCCGCCACACTGGGCGGGTGAGCGCTCCCCCCGTCGTCGTCGCGATCCACGTCGCGCCGGGCCGGCGACTGCCGATGCGGCCGGTCGACGAGGTCGTCGCGGAGACCTGGAGCGGGCTCGTCGGCGACCGGTACCACGGCTCCCGGCACCGGCACGTCACCGTGCAGTCGGCGACCGACCTCGCGGCGGCGGCCGAGCGCCTCGGCGCGGAGGTGCCGGCCTCGGGGACGCGGCGCAACGTCACGGTGAGCCACGGGCCGGTCGTGCGGACCCCGGGCGCGCAGGCGCGCCTGGGTCCGGTGCTGCTCGAGGTGGTCCGGGTCGCGGCGCCGTGCCGGGTGCTGGACGACGAGGTCGGCGACGGGGCGGCGCGGGCACTGCACGACCTCGCCGGCACGGTGCTCCGGGTGCTCGAGGGCGGCACCGTCCGGGTCGGCGACCCGTGGGAGGAGCTGCCGTTCGAGCCCGACGAGGCCGCCGAGCGGGCCACCCGCTCCCGGCTCGCGGCGAGCGCGCGACCCGGCGGGCCACGGCGCCTGCCCTGACCGGCGGAAACCCGTTCGCGCGGCGTCGGTGGTGGGACGTAGCGTTGCTCCGTCATGCGCAGCCGACCCCCGTGGAGCTACGGCGTGCGACCCGACGAGGACCCGCCGGCCCACACCGACCGACTGCTCGTCTGGCTCGCCCGCCGCCAGTGGCGTTCCCTCCTCGCGGGGGCCTGCTTCGGCATCCCGTGGATGCTCGCCGTCGCGCTCGTTCCCGCCGCCGTCGGCCGGGCCGTCGACGACGGCCTCGTCGCCCGGGACGGGCGCGCGCTCGTCCTCTGGTCGCTCGCGGTCCTGGGCCTCGGCCTCGTCTCCGCGGCCGCGGGCAACGGCCGGCACTGGTTCGCCGTGAAGAACTGGCTCGTCGCCGCCTTCCGCGCCGGGGTCGTCGCCGACCGCGCCGTGCGTCGCGCCGGACCCGCCCTGACCCGCTCCGTCCCGGCGGGCGAGGTCCTCACGAGCTTCACGAGCGACTTCGGCCGGATGGGCCACTCGTTCGACGTCTTCGCCCGGTTCATGGGCGCCGTCGTCTCCTTCGTCGTCGTCGCCGTCATCCTCCTGCGCGGCTCGCTCCTGCTCGGGCTCGTCATGCTCGTCGGCGGGCCGCTGCTCGTCGCCTCGCTCGCCTTCGTCATGAAGCCGCTCCAGCGCCGCCAGAGCGCCCAGCGCGAGGAGGCCGGCCGGCTCACGGCGCTCGGCGCCGACACCGTCGCCGGCCTACGGGTGCTGCGCGGCGTCGGCGGCGAGGACGCCTTCCTCGCCCGCTACCGCGACCAGTCCCAGGCGGTCCGCCGGGCCGGCGTCCGCGTGGCGCCGACCCAGGCCACGCTCGACTCCGCCCAGGTTCTGCTGCCCGGCCTCTTCGTCCTCGTCGTCACCGGCGTCGGCGCCCAGCTCGCGGTGAGCGGTCAGATCACGCCCGGCGAGCTCGTCGCGTACTACGGGTACACCGCGTTCCTCACGATCCCGCTGCAGACCGCCGTCGAGATGGCCGACAAGCTCATCACGACGCGCGTCGCCTCCCGCCGGATCGCCCGGATCCTCGCCGTCCGGCCCGACCACGACCGCACCCACGGCACCGCGAGCGCCCCCACGGGTGAGGCCCCGCTGCACGACCCGGCCTCCGACGTGTGCGTCGAGCCGGCGCTGATGACCGCGCTCGTCAGCGCGCGCCCCGAGGACACCGCGCTCGTCGCGGCCCGGCTCGGGAGGATGGTGCCCGGACGGCACGGCGTGACGTGGGGCGGTGTCGCGATCGACGACGTGCCGCTCGACGAGGTCCGCGCCCGGGTCCTGGTCTCCGAGGCCGACCCACGACTGTTCAGCGGCCCGCTGCGCGAGGAGCTCGCCGGGGCCGACGACGGGGCGCGCCGCCGGGCCGTCGCGGTCACCGACGCCCAGGACGCCCTCGCGGCGGTCGAGGGCGGACTCGACGGAGAGGTCGAGGAGCGCGGCCGGTCGCTGTCCGGCGGCCAGCGGCAGCGGCTCGCCCTGGCCCGCGCCCTCCTGCGCGACCCCGAGGTCCTCGTCCTCGTCGAGCCGACGAGCGCCGTCGACGCCCACACCGAGGCCCGCATCGCCGAGCGCCTCGCGCAGCACCGCCGCGGTCGCACGACCGTCGTCGTCACCGCGAGCCCCCTCGTCCTCGACCGGGCCGACGTCGTCCACCTCGTCGACGGCGGCCGGGTCGTCGCCACCGGCACCCACCGCGAGCTCTCCCGCACCTGTCCCCGCTACCGCTCCGTCGTCGTCCGAGGGGAGGACTGATGGCCCCGCTCCTGGAGTCCACCGACCACGCCCGGCGCACCCTGCCCATCGCCCGCGGCAGCGTCGTGCGCCAGCACGTCGGCGTCCTGCTGCGCGACCACCGTCGCTCGCTCGTGCGCGTCCTCGTCTGGCACCTGCTCGCCGCGGTCGCCGGGCTCGCCGGGCCGTGGGTCGTCGGCCAGGTCGTCGGGACCGTGACGACCGGCAACGCCGTCATCAGCCGGATCGACGTCCTCGTCGGGCTGCTCGCCGTCGCCCTCGTCGCGGAGACCGGCTTCACCTGGGTCGCCCGCCGCAGCTCGTTCGTGCTCTCCGAGGAGGTCTTCGCACGGCTGCGCGAGGACTTCGTCGGGACCGCCGTCCGGCTGCCGTTGTCGACGGTCGAGCGGGCCGGGACCGGCGACCTGCTCGCCCGCACGACGAACGACATCGACGCCATCAGCTACGTCATCCGGTTCGGCATCCCGACCGTCGTCGTGTCGGTCACGACCGTGTCGGTCACCGCCGTCGCGACCGTGCTCACCTCCCCCCTCGCGGCGCTGCCGCTGCTCCTCACGCCGCTCGTCTGGTTCCTGCCGACCCGGCGCTACCTGCGCCTGGCCGGACCGGGCTACCTGTGGGAGCACGCGACGTACGCCCGGCTCAACGGGGTCGCGGCGGAGACGGTCGAGGGCGCGCGGACCGTCGACGCGCTCGGGCTCGAGGAGGAGCGCGGTCGCCGCTTCGTCGCCGCCGTCGACGGCAGCCACGCCGCCGAGCGGTACACCGTCGGCCTCCGGCTGCGCTGGTTCCCCTGGCTCGAGGTCGGCTTCTTCGCGCCGATCGCCGGGGCGCTGCTGTGGGGCGGGTGGCTCGCGTGGGAGGGGATGATCCCGGTCGCGTCGGCCACCGCCGTCGTCCTCTACGTCCAGCGGCTCCTCGACCCGCTCGGCGAGCTCGTCGGGCTGCTCGACGAGATCCAGTTCGCCGCGACGTCGATGTCCCGCATCCTCGGCGTCGGCGAGGTCCCCGCCGACCGCACCGCGAGCGGCGCGGTGCCGGCCGACGACCGGCTCGACGTCACCGACGTCCGCTACGCCTACCGCGAGGGCCACGACGTCCTCCACGGGGTCTCCCTCGACCTCGAGCCGGGCGAGCGGCTCGCGATCGTCGGGCCGTCCGGGGCGGGCAAGTCGACCCTCGGCCGCCTCATGGCGGGGGTCGACGGGCCGCGGACCGGCCGGATCACCGTCGGCGGCGTCCCCCTCGTCGACCTCGAGCTCGACGAGCTGCGCGGGCAGGTCGCGCTCGTCACCCAGGAGCACCACGTCTTCGTCGGCACGCTCGGCGACAACCTGCGCCTGCCCCGTCCGGACGCCGACGACGCGACGCTGCTCGAGGCGCTCGAGGCCGTCGACGCCCGGGGCTGGGCGGAGGCGCTGCCGGACGGGCTCGCGACGGTCGTCGGGTCCGGCGGGCACACCCTCACCGAGGCCCAGGCCCAGCAGGTGGCGCTCGCCCGGCTCGTCCTCGCCGACCCGCACACGCTCGTGCTCGACGAGGCGACGTCGCTGCTCGACCCGCGGGCGGCCCGGCACCTCGAGCGCTCGCTCGCCGCCGTGCTCACCGGCCGGACCGTCATCGCCATCGCGCACCGGCTGCACACGGCGCACGACGCCGACCGGGTGGCGGTCGTCGACGGCGGCCGGATCGACGAGCTGGGCGCGCACGACGACCTCATCGCCGCGGACGGCTCGTACGCCCGCCTCTGGCGCTCCTGGCGCGACGAGGGCTGACGGGACCGGTCAGCCTGTGTGCTGCTTGGCGGTCCGTCGACGGTGCGCCCGCGCCTTGCGGACCGCGAGCCACACGAGGCCGGCGACGACGAGCACGACGACGACCCGGCTCGCGGGGTCGACGTACCGCGCGACGGACTCGTAGTCGGCGCCGAGCCGGACCCCGGCGACGACGAAGGCGGCGTTCCAGATCCCGCTGCCGACAGCGGTGAGCAGGAGGAACCACGGGAAGGACATCCGGTTCAGTCCTGCCGGGATCGACACGACGGAGCGGACGAACGGCACGAACCGCCCGACGAGGACGACGACCGAGCCGTGCCGGTCGAAGAACCGGAACCCGCGGTCGAGGTCCTTCTGGGAGAACAGGACGAACCAGCGCTTGCCGGCGAACGCGTACAGCCGCTCGTAGGTGAGCGACGCGCCGAGCACGTAGAACAGGGCCGCTCCGGCGAGCGAGCCGGCGGTGGCCCAGGCCCACGCCAGCCAGGCGTTCATCTCGCCCTGCGCGGCGGCGAACCCCGCGAACGGCAGGACGACCTCCGAGGGGATCGGAGGGATCACCGTCTCGAGGAAGATGAGCAGCCCCACCCCGGGCTCGCCGATGGCGCGGATGAGGTCGGTCGCGATCCGGGTGACGTCGGGCACGCCCTCACGCTACGTCCCGCGCCCTCCCACCTGCGACGGAGCGACGGTCGACCTCGGGGCGGACCCCGCCGCCCGCGGGGTGGGTCTACGGTCGTCACCATGCTGGATCGACGTCTCTGGGTGGTGCTCACGGTCTTCGGGCTCGTGCTCGGCGGCTGGCACGCGGTGTCCGGTCGCTGGGGCACCGCGGCCCTCACGCTGCTCCTCGTGCTGGGGGTCGCTTGGTTCGTCTCGCCGCTGCGCGGCGGGCGCAGGGTGATGACCCACGCGCAGGCGCTGGGGTCCGGGCGGTCGGTGGTCGTCTACTGGCGGCCCGGGTGCCCGTTCTGCGAGCGCCTGCGGCTCGGCCTCGGGACCCGGGGTCGGCAGGCGGCCTGGGTCGACATCTGGCGCGACCCCGACGCCGCCGCGTTCGTGCGGAGCGTCAACGACGGGAACGAGACCGTGCCGACGGTCGTCGTCGACGGCGTCCCGCACACCAACCCCGACGCCGCGACGATCCGCCCGGCCCTCACCGCCTGACGCGGCGGCGCCCACCACCGGACGGACCGCCGCCTCACCCCCCGCGAGCCCCACCCCGTGGACGGGCCTCCTCGCCTCGGACGGACTTCTTTCCCCGTCGAGGACGAGCAACCCCGTCCGGCGGCGGCTCAGCGGTCGACGAGCCGCAGGACGAGGCGGACCTCGTCGCCCTCCCCGACCCCCTCGGCCGTGCGGACCGTCTTCTTCATCGGCAGGACGTAGGCAGCGTGCTCGCGCGAGGGGAACAGACTCGTGCGCCACACCGAGCCACCGAGCGTCACCTCGACCCGGACCGAGCCGAAGCCGCCGGTGAGGTCACCCACGGCCGCGTCGACCTCGTCGCTGACGCCCGCTGGGATCGTCGCGAAGTGCCATGACGAGTCCTCCGCCCGCCACACCGGTGCCGTCACCGTCCACGAGTGCCCGTCGGCCATGGGCGCCATCGTCGCACCGGGCGCCGACAGCGGCCCCCACGCCGCTCGCCGGCCGGGTCCGTCAGGGCAGGCCGATGCCGCGCAGCACGCGCAGCGCCCGCGTCATGCCGGCGGCGTACCGCGACCCGGACAGCCCGGGCAGGTCGGCGATGTTGACGCCCCGCTGGACCGCGACGGTCTGGCTCTCGGTGTACTTCAGCAGGCCCTCGCGGCCGTGCCGACGGCCGAGGCCGGACGCCTTCATGCCGCCCATCGGCGCCCCGACGCTCCCCCACGCCGCGGCGTAGCCCTCGTTGACGTTCACGGTGCCGGCGTCGAGCCGGGCGGCGAGCGACCGGCCGCGGCGGACGTCCCGGGTCCACACCGACGCGTTCAGCCCGTACTCGGTGTCGTTGGCGAGCGCGACGGCCGCCTCGTCCGAGGACACCCGGGTCACGGCGACGACCGGACCGAAGGTCTCCTCGTCACGGCACGCCATGGCCGACGTCACCCCCTCGAGGACGGTGGGCTCGACGACGTACGGGCCGACGTCCGGCCGGGCGCGACCCCCGGTGAGCACCCGCGCCCCCTTGGCCACGGCGTCCTCGACGTGCCCGAGCACCCGGTCGCGCTGCGCCTCGCCGACGAGGCTGCCCATGTCGGCGTCCCACGTGAGGTCGGTCGACAGGCGCATCCGGGCGACGGCGTCGAGGAAGCGGCCGAGGAACTCGTCGGCGACCGCCTCGTGGACGGCGAGCCGCTCGGCGCTGACGCACAGCTGCCCGGCGGAGGCGAAGCAGGCGTGCAGGACGCCGGGGACGGCACGACGCAGGTCGGCGTCGTCCGCGACGTAGACGGTGTTCTTGCCGCCGAGCTCGAGGCTGGCACCGACGAGCCGCCGCCCGGCCGCCTCGGCCACCGTCCGGCCGGTCGGGGTCGACCCGGTGAAGCAGACGTAGTCGGTGCGCCCGACGACGGCGGCGCCCGTCGGGTCACCGGGCCCGAGGACGACCTGGACGAGGCCGTCCGGCACCCCGGCCTCCACGAGCAGCGCGACGGCCGCGAGCGCGGTGAGCGAGCCCTGCGGGTCCGGGCGCAGCACGACGGCATTCCCCGCGAGCAGTGCGGGCAGCGCGTCGGTCACGGCGAGGGTCAGGGGGTAGTTCCACGGTGCGACGACACCGACGACGCCCTTGGGACGGTGGTGCTCGGTCGTGCGGGTGAGCACCGGCAGGGCACCGGGACGGCGCTGCGGAGCGAGCAGGGCCGGCCCGCGCCGGGCGTAGTGGCGGCACACGATCGCGACGTCGGCGACCTCCTCGAAGGCGTGCGCACGGGCCTTGCCCGACTCCAGCTGCACGAGGTCGAGCAGCTCGCCCTGCCGGTCGAGGACGAGGTCGTGCAGGTCCAGCAGCACCCGGGCCCGGTCGGCGACGGGCAGGGACGACCAGCGGCGCCGGGCGGCGCGGGCGCGGTCGACGGCGACGGTCACGTCGTCCGCGGTGGACGTCGGGAACGTCGCGAGCGGCGCCCCCGTCATCGGTGTCGTCGTCGTGACCGGCGGGCCCGACGCGACGACGTCCCGCAGCCAGGACCGCACGCGGGCCGGGTCGACCGCGTACGTGGCGCGGGGGTCGGTCTCCGGGTCGGCGATGACGTCGGGCATACCGCAGGGTAACGAGCAGCCCCCGCCGTCAGGGGAACCCGGTCAGCTGGCCTGGTAGGGCGCGACGACGACCTCGACGCGCTGGAACTCCTTGAGGTCGAGGTAGCCGGAGGTCGCCATCGCCCGGCGCAGCGCGCCGACGAGGTTCGTCGTGCCGTCGGCCTGGCGGCTCGGCCCGAAGAGGACCTCCTCGAGCGGCGCGACGCCGCCGACCTCGACCCGGTGGCCGCGCGGCAGCTCCGCGTGGTGGGCCTCGGGGCCCCAGTGGAAGCCGCGGCCCGGGGCGTCGGTCGCCCGGGCGAGCGCCGCGCCCAGCATCACGGCGTCGGCGCCGCACGCGACGGCCTTGACGACGTCCCCGCTCGTGCCGACGCCGCCGTCGGCGATGACGTGGACGTACCGGCCACCCGACTCGTCGAGGTAGTCGCGGCGAGCGGCGGCCACGTCGGCGATCGCGGAGGCCATCGGGGCGTGGATGCCGAGGGTCCTGCGGGTCGTGTGCGCGGCACCCCCGCCGAACCCGACGAGGACGCCCGCGGCCCCGGTGCGCATGAGGTGCAGGGCGGCCGAGTAGGACGCGGCGCCCCCGACGACGACCGGCACGTCGAGCTCGTAGATGAACCGCTTGAGGTTGAGCGGCTCGGCCCGGCCGGAGACGTGCTCGGCGGAGACGGTCGTCCCGCGGATGACGAAGAGGTCGACCCCGGCGTCGACGACCGTCTTCCACAGCTGCTGGGTGCGCTGCGGGGTGAGGGCGCCGGCGACGGTCACCCCGGCGGCGCGGATCTGCCGCAGGCGCTCGGTGACGAGCTCGGGCTGGATCTCGGCGCGGTAGATCTCCTGCATCCGTTGGGTGGCGAGGGCCGGGTCGAGCGTCGCGATCTCGGCGAGCAGCGGGGTGGGGTCCTCGTAGCGCGTCCACAGCCCCTCGAGGTCCAGGACCGGCAGGCCGCCGTGGTGGCCGAGCGCGATGGCGGTGTCCGGTGACATCACCGAGTCCATCGGTGCGGAGATCACCGGGATGTCGAAGTGGTAGGCGTCGATCTGCCAGCCGGTCGACACCTCCTCCGGGTCGCGGGTGCGCCGCGAGGGCACGATCGCGATGTCGTCGAAGGAGTAGGCGCGGCGACCGCGCTTTCCACGGCCGATCTCGATCTCGGTCACCCGCGCAGCCTACCGACGTGCCCGGGCGCCCGGTGCCCCCGCCCGTCGGCCATGCTGGGGCGATGAGGACCGGAGCGCACAACGCGATCACCGACGTCCCCGGCGTGCGGGTCGGGCACGCGACCCGCGACGAGCCCGGCTGGCTCACCGGCACGACGGTCGTGCTGCCGCCGCCCGGGACGACCGGCGGGGTCGACGTCCGGGGCGGCGGCCCGGGGACCCGCGAGACCGACCTGCTCGACCCGGCGAACGGGGTGGACCGGGTCGACGCCGTCGTGCTCTCCGGGGGCAGCGCGTTCGGGCTGGCCGCGGCCGACGGCGTCGCTGACGCGGTGTGGGACGCCGGCGGCGGCTGGCCGGTCGGCGCCGCCGAGCACGCGCGGGTGCCGATCGTGCCGTCGGCGATCGTCTTCGACCTCGGTCGCGGCGCGTCCGGTCCCGACGGCTGGCGGCACCACCCGACCGCCGCCGACGGGGCGGCCGCCGTCGCGGCGGCGGCCGACGGTCCGGTGCCGTCGGGGTCGGTCGGGGTGGGGACGGGCGCCCGGGCCGGCGGGCTGCGCGGTGGCGTCGGGTCGGCGTCCGCGGTGCTGTCGTCCGGTGTGGTCGTCGGGGCGCTCGTCGCGGTCAACGCCGTGGGGTTGCCGTTAGGCCCCGACGGGCGGCTGCTCGGGGCGTCGTGGACGCTCCCCGAGGACCACGACGCGCTGCCCGACCCGGACCCCGACGCCCTCGCGGCGTTCCTGCAGGCCCGGGCCGAGGAGGTCGAGGCGATGCGCCAGGGGCGGGCGACGACGCTCGCCGTCGTCGCGACCGACGCCACGCTCGACACGGGTGGCTGCCGCCGGCTCGCCACCGTGTCGCACGACGGGATGGCCCGCGCCCTCTCCCCGGTGCACACGGCCTTCGACGGCGACACCGTGTTCTCACTCGCGACGGGCGGACGTCCCACTCCCGAGGCGCTCGACCTGCTGGAGCTGCACGACGCGGCGGCCCGCTGCGTCACCCGGGCGATCGTGCGCGCGCTGCTCGCGGCGACATCGGTCGACCGGTCGGCGGACGGTGGGCTCGTCGCCCCGTCCTGGGTCGACGCGATGACCTGCCCGCCGGCCTGACCGGGCATCCGCGCCCCACGCGTCACGTCCGCCCCATCCACCCCGGCGACCTCGTCGCGTCCTGCCGATCTCGCCGACTCCGGGTGTCGTGGCGGCACGGCTCGGCGAGGTCGCCGGTGGTCGGCGAGGTCGACGTGCGTGGGAGAGGTCTCCCCCGGCGGCGGGTCAGGGGGATACGTCCGGACGGACGGGGCCCGTCAGGAGATGCGGCGGGCGAGGAGGTCGGCCATCCGGTCCATCTGCCACACGTGGGCGGCATCGCCGTCGGTCTGCACGACGGCCGGCCCGACGCCGACGGTGATGATGGCGACGGCGTAGCCCCCGACGATCCCCATCTGCCGGGTCTCGGTGTCCGAGCGCAGCCAGCCGCCCTTCATCGCGCTCGCCCCGATCCGGCCGAGCCCCCACCGGTGCGCCGCGATCGGCTGCATCTGCGACAGGAGGTACTCGGACGCGGCCGGGCTGACGACCCGTCCGGCGGCGAGCGCCGCCATGAAGCGCACCTGCTCGCGCGGGCTCCACGCCATGAGGCCCTGCGAGCGGTCCGGGGCGACCGTCGTGCCGTCCCCGACGTCCCGGAGCACCTGCGTGATCGCTGCCCCCGGGCTGCCGGGGATGCGGTCGCGGATGGCGACGACGGCGTTCCCGTCGCTCGCGGTCAGGGCCGAGGCGATGAGGCCGCGCTCGGTGTCCGGGACCTGCGACGGGTCGCCGCCGACGACGGTGTCGAGGTAGGCCGCGACGACGAGCACCTTCGAGGTCGACCACGCGCTGACGCTCGGCACCGATCCCTCGGTCGTCACCGCCGACGGGTTCGACAGCGGGGCGTAGACGATGGCGCTGCGGGTGTCGCCCTCGAGCGAGGTGAGCGCGTCCCCGGCGCTCCCGCCCACGCCGCCCCCTCCGCCGGCGGCCTCGGGAGCGGGGCCCGCGGCGGGCGGCGGGGCGACCGGCTCGGGCTTCGGCACGCCCGTGACGACGACGTCCTCCGCCGCCGGCTCGGGCCGCCCCGACGGTGTCGGCGCGGTCACCGGGCCGGGCGGAGTCGGTGTCGCGTCGGTCGTCGGTCCCGGGTCGCTCGGCGTCGTGCCGCACGCCGCGGCGAGCAGCGCGACGAGCAGGAGGGCGGGGACGGGGCGGAGCACGCGGCGACGATACGCGCCGGGCCGCCGGCGCACGACCCGGCCGCCGGCCCCCCTCTCAGCGTCCTGCTCGGTGCGGGCGCGGCTCAGCCCTTCGTCGCGTAGTTCGGCGCCTCGACGATGCCCATGACGTCGTGCGGGTGCGACTCGCGCAGACCGGCGGTCGTGATCCGGATGAACCGGCCGCGAGCCTTGAGCTCGGGGACGGTGGGCGCCCCGACGTAGAACATCGACTGGTGCAGACCGCCCACGAGCTGGTGCACGACGGCGCCGACGGGCCCGCGGTAGGCGACCTGTCCCTCGATGCCCTCGGGGACGATCTTGTCGTCCGAGGTGACGTCGGCCTGGAAGTAGCGGTCCTTGCTGTAGGACTTCTTGCCGCGCGAGGACATCGCGCCGAGCGAGCCCATCCCGCGGTAGGCCTTGAACTGCTTGCCGTTGATGAAGACGAGCTCGCCGGGCGACTCCTCGCACCCCGCGAGGAGCGAGCCGACCATGACGGTGTCGGCGCCGGCGACGAGGGCCTTGGCGATGTCGCCGGAGTACTGCAGGCCGCCGTCGCCGATGAGCGGGACCCCCGCCGGGCGGCAGGCCAGCGACGCCTGGTGGATGGCGGTCACCTGGGGCACCCCGACCCCGGCGACGACCCGCGTCGTGCAGATCGAGCCCGGCCCGACGCCCACCTTCACGGCGTCGACGCCGGCCTCGACGAGCGCCTGCGCACCGGCCCGGGTCGCGACGTTGCCGCCGATCACCTGGACGTGCCGCAGGGCCGGGTCCTTCTTGACCCGCTCGACCATCTCCAGGAGCAGGCGGGCGTGCCCGTGCGCGGTGTCGACGACGAGGACGTCGACCCCCGCCTCGACGAGCGTCGTCGCCCGCTGCCAGGCCTCGCCGAAGTAGCCGACCGCGGCGCCGACGAGCAGCCGGCCGTCGGCGTCCTTCGTCGCGTGCGGGAACTGCTCGGACTTCACGAAGTCCTTGACGGTGATGAGCCCGCGCAGGCGGCCCTCGTCGTCGATGATCGGCAGCCGCTCGCGCTTGTGCCGCCGCAGCAGGAGGGTCGCCTCGTCGTTGGAGATGCCGACCTTGCCGGTGATGAGCGGCATCTCGGTCATGACGTCGCGCACGAGGGTGTGGCCCCACTCGGCGACCGGGGTGAAGCGCAGGTCGCGGTTCGTCACGATGCCGAGGAGCCGGTCGCCCGGGTCGACGACGGGCAGGCCGGAGACCCGGTAGCGCCCACAGCGCTCGTCGAGCTCCTCGAGGGTGGCGTCCGGACCGATCGTCACCGGGTTGGAGATCATCCCGGTCTGGGTCCGCTTCACGAGGTCGACCTGGTAGGCCTGGTCCTCGATCGAGAGGTTGCGGTGCAGGATGCCGAGACCGCCGTGCCGCGCCATCGCGATCGCCATCCGCGACTCGGTGACGGTGTCCATCGCCGCCGACACGAGCGGGACGCGCAGCGAGATGCCGCGGGTCAGCCGGGAGGTGGTGTCGACATCGCTCGGGATGACGTCGGTCTCGCCGGGCTGGAGCAGGACGTCGTCGTAGGTGAGGCCCAGCTGCGCGAAGGGGCCCTCCGGGAGGGGTTCGGCCGAGGCGGCCGGGACGGAGTGCGTCGCGTCGTGCGGGGCGAGGTCGCGGGTCTCGTCGAGTCCGAGGCTCATCACCCGAGTCTACGACCCGTGGCCACCCCCCGTGACCACCCGGCGGGCCGTCCCGCGCCCCGCCGGGGGGTGGGTCGGGCGCGCCGCGACGACGGCGGGCCCTGCGCCTGCCCCACCTGCGACGACGCCGTTCCCGGTGAATTGACCAAAGCCTTACCCGGCCTATGCCCGACCGCGAACGATGCGCAATTACGGTCGATTTCGTCGCCGCTCGGGGAAGTGGCGGTCGAGGAATGTGCGGAGGTACGAGATGGCCGAGATCACCCGGCTCCCAGGACCCGTGGCCGACCTCTGGGACTGGCAGCTCGACGGAGCGTGCCGCCGGGTCGGTCCCGAGGTGTTCTTCCACCCCGAGGGCGAGCGTGGCAGCAAGCGCCACCACCGCGACACCGCGGCCAAGGAGGTCTGCCTCTCCTGCCCCGTCCTCGCCCAGTGCCGCTCGCACGCCCTCGCCGTCCGCGAGCCCTACGGCGTATGGGGCGGGCTCACCGAGGACGAGCGCGAGGCCCACTACTCGCGGGAGCGGCACATCGCCTCCTGAGGCGCAGACGCACGCTCCTCCAGGCGGCCGGAGAGCCGCCACGCCCCGTCAGGGGCCCCACAGCCGGGTCACGCCCGTCGACGTGGGGGCGAGAGCCCACGACGACGGATCCCGTGGGGGCGAGAGCCCACGGGTGCCGGTGGCCCGCCGCCGCGGGGGGGGGGGGGGGGGGGGGGGGCCCCCCCCCCCCCCCCCCGCCCCCCCCCCCCCCCCCCCCCCCCCCCCGGGCCGGGCCCCCCCCCCCCCCCCCCCCCCCCCCCGCCCCTCCGCCTCGCGCGGCTCCTCCACTGTCGCGGCCCCTGACCTCCCCCGGCCTTTCGACCTCTCGCGGCCGCTCCGCTGCCACGACCCCTCTGCCTCGGCGGCCCTACGCTGGCCCCGTGGACCCCTTCGACGTGCCCATCCGTGACGCCACGATCCGCCTCGGCCAGCTGCTCAAGCTGAGCGGCCTCGTCGAGGACGGTGCGAGTGCGCGCCTCGTCGTCGAGCAGGGGCTCGTCACGGTCGACGGCGAGACCGAGACCCGCCGCGGCCGGCAGGTCGCCGTCGGGTCGCTCGTCGCGCTCGAGGGCGCGGGAACCATCCGGGTCACCTCCGGCTGACCGGCCCCGGACGCACCGATGCCGCCCGGCCCCGGACGCACCGATGCCGCCCGGCCCCGAGGGGACCGGACGGCATCCGGTGGGATGACGCCCGTGGGCGTCCGAGGGGAGGTCAGTGACCGTGGCCGTGGCCGTGGCCGCCGGCGGCCTCCTCCTCGTCCTCTTTCTTGTCCACGACGAGCGTGTCGGTCGTGAGGACCATCGACGCGATCGACGCGGCGTTGCGCAGCGCGCTGCGGGTGACCTTGACCGGGTCGATGACGCCGGCCTTGACGAGGTCCTCGTACTCACCGGTGGCGGCGTTGAGGCCCTGGCCCGCGGAGAGCTCGGAGACCTTCGCGACGGCGACGTAGCCCTGGAGGCCGGCGTTCTCCGCGATCCAGCGCAGCGGCTCGGCCGCGGCCTTCTTCACGATGTTCGCGCCGACGGCCTCGTCACCCTCGAGCCCGAGGGTGTCGACGGCGGCGACGGCCTGGATGAGCGCCGAGCCACCGCCGGAGACGATGCCCTCCTCGATGGCCGCACGGGTCGCGGAGATCGCGTCCTCGATGCGGTGCTTCTTCTCCTTGAGTTCGACCTCGGTGTGCGCACCCACCTGGATGACGCAGACGCCACCGGCGAGCTTGGCGAGGCGCTCCTGGAGCTTCTCGCGGTCCCAGTCCGAGTCGGTCCGCTCGATCTCCTGCTTGATCTGGGAGACGCGGGCCTCGACCTCGTCGGCCTTGCCGGCACCGTCGATGATCGTCGTGGTGTCCTTCGTCACGACGACGCGACGGGCCTGGCCCAGGGTGTCGAGCCCGACCTGGTCGAGCTTGAGGCCGACCTCCTCGGCGACGACCTGGCCGCCGGTGAGCACCGCCATGTCCTGGAGCATCGCCTTGCGGCGGTCGCCGAACCCGGGCGCCTTGACCGCCACGACGTTGAAGGTGCCGCGGATCTTGTTGACGACGAGCGTCGAGAGGGCCTCGCCGTCGATGTCCTCGGCGATGATGAGCAGCGGCTTGCCGGCCTGGACGACCTTCTCGAGGATCGGCAGGACGTCGGCGATCGCGGAGATCTTGCCCTGGTTGATCAGGACGTAGGCGTCCTCGACGACGGCCTCCATGCGCTCCGGGTCGGAGACGAAGTACGGCGAGATGTAGCCCTTGTCGAACTGCATGCCCTCGGTGAACTCGAGGTCGGTCGACGCGGTCGAGGACTCCTCGACGGTGATGACGCCGTCCTTGCCGACCTTGTCGAAGGCGTCGGCGATCGTCGAGCCGATGACCTGGTCCTGCGCCGAGAGCGACGCGACCTGGGCGATCTCGTCCTTGGACTCGATCTCGCGGGCGGTCTCGAGCAGGCGCGCGGAGACGGCCTCGACGGCCGCGTCCATGCCCCGCTTGAGGCCGGACGGCGCGGCCCCGGCGGCGACGTTGCGCAGACCCTCCTTGACCATCGCCTGGGCGAGGACCGTCGCGGTCGTCGTCCCGTCACCGGCGATGTCGTTGGTCTTGGTCGCGACCTCCTTGGCGAGCTGCGCGCCGAGGTTCTCGTAGCTGTCCTCGAGCTCGACCTCGCGAGCGATCGTCACACCGTCGTTCGTGATCGTGGGGGCGCCCCACTTCTTGTCGATGACGACGTTGCGGCCCTTCGGGCCGAGCGTCACCTTGACGGCGTTGGCGAGGGCGTCGACGCCCCGCTCCAGCGCCTTGCGGGCGGAGTCGTTGAACTCCAGTTCCTTGGCCATGGGTGTCCTTCGTCTGAGGTGACGGGCGGCGCGGAGGCGTCCGGCCCGTCGGGGTGTCTGGGGGCGGATGCCGGCGGCGTCAGCGCGGGCTCAGCCGACGACGGCGAGCACGTCGCGCGCGGAGAGGATGAGGTAGTCCTCGCCCGCGTGCTTGATCTCGGTGCCGCCGTACTTGCTGAAGATGACGCGGTCGCCGACGTTGACGTCGAGCGGGACGCGGTTGCCCTTGTCGTCGATGCGACCCGGGCCGACCGCGAGGACCTCGCCCTCCTGGGGCTTCTCCTTCGCGGTGTCCGGGATGACGAGACCGGACGCGGTCGTCTGCTCGGCCTCGAGGCCCTTGATGACGATGCGGTCCTCGAGCGGCTTGATGGAAACCGACACGGTGTGCTCCTCCCCTTGTGGGATGAGTCGTGGTGGACTGATGACTGGTGCACCCGGGCCGTGCTCGCCGTCGCGGGGGTCGACCACGGCCGTGGGGGCTGGCACTCACCGTCGGTGAGTGCCAATGGGGCAAATCTAGGTCCGCGTCTGGCACTCGGTCAACTCGAGTGCCAGCCCCCGGGGTCCTGCCGTGTCCCGGGAGTTGCCGCGAGGGGCGTCCGCGGCGGGTGGCAGGATGCGACACCGTGGATGTGGGCATCGTGCGCACGCTCGGGTCGCCGGGCGGACAGGAGCTGTTGCGGTCCCTCCCCACCTACGACGCCGACGCCGCCATCGCGCTCGGCGAGCGCCTGCGCCGCGAGGGCCACCACCCCGATCTCGTCGCCGCCCTGCTCACCCAGCAGCGCCTGCGCGACCGGGCCGCCGCGAAGTTCGGCGAGTTCGCGGGCGACATGCTCTACACCCCCGACGGGCTCGAGCAGGCCTCGCGTCTCGAGGTCGCGGCCACGCACGCGGGCCGGTTCTACAACGCGAGCCTCGCGACGGTCCACGACCTCGGCTGCGGCATCGGCAGCGACGCCGTCGCGATGTCCGCCCTGGGGGTCACCGTGCAGGGCGTCGACATCGACCCGGTGACCGCCGCCGTCGCCGACATCAACCTGCGCCCGTGGCCGGACTCCCGGGCCCGCGAGGGCATGGCCGAGGAGTTCGAGCCGCCGCGCGACCCGCTGCGCTCCCGGGTAGGGGTGTGGCTCGACCCGGCACGACGCATCCCCGGCCGGACCGGACGGCACGGCCGGATCAAACGGGTCTTCCGCCTCGACGAGATCCGCCCGTCCTGGGAGTACGTCCTCCAGGTCGCGACCGCCGTCCCCGCGACCGGCGCCAAGCTGTCCCCGTCGATGCCCCACGACGCCGTCCCGCTCGGCACCGAGGCGCAGTGGACCTCCTTCGGCGGCGAGGTGCTCGAGTGCGCCGTGTGGTGGGGCCCGCTCGCCCAGCGCCCGGGCCGCAGCGCCCGGATCCTGCATCCCGGCCGGGCCCCGGTCGAGGTCGACGAGGACTCGGCCGAGCCCGACCCGCCCGTCGCCGAGGGGCCGTCCTCGATCGGCGCGTGGCTCTACGAGCCGGACCGGGCGGTCACGCAGGCCGGCCTGCTCGGCGCGGTCACCGCGCGCACCCTCGGCGTCGAGGCCGACCGCGGCCTCGGCTACGTCCTCTCGGAGGCCGAGGTCGAGATCCCCTTCGCCCGGCGCTACGCGGTCCGCGAGGCGATGCCCTTCACCGTGAGGACGCTGCGCTCGTGGCTGGCCCAGCACGGCGTGACCGGCCTGACGATCAAGAAGCGCGGTGTGCGCCTCGACGACGACGAGCTGCGCCGGCAGCTGAGGATCGGCCGCAAGGCGGGCGACGGGGCGCAGGCGACGGTCGTCCTCACCCGGGTCGCCGGGCGGCAGACCGCGATCGTCGTCGAACCCGCCTGACCCGCTGCCCCCACCGGCAGGGCCCCGCCGGCCGGGGCAGCCGTCCCGGTTCAGCCGATGAGGTCCTCGGCGCCCAGCACGTCCTCCGGGACGCCGAACGCGTCGACGAGGTCGCGGGCGACGGGGCGCAGCCGCCGCATGATCGCCCCGACCTCGCGGGTGATCGCCTTCGAGCGTGGCGCCGAGAGCCGGCCGTGCTCGAGGAACCAGCCCCGGTCGGCCTCGATCGTCGTCAGCGCGTACAGGTCGGACAGCGCCGTGAGCACCTCGCGGGTGTGCCCCTCGGGCAGCGCCCGGACCCGGGCCACGAAGGCCTCGAGGACGAGCCGGTCGACGTGCGAGCGGGCGGCGCCGATGACGTGGTCCTGGACGGTCCGGAAGACGACACCCGGGTCGCCGCCGTCGTCGACGCCGGCCTTGAGCCGCCGCGCCGCCCCCGCCAGCTGGTGCTCCTCGCGGTAGCGCAGCATCGCCAGCTGGTAGTCGGGGTCGAGCAGCCCGGCCTCCTGGTCCCAGCCGTCGCGCCCGCCGGGCAGGACGTCGCGGATCCGTTCGAGCAGCTGGTGCGCGGCCGTGCGCTCGATGACGGTGTCGACGGCGAGACCGGCGACGAAGCGGACCATCCCGAACTGGTCGAGGTCCTCGAACTCCGAGGAGTAGTCGGTGAGCAGGCCCTTCGCGACGAGCTGGAGGAGGACGTGGTTGTCGCCCTCGAAGGTCGTGAAGACGTCGGTGTCGGCCTTGAGCGCCGCGAACCGGTTGGCCGACAGGTAGCCGGCGCCGCCGCACGCCTCACGCGCCTCCTGGATGGCCCGGGTGGCGTGCCACGTCGTCACCGCCTTCGTCCCGGCGGCCCGGGACTCCAGCGCCCGGCGCGCACGGTCGTCGGCGTCCGGGGTGTCCGCACCGAACACCTCGTGCAGCTGTCGGGCGACCTCCTCCTGGGCCGCGGTGAGAGCGTACGTCCGCGCGAGGAGCGGCAGGAGTCGGCGCTGGTGCATCCCGTAGTCCAGGAGCAGGGTCTCCCCCTCGCCCTTCTCGGTCTCGAACTGCCGGCGGCGCAGGGCGTACCGGACGGCGATCGTCAGGGCGACCTTCGAGGCACCGAGCCCGGCGCCACCGACGCTCACCCGGCCCTGGACGAGGGTGCCGAGCATCGTGAAGAAGCGCCGGTCGGGGTTGTCGATGCTCGAGCGGTACTCACCGTCCTCGTCGATCGTCGCGAACCGGTCGAGGAGGTTGTCGCGCGGGACGCGGACGTCGTCGAACCACAGCCGCCCGTTGTCGACGCCCTCGAGGCCGATCTTCGCGCCGCAGTCCTCGATCCGGACCCCGGGCGCGGGCTCGCCGTCGACCCGGATCGGCACGAGGACGGCGTGCACGCCGCGCCGCTCGCCCCCGACCTCGAGCTGGGCGAAGACGACGGCGAGCTCGCCGTCGCGCGCGGCGTTGCCGATGTAGTCCTTGCGGGCCGTGTCGTCCGGCGTCGTCACGACGATCTCGTCGGTGTCGGGGTCGTGGCGGGCGACCGTGCCGAGCTGCTGGACGTTGCTGCCGTGCCCGGTCTCGGTCATCGCGAAGCAGCCGAGCAGGCGGCCCGCGACGATGTCCGCGAGGTAGGCGTCGTGGTGGCGTGCGGTCCCGAGCTGCTGGACGGCGCCGCCGAAGAGGCCGTACTGGACGCCGGACTTCACGAGGACGGACAGGTCCCCGTAGGCGAGGGTCTCGAAGGCGGCGACCGAGGCGCCGATGTCGCCGCCGCCACCGTGGGCGGGCGGGAAGCCGTGGGCCGCCTGTCCGGTGCCGCCGATGCCGACGACGATGTCGCGGACCCGCTCGCGCAGCTCGTCCCGTGACAGGTCGACGTCCTCGTCGAGGAGGGAGGCGTGGTCCGCGAGACCGCGCCGCACCTCGTCACGGACCTCGGCGTAGGGCCCGTCGAGGAAGGCGCGGAGCCCGGCGACATCCGCCGTGAGCGGCGGTGCGCCCCGGTGCGCGGCGCGCTCCTCGCGCCGGTCGGTGGTCGTGGCGTGCTGGTCGGTGTCGAGCGCCATGCCCTCCACTCTGACACGCGCGACCTGCGACGACGCCGGCCGAGTGACGATTGTTACTCACAGGTAGGGATCGGCCTGTGCTCCCGTCCGCCGAACCGCGTCGGCCCCGGCCGCGAGCGCTGCTGCGAGGGACTCCGACCGGTCCCGCCCGGCCGCGAGCGCGGCCGCCAGCGCCCCGCAGAAGGCGTCCCCGGCGCCCGTCGTGTCGGCGACCTCGTCCTCGGGGACGGCGACCGCGGGCTCGGTGTCACCGTCCCAGCTCGCGCCGTTCGCCCCGAACGTCACGAGCAGCGACCGCGGCTGCGCACCGGACTCCGCCAGGGCCTGCATCTCGGGCTCGTTGACGACGACCGGGTCGGCGAGCGCGAGGACGTCCGGCGGCAGCGCGGCGTAGGGCGCGAGGTTGACCACGACGCGGGCGCCCCGGGACGCGGCGCGGCGGGCGGCGACGCACACGACCCGGAAGGGGACCTCGAGCTGCAGCAGGAGGACGTCCCCCGGGCCGAGCGCGTCGACCGCCGCGACCTCCCGCTCGTCGAGGGCGTCGTTGGCCCCGGGGACGACGACGATCGTGTTCTCCCCGTCGTCGGCGACGTGGACGAGGGCGTGGCCGCTCGGGACGTCCTGCGCGACGCGCAGCCCGGTGACGTCGAGACCGAGCCGCTCGAGGCGGGCACGGTAGGCGGTGCCGCCGGCGTCGTCGCCGACGCAGCCGACCATCGCGACGTCGGCGCCCGCGGCGGCCGCGGCCACCGCCTGGTTGGCGCCCTTGCCCCCGGCGAGCCGCTGCAGGTCCTCGCCGCGGACGGTCTCCCCGGGGCGGGGATGGCGCTCGACGCGCGTCACGAGGTCGACGTTGAGCGACCCCAGGACCATCACGCGCCCGCTCATCGGACCTCCCCGAGGACGGTGTCGAGCCAGAGTCGGGCGACCCGCTCGCCGTCGATGCCGAGCGCGACGTCGACCACGGCCGGTGCGGCCCCGTGCGGGTCGTGCCGCATGTCGCCGGTCCAGGTCCGTCGGTCGACGACGGTCCGGCCCCGGGTCCACGTCCCGCTCAGCTCGACGCGGACGGGCAGCCGCTCGGTGCGCACGGCGTCCGGCAGCAGGAGCATCGCGACGGCGCCGGCGTCGCCGATCGTCGCCGTGTCGTCGGCGAACCGACGGTGGTGGAAGGACACGAGGCCGGCCGCGAGGTCGGCGACCGGGGTGCCGGCGGCGCGCAGGCGCTCGACGTCGACGGTCCCGACCCGGGGGTCGTAGAAGACGTCGAGGCCGTACATCGCCACCGGGACCCCGTGCTCGGCACAGGCGTCGAGGACGACCGCCGCGGCCTCCGGGTCGTGGAAGACGTTGAACTCGGCGGCGGCCGTCGCGTTGCTGATCTCCGCGCCACCACCCATGAAGACGACCCGGCCGACCCGGGCGAAGGCGTCGGGGTGGGTCCGCGCGAGGAGGGCGAGGTTCGTCATCGGCGCGAGCGGCACGACGGTGACGGGCTCGCCGCGCTCGGCCGCGGAGACGACGGTGTCGCGGAGCAGCTCGACGGCGTGGCGGGGGTCGGGCCTGCGGGCGGGTGCGGGGAGCCCGAGGTCGGCCATCCCGTCGCTGCCGTGGACGTGCCGGGCGTCGACCGGCTCCTCGAGGAGAGGCCGGACGGCCCCCGCCCCCACCGGGACGTCGACGCGGCCGGCCACCTCGAGGACGGTGAGGGTGTTGCGGACGACGTCGGCAAGCGGCGCGTTGCCCCCGGCGCACGTGACGGCCCGCAGGTCGAGACCGGGGTGCAGGGCGGCGAGCAGCAGGGCGCACGCGTCGTCGACCCCGGTGTCGACGTCGAGGACGAGGGGGATGGCGGGCATCCCCCGATCATGACGGACCGGCGCCGGGACCGACAGGCAGTGCTGCCGCGACGACGCGACAGCCTGCGCCCGCCAGGTCCTGCGCCGGCCGTCGGTGCCCTCTGCCTGTCGGTGCCGCCGCGAGGGCCGCGGCCGACCTGCGGGTTCGGTGTTCGCCGTGCCGCTCGCGTAGCGTCGGCCCGGTGACCGCCCGCCGGACCCCCACCCGATCCCGCCGTGCCGCGCTCGCCCTGACCGGCGCCCTCGCCGTGACCCTCGCGGGCTGCTCGGACGGGGAGCCGTCGGCGGCCCCGACGACCTCGTCGGCGCCCGCGCCGAGCACGACGAGCCCGTCGCCGACCCCGACCCCGACCTGCGTCGAGACGACGACCGAGGCCCTCACCGAGGACCAGCGGCTCGGCCAGCTGCTCATGGTCGCGCTCGACACGAACGCCCCCGAGGACTCCCTCGACGACGAGGTCACCGAGCAGCACGTCGGCAACATGCTCTTCCTCGGCGGCTGGGAGGGCGCGGACAAGGTCTCGTCCGCCTCCGAGCACCTCGAGGGGCTCGTGTCCGAGGACTCGACGGGCGACGTCGGGATGCTCGTCGCCGCCGACCAGGAGGGCGGCATCGTCCACCAGCTGCGCGGGTCCGGGTTCACCCGACCGCCGGCCGCCGTCGACCAGGCCACGCTCTCCCCCGCCGAGCTCACCGAGGCCGCCACCGGCTGGGCCGAGGAGCTCGCCGCCGTCGGCGTCAACGTCAACCTCGCTCCCGTCGTCGACACCGTGCCCGCCGAGCTGGGGACCGGCAACGGCCCGGTCGGCCAGTACGGCCGCGAGTACGGCAACACCCCGGAGGAGGTCGAGCGCTCGGCGAACGCCTTCATCGAGGGGATGCTCGACGGCGGGGTGCAGGCGACCGTCAAGCACTTCCCGGGGCTCGGCCGCATCACGAACAACACCGACTTCGCCGCCGACGGCATCACCGACGACACGACGACGGCCGACGACCCCTACCTCGAGCCGTTCGCGTCCGGGGTCGAGGCCGGGGCGAACCTCGTCATGGTCGGCTCCGCCGAGTACACCCGGATCGACGAGGGGGTCCCGGCGATGTTCTCCGAGCGGATCGTCACCGACGTCCTGCGCGGCGACCTCGGGTACGACGGCGTCGTCATCACCGACGACGTCAACGCCGAGTCGGTCCGGTCCGTCCCCCCGGGCGAGCGCGCCGTCCGGGTGCTCGGCGCCGGGGGCGACATCGTCCTCACCGGGGACCCGACGCAGGCGCCGGAGATGCTCGACGCGCTGCGGGCCGAGGCGGGGCAGGACGAGGACTTCGCGGCGCAGGTCGACGCCTCGGTCGAGCGGGTCCTCGCCCTCAAGGACGAGATGGGTCTGCTGCCCTGCTCGCAGGACTGACGCCCGCCCGGCCCCGGCATAGGCTCCAGGGGTGACGGACACCACCACCGGGCTCCCGGTCATCGTCCTCGTCTCCGCGGAGCACTCCGAGACCCTCCTCGAGGTCTTCTTCCGCTACTCCCGCGAGTACGACCTGCGGACCGCCACCTCGTGCGCCGGCGCCTGCGAGGTCGTCGAGTCCGCGCTCGCCGCCGGACAGCAGGTCGCCCTCCTCGTCTCCGACTCCCGGCTCCCGGACGTCGACTCGATCCTGCGCGCCTTCGCCGAGTGGCGCGGCCTCGTCCCCACCGCCCGCCGGATTATCGCGGCACCGTTCGACCGGTTCCTCACGGACGCACCGGGACTGCGGGTCGGGATGGCCAAGGGCAAGTACGACGCCTACCTCCTCATGCCGCGCGGGACCCGCGACGAGGAGTTCCACCACGCCGTCACCGACCTGCTGAGCGACTGGACGTGGACCACGACCGACCCGGACGTCGTCACGGCGAAGATCGTCGGGGAGGAGGACGACCCCGTCGTCCACGACATCCGCGACTTCTTCGACCGGATGGGGCTGCCGACCCGCTTCGCGACCCCCGACAGCGAGGTCGGCCGACACGTCGGCGAGCTCTTCGACGAGGGCGCCGGCTACCCCCGGATCTGGGCGGCGAACCGCGAGCCGGTCGTCGCGACGTCGGTCCGTGAGGTGGCCCGGGCGTTCTTCGACAACGAGGCCGAGCGCGACCTCGACGCCCGCGAGCGGCCGGACGTCGCCGACGTCGTCGTGGTCGGCGGCGGCCCGGCGGGGCTCGCGACCGCCGTCTACGCGGCGTCCGAAGGGCTGTCCACGGTCGTCCTCGACGGCAGCGCCATCGGCGGCCAGGCCGGCACGAGCTCGATGATCCGCAACTACCTCGGCTTCCCCCGCGGCATCTCGGGGATGCGCCTGGCCCAGCGTGCCCGCAACCAGGCGCTGCGCTTCGGCACCCGGTTCCACACCGGCTGGGAGGTCGAGGAGCTCGTCGCGGGGAGGGACGGGGCACCGCACGTGCTGCGCGGCAGCGACTTCGAGCTCTCCGCCCGGTCCGTCGTCATCGCCTCCGGGGTGCGCTACCGCCACCTCGGGGTGCCGTCGGTCGAGGAGCGGGTGGGGCGCGGGGTCAACTACGGCGCCGCGATGTCGCAGTCCCGCGAGATGGAGGACCAGGACGTCGTCGTCGTGGGCGGCGGGAACTCGGCCGGGCAGGCGGCGGTCCACCTCGCCCGCTTCGCCCGCTCGGTGACGATCTGCGTCCGGCGGCCGAGCCTCTCCGAGACGATGTCGGCCTACCTCGTCGGCGAGATCGAGTTCAACCCGCGGATCACCGTCGAGACGTGCACCGAGGTCGTCGAGGCCGGCGGCGACGCCCACCTGGAGTGGGTCTCGCTGCGGCACACCGACTCCGGCGAACGACGGCGGAAGTCGGCGTACGGGCTCTTCCTGCTCCTCGGCGCCGAGCCGCACTGCCACTGGCTGCCGGACGAGGTCGCCCGGGACCGCCGCGGCTTCGTCCTCACCGGGCGTGAGGTCCCGCGCGAACGATGGCTCGAGGACCTCCCGCCGCCGAACCTCGCGACGAGCGTGCCCGGCATCTTCGCCGCCGGCGACGTGCGGGCCGGGTCGATGAAGCGGGTCGCCGCGGCCACCGGGGAGGGCGCGTCGGTCGTCCCCCTCGTCCACGCCTTCCTCGCGCCCGAGCCGGCCTGACGGCGAGGGCTCAGACGGAGACCTCGGTCACCGGCATCGAGGAGTCGGCGCGGATCCCGAGGTCGGACGCCGGCCGCCCGCGCAGCACCATCTGCGCCCCGAGGGCCGCGACCATGGCCCCGTTGTCGGTGCACAGCTTCGGCGCGGGGACCCGCAGCTCGAGGCCGGCGGCGTCGCACCGCTCCTGCGCCATCGCCCGCAGCCGCGAGTTCGCCGCGACCCCGCCGCCGATCTGGAGGTGTCCGACACCGTGCGTGCGGCACGCGTCGACCGCCTTGCGGGTGAGCACGTCGGTGACGGCCTCCTGGAAGCTCGCGGCGACGTCCGCGACGGGCACCGGCTCCCCCGCCGCCTCGCGGGCCTGCACCCAGCGGGAGACGGCGGTCTTCAGCCCCGAGAAGGAGAAGTCGAAGCGGTGCCGCTCGACGTCCCTCCCGGTCGTCAGCCCCCGGGGGAAGTCGATGACGACCTGACCCTCCCGCGCCGCCCGGTCGATATGCGGGCCCCCCGGGAAGGGCAGGCCGAGCACCCGCGCCACCTTGTCGAACGCCTCCCCCGCCGCGTCGTCGATCGTCGAGCCGAGGCTGCGGACGTCGTGCGTGACGTCGGGGACGAGCAGCAGCGAGGAGTGTCCGCCGGAGACGAGCATCGCGAGCGTCGGCTCGGGCAGTGGTCCGTGCTCGACGATGTCGACGGCGACGTGGCTCGCGAGGTGGTTGACGCCGTACAGCGGCACCCCGAGGGAGAGGGCGAGCGCCTTCGCGGCGGCGACGCCGACCATGAGGGCCCCGGCGAGGCCCGGCCCGGACGTCACGGCGACGGCGTCGACGTCGCGGAGGGCGACGCCCGCCTCGCGGCACGCGCGCTCGATCGTCGGGACCATCGCCTCGAGGTGGGCGCGGGAGGCGACCTCGGGGACGACCCCGCCGAAGCGGGCGTGCTCGTCGACGCTGCTCGCGATGGCGTCGAAGAGCAGGGTCTCGCCGCGGACCAGCCCGATCCCGGTCTCGTCGCACGAGGTCTCGACCCCGAGGACGAGGGGTGCGTCAGCCATGGCCGGCTCCTTCCTGGGACAGCGCTTTGCGCATGACGAGGGCGTCGACGGTGCCGCGGTCGTAGTAGCCGCGGCGCCGGGAGACGGTGACGAACCCTCGGCCCTCGTAGAGGCCGAGCGCCGGCGCGTTGTCGGCGCGCACCTCGAGCATGACGTGGGCGGCGCCGCGGGCGCGGGCGGCGGCCTCGAGGGCGCCGAGGAGCAGTCCGCCGAGGCCGCGACCCCGGTGGGCCGGGTCGACGGCGACGGTCATCACGTCCGACACCTCCCCGCCGTGGTCGAGCCCGGCGTACCCCGCGAGTGCGCCGGCCACCCGCAGGACGAGGTACTCGCGGCGGGGGCGGCCCGCGAGCTCGGCCCACCACGAGGCCTCGGACCAGGCGTCGTCGGGGAAGAGCCGGGCCTCGAGCGCCGCGAGGCCGGCGAGGTCGGACCAGCGGGCCGGGGAGACCGTGACGGTGGGGGCGTCCGTCGTCACCGGAGGTCCCGCTCGGCGGTCGTCAGGGCGTCGGGGCGCCGCAGGTAGAGCGGCTCGACGGGCATCGGCGTCCCGGCCGCGAGGCGCCGGGCGCCGATCCGGGCGAGGACGGCGGGGTCGGTGTCGAGGACCCCGTCGAGAGGGGCGGTGAGGGCGTCCGGGTAGAGCAGCGGACCGCGCCCGACCGTCGGCAGGGCCCGCACCTCGTCCGGCAGGTCCCCGGCGGGGCCGACCGCCGGCTCGGTGACGGGGCGGGCGGTGTCCCCGTCGCGGGCGTAGCGGGCCCAGTAGACCTCTCGGCGGCGGGCGTCGGTGGCGACGAGCAGCTCGTCGGCGTCCGTGGCGCCGAGCCCCTGCTCGGCGAGGACGTCGAGGGTGCACACCCCGTGGACGGGGACCCCGAGGGCGAGCCCGGTCGTCACGGCCGTCACCATCCCGACCCGCAGGCCGGTGAACGGGCCGGGGCCGGTGCCGACGACGACGTCCGTGACGTCCGCGGGCGTCGCGCCGGCCTCCCCGAGGGCGCGGGCGACGAGCGGGGCCAGTCGTTCGGTGTGGGCGCGCGGGTCGACCTCGACGGCGACGACCGGGGCGACGTCGTCCCGGGCGACGGCGACGGCGATCGCGGACGTCGCGGTGTCCAGGGCGAGGATCAGCACGGGGTGCCTCCGAGGGGGTCGAGGGCTTCGGGGGCGGCCCACCGTCCGCCGACGCCGGTGACGGTGGCCGTGCGCTCCTCGGTCGCCGGATCGACGTCGAGCACGACCTCGAGCCGGTCGGCGGCGAGGCCCTCGACGAGCCCGTGCCCCCACTCGACGACGGTGACGCTCTCCTCGACGGACGCGTCGAGGTCCAGGTCGTCGAGTTCGAGGGCCCCGCCGAGGCGGTACGCGTCGACGTGGACGAGGGGCGGACCGCCGACCGTCGACGGGTGGACCCGCGCGATGACGAAGGTCGGCGAGGTGACGGCGCCGCGCACCCCGAGCGCCTCGCCGAGGCCCTGGGTGAGGGTCGTCTTCCCGGCCCCGAGCGTGCCCGTGAGGACGAGCAGGTCGCCCGCCCGCAGCATCCCGCCGAGAGCGGTCCCGAGGGCCCGGGTGTCCGGGGCGGTCGGCAGGTCGAGGCGGCGGGCGCTCACGACGCCGTCTTCCGTCGCCGGGTGGGGCCGGACCCCTCACCGGGGCCGGGCGTCCGGGCGGCCTTCGCGTCCCGCTTGGCCCGCGCCGCCCGTCGCGGGGTCGACATGTCCTTCACGGTGCGCCGCACGCGAGGCTTGCTCGCGAGGTCGACGCCCTCGGCGACCGCCCGCTGCGCCCGCCCGATCATCAGGAGCAGCTGCTCGGTGACGAGGTCGGGGTGCTCGAGCATGATGATGTGCCCGGCGTCCTCGACGACGACGTGCTCGGCGCCGGGGACGTGCCGGACGATGTCCTCGGAGTGCGACGCCGGGGTGATGAGGTCGCCGGTCCCGTTCATGACGAGCGTCTCGACCCCGGTGAGCGCGTCGAGGCCCGGGACGAGGTCGAGGCCGTTGATGTCGGGCAGGAAGGCCGCCATGACGTCGAACGTCGTGCCGAAGATCATGTCGGCGACGAGGTCGACGAGCGCCGGGCTCACCGGCGAGTCGAAGGCCCAGCGGGCGACGACGACGTCCTGGACGCCCTTGCCCGCCTTGCGGACCATCCCGATCGGGCCGGCGTGTCGGGACAGCCGGGTGAGCACGCCGGGCCCCACGGTGCCGACGACCTTGCCGACCATGGGACCGAGCCCGAGCTGGGTCACCTCGGCGCCGCCGGAGCTCGTCGCGACGAGCCCCACCGCGAGCACCCGGTCGCGGACGACGTCGGGGTGGTGCGCGGCGTAGGACATGACGCTCATCCCACCCATCGAGTGCCCGACGAGCACGACGGGTCCGGTGCGGCACGTCGCCGCGAGGACCTCCTCGAGGTCCTGTCCGAGCCGCTCGACGGTGCACGACGCGAGCCGCGGGTGGGCGGAGCGGCCGTGTCCGCGCTGGTCGTAGGTGACGACGCGGAACCCCTGCTGGACGAGCGCCCGCCGCTGGAGCACCCACGACTGCATCGTCAGGGCGAACCCGTGGACGAGGACGACGGTGGGCGCCGGCGAGGACAGGCGGCGCCGCCCGCGGCTCTGCGCCTCGGGGGCGTCGACCTCGACGTGGAGGTCGACCCCGTCGCTCGTCGAGAGGGTGAAGGCCTCGCCGGCGGTGTGCGCCCAGCCCCCGGGGGCGTGCAGCTCCGGGTACGGGGTGCGGATGCGGCGGACCTGCCGGCCGAGCGCGCCGGCGGCGGTGCCGAGCACCGCGGCTCCGGGGACGCTCGGCATCAGGCCTCCCCGACGACGACCCGGGGCAGGCGCGGGCCCATCCGGGTGACGATCTCGTAGTTGATGGTCCCGGCGGCCTCGGCCCAGTCCTGGGCGGTCGGCTCGCCGTCGGCCCCCCGGCCGAGGAGGACGACCTCGTCGCCCGCCGCACCGGCGAAGTCCGGGCCGAGGTCGAGGACGAGCTGGTCCATGCAGACCCGGCCGGCGACCCGGTGCACCCGTCCGCCGACGAGCAGCGGCCCGGCGTTTCCCGCGTGCCGCGGGACGCCGTCGGCGTAGCCCATCGGGACGAGCCCGAGGACGGTGTCCCGGTCGGTCGTGTACTCGTGCCCGTAGCTGACCCCCTGGCCCGCCCGGGCCCGCTTGACCGTCGTGAGGCGGGCGGTGACGCGCATCGCCTCGCGGAGGCCGAAGTCCGCGGGGCGACCGAGGTCCGGGACCGGCGAGAGCCCGTAGACCGCGAGCCCGGGACGGACGAGGTCGAAGTGCGCCGCCGGGTTCGTCAGGGTCGCCGCCGAGTTCGCGAGGTGGCGGACGCCGGGGTCGACGCCGGCCCGCTCGAGCTGCGCGACGGCCTCGACGAAGCGCTCCTGCTGGGCCCGGACCGTCGGGTGCTGGGGGGCGTCGGCCCAGGCGAAGTGCGACCACGTGCCGGTGACCTCGAGAGCGCCGTCGGCGACCGCCGCCGCGAGGGCGGCCACCGTCTCGGGCCAGTCCTCGAGCACCCCGCCGCGGCCGAGGCCGGTGTCGACCTTGACCTGGGCACGCGCGGCGCGACCCCGGTCCCGGGCGGCGGCCAGGACGGCCTCGAGCGTCCAGCGGCTCGTCACGGTGAGCTCGACGTCGGCGTCGAGCGCCCGGCCGAGGTCGGCCTGCGGCGGGAAGATCCACGTGAGGACGGGCGCGTCGACCCCGCCGGCGCGCAGGGCCAGCGCCTCCTCCAGCTGCGCGACGCCGAGGCGGGCCGCTCCCCCGGCGAGCGCGGCACGGGCGGCGGTGAGCAGGCCGTGGCCGTAGGCGTCGCCCTTGACGACGGCCATGACCTCGGCCGGCGCTGCCCGGCGGACGAGCGCCGCGACGTTGTCCCTCATGGCCGCGGCGTCGACGGTCACCCACGCCGAAGCCCCCGCGGGCGCGGGCAAGGAGGCGTTGGGGGCGGTCATGGGCCGGTCCAGTCTAGGGCTGGGGCACGGCCCGGCGGCGGCAGGTCCGGCAGGTCGGCGGTGCGCTCCCGGGTGGACCCGGTCAGACCCGGCGGAGCAGGGCGGCGACCGTTCCGGGCAGCGCGTGCGCGACGGCGAGCGCCCGGACGGGGCCGCCGGGGTTCGCCCGGTCGGCGGCGACGCCGTGGACCAGGGCCCCGAGCGCCCCGGCCTCCTCCGGCGGCAGGCCCGCGGCGAGCAGCGTCCCGAGCAGGCCCGCGAGGACGTCGCCGGCCCCGGCCGTCGCGAGCCACGCCGGTGCGTCGGCCTGGGACCACACGGTCGCGCCGTCACCGGGCGGGACGACGAGCGTCGTCGAGCCCTTGAGGAGCACCGTGGCCCCGCCGAGGTCGGCGAGCCGGCGCGCGTGCTCGAGCGGCGCCCGCTCGACGTCGTCGCGGGTGACGTCCTGCCCGGCCAGCCGGGACAGCAGTCGCGCCAGCTCCCCCGCGTGCGGCGTCAGCAGGGTGGCGCCCTCGCGCCGGGCGTCGAGCACGGTCGCGTCGAGGAGGTCCAGGCCCCCGGCGTCGACGACGACCGGCTTCGGGCCCGCGAGCGCGTCGCGGGCGACGGCCAGCTGGTCCCGCGCGTCCTGGCTGTCGGCCGAGGCGTCCAGACCCGGCCCGACGACCCACGCCTGCACCCGGCCGACCCCGTGGGTCGCCTCGGGCACCGCGGCCCGCACGAGCCCCGCCGGCGCCGGCGTCCCGACGTAGCGGACCATCCCGGCCCCGGACGCGACGGCCGCCGTCACGCAGAGCACGGCCGCGCCGGTGTACCCCTCCCCGCCGGCGACGACGCCGACGACCCCACGGCGGTACTTGTCGTCCGCGGGGCCGGGGACCGGCCACCGGCGGGACACGTCGTCGTGGTCGAGGCGGCGCACGGCCGGTGCGGCGTCGCTCGTGACGCCGATGTCGACGACGGTGAGCACCCCGCACGCCTGCTCGGTCGGGGGGAGCAGGTGCACCGGCTTGGCGAGGGAGAAGGTCACCGTCTCGTCGGCGAGGACACCGTCCGGGTCCACGCTCCCCCCGTCGGGCGCCTGGCCGCTCGGCAGGTCGACGGCGACGACGTGCGCGCTCTCCGGGACGGCCGCGACCCAGGCCCTCGCCCAGTCCGGGAGGCCGGGCCGCGCGCCGATCCCGAGGATCCCGTCGAGGACGACGTCGGCCTCGGCGACGTCCGCCGGGTCGGTCGTGAGGACGACCCCCGCGGCCTCGGCGGCCCGCCGGGCGCCGTCGTGCACCGTGTCGTGGTGGACGGCCACGGCGGGATGTCCCGCCTCGGCGAGCCGCGCGAGGGCGTACAGCGCGTCGGCCCCGTTGTTCCCGGGTCCGACGAGGGCGGCGACGACGGCCCCGTCCCGGTCCTCGAGGCGGGCCGCGACGACGGCGGCGAGCCCCTCGACCGCCCGGGCCATGAGCTCGCCGTCCTCGAGCCGGGCCATGAGGGCCTTCTCGGCGGCGTACACGGTCTCGACCGTGTGGGCCTCGATCATCGGGGCTCCTCCCCCTCGGCGACGACCATCGCCGAGGCGATACCCGCGTCGTGCGACAGCGACACGTGGACGGTGGCGATGCCGAGGGCCGCCACGCGCTCGGCGACGCTGCCGCGCAGGACGAACTCCGGGCGCCGACCCTCGCCGCGGTGGACCTCGGCGTCGTGCCACCCGAGACCGACCGGGGCGCCGAGGGCCTTGGCCAGCGCCTCCTTCGCCGCGAAGCGGGCGGCGAGCGAGTTGAGCGGCAGCGACCGCTCGCGCTCGGTGAAGAGCCGCTCCCGCAACGCCGGCGTCCGCTCGAGGGTCTCGCCGAAGCGGGCGACGTCGACGACGTCGATGCCGACCCCGACGATCACGGCAGCACCGCCGTCACTCGACGGTGACGCTCTTGGCGAGGTTGCGCGGCTGGTCGACGTCCAGGCCCTTGGCCGACGCCAGGTGGAGGGCGAAGACCTGGAGCGGGACGACGGCGAGGAGCGGCGCGAGCATCGGGCTGCACTGCGGGATGCGGATGACCTCGCTCGCGAACGGCTCGACGTCCTCGTCCCCGTCGTGGGCGATGACGAGGGTGCGCGCCCCGCGGGCCCGGATCTCCTGGATGTTGGAGACCACCTTCTTGTGCAGATCGTGCGGGGTGTCCGGACCGGGGACGACGACGAAGACCGGCTGGCCGGGCTCGATGAGGGCGATCGGTCCGTGCTTGAGCTCTCCGGCGGCGAACCCCTCGGCGTGGATGTACGCGAGCTCCTTGAGCTTCAGCGCCCCCTCGAGGGCGACCGGGTAGCCGACGTTGCGCCCGAGGAAGAGCACCGCGCGGCTGTCGGCCATGAAGTCGGCCATCTCGACGACGCGGTCCATCCGGCCGAGGAGCTCCTCGATCTTCTCGGGGATGCCCTGCAGCTCGTGCATGACGGCCTTCGCGTCGTCGGCGTAGGTCTCCCCGCGCAGCTGGGCGAGGTAGAGACCGAGGACGTAGCAGGCGGTGATCTGCGCGAGGAAGGCCTTTGTCGACGCGACGGCGATCTCGGGGCCGGCGTGGGTGTAGAGGACCGCGTCGGACTCGCGCGGGATCGTCGAGCCGTGGGTGTTGCAGATCGACAGCGTCATCGCCCCGAGCTCGCGGGCGTGCTTGACCGCCATGAGGGTGTCCATCGTCTCGCCGGACTGGCTGATCGAGACGACGAGGGTGTTGCCGTCGACGATCGGGTCGCAGTAGCGGAACTCGTGGGCGAGGGAGACCTCGACGGGGATCCGGGTCCAGTGCTCGATGGCGTACTTGGCGACCATGCCGGCGTAGGCGGCGGTGCCGCAGGCGACGAAGGTGATCCGGTCGACCTGGCGCAGCCGCTCCTCGGTCGTGCGGATCTCGTCGAGGACGAGCCGGCCGGACTCGTCGGTCCGCCCGAGCAGGGTGTCCGCGACGGCGTGCGGCTGCTCGTGGATCTCCTTGTCCATGTACGTCGCCCAGCCGCCCTTCTCGGCGGCGGCGGCGTCCCACGTCACCTCGTACGCGGTGCCCTCGGCGGGGGTGCCGTCGAAGCCGATGACGGAGCAGCCCTCGGGGGTGATCGTCACGATCTGGTCCTGGCCCAGCTCCAGGGCCCGGCGGGTGTGCCCGATGAACGCGGCGACGTCGCTGCCGAGGTAGGTGGCGTCGTCGCCGAGACCGACGACGAGCGGGCTGTTGCGCCGGGCGCCGACGACGACACCGGGGCTGTCGGCGTGCACGGCGAGGAGGGTGAACGCGCCCTCGAGCCGGCCGACGACGGCCCGCATCGCCTCGGTGAGGTCGCCGAGCCGGTCGTACTCGCGGCCGACGAGCTTGGCCGCGACCTCGGTGTCGGTCTCGGACAGGAACTCGACGCCGTCGGCGAGGAGCTCCTTCTTCAGGGAGTGGAAGTTCTCGATGATGCCGTTGTGGATGAGCGCCAGCCGGTCGCCGTCGCCGCCGCGGTGCGGGTGGGCGTTGCCGTCGGTGGGACCGCCGTGGGTGGCCCAGCGGGTGTGCCCGATGCCCGTCCGGGAGGCCGCCGGCGGGTGGGTCTCGAGGGTGGAGCGGAGGTTCTCGAGCTTGCCGGCGCGCTTCTCGGTCGTCACGCCGTCCTCGGTGACGAGCGCGACGCCGGCCGAGTCGTACCCCCGGTACTCGAGCCGGCGCAGCCCCTCCATGACGACGTCGAGCGCCGTTCCGTCCATGGTCCGGCCCACGTAGCCGACGATTCCGCACATGGCCGTCAGCGTATCCGGTACGCCGTGGGACACCGCCCTCCGCCGGGCCGGGCGGGGCGTACGGGATGATGACCCGTGTGAGTGCCGCCGAGGACCTCGTCGCGCGTCTCCGGGAGACCGGGGACGCCTCCCTGCCGACCCCCTACGTCGAGCTGGACCGGGCCGCCTGGTCGGGCCTGCGCGAGAACCACCCGATGAGCCTCACGGGCGACGACCTGTCCCGGCTGCGCGGCCTCGGCGACCGTCTGGACCTCGAGGAGGTCGAGGACGTCTACCTGCCGCTGTCCCGCCTCCTCCACTTCTACGTCGAGGCGGTCCACGGCCTGCGGCTCGCGACGAGCGAGTTCCTCGGGGACCGCCCGCGGCGGGTGCCGTTCGTCGTCGGCGTCGCCGGGTCGGTCGCCGTCGGGAAGTCGACGACCTCCCGCATCCTGCGCGAGCTCATGAGCCGGTGGCCGCACACCCCCCGCGTCGAGCTCGTGACGACGGACGGGTTCCTCTACCCCAACGCCGAGCTCGAGGCGCGGGGCCTGCTGCAGCGCAAGGGGTTCCCGGAGTCCTACGACCGGCGCGCGCTCCTGCGCTTCGTCGCCGACGTCAAGAGCGGGACGCCCGTCGTCCGCGCGCCGCAGTACTCGCACCTCACCTACGACGTCCTCGACGAGCCGCTCGAGGTCCCGCGGCCGGACGTCCTCATCGTCGAGGGCCTCAACGTCCTGCAGCCCCCCGCGGTGCGCCCGGACGGCGAGAACGCCGCCGCGCTCTCGGACTACTTCGACTTCTCCGTGTACGTCGACGCCGACCCGGCGGACGTGCGGCGCTGGTACGTCGAGCGGTTCCTGCGCCTGCGGGAGACCGCGTTCGCCGACCCGCAGTCCTACTTCCACCGCTACGCGGGGCTCAGCGACGAGGAGGCCCGGGAGACCGCCACGGGCATCTGGGAGGCGATCAACGCACCGAACCTCGACCGCAACATCGCCCCGACCCGGGACCGGGCCACCCTCGTGCTCACCAAGGGCGCGGACCATGCGGTGACGCGCATCCGGCTGCGCAAGATCTGACCCGACCACCGGGCCCGGCCGGGCGCCGACCGCTCCTGGCCCCGGCCCTCGCGGTCAGTACCAGTGCGGGGAACGGCTCTCCCACATGGAGAGCGCGTTGCACGGGGTGCCGTAGGAGCGCTTGATGTAGTCCAGGCCCCACTCGATCTGGGTGACCGGGTTGGTCCGCCAGTCGGCGCCGGCCGTCGCCATCTTCTCGGCGGGCAGGGACTGCGGGATGCCGTACGCGCCCGACGAGGGGTTGGCGACCCACCAGCGCCAGTCGCTCTCCCCGATCCACAACCGGTCCAGGCAGGACCACTGCTCGGAGCCGAAGCCGTACTCGGGCAGCAGCAGCTGCGCGGCGGCCTTGGGGTCGTCCTGGGCGTTCTGGAAGATCCGCTTGCGCTCGGCGGCGCGGGCGGCCCGCTCGGCCTCCTCCTCGCGCTGCTTCGCGAGCTCGGCGGCCTTCTTGCGAGCCTCCTCGGCGGCCTCGGCCGCCTCGACGGCGCGGAGGCTGTTCGTCGAGGCCCGGTCGGCAGCGAGCCGGTCGGCGTCGGCGCTCGCGACCCGGCTCTCCTCGCTGGAGACGCTCGAGACGAGCTCACCGACCGCGAAGGTCGGGCTGTCCGCGTCGGCGGAGTCGCCGGAGAAGCCGCTGACCGCGACGCCGCCCGCGGCCACGGCGGCGAGCACGCCGGTCGTGACGACGGGACGCCCGAGCGCCGTGACGGCAGCAGCACCGCGACGCCGGGGGGCGGCGTGGCGGGGTGCGTGTCGCGGGGTGTATCGGGCCATGGACGAGCGACGGACCTTCCGGTTCAGGGGTGGCGGGGCGCGGGCGAGATCGCACCCCGGCGTTACGCAAACGAGACCTCAGCGTAGGGGACGGGCGGCCGGGACGGGAACCGAGGGCCTGAGACGGTCCTCAGCGGCCCCCGTCCCCGCAGGTCAGCCCTCGATCCCCTCGAGCAGATCGGTGACGAGGGCGGCGATCGGGCTGCGCTCGGACCGGGTGAGGGTGACGTGCGCGAAGAGCGGGTGCCCCTTGAGCGCCTCGATGACGGCGGCGACGCCGTCGTGCCGGCCCACCCGCAGGTTGTCCCGCTGGGCGACGTCGTGGGTGAGGACGACCTTGGAGTTCTGCCCGATCCGGGAGAGCACCGTGAGCAGGACGTTGCGCTCGAGGCTCTGGGCCTCGTCGACGATGACGAAGGCGTCGTGCAGGCTGCGCCCGCGGATGTGGGTGAGCGGCAGGACCTCGAGCATGCCGCGGTCGAGGACCTCCTCGACGACCTCGCGGGACACGAGGGCGGCGAGCGTGTCGAAGACCGCCTGGCCCCAGGGGTTCATCTTCTCGGCCTCGGAGCCGGGCAGGTAGCCGAGGTCCTGGCCGCCGACGGCGTAGAGGGGCCGGAAGACGACGACCTTGCGCTGCTGCCGTCGCTCCATGACGGCCTCGAGCCCGGCGCACAGCGCGAGCGCCGACTTCCCGGTGCCGGCCCGGCCGCCGAGGCTCGTGATGCCGACGTCGGGGTCGAGGAGGAGGTCGAGGGCGATCCGCTGCTCGGCGCTGCGGCCGTGCAGGCCGAAGGCGTCGCGGTCCCCCCGCACGAGCCGGACCTGCTTGTCCGGCCCGACCCGGCCGAGCCCGGAGCCCCGGGGCGAGAGGAGCTTGAGCCCGGTGTGGCACGGCAGCTCGGCGGCGGCCACGTTCTCGAGCCGGCCGTACTCGTAGAGGTGGTCCATCTCCTCCGTCGACACGTCGAGCTCGGCCATGCCGGTCCACCCGGACTCGACGGCGAGCTCGGCGCGGTACTCCTCGGCGTCGAGACCGCAGGCGGAGGCCTTGACCCGCATCGGCAGGTCCTTGCTCACGACGGTGACGAGCCGTCCCTCGTTCGAGAGGTTCTTCGCGACCGCGAGGATGCGCGTGTCGTTGTCGCCGAGCCGGAAGCCGGCCGGCAGCGACGACGGGTCGGTGTGGTTGAGCTCGACGCGCAGGGTGCCGGCCGCGTCGCCGACCGGGACCGGGGCGTCGAGCCGTCCGGCCTTGATCCGGAGGTCGTCGAGCATCCGCAGGGCCTGGCGGGCGAAGTAGCCGAGCTCCGGGTGGTGGCGCTTGCCCTCGAGCTCGGTGACGACGACGACGGGGAGGACCACCTCGTGCTCGGCGAAGCGCATCATGGCGCGCGGGTCGGACAGCAGGACCGAGGTGTCGAGGACGAAGGTCCGGCGCGGCTCCTCCTCTCGCGCGCTCGACGTCGTCCCGGTCTGTCGCGTGCTCGAGGCCATCGCTGCTCCCTGAGTGTGAGGTGCTACCCGTGCTCCGACGCTACGACCGCCCCGCGGAGGGGCCGGGAGGAGACGACCGGCGTGTCGACACCTGCGGGACCGGTGTGACTCGTGGTGCTCGTGGGAGCAAATGTCATCCGCTCGTCACGCGCGCTCCACCGGACGGACGACCGACCCGCGGCAGGACCCGACCGGCTCAGGACCCGTAGCGCCGGTGCCGCTCGCCGTACGCGCGCAGCGCACGGAGGAAGTCGACCTTGCGGAAGTCGGGCCAGAAGGCCTCGCAGAAGTAGAACTCGCTGTGCGCGCTCTGCCAGAGCAGGAAGCCGGAGAGCCGCTGCTCGCCCGAGGTGCGGATGACGAGGTCGGGGTCCGGCTGGCCCTTGGTGTAGAGGTGCTCGGCGATGTGCTCGACGTCGATGACCTCGGCGAGCTCCTCGATCGTCGTCCCCCGGGTCGCGTGCTCCTGGAGCAGGCTGCGGACGGCGTCGGCGATCTCCATGCGGCCGCCGTACCCGACGGCGACGTTGACGAGCATGGCGTCGACCTCGCGGGTCGTCTCCTCCGCCGCGCGCAGCCGCTCGGCCGTCGCCGGCGGCAGGAGGTCGAGGGACCCGACGGGGTGGATCCGCCACCGGCCGGTGGCGGCGAGGGAGCCGACGACGTCCTCGATGATGCCGAGGAGCGGGCGCAGCTCACGCTCCGGGCGGCCGAGGTTGTCCGTGGACAGCAGCCACAGGGTGACGACCTCGACGCCGACCTCGTCGCACCACGTGAGGAGGTTCTCGATGTTCCCGGCCCCCGCCCGGTGCCCCTCCTCGGTCCCCGCCCCGCGCAGCCTCGCCCAGCGGCGGTTGCCGTCGACGAGGACACCGACGTGGCGCGGTACGGGCACGGCGCCGAGCTGGCGGGTGAGGCGCTTGGCGTAGGCGGCGTAGAGCACGTCGGTCAACCGCCGCATCCGTGTCGTGCCTCCTGGAGCCTGGGACCACCGGACCGCCCGGCGCCGCGCACCACGCTACTCCCGCGCCCCGGACCGACGGTGCCCACGGCGTGCGGGACCTGTGAAGGTCCTGGAGACACTCGTAACCTACGCGAGCGTAGGTTACGCTGGGAGCATGAGCCAGACCGGTGACGCCCCCAGCCCGGACCCGGCCACCGACGGCCCCATCGACGCCCTCGAGTCCCGGGTCGGCGCGGCCATCCAGCAGGTGAAGCCGCGCCTGCGCGGGTGGCTGCACGCGGGGATGACCCCCGTCGCGCTCGTCGCCGGCGTGCTCCTCGTCGTCCTCGCGACGACGACCGAGGGCAAGGTCTCCGCCGCGGTCTTCGCGGGGACGGCGGTCCTGCTCTTCGGGACCTCGGCGGTCTACCACCGCGGCACGTGGTCACCGACGGTCGACGCCGTGCTGCGCCGCCTGGACCACTCGAACATCTTCCTCATCATCGCCGGCAGCTACACCCCGTTCGCGCTGCTCCTGCCGGGCGACCAGGCCCGCACGCTGCTCGTCACCGTGTGGGCCGGGGCCCTCGTCGGGGTCGCCTTCCGGGTGTTCTGGACCGGCGCCCCGCGGTGGCTCTACGTGCCCCTCTACGTCGTCCTCGGCTGGGTGGCCGTCTTCTACTTCGGCCCGCTCGTCGAGCACGTGGGTGGCACGGTCATGGCGTGGGTCGTCATCGGCGGCGTGCTCTACAGCCTCGGGGCGCTCGTCTACGGGACGAAGCGCCCGAACATCTCACCGCGCTGGTTCGGCTTCCACGAGGTCTTCCACGCCCTCACCGTGCTGGCCTTCGGCGCGCACGTCGTCGCGGCGTCGATGGCCCTCACCGCGCAGAGCGCCTGACCGGACGGTCCGCCCGGCCGCCCGGCCGGCACGGTCCGCCCGCCGGGACGAGTGGCGTCAGCCGTCCTCGCGGCGGTCGCGCGACGGGGTGGCGCCACCCTCGTCGCCCGGCGCCGCACCGTCGCGCCCCTCGACCGGAGCCCCGTCCCGCCCGTCCGTGGGCGCAGCCTCGGCCCGCCCGGTCGCCCGGCCCTCGTCCGGCGCGCCGGCGTCGGCGGGGGTGTCGCCGGGCCGGGCCTGGAGGTCGTCGCGGCCGAGGTGCGCCCGCTGCTGGCGGTAGGACATCCGCCGCATCCGCGCGTTCATGTTCCGCATGAGGAACCACAGCGCGAGGGCGAGGAAGGTGAAGGACGCGAAGGCGAGGAAGCCCGAGAGCAGCATCGAGGTGCCCTCCTCGGCCATCCTCATGCCGCCCGCTCCACCCGCGTGTCGTGCACGAGCCGCAGCCCGCGGTCGGTGGCCATCGCGTCGGCGGCACCGACGTCGGGCAGCCCGGCGAAGAGGTCGTCCTCGCCCTCGGCGATGGGGACGTACGAGGCGACCGCCTCGTACTCCTCGTGCGGCCACACCCGGGCCTGCACCTCGCGCGTCACGGTGAAGAACGCCCCCTCGGGGTCGACCTGCGTCGCGTGGGCACGCAGCGCGTCGTCGCGCCGGTCGAACCAGTCGGCGCACTGCACGCGGGTCGTGACCACGCGCTCCGGGCGCTCCCAGCGCTCGAGCCACTCGGCGTACGGGCTCTCGCGACCCTCCGCCACGAGCGCCTCGTGGAAGGCCTCGATGCGGGCCCGGCTCAGGGTCTGGTTGTAATACAGCTTCAGCGGCTGCCACGGGGCGCCGGCGTCGGGGAACCTGTCGGGGTCGCCCGCCGCCGCGAAGGCGGCGACCGACACGTCGTGGCACATGACGTGGTCCGGGTGCGGGTAGCCGCCGTTCTCGTCGTACGTGGTGACGACGTGCGGCCGGAACCGGCGGATCTCGCGGACGAGCGCCTCGGTCGTCACCTCGAGCGGCTCGAGGGCGAAGCAGCCCTCGGGCAGCGGCGGCAGCGGGTCGCCCTCCGGCAGACCGGAGTCGACGAAGCCGAGCCACGTGTGCCCGACCCCGAGGATCTCCTGTGCGCGCGCCATCTCCTCGCGCCGGACCTGGGCGAGGTCGCGGACGATGTGCGCGTCGTCCTTGAGCCGGGGGTTGAGGATGTCGCCCCGCTCCCCGCCGGTGCAGGAGACGACGAGGACCTCGTGACCGGCGTCGACGTACTTCGCCATCGTCGCGGCCCCCTTGCTCGACTCGTCGTCCGGGTGCGCGTGGACGCACATGAGCCGGAGCCGTTCGGACATGCGGGACCCTTCGGGACGGAGGTGCTCGGGCGTGCCCGAGAATGGACTGCGTCCAGTGTCTCATCCACGACCGACGGCCCCGGAGGTACATCGTGCGGCTCCCCGACGCCACGACCCCCGAGGGCCGCCTGCGCTGGGCCGGGGTCGTCGCGGTCCTCGTCGCGGTCGCGGCGGTCGCCGTCGTCGGGTGGCGGGCCACGAGCGGCGCCGTCGTCCCGGAGGTCGTCGGCTACGAGGTCCTCTCGGACACCGAGGTGACCGTCGACTACCTCCTCACCCGGCCGGAGGGGACGGCGGTGACGTGCCGGATCGCCGCCCTCGACGTCCGCAAGGCCAGGGTCGGCGTCGCCGAGGACCTCGTCCCCGCCGACGGACCGGCCGTCGTGCGACGCGAGGTCACGGTGCGCACGAGTGCGCGGGCCGTCACCGGGGTCGTCGAGTCCTGCGTGCGCGAGGGCGTCGGCGCGGGCTGAGCACCGCCGCCGGGGTGCCTCGGACGCCTCCTCTTGCTAGACTGTCGGCTTCACGTTCGGGTCTGGGTACCGACACGAGGCTGGAGACCGCAGCCGTCGGACCCGGACCCGCTGCCGTAGCACCCCGGGCGACTCCGCCGGGTCCGGCCTTCCACGACACCAGGAGCAGATCACCCGTGACCGAGACGAGCACCAACCAGAGCTTCCTCACCCAGGCGGCCTTCGACCGTCTCCAGGCCGAGCTCGACGAGCTCTCCGGCCCCGGCCGCGTCGAGATCGCGAAGAAGATCGAGGCGGCGCGCGAGGAGGGCGACCTCAAGGAGAACGGCGGCTACCACGCGGCCAAGGAGGAGCAGGGCAAGATGGAGGCCCGCATCCGCCAGCTGACCCAGCTCCTGGAGAACGCGATCATCGGCGAGACGCCGAAGGACAGCGGCATCGCCGAGTCCGGCATGGTCGTCACCGTCGAGATGTTCGGCGAGCAGGAGGAGTTCCTCCTCGGCTCGCGCGAGATCAGCGACTCCTCGATGCAGGTGTTCTCGGAGAAGTCGCCGATCGGTGCCGCCGTCAACGGCCACAAGGTCGGTGACACGGTGACCTACGAGGCGCCCAACGGCAAGGAGATCGAGGTCAAGATCCTCGGCGCCACGCCGTACTCCGGCTGACGCCCGGCACCCCGACCGACGGCCCGGACCCCCACGGTGGGGCCGGGCCGTCGGCGTGTCAGCCGCTGGGGACGAGGGCCGCGGCGAGCGCCCGCGCGGCCACGGGGCGCTCGTCGGCGAGCAGGCCGACCGCGAAGAGCAGGTACCGGGCGTCGAGGACGGTGCCCGCCCGGTCCGGCACCCGCCAGCCGCCGGCGTGGTCGGTGAGCGCGGCCGCGACGACGGCGGCGGAGACCGCCGGCGGGGCGTGGCGCAGCACCCCTCCCGAGCCGACGACGAGCCCGACGTCCGCGAGCGGTCGCGGCCGCTCACCGGGCGCTCCCGGACGACCGTGGCGCCGGACCGCGAGCACGACGGCCGCGCGGGCGAGCGCCTCCTCGGCCGCCCACTCCGCGTCCGTCGTCGCGAGTCGCCCCGGGTCGGCGAGGACCGTCGCGGCCCAGGCCCGGGCCGGGTCCGGGAGCGTCAGGCGCTCGCGGTCGGCCGCCTCGACGATCCCCCCGGCGTTCCACCGCATCCCGAGGTCGGCCTCGACGGTCCGCGCGTGCCACAGGGTCCCGACGACGTCCCGCCGCAGCGCGGCGTCCTCGCCCTGCGGGGTGAGCACCGAGTAGACGTCCGTCGTGGCCCCGCCGACGTCGACGACGAGCACGTCCTCCCCGCGCACCTGCGCGAGGAGCTCCACGCCGCGCAGGACGGCGTCGGGCGTCGCGGCCCGGACGAGGCGCGCGAACCCCCGACCCCGGGACAGGCGGGACCCGCCGATGACGTGCTCGAGGAAGACCTCGCGGATGGCGGCGCGCGCACCCCCCGGCTCGACGGCGCCGATCCGCGGCAGGACGTTGCCGGTGACGACGTACCGGCGCCCGGTCCCGGCGAGCTCGGCGGCGACCTCCTCCGCGGCGGCGACGTTGCCCGCGACGACGACGGGCGCGGCGACCCTGGCACGCGCGATCCGGCGGGCGTTGTGGAGCAGCACGTCGGCGTTGCCGCCGTCGGTGCCACCGACGAGGAGGACGACGTCGGGGCGGGCGGCCCTCAAGGCGGTGACGTCGGCCCCCGCCATCGGGCCGGACGCGACGTGCACGACCCGGGCTCCCGCCGAGAGGCCCACCCGGGAGCCCGCCTCGGCCGTCACCTCGCGCTCGTAGCCGACGACGGCGAGCCGCAGCCCGCCGCCCGCGCTCGAGCAGGCGAGCACCTCGACGTCGTCACCCGCGCCGAGCTCCTGACGGACCGCGTCGACGCCGTCCATGACGTCCGTGCCGACGGTCGTCGGGTGCGCCGCCCGGGCGCGCGGCGTGCCGTCGCCGTCGACGAGGACGCCCTTGGTGAAGGTCGACCCGACGTCGACGCACAGCACCGGGCCGTGGGCGTCGCTCATCCCGTCACGTGGCCGCGCAGGGCCCGTCCGAGGTCCGCCGCCTCGTCCTCGTCCGTGCTCACGTGGAAGGAGACCCGCAACCGACCCGCGCGGGTGGCGGCGGAGACGCCCCGCTCGGCGAGGACGGCGGTCCCCACGGCGTCGACGTCGAGCGCTCGGATCGCCTGCCCGAGCGGGACGAGGTCCGCGGCCGCGCAGAAGGCACGCTCGACGCGCACCGCGTGCTCGTGCAGCGCCGCCACCCCGATCTCCTCGAGGAAGCCGAGCGAGGCCCGGGTCCCGACCCAGGAGAACCAGGCGGGCGAGGTGTCCAGCCGCCGGGCGTCACCCGCCAGCCGAAGCGGCAGGCCGTAGATCGAGTCCCAGATCGTCTCCCCCGCGTACCAGCCGGCCGCGGTGGGGACGAGCCCGGGGAGCAGGTCCGGCCGGACGCTGAGGAAGGCGGTTCCCCGGGGCGAGAGCAGCCACTTGTACGCCCCACAGACGGTGTAGGCGACCCGACCGGCGTCGACGTGCAACCAGCCGGCGGCCTGGGTGAGGTCGAGCAGGACCTCGGCGCCGTGCCGGTCGGCCGCGTCGAGGACCGCGTCGAGGTCGGCGACCGCGCCGTCGGCGGACTGGACGAGGGACAGCGCGACGAGCGCCGTGTCGGCTCCGACCGTCTCGGCGACCCGGGCGAGCGGAGCCTCGACGACCCGGACCCCGCGGTGGGCGTGCGCCGCGAAGGGGAAGGTGACGCTCGTGAAGTCCCCTGCGGCGACGACGACCTCCGCCCCGTCCGGCACGGCCCCTGCGACGAGTCCCACGAGCGGGGACACCTGGTGCCCGACGGCGACCCACGTCGGGTCGACCCCGACGAGGCGGGCGTACGAGGCGCGGGCGGCGGTGACGTCCTCGTCGAACTGGGCCGCCGCGACGCGGCCCGCCGCCCAGTCCCGGTGGATCACGGCGAGCGCGTCGACCGTCGGGCGGGGCGGCAGGCCACAGCTCGCCGTGTTGAGGTACAGGCCCTCGGCCACGAACGACGACGACCAGGGCCAGGGCGGGGTGCGGCGGTCCACGCCCCGCACGCTAGCCCGACCGGACGCCGCCGGTCGCGACGGGCGGGCCGGCCCCCGGCGGGTCGGCCCGAGGGCCGAGCGGCCGGGCGGGTCGGCCCTAGGGCCGAGCGGCCGGGCGGCCGGGCGGGTCAGCCGCCGGGCGGGGCGGGCGGCTGACCGTCGCCGGGACCCCCGGTGCCACCGCCCGCACCGCCCGGCGCGCCGCCCCCCGTCGGCTCCGTCGAGGTGTCGACGGGCACGGTGAGGCTCACCGTGTAGCCCGACGTGTCCCCGGTGGCGGTCCCCAGCTGGTGGATCCCGCCGTCGTCACCGAAGACGTTGTCGCTCGTCAGGCTCAGGCTCGACAGGTTCTCGGTGGAGCCGGTGTAGTCCTCGAGGGCGTAGACGCTCTCGCAGGCGTTCTGCGGCAGGGCGACCTGCGAGGTCGCGATGGCGTTCGTCGAGTCGGTGATCCTCGCCTCGTCCGGGTAGACCTCGAAGTGCACGTGCGGCCACCGCCCGGCGTAGCACCCCGGGAAGAGACTGTCGAAGGTGACGACACCGGAGTCATCGGCCACCTGCACGCCGCGCAGCCAGTTCTCCCCCTCGACCCCGTCGGAGTACATGGAGTACCGCCCGAGGGAGTCGCACTGCCAGACGTAGACGGCCGCACCGGTCATCGGCGCACCCCCGCCGGCGATGTCGAGGACGGTGAGGCTCAGGGTCATCGGGATGCCGGGCGCCGTGGCGCTCGCGTCACCGAAGCTGCTCGTGATGTCGGAGCGGACGACGCCGGACTGCTCGAGGACGTCGGCGCCGTTCGAGCCGTCGCCCGGGTACGGACCGGCCGTCTCGTCGGGGATCTCGACGAGGTCCGTCGCCGCGTCGCCCGACGTGCTCCCCGCGGCCGGGGTGGCCGCGGCGGACGACCCCGACCCGCTCGAGGCGGCCCCGCACGCGGCGAGCGCGCCGCCGGCGACGCCGATGCCGAGGACGGCGAGGGCGCGTCGACGGTCGAGCAGGGTGCCGAGGTCGAAGGCGAGCCCCTAGTCGACGACCTCCTCGTCGGGCCGGGGCAGCACACGCCCCTCGTAGGTGGGGCGCTGCTCGGGTGTGGGGGTCATCGTGTCCTCCGGTCGCTGGGTCGGTGAGACCACTGTCCGGCGGCGGCCGGTGCGGACCGTGTGGAGCCGCTGTGCGCCCGTCGTGAGACGGGGCCTCCCGTCAGGTGAGCCGGTCCAGGACGGTGCGGAGGTCCTCGACGAGGTCGTCGACGTCCTCGATGCCGACGGAGAGCCGGACGAGGTCCCCTGGCACCTCGAGCTCGGTCCCGGCCACCGACGCGTGGGTCATCCGCGCCGGGTGCTCGATGAGGGACTCGACCCCGCCGAGCGACTCCCCGAGGATCCACACCTGCGTCTCGCCGCAGACCTTCGCGGCGACGTCCTCGCCGCCGCGGACCCGGAAGGAGACCATCCCGCCGAAACGGCGCATCTGGCGGGCCGCGACCTCGTGGCCGGGGTGGTCGGGCAGGCCCGGGTAGTGGACCGCCGTGACGCCGGGGTGGGCCCGGAGCATCTCGACGACCGCCTCGGCGTTGTCGCAGTGCCGCTCCATCCGGACCGCGAGGGTCTTCAGGCCCCGCAGCACGAGCCAGGCGTCGAACGGCCCGGCGACCGCGCCCATCGCGTTCTGGTAGAAGGCGATGCGCTCGGCCGCGGACGCCCCGCCGTGGGTCGTGACGCCCGGCGCGACGACGACGGCACCACCGACGACGTCGCTGTGCCCCCCGCAGTACTTCGTCGTCGAGTGCACGACGACGTCGGCCCCGAGGGCGATCGGGCTCTGCAGGTACGGCGAGGCGAAGGTGTTGTCCACGACGAGCAGGGCCCCCGCGGCGTGGGTGACCTCGGCGATGGCGGCGATGTCGGCGACGCCGAGCAGGGGGTTGGTCGGGGTCTCGACCCAGACGAGGCGGGTCTCGGGCCGGATCGCCGCCCGGACCGAGTCGACGTCGGCGACGGCGGCGACGCTGTGCCCGACGCCCCAGGGCTCGACGACCTGCGTGAACAGCCGGTAGGTGCCGCCGTACGCGTCGGAGGGGACGACGACGTGGTCACCCGGGCGCAGCAGGGCCCGCAGGACCGCGTCCTCGCCGGCGAGGCCGCTCGCGAACGCGAACCCCCGCTCCCCGCCCTCGAGCGCGGCGATGCACTCCTCGAGCGCCGTCCGCGTCGGGTTGGCCGAGCGCGAGTACTCGTAGCCCCCACGCAGGCCGCCGACGCCGTCCTGCTTGTACGTGCTCACCTGGTGGATGGGCGGGACGACCGCCCCCGTCGTGGGGTCCGGCTCCTGGCCGGCGTGGATGGCGCGGGTGGAGAAACCGGGGGTCTGGGAGGTCATCCCGTCAGCGTAGGCGCGGTGCCGACCGGGGCGCGAAGGCCCCGGTCGACACCGGAAGGGGTCAACCTGACGTCCCGGCTCGGCCCCGCCCCTGCGTGGGTCCGACCGGGTGGTGGTCGGCTCCGCCCCTGCGCGGGTCCGACCGGGTGGTGGTCGGCTCCGCCCCTGCGCGGGTCCGACCGGGTGGTGGTCGGCTCCGCCCCTGCGCGGGTCCGACCGGAGGCCGTCAGGCCGAGACGGGTTCGTGGTCGACGACCGGGACGGTCATCGAGGTCTCGTCCCACACGGTCTCGACGGTCCAGGTCTGGACCGCCGCGGCCCCGGGGACGAGCGGCATCGTGAGCGAGAGCGGAACCGTCGCCCCGGAGGGGGCCGGGTCACCGCCCTCCGGGACGAGGATCGGGGTGGGACGGTCGACGAGGGTGAAGCCCGACTCGGGGCCCGCGAGGAGCTCGATGTCGGCCCAGGGCCGCGCCGGCGCCTCGACCGTGGCGAAGCGCACCGCGAACTCGGTCCCCGCGGCGAGCGGTCGGCTGCCGACGTTCGTGACCTTGAAGACGAAGAGTCCGGCCGTACGACCGGGCGGGAGGTCCCGCATCGTGATGCTGGAGAGCGAGGTGGCCGCGCGCGGCGCGTCGTCCCGGACCGGGGCGACGCCTCGGCGACCGGTCACCGAGGCGACGACGGGGGCGACCTGGGCGGTCCCCGCGACCACCCGGTGTCGAGAGAGGGGTGTCATGTCGGCTCCTGCCTGCCGCGCGAGAGACACCGGCCCCAGGGCTTGAGGCCGGTGACACCGGGGGCCCGCGAGAGTGGACCGTCCCACCGGAACGGGTTCCGGTGTCGAGGACCATCGTAGCGGCCCACTTTACGTTTTCTTTACTTTTGGCGAAGACTCCCTTGACCCTCGTGTCGGCACCACCACGACGACGCGCGGGATGACGAGGCGGGTGCGGAGCGTTGACCCTGACATGCTCTTCGGATCCCGAGCCCGGACCACCCTGCCCAGCCGTGAGGACGCCCTGCCCGGGCGGGACCACCGGATCTTCCCGGTGCCCGTCGGTCACGAGGTCCTCGGCACACCGCTCGAAGGACCCTGGCCCGACGGCACCCGCGTCATCTACGTCGCGATGGGTTGCTTCTGGGGCGTCGAGCGCATCTTCTGGCAGCTGCCCGGGGTGGTGACGACGGCCGCGGGCTACATGGGCGGGTTCACCCCGAACCCCACGTACGAGGAGACGTGCACCGGGCGGACGGGGCACGCCGAGGCGGTCCTCGTGGCCTACGACCCGGAGCGGACGTCGCCCGACCTGCTGCTCAAGGCGTTCTGGGAGAACCACGACCCCACGCAGGGCAACCGGCAGGGCAACGACGTCGGCACGGCCTACCGCTCGGCGATCTGGACGACGACGGCCGACCAGGCCGAGGCGGCCGAGCGGACCCGGACGGCGTTCCAGCAGGTGCTGACCGGCGCCGGGCGGGGTGGGATCACGACGACGATCGCCTCCGCCGACGAGGGCGGGCCGTTCTGGTACGCCGAGGACTACCACCAGCAGTACCTCCACAAGAACCCCGCGGGCTACTGCAACCACGGGCCGAACGGCTTCACCTGCCCCGTCGGCGTCGCGGACCTCCCCGCACAGACCGATGTCGTGCCGCCCTCCCCCGACGTCCCGCACCCGCGCTTCGACGTCTGAGCCCGTCGGCACCAGGGCCGCGGTCCGTCACCGGACCGCGGCCCTCGCGCGTGCGACGGCGGGCTCAGCGGGTGGTCGGGGCCCCGGCCACCGTCGGCTCGACCCTCGCGTCGTCACGCGGGGCCGGGTCGTCGGACGCGGCGCCCGGCTGGGCGGGGACGACGTCCTCGAGCCCATCCGCGGACGATCCCAGGGTCGCGAGGACCTCGCGCCCGGCGTCCTCGGCCACGGCCTCCGGCTCGAGGTCGAGCGCCCCGTCGTCACGCAGCGGGATGCTCTCGATCGCGAGGGTGGCGAGGAGGACGAGCACGACGACCGGCAGCCCGATGAGGAAGACCTCGTGCAGCTGGTCGGCGAGGCCCTGACGGACGGCCGTCGCGATCTCGGGCGGCAGCTGGGCCAGGGCCGCGGGGTCCAGGACGGACCCGGCGCTCGCGGCGCCGTCGGGCATCGAGGCGGCGGCACCGGCAGGCAGGTGCCGGGCGACGGCCCCGCCGAGCCCGCTCGTGAGGACGGTCCCGAAGACCGCGATCCCGACGGTGGAGCCGACGTTGCGGAAGAACTGGCTCGAGGCCGTGGCCACACCGAGGTCGCCGCGCTCGACGGCGTTCTGCACGACGAGCGTGTACTGCTGCATCGCCATCCCGATGCCGAGACCGAGCACGACCATCGCGAGGGTCAGCTGGGTCTGGGTGGACTCCCAGGTGAGGCGGGTGAGCAGCCACGTCCCGACCCCGAGGACGACGACGCCGACGGCCATGAACGGCTTGTACACCCCGGTCCGCGTGATGAGCAGCCCGGTGACGATGCCCATGACGATGAAGCCGAGCATGAGCGGCGCGAGGATGAGGCCGGAGTTCGTCGCGTCGACCCCGAGGACGCCCTGGGCGTAGACGGGGATGTAGATGATCGCCCCGAACATCACCATCGAGAGGCCGAAGCTCGCGAGGTTGCTCGCGGTGAAGACCCGGGAGCGGAAGAGCCGCAGCGGGATGACCGGCTCCTCGGCCCGACGCTCGACGAGGACGAACCCGACGAGGCCGACGGCGCCGAGCGCGTACAGGCCGACGACGACGGCCGAGCCCCACGCGTAGGACGTCCCGCCCCACGACGTCGCGAGGAGGAGGGCGACGAGGGAGACGGCGAGGACACCGATGCCGGCCGTGTCGACCTTCGCCTGACGCCGCTCGTGCGGGAGGTGGAGGAAGCGGACGACGAAGAAGGTCGCGACGACGCCGACGGGGATGCCGGCGAAGAAGAGCCAGCGCCAGCCGAGGTGGTCGGTGATGACCCCTCCCGCGAGCGGCCCGGCGACGGACGTCACGCCGAAGACGGCGCCCATCATCCCCTGGTACTTGCCGCGCTGCCGGGGCGGGATGATGTCGCCGATGATCGTCTGCGACAGCGGCATGATCGTCCCCATCCCCAGGCCCTGGATGGCGCGGGCGGCGACGAGGACCCAGAACCCCTGCGCGAGGCCCGCGACGAGGGAGCCGACCATGAAGACGACGAGCCCCGCGAGGTAGAAGCCCCGGCGGCCGTAGAGGTCGGAGAGCTTCCCGACGACGGGCACGGTGACCGCGGAGACGAGCAGCGCGGCTGTCGCGACCCAGCTGTAGTGCTCCATGCCTCCGAGCTCGGACACGATGCGGGGCATCGCCGGGCCGACGATCGTCTGGCTGATCGAGGCGACGAGCATGCCGAGCATCAGGCCGACGAAGACGCGGGACGCCTGCGGGCTCAGTCGGTACGGGGCGGGGGCCGCGGTGGCGGACGTCATGCGGGGGTCCTTTCGGGACGGGTCGGGGCGAGCGTCGGTGCGGTGCCCGCGTCGCCGCGGACGGAGAGGCTGCGCTCGGCGCTCGCCCGGGCGAGGGAGTCGTCGAGCCGGCCGAGGAGGTCGGCGAGGGCGCGCCGGTCGCGGGGCGGCCAGCCCTCGAGGGCGCGGCCGAGGAGGGAGACCCGACGCTCGCGCTCCCCCTCGAGGACGCGGCGCCCGGCCGGCGTCGTCCCGATGCGCTGGGCGCGGCCGTCGTCGGGGTCCGGCGTGCGGGCGAGCAGGCCACGCCCGACGAGCGTCGCGACCCGGCGGCTCGTCGTCGACTGGTCGAACCCCCCGGCCTCGGCGAGGTCGCAGGTGCGGGCGGCGCCGAGGCGGGAGGCGACGACGAGCAGGGCGAACTCCCCCCGGGTCACCTCGGCCTCGCCGACCGGAACACGCCCCAGGGTGGTGAAGAGCGCACCCAGGTGCTCGGTGAGCCTCCGGTACGCATCTGTTTGCATGGCACAACCATATATCTTTTTGCACACACTGCAAGTTTTGACGGCCCGGCATACTGCTCACATGACGACCGCCGGGACCGACGGGCCGACGGACCGTGAGAGCAAGAAGCGTCGGACCCGCCTCCGGCTGCACACGGCCGCTGTGCGCCTCGCCGTCGAGCGCGGCTACCAGGCGACGACCGCCGACGAGATCGCGGCCGCGGCCGGTGTCTCCCCCCGGACGTTCTTCAACTACTTCGCGACGAAGGAGGACGCCATCGTCGGGTCGGACCCCGACCGGCCGGCCCGCCTGCACCGGGCCGTCGTCGAGCGTCCTTCCCACGAGCGCCCGGCCGAGGCGCTGCGCGCCGTCCTCACCGACCAGGTCCGGGAGATGGAGGGCGACCCGGACCTGTGGCGCATGCGCAGCACCCTCGCCGCCTCGACGCCCGAGCTGTCGACCCGGCTCGCCGGGGCGGGCGACCGGCTCGAGACGGCGCTCGTCGAGGCCGTGTACCTGCGGGCCGGCACCGACCCCGCGGACGACCTGGCGACGGGGCTGTCGGCACGCCTGGCCATGGCCGCGGTGCGCGCCGCGTTCCACCAGCATCGGGCGGCGGGAGCGGACGGGTCGCTGGCCGACCGGCTCGACACCGCCTTCGACGCCGCCGGCGTGCGCTGAGCGGACGACGACCGGTCAGGGGTCCGGCCGTCTCGGGGTCCGGTCGCCTCAGTGACGCCGCAGGTGCCACCACCGGCGGCGGCGCGGCGCCTCCACCGCGCTCGTCGGCTCGGGCCCGGGCTCTGCCTCCTCGCGCAGCACCCGCCACTGCTCGACGAGCGCGTCGACGTCGACGGTCGGGGCGAGGACCTGGGTCGCCCTCGCCCCGAGCGGGCGGAGCCGGTCCCGAAGGACCCGGTCGTTGAAGTCGTCGAGGACGGCGCGCACGGAGTCCTCCGTCCGCAGCTCGACGAGGGAGTCCGGGAAGCCCGCAGCCTCCTTCCGGAGTGCGAGCGCCGGAGACAGAGCGCCGCTGAAGTCCAGCTGCTCCCGCTCGGCGAGCCGGCGGACCCACCACATCGGGTCGTCCGTGCCGCGCAGGTCCAGGGGCTTGCCGGCGCCGGGGAGGTCGTCGAACTCCCCACGCTCCTGGGCTTCTCGGATCGCCCGCTCGACGGGCGATTCGTACGTCGGTCGCTCCATGACCTCCAGTGTGGCCCGGCGGGAGGTCCCACGGGTCGGGAGGGACGGCCCGACCTCGGCCGGCGAGGGCCGTCAGGTGCGGACGGACCTCAGTCGGCGAGGGCCGAGAGCAGGTCCGCACGGGTGAGGACGCCCACCGGCTTGCCGTCCTCGACGACGAGGAGGGCGTCGGTGGACTCCAGCTCGTGACGCGCGGTGGCGACCGGCTCGCCCGCGCCCACGAGCGGCAGTCCCGGACCCATGTGGTCCTCCACGGCGTCGGCCAAGGAGGCCTTGCCGGTGAAGAGCGCCTCGAGGATCGCACGCTCGTCGACCGCACCCGCGACCTCCCCGGACATGACCGGCGGCTCGGCCTTGACGACCGGCATCTGACTCACGCCGTACTCACGGAGGATCTCGATGGCGTCGCGGAGGGTCTCGTTCGGGTGCGTGTGCACGAGCGCCGGCAGGTCGCCGACCTTGGCCCGCAGGAGGTCGCCCACGGTGCGCTCGCCCTCGGTGTGCATGAACCCGTAGGACGCCATCCAGTCGTCGTTGAAGATCTTCGACAGGTAGCCGCGGCCGGAGTCCGGCAGGAGGACGACGACGACCGCGTCGTCCGGCAGGTCCCTGGCCACCCGCAGCGCCGCCTCGACCGCCATCCCGCACGAGCCGCCGACGAGCAGCCCCTCCTCCCGGGCCAGCCGCCGGGTCATCGCGAACGAGTCGCCGTCGCTCACCGCGACGACGTCGTCGACCTGGGACGGGTCGTAGGCACCGGGCCAGAAGTCCTCACCGACACCCTCGACGAGGTACGGACGGCCGCTGCCGCCGCTGTAGACCGAGCCCTCGGGGTCGGCCGCGACGACGCGCACCCGGCCGGACGGGCGGTCCGCGCTCACCTCGCGCAGGTACCGGCCGGCGCCGCTGATCGTGCCGCCGGTGCCGGCGCCGGTGACGAAGTGGGTGATCCGACCGTCGGTGTCGCGCCAGATCTCGGGGCCGGTCGTCTCGTAGTGCGACAGCGGCCCGTTCTGGTTGGAGTACTGGTCCGGCTTCCACGCCTTCGGGGTGTCCCGCACGAGCCGGTCGGACACCGAGTAGTAGGAGTCGGGGTGGTCGGGGGCGACCGACGTCGGGCAGACGACGACCTCGGCGCCGTACGCCCGCAGCACGTTGCGCTTGTCCTCGGAGACCTTGTCCGGGCAGACGAAGACGCAGGTGTAGCCCCTGCGCTGGGCGACGAGCGCGAGGCCCACCCCGGTGTTGCCGGACGTCGGCTCGACGATGACGCCGCCGGGCTGGAGCTCGCCGGACTCCTCGGCGGCCTCGACCATCTTCAGCGCGATCCGGTCCTTCACCGACCCGCCGGGGTTCATGTACTCGACCTTGGCCAGGACGGTCGCCCCGATGCCCTCGGTGACGGAGTTCAGCTTGACGAGGGGGGTGTCCCCGACGAGGTCTGCGATGTGCTCGGCGTACTTCACGCGCCTCATCCTGTCACGGGTGGCGGCCGGTCCCCGCCGCCGGAAAGGGCTCGCGTCCCCGCCGCCGGACGGGTTCGATGGTCGCCATGCCCACCGACGACTACCTCGAGGTCAACCGCGCCAACTGGGACGACCGGGCGGCCGCCCACGTCGCGAGCGCCGACTACGCGCTCGACCGCTTCCTCGCCGAGCCGGACTTCCGCAGCGACGTCGTCCGCTTCGACGAGGAGCGCCTCGGCCCGGTCGGCCGCCTCCGCGGGGTGCACCTGCAGTGCCACATCGGGACCGACACCGTGTCGCTCGCCCGGCTCGGCGCGTCGATGACCGGGGTCGACCTCTCCCCCGCCTCCGTCGCCCACGCCCGTGACCTCGCCGAGCGCACCGGCGCCGACGCCCGGTTCGTCGTCGCCGACGTGTACTCGGCCCCGCAGGCCCTCGGCGGTGCGACCTTCGACCTCGTCTACACCGGCGTCGGCGCGCTGTGCTGGCTGCCGTCCGTCGACCGGTGGGCCTCGACGGTCGCCGCCCTCCTCGCCCCGGGCGGGCGGCTGTTCATGCGCGAGGGCCACCCGGTGCTCTGGGCGGTCGACAACGCGCGCACCGACGACGTCGTCATCGGCTTCCCCTACTTCGAGACCCCGGACCCCGTCGTGTGGGACGACACGTCCACGTACGTCGAGACGGACGTCGAGATCACCCACGGGCGCACGATGGACTGGAACCACGGACTGGGTGAGATCGTCGGCGCGCTCCTGCGGCACGGCCTCGTGCTCACGGCGCTGGAGGAGCACCGGAGCGTGCCGTGGAACGCGCTGCCGGGACGGATGGACCGCGACGAGCACGGGGAGCACCGGCTGCGGGAGCACCCGGAGCGGCTGCCGCTCAGCTACACCCTCCAGGCCGTCAGGCCGGCGTAGTCCCGGGGCCCAGACGGGCGAGGAAGCGCACCGCGTCGACGACGACCCGCTCGACGGCGCCCTCCGCGAGCACCGCTCCGTCGGGGCCGACGGCCCGGACGACGAACGCGACCCGGCGGCCCTCGACCCCGGTGACCTCGGCGCGGACCGCCACACGGTCGCCGACGGCGCTCGCGGCCCGGTGCTCGAGCGACACCCGGGAGCCGACGGTCGTCTCGCCGGGACCGAGGACGCCGTGGACCGCCGCGCACGTCGCCGCCTCGCACCACGCGAGCAGCCGCGGGGTCGCGAGCACCGCGAGGTCGCCGGACCCGAGGGCGGCCGCGGTGTCGTCGTCGGTCACGAGGTGCTCGACCCCGGCGTCCAGTCCCGTCCGGATCGTCATCGGCCCAGCGTACGGAGGGTGTACCGGGCCCGCGCGGTCCCGACCCGTGCCGTCGGCGGTCAGGGTGCGGGACTACCGTGGCGGGAGACGTCGAGGCAGGGAGGAAGGGAGCGATGGGACGCGCACGCCGGGCTCGCCGGATCGCCGCGACGGCGGCCTACGGCGGCGGGGGCCTCGCCGCGGCGGGGGCCGCCGTCGGCGCCGTCGGCTACGGGCTGATCAAGGTCGAGGCGGCGCTCGCCCGACGGGTCATCGGCCGTCCCTTCGACACCTCCCCGGACGACGAGGGGGTCTACGGCGCGGGTCCCGGGACGCCGTGGGAGGTCGTCGTCCTCGGTGACTCCTCCGCCGCGGGGATGGGCGCCGACGAGCCCCACGAGACCGTCGGGGCGACGATCGCGCTCGGGGTCTCGGCCCTCACCGGACGGCGCGTGCGCCTGACGAACCGCGCCGTCGTCGGCGCCGGGTCCGGGGACCTCGAGCGCCAGCTCGCGAACGCGCTCGAGGTCGTGCACCGCCCCGACGTCGTCGTCGTCATGATCGGCGCCAACGACGTGACGCACCGGACCGAGCGCTCCGTCGCGGTCCGCCACCTCGAGACCACCGTCCGTCGCGCACGGGCCGTCGGAAGCGAGGTCGTCGTCGGCACCTGCCCGGACCTCGGGACGATCCAGCCGGTGCAGCAGCCGCTGCGCGCCCTCATGCGCCGGTGGTCGCGCGACCTCGCCGCCGCCCAGACCGTCGCCGTCGTCGAGGCGGGCGGGCGCACGGTGTCGCTCGGCGACCTCCTCGGCGCCGAGTTCGCCGCCTCGCCGCACGAGATGTTCAGCAAGGACCGCTTCCACCCGTCCGCCGTCGGGTACGCCCGCGCGGCGGCCGCGCTGCTGCCGTCGGTGTGCGCCGCGCTCGGCGTCTGGGGTCCGGACACCCTCGACCGCGCGCCCGAGACCCGCCGGGGCGAGGCGGTCGGCCCGGTCGCCGTCGCAGCCGGACAGGCCGTCCTCGAGCCGGGGTCGGAGGTCTCGCCCACGGAGGTCGGCGGACAGGCCCGCGGGCCGCGCGGCCGGTGGGCCGTCGTGCTGCGACGTCGCCCCGGGCCGGGTGGCGCGGAGGCGAGTGGGGCGGAGACGGGTGGGGCGGAGACGGGTGGAGCGGCAACGCACCCTGACCCCGCTGCCGACGCGGTGCCGACGGGCGACGGTCCGCCGTCCGGCCCCGGGGGCACGCCCGCGGACGGTCGCGGCTGACCGGAGCCGCCGTCCGACGTGGCCGTCAGGGCAGGGACCGGCGCACCTGCGTGAGGGTGACCTCGACCCCGTCGCCGTCACCCTCGGCGTAGGCGTCCCAGGTGAGCACGGTGAGCTGCTCGGCGAGGACGGCGTCGCCGAGGTCGGGGACGGGTGTCCCGGGCGCGGTCCGGGCGGCCAGGTCCTCGAGGACCTCGCGGACGAGCGGGACGACGGGCCCGAGACGTTCCGGAGGGAGCTCCGACCACCGGCGCCTGATCCGCTCGAGCTCGCGGCGGGCGCCCTGCGGGACGACGTCGGCCCCGGGTCGCGCCGACGACGACGCCGGGGTGGCGTGGGCCACCCCGGCGTCGTCGATGCGGTCTGCGGTCACTCCGAGCGCAGGCGCGCGATGAGCCGCAGGAACTCCAGGTACAGCCAGACGATCGTGACGATGAGCCCGTGCGCGAGGAGCCAGGAGTACTTCTGCGGCGCCCCGGTCTTGATGGCGTACTCGATCGAGTCGAAGTCCAGCGCGAGGGTGACGGCCGCGAGCCCGACGGCGAAGAGCGAGATGCCGATCCCGAGGGCACCGGTGCCGCCGAAGCCGAACGGGGTGCTCGTGAACATCGCGTAGCCGAAGTTGACGAGGGCGAAGATCGCGTAGCCGAAGACCATCATCGTGACGATCCGCCGGAACTTGGCGGTCACCTTGATGAGGCCGACCTTGTAGGCGAAGAGCATGCCGGCGAAGGTCGCACCGGTGGCGAGCACGGCCTGCGCCACGATCCCCTGGAACGCCGGAGTCCCCGGCGGGTCGAAGGAGACCGCGAAGAGCTGGCTGATCGCGCCGACGAAGAGGCCCTCGACGACCGCGTAGCCGACGATGAGCGGCACGCTGAGCGTCTTCTTGAAGGCGATGACGAGGCCGAGGACGAGTGTCGCGATCATGCCGCCCATCGCGACCATGAACCCGAGGCCCGGCAGGGCCGCGGCGATGCCCCAGCCGACGGTCGCGAGGACCAGCACGACGGCGAAGAGGCCGAGCGTCTTCATCACGACGTCGTCCATCGTCACGACGCGGTCGGTGCCCTGGCGCACGGCCGAGGGGGCGCTGTACATGTCCTCCAGCTGGCGGGCGCTCAGCTGGTCGTTCGCGGCGTGGGACGCTCCTGCGGCGCCGGCGCCTCCCTGGCCGCCGGTGCGGAAGCCGGCGTACCCGGCGCGGGCGTCCTTCTCCAACCGGTTGAAAGCCGGGTTGTTGGCCATCGGTCCTCCGTGATGGTCGTGGCGGTGGATGTCACCGTCGGTGTGTACCAGCCTAGACGTTCCGGGTCGCGGCTGAGTTCCCGCTGAGAGCCCCTGTGGACGCCGGGAGCGCCGCCGCGACACCGCTCCCCACCCCTCTGCCGAACTTCGCCCGTCGCCCCAGGCGGGCGGCCCCCGTGCCGCCGGCCCGTCCCCTCCGCTCCGTCGTGCGTGCTACGGCGCGGTACTGGTCGTGATCACGACGGTTCCGGCGATCCGGACCGCGACATGGAGCGCACCATGGCGGTCGAGGGGCACCGCCGCTCTCACTCCGTTCGAGCGTCTCCCCGACTCCCGTCGGCAGGCGCTGACGCGCCCCCGACGGGGCACCGCCGCTCTCACTCCGTTCGAGCGTCTCCCCGACTCCCGTCGGCAGGCGCTGACGCGCCCCCGACGGGAGTCGAACCCGCACCTGGGGCGATTTTAAGTCGCCTGCCTCTGCCGGTTGGGCTACGGGGGCGCGCTCACGGTAGCGCGACGGCCCGGTACGACCGGTGCTCGGTCAACGGGCGGCGACCGAGAGGGCGATGCCGTCGAGGATGTCGTGCTCGCTCGTCACGACCGCCGCGCCGGGCGAGCGCAGCGCCACCCGCCCGAGCAGCTCGTGCCAGACGAGCGCCCCGGCCCCGATGACGTCGACCCGACCTGGGTGCATGTAGGGCAGCGCACCGCGCTCGTCGCGGGTCATCCCGAGGAGCTCCCGCGACGCCTCGCGGTGGGCGTCCAGCCCGACGCGCGCGAGGTGGACCGCGTCGCGGTCGTACGCGGCGAGCCCCAGCACGTGGGCCGTCACCGTCGTGATCGACCCGGCGAGCCCGACGACCGCGCCGAGCCCGGACAGGTCGACCACCTCCTCCGCCTCGTGGAGGGCGAGGGCGACGTCGGCCCGCGCGGCGACGACCTCGTCGTCGGTCGGCGGGTCGCTCGCGAGGTGGCGCTCGTGGAGCCGGACGCAGCCGATGTCGACCGACCGACCCGCCTCGACGTCGTCGGTCCCGCGGACGAGCTCGGTCGAGCCGCCGCCGAGGTCGACGACGAGGTAGGGACCGGGCACGCCGAGGCGGCGCAGGTCCCCCGTCGCGCCCGTGAACGACAGCCGCGCCTCCTCGTCCCCCGGCACGACCTCGGGCGCGACGTCGAGGTCGCCGAACGCCTGGACGACGCCGCAGACGAACTCGTCGGCGTTGCGGGCGTCCCGCGAGGCCGAGGTGGCGACGAACCGCGCGTCCTCGACACCGTGCTCGCGGCACGTCGCGGCGTACTCCCGGGACACCGCGAGGGTCCGCTCCATCGCCTCGGGCGCGATGACACCCGTGCGGTCGATGCCCTGGCCGAGGCGGACGACCTCGGTCCGGCGGACGACGTCGGTGAGCAACCCCTCGTCGTCGACGTCGGCCACGAGCAGCCGGATGGAGTTCGTGCCGCAGTCGACCGCGCCGACCCGTCGTGCCGTCATCGGTCCTCCTCGCCGTCGTCGGAACCCGGGTCGTCCGTGCCTGCGCTGCTGCACGGGTGCCGCTCCCACCACGGCCCGAGCATCTCCAGCGCCTCGTCGCCGAGCGGGTTGACGCCCGGCCCGGCCGCGAGGGAGTGGGCGGCCAGCACGTGGAGGCACTTGACCCGGATCGGCATGCCACCGGCGGACACCCCGGCGATCTCCGGGACGTCACCGAGCTCGGCGCGGCGCCGCAGGTAGTCCTCGTGGGCGGACTCGTACCGCGTCCGCAGCGCGGGGTCGGACTCCAGCCGGTCGGTCATCTCGCGCATGACGCCCTGGCTCTCGAGCGTCGACAGTGCGCCGGTGAGCCGAGGGCAGGTCGCGTAGAAGGACGTCGGGAAGGGGGTCCCGTCCGGCAGCCGCGGCTCGGTCCGCACGACGTCCGGCTCGCCGCAGGGGCACCGGTGGCCGACCTCGACCACACCCCGCGCCGCGCGCCCGAGCTGGCGGGAGACCGCCTCGACGTCCGCGGCGGCGACCGGGGCCCGGTCGTCGCCCGCGGTCACTGCTGCGCCCCGGGGGCGTCGGCCGTCCGGACCGACTGCCACACCGTGTCGTACCAGGGACGTGGCGGCTCGACGTCCCCGAGGCCGGGGCCCTCGACCGACGGGGCGCCGCCGTCCTCGGGCTGCGGGTCCAGGACGGTGAAGGCGCGCTCACCAGGGCGCACGAACTTCAGCCGCTCGCGCGCCTGCTGCTCGACGTAGGCCGGGTCCTCCCACCGCTCGCGCTCGGCCCGCAGCTCCGCGACGTCGGCCTGCTGCTGCGCCACCTGGTCGCGCAACGCGGCGATCTCGGTGCGTTGGCCGAACCAGGCCGCGACCGAGGAGGCGAGGAAGACGGCGAGCAGCGCGACGATCGTGCCGAGCACGGCGACCCGTCGGACGACCCGGTTCGTCACCGCGCCGGTCGCCCGGCCGCGCCAGCCGGACGGGGTGCGCCGGACGACCTTCGCGGTCGTCGTCCCGCTCGCGGACGAGCGGGCCGCGGCGCTCGCCGACGGCGTCCGTCCCCCGTTCCGGGTGGTCGCGGCGCGAGCGGTCGAGGTCCGCGTCGAGGACGTGCGACGGGACCCGGACGCGCGCGCGGCGGACCCACCCCGCGAGGGCCGCGAGGTGGGTCCGCTCGAGCGTCCGCGCATCCGGCGGGATCCGCTCAGCCCTGGCGGGCGGCGAAACGCGGGAAGGCCCCGGCGCCGGCGTAGACCGCCGCGTCGTCGAGCTCCTCCTCGATCCGGAGCAGCTGGTTGTACTTGGCGACGCGCTCGGACCGGGCCGGGGCGCCGGTCTTGATCTGGCCGCAGTTCGTCGCGACCGCGAGGTCCGCGATCGTCGTGTCCTCGGTCTCGCCCGAGCGGTGGCTCATCATGCAGCGGTAGCCGTTGCGCTGGGCCAGCGAGACGGCGTCGAGGGTCTCGGTGAGCGAGCCGATCTGGTTCACCTTGACGAGCAGCGCGTTGGCCGTGCCGGAGTCGATCCCGCGGGCGAGACGCTCGGGGTTGGTGACGAAGAGGTCGTCGCCGACGATCTGGACCTTGTCGCCCACGCGGTCCGTCATCGTCTTCCAGCCCTCCCAGTCGTCCTCGTCGAGCGGGTCCTCGATGGAGACGAGCGGGTAGGCGTCGACGAGCTCGGAGTAGTAGTCGACCATCTCCGCGGCGCTCTTGCTGCCACCCTCGAAGCTGTAGACGCCGTCCTCGCAGAACTCCGTGGCGGCGACGTCGAGCGCGAGGGCGATCTGCTCGCCCGGGGTGTAGCCGGCGCGCTCGATGGCCTCGACGATGAGGTCGAGGGCGGCGCGGTTCGACTCGAGGTCGGGGGCGAAGCCGCCCTCGTCGCCGAGGCCCGTCGCGAGGCCCTTCTCCTTGAGGACGGCCTTGAGCGAGTGGTACACCTCGGCGCCCCAGCGCAGGGCCTCGCGGAAGGTCTCGGCGCCGATCGGCGCGATCATGAACTCCTGGATGTCGACGTTGGAGTCCGCGTGGCTGCCGCCGTTGAGGATGTTCATCATCGGCACCGGCAGGACGTGCGCGTTCGGGCCGCCGACGTAGCGGAAGAGCGGCAGGTCGGCGGAGTCGGCGGCGGCGCGGGCGACGGCGAGGCTCACGCCGAGGATCGCGTTCGCGCCGATCTTCTCCTTGTTCGCGCTGCCGTCGACGGCGAGCATCTCGGCGTCGACGAGCCGCTGCTCGCTCGCCTCGAAGCCGAGGAGCTTCGGGCCGAGCTCGTCGATGACGGCGTCCACCGCCTTCTCGACGCCCTTGCCGAGGTAGCGGCCCTTGTCGCCGTCCCGGCGCTCGACGGCCTCGAAGGCACCCGTCGAGGCACCGCTCGGGACGGCCGCCCGGGCGACGGTGCCGTCGTCGAGGGCGACCTCGACCTCGACGGTGGGGTTGCCGCGCGAGTCGAGGATCTCGCGCGCGCCGACTGCATCGATGCTGGCCACAAACAGCTCCTGTGGGAGGAGGGACACGGTTCGTCCCCGAGCGTAGCCGGGGTGGCGCACGTCACTCGGGACCGACCCGCACGGCGGACGCCCGGTCGGGCCGCCGCGGCCCCACCTCCGGTCCCGAGCCTGATCCTCGTCGACGAGCCCGCTTCCCGACGTCGAGCCTGATCCTCGTCGTCGAGCCTGATCCTCGTCGACGAGCCCGCTTCCCGACGTCGAGCCTGCTGCAGCAGGCTCGACGACGAAGAGGCGGCATCGCGCCGCCCCCCGGGGGCGGACACCCCGGGTGTCCGGGGCCAACCGGGCCCCCAGGCGGGTTGCG
>NZ_JAGSNF010000014.1 GCF_018139485.1 Phycicoccus avicenniae
CCGCCCGCCCGCCCCCCCCCCCCCCCCCCCCCCCCCCCCCCCCCCCCCCCGCCCCCCCGCCCCCCCCCCCCCCCCCCACGAAGAGGCGGCATCGCGCCGCCTCGCTGTGGAGAACTCCGCGGGTGTCCGGGTCCATCCGGGCACCCTGTCGGGATGCTGCCCACCGACCTCCGCCGGTTTCTCGACACGACCGGAGGCCTCCTCACGACCCCCGACGCCGCGACCCTGGGCGCCGGACCCGACGACCTGGGTCGTCTCGTCCGCGGCGGGGACCTGCATCGGGTCCGCCGCGGCCTGTACACCGGCGCCGACGTCTGGGCCATCGCCACGCCCTGGGAGCGGTACGAGCTGACCGTCCGAGGCGTCCTGCGCGCCCACCCCGGCTGGCACGCCTCGCACCACGCCGCCCTGGCCCTGCACGGCCTTCCGCTCGTCGGCGTGGACCTGACGTGCGTCGACGTGGTGGCCGACGTCGGGACGTCGAAGCGCCGCGGCGGGGTCCATGTCCATCGCCTCGCTGACCACCGTCGCGGGACGGCGCCGCAGGATCCCCGAGCCGTCCCGGTGCCCGAGGCGTGCGTTCTCACGACCGCTGCGTCGGGGACGGAGGCCGGTCTCGTGGCGATGGACGCCGCCGTCCACGCGGGCACCTGCACCCAGGAGGATCTCCGAACGGCGGCGTCGGCCCTGGTTCGCGGACGGCGGGGGGCCCTGGCCGCCGTGGAGCACGTCGACCCCGCGTGCGAGTCACCGGGCGAGACCAGGACACGGCTCCTGCTGACCCTCGCCGGGTGGACGGTGCGCTCGCAGGTCGAGATCTCCGACGTCGACGGCCTCGTCGGCCGTGTCGACCTGCTCGTCGGGGCCCGGGTCGTCGTCGAGTTCGACGGGGCCGTGAAGTACTCGGGCGCCGACGGGCGGGCCGCTCTCGTGGCGGAGAAGCGTCGGGAGGACCGGCTCCGTGCGGCCGGCTACGTCGTCGTCCGGGTCACGTGGGACGACCTCCGGCGGCCGGACCGGCTCGTCGCCCGTGTCCGGGCGGCGTGCGCGCTCGCGGCCTGACGAGCCCGCTTCCCGACGTCGAGCCTGCTGCGGGAGGCTCGCACCCACCGAACGGGCTCGGGAGGACGTCGTCGGCTCACGAGCCGAGAGGGTCAGCGGAGGGCGGCGAGCGCGACGGCGACCTGCGTCCCGACCCGGGCGTTGTGCTCGACGAGGGCGATGTTCGTCCGCAGCGACCGTCCGTCCGACAGCTCGACGATCCGGCCGAGCAGGTACGGGGTGATGTCCTTGCCCACGACCCCGACGGCGTCCGCGTCGGCGAGCGCGCGGTCGATGACCCCGTCGATGTCGGCCCGCGTCATCTCGTCCGACTCCGGCACCGGGTTCGCCACCGCGACGCCGGACTCCAGGCCGAGGTCCCACGTCGCCCGGAGCATCGACGCGACCTCGGCGGGGGTGTCGAGCCGCATCGGCACCAGGAGGCCGGAGGAACGGGAGAAGAACGAGGGGAACTCGTCGGTCCCGACCCCCACGACCGGCACCCCGAGCGTCTCGAGCACCTCGAGGGTGAGCCCGATGTCGAGGATCGACTTCACCCCGGCCGAGACGACGGCGACCTTCGTCCGGGACAGCTCGGTGAGGTCGGCGGAGACGTCCATCGACCGCTCGGCGCCCCGGTGCACCCCGCCGAGCCCGCCCGTCACGAACACCTCGATGCCCGCGAGCGCCGCGATCCGCATCGTGCTCGCGACGGTCGTCGCCCCGTGCCCGCCGGTCGCGACGACGTGGCCGAGGTCGCGGACGCTCACCTTGCGCACCGACGCGTCGGAGGCGAGCAGCTCGAGGTCGTCGGCGGACAGCCCGACGGTCGGCCGGCCCCGCAGCACGGCGATCGTCGCGGGGACGGCCCCGTGCTCGCGGACGATGCCCTCGACCGTGCGCGCCATCGCGACGTTCTGGGGATAGGGCATGCCGTGGCTGATGATCGTCGACTCCAGCGCCACGACGGGCTGCCCGGCGGCGAGCGCGTCGGCGACCTCGGGGGCCACGGCGAGCGGGGAACGGGGGGCGTCGGTCATCGGTGGGTCTCCTCGACGGGCGGGTCGGTGGGGGTGAGGTGCCGGCGCAGGAGTGCGGCGGACAGGTCGGAGCGGACGGTCTCGGGCGAGGCACAGGTGAGCGCCGCGGCGACCTGCCCGAGCCGGGCCGCCTCGACGACGTCGGCCCCGGCGAGGAGGGCGTGCACGTATCCGGCGGTCATCGCGTCGCCCGCGCCGGTGACGTCGACGACCTCGGTGGCCGGGGCCCCGACGGCGACGGCACGGCGGGGCGCGGTCCCGTCGTCGACGGACAGCAGGCTGCCCCGCTCGCCCCGGCGGACCCACACGTGACGGACCCCGTGCCGGTGCAGCTCGTCCGCGGCGGCCAGCACGTCACCGGTGTCGGGACCGACGCCGTGCCCGACGAGGGCGGCGAGCTCGTCGACGTTCGGGGTCACGGTGTGCACCGGGCGCCCCTCGGCGAGGGCGGCCCGCACCCCGTCGGCCTTCACGACGCTCACCGGCTCGACGACGACCGGGACCGCCGCGTCCGCTGCCGCCTCGAGGAGGACGGCGAGCACCTCCGCGGGCGGGTTGGCGTCGAGCACGAGGAACGAGGTCCCCGCGAGGAGGTCCGGCACGTGGGCGACGTCGGCGGCGCGCAGCTCGTCGGTCGCCCGCATGTCGGCGACCGCGACGAGCAGGTCCCCGGCCCCGTCCAGGACGGCCGTGTAGGTGCCCGTGGGATGAGGTGTGACGACGACGTGCCGGCAGTCGACGCCGGCCGCGGCGGTCCGTCCGAGGACGGTCTCGGCGGCCGGGTCCGCGCCGACCGGGGCGACGAGCCCGACGGAGGTGCCGAGCAGGGCGAGGTTCTCGGCGATGTTGCGCCCCACGCCCCCGACACCACTGACGGCCGTGCCCGGGTTGCTCGTCCCGAGGACGGGCGCCGCGACAGTGCGCAGCTTGGCGTCGAGCACGGCGCCGCCGACGACGAGGACTCGGGCGGGGGCGGCGGGCACTGCGTCAGCCTAGGTGCCCTCGGCCGCGACGTCGGTCAGGCGGAGGCGTCGTCAGCGAGGGAGCCGGCGACCGGCCGCCTTGCGCCAGGCACTGAACGAGGTCACCGGACCGGCATGCGGGACGACGAGCCACGGCCACGGGTGTCGCACGGCGACGTCGAGTCGGGAGGCCCGCAGCCCGAACCCGGGAACGGGGGCGTGGGTCACCGCGAGCGGGGTCCCGGCGAGCTCCTGGACGACCCTGCCGCGGGACACCCGGACCTCGCGCTCCTCCCCCAGCTCGGCCAGGGTCTGGGCGAGGAAGACGAGCCGCTTGCCGGACAGCCGCAGCCGGCGCAGCAGCGGCTCGTCGAAGCAGAACACGGCGGGCGCGTCGGGGTGCGCGGCGAGCGCCGGATCGTCGCTGCCGAGCGACTCCGCGGTGAGCCACACCGCCTCGACCGGCCCGTCACCCGCGGGTGCGGAGGGGCCTGCGGTCGCCTCGGGGTCTTCGTCCCGGCGCAGCCGCGGGTCCGGTTCGGCGACGCGGCCGGCGGCGCTCCCGACGTGGTCGGTGTCCGGCCAGTCCTCGATCGGGCAGGCGTCCCGCAAGGCGCAGCCGTCGCACAGCCCGGGCGCCCGCTTGCGCACCTGCCAGCGGGAGAAGCCGTAGGCCTTGGCGCTCCCGGCGCCGACGGTCCACTGCCACCCGAGCCGGTTGGCGGCGCGTGACCCGTCGAGGAGATGGGTGAAGAACGCGTCCTCCCCGGGTCGCCAGCCCCAGCCCTCGCGCACCGTCCAGTGCGAGGACAGCCACATCCGGGTCTGGTTGACGAGCCATCCGTCCCGCTCGAGCTCGCCGACGGTGAGGTCGAGGCACGCCATGTCGCGCGACCACGGGGCCGTCCGGGAGGCCGGGTCGTCGGGTCCGTCCGGGCGTGGCTCGTCGGTGGGCGCGTCGTGCCGGAGCGCGGACCGGGTGGCGGTGCCCAGCCGGGCGTAGAGGTGGCGCGCGTACTCCTGCCACAGCAGCTCGTCGCGGAACTTCCGCACGTCGCCGGACGGCCCGCCGGCGACGTGGTCCCAGACCTCCCGCAGCGGCAGCAGGCCGTGCCGGATCCACGGGGACAAGGCCGACGCGCCCCGCGCGTCCTGCGGCCACACCTGGTTGCGCCGCCGGGCGTAGCCCGTGACGTCGAAGGCGGCGAGCGCCGAGTCCGCGGCCCGCTGGCCGCCGGGGAACCGTCCGCTCGCGCGCACCCTGTCCGGGCCCTCCGCCGTGAGGTCGCCGAGGTGCTCGGCGACCCAGGCGACGACGGCGCCGGGGTCACCGGCCGGGAGGGCGGGCAGCAGGGGCACGGCCGGCCTACGTCCCCGGCTTCGTCGGCGTCGGCGAGGCGACGGCACGCAGGGCGGCGCGGGCGTCGGCCTCGGCGGCGGCCAGGCGCTCCTGGGCCACCTCGAGCCGCGCGAGCGCCTCCGGGTCGAGCTCCCTCCCCCGGCGCCGGGCGCGCGAGCGCACCTTGCTGGCGGTGAGGTCGACCGGCAGGGTCGCCGGCACCCCGTCGAGCAGGTCCGCGGCGTCCGCCCGGCCCCCCTTCTCGGTGGCCTTGATCCGCTCCCACTCCTGCTCGACCTGCTCCGGGCTCGACGCCTCGCCGTCGGCGAAGACGTGCGGGTGCCGGCGGACGAGCTTGTCGACGAGGAGGCCGGCGACCGTGTCGACGTCGAAGGCCGCGTCCGGGTGGGCGTCCTCGGCGACCCGGGCGTGGAAGACGACCTGGAGCAGGACGTCCCCGAGCTCCTCGGCGAGGTGGTCGGCGTCGCCGCTCCCGATCGCCTCGAGGACCTCGTGGGCCTCCTCGAGGAGGTACGGGGCGAGGCTCGTGTGCGTCTGCTCGGCGTCCCAGGGGCAGCCCCCGGGCGAACGGAGCCGGTCCATCGCGGCGACGACGTCGAGGAGCCGGCCCCCCTGGACGTCCCACGAGCCGACGACGACCTCGACGTCCGGCGGGGTCTCGAGACGGGAGACCTCGGACGCGAGCGCGTCCGTCAGCCCAGGGTCGGCGTCCGAGGAGCCGAGCCACACGACGTCGACGTCGTCCGCCGCGTCGACGAGGGTGCGGGCGAGGGCGGCCGGCGCGAGGGGGCCGAGGCACTCGACGTGGAGGCCGGCCTCGACGAGGGCCTCGACGAGCGGCTCGTCGTCGGTGCGGGCGAGCAGCCGGCCGGCCGTCGTCACGGCCTCCCACGCGCCGTGCGACAGCAGACCCGGGGCGACCCGGGGCGAGGTGACGACGAGCCCGAGCCGCCCGGCCGTCACGGGGCGGCGGCCTCGGGCTCGGACTGGATCCACTCCGGCGTCATCGGCGCGACGGCGGCGACGTCGGAGTCGAAGTCGCCGAAGCGGGGGTTGACCTCGATGTCCTGCTCGTTGATCCGGGCGACGAGCGCCTGCTCGTCCTCGGGGGTGAACTGCTGGCTCTGGGCCGCGGTGTTGAGCGCGTTGAAGAAGCGCAGGACGCGGACCGTCGCGTCGCTCGGCTCGCGGACCCCGGCCTGCCGGGCGTCCCGCTCGGCGACCGACTCGGAGGCGACGATGCCGTTCTCCTCGAAGAACGCCAGCGCGGGGTCGGCGCGGACGAGGGCGGTGAGGGCGCTCGTGGGGTCGAACGGCTGCTGGAGCACCCCCATCGCGTTGACCTCCTCGATGACGGTCTGCACCTCGGTCTCGGTGATGACGCGACCGTCGACCGTGGCGGCGCGGTCGGTCTCGAGCGAGCCGCAGCCGGCGGTGACGAGCGCGGCCGCCAGGGTCAGCGCGGCGGCGGTGCGACGAACCGGGAGGGTCACGAGCAGTCCTTTCATCGGGTCGCCCCGGCGGAGGGGGCGGTCGCGGCGCGGGCGGCCTCGCCCACATCATCCATGATCACGGTGCGGACGACCTCGGCGGCCCAGTCGAGGATGGCACGGTCGCGCAGCGGTCGGCCACCCACGGGCGCGGTCTTCGGGGCCGGGACGAGGAGGGCGTTCGTCGCCGGCTTGAGGATGGCCTTGGGGTGGAGGCGCCGCAGCCGCAGCTGGCGGCTCTCGGGCAGGTCGACCGGCCCGAAGCGGATCATCGTGCCCTGGACGCTGATGTCGGAGACCCCGGCGGCCCGGGCGACGGTCCGCAGCCGGGCGACCTCGAGGAGGTTGCGCACCGGCTCCGGGACGGCGCCGTAGCGGTCGACGAGCTCGTTCTCGATCTCGGCGAGCGCCTGCTCGTCGACGACGGCCGCGAGCTTCTTGTACATCTCCAGCCGCAGTCGCTCGTGCGGGACGTAGTCGTGCGGCAGGTGGGCGTCGACCGGCAGCTCGATCTTGATCTCGGCCGGCGCCTCCTCGCCCTCGCCCCGGAAGGCCGCCACGGCCTCGCCGACGAGCCGGACGTAGAGGTCGAAGCCGACGCCGGCGATGTGCCCGGACTGCTCGCCGCCGAGGAGGTTGCCCGCGCCGCGGATCTCGAGGTCCTTCATCGCGACCGCCATGCCGGCGCCGAGGTCGGTGTTGTTCGCGATGGTCTGGAGCCGGTCGAGTGAGGTCTCGGTGAGCGGCTGCTCCGGCGGGTAGAGGAAGTAGGCGTACGCCCGCTCCCGGCCGCGGCCGACGCGCCCGCGCAGCTGGTGCAGCTGGGAGAGGCCGAACCGGTCGGCCCGCTCGACGATGAGGGTGTTGGCGTTGCTGATGTCGAGGCCGGTCTCGACGATCGTCGTGCAGACGAGGACGTCGAACCGCTTCTCCCAGAAGTCGAGGACGACCTGCTCGAGCTTCTGCTCGCCCATCTTCCCGTGGGCGACGGCGACCCGGGCCTCGGGGACGAGCTCGCGGATGCGCGCGGCGGCCTTGTCGATCGTCGACACCTTGTTGTGGACGAGGAAGACCTGCCCCTCGCGGAGCAGCTCGCGGCGGATGGATGCCGTCACGGTGCGCTCGTCGTAGGCGCCGACGTAGGTGAGGACGGGGTGACGCTCCTCCGGCGGGGTGGCGAGCGTCGACATCTCGCGGATGCCGGTCACCGCCATCTCGAGGGTGCGCGGGATCGGGGTCGCCGACATCGCGAGGACGTCGACGTCGGTGCGCATCGCCTTGAGCTGCTCCTTGTGCTCGACGCCGAAGCGCTGCTCCTCGTCGACGACGACGAGCCCGAGCCGCTTGAAGCGGACCTCCTTCGACAGCAGCCGGTGCGTGCCGATGACGAGGTCGACCGACCCCTCGGCGAGCCCGGCGAGGACCGCCTTCGCCTCGGCGTCGGTCTGGAAGCGCGAGAGCGACCTCACGGTGACGGGGAAGCCGGCGTACCGCTCGGAGAAGGTGTTGAGGTGCTGCTGCACGAGGAGGGTCGTCGGGCAGAGGACGGCGACCTGGGTGCCGTCCTGGATCGCCTTGAAGGCTGCCCGGACCGCGATCTCGGTCTTGCCGTAGCCGACGTCGCCGCAGACGAGCCGGTCCATCGGGACCTCGCGCTCCATGTCGGCCTTGACCTCGTCGATCGTCACGAGCTGGTCGGGGGTCTCGACGTGGGCGAAGGCGTCCTCGAGCTCGCGCTGCCACGGGGTGTCCGGGCCGAAGGCGTGGCCCTTGCTCGCCATCCGCGCCGAGTAGAGCCGGATGAGCTCGGCGGCGATCTGCTTGACGTAGCGCCGGGCGCGGCCCTTCGTCTGCTGCCAGTCCGAGCCGCCCATCTTGTTGAGCGTCGGCTGCTCGCCCCCGACGTAGCGGGTCACCTGGTCGAGCTGGTCGGTCGGCACGTAGAGCCGGTCCCCGGGCTGGCCGCGCTTGGACGAGGCGTACTCGAGCACGAGGTACTCGCGGGTGGCGCCCTGGACGGTGCGCTGCATCATCTCGACGAAGCGGCCGACCCCGTGCTGCTCGTGGACGACGAAGTCGCCGGTACGCAGCTGGAGCGGGTCGACCTGGTTGCGCCGCTTCGACGGCATCCGGCGCATGTCCTTCGTCGACGTGCCGGCCCCGGCGACGGCGCCGGTGAGGTCGGCCTCGGTGACGACGGCGAGCCGTTCGCCCGCAAGGAGGAAGCCCGCCCCGACGGCACCGGTCGTCACCGTGACGACGCCCGGCTCGGGGTCGGCCTCGTCCGCGGCGAGCCGGGCGGGCACGTCGTGCTCGCCGAGGACCTCGACGACGCGCTGCGCGAGGCCCGAGCCCTCGGTCGCGACGAGCACCGACCAGCCGTCGCCGGCGAGGCGGCGCAGCTCCGCGACGGCGTCCTCGGTGCTCCCGCGGAACGTCGGCGAGACGGTGAGGCCGAGGTCGAGGGTGTCGTCGTCCTCGTCGCCCGCGAACGGGGTGAGGTCGAGCCACCGCACCCCGAGGTCGCGGGCCTGCTCGCGCAGCTCTGCCATCGTGCGGAAGGAGGCGGTGCCGAGGACCGACTCCAGGTCGATCGGCACGGCGCTGCCGCCGGCGGCGTTGGCCCAGCCCGCCTGGAGGAACTCCTCGCTCGTCGCCGTGAGGTCGTGCGCCCGGGTGCGGACACGCTCGGGGTCGCACGCGACGAGGACGCTGTCGGACGGCAGCGCCTCGAGAAGGGTCTGCATGCCGTCGACGAGCGCCGGCGCGAGCGACTCCATCCCCTCGACGGCGATCCCGTGGGAGAGCTTGTCCAGCAGGTCCGCTGCGCCCGGCAGGCGGTCGGCGAGGGCCGCGGCCCGCTCGCGCACCGCGGGGGTGAGGAGCAGCTCACGGCAGGGCGGCGCCCACAGGCCGTGCTGGGCGATCTCGAGGGAGCGCTGGTCGGCGACCTTGAACCAGCGGATCTCCTCGACGGTGTCGCCCCAGAACTCGATCCGGAGCGGGTGCTCCTCGGTCGGCGGGAAGACGTCGAGGATGCCGCCGCGGACGGCGAACTCCCCGCGCCGCTCCACGAGGTCGACGCGGGCGTAGGCGGCGGCCGCCAGGTCCTCGACGACCTGCTCGAGGGGCGCCTCGTCACCGGCCGAGAGGGCCACGGGGCGCAGGTCGCCCAGGCCCTTGGCGATGGGCTGCAGCACCGCGCGCACCGGCGCGACGACGACGGACAGTGCGCCGTGTGTGTCGTCGCCCGCCTCGGGGTGGGCCAGGCGCCGCAGCACCGACAGCCGCTGGCCGACGGTGTCGCTGCGCGGGCTGAGCCGCTCGTGCGGCAGCGTCTCCCAGGACGGGAACGACGCGACGACGTCCGGGCCGAGGCTCGCCGCGAGGGCGGCGTGCAGGTCCTCGGCCTCGCGACCGGTCGCCGTGACGACGAGGACGGGGGCGCCCGACGGACGCGGCGCGATGGTGGACACCACCGCGTGCCGCGCCCCGGGGGGTGCGGCAGCGGAGACCTCCGCGGACGGGAGGTCGAGGGACTCGGAGAGACGGGTGAACGCGGGGAGCGCGCGCAGACGGGCGCGCAGCGGGCTGAGCGTGGGCATGTCGCTGATCAGCGTAGTCCGCGCCACCGACAGCCCGGTCCTCGTGCCGCCTCCCGGTCAGCGGAGGTCCGGGAGTCTCGGGGAGCGGGCGAGGACCTCGGCGAACTGCTCCTGCTTGGTCTCCGTCCGGAGCGTCCAGTCGGCGATGCTGTTGAGTGGGGAGTCGAAGTACGTGAAGGCCACCCCGCCGGCGTCGACGAGCGCCGCGTAGGTCTCCCCCAGGAGAGCCGGCCGTTCGTCCGCGGCAGTGTCGGTCGTGCCGGTCTCGGCCACGGCCCAGCGGACCCCCTTCTCCCGGGCCCACGCGGAGAACGGGGCGAAGTACTCGCGGGGCAGGTCGGTCACCTCCTCGACCCTCGTCCCGCCGCGCTCGACGCCGTACATCTGGTAGACGTCGAAGCCCGCGACGTCGACCGTCGTCCGCGGCCAGATCCGGTCGAGGGCGTACGCCGGCGGTCCGTTCACCTGGTTCCAGCCGGTGAGCACGACGGTGAAGCCGACGTTGGGCGCCCTCTCCCGCAGGACGGGGCCGAGCCGCTCCTGGACGGTCCGCCACGCGGCGATGTCGCCGTCCCCCTCGGGCTCGTGGTGCAGGGCCACCCACACGGGACCGGGGAGGTCTGCGAGCCCGTCGGCGAGCGCGCGGGTCCACTCGTCCCGTGCACCCACGGCCGCCTCCTCCCACGGCACCTGGAGCTTGAAGCTGATCCAGGGCAGACGGCCGGCCGCCAGGTCGGACCGGGCGGTGTCGACGGCCTCGCCGCGCTGATCCGCCCGCCAGTACGTGCGCCGCACGCCGAGGGCACCCACCCGGTCCTCGAGCGTCGCCGGGTCGTCGTTGCCACCGACCGCCGCCCCGACGTAGGCCCCGCACGCCGGGATCCCCCGTGCGGAGTACTCACAGCCGTTGCTGAGGGTGCCGGGCGCTTCGCGCGACCAGACCGCCCAGCCCACGACGAGCGCGACCACGAAGGCCACGACGACGAGCGCACGGCGGGGCGTCACCCCCGTCGTCCCGGTCACCGGTCGGCCGGCGGTCAGGCGTCGCCCCGGTCGTCCGCCCGCCACGACGGCGGGCGCCCGAGATGGGCGGCGAGGGCACGGTCCGACGGCTCGAAGTACCGCTCCAGCCGTGCGCGGAGGTCGACGTCCATGGCCGCGCGGGGCCGGGCGTTCTCCCGCCGGAACCCGTCCGGGAGCCAACCGGCGAGCCCCAGCCACGCGAACAGGCCCGTGAGCTCCGCCTCCGGGTCGACGAACATCCGGTCGGCGTCGACGACGTGGACCCGCTCGCGTCCGAGCTCGCGGACGAGCCGCTCGACCTGCTCCGCGTACCGGCCCCGCCCGAGGTAGGCGTGGTGCCGGTGCGAGAAGCTCTCGTACCTCGGGTCCTCCAGGATGCGCTCGACCTCGCCGTCGAGGCGCGACTCCTCGGCCTCCAGGGCCTCCTCGAACTGCAGGGTCTCGAACCCGCGGGCGAGCTCGTGGCGGTGCGCGGAGTGGGCGCGGTCGACGGGGTTGCGCACGACGAGAATGACCTTGACGTCGGGGAGGTCCTCGGCGATCCGGGCGGCAGCCAGGGGGTGGAAGGCGTAGTACCCGCTGCTCTCGAAGGTCGACTGCCCGGCACGACCGAGACGCAGCGGGAAATGGCCCAGGTACCACCGGCGGCCCCGGTGGTGGTTCAGGTCGAAGTAGCCGATGCCCTTCGACGCCGTCGGCCTCGCGATGTCGGGGTGCTCGCTCAGCGTCCGGAACAGCGAGGTCGTCCCGGCGCGCTGGGCGCCGACGACGAGGAAGTCGGGCTCCATCCGCCACCGGGCCGTCGCCTGCCCGACGGCGAGGACACCGCGGCGGGCGACGGCGCCCGCCCGCCCGGTCGACGGGACCCGCCCTCGCGGTAGTCGTCTAGGTCGCACGGGAGCCCCCGGGGGCCGGTCGGTCGAGGATCTCCTCGAGGGCCTCGGTCACGAGCTCCGCCCTCCGGTGTGCGCCCGACGTGCGGTCCCCGGCCGCGCCCTCCAGGTAGCGCACGGCGACGGAGGCGAGGTAACACGCCGCCAGCACCTCGGTCGGGGCGTCGCCGTCGGCCCCGCCGCCGGCGTCCTGGACGGCGTCGAGCACCACCCGTGCGGACGGACCGAGACGCTGCGTCCGCTCGTTGACGACGTAGTGGAGGGCGTCCAGCCCCACGAGTCCGGCCCGGTCGAATCGCTCGAAGTCCCAGACCTGCAGCGTGCCCCCGGCCCACGCCATGTTCCACGGGGTCCAGTCCCCGTGCCAGGCCCCGGTCCGGACGGGCAGCCGCCCGTACCGCTCCTCGACGGCCGCCCGGGCCGACCCGACCCGACGAGCGACGTCACCGGGGGGCAGCCGGGTGCTCGCCAGGGAGAGGTCCGCCCAGAACGGCGTCCCCACCAGCTCACGACGTTCCGAGCCGAAGGCGCGGGAGAACTCGCCCATGAGGCGGTCCGGGACGACGCGACGGGCGTTCGGCTGCTGCGGCCGCGTGCTGAAGGCGGTCATCACGAGGACGAGGTGGTCGGCCCAGGTCGACGCGTCGACGACGGCGGGCACCGACATCCCGCCTGGCACCCTGCCCTCGAGCAGCGCGAGGTTGCGGGCCTCCAGCCCGACGTGGTGCCGGGACGTCGCATCGACACCGACTTTGGCGAACCCCAGGGTGCGGCCCGCGTCGTCGAACACCTGGAGGACCGGCTTGCGGTTCGCCCTCGCCGTCCCGATGGCGATGCTCACGGTGACCCGCTCGCCGAACACCCGTGCGAGGTGGTCGAGCACGGAGTCGTCGCCGCCGCGCACCACCACCCGGTCCCGCACCGCACCGATACCGACGCGCAGTGCACCCGCCGAGGCGAGCCGGGCGAGGGTGGGGCGAGGTCCGTCGGCCACGCTGAAACGGCGGACCGATCGAGCGGCCGCACGCGGGCAGCCGACCGGAACGACGGCGTTGGGCCACCGTGCGGAGGGGAAGAACGCCAGCTCGAACCCCCCGTCCGACGGCCCCCGGGACCTCGACACCTCGGCGCCCGGGAACAGCCGGGCCACCGTCTCGAGCATCGGCGACGTCGGGTCGGAGCTCTCGCCCGGACCCGACGACCCCCCGACGGCGGGTGTCTCCGCCTTCGCAGCCACGAGCCACCCTCCTCGTCGTGCTGGTTCCCTGCAACGCGCGGTCCGAGCCTAGCCCCGGACGGCCGTGCTCCGCACCGACTTCTCGGAGGACGGTCGGGTCTGCCCGAGCGCCGGTGCGGCCGATGCCGCGCGGCTACCATGACGAGGTCAGGGGAAGCGGACGACGAAGGGCGGACACACGTGGCCAACCGAGGGCTCTCGGGTCCGCGCAGCGCGACCCTCGAGGTGGCGCTGCGGTCCAGCACGAGGGCCGCGGTGGTCCTGGCGCTCCTCGGCACGCTGGTCGGGGGGCTCGTGGGTCTTCGCGAGTCGGACATCGAGACCGCCGGTGCGTCGGTGCTCGTCAACCCCCTCGACGGCAACCCCTTCTCCACCTCGGGCAGCGGGGACGACCTCATCAACATGGTGAGCGAGTCCGAGCTCGTCCGCTCGGACGCCGTGGCTACGCGGGTCCGCGACGACCTGGCCGCCTCCGAGTCCTCCTCAGACCTGCTCCGAGGCCTCACGGTCGACGTCCCTCCGAACTCGCAGATCGTCGAGATCACCTACGAGACGCCGGAGGGCGGACGCTCGGCCGCACTCGCACAGTCGTTCGCCGAGCAGTACCTCGCGTACCGCCAGAACCGGGCGGAGGACCTGGCCACCTCCCAGCAGGAGCAGATCCAGCAGCAGATCGAGGACCGTCTGGACGAGCAGGCCACGCTCGCCACCCGGCTCGGCGGGCTGGAGGACGGCTCCGCGGACGCGAGCGTCGTCCAGGCACAGCTCGACGCCGTCGCCTCGCAGATCAACCAGCTGCGGGCGCGCGCCGGCGACATCGACCTCGTGCCCACCAACCCGGGGCAGGTCGTGACGCCGGCCGAGGTCCAGCCGCGCGGTCTGCTCGGCTCCTGGGTGGCCTACCCCGTGGCGGGACTCGTCGGCGGTCTCGTGCTCGCCCTCGGGGTGGCGCTCGTCCGGGCGCGGCTCGACAACCACATCCACCACCCCGACGACGTCGGGATCCTCGGCCACTCCCTCCTCGCCGTCGTCTCGGCCGAGGAGTCCGAGCGCATCGTCGCCAGCTTCGAGGACGACCCGACGAGCACGGTCCTGACCGAGAACTACCGCGCGCTGCGGGTCAACCTCCTCACCGCGACGCAGCAGCGGCCCCTCGTCGTCCTCCTCGCCACCGGTTCCGCCTCCGACCGCACCCCGACGAGCGCCCTTCCGCTCATGCTCACCCTCGCCGCCTCCCGCCTCGACGCCGTCCTCGTCGACACCGTCGGCGCCCTGCCGTCCGACGAGAGCCCGCTCGACGCCCGCGCGCCCGCCCTGTCCGAGCTGCTCGCCTCCGAGGAGCCACTCGACTACACCCCTCACGAGGTGCTGCCCCACGGCAGCCTCATCCGCCGCGGCGGCGCGCTGAGCATCGACGACTTCTTCATGACGCACCGGATGGAGACGATCATGGAGTCCCTCCGGGACTGGTCCGACGTCGTCGTCATCGCCGCGGGGAGCATCCACGACTCCAAGACCCGGGCCCTCGCCTCGATCTCCGACGTCGTCGTCGTCGAGGCCATCTCGGGCGAGTCCACCTTCACCGACCTGGTCCGCGCCGGGGACGACCTCTCGTCCGCGCGCGAGAAGCTCCTCGGGGTCGTCCTCGTCGAGGGTGTCGAACGGCGCGGCTCCGCGGTCGTCCGCCGCCCCGGCAGGGCGGACGAGACCCGCGGTGAGGGCTCCGCCGCGGTCGTCCGGGACCGGACGTCCCCCACCGAGGACACCCACGAGACCCGCGAGACCCCGGACGCGACCGCGGACGGCGAGCGTGACGACCCTCGGCCCGGACCGGGAGAGGTCGAGGACGCCGGCGCCGACCTCGATGCCGACACGGAGCGCGAGGACGCCGAGGACGAGCTCGTCCTCGGGAGCGGCGCGGAGCCGTCCCGCGGCCGTGGCGCCCGCGGTCCCCGGGGCCCTCGAGGGCCACGGGGCTACCGCCGCCCCTCCGACCGCGCCGCGGCCGGGCTCGTCCGCACCGATGACTGACGGCCGGGACCAGCTGCTGCGCGGCATCGCGCGTGGAGGAGCCTTCGGCCTCCTCGGCGCGGTCGTGTCGGCCGCGGCGACCTTCCTCACGGTCCTCATCGTCACGCGGTCGACGACCCAGTCGCTGGCCGGCGAGTTCTTCAGCGCCACGTCGCTCTTCGTCATCGCGATGGCCCTGTGCACGCTCGGCGCGGACGCCGGACTCGGCCGGTTCACCGCGAGACACCTCGTCGACGGCAACCCGGGAGCGGCCCGCCGCAGCTGGACGGGCGCGTACCAGGTCACCGGCACGACGTCGATCGTCGTCGCCACGGCCGCCCTGGTGTGGCACGACCCGCTCGCGGCGGCGATCGGCCTGCGCTCGGACGCGTCACGATCCCTCCTCGTCGTCCTCGCGGTCGCCCTGCCGGTCGCGACGCTGATGACCGTCTCGCTCGCGGCGACGAGATCGCTCGCCACGATGCGCGCCAGCGTCCTCGTCGACAAGATCGGCCGCGCGACGCTCCAGTGCCTGCTGGCCCTCCTCGTCCTCGTCACGGGCGGCGGACTCGTCGAGCTCGGCCTCGCGTGGGCGATGCCCTACGTCCTCGCCGGGGTCGTCGCGGCCTTCCTCGCCCGGTCCGCAGCGCGACGCCGCTTCGGCCACGGGCCGCTTCCGGTCCTGCGGGGTGTCCGGCGCCAGTTCTGGGCCTTCACCTGGCCCCGGAGCGTGGCGCAGGTGTCCCAGATGACCATCCAGCGCGCCGACATCATCATCATCGGGGCCCTGCTGACCCCAGCGGCCGCCGCCGTCTACACGGCGGCCACCCGGTTCGTCGCCTTCGGCCAGTTCGGCTCCCAGGCGATCCAGCAGACCCTGCAGCCGCGCTTCGCGCACCTCCTGGCGTCCGGGGAGACCGGGCTCCTCCGGGAGATCTACAAGACCGGCGCCGCGTGGTCGATCCTCGTGTCCTGGCCGATCTACCTCGCGGTGGGTGCCGCCCCGGGCATATACCTCGGGCTCTTCGGCGACGGCTACCGCGCCGAGGGCACGGTCGTCGTCGTCACGATGGCGATCGCGATGATGGTCGGTGTCGCGTCCGGTCCCGTCGACACGATGCTGCTCATGGGCGGTCGCAGCAGCCTGAGCCTCGTCAACTCCCTCACCGCCCTCGTCGTGGACCTCGGCCTGTGCTTCCTCCTCATCCCGCGGATGGGCATCCTCGGCGCGGCGGTCGCCTGGAACGCGGCGGTCGTCGTGCGGTCCGGGCTCGGTTTCGTCCAGGTCCGGCGGCTCAACGGGCTCACCCCGCTGTCCCGCTCCACCCTGGTCGCGGCCCTCGCCTCCGTCGGTGTCTTCGGGCTACCGATCGCTGTGCTGAGCCTCACCGGACGACTGAGCCTCGGCGTGTACCTCGTCGCGCTACCCGTCCTCGCGCTCGTCTACCTCACCGTCCTGTGGAACCGGCGGGACACCCTGCACATCGCGCCCCTCTTCGACCGGCTCGCCGTCGGTCGGGCCCGGACGGCGGTGGACTCGTGAGCAGCGTCCTGTTCGAGGCGTGGAGAGGCCGCTACGCCGACAGTCCCCGGGCGATCTCGGAGGCGCTCCTGCGCACCCACCCGGACCTCACCCAGTGGTGGACGACGACGGACGGACGGGCACCGCGCCCCGACGTCCGAGGGGTCCGACGACACCGTGCCGGCTACTTCGCCCGTCTCCTCGCGAGCGACTTCCTCGTGACGAACGACATCGTGAGCCGCCACGTCGTCAAGGGCCCCCGGGTCACGTACGTCCAGTGCTGGCACGGGACGCCGCTCAAAGCCGTCGGCCACGACGAGGTGGACTCGAAGTACCCCGGCGCCGCCGCGCACCTGCGTCGGGTCGACCGGGACGTCGCCAAGTGGGACGTGCTCGTCTCCCCGAGCGCCGAGTGCACCCGCATCCTACGAGGCGCCTTCCGGTACGACGGTACGGTCGTGGAGTCCGGCTACCCCCGGAACGACGTCCTCTCCCAGGACGACGGGTCGATCCGGCGACGGGTCCGCGCAGAGCTGGGCATCCAGGACGGGACGACGGCGGTGCTCTACGCCCCTACGTGGCGCGACGACACGCGGGATACCGCGGGGCGTCTCGTGCAACCCGACCTCGTCGACCTGGACGTGCTGCGCCATCGCCTGCCGGGGACGGTGCTCCTCTCGCGCCTGCACCCCAACGTCCCCACCAGCGCCGCACCTCTGCCGGGCTTCACGATCGACGTACGCTCACACCCCGACGTCGCCGAGCTCTACCTCGCGGCTGACGTCCTCGTCTCGGACTACTCCTCGGCCATCTACGACTTCGCCGTCACGGGCAAGCCGATCGTCCTCCACGCCCCCGACCTCGAGCACTACCGCCGGGACCTCCGGCCGATGTACTTCGAGTACGAGCAGTGGGCCCCCGGTCCCATCACCACCACGAGCGAGGACCTGGCGGACGCTCTCGCCGACCTCGCGGGCGTCGTGCGGTCGTCGGCGGACCGGTACCGCTGGTTCACGGAGACCTTCTGCCCGCACGAGGACGGTCACGCCGGCGACCGTGTGGTCCGGGCCGTCTTCGGCTGAGCCCGTCCCCGGGACCGGCCGGCCGCGGTGAGCCGCTGGACCGCACGCACGACCCTCCCGCGGCCCGTCGCCGTTGACGAGGTCCGCGCCGACCGCCGGCGCCCGAGGGCCGTCGCCACGGCCGCGACGAGGATGCCGATCCCCAGCCCGGATGCTCCGTAGAGGTCGTAGGGGGGCGACTGCTCGACCGCTTCGCGAAGGCGCAGCTGCTCGCCGGCGCTCGTCGGGGTCAGGACGATGTCGGTCACGGCCTCGCCGAGAACGGCCAGCTCCTCGCGCTGGTCCGTGCTGAGGAAGCGCCCGTCCGGACCGCCGACCGTGACCAGCTCGGTCTGACGGTCGCGCAACCGGGCGAGGTACTGGTCCCGGCGCTGCGCGAGGTAGTCCTGTCGAGCGGCCAGGTACGCCCCGGCGAGGGCGACGACCTCGTCGTCCGCGACCTGCGGGTCGCCGGCCGTCACCTGCAGGACGATGACCCGGGTGCTCGGAACGGCGGTGACGCGGACGCGCTGACGCAGGTCGGCGGGAGCCACCCCGGTGCCCGCGACCGCTCCCCGCATGGTCCGCTCCGCCATGACGAGCGCGGCCTCGGTGTCCACGGTCGTCTCGCGCGGGGACTCGACGCCACCGTCGGCGGCCGGCAGGTAGCTGGGTGCCTCCTTGAGCAGGATCGCCTGCTGCGACTCGTGGCGCGGCGGCTGGAGGGCGGCGAGGACCAGCCCTGCCGCCAGGGCGAGCGCCGGGGCGGCCACCCACCATCGCCGGTGCCCGGCGACCCGCGCGAGCAGGGACGTCACGGTGGTGACGCGGAAGAGCACCACCTCGGAGTCCGCCTGCCTGCTCTGGTCCCGCCACGCGAGCCCGATGGCCACCATGACGAGCAGCAGGGGGATGCCCAAGGTGTCGTAGACGAACAGCTGGAGCCCGAAGAAGAGCAGGACGACGGTGGCGAGGACCTCGGTGATCGTCCGACATCGCAACGATGCGAGCAGGGCACCGGTGAAGTAGGTGACGAAGAACAGCGCACCGACCAGGCCCTGCGCGAAGACGACGAACCACAGGTGCCCCTGCGTCCCGAGGGGTGGGACCTCGCACGCCGGGCACGACGGGGTCCCACCGCCTGCGATGGATGCGAAGCTGCCCTGGACGTCGCGGGTGGAGCCGAACCCGACCACGGGAGAGCCCTCGGCCGCACTGTTCACCGTCGTGACGAGCAGCTCGCTGCGCCGCTCGTTGCTGTGCTGGTTGTCGAACCGCTCGGACACGATCGAGCCGAGGGGGCTCAGGGCGAGCGCGAGGACCGCCCCCGCGACGACGACGACCGTGGCCACGAGCTGCGCCGGGCGACCACGCCAGGCCTGGAGGACACCGAGGAAGACGAGCCCGAGCACCAAGCACGCCCACAGGCCGCGGTTCAGCGAGTAGACGGTCGGCACGGCGGCCACGACGAGCACCGCGACGGCGGCCCAGCGGCGGCCGGTCCCGGCATCCTTGACCCAGGCGACGACGAAGAACGGCAGGCTGAGCGCGAGCACCGATCCCCACGTGTTGGCGTACGGGAAGGGTGCCTTCGGGCGGGCCTCGGGACGACCCAGGACCGTCTGGACGTCAGCCAGTCCGGGGTGGACGAGGGACTGGACGAAGGCATTGCCACGCACCCCTCCCGGCAGGAGGAGCTCGAGGACCGACCGCAGCTCGAGCGTCGGTAGGAGCACGCCCGCCAGCCCCCCGAACGCGGCGATGACGAACATCCACGCGAGGATGTCGACGACCTTCCGCGTCGGGACCCGGAGGCGGCTGGAGTTGGCGATCCAGAGCAGGACGACGGTGCACGTCGCGTACCAGGCCAGCCGGTAGGCGAAGGGCACGATCCGGCTGGGCCCACCCCCGGGGACGGCGTCGGGGGCGTCCACCCAGAGCGTCGCGACGCCGATGACCACCCACACGAGGAAGAGCAGCCACCACGTCGCCCCCCGGGGCAGGACGACCGGTGAGGTCCGCCACAGCTGGCGGAGCATGACGAGTGCGGCGAGGAGCGGGACGACGGCGGCGACTCCCAGGAGCCACCACAGCGGGTACCCGTAGACGACCGCGGCGAGGGGCCACCACGGCGGCAGGGCCACGGAGCGCACACCCACCCGAGCTCGCGGAGTCGCCAGGGCTACCATCGGTCACCTCCCGTCCCGGATCTGTGAACAGTCTCCCGACGGGCCGGTCGCGAGGGATGATGGGGGTCGGACCGTCGACACCGTGCAGGGGTGACCATGAGACCACGCGACCTCGTCCCGCCACTGGCCGTTGCAGTGCTTCTCCTCGGAGGGTGCAGCTCGCAGGGCCCATCCGACCCGGAGGGCACGGCGGCCCCGGCCTCGTCGTCCCCGTCTGCACCGGCTCCCGGGCCGCCGGCGGCGACCCCCTCGCCCGAGGGGACGCCCACGGGTGGTCCCGACCCGTCCGGCGACGCGACGCCGCCGGACGGCGCGCCGACCCCCACAGCGGGGACCGGTGTCCCGTCGCCCGACGTCGCGTGCGCCGTCTCCGACGCCGACGTCGCCGGACTGGCGCAGACCTGGGGCCGGGTCGCCGGCGGCGTGGGTCGCCCGGACCTCGCGGAGTACACCCGGCCGCTCGTCACGCAGGTCACGGACGTCACCGACCGTGCCGCGGACTGCCCCGGCGCCCAGCACGCCGAGAGGCTGCCGGCGCTCGCCCGGTCCATCGACCGTGGAGCCCGTGGGGACGGTGTCGACTTCGACGACGTGGACGCGTTCCAGACCCAGGGCGACGCGTGGCTCGAGGCGTTGGGCTACGGTCCGAACCACCTCCCCACCGGCTGACCTGCGCGGCGGACGGCTCCGGCCGTCCACCGGAGTCCGAGGACGGACGAATCGTCATTCGTCCGAGAGAATTGCCATTCTTGGCACATTCCGGACTGATCGTGTATATCTTCACGTCTTGTAGCGCGGGCATTCCCCCCTGCACCGCCCGCGCTCTTTTGCTGCCCGGAGGTAGCCACGATGTTCCCTGCCCGTCGTGTGTTCGGCCTGGTCGCTGCGGCGTCCGTCGTCACCACCCTCATGCTCGCGCCACCCCTGCGCGCCCCCGCCGCTGCGGCCGCCGTCCCGCAGGTCGCCGCACCGGCGACCCTCGCCACGGCCGAGACCGTCGCCCGCCTCAGCAACGGCTGCTCCGTCTCCTCGCGCGGCATCCCGTCCTGCGGGGCCTACGCGGGCGGTGCCTACAACAGCAACACCGACCCCGGCAGCTGGGAGTCGTGGCTCTCGAAGCAGATCGGCGTCCGTCGCACCTACTTCGGCCCGACCGGCATCGACAAGGCCGTCGCGACCGCCAAGGGCGACATCGCCAACCACCGTGTCCCGTGGGTCAGCTTCAAGGCGCCGTACTCGTGGGCGGACATGGCGAACGGGCGCGGCGACGCCTGGGCGCGCGAGATCGCCCGCAAGCTCGCCACCGTCGACGGCCCCGTCTGGGTCGCCGTGCACCACGAGCCCGAGAACGACGGGGGTGACATCACCCGGTGGACGGCCATGCAGGCCAGGCTCGGACCGATCCTGCGCTCCGGCGGGGACAACGTCGCCTTCACGATCATCCTCATGGGGTGGCACCAGTTCTACGGCGCCGACAAGTTCCGGCTGGAGAACATGTGGCCCCGGAACACCAAGGTCGACATCGCCGGCTTCGACATCTACGACGAGTACGGGATGACGAAGAACGGGTCCACCGTCACCAAGCACAAGGACTTCCGCGGTCGCTACTTCGAGCCGCTCAAGGCGTGGTCGGCAAGGACCGGCGTGCCCTGGGGCCTGGCCGAGACGGGCTTCGGGGAGGCGTCCGTTCGCGACGACCCCGCGATCATGACGAAGACGTACAAGGCGCTCGTGGACAACGGGGGCATCGCCTTCAGCTACTTCAACACGAACCTCAACAGCAAGCTGGACTGGCGGCTGAACAGCAGCCTGCGGCAGAAGGCGTTCCGCGACCTTCACCGCCTGTCCGTGACACGCTCCGCCGGACCACCGATGTGCGAGGGCGAGGAGATGGTCGGGGTCGACGCCTCGCTCTCCCCCGAGCTGCTGTGCCGGCTGCTCGGGTCCACTCGCGAGGTCCGCTCCCCCGTCGCCGCCTGGGTGCCCTGACGTCCGTCCGCGGTGGCACCCTCCGCCCGGCGACGGGCGAGGGTGCCCATCGCGATCGCGAGCACGGTGAACGCGCCCCGGAGGTAGCGCGGCCCCAGCCGGGCCGGCGCCTGGGCGACCCGGGCCAACCACTCCAGGCCGGACCGGCGGAGGAGTCCCGGAGCCCGGGACTCCGCGCCGGTGAGGAAGCCGAACCAGCCGCCGCACGTCATGACGAGCGACTCCGGCAGGTCGTGCCGGTGATCCCTGACCCAGTGCATCTCGCGGGGCGCCCCCATCCCCACGACGAGCACCTCGGGATCGGCCTCCCGCAGCAGCCGGAGCGGGCCCTGCCACGTCTCGTGGTAGCCGTGGTCGGTGTGGACGACGTCCGCCGCACCCGCTGCCGCCAGCACCCGCCCCGCAGCCTCGGCGAGTCCTGGCTCCCCACCGACGAGTGCGACCCGCGGCGCTCGGCCGAGCTCCGCGGCCATCCCGTGCAGCACGTCCCAGCCGACGTCCGTGGTCGGGGCGCGCTCGATCGAGCGCGCCCCGGACAACCGGGCGAGGAGCAGGACCGAGCCACCGTCGGCACAGACGAGGTCGGCGCTGTTCATCTCCTCGACGAACCCTGCGTCGGCCCGGTGGTTCAACCCGCCGACGTGCAGCGCGTAGAACCTGGAGCGACCGCCCCGCACGCCGAGGGCGACGGCCGCCGCGACCGTCCGTCGGGCGTCGAGGTCGTCGACCTCGAACGGGCCGACGGGGACGCGGCGTGCCGTCACGGCGTGCCGACCGTGACCGTCACCGTCACGGCCCGGTTCACCGCCGGGTCGGACGTGGCGTTCTGGGCCGCGACCGCGCCGGAGGACACCGGCCCGTCGGAGTCGGTGAGCCACGAGAAGATCCCGCCGCCGCCGCTCCCGGTCGAGGTGGACCGGTTCTCACCACCCGTGCCGGCCAGGGAGATGGGACTGCTGGACTTCACGCCCCAGAACCGGACCACCCAGTCCCCGCTCGCCGCCTGGACCCCGGGTGCGACGACCGTGGTCGTGCCACGGGCCGTGTCGGAGGCCGACTGCGCGACGGTGGGGGTGCCGGTGTCGGACCGGTAGGCGACGACGCTCAGCGCGCCCTTGGACCACGTCGACACGTCGACGGTGACGCCCGACCCGGCGTCCTGGGCACCGGCCGCCTTCGTCCACACGAGGCCCATGGCGCCGCCGGCGTCGTCGGAGTCGACCAGCGTCCAGCCGGGAGGACCGGTCACGGTCGTGTTGCTGTTGTTGACGGTGAAGGACAGCAGCAGACGGTCACCGGCCTGGACGTCGCTCGGGACGGCCACCGTGTGCGAGTTGCTGTTCCCGTTCTCGGTCGCCGCCGCGACGAAGGCGACGTCCGAGGTCGGGGCGGCCTCGACGGTGACGTCCTGCGTCACCGACCTCGTGACTCCGTCCGTGTCGGTCACGCTCAGGGTCACCCCGTAGGTGCCGGGAGCGGCGAACGAGTGATCGGGCGCGGTGACGTTCCCTGCTCCCGTCCCGTCACCGAAGGACCAGGACCGCGAGGCGATGCCGGTGTCGTCCGTGGACCCACCGGAGTCGAACGAGCAGGCGAGCGCCGTGCACGACGAGGTGAAGCTCGCCGTGGGGGGCTGGTTGACGCGCTGGACCGTGACGTTCCGGCTCGTCGTCGCCGTCGCGCCGTCCGCGGTCGTGACGGTGAGTCCCACGGTGAAGGAGCCACCGGAGGCGTAGGTCTTCGACACCTGGCGACCGGTGCCGGTCGTCCCGTCCCCGAAGGTCCACGCGTAGGAGTCGACGCTCGAACCGGGCGCAGTCGACGCGCCGGCGTCGAACGTGCACGTGAGGCTCGTGCAGTCCGAACCGAACTCGGCGGTCGGCGGCAGCGGGACGCCGGAGCCGTCGGCGCTCTGGTAGACGAAGAAGGCCCGCGAGGTCCACGTCGTCCCCCCGCCCACGACCTGGGCGGTGTTGGCGACCGGAGCACCGCTCTGGAAGCCGTCACGCCACTGGGCGCTGCGCAGCCGGTTGTCGGCCGTGCGCCAGAAGAGGGTGTCGTCGGCGACGAACATCCCGCGCACCGTGGAGAAGTCGACGCCGCTGACGCCGGTGGAGGCCGTGAACCGGTACGCCCCGACGACCGAGCTCTCCGGGGTGAAGTAGCGGTAGTACAGGCGGTTCTGGCCGGCGACGGTGTAGTAGACGCGGCCGCCGTCGAAGAACAGGCCGGTCATGTTCGCGATGTCGTTGCGCCACTCCTGCAGGACGACGAGCGCGTCCTGACCGTTGACCTGGGTGCTCGACCCGTAGGTCGTGCCGTTGAACGTCTGCTTCGTGAAGGAGCCGTTGCTGAGCGCGGTGTAGACCTCACCGTTGAGCATGAACGCCCCACGCACCGCGTTCCAGTCGACCGACCCCGCCGGCGCCGAGGAGACCGCCCCAGCCGTCGTGCCGTCGAAGGTGCGCTTCTGGACGGCGGGCGTCGTGCCTCCCGCCATGAAGACGTCGTTCGGCAGCGCGGGCTGGACGATCGCCGGGAGGTCGATCCCGTCGTTCGCGAAGCGCGCGACCCGCCCCTTGTAGAAGTAGCCCTGACCCATCCGGTCGGTGTCCGAGACCGCCCACAGGCCCTGGGGCGTGGGGAGGAAGTCGAAGAGGCCGACGCCGCGGGTGCGGGTGGGGTTCCAGCTGTACGGCAGGCCGTTGGCCGGGTCGAGGGCGGCGATCCCCGGGCGGGAGACCGCCCCGGGGCCGGCCCGGTCGCCGGAGAACGGGTTGTTCTGCCACCGAGCGTGACCACCGGTGTACACGACGCGGTCCGTGATCTCGACGCCGTACGTGGTGTCACCGCCGGTGTTGTCGATCCAGGACGGCTGCACCGACGTCCCCGTGTTGGCGAAGTCGAAGCGCGCGGTCGAGTCGCAGGCGCGGTTGACCCCGCCGTAGGCACCGGTCGTGGAGATGACGAAGAAGGAGCCGTCGGGGGAGATGTCGACGTCCCGCATGTAGGAGTCGAACGACGCCGAGCAGGGCGTCTCGTAGAACGGCGTCCGGAGGTTGTACGGCGCGGCCGAGGCCCCGCTGGTGTCGAGGACGAAGACCTGGTGGTTCTTGACCCCGTCGAGGGTGTCGAAGTTGCCGATGGCGACGAGCCGGTCGCCGTCCGGCGTGACGTCGAGCTTCATGACGGTCGTGTACCCGCCGTTGTGGTCGCCCTCGATGACCCCCTGGAAGTAGTCCGTGACGGACCCCGAGTCCGGGTCGAGCGTCGCGAGCGCCTTCTGCGCGACGCCGGCGTTGAGGTGGGTGAAGCCGCCGGCGACCCAGAGCCGGCCGTCCGCCAGCCGGAGGTCCTTGACCTGACCGGTCACCATGCCCGGGTCGAAGGAGCCGACGACCGCACCGTCGCTGACCCTGACCCGCGCGAGGTTGTTCCGGCTCACCCCACCGATCGACGAGAACGACCCGCCGACGTAGACGGTCTGTCCGTCGCCCGCCGGGATGACGGCGTTGACGGTGCCGTTGGGGTTCGGCGTGAAGGTCTGGCTGATGATGCCGGTCGTGGCGTCGAACGCGAGCAGCCGGGACCGGGAGAGGGTCGTCGAGCTGTTGTCGTTGCGAGCGCTCGTGAAGGTGCCCCCCAGCACCATCGTGTTCCCGACCTTGACGACCGAGTAGACCCGGCCGTTGAGCACGTGGGGCGTTCCCGGCTCCGGGACGTCGCCGGCGATGCTGCCGGCCGGCTGGTCCGGCGCGGCCGACGCAGCGGGGGCCCCGGCCCCGGCGACGGCGAGCGCGGCCGCCGCGACGACGAGACCGACCTGCCGCAGTCCGCGGGAGATTCGCGATGTCATGGTGTTCCTCTGCTTCGTGCGAGATGTGGTGGGCGCCGTGGCGCGCGTCAGGCTCCGGCCCGGGCCGGGACGTCGGTGCTGCTGGCAGGTGACGGCGCCGTGCAGTCGGCGCCGCGTGTGGCCCCCGCCGCGCGGGCGGGGGTGGACTCGATGGGACGTGACTCAGCCATCAGTACGCCCCCCGGCCTCGGAGGACGGCGTCCGCCGTCCGCACGAGGATCTGGGCGTCGAGCGACAACGACCAGTTGTCGACGTACCAGAGGTCCAGCCGGACCGAGTCGACCCACGAGAGGTCGGACCGGCCGGACACCTGCCACAGACCCGTCATCCCCGGGCGGACCCGGAGCCGACGGACCGCGTCGTTCTCGTAGCGGTCGACCTCCCGCGTGAGCGGGGGGCGCGGACCGATGAGCGACATCTCGCCGCGCAGCACGTTGAACAGCTGCGGGAGCTCGTCGAGCGAGTACCGCCGCAGGACGGCACCGATCCGGGTGACCCGCGGGTCGGTGTGCATCTTGAAGAGGGTCTCGTTGCCGTCGTGCCCGTCGGCGGAGAGGGCGTCCAGGCGTGCCTCGGCGTCCACGACCATCGTCCGGAACTTCCACATCCGGAAGATCCGGCCGCCCTCACCGACCCGGTCCTGGGTGAAGAACACCGGTCCGGCGGAGCCGCGGCGGATCATCACCGCGACGGCGACGAACAGCGGCGACGCGAGGAGGAGGAGGAGCGTTGCCGCGACCCGGTCGAAGATGCGCTTGACCCGGAAGCGGAAGCCGTGCGACACCGGACGCTCGACGTGGAGCATCGACAGGCCGGACGCCGGGCGCATCGTAAGACGGGGGCCGGCGACCTCGACGATCCCGGGCGCGATGAGGAGGTCGACGTCCCGCTGCTCGAGGGCCCAGCCGAGCCGCCGGAGGGCGTCCCCGGACATCGTCGGGCTGCTCGCGACGGCGACGGCGCTCGCGCCGACCGCCTCCACGGCGCCCAGGGTGGCGTCCTCGCCCCCGAGCACAGGGATTCCCGTCGGGTTGGCGACACGGAGCACGGGGTCGTCGACGTCGGCCACGCAGAGGGCGGCGACGGACATCCCCGTCGTCCCCGGGTCCCGTTCGATGCGGTGTGCGACGTCGAGGGCCGCGGCTGCGTCACCGACGACGACGGTGGGCCGCAGGCACATGCCCTGGGCCCGCGACGTGACGAGACGTCGACGGAGGGCGTAGCGGCCGGCCAGCGCGGAGAGGGTCATGGTGGGCGCCATGACGAGGAGCACGCCGCGCGAGAACTCCAGCTGAAGGGCGAACGAGGCGAAGGCGATGATGGCGACCAGGCCCAGGCCCGCACGGGCGACGGCCCGGTACTCCTCGTTGCCGGTCCCGACGAAGCGGGTCGCGTACGCACCGTGACGGGCGAGGAGGACCACCCACGCGACGACGGCCACGCCGAGGGTCCACCACACGACCGGGGTCGTGTCCCAGAGGGAACCCCCGGAGCCGACGATGACGTTACGTCCGGCGATCCCGATGAGGACGCCGAGGACGGCTGCCGCCGTGTCGAGCACGACGGCGGCGCGGCGCTGGGACCGCTCCCACGCCGAGAGACCCGGGAGGACCTGGGCGTGGCCGAAGCTGGCCAGGTCGATGTGCGCGTCAGCGCGCGGCTGCGCCCACGGGCGCATGCCGAGATCTTGAGCAATGCTCATTCGAACCGTCGACCCCTGCAATCGATGGAGTTCGAAGAATGACGATGACGTCGGTCCCTGCTACCGGCCGGCATCCCCGCCCATCTTCACGTCGCCGAAGGCCCTGCTTCCCGCGGTGACGTACGTTGTGGGCGCCAGTCTAGGGGCCGGGACGGGATCCACGTAAGCCGTTCGAAGAAATTCATCCTCGGGACGGCCGCGACCGTCGCCGTTGTGCTAGAGGAAGGGGGCAGCCCGCCGGACCGGGCACGGGCCGGCGACCCCTTCAGTACAGTGCGGAACGCCCCCGACCGCCCACGGATGCCCCCGTCGGCGCAGCCGTCGACCATCCCGGAGGACCCCTTGTCGACCGACGACACCGGCGCCGTCACCGACGCCGCGAGCCGACCCGACGTGGGCGTCGTCCTCGTCACTCACAACCGCCCCGAGCTCATGCGGGCCGCGCTCGCCTCCATCCTCGCCCAGGACCACCCCGGCGCGATCCGGGTCGTCGTCGTCTTCGACCGCAGCGACCCCGACCGCTCCCTCGAACGGTCCGAGGGGAACCGCTCCGTCAGCGTCACGACGAACCAGCGCAGCCCCGGCCTCGCGGGCGCCCGGAACACCGGCGTCCTCGCCCTGGACACCGAGCTCGTGGCCTTCTGCGACGACGACGACGAGTGGCTCCCGGGCAAGCTGCGGGCCCAGGTCGAGCGGCTGCACCGCGAAGCGGACGCGGAGTTCGTGACCACCGCGATGCGGGTCGACTACGGGGACCGCAGCACGGTGCGCCTGGCAGGCAGGGAGCACGTCGGCCTCGACGACCTCGTCCGGTCCCGGATGGCGATGCTGCACTCGACGTCCTTCCTCTTCCGCCGGCGGGCGATGCTCGAGGGCTTCGGCATGGTGGACGAGACCCTGCCCCGGAGCATGGCCGAGGACTGGGACCTCTTGCTCCGCGCAGCGCGGAGCGCGCCGATCGCCCACGTCGACGAGCCGCTCGTCAGCATCCGCTGGGGTGCGACCTCCTACTTCAACGAGGCCTGGGCGGACAAGAACGAGGCGCACTCCTGGCTCCTCGAGCACCACCCGGAGATCGGTGACGACCAGGTGGGCGCGGCCATGCTCTACGGGAAGCTGGCCTTCGGCCACGCCGCGCTCGGCGAACGTCGCGAGGCCTTGCGCTGGGCCGGCCGCTGTGTGCGCCGCCGTCCGCGCGAGGGGCGATGGCCGCTGGCCCTGCTCGTCGTCGCGGGCGTGTCCGCGGAGTGGATCCAGCGCGAGACGAACCGGCGCGGCCACGGGGTCTGAGGATCGGGCCCTCAGCCGTCCGCGGGCCCGTCCTGCGTGGCCCGGTCCATACGGGCCCGGACCTCGCGGGTGACCTCCTCGATCTCCTCGACCTCCTCCGGGGCCAAGGCCGTGCGCCAGGCGTCGGCGACCTCCTGCGGCGCGCGGTCGAAGTTGTGCAGCCGGTCCCGCCCGCCGGTGTCCGAGTGCTCCCGCGAGAACTCGGCGTCCGCGGCCGGGCCCCACGGGACCCCGAGGGCGTTGTGCACCCGGCGGCAGGCCGCGGGGTCCGTGGCGATCCGCCGGTGGGACACGACGAGGGTGCCCGGGGCTCGGTCCACGTCGGTGAGCGCCATGGCGTAGAGGGCCGCCCAGAACCAGCCCATCGCCAGGGCGCCCCCCGGATCCGCCTCATGCGGAAGCTCCGGAATCTCGGGGGCGCCGTCACCCCGTTCCCGCCGGAACCGGTCGACGACGGGGACGAGCTCGCCGAGGTCCGGCTGCCACCCCATCCGGCGGTAGCTGGCGAGCATGGCCCCGGGATGGCGGTGGATGACGACCGCTCGGGCACCCGTCGCGCCGACGATCGCGGGGACCGAGAGCAGCGCGAAGGGATCCTTGACGACGAGCCGGGTGCGCGGGAGCGGGGCGGCCCACTGCCGGATCCCGTACCGGCTGTAGACCGCGGGCGTCGCCGCGCGGTACGCACGTCGCAGTGCGCGGTGCTGCCGGGCCGACGCCGTGTCGATCCGGGCCCATCCCGAGAGGGTGCCCCCGAGCCGGTACTGACCCGCACCGGGGTTCATCGGCTCCCGTCCGGCGAGCGCCGACCCGGGCGCCTGCGCGAGGAGGCGCGCCAGCCAGGTCGTGCCGGAACGGGGCATCCCCGTGACGAGCACCGGGTCGGGACGGCGGGAGGACTGGCTCACGCGGCGATCCTCCCGCACGCGGCGTCGCCCCGGGGGCGAGGCCGGCTCATCGGGGGGCGTGGACGCGCCGCTGGGCGTCGAGCAGGCCCACCGTGACGAGCTGCTCGACCGCGTCGGCGGCGTCGTCGACGAGGAAGGGCAGCATCTCCTTGCGCTCGGTCGGCGAGAAGTCCTTGAGGACGAAGTCGGCGGCCTGCATCCGCCCCGGCGGCCGCCCGACCCCGATCCGCACCCGGTGGTAGTCACGGGTCCCGAGGGCCGAGGTGATCGAGCGCAGGCCGTTGTGGCCGCCCTCTCCCCCGCCGAGCTTGAGCCGCACGAGCCCGGGGTCGATGTCGATCTCGTCGTGGAGGACGACGAGCCGCTCGACGGGGACGGAGAAGAAGGACAGCAGCGCCTTGACGGGCCCGCCCGACTCGTTCATGTACGAGCTCGGCACGGCGACGACCGCCGCCGGTCCGGGCACCCCTCCCGGGCCGACCCCGAGCCGCACCTGCGCGGCGTGCGCACGGGCCTTGTGGGTGCGCAACGAGGACCCGGTGCGACGGGCGAGCTCGTCGACGACCATCGCCCCGACGTTGTGCCGGTTCCCGGCGTACCCGGGCCCGGGGTTGCCGAGCCCGACGACGAGCCAGGGGGCGGAGTCGATCATGCGCCCGATGATGTCAGACCCGAGGCAGGACGCCGCAGCGGCGCCCGGGACGCGCGAAGGGGCCCGGTCCGCATGCGGACCGGGCCCCTTCGGTGTCGCGGGGTCAGGACTCGTCCGAGCCCTCGCCCTCGGCGTCGTCGGAGGCGGTGCCCTCGGACGCGCCGTCGCCGGACTCCTCGTCCTCGTCGCCGTCCTCGCGCTCGATGCCGGCCTCGGCCTCGGCCTCCTCGAGCTCGGCCTCCAGCTCCTCCTCGGACTGCTGCTGGGTGACGTTGACGACGAGGTACTCGGGGTCCGTGACGAGCTCGGCGCCCGCGGGCAGCTCGACCTGGCCGGCGAGGATCTGCGAACCGGCCTCGAGGCCCTCGACGGAGATCGTGACCCACTCGGGGATGTTCGTCGCCTCGACCTCGACCTCGAGGGTCGCGAGGGCGGTGGTGACGACGGTCTCCGGGGCGGCCTCGCCCTCGGTGTGGACGCCGATCTCGACGGTGACCTTCTCGCCCTTGCGGACGACGACGAGGTCGACGTGCTCGATGAACGGCTTGATGGGGTCGCGCTGGACGTCCTTGGCGAGCGCCATGTGCTCCTCACCCTCGATGACGAGCGTGAGAAGGGCGTTCGTGTGCTTGAGCGCGAGCATCGCGGCGTGGCCCGGCAGCGTGATGTGGACCGGTGCGGTGCCGTGGCCGTACATGACGGCGGGGATCTTGTCGGCGCGGCGGATCTTGCGGGCGGCGCCCTTGCCGAACTGGGTGCGCGGCTCGGCGACGAGCTTGGTGACCTCGGTGGACACGGGGGACTCCTGGGGGTGGATCGGAACGGACGAGTCGTGGTCCTCGACGCGGGGCGTGGCACCGGACCGGCGCGCGAACGGCCCCGCGGACCCTGGGGTCTGCCGGCCGCCAGCGTCGATCACGGACGGTCGCGACCACCGGGGTGGCTGCCGGACACCCTCGTCCGATGCGACGTCCCTCGCCGAGGCAACCCCGAGAGTCTAGGCGACGGGCGGCGTAACGTCGAAATCGGACGAGGGCGGCCGGGACGGACCGATCAGGGCACCGGGACCGGGGCGTCGAGGTCGACCTGCTCCGCGGTCCGGCGCCGCTCGTCACGGGCCTCCCCGAGCCGGACCGCGACGACGCCACCGAGGATGACGACCCCGCCGACGAGCTGCCACAGCCCGGGCAGCTCACCGAGGACGACCCACGCGACGAGGACGGCGAAGAGGACCTCGGTGAGGCCGAGGAAGGACGCGAGCGTCGACCCGAGCCGGCGGGTCCCGAGGATCCCTAGGACGTAGGCGGCAGCGGCGGCGACGAGGACGAGCTCGGCGAGCGAGACCCACGCCGGGACGGCGGAGCCTGCCAGGTCGACGGCGCCGGCGCCGGTGTGCATCTCGATGAGGCCCAGGCCACCGAGGACGACGAGGGCGAGGGTGCCGAAGAGCAGCCCGACCGCCGCGAACGTCAGCGGCGGCAGGTGCGTCTCCCGACCCGCGAGGACGTAGTGCCCGGCGAGGCCGACGGCCGCGAGCGTCGCCCAGGCGACCCCGACGAGGCTCGGCGTGGTCTGACCGGAGATGTCGAGGACGAGGACGAGGCCGAGGACCGCGAGCACGATGCCGAGCCCGGTGAGGACGTGCGGGCGGCGCCGGGAGAGCGCCCAGACCCACAGGACGACGACGACGATCCCGAGGTACTCGATGAGGAGGGCGACGCCGATCGTCAGGTGCTCGATGGCCTGGAAGTAGCCGAGCTGGGCCGCGCCGACGGCGAGCAGGCCGTACCAGAAGAGCAGGGGCAGCTCGCGGCGGACGGCGCGCAGGTCCTGGCGGACGCTCCACAGCCCCAGCGGCAGCAGCAGGAGGGTGGCACCGGCCATCCGGACGAGCACCACGGCCCCGGGCGACCAGCCCGCCTCGATGAGCGACTTCGCGAACGGACCCGACGTCCCGAACGCGAAGCTCCCGAGCAGCATCGCTGCCACGCCGATCCCGATCGTGCGACGGACGACCTCGACCATGGTGAACCTCCCTCCGGATGCTCCCCTCCCGCTCGGCGCTCGGCCGCGCAGGATGTAAGGAGTCATTGTGTATGTTGGGCATGACACTAGGACATCACCTGTCAGGAGTCAACGTGGTTTTCACCCATGACACCGATCTCGTCCTGCGACACACCGCGGTGCTGTGCAACACGGCTCCCGGGCACGGCGCGAGCGGCGAGGAGGACCTGCCCGACCTCCCCGCGGTCCTGGACTGGATGGAGGAGTGGGGCTGGACCGGCGGCGTCCCGGACGAGGAGTCCGACATCGCCCACCTCCACCGCGTCCGGGACCGGATGCGGGCCGTCTGGGTCGCCCCCCTCGAGGAGCAGGTCGCCGAGGTCAACGCCCTCCTCGCCGAGGGCGGCGCCCTCCCCCGCCTCGTCGAGCACGACGACCAGGGCTGGCACGTCCACGCGACCGACGACGACGCCCCGTTCGCCGACCGGGTGGCCGTCGAGGTCGCGATGGCGATGGTCGACGTCATCCGGCTCGGCGAGCGCGACCGCCTCCAGGTGTGCAGCGCCGACGACTGCGACGACGTCTACGTCGACCTCTCCCGCAACCGGTCACGCAAGTTCTGCGACGGGACGTGCGGGACGAAGGCCAACGTCGCCGCCTACCGGGCCCGCAAGGCCGCCGAGGCGGACTGACCGGTCGGGTCAGGCGCGCCCGCCGAAGAGGCTCGTCACCGAGCCGTCCTCGAAGACCTCCTTGACGGCGGCGCTGATGAGCGGGGCGATCGACAGGACGGTGAGCCCGTCGAACTCCTGGGCCGCGGGGATCGGGAGGGTGTTCGTCACGATGACCTCGCGCGCCGCGCACGCCTGGAGCCGCTCGACGGCCGGCTCGGAGAGGATCGCGTGCGTCGCGGCGATGACGACCCCCTTGGCCCCCGCGGCCATGAGGGCGTCGGCGGCCTTCGTGATCGTCCCCGCGGTGTCGATCATGTCGTCGACGAGCACGCAGACCCGGCCCTCGACGTCGCCGACGACCCGGTTCGCGACCATCTCGTTCGGCCGGTTGATGTCGCGGGTCTTGTGGATGAAGGCCAGCGGCACCCCGCCGAGACGCTTCGACCACTGCTCGGCGACCTTGATCCGCCCGGCGTCCGGCGAGACGACGGCGAGGTGCTCGTCGCCGTAGCGCCGGGCGACGTACTCGGACAGGACCGGGATCGCCATGAGGTGGTCGACCGGGCCGTCGAAGAAGCCCTGGATCTGGTCGGTGTGCAGGTCGACGCAGATGAGCCGGTCGGCGCCCGCCGTCTTGAACAGGTCGGCCATGAGCCGGGCGCTGATCGGCTCGCGGCCGCGGTGCTTCTTGTCCTGGCGCGCGTAGCCGTAGAACGGCATGACGACGGTGATCCGCTTCGCGCTCGCCCGCTTGAGCGCGTCGACCATGAGCAGGTGCTCCATGACGTTCTCGTTGATCGGGCTCGTGTGGCTCTGGATGACGAAGGCGTCCGAGCCGCGGACCGACTCCTCGAACCGGACGTAGATCTCGCCGTTGGCGAAGTCGTAGGCGCTCGTCGGCACGAGCTCGGTGCCCAGCTGCGCCGCGACCTCCTGGGCGAGGCCGGGGTTGGCCCGCCCGGAGAAGACCATGAGCTGCTTCTTCGGCCGCTTGCGGATGTTGGCCGACGGCGGCCGCGTGTCCTTGCTCACCGGGGGGTGTCCTCCGTGTCGTCGCTGCTGTCCGCCGTGCGCGCCCGCTCCGCGGCCTCCGCCGTGGGGGTGCCGGCCCGGGCCCGGGCGACCCAGCCGTCGACGTTGCGCTGGCGCCCGCGGGCCACCGCGATCTGGCCGGGCCCGACGTCGCCGGTCAGGGCGCTGCCGGCGGCGACGTACGCGCCGTCGGCGACCTCGACCGGGCTGACGACGACGGTCTGCGAGCCGACGAAGCTGTGCGCCCCGACCCGGCTGTGGTGCTTGGCGACGCCGTCGTAGTTGGCGAAGATCGTGCCGGCGCCGATGTTGGCGCCCTCGCCGATGGTCACGTCCCCCGCGTACGTGAGGTGCGGGACCTTGGCGCCGTCGCCGATCTCGGCGTTCTTGGTCTCGACGAACCCGCCGATCTTGCCGCGGGCCCCCAGCCGGGTCCCCGGCCGCAGGTAGGAGTAGGGCCCGACGGTGGCGCCGTCCCCGACGACGGCGAGGAGGGCGACGGCCCGCTGGACCTGCGCCCCGTCACCGACTTCGGTGTCGGTGAGCGTGACCTCGGGCCCGACGACCGCGCCGGCGCCGATCGTCGTCGCACCGAGCAACTGGGTGCAGGGCAGGACGGTGGTGTCCTGGCCGATGCTCACGTCGACGTCGATCCAGGTGCTCGCGGGGTCGACGATCGTCACGCCCGCCCGCATGTGCCGCTCGCACACCCGCTCGTTGAGGACCCTGCCGAGCGTCGCCAGCTGGACACGGTCGTTGACGCCCTCGGTCTGCCACGCGTCGTCGACGACGTGGGCCCGCACCTCGCGGCCGGCCGCGCGGGCGATCTGGACGACGTCGGTGAGGTACTTCTCGCCCTGGGCGTTGTCGGTCCCGACCCTGGCCAGCGCGTCCCGCAGCAGGGCGGCGTCGAAGGCGTAGATGCCGGAGTTGATCTCGGTGAGGGCGCGCTCGTCCTCGCTGGCGTCCTTCTGCTCCACGATGCGGGCGACGTGGCCGCCCTCGTCGCGGACGACGCGGCCGTAGCCGGTCGGGTCGGGCACGTGGGCGGTGACGACGGACACGGCGCTGCCGCTCGCGTCGTGCGCCTCGGTGAGCGCGACGAGCGTCTCGCCGGTGAGGAGCGGGACGTCGCCGTACGTCACGAGGACCGTGCCGTGCAGGTCGGCGGGCAGGGCCTCGAGGCCGCACTCGACGGCGCGGCCGGTGCCCTTGACGTCGTCCTGGTCGGCGATGACGAGCCCGGCGTCGAAGCCGGTGCAGAACTCGACGACCCGCTCGCGGGCGTGCCGGACGACGACCGAGACGTGTGCGGCGCCGGTGTGCCGCGCCGCCCGGACCGCGTGGCCGAGGAGGGTGGTCCCGCCGAGCGGGTGGAGGACCTTCGGGAGGGCGGACTTCATCCGGGTGCCCTCACCCGCCGCGAGGACGATGACGGCGGCCGGTCGGGGGGTGCTCACGCTGGCTGCTCCAGAGGGGTCGGGGCCACGGGCCGCGGTCAGCCTACCGCCGGGCCCGGCACCCTCGTCGCCTCCGGGTCGCTCGCTGCCGCGCCGTCCTGCGGCGCACCGTCCTGCGCCCGGTCGTCAGAGCAGGTCGGTCAGCTCGTCGGACGCGCCCGCGCGGACGGCGGCGAGCGCCTCGGTCGCCGTCGCCGCCTCGCGGGCGGCCTCGGCGAGCGCCTGGCACTGCGGCAGACCGTGCAGCGACAGGGCGAGCCGCACGACGGGGACCTTGCTCGGCGCCATCGACAGGCTGCCGACCCCGAGGCCGGTGAGGACGAGCGCGAGCAGCGGGTCGCCGGCCGACTCCCCGCACACCCCCATCGGGACGCCCGCGCGACGCGCCCCGTCGCAGGCCGCGGCCACGACGTCGAGGACCGCCGGCTGCCACGGGTCGAGGAGGTCGGACAGCTCGCCCTGCATCCGGTCGGCCGCCATCGTGTACTGCGCGAGGTCGTTCGTCCCGAGGCTGCCGAAGTCGACGTCGGCGAGGACGTGCCGCGCCCGCAGGGCCGCGCCCGGCACCTCGATCATGACGCCGGCCTTCGGCAGGCCGTTCTCGCGGACGCGCCGCGCGAACCAGGCCGCCTCCTCCGCCGTCGCGACCATCGGGGCCATGACCCGGACGTCGGCGCCGGTGTCGCGGGCCGCCACGGCCAGCGCCTCGAGCTGGGCGTCGAGCAGGTCCGGTCGCAGGGCCGACATCCGCAGCCCGCGCCGGCCCAGGGCCGGGTTCTCCTCGGGACCGAGGTCGGCGAAGGCGAGCGGCTTGTCGGCCCCGGCGTCCAGGGTCCGCACGACGACCCGGCGGTCGCCGAACGGCGCGAACACCCGGCGGTAGATGCTCGCCTGCTCCTCGACGGTCGGTGCCGCGTCCGAGGACAGGAAGACGAACTCGGTGCGGAAGAGCCCGACGCCCTCCAGGTCCTGGGCGCCGGCCTCCTCGGCGTCCTGGACGCCCCCGATGTTGGCGAGCAGCGCGACGTGGTGGCCGTCGGCCGTCACGCCCGGACCCGCGGAGGCCGCGAGGGCCTCGGCCCGGCGCTCCCGGCGCAGCCGCTGGGCATGCACGACCTCGGGGTCGGGGGCGACGGTGACCTCGCCGGAGTCGCCGTCGACCGCGACCGGGGTCCCGGCGGGGATCGCGAGGGCGGCGGCCACCTGGACGACGGCCGGGATGCCCATCTGGGCGGCGAGGATCGCGGTGTGGCTCGTCCGGCCACCGGCCTGGGTGACGATGCCGACGACGAGCGAACGGTCGAGGGTCGCCGTCTCGGCCGGCGCGAGGTCCTCGGCGACGACGACGCTCGGCTCGGTGATGGTGGGGATGCCGGGAGCAGGCACCCCGAGGACGGCCGCGACCGCCCGGGAGCCGACGTCCCGCAGGTCGGTGACCCGCTCGGCGAAGTACCCGCCGAGGGCCTCGAACTGCGCGGCGTAGACCTCGACCGCGGCCGCGACGGCGTTCGCCGGGCCGAGGCCGCGGGCGATCGCCTTCGCGGCCTCCTTGACCAGGCCCTTGTCGCGGGCGATGAGGGCGGTCGCCCGGAGGATCTCCTGGGCGGTGTCGTCCGACCGGGCGGCGCGCTCGTCGAGGGCGGCCGCGACGGTCCCGAAGGCCTCCCGTACCTGGGCCAGGGCGGCCTCGGTGTCGGCGGGCGCCGGCTCGTCGGCCGGCGGCCGGACCGGCGGCGCGACGAGCACCACCGGTCCGTACGCCGTCCCGGGGCTGACCCCGATGCCCTGACGGGTCTCCGTCGCGGCCACCTCGCTCACTCCGCGTCGAGGTCGCGGGAGAGAAGCTCGACGAGGCCGTCGAGGACGGCGTCGGCGTTCTCGCCCTCCGCGGACAGGACGACCTCCTCGCCGTGGGTGGCGCCGAGGGCCATGACCCCGAGGATGCTCGTCGCGTCGACGGGCTCCTCCCCGGGACGGGCGATCTCGACGTCGAGGCCGGACTCGCTGGCCTGCTCGACGAAGAGTGCGGCGGGCCGGGCGTGGAGACCGACGGACGAGGCGATGGTGACGGTGCGCTGAGGCATCGGGCTGCTCCTGCTGGTGGCTGGTGGTGAGTGGGTGGGTGGGGTCAGACGGTCGCCGCGGCCTCGACCGCGTCGAGCCGGCCGTCCCGGGACTTCAGGACGACGACGATCGTCGCCATGACGACCACGCCGACGGCGAGGGCGAGGAGGAAGAGCAGGACCTGGCTCACACTGCCCATGATCGGCAGCACCCAGACCCCGCCGTGCGGGGCGCGGATCGCGGCGCCGAAGAGCATCGCCAGGCCACCGGTGATCGCCGACCCGACGACCGAGGAGGCGATGATCCGGGCCGGGTCGGCCGCCGCGAACGGGATGGCGCCCTCGGAGATGAACGAGGCGCCGAGCAGCCACGCGGCCTTGCCGTTCTCCCGCTCCGGCTCGGAGAACAGGCGGGGGCGGACGGTCGTCGCGAGGGCCATCGCGAGCGGGGCGACCATGCCGGCCGCCATGACCGCGGCCATGACCCGCAGCTCCGGGCTGTTCGAGGCGGCACCGGCCGCGCCGAGGCCACCGGTGGCGAAGGCGTAGGCGACCTTGTTGACGGGTCCGCCGAGGTCGAAGCCCATCATCGCGCCGAGGATCAGCCCGAGGAGGAGGGCGCTGGAGCCGCTGAGCCCGCCGAGGGCCTCGCTCAGGGAGTTCGTCAGGGCGACGATCGGGCGGCCGAGGACGGTGATGAAGAGCCCGGCCGTGACGAGGGTCGAGACGATCGGGATGACGACGACCGGCATGACGCCACGGACGCCCTTGGCGACCTTCCAGCCGGAGACCCACCGGGCGACGAGCCCGCCGACGATGCCGGTGACGAGGCCACCGAGGAAGCCGGCGCCCATCGTCGCCGCGATCGAGCCGCCGACGATGCCGGGGACGAGACCTGGGCGGTCGGCGATGGCGAAGGCGATGAAGCCGGAGAGGATCGGCACGAGGAAGCCGAAGGCGGCGGCGCCCATGACGAACAGCAGCGCGGCCCAGGACGTGAGGCTGATCGGGTCGAAGTTCTGGGTGATGTTGAACTCGCCCTCGGCGGTAAGACCGTACTGGACGATCTCGATGGCTCCCTGCTCGCCGAGCGCGACCTGGGCGAGCATGAAGGCGAGCGCGATGAGGATGCCGCCGGCGGCGACGAACGGGATCATGTAGGACACACCGGTCATCAGCCACTGACGGACGCGGGTCAGGGTCGACGCCCCGTCCTCGACCTTCGTCACGAGCCCGCCGGAGGACCCGGCGGTGGCGGCCGCGGCCGTCGCGGCCCGGGCCTTCTCGGGGTCGGCCTCCCACTCGGCGACGAGCCGCTCGGCCTCTGCGACGAGCTGCGGCCCGTCGGAGATGCCGCGCTTGACGCCGACGTCGACGAGCGGCTTGCCCGCGAAGCGCGCGGCGTCCTTGACGGGCAGGTCGTGGGCGAAGATCACGGCGTCGGCGGCCGCGATCTGCGCGGCCGAGAGCGGGCTCGACCCGGCCGACCCCTGGGTCTCGACGGTCATCGTGTGCCCGGCGGCCTTCGCCGCGTTCTCGAGCCCTTCGGCGGCCATGTAGGTGTGCGCGATGCCGGTCGGGCAGGAGGTGACGCCGACGAGGGTGAGCGCCCGCGTCGACGGGGTCGCGACGGCCGCCGGGGCCGCCGGCGGGGTCGTCGTCGAGGCCTCGGACGACGCCGCGGCGCCGGACGTGGCGGCGGTCGAGCCCGTGCCGGCGGAGCCCGTGGAGGCGGCGGCGGAGGTCGGCGCGGTGGCCGCGGGGCTCTCGTCCACGGAGACCTCGGCGGAGACGAGGCGGACGACCTCCTCCTCGGTCGTCGCTGCGGACAGGGCGTCCTTGAAGTCGGTCTTCATGAGCGCGCGGGCGAGCTTCGGCAGCATCTTCATGTGCGCGTCGCCCCCGCCCTCGGGCGCGGCGATGAGGAAGACGAGCCGCGCCGGGCCGTCCTTGGCCCCCCAGTCGATGCCGTCGGTGCGGCCGAACACGAGCGAGGGCTCGGTGATCGCGGCACTGCGGGCGTGCGGGATGCCGATGCCGCCGGGCAGGCCGGTCGCCATCTTGGCCTCGCGCTTGCCGACGTCGGCGAGGAAGGCGTCGAGGTCGGTGCAGCGCCCGGAGGCGACGAGTCGCTCGGCGAGGACCCGGGTGGCCTCGTGCCGGTCGGCACCGCGGAGGTCGAGGACGACCTGCTGCTCGGTGATGAGGGACATGCGGGTGTTCCTTTCGGGGGTCACGCGCCGAGCGGGCGGGTGAGGTCGGGACTGCGGGTGTGGTCGACGGGGATGGCCCGGAGGTGCTCCGGCGCCGGGACGCGGCTGCCGGGGAGGGTGACGGCGGCCGCGCCCCAGGCGACCGCCGTGCGGAGCGCGTCGAGCGGGTGGGTCCCGCTCGACAGGCCGTGGAGCAGGCCGGCGAGCATGCAGTCGCCGGCGCCCACGGTGGACAGGGGATGGGTGATCGTCGCCCGGGCGTGCAGGACCTCGTCCGCCGTGACGAGGAGCGCGCCGTCGGCCCCGAGGCTGACCGCGACGGTCTCGATGCCGTCGGCCACGAGGTCGGCGGCCGCGGCGTGGACGTCGGCGAGGGTGGGGAGACGGTGGTCGACGAGCTCGGCGAGCTCCTCGTGGTTGGGCTTGACGAGGTGGGGGCGGGCCGCGACCGCGGCGGCGAGGGCCGTCCCGGACGAGTCGACCGCGACCCGGACGCCGCGGGAGCGGACCCGGCGGACGAGGTCGGCGTAGAGACCCTCCGGGGCACCCGGCGGGAGGCTGCCGCAGCCGACGACCCAGCCGGCCCCGTCCGCGGCGGCGAGGGTCGTCGCGAGGAGGGCGTCCACCTCGTCGCCGGACAGGCGCGGCCCGGGCTCGTTGAGCTTCGTCGTCGTCCCGTCCGGCTCGAGGACGCTGACGTTCATCCGCACCGGACCACCGACGGAGACGCTGCGCCGGGGCACGCCCGCCGCGTCGAGGAGGTCGTCGAGCAGGTGACCGGCCGGCCCGCCGGAGGGGATCACCGCGACCGTCCGGGCCCCCTGCGCCGCGAGGGCGCGCGAGACGTTGACGCCCTTGCCACCCGGGTCGATGCGGCTCTCGGTCGCCCGGTGCACCTCGCCGCGGCGCAGCGCGTCGATGACGACCGCACGGTCGACCGACGGGTTGGGGGTGAGGGTGACGATCACGCCGTCACGACCTCGGGGCCCGCGGCGCGCATCTCGGCGGCCACGTCGTCGGACAGGTCGGTGTCGGTGACGACGACGTCCAACTCGTCGAGGCTCGCGAACCGGTGCAGGTGGTCGTCGCCGGCCTTGCTCGAGTCGGCGGCGACGACGACCCGACGGGCCGCCCGGACCATCGCCCGCTTGACGAGCGACTCGGCCTGGTCCGGCGTCGTGAGGCCTCGCTGGACCGACACCCCGTTCGTGCCGAGCACGGCGACGTCGACGGTGAGCCCGTCGAGCGCCCCGGTCGCCCAGGACCCGACCGCCGCCCCCGTGACGCCGCGGACCCGGCCGCCGACGAGGTAGAGGGTGACGCCCGGGTGCGTCGCGAGGACGGCAGCGGCCGCCACGGAGTTCGTGAGGACGGTGAGGTCGGCGTCCGGGGGCAGCAGCTCGACGACCGCCTGGGTCGTGGACCCGGAGTCGAGCAGGACCGTCCCGCCGGCGGGCAGCTCGTCGAGGACCCGGGCCGCGATCCGGCGCTTGGTGTCGGTGAGGCGGGTGGAGCGGGCCGCGAGCGTGGGCTCGAGCTCCAGACGCTCGACGGGGATCGCGCCGCCGTGGACCCGGCGCAGCGACCCGCGGCGCTCCAGGGCCGTGAGGTCGCGCCGCACGGTCTCGGTGGCGACGCCGAGGGAGTCGGCGAGCGCCGTCACCTCGACCCGGCCCTCCCGTCGCGCCTCCGTGAGGATGCGCTGCTGCCGCTCCGCTGCGTACATCGGACTCCTTCGTCCCTCCGGCCCACCGTCGGGCGCGTTGGAGCCACGATAGCCACATGTATCAACTCATGTAAAGAGAAACGGGCGCCCGATTCTGTGGGTTTCTGACGGAGCGCGGACCGGGCCGGGCGGACGGCGGTGACCCGGACGGTCGAAGACGGTCGAGGGGTCACGACGCGCTGACCACCAGGACCGGCGACTTCAAGGGGTGAGTGCAACACGACCTGCGGAGGTGTGTTGTGACGTTGAAGGTGGCTCGTCGTTTCGAGGATGTGTTCTGGCGGGAGTACCGCCGGCACGGACGGGTGGAGGTCGCGGC
>NZ_JAGSNF010000015.1 GCF_018139485.1 Phycicoccus avicenniae
GTTCTGTGACCCCGGCGCTCCCTGGCAGCGCGGGACCAACGAGAACACCAACGGCCTCCTGCGCCAGTACTTCCCCAAAGGCACCGACCTGTCCAAGCACACCCAGGAAGACCTCGACACCGTCGCCGACGGCCTCAACAACCGCCCCCGGATGACCCTCGGCTGGCACACCCCCGCCGAAGCCCTCGCCGACGTAGCCTGACACCCCCGTTGCACTCACCGATTGAATCCGCCACCCCGCCGTTCTGCGTGTTGCCCGATCTCGACGAGTGGTGAGGCGTCGCGGCCGTGGGGTGGCGTCGCGGGGAGGGGTCGTCGGTCGAGACGGTATCGGTCAGGCGTAGGTGCGGAAGCCGCGGCCGGTCTTGCGGCCGAGGTATCCGGCCGTCACGAGGTGCTCGAGCAGCGGCGCGGGCGCGAGGCCCCGCTCACGGAACTCGACGTACAGCTCCCGCTCGATGGCGAGCGAGACGTCGAGCCCGACGACGTCGAGCAGCTCGAAGGGCCCCATCGGCAGCCCGCAGCCGGTCTTCATCGCCGTGTCGATGTCGTCGGCGGTCGCGTAGTTCGCCTCGAGCATCTTCACCGCGTCGTTGAGGTACGGGAAGAGCAGCGCGTTGACGATGAAGCCCGCCCGGTCGCCGCACGTCACGGCCGTCTTGCCGACCGTCTCGCACAGCCCCTGCACCGTCGCCGTGACGTCGGCGGACGTCGCGATCGTGTGCACGACCTCGACGAGCCGCATGACCTGCGCCGGGTTGAAGAAGTGCATCCCGATGACGTCCTGCGGGCGCGAGGTGACCTTCGCGCAGTCGATGACCGGCAGTGAGGACGTCGTCGTCGCGAGGATCGCGCCGGGCCGGCAGATCCGGTCGAGGTCGCGGAACAGGTCCTGCTTGACCTCCAGGTTCTCCGCGACGGCCTCGACGACGAGGTCGACGTCCGCGAGCGCCTCCCGCGCGGTCGACCCGGTGAGCCGGCCGAGCACCGCCTCGGCCTCCTCGGCGGTCATCCGCCCCTTCTCGACCGCCCGCGCCGTGCTGCGGGCGACCGACGCCCGCACCCCCTCGACCTTGTCCTCGGTCCGGGCGACGTACGTGACCGGCAGCCCGGCCTTCGCGAGCACCTCGACGATGCCGGTCGCCATCGTGCCGCTGCCGACGACCCCGACGGACCCGATGTCCCGCAGCTCGACCCCCTCCGGCACCCCGGGCCGCGGGGTGCGCGCGTCCGGCACGACCTCGGGCGAGCCCGGCGTCGCGTAGGTGTAGAAGCCGCGGCCGGTCTTGCGGCCGAGCATCCCGGCGCTCACCATCTGCTTGATGATCGGGCTCGGGGCGTGCAGGCGGTCCCGCCCCTGCTTGTACATCGTGTCGAGGATCTCGTAGGCGGTGTCGATGCCGATGAGGTCGAGCAGCTGCAGCGGCCCCATCGGGTACCCGCAGCCGAACCGCATCGCCGCGTCGAGGTCCTCGCGCGTCGCGTACCGGCTCTCGAGCATCGACACGGCGTGGTTGAGGTAGCCGAAGAGCAGCCGGTTGGCGATGAAGCCGGCCTTGTCACCGACGACGACCGGCTTCTTGCCGAGCCGCTCCGCGAGCGCCTTGACGTCGTCGAAGACGTCCTCGGCGGTGATGACGGTCCGGATGACCTCGACGAACTGCTGGACCGGCGCCGGGTTGAAGAAGTGCATCCCGACGACGCGCTTGGGGTCGGCCGTCGCGACGGCGATCTCGGTGACGGACAGCGACGAGGTGTTCGTCGCGAGGACCGCCTGCGGGGCGACGATCGCGTCCAGGGCCCCGACGACGCGCTGCTTGAGGGCGAGCTGCTCCGGGACGGCCTCGACGACGAGCATGCAGTCGGCGAGGTCGCCGAGGTCGCTCGTGTAGCGCACGCGCGCGTGGAGGGCGTCGTGCTCCTCCTGGGTGATCTTCCCGCGGGACAGGGCCCGGCCGGTGCTGCCGGCGAGCACCTCCCGGCCGTGCGCGACGCCGGCCTCGTCGGCGTCCACCGCGACGACGTCGACGCCGTTGCGGGCGAACACCTCGACGATGCCCGCGCCCATCGTGCCCAGTCCGATCACACCGACGGTGCTGAAGTCTCGCGCCATGTCCGGGATCCTCGCAGAGCCCCCGGCGGCGGACGAGGCGCCGACGGCGTGATGCTCCTTACCCCGGACGGCGCTCCGTCGTCACCAGTCGACGCCGGACGCGACGAGGTCGGCCTCGAGGGCGAGCCGCTCCCGGGGGTGGAGCGGGAGCAGCCCGACCGGCGGGACGAGGTCGGCGTGCCGACACAGGTCGACGAGGACGCTGTCGTAGGCGGCGAACGCGGCGCTGAGCCGGGCGGCGCGATGCGGCATGTCACTCGCGTCGATGCGCCGGATGTCGGCGGCGAGGCGGCGCAGCTCGAGGGCGAGCAGGACGGGCGGGACGGGCTCGGGACGGTCCCGCCGGACGACGCCGACGCGCTCGAGCCCGTCGACGAGCACGGCGAGCCGGTCGAGCACCCACCGTCCGGGTCCCGCGAGCGGCCGCAGCACCCGCGGCGGCTCGCCGTCCCCGGCCCACCGGATGAGCTCGAAGAGGACGACGTAGACGAGCCCGGGCAGCAGGACGATCCCCAGCGGCACCAGCGCAGCCCTCATCGGCCTCACCTCTCCCCGCCAGTGTGCGTCGCGGCGCGGCCCCCGGCAAGGGCTGCGGCGACGACCGCGCAGGTCGTCGGTAGGGTGCCTGCCGTGCGGATGGTCATCGCGACGTGCTCGGTCGACTACGAGGGGCGGCTCACGGCCCACCTGCCGCTCGCGACCCGGCTGCTGCTCGTCAAGGCCGACGGCTCGGTCCTCGTGCACTCCGACGGCGGGTCGTACAAGCCGCTCAACTGGATGTCGCCCCCGTGCGCGATGGCCGAGGTCGCCCCGGACGAGACCGAGGCCGCCGAGGGGGTCACCGCCGTCTGGGTCGTCCAGCACGCCAAGTCCGAGGACCGGCTGCGGGTCCGCCTCCACGAGGTGGTCCACGACGCCTCGCACGACCTGGGCGTCGACCCGGGCCTGGTCAAGGACGGCGTCGAGGCGCACCTGCAACGGCTGCTCGCCGAGCACATCACGACGCTCGGCGAGGGCTGGACGCTCTCCCGGCGCGAGTACATGACGGCGATCGGGCCCGTCGACATCCTCTGCCGGGACGCGGCGGGCACGCACGTGGCGGTCGAGATCAAGCGCCGCGGCGAGATCGACGGCGTCGAGCAGCTGACCCGCTACCTCGAGCTGATGAACCGCGACCCGCACCTCGCCCCCGTCACCGGGGTGTTCGCCGCCCAGGCCATCAAGCCGCAGGCCCGCACGCTCGCCGAGGACCGCGGCATCCGGTGCGTCGTCCTCGACTACGACGCCCTGCGCGGCATCGACGACAGCGAGCACCGGCTCTTCTGAGCCCTTGCCCACGGGCGCCTCCTCCTGCGAGCAGCGCCGGGCGACGGCCCCTCGAGCGTCCGACCTGCGCTCATCGTCCGTTCGGTGCGGGGCCCTGACCGATCACCCCATGCCCGGCGGGACCACCCGTTCCTAGACTCGAGGTGTCGGCACGACCCGTGCACGACCGCCGGGGACGAACCCCACGAGGACGCAGGAGAGGCCGATGACACTGCTCGTCGTCTACCTCGGCATCGCCCTCGCCGTGGCGCTCACGGGTCTCGCCGTGCGCTCCTCGTCGTCCCGGTCCGAGGACACCCGATGCGTCGGGTCGTGGTGCGTCCTCACCTGCCTCGCATGGCCGCTCACCGTGTTCACCGCGACCGCGATGCTCCTGCGCGACGACACCCGCCGCGAGGACGACGCCGCCGAGGACCCCTTCCTCGGCGCCCACGGGCTCGTCCAGCCCGGCACCGGCGTCCGCTGACCGAACCCGCGAATCGGGTCGCGCGTCCTGGAATGACCCGCGCCCGCACCCTGTTGGCGCTGGTGAGAGGCCTGAGCGGGTCTCGATCGTCATCGATCGAAAGGACGCCATGACCGACACGCAGCACAAGGTCGCCTTCCTCGTCGCCCCCGAGGGCATCGAGCAGGTCGAGCTGACCGAGCCCTGGAAGGCCGTCGAGCAGGCGGGCCACACCCCGGTGCTCGTCTCCACGGCCTCCGGCGAGGTCCAGGCCTTCAACCACCTCGACAAGGGCGACACCTTCCCCGTCGACGCGCTCGTCGCGGAGGTCGACGTCGCCGACTTCGCCGCCCTCGTCCTGCCGGGCGGGGTCGCCAACCCGGACGCCCTGCGCACCGAGCCCGACGCCGTCTCGTTCGTGCGCACCTTCCTCGAGTCCGGCAAGCCGGTCGCGGCGATCTGCCACGCGCCGTGGACCCTGGTGGAGGCCGACGTCGTCCGCTCCCGGACGCTCACGTCCTGGCCGAGCCTGCAGACCGACCTGCGCAACGCCGGCGCCACGTGGGAGGACCGCGAGCTCGTCGTCGACGACAACCTCATCACGAGCCGCAACCCCGACGACCTGCCGGCCTTCTGCAAGGCCGTGACGGACGCACTCGCCGGCTGACCGCCGACCGCACACCGACGCCCACCCCGTCCGCGGGGTGGGCGTCGTGTGTCCCGTGGCCCGGTCAGACGACGGCGCCGTCGGGCACGTCGAGCCCGCGGGAGGCGCGCACGACGTCGACGAAACGGTCCATGATCTCGGTGAGCCCGAAGTCCTTGGGGGTGAACACCGCCGCGACGCCCATCTCGCGCAGCCGCGCGGCGTCGGAGGACGGGATGATCCCGCCGACGACGACGGGGATGTCGCCGGCGTCGGCCGCACGCAGGCGGTCGAGCACCTCGGGGACGAGCTCCATGTGCGAGCCGGACAGGATCGAGATCCCGACGAGGTGGACGTCCTCGGAGACGGCCGCGGCGACGATCTGCTCCGGGGTCAGCCGGATGCCCTGGTAGACGACCTCGAAGCCGGCGTCCCTGGCCCGCACGGCGACCTGCTCCGCCCCGTTGGAGTGCCCGTCGAGGCCGGGCTTGCCGACGAGGACGCGGAGGGTCTCGCCGAGCTCGGCGCCGGTGGCGCGTACTCGGTCACGGACGCGCTCGAGCGCCTCGGTCCCCGTCGCGGCGCCGACCGAGCCCCCGACCCCCGTCGGCGCCCGGTACTCCCCGAAGACCTCCCGCAGGGCCCCGGCCCACTCCCCCGTCGTGAGACCGGCGCGGGCGCACTCCAGCGTCGCCGGCACGAGGTTCTCCTCGCCGCCGGCGGCCTCCCGCAGCCGAGTGAGGGCGGTCGCCGCACGGGCGGCCCGCTCGGGGTCGGCGTCCCGCTCCTCCCGCCACCGGCGGACGGCCGCGACGGCGGCCTGCTCGACGTCGGCCTCGACGGTCTGGATCGCCGTGCCGAGGTCGGCCGTCAGCGGGTTGGGCTCGCTCGACTCGAACCGGTTGACCCCGACGACCACCTCCTCGCCCGCCTCGATCCGGCCGCGTCGGCGGGCGTGCGACGCGACGAGCTCGGACTTCATGTAGCCGCTCTCGACGGCGGCGACCGCCCCGCCGGCCTCGGCGACCCGCTCCATCTCGGCGCGGGCACCGGCGACGAGCTCCTCGACCTTGGCCTCGACGACGACCGACCCCTCGAAGAGGTCCTCGTGCTCGAGGAGGTCGGACTCGTAGGCGAGCACCTGCTGGATGCGCAGCGACCACTGCTGGTCCCAGGGGCGCGGCAGGCCGAGCGCCTCGTTCCACGCGGGCAGCTGGACCGCGCGCGCCCGGGCGTCCTTGGACAGGGTGACGGCGAGCATCTCGAGGACGATCCGCTGGACGTTGTTCTCCGGCTGCGCCTCGGTGAGCCCGAGGGAGTTGACCTGCACGCCGTAGCGGAACCGGCGCTGCCTCGGGTCCTGCACCCCGTACCGCTCGCGGGTGATCTCGTCCCAGAGCCGGACGAAGGCCCGCATCTTGCACATCTCCTCGACGAAGCGCACCCCGGCGTTGACGAAGAAGGAGATCCGGGCGACGACCTCGCCGAAGCGCTCCGGCGGCACCTGCCCGGAGTCGCGGACGGCGTCCAGGACGGCGATCGCCGTCGACAGGGCGTACGCGACCTCCTGCACCGGGGTCGCCCCCGCCTCCTGGAGGTGGTAGCTGCAGATGTTCACCGGGTTCCACCGTGGGACGTGCGCGACGGTGTACGCGATCATGTCGGTGATGAGCCGCATCGACGGCTCCGGCGGGAAGGCGTAGGTCCCCCGCGACAGGTACTCCTTGATGATGTCGTTCTGGGTCGTCCCGGTGAGCCCGCGGACGACCTCGGCGGCGTCCTCGCCCGCCTCGCCGGCCTGCTCCTCGGCGACGACCTCGTAGAGCGCGAGGAGCCACATCGCCGTCGCGTTGATCGTCATCGAGGTGTTCATCCGGTCCAGCGGGATCCCCTCGAGGAGGGCCCGCATGTCGCCGACGTGCGACACCGGGACGCCGACCTTGCCGACCTCGCCGCGGGCGAGCGGGTGGTCGGGGTCGTAGCCGGTCTGGGTCGGGAGGTCGAAGGCGACCGACAGGCCGGTCTGCCCCTTCTCGAGGTTGCGGCGGTAGAGGGCGTTGCTCGCGGCCGCGCTGGAGTGCCCGGCGTAGGTACGCATCACCCAGGGGCGGTCCCGCTCGGGGCGCGGGGCGGCGCTGCTGTCGACCATGCGGGCACGCTAGCCCCGGGCCCCCGGGGCGGGTAGGCGCTCCCGCGGTGAGAGTGCCCACATCCCGGGGTGTCGGGCGGTGACCCTCGTCACCCGCGCCCGGGCGGCGGCTCAGCCGGCGACGACGGGGGCCGGGGTGGCGGGGTGGGGCGGGACGAGCAGCCCGTGCAGCCGCGCTCGGCGCAGCAGCCGCAACGTGCGGGGGCAGGCCTCGACGACGTGGACGACACAGCCGACGCGTCGGGCGTGCCGGCGGACCTCGACGAGCAGTCCCAGGGCGGTCGCGTCGCCGATCTCGGCCCCGGCGAGGTCGACGAGGACGGGACCGCCGTCGGCGCCGGCGACGACCTCGTGGAGGGCGATGCGGATGTCGGCCACGGTGCTCGCGTCCAGCCTCCCCTCGACGACGACGCGCAGCGCGTCCCCCGTCCGACACGTCGTCATCGACGCGACGCCTCGCCCCCGTGCGGCCATCGTCGGCCCCTTTCCCTCTGCGGTGCTCCCCTATGGACGCACGAGCAGCCCCTGCGGATACCGACGCCACGGTAAAGGTTCGGCAAAGAGTTGCCGCTGGCCGCTTCCTGCCACGCGTCGGGCCCCGGGCCGGCCCCCCCCCCCCCCCCGGGCGCCCCCCCCCCCCCCCCCGGGGGGGGGGCCGCGCCCCCCCCGCCCCCCCCCCCCCCCCCCCCCCCCGCCTCACCCGAGGGTCGGGGACCCTCCGGGACGACCCCGGTGACCGCTCGCGAGCGAGAGCCCGATGCCGAAGCAGAGGAGCACCAGCCCGAACCCGGCGAGGGGCAGCAGCTCGGAGCCCGTCTGCGCGAGCGACCCGCCGGAGCCACCGGTGCCACCGCCGGTGGACCCGCCGGCCGGCGGCGTCCCGCCGCCGGAGCCGACCGCGGCCTGCACCGAGAACCGCACGGAGTCCGGGTCGCTGACGTTGCCGGCGGCGTCCGTCTGGGTCGCCGTGACGACGTGCGACCCGTTGCCGAGCGCGTTGGGCACGGTCACCGACCACGACCCGTCCTCGTCGACGACCGTCGTCCCGACCGTCGTGCCGTCGACCGTCACGGTGACCGTGGCGCCGGGCTCACCGGTGCCGGTGACCTCGGGCGTCGGGTCGTCCGTCGTCTCCCCCTCCTCCGGGGTGACGATGACCGGGGGCTCCGGTGCGGTGACGTCCACGGTGAAGGTGACCGGGGACGAGACGGCGGACACGTTGCCGACGGCGTCCCGGGCCTGTGCCGTGACGGTGTGCGGACCCTCCAGGAGCGGGATGACCGGGGTCAGCGACCACCGCCCGTCCTCGTCGGCCGTGACGGTCCCGTACACGACCCCGTCGAGGGTGACCGTGACGAGGTCGCCCGGGTCGGCGGTGCCGGAGATCGTCGGCGTCGTGTCGTTCGTCGACGACCCGTCCTCCGGCGAGGTCACGACCGGCGTCGCGGCGCTCGTGTCGACGACGAAGGCGTTCGTCGTCGCCGGAGAGACGTTCCCGACGGCGTCCGTCGCCGTCGCCGACGCCGTGTGCGGACCGTCGACGAGCGGGGTGGTCAGCGGGAAGGTCCAGCTGCCCGAGCCGCTCGCGGTCGTCGTGCCCACGGGCTCGCCGTCGACGAGGACGGTGACGGTGGAGCCGGGCTCCGCCGTCCCGGACACCGTCGGCGTCGGGTCGGTGACCGTGCTGCCGTCGGCGGGGAGGGCGATGACCGGGGCCGCCGGGGCCGTCGTGTCGACGGTGTACTGCTCCGCCGCCGACGGGCCCGAGACGTTGCCGCCCGCGTCCTCCTGGGTCGCCGTGAAGGTGTGCGTCCCGTCCTCGAGCGGCGCGCCGTCCGGGACGGTGACCGACCAGGTGCCGTCGCCGGCCACCGTCACCGGCCCGTACGTGACCACGGTGCCGACGTCGGTGACGGTGACCTCCGCCCCCGGCTCGCCGGTGCCCGTGATCGTCGGCGTCGCGTCCGAGGACACCGCCGGGTCGAACGGGTCGATGACCGGGGCCTCCGGAGCCGTCGAGTCGACGACGAAGGACTCGGGGTCCGACTCGTCGGAGACGTTGCCGACGGCGTCGGTCTGCTCGGCGACCGCCGTCCACGTGCCCTCGGCGAGCCCGGTGAGCTCGACCGACCACGTCCCGGCGCCGGACACCGTCGTCGAGGCGGTGGCGGTGAGGCCCCCGCTCGTCGCGGTGACCTCGAGCGCGGCGCCCGGCTCACCGGTGCCCGTCACCGTGACGTCCGGACCGGGGTACGTCGGCGTCCCCGTGGGCGAGGTGATGACCGGCGCGTCCGGTGCCGTCGTGTCGACGGTGAACGTCGTCGTGTCCGACACCGGCGACTCGTTGCCGGCCTCGTCCGTCGCCGTGGCGGTCACCGTGTGCGGGCCGTCGGCGAGCGCCGTCGGCTGGTCGAGGGACCAGTCCCCCACGCCGTCGGCGGTCGTCGTCCCGACGGGGGTGCCGTCGACCGTGACCTCGACCGTCGAGCCGGGGTCCGCGGTGCCGACGTAGGTCGGCGTCGCGTCCGCGGTCGTCGAGCCGTCGGCCGGCTCGACGATGACCGGGGCGTCCGGACCGGTCACGTCCACCGTGAAGGTGTTGGTGTCCGAGTCGGGCGAGACGTTGCCCGCCGCGTCGGTGGCCGTGGCGTAGACGGCGTGGTCGCCCTCGGCGAGGTCGGCCGGCTGGTCGATCGACCAGTCACCGGCTCCGTCCGCCGTGGTGGTCCCGATCGACGCGTCGTCGACGAACACCTCGACCGTGGCGTTCGGCTCGGCCGTCCCGACGTAGGTCGGGGTGGTGTCGTTCGTGCTCGAGCCGTCCGCCGGGGCGGTGACGACCGGGGCGTCCGGTGCCGTGAGGTCGACGGTGAAGGTGTTGGTGTCCGAGTCGGGCGAGACGTTGCCCGCCGCGTCGGTGGCCGTGGCGTAGACGGCGTGGTCGCCCTCGGCGAGGTCGGCCGGCTGGTCGATCGACCAGTCACCCGCCCCGTCGGCGGTCGTCGTCCCGATGCTGGCACCGTCGACGAACACCTCGACCGTGGCGTCCGGCTCGGCCGTCCCGACGTAGGTCGGGGTCGTGTCGTTCGTGCTCGCCCCGTCCGCGGGCTCGACCACGACCGGAGCCTCCGGAGCGACCGTGTCGACGGTGAACGTGTTGGTGTTCGAGCTCGGTGAGACGTTGCCCGCCGCGTCGGTGGCCGTCGCGGAGACGGTGTGGTCACCCTCGGCGAGGTCGGTCGGCTGGTCGATCGACCAGTCACCCGCGCCGTCGGCGGTCGTCGTCCCGATCGACGCGCCGTCGACGAACACCTCGACCGTGGCGTCCGCCTCCGCGGTGCCCACGTACGTCGGGGTCGCGTCACTCGTCACGTCGCCGTCCGCCGGCTCGACGACCACCGGGGCCTCCGGAGCGACCGTGTCGACGGTGAACGTGTTGGTGTCGGAGTCGGGCGAGACGTTCCCGGCCGCGTCGGTCGCCGTCGCGAAGACGGTGTGCTCACCCTCGGCGAGGTCGGCCGGCTGGTCGATCGACCAGTCACCCGCCCCGTCGGCGGTCGTCGTCCCGATCGACGCGCCGTCCACGAACACCTCGACCGTCGAGTCCGCCTCGGCCGTCCCGACGTAGGTGGGCGTCGCGTCGGCGGTCGTCGAGCCGTCCGCCGGAGCGGTGACGACCGGGGCCTCCGGAGCGACCGTGTCCACCGTGAAGGTGTTGGTGTCCGAGTCGGGCGAGACGTTGCCCGCCGCGTCGGTCGCCGTCGCGAAGACGGTGTGCTCACCCTCGGCGAGGTCGGCCGGCTGGTCGATCGACCAGTCACCGGCACCGTCCGCCGAGGTGGTCCCGATGCTCGCGCCGTCGACGAAGACCTCGACGCTCGAGTCCGGCTCGGCCGTCCCGACGTAGGTCGGGGTCGTGTCGTTCGTGCTCGACCCGTCCGCCGGGTCCGTCACGATCGGGGCCAGCGGCGCCGCCGTGTCGACGACGAAGCTCGTCATCCCGGACATCGGCCCGGTGTTGCCGGCCTCGTCGGTCGCCTGTGCCGCCACGACGTGGTCACCGTCCGCCAGGTCGGTCGGCTGGTCGAGGGACCAGTCACCGGCGCCGTCGGCGGTCGTCGTCCCGACGGACGCGCCGTCGACGAAGACCTCGACCGTGGCGCCCGGCTCCGCGGTGCCGACGTAGGTCGGGGTGGAGTCGCTCGTCACGTCGCCGTCCGCGGGCTCGATGATGACGGGCGCTGCGGGGCCGGTGACGTCGACGGTGAAGGTGTTGGTGTTCGAGCTCGGCGAGACGTTGCCCGCCGCGTCGGTCGCCGTCGCGGAGACGGTGTGCTCGCCCTCGGCGAGGTCGGCCGGCTGGTCGATCGACCAGTCACCGGCACCGTCCGCCGTGGTCGTCCCGATGCTCGCGCCGTCGACGAAGACCTCGACGCTCGAGTCCGGCTCGGCCGTCCCGACGTAGGTCGGGGTCGTGTCGTTCGTGCTCGACCCGTCCGCGGGCTCGAGGACCACCGGGGCGTCGGGTGCCGTGAGGTCGACGGTGAAGGTGTTGGTGTTCGAGTCGGCCGAGACGTTGCCCGCCGCATCGGTCGCCGTCGCGGAGACGGTGTGCTCGCCCTCGGCGAGGTCGGCCGGCTGGTCGATCGACCAGTCACCGGCTCCGTCCGCCGTGGTCGTCCCGATGCTCGCGCCGTCGACGAGCACCTCGACCGTGGCGTCCGGCTCGGCCGTCCCGACGTAGGTCGGGGTCGTGTCGTTCGTGCTCGACCCGTCCGCGGGCTCGACGACGACCGGCGCGGCCGGTGCCGTGAGGTCGACGGTGAAGTCGGTCTCGGCCGACTCCGGGCCGGCGTTGCCCAGCGCGTCCGTCCCCTGGGCGGTCACGACGTGGTCGCCCTCGGCGAGCTCGGCCGGCTGGTCGATCGACCAGTCACCCGCCCCGTCGACCGGGGTCGTGCCGATGCTCGCGCCGTCGACGAACACCTCGACGCTCGAGTTCGGCTCGGCCGTCCCGACGTAGGTGGGCGTGGTGTCGTTCGTGCTCGACCCGTCGGCGGGCTCGACGATGACGGGTGCGGCCGGTCCCGTCGTGTCGACGGTGAAGGTGTTGGTGTTCGAGTCGGCCGAGACGTTGCCCGCGGGATCGGTCGCCGTGGCCGAGACGGTGTGGTCACCGTCGGCGAGGTCGGCCGGCTGGTCCAGCGTCCAGTCACCCGCCCCGTCCGCCGTGGTGGTCCCGATCGACGCGCCGTCGACGAACACCTCGACCGTGGCGTCCGCCTCCGCGGTGCCCACGTAGGTCGGGGTCGCGTCGCTCGTCACGTCGCCGTCGGCCGGCTCGACGACCACCGGGGCGCCCGGCGCGACCAGGTCGACGGTGAAGGTGTTGGTGTCGGAGTCCGGCGAGACGTTGCCGACCGCGTCCGTGGCCGTCGCGTAGACGGTGTGGTCGCCGGCGCCCAGGGGGTCGGTGCCGTCGATCGTCCAGTTCCCGTCCCCGTCCGCCTGGGTCGTGCCGATGCTGGCGCCGTCGACGAAGACCTCGACGCTCGAGTCCGCCTCGGCAGTCCCGACGTAGGTGGGCGTCGTGTCGTTCGTGCTCGACCCGTCCGCAGGGTCGGTGACGACCGGGGCGTCGGGAGCGGTGAGGTCGACGACGAACGTGCGCACCGGCGTCGGCGGGCTCTCCGCGCCGTTGACGGTCTGCGTCGCCGTCACCTCGTGCGACCCCTCGGCGAGCTCCGAGCCCGGCGGGACGGCGTAGGACCAGTCACCAGAGGCGTCGGCCGTGACCGGGGCCAGCTCGGTGCCGTCGAGGGTCAGGGTGACCGAGGCGTTCGGCTCGGCGGTGCCGCTGATCGTCGGGAGGGGACCGGTGGCCTCGCCCTCGGCGGGCTGCTCGATGACGGGGGCCGGCGGCGGGCAGTCGATCCCGCCCGTCGGGGCCGTGGCCGACACGGCCAGCGGGAGGAGTGAGACGTCGGCGGACGTCAGACCCAGAGCAGTCTCCACCTGGACCTCGAGGAAGTCCCACGTGGCCGAGGCCGACAGCCCGTCGGCCGACTCCGAGACGGCCGGCGGGTTGAGGGTCACGACGACGCTTGCAAGACCGAGACCGGTCACGTCCACGAACGCCTGGGCGCCGAGCTGCAGGGTGCTCGACCCGTTGGGTCCCGTCACCGTGACCACGGGGTTGTTGCGGGTGACGCTGGCCGTGCCCGCCACGCCCGTGGCCTCCGCGGTGATGACGGGGCTCTCACTCACCGTGATCGTGACGAGGCCTCCGAGGGCGGAGACGCCGGCCAATGAGCCGCTGGCGGTCGAAGTGACGGCGCGGTTGTAGGTCCCCGTCCCGGCCGACAGCCCGGTGCTCGTCGAGGACGACGAGACGCCGGTCGAGAGCAGCCCGGTGAGGTTGAGCCCCGCCGTCTGCGTCGCCGACTCGGAGAAGGTCTCCGACGGCACGCACTGGTCGTCGCCGGTCCACCGGGCGAGGTTGGAGTACGTCAGGGCACCGAGCGACAGGATGCCCGCGTTCACGCCCAGCAGGGCTCCGGTCTCGGCAGCGGGGTCGTCGGGCGGGGCGGTGTTCGTGTTCGCGCTCACCGAGATCGGGAGCCCGAGGACGTCGGCGTCGACGTTCGACGAGCCGGCACTGACCCGCGGGGTCGCTTGGCTGTCGGTGACGTCCTCACTGACGACGAGGCCGAGGTCGGCCACGCTGATCCCCAGCAGGTCCGTCGACACCCGAGCCACGCTCGACGAGGCCTGCGCCGTGAACGGCGCCGGCAGCGGCGCCGCCTCCGCGGGCCGTATCGCCGCCCCCGGCCACACCAACAGCACGATCATGCCGAACGCAATGAATGCATACCCCGAGAATCGCTTCATGCCAGTCCCTCACCCGACGAAATTGTCTGCGAATCCCCTGCTGCCGTGGACCGTACAGGCGTCGAGGAGGCCCCGCCCGTCGATCACGACATTCCTGCTGCAATTTTCCCGACATTGTTCGCCAGGCGGAGAATTGACACCGTTGTCAGACCGCGTGCATTCTGCAACTCTCCACGCGGCGAATTATTAAATGTCTACGCACGGCGAATTCGTGGTCCGGGCTGGCCGCGTCCTGGGACGACGGACCCGCCTCGGTAACAATGGGCGGATGGTCAACCTCACCCGCATCTACACCCGGACCGGCGACGACGGCACGACCGCACTCGGCGACTTCAGCCGCACGTCGAAGACGGACGCCCGGCTCGCGGCCTACGCGGACGTCAACGAGGCGAACGCGGTGCTCGGCGTCGCCCTGGCGTCCGGCGGGCTGAGCGAGGACGTGCGGACGGTGCTGCTGCGGGTGCAGAACGACCTCTTCGACGTCGGCGCCGACCTGTGCACGCCGCTGCAGCAGACGTACGAGTTCGAGCCGCTGCGGGTGAAGGAGGCCTGGGTCTCCGAGCTCGAGGCCGACTGCGACCGCTACCTCGAGCCGCTGGAGAAGCTGCGCTCGTTCATCCTTCCCGGCGGGACCGCCGGCTCGGCGTACCTGCACCAGGCGCTCACCGTCGTCCGGCGCGCGGAGCGCTCGACGTGGGCCGCCATCGACGCGTACGGCACGGACCCCGGCACGACCAGGGGCGAGGGCGGCGTCAACCCGACGACCGCGCGGTACCTCAACCGCCTGTCGGACCTGCTGTTCGTCCTCGCCCGGACGGCGAACGTCGACGCGGGCGGCGACGTCCTGTGGAAGCCCGGCGGCGGTCGGGACGACGCTCCCGAGCGCTGAGCGGCACGGCGGTCGTGCGGCACGCGGAGCTCACGGACCCTCCGGGGGTCCGTGTCCTCCCGGACCTGCCTCGAGGCACCGGCGCCCTCGTCCTCGCCGGGTCCAGCGGGCGGGTCGATGCAGACCGCGGGTCTGCCGAAGCGCCGCGGCGGCACCCAGGAATGGGGCCGGACGCTCGGGGCCCTCGCCCGGGACGCCATGCTGCCCCTGCTCCGAGACCCGGGATGTGTGTGCTCACGGGATCCTCCGGATGCGGAGCATGTACTCCGGATCCGGAGGTTCTCGGACGAGACCACATCGGGTCAGGGGGTCGGGACGCGGCCGGGCACCGGCTCACGGCGACCGCACCCCTGTCAGGAGGCGCCCGGAGCTCGGCCGGGCGAGCGTCAGGCGACGTTGACGTTGTACCCGGGCGGGCTGGACTCGATCCACGCCCGCACCGCGGTGTAGGCGGCCGGCGCGAAGGCGAACTCGCACGTGCGCCCCGCGGCGGACCCGGTCACCGCGACCGGCTCCGCGAGCCCGGGGATGACGTCCGACGTCGGCTGCGGGCCGCCGAGGACGACCTCACCGCGCAGCCACGACACCTCGGGGCGCAGCGACGGCCCGACGACGCTGAACCACTCGAACCGGCTCGCCCCCAGCCGCGCCAGCCCGAGCCGCCACCGCTGCCCCCCGTCGTCCCGCAGCGCGCACAGCATGACGGGCCGCCCGTCCCCCGCGATGAAACGACGGCGCGCCCACACGAAGGTGAGCGCGCCGACGAGGAGGAGCACGACGAGGGCGAGGACGATCTCGGTGACCAGTACCGCATCCATCCGAGTGACCGCCCCCGCCCGCGTCGTCAGGAACCCATGCCGGAGGCGTCGACCGTCTCGGCGACGATCGTCACCCGGTCGTGGTCCACCGAGATGAACCCGCCGTCGACGACCGCCGTCTTCCACCCGCCGGCGTCGATGCGCACCTCACCCTCGGCGAGGACGCAGAGCATCGGCTGGTGGCCCGGGAGCACACCCAGCTCGCCCTCTGTCGACCGGGCGCTGACCTGGCTGGCCTCGCCCTCCCAGACCTTGCGGTCCGCGGCGACGAGCTCGACCTGGAGCGCAGCCATCAGAGGTTCTTCTGGATCTCGGCCCACTGGCGCTCGACGTCGTCGAGGCCACCGCACATGAAGAAGGCCTGCTCGCCGACGTGGTCGTACTCGCCGTCGCAGATCTTCGTGAAGGCCTCGATCGTGTCGGCGAGCGAGACGGTCGAGCCCTCGATGCCGGTGAACTGCTTCGCGACGTAGGTGTTCTGCGACAGGAAGCGCTGGATCCGGCGGGCGCGGTTGACGAGGAGCTTGTCCTCCTCGGACAGCTCGTCGATGCCGAGGATCGCGATGATGTCCTGCAGCTCCTTGTTGCGCTGGAGGATCTGCTTGACGCGCACCGCGGTCTCGTAGTGCTCGGTGGAGATGTACCGGCGGTCGAGGATCCGGCTCGTCGAGGTGAGCGGGTCCACGGCCGGGTAGATGCCGAGCGAGGCGATCTCACGCGAGAGCTCGGTCGTCGCGTCGAGGTGGGCGAACGTCGTCGCCGGCGCCGGGTCGGTGTAGTCGTCGGCGGGGACGTAGATCGCCTGCATCGAGGTGATCGAGTGACCACGCGTCGAGGTGATCCGCTCCTGGAGCGTGCCCATCTCGTCGGCGAGGGTCGGCTGGTAGCCCACCGCGGACGGCATGCGGCCGAGCAGCGTGGAGACCTCCGAGCCGGCCTGGGTGAACCGGAAGATGTTGTCGATGAACAGCAGGACGTCCTGGTTCTGGACGTCGCGGAAGTACTCCGCCATCGTCAGCGCCGAGAGGGCGACGCGCAGGCGGGTGCCCGGCGGCTCGTCCATCTGGCCGAAGACGAGCGAGGTCTGGCCGAGGACGCCGGCCTCCTCCATCTCGACCATGAGGTCGTTGCCCTCACGGGTGCGCTCGCCGACGCCGGCGAACACCGACACACCACCGTGGTTGCGGGCCACGCGGGCGATCATCTCCTGGATGAGGACGGTCTTGCCGACGCCCGCACCCCCGAAGAGGCCGATCTTCCCGCCCTGCACGTAGGGGGTGAGCAGGTCGATGACCTTGATGCCGGTCTCGAACATCGTCGTCTTCGACTCGAGCTGGTCGAAGGCGGGCGCCTGGCGGTGGATGCCCCACCGCTCCTGGACGTCGAGGGTCTGACCCTCCTCGAGGTTGAGGCACACGCCGGTCGCGTTGAAGACCTTGCCGAGCGTCACGTCGCCGACCGGCACGGTGATCGGGCCACCGGAGTCCTTGACGGGCGCGCCGCGGACGAGACCGTCGGTCGGCTGGAGCGAGATCGCCCGGACCATGTTGTCGCCGATGTGCTGGGCGACCTCGAGGTTGAGGACGTTCGTCGCCCCGCCGAGCTCGACCTCGGTCGTGAGCAGGTTGTACTGGTCCGGCATCGCGTCGACGGGGAACTCGACGTCGACGACCGGGCCGATGATGCGGGAGATCCGGCCGACGCCGCCGGCGGCGGTGGCCGAGCTGTTCTCGGTGACAGTGGCAGTCATGGTCTCTCTCTCACTTGCTCTCGGCCAGCGCGCTGGCGCCACCGACGATTTCGCTGATCTCTTGGGTGATCTCGGCCTGGCGCGCCTGGTTGGCCAGCCGGGTGTACTTCTTGATGAGCTCCTCGGCGTTGTCCGTCGCCGACTTCATCGCCCGCTGGCGGGCGGCGAGCTCGGACGCGGCGGCCTGGAGCATGCAGTTGAACAGACGGGCGTTGACGTACTTCGGCAGCAGCGCGTCGAGCACCTGGGCCGGGTCCGGCTCGAACTCGTAGAGCGGCAGCAGCTCGTCGTCGGCGGGCGCCTCGGTGCCCTCGACGACCTCGAGCGGCAGCAGCCGGATGACCTCGGGCTCCTGGGTGACCATCGAGACGAACCGGGTGAAGACGACGTGCACCTCGTCGATGCCGCCCTCGTCGGTGTCCGTCGTGAAGTCGTCGACGAGCCGCTGCGCGATCTCGCGCGCCGTGTCGAACGTCGGCTTCTCGGAGAACCCGCTCCACGAGGCCGCGAACTCGCGACGCCGGAAGGAGTAGTAGCCGATGGCCTTGCGCCCGAGGAGGTAGGGGACGACCTCCTTGCCCTCCTCGCGCAGCCGGCCGACGACCCGCTCGCTCTCCTTGATGACCGCGGAGCTGTACGCACCCGCCAGGCCGCGGTCCGAGGTCATGATGACGACGGCCGCACGCTTGACGTCCTCCTTCTCGGAGGTGAGCGGGTGGTCCTCGGTCGAGAACGTCGCGACCGCCGAGACCGCGCGGGTCAGGGCCCGGGCGTACGGCGAGGACTCCCGGACGGCCTGCTGGGCCTTGACGACCCGCGAGGCCGCCATGAGCTCCATGGCCCGGGTGATCTTCTTCGTCGCGCTGACGGACCGGATGCGCTGCCGGTACTCCCGGATCTGCGCTCCCATGTCATTCCGCCTTTCGTGGTGTCTGCTCGGTGGACCGCGCGCTCAGCGCTTCTGCTTGACGATCTGCTCCTGGTCGGAGTCCATCGCCTCGGCGCCGTCCTCCTCCTCGGAGCCGACCGGCACGGCGTCGTCCTCCGAGGCGTCGAACTGCTTGTCCTTGAAGGACTCGACCTCGGCGGTGAGCGCCTGCTCGGTCTCCTCCTCGAACTTGCCCGACTCGCGGATGGCGGTGAGCAGGTCGGCCTTGGAGCGACGCAGGTGGTCGAGGAACTCGGCCTCGAAGCGGCGGACGTCCTGGACCGGGACGGTGTCGAGCTTGCCCGTCGTGCCCATCCAGATCGAGACGACCTGCTCCTCGACCGGGTACGGCGCGGCCTGCGGCTGCTTGAGCAGCTCCACGAGCCGCTCGCCCTTGGCGAGCTGGGCGCGCGAGGCCGGGTCGAGGTCGGAGGCGAACATCGCGAACGCCTCGAGGGCGCGGTACTGCGCCAGGTCGAGCTTGAGGCGGCCGGAGACCGACTTCATCGCCTTGACCTGCGCGGCACCACCGACCCGGGAGACGGAGATACCCACGTCGATGGCGGGCCGGACGTTGGCGTTGAACAGGTCCGCCTGGAGGTAGATCTGGCCGTCGGTGATGGAGATGACGTTCGTCGGGATGAACGCCGAGACGTCGCCGGCCTTGGTCTCGATGATCGGCAGGCCGGTCATCGAGCCCGCACCGAGCTCGTCGGAGAGCTTCGCGCAGCGCTCGAGGAGCCGGCTGTGCAGGTAGAAGACGTCACCCGGGTAGGCCTCGCGGCCCGGCGGGCGGCGCAGGAGGAGGGAGACGGCGCGGTAGGCCTCGGCCTGCTTGCTCAGGTCGTCGAAGACGATGAGGACGTGCTTGCCCTCGTACATCCAGTGCTGGCCGATGGCGGAGCCGGTGTACGGCGCGAGGTACTTGAAGCCCGCGGAGTCCGAGGCGGGGGCCGCGACGATGGTCGTGTACTCCATCGCGCCGGCCTCCTCGAGCGTGCCCTTGACGGACGCGATCGTGGAGCCCTTCTGGCCGATGGCGACGTAGATGCAGCGGACCTGCTTCTCCGGGTCGCCGGTCTCCCAGAACTCCTTCTGGTTGATGATCGTGTCGACCGCGACGGTGGTCTTGCCGGTCTGGCGGTCGCCGATGATGAGCTGGCGCTGGCCACGACCGACCGGGGTCATCGCGTCGACGGCCTTGAGGCCGGTCTGCAGCGGCTGGTGGACCGACTTGCGCTGGACGACGGTCGGCGCCTGCAGCTCGAGCGCGCGGCGGGTGGCGGACTCGATGTCCCCCATGCCGTCGATGGGGTTGCCGAGCGGGTCGACGACGCGGCCCATGAAGCCGTCGCCGACGGGGACCGAGAGGACCTCGCCGGTCCGCTTGACCTCCTGGCCCTCCTCGATCTTCGAGAAGTCACCGAGGATGACGACGCCGATCTCGTGGACGTCGAGGTTCAGCGCGAGGCCGAGGGTGCCGTCCTCGAACTGGAGCAGCTCGTTGGTCATGGCCGAGGGCAGGCCCTCGACGTGCGCGATGCCGTCACCGGCGTCGGTGACGCGTCCGACCTCCTCGCGGGAGGCCGCGCCCGGCTCGTAGGAGCGCACGTAGCTGTCCAGCGCGTCCCGGATCTCGTCCGGACGGATCGAGAGCTCCGTCATGTCTGATCTTCTCCTCGGTCACCGGCCCCTCGTGGGCCGAACGTTTCGTGTCGACTGGTGGTGCGTGTGCAGTTGTGGCCGTGACGGCCGTCCGGGTCAGCCCCCGGTGACGTGCCGCCGGGCCTCCTCGAGGCGCCGGAGCACGGTCCCGTCGACGACCTCGTCGCCGACCTGGACCCGGATGCCGCCCATGACCGTGGGGTCCTGGACGACCTGGAGGGTGACGGCCTTGCCGTAGTGCTTCTCGAGCGCGCTGCGCAGCCGGGCCGACTGCTGCTCCTCGAGCGGCGCGGCGACGGTGACGAGCGCCGTGAGCTCGTCGCGCCGCCGGGACGCGAGCTCGAGGTAGGCCTCCATGACCCGGTCGAGCCGGCGGCCGCGGGGCACGCGGACGGCCTGCTCGGCGAGGCGGACCGTCTCCGGCGCCGCCTTGCTCTCGAGGAGGGTGCGCACCAGCCCGGCCTTGCCGTCGGCGTCGGTGTTGCGGCTCGAGAGGGTGTCGCGCAGCGCGGGGTCGGCGGCGACGATCCGCTCGAAACGGAACAGCTCGTCCTCGACCCGGTCGATGCGGCCGGTGCCCTCGGCGTTCGCCAGGAGGGCCTGGACGGCCAGGCTCTCGAGGGTGTCGGACATGTCGCGCTCGGCGGCCCACCGCTGCCCGGCGACGGTCGCGACGAGGTCGCTCGTCGCCTGGCCGACACGACCGCCGAAGAGCGACCGGGCCAGCCCTGCCTTGGCCTCGCCGTCCCGGGAGGGGTCGGCGAGGGCCCGGCGCAGCGAGGCGTTGCCGTCGACGACGGACGTCACCGCGAAGAGCTCCTCGGCGAGGGTGGTGCCGTCCGCGCTGCCGGCCAGGGCGGCGTCGAAGGCCTCCTGGGACGCGCGGGCGGCGCCGCGGGACGAGCCACGCATCAGGAGTCCTGCCCGGTCGTCGTGACCTTCTCCGGACGGACGTCGCCGGACTCGAGCTCGGTGAGGAACCGGTCGACGATGCCCTTCTGGCGCACCTCGTCCTCGAGCGACTCGCCGACGATCTTGCTCGCGAGCGCGGTCGAGAGGGTCCCGACCTCGGTGCGGAGCTGGACGACGGCCTGCTGCCGCTCGGCCTCGACCTGGCGCTTGGCCGCCTCGGTGATGCGGGTCGCCTCGGCCTGGGCCTGGGCACGCATCTCCGTGACGATCTGGGCGCCCTGCTCACGGGCGGTCTCGCGGATCTCGTTCGCCTCGGCGCGGGCCTCGGCGAGCTGGGCCGTGTACTTCTCGAGGGCCTCGCGGGCCTCGGTCTGGGCCTGCTCGGCCTGCTCCATCCCGCCCTCGATGGCCGCACGGCGCTCCTCGTAGGCCCGCTCCAGGTTCGGGACGACCTTCTTGGCGACGACGGCGTAGAGGATCCCGAGCATCACGAACCCGAAGATGAGCTCCGGGATGTGCGGGATGAGCGGCAACTTCTCCTCGCCGCTCGCCATGGGCAGGGCGGCGAGGGAGGACGCTGCGGTGATGTGCACGAGTGACTCCTAGTGCCGGTGGGACGGGTGGGCGAAGAGGGTCAGCGGATCGGCACGAAGTAGAGGACCAGGCCGAAGATGGCGAGGGCCTCGGCGAGCGCGAACCCGAGGATCGCGATCGGCTGGAGCAGCGGGCGGGCCTCCGGCTGGCGGGCGACACCGCTGATGTAGGCGGCGAAGATCAGGCCGACGGCGATGGCCGGGCCGATGGTCGCGAGGCCGTAGCCGACGAGGGAGAGGTTTCCGAACACCGTGATGTCCTCTTTCTTGTGGTCCGCGCCGGCTCGTCCGTCGCGGGCGTGTGATGGGCGTATGAAGTTGTGGGGTGGTTCCTGCTCAGTGGTCGTCGGCGACCGCGCCCGCGATGTAGCTCGCGGCGAGCAGGGTGAAGACGTAGGCCTGGAGGAACTGGACCAGGCCCTCGAAGAGCACCATCGCGGCCGCCATGATGAAGGTCGGCACGGACAGCAGCTGGAAGACGATGCCCTGGGTGAGGAAGTAGGCGCCGGCGCTCACGAACAGCACGATGAGCATGTGGCCGGCGAACATGTTGCCGAAGAGCCGCAGGGCGAGGGTGAGCGGCCGGGTGATGAAGAAGGTGATGAACTCCAGCACCCAGATCGGGCCCTTGATCCAGCCCGGCAGGCCCGGCGGGACGAGCCCGGCGAGGTAGCCGCCGAGGCCCTTCCGGCTGATCCCGACCCAGTGGTAGACGACGTAGACGACGACGGTGAAGGCGATCGGGAAGCCGATCCGGCCGGTCGTCGGGTTCATCACCGGCGGCAGGATGCCGAAGAGGTTGTTGAGGAGGATGAGCGCGAAGAGCGTGAAGAGCAGTGGGACGAACCTGAGGAAGTCCTTGCTGCCGATCATGTCGCGGGCGATGCCGTTGCGCGCGAAGTTGTAGAAGCCCTCCATCATCCACTGGCCCTTGGTCGGGACCACGGCCGCCTTCGCGGACAGGCGGACCATGACGAGCGACAGCAGCAGGACGGAGACGCCGCCCCAGAACATCTGCTCGGTGATGGCCCAGTCGCCCTCACCGATGATCGGGAGGTAGAAGATGGCGGGCGTGGGGGTCTCGAAGCTGTCACCGCTCGCGGTGGACAGGGTCGCCAGGCCCCCGAGGGCAGCGGCCATGCTCACAAGGTCTCCTCATGGGTCGTGTCGGCCCGGGACTCGTCGGAGCCCTGCGGGTCGGTACCGGTCATACCGTACCTGAGCCAGATCGTGTAGACGGACAGCGCCATCCCGCCCAGGATCCCGAGGACGACGAGCCCCCGGATGCCCAGCAGGTGGTCGGCGAGCAGCCCGAGACCGCCGAAGACCATCGGGCCCGTGACGAGGTAGGCGACGGCCGTGGCGCCCATGGCGTCGGCCGAGACGAACTCGCTCGGGCCCTGCCGGTGCTCGGCGTCGGAGAGGTGGCGCTCGCTCATCGGGCCTCCATCACCGCGTCGTCGAAGCCGTGCCGCGCGCGGACGAAACCGAGGACCTGGGCGCCGACGACGAGCAGGCCCTCGGTGACCCCGCCGAGCGCGACCGCGGTGCCGGCGAGCCAGGCGGCGTTCTCGAGGACGGCGATGGCCGCGAGCACGAGGACGAGCTGGCCGATGTAGACGATCGCGGCGCCGGCCAAGCTGAGGCCGACGGGCCCCTGGACGACGCTCGTGATGCCGAGCAGGCCGGCGAGCATGACGACGAAGACGAGGAACGCCCCCGCGGCGGCGGACAGCGCGGCCTGCGGCGAGCCGAGGAGGAGCCCGACGAGACCGGCCAGCGCGATGCCGGGCAGACCGACGACGAGGACGTGGCGTCGCATCGAGGCGACGGGCGTCCGGGCCGCGGCGGCGAGGCTCATGGGATGGCTTCCTCGGAGGTCGGGGAACGTCTTGTGAAAACTATCACAAGCGCCGTTCGGGCGGCAACGGCGCGGTCGTGCGACGGACTCGGGGTGCCCTCACGGGTCACACCCGGCGGGCGAGCACGACCCAGATCGTCCGGGCGATGATCTCCAGGTCCAGGACCGGGGACCAGTTGACGAGGTACTGGAGGTCGTAGCCCAGCTTGTACTCCGCGTCAGTGTGGTACCGACCGTGGATCTGTGCCAGTCCGGTGAGACCGGGGGGCACCTCGTGCCGCCTCGTGTACCCGGCGATCTCCTGCTCGAACCCCGCCGTGAGCTCGGGACGCTCGGGGCGCGGGCCGACGACCGACATCCGTCCGGTGACGATGTGGAGGATCTGCGGCAGCTCGTCGGCCCGGGTCGCCCGCACCCAGCGGCACGCGGGGATGACCCGGGGGTCGCCGTGGCTCGACAGCTGCGCTCCCCCGGCGGCCTCGGCGTCGGTCCGCATCGTGCGGAACTTCACCATCTCGAAGGTGCTGCCGCCGACACCGACGCGGGTCTGCTGGTAGATGAGCGGCGCCCCGACGACGACGAGCTGGTGCACCGCGACGCCCGCGAGGATGAGCAGCCACACGGGGGCGGTGACGATGACGAGGAAGAGGTCGAAGAGCCGCTTGAAGTGCCGCTGCGACGAGGCCATCGTCTGCGGCATGAGGAGGACGAACGGCAGCCCCGCGACCTCCCGCAGCCGGTGCAGCCCGAAGAGGGTCTCGCGGCCGCCCACGCGCAGCAGCACCGTGACGCCGGCCGCGTCGAGACGTCCGATGGTCCGCGGGTACCAGTCGTCCAGCCAGGCCCCGGTGAGGAGCAGGACGTCGGTGGCGCCGGTGCGTTCGACGACGTCGACGACGGAGTGCGGCTCGTCGACCTCGGCGACGACCTGGAGGTCCGAGCCGTTGACCGCGACGTGCTGGCGGGCGAGCGCGATGTCCTCGGGCCGACCCGCGAGGACGACCCGGGGGTGGCCCTCCCGCCGGGTCCGCAGCGTCTGGACGATCGCCCGGTTGAGGGCCACGGCGAGCGCCGCGAGGACGATGACGATGACGAGGTTGCCGATCGGGAAGGGCAGCGCCCGACCGATGAGCGAGCCGCGCTGGCGCGCCAGGCCGCTGAGGGCGAGGTTGAGCAGGGCGACGAAGCTGCCCGCGGCGAGCGAGAGCCGGGCCGCGCGCGGCAGCAGGCCGGCGGCGCCGCCGAGCCGGGGCTCACGCTCGTAGAGGCCGCCGAAGTAGAAGGCGCTGAGGAAGATGAGCGTCGAGACGGCGAACGACGTCGCGTACTGCGAGAGCGTGTAGACCGACCACGGCGGCGTGCCGAAACGCCAGAGCATCGAGCCGACCATGAGCCCGAGGACGGCGAGGCCGTCCAGGAGCATGACGAGCCGGAACCCCCGCCGGTTGAGCCGCGCGAGCAGGGGCGCCTGGCCCGGGCGTCCGTCGCGGGGGTGGGGGTCGGTCACGGGCTGTGGTGACGGTCGGTCAGGCGGGGCGCGGGTAGGCCGGGAAGGCCTCGACGAGCTCGGTGACCCCGGCGCGGACCTCGCGGCTCACCGCGTGCTCCGGGTCGGCGTCCCCGTCGACGACGGCGCGGGCGATGAGCTCGCCGATCCGCTGCATCTGCTCCTCGCCCATCCCCTGCGTCGTGACGCACGGGGTGCCGACGCGGATGCCGGAGGCGATGTTCGGCTTCTGCGGGTCGAACGGGATCGCGTTCTTGTTCAGCGTGATGCCGGCGGCGTCCGAGCGGGCCTCGGCGTCGACGCCGGTGACCCCGACGCCCTGGAGGTCGTGCAGGCTCAGGTGGGTGTCCGTGCCGCCGGTCGTCGGGCGGATGCCCTTCTCGCCGAGCGCGGCCGCGAGCGCGCGGGCGTTCGTCACGACCTGCTCGGTGTACGCGGCGTACTCGGGCGTCGCGCACTCCTTGAAGTTCACGGCCTTCGCCGCGATCGTGTGCATCTGCGGACCGCCCTGCATCATCGGGAAGACGGCCTTGTCGATCGCGGCGCGGTGCTCCTCGCGGCAGACGATCGCCCCGGAGCGCGGGCCGCGCAGCACCTTGTGCGTCGTGAAGGAGACGACGTCGGCGTGCGGGACCGGGCTCGGGATGGCCTTGCCGGCGACGAGGCCGATGAAGTGCGCGGCGTCGACCCAGAAGACCGCCCCGACCTCGTCGGCGATGGCCCGGAAGCGGGCGAAGTCGATCTGTCGCGGGATGGCGGAGCCGCCGGCGAGGATGACCTTGGGCCGGTGCTCCTTGGCGAGCCGCTCGACCTCGTCGTAGTCGACGTCCTCGGTGTCCTTGTCGACGCCGTAGTGGACGGCGTCGAACCACTTGCCGGAGAACGAGACCTTCGTGCCGTGGGTGAGGTGCCCGCCGTGCGGCAGGCTCATCGCGAGGATCGTCTCGCCCGGCTTGAGGAAGGCGCCGTAGACGGCCTGGTTCGCGCTCGCGCCGGAGTGCGGCTGGACGTTCGCGTGGTCGGCGCCGAAGAGGGCCTTGCACCGCTCGATCGCGAGGTTCTCGGCGACGTCGACCTCGGCGCAGCCGCCGTAGTACCGGCGGCCGGGGTAGCCCTCGGCGTACTTGTTCGACAGCGTCGAGCCGAGCGCGGTGAGGACCTCGGGGCTGGAGAGGTTCTCGCTCGCGATGAGCTGCAGACCCCCGCGGATGCGGCCGAGCTCGGCGGTGAGGACGCCGGCGATGTCGGGGTCGAACGCCTCGAGCGCGGCGAAGTCGGATCCGTAGAACGTGTCACTCATCGGTGGAGGTCTCCCGCGGCTCGTCCTGGGTCGGTGCGTCGGTCTCGGCACCGCTGTCGGTCTGGGCGTCGGTCTGGGTGCCGGCGTCGGTCTGGCTGTCGGCGGCGGCGTCGTCGGCCGCGGCGCGCGTCCCGTCGTCGGTCTCGGCGGCGGGGTCGTCGTCGGCAGGGCCGTCGTCGGCGTCCGACAACTGTAGGGCGTCGGCGCGGCTGCGCTCCACGACGGCCATGACGTCCTCCTCGGACAGGGCCCCGAGGCGCAGGACGACCGGCTCGTCCCGGGTGCAGTCGACGATCGTCGACGCGAGGCCGCCGGTGGACGGCCCGCCGTCGAGGTAGAACTCGACGGCGGCGCCGAGCTGGCTGGCGGCGTCGAGCACCGTCCGGCTCGAGGGGTACCCGTGCCGGTTGGCGCTGCTCACGGCCATCGGGCCGACGGCGCGCAGGACCTCGAGGGCGACCTCGTCGTCGGGCATCCGCAGCGCGACGGTCCCGCCGGTCTCGCCGAGGTCCCACACGAGCGAGGGCTGGGCCTGGAGGACGAGGGTGAGCGGCCCGGGCCAGAACTCCTCGACGAGGGCGCGGGCGTAGGCCGGGACCTGCGTCGCGAGGCCGTCGATGGTGCGCGCCTCCGGGACGAGGACCGGCGGCGGCATGTCCGGGCCGCGGCCCTTCGCGGCGAGGAGGGCCTTGACGGCCTCGCCGTCGAACGCGTCGGCGCCGATGCCGTAGACGGTGTCGGTGGGGAGGACGACGAGGGCACCGCGCCGGACGCCCTCGGCCGTCTTGGTGACGGCCTCGGAGCGACCCGCCTCGGTGGTGCAGTCGAAGACCGGGCTCATGGTGGCCCAGCCTAGGACTCGGTCGGCGGCGGGGCGTCGTCGGCTCGCCCCACGACACCCGCGCGACGCGGTCGGGCCGCCGGGTGCCGCCCGGATGGCGGGCAGGGTCTGCCGCGGCGGCGGGCGGCGGTCCTACGGTGCAGCATGGACGACGCGGGGAGCCTCGAGTTCTGGCAGCCGATCCTGGGGCCCGTCGGGTTCCTCGTCGCGGCGGGGCTGCTGCTCCTGCTCCTGCTGTTCCTCGCGGCCGTCGCCGCCCGTCTCGTGCTGTTCGTCGTCCGGGTGCTGCTGCGGCCGTGGTGGCACGCCCTGCTGACGCTCGGGGCGACGGTGGCGCTCGTGGCCACCGACGTCGTGACGACGACGACCGCCGTCCTCGCGTGGGTCGCCCTGCTCGGCGCAGGGCTCGTCTCGTGGCTGTTCCTCACGGTGACGGGGCGCGGTGCCCGGGCGGGGAAGGGGTCCGGCGGCTCGTACCGGCCCTGCTCGTACTGCCACGGGTCGGGGTGGCGGGACGGACAGATGTGCGGGCTGTGCGGCGGCCGCGGCGCGGAGCCCGCCTGACGCCGACGCGCCGCCGCCCGACGTCAGCGGCGGACGGCGCGGACCGACCGAGGCCGCCCGGTGAGGTCCCGGTGGTCGACGACGTCGGTCCACTCCCCCGTCGCCCGCAGCGCGGTGGGCAGGGACTCGCCCTGGGCGTCGGCGTGCTCCATCACGAGGACGCCGCCGGGACGCAGGAGGACCGCGGCCCGGGCGGCGACGGCGAGCGGGACGGCGAGCCCGTCGGCCGAGCGACCGTAGAGCGCGACCTCGGGGTCGTGGTCGCGGACCTCGGGGTCGACCGGGGTGGCGCCGTCGGGGATGTAGGGCGGGTTGCTCACGACGACGTCGACGGTGCCCTCGAGCTCGGGGAAGGCGGTCGTCGCGTCGCCGAGCCGGAGGTCGACGCGCAGGGGGAGGTCGCCGACGTTGCGCGTGGCCCAGGCATGGGCTTCGGGGCTCAGCTCGACGGCGTGGACGTCGGCTCCCGGGACCTCGTCGGCGACGGCGAGGGCGAGGGCACCCGAGCCGGTGCAGAGGTCGACGACGACGGGGTGGTCGCCGGCGGCGCGGGCGGCGTCGATGGCGTGCTGCGCCGTCACCTCCGTCTCGGGGCGGGGCACGAAGACACCGGGACCGACGGCGAGGGTGAGCCGGCGGAAGTACGCCCGCCCGGTGAGGTGCTGGAGCGGGACGCGGGAGCCACGGGCCTCGACGAGCCGGTCGAGGGTGTCGAGGAACGCGGGATCGACCGGGTCGCGCATGACCATCCGGCGCCGGACGTCCCCCGCGTCGGTGTCGAGGACGAAGGCCGCGAGCTCGACGGCGTCGACGTGCGGAGAGGCGATGCCTGCCGCGGCGAGCGTGGCGCGGGCGCCGGTGACGGCGGCGGCGAGCGTCGGGCGGTCAGCGGCGGTCATCGGTCGGTGCTGCTCATCGGTCGGTGTCGCTCATCGGTCAGGCCGGTCATCGGTCCGCGAGCGCGGCGAGCTTCGCGGCCTCGTCGGCGTCGACGGCCGAGGTGACGACGGCGTCGAGGTCGCCGTCGAGGACGCCGTCGAGGGCGTGCGCCTTGTAGCCGGTGCGGTGGTCGCTGATCCGGTTCTCGGGGAAGTTGTACGTGCGGATGCGCTCGGACCGGTCGACGGTGCGGACCTGGCTCGCCCGGGCGGTGGCGTCGGCGGCGTTGCGCTCGTCCATCGCCATCCGGTGCAGCCGCGCGCGCAGCACCCGCAGGGCGGCCTCGCGGTTCTGCAGCTGGGACTTCTCGTTCTGGCACGAGACGACGACGCCGGTCGGGAGGTGGGTGATGCGGACCGCGGAGTCGGTCGTGTTGACGCTCTGGCCGCCGGGGCCGCTGGAGCGGAAGACGTCGATGCGCAGGTCGTTCGGGTCGATGCTCACCTCGACCTCCTCGGCCTCCGGCATGACCCAGACGCCGGCGGCGGAGGTGTGGATGCGGCCCTGGCTCTCGGTGACCGGCACGCGCTGGACGCGGTGCACGCCGCCCTCGTACTTCAGCAGGGCCCACGGCGCCTCGCCGGGCTGGGGCGTGCCGCGGGACTTCACGGAGACGCGGACGTCCTTGTAGCCGCCGAGCTCGGCCTCGGTCGCGTCGAGGACCTCGGTGCGCCAGCCGCGGCGCTCGGCGAAGCGCAGGTACATCCGCAGCAGGTCACCGGCGAAGAGGGCCGACTCGGCGCCGCCCTCCCCCGCCTTGACCTCGAGGATGACGTCGCGGTCGTCCTCCGGGTCGCGGGGGACGAGCAGCCGGCGCAGCCGGTCCTCGGCGGCGGTGACGGCGTCCTCGAGGGCGGGCAGCTCGTCGGCGAACGCGGGGTCCTCGGCGGCGAGCTCGCGGGCGGCGTCGAGGTCGTCACGCGCGGCGGTCCAGGCGCGGTGCCCGGCGACGACCGGCCCGAGGGCGGCGTAGCGGCGGTTGACCTCGCGCAGGCGGTCCGGGTCGGGCGCGACGGCGGGGTCGGCCATCTCCCGCTCCAGGGCGGCGTGCTCGGCGACGAGCGCCTCGGCGGACTCGAGCATCCGACCTCCTCCTCCCACCTCATCCGTCTCCACATTTCGGGGTCACCCCGAAATGTCCGGTGAGACAAGGGAACGGTTGTCGTGTGTCGCGGGACGTTCCCTTGTCTCGATGACCGCGAGGCGCCGACGCCCCGTGACCCGTCCTGCCGCCCGCCGGCAGACGACGATGCGCCGGCCCACCCGCAGGGGTGGACCGGCGCATCGGGGGTGCTACTTGGCGGCCTTCTTGCCGTAGCGGGCCTCGAACCGGGCCACGCGGCCACCGGTGTCGAGGATCTTCTGCTTGCCCGTGTAGAACGGGTGGCAGGCCGAGCAGACGTCGGCGTGGATGACGCCGTTCTCCGCCGTGCTGCGCGTGGTGAACGTGTTGCCGCACGTGCAGGTGACGGTGGTCTCCCCGTACGCGGGGTGGATGTCCTTCTTCACGATTCTCTCCTTGGATGTCCCCGGGTCGGCGGGCCCAGCACCGTGCTGCAAACCCTGTGGCGCCCCGCCTGCGACCCTCGTGGGGAGGTCGCTCAGGAAACGCGTCTGTGCCGTGAACCGGTCCAGCGGTCAAGTGTGCCAGAGCAGGCACACGGTGACCTAAACGGCGGCCCCTCCCCCGGCATTCCCGCCGAAGGGGGCACGAGCGACCCTCAGACGGCGCTGAGGTGACGGCGCGCGGGAGCGGCGACGGGCACCGGCCACCAGATCCGCACGGAGGTCCCGACACCCTCGACGGAGGCGACGTTGACCTGCCCGCCGTAGGACTCGACCGCGAGCGCCATCGCCCGCGTGTCGGCGCGGTCGGCGTGCGTGCCGGAGCCGGTGTCGACGATGTCGAGCGCGACGCCGTGGTCGGTGCGGTGGAGGTCGAGGACGACGGCCGTACCGGAGGCGCACGTCGACACGGCCTGTCCGGCGACGTCGAGGACGGCGTCGTGGACGTACCGCTCGACCCCGGGGACGGCGAGGTCACCCGACCCGAGCTCGAGGCTCAGCTGCACCCCGCGCGCGGTCGCGACGGGACGCAGCGACTCCACGACCCGCACGAGGACGGAGGTGAGGTCGCAGGTGTCGGGGCGGGCGGTCGGGTCGGTGAGCATCGGGCGCTCCTCTCGGGTCCGGCGCCGGACGGGCGCCGCTGCTCGTGAACGTAGTGAGGCCGCGGCCCGCCCCGTCCACGGATCGCCCGTCGCTCCACCCGAACGGCCGAGCGGCCCATCACCCGCTCACCGCGACCGGGTGGCCTGTCGGTGGAGGCCGCTACCGTCGCGCGTCATGAGGTTCGGAGCCGTCCTGCCGTTCGTGTCCGAGAAGCAGTTCGTCGACCTGGCCCGGATCGCCGAGGACTCCGGGTGGGACATGGTGCTCACCTGGGAGGCGGTCTGGGCGCAGGACGCGTGGGCGACGCTCGCCGCCGCCGCGACGGTCACCGAGCGCATCCGGCTCGGCACGCTCATCACCCCGGTGTCCCGGTACCGGCCGTGGGACCTCGCGAGCCGGGTGGGGTCGGTCGACCGGCTGTCCGACGGCCGGGTCACGCTCGGCGTCGGGCTCGGGGCGCTCCACGACAACTGGCTCGCCTTCGAGCCGGACGAGGGACGCGGGGTCCGGGCGGCGAAGGTCGACGAGGGGCTGGCCGTCTACGCCGGGCTGCTCGGCGGCGGACCGTTCGAGTTCTCCGGCGAGCACTGGACCGCCCGGCCCGTCGAGATGCTCGCCCCTCCCCCGCCGGTCCAGCGCCCGCACCCGCCGGTGTGGTGCGTCGGGGCGCTCGTCCCCGGCGTGGACCGGCAGCGGTCGCTCGAACGGGCGGCCCGGTGGCAGGGCGTGCTGCCGGCCGTGGTCGGCGGCACTGTGGACGACCCGGGGTCCCGGCTCACGCCCAGCACCCTGCGCGAGGTCGTCGACCGCATCGCGGCGCTGCGGGCCGAGGCGGGCCACACGATGGACGGCTACGACGTCGTCGTCGAGGGCGACAGCCACGGCGACTTCGGCGACGTCCGGCCACCGGTCGAGCCCTGGCGCGAGGCCGGTGCGACGTGGTGGGTCGAGTCGTGGTGGGACCTGCCGGACTCCGACGAGGGCCGCACCGAGCTGCGCCGCCGCCTCGAGCTCGGTCCGCAGCGCTGACCCCCGCGACCCGGCGCCGCGCGAGGATCCGGGGCAACGGAACACGCCGCCCGCGAAAGTCGCAGGCGGCGTGTTCCGGTCACTCGAGCGGTGAGGCGCTCGTCACTCGTCCTCGTCGTCGAGCTTGATCGAGCTCGTCTGCTGCACCTGCATGAGGAACTCGTAGTTGTTCTTCGTCTTCTTCAGGCGGTCCAGGAGCAGCTCGATGCCCTGCTGGCTGTCGAGCGCGGCGAGCACCCGGCGCAGCTTCCACATGATCTTCAGCTCCTCGGGGGCGAGGAGGATCTCCTCGCGGCGCGTGCCCGAGTTGTTGACGTCGACCGCGGGGAAGATCCGGCGGTTGGCCAGGCCACGGTCGAGCTTGAGCTCCATGTTGCCGGTGCCCTTGAACTCCTCGAAGATCACCTCGTCCATCCGCGAGCCGGTCTCGACGAGCGCCGTCGCGAGGATGGTGAGCGAGCCGCCGTTCTCGATGTTGCGCGCCGCACCGAAGAACTTCTTCGGCGGGTAGAGCGCGGCCGAGTCGACACCACCGGAGAGGATGCGCCCGCTCGCCGGGGCGGCGAGGTTGTAGGCGCGGCCGAGCTTGGTGATCGAGTCGAGGAGCACGACGACGTCGTGGCCCATCTCGACGAGGCGCTTGGCCCGCTCGATCGCGAGCTCGGCGACCGTCGTGTGGTCGTCGGCCGGACGGTCGAAGGTCGAGGAGATGACCTCGCCCTTGACGGCCCGCTGCATGTCGGTGACCTCCTCGGGACGCTCGTCGACGAGGACGACCATGAGGTGGCACTCGGGGTTGTTCGTCGTGATGGCGTTCGCGACGGACTGCATGACCATCGTCTTGCCGGCCTTGGCCGGGGCGACGATGAGCCCGCGCTGGCCCTTGCCGATGGGGGCGACGAGGTCGATGATCCGCGTCGTGATGATGCTGCCCTCGGTCTCCAGCCGCAGGCGGTCCTGCGGGTAGAGCGGGGTCAGCTTGCCGAACTCGGGGCGGCGGCGGGCGTCGTCGACCGACATCCCGTTGACCGTCTCGAGCTTGGCGAGCGGGGTGTACTTCTGGCGGTTGTTCCGCGAGCCGACGGTCTGCTGCTGCGGCTCCTCGCCGTCGCGCGCCGCCTTGATCGACCCGGTGACGGCGTCGCCCTTGCGCAGCCCGCTGCGCTTGACGACCTGCATCGGGACGTAGATGTCGCTGCCGCCCGGCAGGTAGCCGGTCGTGCGGACGAACGCGTAGTTGTCGAGGATGTCGAGGATGCCGGCGACGGGGACGAGCACGTCGTCCTCGCGGACCTGGATCTCGCCGTCGTTCTGGCCGCCGCCCTGGTTCTGGCCGCCGCCGCCCTGGTTCTCGCGGCGCTTGTCGCGGTTGCGCCCGCGGTTGCGACGCCGCCGGCCGCGGCCGCCGCCGTCCTCGTCGTCGTTGCGGTCGTTCCGGTCGTTGCGGTTGCCCTGGTCGCGGTTGCCGCCCTGGTTCTGGTTGCCGCCCTGGTCGTTCCCGCGGTCGCGGTTCCGCTCGCCGCGGTCGTTCCGGTCGCCACGGTCCCCACGCTCACCGCGGTCGCGGTTCTGCTCGTCGCGGTCGTCGCGGGAGGAGTCCCCGCGGTCGTTCCCCCGATCCTCACGACCCTGCTGGTCGCGGTTCTTCTCGCGCCCGCCATGGTCGTCGCGGGCCCGGCCGTTCTCGCCGTCGCCCCGGCCGCGGTCGCGGCTGCGCCGGCCGCCGTCGTCCTGACGGGACTCGCGGGCCTCGCCGCCGGCACCGTTCTCGGTGAGGGCGGGCTGCTCGGCGCGCGGCGCGGGGGCCTCGGCGGCCTTGGTCGAGGCGGCGGGGCCGCTCTCGCCGTTCTGCCGGGCGCGGATGGCGGTGACGAGGTCGCCCTTGCGCATCTTCGCCGTGCCGGTGATGCCCATGCTCGACGCAAGGCCCTGCAGCTCGGCGAGGCGCATCGCGGAGAGTGCTCCGGAGCGGCGCTGGCCGGCGGGCGCCGACGTCTCGATGGTGGTGTCTGTCACGAAGGATCCTTCCCCTCGCTCGTGGACCGGCGAACACGCCGGTCTGGCTGGAAGAGGCCACACCCGGTCCGAGCAGCCGTGATCGGCCACGTCGTCAAACCCTGAGGTGTGGGGAGCGCTCCGCCGCAGGCAACGGGCCTGGGGCCCGGCATCGGCTGCGGGCGCCCCTCAACCGTACCACCGACGGGCCCGGAACCCGAGGAAGGTCAACGGGATCGGCCGTTCAGCCCCCGGCGAGCACCTCGACCTCGGCCCCGCACGCCGGGATGCCGGGGGTGTGCACGCGCCAGCGGTCGTCGCCGTGCGCCCGCACGTCCTCGACCCGGTCGCGCGCGGCGAGGACGAGGACGGACGGCCCGGCGCCGGAGATCGCCGCCGCGTGCCCGGCCGCCCGGAGCGCGTCGACGAGCGCCATCGACTCGGGGTAGGATCCGCGCCGCGCCTCCTGGTGCAGCCAGTCCCGGGTCGCCTCGACGAGGTGCTCGGGTGCGGCCCCGACGGCGTACGCGAAGAGCGCCGCCCGCGCCGAGTTGGAGGCGGCGTCGGCGAGCCGGACCTGCTGCGGCAGGACGGACCTCGCGCGTGCCGTCGACAGCTGGACGTCCGGCGCGAAGACGACCGGCTCGACGTCGGGGTGCACCGGCAGGTGCACCGTCGTCGTCCGCTCGCCCTCGGTCCACGACAGCGTGACGCCCCCGTAGACGCTCGCCGAGGCGTTGTCCGGGTGCCCCTCGAGCCGGGCCGCGAGGCTGTTCGCCCGGTCCCGGTCGACGTCGCCCGACCACTCCCCCGACGACACGTCGACGAGGGCGAAGGCGGCGACGATCCCCGTGACGATGGCCGTCGCCGACGACCCCATCCCCCGCCCGTGCGGCACCGCGTTCTCGCAGGACAGGCGCAGCCCGGCCGGCGGCTCGACGCCGATCTCCGACCACGCCGCGCGCATCGCCCGGTGGACGAGGTGGGTCTCGTCGAGCGGGACCGCCCCCTCCCCCTCGCCACTGACCTCGACGACGAGGCCGGGCTCCTCGGTCACGACCGCCCGGCAGACGTCCCACACCCCGAGGGCGCAGCCGACGGAGTCGAACCCCGGGCCGAGGTTCGCGCTGCTCGCCGGGACCCGCACCTGGACGGCGACCCCGGGACGCAGCACGACGCTCACCCCTCGAGCCCCAGCGCCGTCGCGACCGAGTAGGCGTCGACGGGCACGCGGACCGGCTCGACGTCCGCGCCGTCGGCGGTGCGCAGCGCCCACTGCGGGTCCTTGAGGCCGTGCCCGGTGACGGTGCAGACGACCGTCGCGTCGGCCGGCACCCGGCCGGCGCGGGACATCTTGACCAGGCCGGCGATGCTCGCCGCCGACCCGGGCTCGACGAAGACGCCCTCGGTCGAGGACAGCAGCCGGTGCGCCTCGAGGATCTCCTCGTCGGTCACGGAGTCGATGGTCCCGCCGGACTCGTCGCGGGCGGCCTCGGCCTGCTTCCACGACGCGGGGTTGCCGATCCGGATGGCCGTCGCGACCGTCTCCGGCTCGTCGACGGGGTGGCCGAGGACGATCGGCGCGGCGCCGGCGGCCTGGAAGCCCCACATCTGCGGGCGCCGGGTCGCGACAGCAGCGAGCTCCACCCCGTCCACCCCGGGCGTCGTCGTCGCGTACTCCGTGTACCCGCGCCAGTACGCGGTGATGTTGCCGGCGTTGCCGACGGGAAGGACGTGGATGTCGGGGGCGTCGCCGAGCGCGTCGACGACCTCGAAGGCCGCCGTCTTCTGCCCCTCGATCCGCGCCGGGTTGACGGAGTTCACGAGGTCGACGGGGTAGGACTCGGCGAGCTTGCGGGCGACGGTGAGGCAGTCGTCGAAGTTCCCCTCGACCTGGATGAGCTGGGCGCCGTGGGCGATGGCCTGGCTCAGCTTGCCCATCGCGATCTTGCCGTCGGGCACGAGGACGGCGCACGTCATCCCGGCCTTGACGGCGTACGCGGCGGCGGAGGCGGAGGTGTTGCCGGTGCTCGCGCAGATGACGGCCTTGGCGCCGGCGAGCTTGGCCGCCGAGATCGCCGCCGTCATCCCCCGGTCCTTGAACGACGCCGTCGGGTTGAGCCCCTCGTACTTGACGAGGACGTTGGCCCCGGTGCGCTCGGACAGCCCTTCGCACGGGATGAGCGGGGTGCCGCCCTCGTGGAGGGTGACGACCGGCGCCCCGGCGAGGCTCGGCAGCCGCTCGGCGTACTCGCGGATGACCCCGCGCCACTGGTGTGCCATGTCAGGCCCCTTCCACGCGCATGACGGACGCGACGGCCGCGACCGACTCCAGCGCCGCGAGCGCCGTCACCGTCGCGGACAGCGCGGCGTCGGTCGCCCGGTGCGTCACGACGATGAGCCGCGCCCGGTCCTCGCCCTCCGGCCCGGGCTGCTGACGCACCGTCTCGATGGACACCCCCTGCTCGGCGAAGACCGCCGCGACCTGGGCGAGGACGCCCGGGCGGTCGGCCACGTCGAGGCTGATGTGGTACCGCGTGACGGCCTGGCCCATGTCGACGACGGGCAGGTCGGCGTACGCGGACTCGCGCGGGCCGTGGCCGCCGGCGACCCGGTGCCGGGCGGCGGCGACGACGTCACCGAGGACGGCCGACGCGGTGGGGTCTCCCCCCGCGCCGCGGCCGTAGAACATCAGCTCGCCGGCGGCGTCGGCCTCGACGAAGACGGCGTTGAACGCCTCGCGGACGCTGGCGAGCGGGTGCGAGCGCGGAACCATCGCCGGGTGGACGCGGACGCTCACGGCGTCCTGGCCGTCGGCGGTGACCCGCTCGCAGATGGCGAGCAGCTTGACGACGCAGTCGTTCTCGCGGGCGGCGGCGATGTCGGCGGCGCCGACCTCGGTGATGCCCTCGCGATGGACGTCGGCGGCGGAGACGCGGGTGTGGAAGGCGAGGCTCGCGAGGATGGCGGCCTTCGCGGCGGCGTCGAAGCCCTCGACGTCGGCGGTCGGGTCGGCCTCGGCGTACCCGAGGGCCTGCGCCTGCTCGACGGTCTCGGAGAAACCGGAGCCGGAGACGTCCATCGCGTCGAGGACGAAGTTCGTCGTGCCGTTGACGATGCCCATGACCTTGCGGACGTGGTCGCCGGCGAGCGACTCCTGGACCGGGCGGAGGATCGGGATGGCGCCGGCGACGGCGGCCTCGTAGGACAGGTCGACGCCGTGCGCGGTCGCGGCCTCGAAGAGCGTCGGGCCGTCCTCGGCGACGAGCGCCTTGTTCGCCGAGACGACGGACGCGCCGTGCTCGAGCGCGCGGAGGATGAGGCCGCGGGCGGGGTCGATGCCACCGATGACCTCGATGACGATGTCCGCCCGGGTCACGAGGTCCTCGGCGTCGGCGGTGAAGAGCGCGGGGTCGACGGGGACGTCCGGCCGGGGCCGCTGCGGGCGGCGGACGGCGATGCCGACGATCTCGAGCGGGGCGCCGGCGCGGGCGGCGAAGTCGTCCGCCTGCTCGACGAGCATCCGGGCGACGGACGACCCGACGACTCCGCAGCCGAGCAGCGCGACGCGCAGGGGGGCACCGGGTTCGTTGGCCATCGGGAAGGTGTCTCCTCGTGGGTCGGGCTCAGGCGTCGGCCACGTCGAGGGCGAGCAGGTCGTCGATCGTCTCACGACGGACGACGACCCGGCTCTCGCCCTCGCGGACGACGACGACGGGGGGCCGCGGGGTGTGGTTGTACTGGCTGGACAGGCTGCGGCAGTAGGCGCCGGTGCCGGGGACGGCGAGCAGGTCACCGGGGCGCAGGTCGCTCGGCAGGTACTCGTCGAGGACGACGATGTCCCCGCTCTCGCAGTGCCGCCCGACGACGCGCACCTGCATCGGCTCGGCGTCGCTCGTGCGGTTGGCGAGGCTGCACGAGTAGTCGGCCTCGTAGAGCGCGGGGCGGGCGTTGTCGCTCATCCCGCCGTCGACGGACACGTACGTGCGGGTGCGGCCGCCGCCGAGGTCGACCGGCTTGACGGTCCCCACCTCGTAGAGGGTGAACGTGCCGGGGCCGACGATGGCGCGGCCGGGCTCGATCGACACCTTGGGGACGCGGCGGTTGTCGCCGTCGCCGAGGACTGTGAACTCGCGCTCGACGATGTCGGCCATCGCGTCGGCGAGCGTCTCGGGACCGAGCGGGGTGTGCTGGGAGGTGTACGCGATGCCGTAGCCGCCGCCGAGGTCGACCTCGGGCAGCTCGACGCCGTGCTCCTCCTCGATCTCGGCCTGGAGCCCGACGAGCCGGTGGATCGCCGCCTCGAAGCCGCCGGTGTCGAAGATCTGGCTGCCGATGTGGCTGTGCAGCCCGAGGAGGCGGACGGCGTCGGGGCGGGCGAGCAGCCGGCGGGCGGCCTCGGCGGCCTGTCCCCCGGCGAGGCTGAAGCCGAACTTCTGGTCCTCGTGCCCGGTCGCGATGAACTCGTGGGTGTGCGCCTCGACGCCGACGGTGACGCGGACCATGACGGGCGCGACGACGCCGAGCTCGGCCGCGACGGCGAGCACCCGGTCGATCTCGTGGAAGGAGTCGACGACGATGCGCCCGACGCCGTACTCGAGCGCGGCGCGCAGCTCGTCGACGGTCTTGTTGTTGCCGTGGAACGCGAGCCGCTCCCCCGGGAAGCCGACCCGGCGGGCGACGGCGAGCTCGCCGCCGGTGCACACGTCGAGAGCGAGCCCCTCCTCGGCCACCCAGCGGGCGACGGCGGTGCAGAGGAAGGCCTTGCCGGCGTAGTAGACGTCGGCGCCGCCGAACCGGTCGAACGCCCCGGCGAAGGCGTCGCGGAAGCCGGAGGCGCGGGCGCGGAAGTCGGCCTCGTCCATGACGTACGCGGCGGTGCCGTGGCGCCGGGCGATCGTGTCGACGTCGAGCCCGGCGACGCAGAGTCGGCCCTGCTCGTCGCGGGTGACCGAGCGGCCCCACAGGATGGGGATGAGCTCGGAGACGTCACCGGGCGTCGGGAGGTAGAGCGGGGGTCCGCCGTAGCCCTCGGCGTGCAGGACCCCGGCCTCGTGGGCGCGCATCGGTCAGTGCCTCACATCCGCTCGGGCGCCGAGACGCCGAGCAGGTCGAGGCCGTTGGCGAGCACCTGGCGGGTGGCGTCGTTGAGCCACAGCCGGGTGCGGTGGAGGTCGGTGACCTCCTCGTCGGCGGTCATCGGGCGGACCCGGCACGTGTCGTACCACTTGTGGAACCGCGCGGCGAGCTCCTCGAGGTAGCGGGCGACCCGGTGCGGCTCGCGCAGGTGCGCCGCCTGGGCGACGACCCGGGGGAAGTCGCCGAGGACGGCGAGCAGGGCGGCTTCCGTCGGGTCCGACAGCAGCGAGGCGTCGAAGCCGTCGGCCCGGTCGACCCCGTCCTCGGCGGCGAGCCGGGCGACGTTCGCGGTGCGGGCGTGGGCGTACTGGACGTAGAAGACGGGGTTGTCGTTCGTCTGCTTCCGCAGCTCCTCGCCGTCGAGGCTCAGCGGGCTGTCCGCGGGGTAGCGCGCGAGGGAGTAGCGGATGGCGTCGGAGCCGATCCACGAGATGAGGTCGCGCAGCTCGATGATGTTGCCGGCGCGCTTGGACAGCCGGGCGCCGTTGAGGTCGACGAGCTGGCCGATCCGGACCTCGATGTTGTGCTCGGGGTCGTCGCCGGCGCAGGCCGCGATGGCCTTGAGCCGGTTGATGTAGCCGTGGTGGTCGGCGCCGAGGAGGTAGATCTTCTCGTCGAAGCCGCGGTCCTTCTTGCTGAGGTAGTACGCGGCGTCGGCGGCGAAGTATGTCGGTTCGCCGTTGGCCCGGATGAGCACCCGGTCCTTGTCGTCGGCGAAGTCGGTGGTCCGCAGCCACACGGCACCCTGGTCGTCGAACACGTGCCCCTGCTCGCGCAGCCGGGCGACGGCGTCCTCGACGGCGGCGGCGTCGTGCAGGCTCTTCTCGGAGAACCACACGTCGAAGTGGACGCCGAAGTCGGCGAGGACGTCCTTGATGTCCTGCAGCTGGGCGGCGTAGGCGAGGGTGCGGGCCTCGGCGAGCCCCTCGGCGTCGTCCATCGCGAGCAGGTCCGGCCGCTGCTTGAGGGCAGTTGCGGCGAGGTCGTCGACGTACGCGCCGGGGTAGCCGCCCTCGGGGGTCGGCTCACCCTTGGCGGAGGCGAGGACGGACGCGGCGAACTTGTCCATCTGGGCGCCGGCGTCGTTGATGTAGTACTCGGTCGTCACGGTGGCGCCGGAGGCACGTAGCAGCCGGGCCATCGCGTCGCCGAGCGCGGCCCACCGGGTGTGGCCGAGGTGCAGCGGGCCGGTGGGGTTGGCCGAGATGTACTCGACGTTGATGACGTGCCCGGCCTCGGAGTCGTTGCGGCCGTAGGCGGCGCCGGCCTCGACGACGCTGCGGGCGAGCTCGCCGGCGGACGCGGCGTCGAGGGTGATGTTGAGGAAGCCGGGCCCTGCGACCTCGACGGCCTTGACGCCCGGGACGTCCCCGAGCCGCGTCGAGAGGGCGGTCGCGAGGTCGCGCGGGGGCATCCCGGCGCCCTTCGCGAGCTGCAGCGCGACGTTGGTCGACCAGTCCCCGTGGTCCCGGTTCTTCGGTCGCTCGACCCGGACCTCGTCGGGCACGGCGACGGAGAGGTCACCGGAGTCGACGGCGGCCTGGAGGGCACCGCGGATGGCGGCGGAGAGCTCTTCGGGGGTCACCCGTCAAGTCTAGGGCGGCGCCTGCTGACCCTGCCGCCGGCCGCGAGTCGTGAGACGGTCGCGACGAGGTCGTCGGGGTCGAACGGCTTGCCGACGAACGCGTCGAAGCCGGCGCCGCTCGTCTCGGGCTGGTCGGTCTCGCTCGTCGCGGCCGTGACGAGGACGACGGGGACCTCGTCGAGCGCCGGGTGGGAGCGGATGGCGGCGATGGCCCACCAGCCGTCGTAGGGCGCCATCTGCTGGTCGAGGACGATGACGGCCGGGCGTGGCTTGTCCGGGTCGATGAGTCGGGCCATCGCCGCGTGGCCGTCCTCGGCCTCCTCGACGGTGAAACCACCGATCTCGAGGTTGATCCGCAGCAGGCGGCGGATGGCCTCGGTGTCATCGCAGACGAGGACGAGGGGTGCTGCCCCGGGGTCCTCCATCCCGGATTGCATGATGGCAAGCCTAGGCTGCTAACCTCACCGAGCGCCGCAGAAACGGGACTTCCCGCACGCGGCGAGCCCGCCCCCGTAGCTCAGGGGATAGAGCACCGCCCTCCGGAGGCGGGAGCGCAGGTTCGAATCCTGCCGGGGGCACGTTCCGAAAGGGCCCGGTCCATCGCGCGAAGCGCGTGCGGACCGGGCCCTTCATCACGTGCGACCGGCAGAAGTATCAGGCGCCTCGAACGGAGTGAGAGCGCCGACGGGCGTGTCCTGCCAGGAAGCGGTACGAGGTCGACATACTGGTCGAAGGTCATCGACTGATTTTCACGAATGCCCGTAGCTGCCTGCGCAACGCACGTCGCGGGGAGACAGGCCTCGTTGGCGTGCATTTCGGTTTTACGCCGATCATCCCCAATGAGGTGTCCCTAGACCTACTTGGACGCACGCGGGTGTGGCGGTGCAGCATCCGACACGCATCGCTCTCCAACTAACGAGAGAGCATTCCTCTCGCACCCCTGACTCCTGAGCCCCCGACGTTCACGGTCAAGCTGTACTGGCCCTGAGAAGTGCTCTCCGCTAGTCGAGTTCTTTTCCGCAGGACAGTGATCGACTATCGAGCTCAATCATCGGCGCTGCGCTCCGGTAGCGCAGGCATTGGTCGGCCACTCCACCCATCACGCACTCGCGCCTTCGTGGCGCTGCGGGCGCGAGAGGGATGAGCCATGCGGCGCCAACGGCGGTGGTCTTCTACCACCTCGGATGCTTCACCGTTGCAGGGCCCTCCCGGTCGTCCAGCGGCACTCGAGGGCAGGCATACTAGGCACATGGCGTTGAGCGGACCAGAGCACCTCAAGGTTCGGCTACCAGTAATCGACGCGCTCAAAACGCTTGGCTGGGAAGACGGGCAGCTGCAGTGGCGGCCAGAGTGGCGTGTCCCCCAGTCTCCCAACGAGGCGGCGAAGCGCGAGGGGGGGCGCTCGTTCTCACACTGGCCGGTGGATCTCGTGGTATTCAAAGACCCCGAGATGCCCGCCGACTGGCAGAACGTGGTCGGGCTGTTCGAGTTCAAGAAGCCCACACTCAACGAGGGTGTATCGCAGCTCGAGATCTACCTGGCCCGCGAACCGCGGGCGCGATTCGGCGTCTGGACCAACGGCACTAAGTCCGCCACGGTCTACAAGCTGCCAGACGGCACCTTCAAGACTGTCAAGCGCAACGATCTTCGCCTCCCAACCGCGTCCGACGATTTCGAACGAGCTACCAGCAAGGCGCTCACGTTCGCCGACCTCTCGACGCCCTCCGAGCGCGAACTAAAAATGTCGTTCCAAGCACTGCTGGACGCTGTTGTCGCGCGTGACTCCATCGTTACCCGGTCGGAGAATCAGCTCGACCAGTTGTGCAATATGCTGTTGCTGAAACTTGAGTCGGACATCACTGCCTCTTACGTCAAGACGAAACCGGTCATGTTCCAACTTGGCAAGACCGAGAATGAAACCGGCACGAAGATCCGCGAAGAGTTCGACCAGATGGTGAACCAGCGGGAAGAGGTGTTCCGCGAAGAGCAGTCACCTCAGCTGCTCTTGGACGATCACACGATCAAGGAGATCGTCTTCGCCTGGTCGGGATGGAACCTGGTCGGCGTCGGGGCGGAAGCTGTGTCCTCAGCTTTTCAGGTGTTCAGGCGCGCCAATCTCAAAGCGGGTGAAGGTCAGTACTTCACGCCCGCTCGCGTCGTCGAGGCGGCGGTACGCGTGATGGACATTCAACCGACGGACAAGATCATCGACCCTGCTTGCGGGACTGGAGGCTTTCTCATCGAGGCGTTCCGCGACATAAACGAACGAATTGGCAACGAAGCAGCAGTCACCAAGTGGGCGAACCGGCAAGTCTTCGGAGTCGATAAGGACTCCATTAACGTCAAGCTCGCCCGCGCGATGATGCTCGTTCTCGGTGACGGCTCCACGCACATACACATCGGCGACTCACTACGTGAGGACCGCTGGTCATCTGATTATCCGTACCTCTCACCAGCGCTCCGAGACGGTGCCTTCACGGTGGTGCTCACGAACCCGCCCTTCGGTCGGCGCCTGAGGTTGTCCGCTCGCGAGTGCGAGCTGAACCACTACTCAATCTCTTGGGCAGCGGGCAAGGAGCAGCGGTATGTCGACCTGGAGCTGGGGCTCGTGTTTCTCGAGCGGTCCTACAGACTGCTCGCGCCCGGGGGCAGGGTCGGAATCATCCTGCCTGAGACCTACTTCTTCTCGCCAACCTACGCATGGCTTCACGAGTGGATGCAATCTCGCTTCATCGTGCGCGGCCTGGTTAACGTCCCGATGGAGGCGTTCCAGGGGTTTTGCCGAGCCAAGACGAACCTCTACATCTTCGAGAAGAAGACCACAAGAAGGAGAGCCTGATCCGTGGTGCACAAGCCCGCATGGTTCAAGGATGATCAGATCTTCGTCTCGTTCGCGGAGACCGTGGGCATCAATAAGGATGGGCTCGACCTCTTTGTCATAGACCCGATTACTGGTGCTCGCACATCGACGATCGACGATCGGGTGAGCGCGGACGTCGATGCGTTGCTCGAGGGCGAGCTTGGGCCAACGTCTCGTTGGGTCCCAACGCGAGAGTTCCCGGTTGCAGTGCCGGCGTACTACGACGACCGGCACACAGCGGCACTTGACGACCTACTGGCCGAGCCTGCGTTCACCACTTTCACTTCGCGCAGCCTTGGTGAGCTTATCAGGGATGGCAGCATCGAGCGCCGGGCTGGCCACGGATCGCCTTCGGCGGACATGAGGAACAGCAACGTTCCCTACATCAAGGTCTCTGATATTCGAGCGGGCCAAATAAACATCAACCCGTCCAATCTCGTCCCGGAAGTTGTTGCGAAGCGCTTCTGGCGTGGAGGCGACTCGGGTATTCGGCCATTCGATCTAATCACCCCCATTCGCTCCAGCAAGAATATTGGCGAGTTTGCCGTAATTATGCCAGGGCAGGAGCGGATAGTTCTCACAAAAGAAGTCCTGATCCTTCGAGCAACAGCGGACGCAATCGCGGACAACTTCTACCTGCTCTGGGCTCTATCCCTGAAGGTCGTTCGCGACCAGTGGCGACGGGTGGTCTTCATGCAGACCAACCGTGAGGACGTGGGCGAAAGATTTCTCGAGATCCGCATCCCGTGGCCCCACGAGGAGAAGATTGGCACCCGCGTCTCGGCAGACTTCCGGGAGTATTACCAGGGCGTCGAAGCACTTCGATCGCGATTTGTCGGGTCGCTCGAGAGAGGCGGACTGCATCACGTTTTCTTGGGGCAAGCCCTGGATTCGCCTGACGAATAGGCAGAGGGATGTGGTCGCGGCTGTCTACGTAGACTTCGCGTGATGCCGCCCAGCCTTGGCGAGTGGTCATGCCCGGCCCCTCGTCGTGCAACATCCGTGCAATAAGCGGGTCACGAAGGTCCTTCTGAATCCGTCTTTGTCCACCGCGGATTACGCTGTCCTGGAATGCTACTCGCGAGACTGTGAGCACACCATAAGCGCCTGCGACACGCCGGGTCAGGGAGTTCGAATGCTGTCTTGCGTGGACGAGTCGTTCTACTCTCGCTGGCTCACCGCGTAGGTCAGGTGGGTCGTACGGGGAGACGTCTGGGCGTGGACCTGCTCCGGCGCCACTCGCTCACTATCAACGCCGTCGAACAGCCGGACGCCTGCACCGAAGATCACGGGCGACACCGACACCGTGAGCTCGTCGAGCAAGCCGGCGTTCAAATACTGCTGGATGGTCTCGGCCCCACCGGACACCCGTACGTCCAGGTCGTCGGCCGCCTCGCGCGCCTGGTCCAGCGCAGACTCGATGCCGTCGGTGACGAAGTGGAAGGTCGTCCCGCCGGCACGCACCCACGGCTCGCGCTCGCGGTGCGTGAGAACGAAGACCGGCGAGCGGAACGGCGGCTCCTCGGGCCACATCGCCTCCCCCGCGTCGATCATCCGCCGCCCCATGATGTTGGCGCCGGTCCGCTCGCACGTCGCGCGGACGAGGTCGTCGTCCTGGCCAGTTTCACCGCCGGCGCCCATCGAGAGCCGCTCCCGGAACGTCCGCGTCGGGAAGACCCACGCCTGCAGCTCCATCCACTGCCGGCCCATGAGCTCGCCCGCGGACCCCGGCGCGACGTACCCGTCGAGCGACATCGAGACGCTCGCGAACACCGTGCCGGCCATCAGCCCGCCCCTTCATCGGCCATGCCCGTGACGTAGTCGGCGAGGTTGCCGAGCGTCTGCCGCCCACCCTCGACCGCACCGAACTGATCGACCGCCCGGTCACGCAGCGCCTTCGTCGTAAACACCGTGTGCAGCTCGACCTGGGTCGAGTCACCGACCTCCTCGAAGGTCAGCACGGACTCGAACGCGTCCGGGTCGTCCGCCCGCTCCCCGTGCAGCATCGCGATCCGCGACGGCGGGTCGATCGCCGTCCACCTGATCCACTCCGGGTAGTCGGTCCCGTCCGGACCGTGCATGACGAACTCCCACACCCCGCCGACGCGGAACTCGAAGGCGGCGGTCGTCGTCGTGAACCCGTCCGGCCCCCACCACCGCGACAGGTGTCGCACCGCCGTGAACGCCTCGAAGACCGCCTCACGCCGTGCGGCGACGAGTCGTGAGACGACGACCTCCCGGTCCGCCGTCTTTGTCGACGCCGCGTCCTGACCACCTGTACTGCTCATCGCTGCTCCTCCTCGTCGTGTCCGGCCTCGAGCTCCTGCGCGTACGCCTCGAGCCGGTCGAACGCCCCGTTCCAGAACTCCTCGAAGCCCCCGGTCCACTCGTGCACCGGTCGCAGCCCGTCGGCCTCGAGCCCGTAGAGCCGCCGGCGCCCCACCTGCCGGTCCCGCACGAGCCCGACGTCACGCAGCACCCGCAGGTGCTTCGACGCCCCCGGCTGCGACATCCCCAGCTCGCGGGCGACCTCGGTGACGGGCCACTCCCCCGACCGCAGCAGCACGAGGATGTCGCGGCGCTGCGGCTCCGCGATCGCGTTGAAGACGTCCGACGTCGTCGCTGCACGGGCCATGCGGACAACATATACCGATATCGGCATGTGTCAACTGAGCGGGCGCGCCTCCAATCGCCGACGATCGACGTCGCAGGCTCACGGCGATGCCGGATGATGCAGTCGTGAACCGGTCCGATGCGGTAGACGTCCTCGTCGACGCCGCCGCGCTCTGCGAGCTGGACAGCCCGCACACCGTCGACGCCGTCGTGGCCGCGGCCGCCGAGGCCATCGCCGCCGGCGTCGACTCCCCCGACCTCGGAGAGCTGGCCGGCGCCTCGCCGTCAGAGGGCTACGGCGCACTGCGGCCTCTCGTCAGCGACGTGCTGATCGGCCTGCGCCGCCCCCTCCCCTCCGACCCCGGCGACCTCCAGGTCGCCGCGGCCAGGGCCATGTGCCGTCGGTTGGTGACCGGGACCATCACTCCACGCGAGCTCACTCGATGGGCCCACTCCGCCGCCGGCCACGACGGGGCCGAAAATCTGCAGCCGCTCGTCCTCGCGGACGACGAGTACGACGACGCCGACGAGCTCGCCTCATCGACGGCCGACATCGACGAGAAGGTCCGCGAGGAGGCTGCCGCCCTCCTCACGTCACCCAGCGGGTGATGCCTCCCCGAGCGCGGCAATGCCGGGATGCCCCCTTCACGGCAGGCCCGGTTCGGAGTGACAGCGCAGGCCGGGCGGCCGCATAATCAGGCACCGCTGAGAGGCAGGAGAGGCCGTGGCGCTCGACAGTCGCACCGTCACCACGCTCGCCGTCGTCGTCGCGGCCCTGGCTGCCGCCGTCTCCGCGCCCGTCCTGTCCGGGGACACGACCGACCCCCCAGCGGTAAGCGCGCCCGCCACCGCGGCCGACGACGAGACCACCAGCGCTCCGCCCGAGGTCTCGCCCTTCGCCCAGGACGAGGTCGTCTTCCGGCACACGCCCTCCTGGGGCGCCCTCCTGCTCGGCCGGTCCGACGACGTCAGCGCGCGAGGGCTCTGGCGCGCGGGGTGCGACGACGCCGGCGGCGATGAGCTCGTCGCCGTCCACCGCAGCGCCCGCACCGCCGTCAAGACCGTGGTGCCCGAGACGTCGGACACGACGGAAGGCCTCTACCCGTGCCCCGTCACGCTGACCATCCCCGCGACCGTCGGCGACTCCCCCGGCGGCTGGCTCGTCGCCGCCCGCGACGGCACCCCGGCCGTCGGGGCGGACGTCACCGAGTCCCTCACCGCGTTCCGCATCGCCCGTGTCATGGGCCCGGATGCCTACGGCCTCCTTGCCCTCTCGGCCGCCGTCGTGGCGCTCGTCGCCGCCGGGATCGGCAGCCGCAGGAGACGGCGGCGGACGGCGTGGCCCAGCGTGGCGAACGCGCCGGTGGTGTCGGCCGTCCTCGGCGCCCTCACCGCCGTCTCGGCGGGGACCTTCGCCTTCTCGGGCCTCGCCCCGGGCCTCGACCTCGGTGGCGTGCTGGTGCTCGGCCTCGTCGGGGCCTTGCTCGTCGCCGTCGGCCAGGCGATGAGCACGACGGCGCGCAAGGTCGGCGGTGCGGTGTCCGTCATCGGGATGGCCGTCATCGCGCTCCTGCTGCCCCTCGTCCTGCTCCACGCGGCGACGGTCGGGTCCCTCGCGTGGCTCGCGTGGCTCCTCGTCGTCGCCCTCCTGGGCATCGCGGTCGGCCTCGGACCCGACGCCGAGCCGGCCGCGTGACGCCGCTCAGTCCGTCGACGACTCCTGCGACCGGCCGCGGCTGAGCCGCAGCCGCCGTCCGCGCTCGACGTCGTCCTGACGCTTCTCGGCCGCCTTGTCGATGCCGTGGTCGTCCCGCGGCGGAAGTTGGATGGACTCCTCCGCGGCGATGCCGGCCTGCAGCTCACGGCTGCGCTCCAGCTCCGCGTCGAGCTCGGCGCCGAACAGCAGCGCCAAGTTGGTGATCCACAGCCACAGCAGGAAGACGATGACACCGGCCAACGAGCCGTACGTCCTGTCGTAGCTGGAGAAGTTCGCGACATAGAACCCGAAGGCCGCGGACGCGAGCACCCAGACGACGATCGCGAAAACCGCCCCGACGCTGATCCACCGGAACTTCGGCTGCTTGACGTTCGGGGTGGCCCAGTACAGCAGCGCGACGACGAGGACCACTACGAGCAGGAGCACCGGCCACTTCGCGATGCTCCACACCGTGACGACGGTCGAGCCGAGACCGACGGCGTCCCCGACGGCCTGCGCGGCCGGACCGGTGAGCACGAGTGCCACGGCGACGAGCGCCACGAGGACGACGAGCACGAGCGTCACGACGAGCATGACCGGCCGCAGCTTCCAGAACGGCCGGCCCTCCTCGACCTCGTAGACGTCGTTGAGCGCCCGGCCGAACGAGGTCACGTACCCCGAGGCGGACCACAGGGCCGCGGCGAGGCCGGCGACGAAGGCGAAGCCCGCGGCCGGCGCCTCGCTCAGCGCCATGAGCGTCGGTTCGAGGGTGTCGGCGACCGAGCCCGCCCCGACGTCGGACAGGATCCCGGTGAGGGTCTGCACCGTGCTCCGCCCCTGGCCGACGAGCCCGACGAGCGACAACAGGGCGATGGCCGCCGGGAACAGCGCGAGCACCCCGTAGTACGTCAGGGCAGCCGCGAGGTCGGTGCACCGGTCGCGGGAGAACTCCCGCATCGTCTTGCGGACGACGTAGAGCCACGACGGCTTCGTGAGGTCGCCCGGGGAGTCCGGCTTGCCCCCCGCGTCCGGTCGCGGTCGGGCGTCTTCCCTCGGGGGCGCCGCCCGGCCCTCGCCGGCGGTCGGGGTCATCGGCCCCTCCGCCACACGAGGACGGCGGCCGTAGCGGCGGCGACCGCGACGACACCGGCCAGCGCCGCGCGGATGGTGGCGCTCGGCCGGGTGTGGCCGTCATCGGCGACCCCCACCGTCTCCCGCCAGCGGTCCCGCGCCCTGGACCGGACGTCGAGCTTGGCGCCGAGCGCGTCGACGGTCTCCGCGAGGTCCTGCCGGGTCTCCTCGATGTGGGCCTCGATCCGCTCGGTGTCGGTCCGGGCGTCCGGGCCCGCGGCGTCGGCCGCAGCCTCGGCGTGGGGATCCTGGGGGGTGTCGCTCATCGCCGTCCCTCCTGTCCCGTCGGGGCGTGCTCGGTGCCGTGGTGGCCGTGGTGACGGACGGCGTCGACGTCGGCCTTGACGCTCTCGACGCTGTGCTGGACCGGAGGGGTGCTGCGCGCGACCTCCCGCTTGCCGACGAGCGCCGCGACACCGGCCGCGACGAACAGCACGACCGCGACGATGAGCGCGGCCAGCCACGCGTCGAGCACGAGCGACAGCGCAAGGATCGCCGCGGCGACGAGGGCCCCCACGCCGTAGAGCGCGACGACCCCGCCGGTGCCGAAGAGGCCGGCACCCCGTCCGGCGTGCTTGACGGACTCCTGGATCTCGGTCTTGGCGAGCGCGATCTCCGAGCGGACGAGGTCCGACAGGTCGGAGCTCATCCGGCTCAGCAGCTGCCCGGTCGAGGCCGGCTCCTGCGAGCGGTGCGTGCCGGGAGGCGACGCGGGGTCGCCCGGCCCTGTGGTCCTGCTCATCGTGTGCTCCTGTCGACGGTGTCGTGCCTTCCCTACCCGCCCCCGGGGTCGGTCACGCCGACGACCCGGGCGCCGGAAGAACCGGGACCGGCCGGGGTGTTCATCGACTGGACCAACCCCAAGCAACGCCGACCCGTTGGATAACGTCGTGTTATCGGAACGTGCATGCCGCGTCGTGGGACGTCGAATGAGGGCATCCTCACCGAAGACTTACGATGGAAGACGGCCCCGGCTTCACGTCGCCGCCGCACACCAGCCCCGATCCCCCAGGGAGATCGCCCGTGACCAGCAAGACCGCCCAGACGCTCGACCGTGTCGTCATCCGGTTCGCCGGTGACTCCGGTGACGGGATGCAGCTGACGGGTGACCGCTTCACGTCGGAGACGGCCGCGCTCGGCAACGACCTGTCGACGCTGCCGAACTTCCCCGCCGAGATCCGCGCCCCCCAGGGCACGCTGCCCGGCGTCTCGTCCTTCCAGCTGCACTTCGCCGACCACGACGTCCTCACCCCCGGCGACGCCCCGGACGTCCTCGTCGCGATGAACCCGGCCGCGCTCAAGGCGAACATCGGCGACGTCCCGCGCGGCGCGACCGTCATCGTCAACACCGACGAGTTCACCAAGCGCAACCTCGGCAAGGTCGGCTACGAGACCTCCCCGCTCGAGGACGGCAGCCTCGAGTCCTGGCACGTCCACCCCGTCGCCCTCACCTCGATCACCGTCGAGGCGCTCGCCGAGTTCTCCGGGCTCTCCCGCAAGGAGAAGGAGCGCGCGAAGAACATGTTCGCGCTCGGGCTGCTGTCGTGGATGTACACCCGCCCGACGACCGGCACCGAGCAGTTCCTCAAGTCCAAGTTCGGCGCCCGCCCCGAGATCCTCGAGGCCAACCTCACCGCGCTGCACGCGGGCTGGAACTACGGCGAGACGACCGAGGACTTCGCCTCGACGTACGTCGTCGCCCCGGCCCCGATGCCGCCCGGCACGTACCGCAACGTCACCGGCAACACCGCCCTCGCGCTCGGCCTCGTGTCCGCGTCGCACCGCGCCGGCCGCCCGCTCGTCCTCGGGTCCTACCCGATCACCCCGGCCTCGGACATCCTCCACGCGCTGTCGAGCATGAAGCGGCACGGCGTGACGACGATCCAGGCCGAGGACGAGATCGCCGGCGCCGGCATCGCGCTCGGCGCCGCGTACGGCGGCGCCGTCGGCGTGACGACGACCTCCGGCCCGGGCATCGCGCTCAAGGCCGAGACGATCGGCCTCGCCGTGGCGCTCGAGCTGCCGCTCGTCGTCGTCGACATCCAGCGCGGCGGCCCCTCGACCGGCCTGCCGACGAAGACCGAGCAGGCCGACCTGCTCCAGGTGATGTACGGCCGCAACGGCGAGTCCCCGCTGCCGGTCATCGCCGCGCAGACCCCCGCCGACTGCTTCGACGCCGCGCTCGACGCCGTCCGCATCGCGACGACGTACCGCACCCCGGTCGTCCTGCTCTCCGACGGCTACCTCGCGAACGGGTCCGAGCCGTGGTCGGTGCCGTCCGTCGACGACCTGCCGCAGATGCACGTCGACCTCGCCTCCGAGCCGAACATGACGGACGACAACGGCGAGCCGGTGTTCCGGCCCTACCTGCGCGACCCCGAGACGCTGGCCCGGCCGTGGGCCGTCCCCGGCACCGCCGGCCTCGAGCACCGCATCGGCGGCATCGAGAAGGCCGACGTCACCGGCGACATCAGCTACGACCCGGACAACCACGAGAAGATGGTCCGGCTGCGCCAGGCCAAGGTCGACGGCGTCACCGTCCCCGACGTCGAGGTCGACGACCCGACGGGCGACGCGCGCATCCTCGTCCTCGGCTGGGGCTCGACGTACGGCCCGATCGCCGCCGCGACCCGCGTCGTGCGCAACGCCGGCCAGCCCGTCGCCCGCGCCCACGTCCGGCACATCAACCCGTTCCCTGCGAACCTCGGCGACGTCCTGCGCCGCTACGACCGGGTGCTCGTCCCCGAGATGAACACCGGCCAGCTCGCGATGCTGCTGCGCTCGAAGTACCTCGTCGACGTCCGCTCGCACACCGCGATCCGGGGGCTGCCGTTCACGACGGTCGAGCTCGCCGGCGCCATCACCACCACGCTGCAGGAGGTCCAGTGACCACCACGACCGACCTCGGGATGCCGACGACCGGCACCCCCGACGGCCTCGCCCACGTCCCGCACCTGCCGCAGGACGAGCCGAAGCAGACCAAGCGCGACTTCACCTCCGACCAGGAGGTCCGCTGGTGCCCCGGCTGCGGCGACTACGTCATCCTCGCCGCCGTCCAGTCCTTCCTGCCCGACCTCGGGCTGCGCCGCGAGAACATCGTCTTCGTCTCCGGCATCGGCTGCTCCTCGCGCTTCCCGTACTACCTCGACACGTACGGGATGCACTCGATCCACGGGCGCGCCCCGGCCATCGCCACCGGCCTCGCGACGTCGCGGCCGGACCTGTCGGTGTGGGTCGTCACCGGTGACGGCGACGCGCTGTCGATCGGTGGCAACCACCTCATCCACGCGCTGCGCCGCAACGTCAACATGACGATCCTGCTCTTCAACAACCAGATCTACGGGCTGACGAAGGGCCAGTACTCCCCCACGTCCCGCCCCGGCACGGTGACGAAGTCCAGCCCGCTCGGGTCGGTCGACGCCCCGTTCAACCCGGTCTCGCTCGCGCTCGGTGCCGAGGCGACGTTCGTCGGGCGGGCGATGGAGTCCGACCGCGACGAGCTGAAGTCCGTCCTGCGGGCCGCCGCCGAGCACCGCGGCGCCGCGCTCGTCGAGATCTACCAGAACTGCCCGATCTTCAACGACGGCGCGTTCGAGGCCCTCAAGGACCGCACCCAGCAGGCCGCCCGCATCGTCCGCCTGCACTCCGGCGAGGCCGTCACCGTCGGCACCGAGGAGGACCGCCGCGTCCTCGTCCGCACGACCGGCGGCGGCAGCGAGTTCGTCCCCGAGGCCGAGGTCGGCGCCCGCGACGTCGTCGTCCACGACGCCCACGCCGACGACCCGTCCGCGGCGTTCGCCCTCTCCCGGCTCGACACCCCGGAGATGTCGCACGTCCCGATGGGCATCTTCCGGCAGGTCGAGCGGCCGACGTACGACGACCAGGTCCGCGCCCAGGTGGACGCCGCCGTCGACACCGCCGGCGGCCCCGCGACCGACGACGACCTCCAGGCGCTGCTGCGCGGCAAGGACACCTGGACCGTCGGCTGACGGCTCGATCCGCTCCGCCGCGCCGACACACCTCGGCGAGGTGCGGCACGATGGTCACATGTACCGAGAGTGGGACCTGCCGTCACCGCTCGTTCGCTGCGCCTGGTCGGCGACGGTCGAGGTGAACGGCACCTGGCTCCAGCCGGCGACCGAGTTCTGGGGCCTGGGCTTCAGCTCGACCGCGGACGGACCGACGGCGGAGCTGCTGGGTCCTGCGGCGGCACCCCAGGAGATGTGCCTGCGCGCAGGAGACACGTCGTGGGGCGTGGAGTTCGCGGCGCACGTCTTCTTCCGGGGCGTCAGCAAGGACGCCGCGACACAGGTGATGCCCCTGCCGGTGCACGAAAGCACCTTCGAGCTGGCCGGGTTCGCGCTGACGCTCCCGGCACCCACCGAGCTGTCGACCCTCGTCGACGATCTCCGCCGTCGCGGACTGCTTACCGCCGAGGAGCAGGTCGCCGCGGCCCTGGACGGTCGCGTGGACCGCACCGTGTCCACGAGGACCCTCCGACGGAGGGTGCATTCCACCGTCGGCCTGAATCGGCAGCAGGTCGCCGTGATCGTGCGCGCCCGACAGGCGTTCGCCCTCCTGAGCGAGGGCGTCCCTGTCGCCGAGGTCGTCGTACGGGCCGGCTACAGCGACCAAGCACACCTCACACGTTCGCTGCGAACGCTGGCGGGACGCACTCCTCGGGAGATCCTGCTCACCGACCGTTGAGCTGTCCGGATCGTTCAAGACAGCCGGGCTCCGACGGACGAGGCTGGACATCCCATCGAGAAGGAGTCCACCATGATCCGCCCGTTCACGATCCACGTCGACGACGACCGGCTGGCGCTGCTCGCACAGCGGCTCTCCACGATCACCTGGCCCAACGTCCCCGAGGGGACAGACGGTCACGGCATCCGCGTGGCCCGCGTGCGCGAGCTCGTCGAGCACTGGCGCAGTGGGTTCGACTGGCGAGTGTTCGAGGCAACGCTGAACGAGTGCTCCCACGTCATGAGCGACGCGGGCGAGTACCCACTGCACCTCGTCCACGAGCGTGCGCACGAGGCCAGCGGCGTCCCGATCGTGCTGCTGCATGGATGGCCGGACGGCTTCCTGCGCTACCGCAAGCTGATCCCGCGGCTCGTCGACGCCGGACACGACATCGTGGTCCCATCGCTTCCCGGTTTCGGCTTCTCCGGCCAGCCGCAGGGCCCGGTGACCACGGCTGCCGCGGCGACCCGGCTGCATGAGGCGCTCGTCGAGCTCGGCGTCGAGCGGTACGCCGTGCACGGTGGGGACTGGGGGAGCGTGGTGGCCGACGAGCTGGCGCGGACCTACCCCGACGAGGTGCTTGCCCTTCACCTGACGGACGTGCCGTTCCACAAGTTCTTCGAGCTCGACCGAGCCACGCTCACCGAGGCGGAGCGCGCGTTCGTCGCCGAGAACGACGCGTGGGTGGAACAGGCCGTGTACTACAGCGTTCAGTCCGCGGAACCGCTGACCCTCGCCTACGGGCTCACGGACTCCCCGGTCGGCCTCCTGGCGTGGATCGCGGACAAGTTCGACGCGTGGAGCGACGAGGTGGACCCGGACGACGTCGTGGGGCTGGCCGCTCTGACGTGGCTCACGAACACGACGTGGTCGGGGATGCGGCTGTACGCGGACGACGCCGGCGACTGGAGCGAGGACGGATCTCTCGAGGACGCCTGGAGTGCCGGGCAGGACTCGGAGAGTGACGGGCCGCTGGACGTTCCGACCGGGTTCTCGATGTTCCCGCGCGACATCACCCGTCCCCCGAGGGAGTACGCCGAGCGGTTCTACCGTGTCGTCGACTGGCACGACCACGACACGGGTGGTCACTTCGCCGCCACCGAGGTCCCTGATCTCCTGGCCACGGACCTCGTCGGATTCCTGGACTCGGTGGTCCCGACCCGTTTGTGAGGTCCGTCCTCAGCGACGCCGGGCGGGGGTCGGCGGCCAGGAGCGTCGAGGCGTGCGACGGCACGAACGAGTGCCACCGCAACCTGGACGTCCGCGCCCTCGCCCTGGAAGACGAGACGAGAGATGGGCGCACCGCCCCGCGATGGTGAGGTGCGGGGTCAGGCGTGCCGACTGTCCTCGTCGAACGCCTCGCGGCCGGCGGCGAGGCTCTCGACGAGGCGGACGGTGGCGTCGTGGGCGCGGACGTCGTCGTGCTCGGCCAGGGCAGCGGCGACGGCGAGCGGTGACCGCGCGTACCTCGCGAGGTCGACTGCCTCCGCCCGCTCGGCGGCCACGACGTGGAGGACGACACCCGCCCGGGCCCGGTCGGCGCGCTCGAGGAGGTGGTCGTCGACGACCCCGGCGAGGTCCGCGGAGGACACGTACCCCTCCACGACGTCGCCGGACGACAGGTCGGCCTCGGATGACGACAGCCCGGACGGAGCGATCCGGGGGTCACCGCGCAGCTCGGGCAGGTCGCGCGGCGACGCCGCGAAGAGGGCCCGGACGGAGCGTCGGCCCAGCGCGCGCTCGATCCGCGGCACGGCCTCCTCGATCGGAGCGGAGGCCACGCCGGCGACCAGCTCTCGCAGCCGGGAACGCGCGCGTGAGCGTGACGAGGGGCTGAGGGCGGCGACCGACGGGACGTCGTCCGCCGCGACCGCGAGCAGGTCCCAGGCCGACTTCTCGGACAGCGGCCGCCCGGGGTCCCGGTGACGCCGCAGGCGTCGCACGTCGCCCTCCTCCACGACCCACTGCCGCCCGATGCGCATCGCGGGCAGCGACCCCGAGCGGATGCGCTGGTGGATGCGCTGCGGGTGGACGCCGAGCAGCGCGGCGGCGTCGACGACGCTCAGCTGCCTGCGGTCCATGACTCCCCGTCCGATCAGTACGTTCCCGCAATAGTAGAGGGACGTATAGGTATCCGGGAAACGTCGTGCACTACCGTCGACGACATCAGCCGTAGACCGGGCGGTGGTGGAGATGCTGTGACGATGAAGAACGCCCCGCCTCCGCCGACCCTGTCGGCCCAGGCCGCCCGGCGCGTCGTCGATGCCGCTTTCGCCGAGGCGGAGCGGCTCGGGACGCACGTCGTCGTGTGGGTGCTCGACCCCGACGGACACGACGTCGCGATGGTCCGGATGGACCGCTCCCCGCCCGAGGCCCGGCAGGTGGCCCGCGACCGGGCGTGGAGCGCCGTCGCGTTCGGGCAGCCGACGACGTGGTGGCGGTCCATCGTCGACGACGACCCGACGCACGACGCCGTGACGCGCGGTGACCGGCTCTCGCCCGTCGGCGGCGGGGTACCGCTCCGGATCGGCGGCACCGTCGTCGGCGGCCTCGGGGTCGCCGGGGGGACCGGCGACGAGGACGAGGGTGTCGCGGACGCCGGGGCGGCCGCGGTCGACGGGTCGTAGCCGACCGGATCCTGAACCGGTCAGGAGGTCGGCAGGACGAGCGACTCCGGGGACTCCGGCGCCGGGACGTCACCGAGGTGCGCCGCGACGAACTCGTCGTAGGCCACCGGACGCCCGACGAAGTAGCCCTGCGCGTAGTCGACGCCGAGGTCGCGCACCATCGTCAGCTCCTCCTGCGAGGACACGAACTCCGCGACGGTCCCCTTGCCGAGGTTGCGCGCGACGTCGACGATCGAGCGCAGCAGCTGCCGGTCCGTCGTCGACGCCAGGGCGTCGGTGACGAACTCGCCGTCGATCTTCACGTAGTCGAAGACGAGGTGCTTGAGGTAGTAGAACGAGCCGTACCCGGCGCCGAAGTCATCGAGCGCGAAGTGCGTGCCGAGCGCCCGCAGGCGCTCCCCGAACCCCTTCGCCGCGGGCACGTCGCCGACGGCGGCGGTCTCGGTCACCTCGAGGACGAGGGACGACGGGGCGACGCCGTGCTCCTCGAGCGCCTCGAGCAGCGCCCGCTCCACGTCCGGGTGGCCGATGCTGTGCCCGGACACGTTGACCTCGAGCGTGAAGTCGGGGTCGACCCGCTGCAGGTCGGCGAGCATCGCGACGGAGTGCCGCAGCACCCACGCGTCGAGCGCCGGTGCCAGGCCGGTGAGCTCGGCGACGTAGACGAAGCGCGCGGGCGGGACGAGCTCGTCCCCGAGCCGGAGGCGGACGAGGCTCTCGGCCCGGGTGACCGAGCCGGTCCGGATGTCGAGGATCGGCTGGAGGTGCAGCTCGAAGCCGTCGTGCGCGAGCGCGTGCTCGATCCGCGAGCGCCACTCCATCCGGGCCCCGATGCGCGGGTGCCGGTTCTCGCCGCTGGACATCATGACGTAGCCGTCGCGGCCGGCGTCCTTCGCGTCGTACATGAGCATGTCGGCGAGGACGAGGACGTCGGAGCCGTCCTTCGCGGCACCCTCGAAGGTCACGACGCCGATGCTCGCCGTGACCCGCTGGTGCACGCCGTCCAGGGAGGCGCAGTGCTCGCGGATCGCGTCCACCATGGCCCGCGCCACGGTCTCCGCGCCGGCCTCGTCGGACTCCGGCAGGAGGACGGCGAACTCGTCCCCGCCGAGCCGGACGACGATGTCGGACTCGCGCGCCCGGCCTCGCAGGATCGAGCCGACCGAGGTGATGAGGGTGTCGCCGACGGCGTGGCCCAGGGTGTCGTTGACCTCCTTGAAGTGGTCGAGGTCGACGAGGAGGAGCGCCCCCCGCGGCCCGTAGCGGTCGCACACCGACTGGTGCTGGGCGAGGGCCTGCTCGAAGAAGCGACGGTTCGGCAGACCCGTGAGGGCGTCGTGGTCCGCCACGTACGCGAGCCGCTCCTCGTACCGCCGACGCTCCGAGACGTCGACGACGTTGACGATGATCTCCTCCCCGCCCTCGGGGTCCGGGACGAACCGGCTGCTCGTCGCGACGTGGACGATCGCGCCGCCCGGGCCGGGAACGGCCCACTCGGCCTCGACGAGCCGGCCGGCGCTGAGGATCGTGTCCTCGACAAAGGCCTCGACGTCGGCGGCCGCGAGCGGGACGAGGTCGCTCGCCCGCAGCCCGACGATCTCCGCCGCCGGGCGGCCGAGCATCGCGACGAGGGCCCGGTTCGCCTGGGTGATGACCCCCATCGTGTCGAGGACGGCGACCCCCTGCGGCGAGTCCGCGATGAGCCGGTCCGCGCGGGCCCGCTCCCGGCGCAGCCGCTCCAGGGCGACGTGGTCCTCGGTGACGTCCTGCCACATGAGCACGGCCCGGCCGGGGACGTCGTCCCCGTGGCTCAGGGGGACCGCGTCGACGGACATCACCCGGGTGCGCCCGTCGCGGTCGGTGCTCGCGATCCGCTCGCCGACGACCCGCTCCCCTCGCAGGGCCCTCGTCGACGGGCGCTCCTCGAGCGGTATCGGCAGCCCCGACGGGGTGTGCTTGCGCACGACCTCCTCGAGCATCACCGGCTCCTCGCCCTCGGTGGCGAGCGCGTCCCCGAGCAGGGTGCGGGCGCTCTCGTTGTGCAGGTCGACCCGGCCGTCGGGACCGAGGAGGAACAGCCCGACGGGCAGGGCCTCGACGATCGTCCGCAGGTCCTGGGACGCCTCCTCCGCACGGGTCCGGGCGGCGGCCTCCCCGTGCAACGCCTCGTCGACCTGGGCCCGGACGGTCGCGATGACCATCGCGAGCAGGCCGGCCAGCAGCATGAACGCCTGAAGGACCAGCGCTCGCTCGCCGTAGGGCCCGATCCGGCCGAAGGGTCCGCCGTCGAGCCCGTGGACCATGACGAGGGTGACGACCCCGACGAGGGCGCCCTCCGCGGCCGCGATCGGTGTGGGGAGCCGCAGGCCCGCCCACACGACGAGGACGAAGGGCAGGAACGCGAGCGGCAGCGTCTGTCCGGGCCCGAAGACCCATCCGACGAGGAGGACCGTGCCGACGGCGAGCAGGAGCGACTCGAGGACGACGGGGCGGGTCAGCGTGCGGCGGCCGTTGTGCAGCACCCAGGGTCCGGCGATGACGACGACGGCGGTCATGTTCCGCATCCACCAGCCGATGCCGGTGCCCCAGCCCACCTGCGCGTCGGTCGTCGAGATGGCGAGGACGCCGACGACGGCGCTCGCGGCCGAGCCCGCGGAGGCCGCGATGGCGAACCGGTAGAAGGCCGCGAGGTAGCGCAGCCGCGTCGTCCCGGGCCGGCGGGCCCGGTACACGTCCCGGGTCACGACGACGAGGACGACGTTGGCGGCACCGAGGAGTGCGGCGGCGAGGAGCGGGGCGCCGGTGAGCCCGTTGCCGATCGCGGCGAGGGCCCCGACGAGGGCGGCGGACAGGGCGACCTCGCGACGCCCCCGGGCCCCGAGGAGCCACAGCGCACCGACCCCCGCGGCAGGCCAGAACAGCGCGAGACCCGAGCTGGAGAGGACGGTCTGGCGACCCACGACGATCGCGAGCGCGAAGAGCACGGCGAACAGAGCGGCCCGGCGGAACATCATCACTCCCACGTGTTGTCGACGGCCCCTGCCGTCCCGCGAGTATCGCCGCCGCGGACCGCCAGGCGCCAGCCCGGGGGCCGGGATCCCGGACGCTCGCCGGTCATCGTGACCCAACGGCCCGCCGTCGGGTCGTCCGAACGGCGGAGCCCTCAGCGCTGGGACGCGTCCGAGACCTCGCCGACGAGCTCCTCGATGACGTCCTCGAGGAAGACGACCCCGACGACGCTGCCGTCGGCGCGCACGACCCGCGCGAGGTGGGAGCCGGTGCTCTGCATCGTCTGGAGCACCGACTCGACCTCGTCGTCCGGTCGGACGGTCGCCATGTGCCGGAACCGCTTGGCCGGCACCGGCTCGTGCCGCTCGTCGTCGTCGGCGTAGAAGACGTCCTTGAGGTGGAGGTAGCCCGACATCTCGCCGGAGGCGTCGAGCACCGGGAACCGGGAGAAGCCGTGCTTGGCGACGAGCCGCTCGAGGTCGTCCGGCGTCGCCGTCGGGGTGAGCGTCACGAGCGCGTCGAGGGCGACCCCGACGTCGGCCGCGTCCTTGTCGCTGAACTCCAGGGCCGCGCCGAGGCGCTCGTAGTCGTCGTCGCCGACGAGGCCCTCCTCGCGGGACTCGTCGAGGATGTGGGCGACCTCCTCGGCGGTGAACGTCGAGGAGACCTCGTCCTTGGGCTCGACCCCGAAGAGCCGGATGACCGCCTTGCTCACCCAGTCCATCGCGAGGATGACCGGCGCGACGACGCGGGCGACCATGACGAGCGGCGGGACGAGGACGATCGCGGCCCGCTCCGGCTTCGCGATGGAGATGTTCTTCGGGATCATCTCGCCGTAGACGACGTGGAGGAAGACGACGATCGCGAGGGCGAGGAGCAGGGCGACGACGTCGGCGACGGCGTCGGGGGCCCCGAGCGCGTGGACGACGGGCTCGAGGGCGTGGTGCAGCGCGGCCTCGGAGATGGCGCCGAGCAGCACCGAGCACACGGTGATGCCGAGCTGCGCGGTCGCGAGCAGGATGCCGGTCCGCTGGAGGGCGTGGAGGGCGACCTGGGCGCCCTTGCTCCCGGCCTCGGCGAGCGGCTCGAGCTGGCTGCGCCGGGCCGACATCGCGGCGAACTCGGCGCCGACGAAGAAGGCGTTGGCCGCCAGGAGCAGGACGGTGACGGCGACGGTGGTCACGGGCGGGCCTCCGTCGCGGTCCCCGCGCCGTCGTCCGTCGCGGTCCCCGCGCCCTCGTCCGACCCGGTGGGGGTGAGCCGGAGCCGGTCCACGCGGTGGCCCTCCATGTCGACGACCCGGGCGGTCCACCCGTCGACGGCCGCCTCGTCGCCGACCTCGGGCACCCGGCCGAGGGCGGCCATGACCCAGCCGCCCACGGTCTCGTAGGCGGGGCCCTCGGGGACGGGGGCGCCGATCCGGGCGCGGACCTCGTCGGGGCGCCACAGCCCGGGCACGGTCCACGAGCCGTCGGGCAGGCGCCGCCCGGTCGTCTGGCCGCGGTCGTGCTCGTCGCTCACCTCACCGACGATCTCCTCGACGAGGTCCTCGAGGGTCACGACGCCGGAGGTGCCGCCGTACTCGTCGACGACGACGGCGAGCTGCATCCCGCCGCCGCGCAGCCGGACGAGGAGCGGGTCCAGGCGCAGCGTCTCCGGGACGAACACGGCCGGCGTCATGAGTGCGGACACCGGGACGTCCGCCCGGCGCTCGAAGGGGACGGCGATGGCCCGCTTCACGTGGACGATGCCGTCGACGTCGTCCCAGTCCGAACCGAGGACCGGGAAGCGCGAGTGACCGGTGTGCCGGGCGAGCGCGACGAGGTCGGCCGCCGTCTCGGTGCGCTCGATCGAGGTGGCCCGCGACCGCGGGGTCATGACGTCGGCGGCGGTCTGGTCGCCGAACCCGAGCGAGGCGGTGACGAGGCGGGCCGTGCCGCTGTCGAGGGTGCCCGCGGCGGCCGAGGTCCGCACGAGCGAGGCGAGCTCGGCGGGGCTGCGGGCGGCCGACAGCTCCTCCTGGGGCTCGATGCCCATCGCCCGGAGGGTCCGGTTGGCGACCCCGTTGAGCAGGGCGATGAGCGGCTTCGCGGCCGCCCCGAACCAGTAGACCGGCGCCGCGGACACCTTGGCCGTCGCGAGTGGCAGGGACACGGCGAGGGTCTTCGGGACCATCTCGCCGACGATCATCGAGAAGAGCGTCGCGATGACGAACGCCGCGGCCGACCCCACGGACGAGGCCGCCCCCTCCCCGAGGCCGAGGCCCTGGAGCGGACCGCTGAGCAGCACGCCGACCGACGGCGCGGCGATGAAGCCGAGGATCAGCGTCGTGAGGGTGATCCCGACCTGGCAGGCGGACAGCTCGGTCGAGAGCTGCCGGTGCGAGCGGAGCACGGACCGGGCGCGCGGCTCCCCCGCGTCGACGGCCCGCTGCACGGCGGGACGGTCCAGGGCGACGAGCGAGAACTCGGCCGCGACGAACAGGGCGGTGCCCACCGTGAGCGCGACGCCCACGAGCAGGAGGAGCCAGGGGGTCATCGGGCCGGATGTCGGTAGTGGTCCATGGTGGGGACCAGCGTACGGCCCCGCGCGCCGCCGCCCCGCTCCCGACGCCGGGGGCTCCCCCCGACGGGGGAGCCCCGGATCCACCGGGGGGTTGACCCCCACGCCGGGTGAGGCTGCCAGGATCGAGGCATGACACCAGGGGCACACGCATGACCGCGACAGCACCGACCGGCGGCCGGATCGAGATCGCCGGCCTCACGAAGCGCTTCCGCGGCTTCTCCGCCGTCGAGGACCTGAGCTTCGACGTCGAGCCCGGACGGATCACCGGCTTCCTCGGGCCGAACGGGGCGGGCAAGACGACGACGCTGCGGATGGTCCTCGGCCTCGTCCGGCCGACGTCCGGCTACGCGACGATCGGGGGCTACCGCTACGGCGAGCTCGAGCGCCCGCTGTCGACGGTCGGCGCCGCCCTCGAGGCGACGAACTTCCACCCCGGCCGCAGCGGCCGCGACCACCTCCGGGTGCTCGCCGACGCCGCGTCCATCCCGACGGCCCGGGTCGACGAGCTCCTCGAGCTCACCGGCATCCCCGCCGCGGCGCGCAAGCGGGCCGGGGCCTACAGCATGGGGATGCGCCAGCGGCTCGGCCTCGCCGCCGCGCTGCTCGGCGACCCGCAGGTCCTCGTCCTCGACGAGCCGACGAACGGTCTGGACCCCGAGGGCATCCGGTGGCTGCGCGGGTTCCTGCGCCGGCTCAGCGACGAGGGCAAGACGATCCTCGTCTCCAGCCACCTCCTGCGCGAGGTCGAGGCGACCGTCGACGACGTCGTCATCATCGCCAACGGCCGACTCGTCCAGGCCGGGACGATGGCCGACCTGCGCGGCACCGCCGGTGCGCTCGTGCGCACCTCCGACGCCGAGGCGCTCGCCGGGGCGCTGCGCGTCGCCGACGTCACGAGCAGCCCCGGGGAGGAGCCGGACACCCTCGTCGCCGAGACGACCGACCTGCGGCTCGTCGGCGACGTCGCCCTGCGGGCCGGCCTGCCGGTCTACGGCCTCGAGCCGCGCAGCACCGACCTCGAGCAGCTGTACTTCTCGCTCACCGAGGGCACGAACCGCAACGAGGGCGCGCAGTCCGCCGCCGACCAGCAGGTCCCCCACCAGCCCGCCCCCGACCAGGATCCCGGCGCCGCGAGCGCCGAGGAGGTGTCCTCGTGATCCCCGCCGTCCGCTCCGAGCTCCGCAAGTTCTTCAGCACCCGGCTCTGGTGGGGCATCGGCGCCGCCATGTTCCTCGCCGGGGCCGGCTTCGCGGTCATCCTCGCGATCGTCCTCACCCTCGAGGCGTCGCCCGAGGCCGTCGCCGCCGGGCAGCCGACCGGCTCCCCGACCCAGGTCGCCAACAGCGTGTACACCGGCGGCATCACGATCGGGCTCACCCTGAGCCTCGTCATCGGCATCCTCCAGATCGGGTCCGAGTACCGCCACAAGACGATCACCGGCACCTTCCTCGCGATCCCCCGGCGCGGCCGCGTCATGGGCGCCAAGGTCGTCGCGCTGCTGCTCATCGGGGCGGTGTACGGCGTCGTCTCGCTGCTGGGCTCCGTCGCCGCGGGTGCGACCGTGCTGAGCCTGCGCGGCGCCGACCCTTTCCCGGACGCCGAGGTGCTCCGCGCGCTGGCGCTCAGCCTCCTCGTGCTCGGGCTGTGGGCGCTCATCGGCCTCGGCATCGGCATTCTCATCCCGAACCAGGTCGCGGGACTGCTCATCTCGATCGGTGTCGTGTGGATCGTCGAGCCCCTCGCGACGTTCGCGCTCACCTTCTGGGAGTTCGGCCGCGACCACGTCGTCGCGCTGCTGCCCCAGTCGGCGACGAACGCGATCGTCGGCGGGGTGACGCAGCAGACGCCCACCGCCGCCGAGCCGCTCAGCTGGTGGGTCTCGGCCCTCGTCCTCGCGGCGTACGCCGCCGTCCTCGCGGGCGTCGGGACGGTCCGGACCCTGCGCAGCGACATCGGCTGACGGCTCTCGACCACCGGAGACCACCGGCGACCGGCGCGGCCCTCGCGCCGGTCGCCGCGTGTTCGAGACCACTCGGCGTGCGCCCGCTCATGGACACGGGCGAGGTAATAGGCTGGACTGGTCGTTTCCCGCCACCGAGACCAGCCGAGAAAGAGGCGCATAGCCCGTGGCCGAGCAGTCCCCGTCCAGCGATCCCCTGACAGCCTTCGGCCCCAACGAATGGCTCGTCGACGAGCTGTACGAGCAGTACAAGAGGGACAAGCACAGCGTCGACAAGGCCTGGTGGGAGTTCTTCGAGGACTACGACCCCGAGGCCGGCGCCGCACGGAGTGGCTCCGGAGGCAGCGGCTCGGGCAACGGGTCGACGAACGGCACCTCCGGCTCGCACTCCTCCGCCTCGGGCGGCGCGGAGCAGAAGGCCCCCGCCCCCGAGCGGAAGGCCGGCGCGCAGCAGAGTCCGGCGCCCGAGAAGGCGCAGGGCACCTCCTCCGCCGCGCCCGCCACCGGAGAGGACTCCGCCGGGCCCGGCAAGGAGTCGGCGAAGGACGACGCGTCGGCCAAGGAGAGCGCGAAGCAGGAGACGGCGAAGAAGGAGACGGCAGCGCCGGACACCGCGACGAAGGAGAGCGCGAAGCAGGAGAGCGCGAAGCAGGAGACCGCCACGCAGAGCGAGGAGAAGTCCTCCTCCCCCACCCCGCGCGAGCCGCAGACCCAGAAGCGCACCGGCCCGCTCGAGGAGTCCCGCGAGCAGCCGATCCGCGGGGCCGGCGCCCGGGTCGTGACGAACATGGAGGCCTCCCTCGAGGTCCCCACGGCGACGTCGGTGCGGGCCGTCCCGGCCAAGCTGCTCGTCGACAACCGCATCGTCATCAACAACCACCTGGCCCGCAGCCGCGGCGGCAAGGTGAGCTTCACCCACATCATCGGCTACGCCATCGTCAAGGCCCTCGGCGCGATGCCGGCGATGAACAACGGCTTCTCCCACGACGAGAAGGGCAAGCCGGTCCTCGTCACCCCGGCGCACGTCAACTTCGGCCTCGCCATCGACATCGCGAAGCCCGACGGCACCCGCCAGCTCCTCGTGCCGTCGATCAAGGCCGCCGAGACGATGGACTTCGCCCACTTCTGGACCGCCTACGAGGAGGTCGTCAAGAAGGCCCGCGGCGGCAAGCTCACCGTCGAGGACTTCGCCGGGACGACGATCTCGCTGACGAACCCCGGGACGATCGGCACCGTCCACTCGGTGCCGCGGCTCATGGCCGGCCAGGGCACGATCATCGGCGTCGGCGCGATGGACTACCCGGCCGAGTGGCAGGGCGCGAGCGACGAGACCCGCCAGCGCAACGCCGTCAGCAAGATCATGACGCTGACGAGCACCTACGACCACCGGATCATCCAGGGCGCCCAGTCCGGCGACTTCCTGCGCATCGTCCACGGCCTGCTCCTCGGCGAGGACGGCTTCTACGACGAGATCTTCGAGAGCCTGCGGATCCCCTACGAGCCGATCCGCTGGGTGCAGGACGTCTCCGCGAGCCACGACGAGGACATCAACAAGGTCGCCCGGGTCCAGGAGCTCATCCACGCCTACCGGGTCCGCGGCCACCTCATGGCCGACACCGACCCGCTGGAGTACAAGCAGCGGCGGCACCCCGACCTCGACATCACGAACCACGGGCTCACCCTCTGGGACCTCGACCGCGACTTCGCGACCGGCGGGTTCGGCGGGGCGCCGTTCCTCAAGCTCCGCAAGATCCTCGGCATCCTGCGCGACTCGTACTGCCGCACCGTCGGCGTCGAGTACATGCACATCCAGGACCCGGAGCAGCGGCGCTGGATCCAGGAGAAGATCGAGCGGCCGTACAACCGCTCCACCCGCGAGGAGGCCCTGCGCATCGTCCGGCGGCTCAACGCGGCCGAGGCGTTCGAGACCTTCCTCCAGACGAAGTTCGTCGGGCAGAAGCGCTTCTCCCTCGAGGGCGGCGAGTCCGTCATCGCGCTGCTCGACCGGGTGCTCTCGCGCGCCGCCGAGGACTCCCTCGACGAGGTCTGCGTCGGCATGCCGCACCGCGGCCGCCTCAACGTCCTCGCGAACATCGCCGGGAAGTCCTACGGCCAGATCTTCCGCGAGTTCGAGGGCAAGCAGGACCCGCGGTCGGTCCAGGGCTCCGGCGACGTCAAGTACCACCTCGGCACCGAGGGCGAGTTCACCGCCGAGTCCGGCGCCACGACGAAGGTCTACCTCGCGGCGAACCCGAGCCATCTCGAGGCCGTCAACCCGGTGCTCGAGGGCATCGTGCGGGCCAAGCAGGACCGGCTCAACCTCGCCGGCGAGGACTTCACCGTGCTGCCCGTGCTCCTGCACGGCGACGCCGCGTTCGCCGGGCAGGGGGTCGTCGCCGAGACGCTCAACCTGTCCCAGCTGCGCGGGTACCGCACCGGCGGCACCGTGCACGTCGTCATCAACAACCAGGTCGGCTTCACGACCTCGCCGAGCAGCTCGCGCTCCTCGACGTACTCGACCGACGTCGCCCGGATGATCCAGGCGCCGATCTTCCACGTCAACGGGGACGACCCCGAGGCCTGCGTCCGGGTCGCCGAGCTCGCCTACGAGTTCCGCAAGGAGTTCCACAAGGACGTCGTCATCGACCTCGTCTGCTACCGCCGGCGCGGGCACAACGAGGGCGACGACCCGTCGATGACGCAGCCGCTCATGTACAACCTCATCGAGGCCAAGCGCAGCGTCCGCAAGCTCTACACCGAGTCCCTCATCGGGCGCGGCGACATCACCGTCGAGGACGCCGAGGCGGCGCTGCGCGACTACCAGCAGCAGCTCGAGCGGGTCTTCGTCGAGACGAAGGAGGCCCTCAAGGAGGCCGACTCGCAGGGCGGCGGTCTCGAGCCGCCGGCCGCGCAGTCCCCGGAGGCCGACCACACCGAGCACTCCGCGGACGACACGGCGATCACGACCGAGACGCTCGAGCACATCGGGAAGTCCTTCGCGACGCCGCCGGCCGGCTTCACGATCCACCCGAAGCTCAAGCAGATGCTCGACAAGCGCGCCGCGAGCACCCGCGACGGCGGCATCGACTGGGGCACCGGCGAGCTCCTCGCCTTCGGCTCCCTCCTCATGGAGGGCACCCCGGTCCGGCTCGCCGGCCAGGACAGCCGCCGCGGGACGTTCGTCTCGCGGCACGCGGTGCTCATCGACAAGGAGAACGCGTCGGAGTGGACCCCGCTGCTCTACCTCGGCGGCGGGCAGGCCCGGTTCTGGGTCTACGACTCGCTGCTGTCGGAGTTCGCGGCGATGGGCTTCGAGTACGGCTACTCCGTCGAGCGGCCGGACGCCCTCGTCCTGTGGGAGGCGCAGTTCGGCGACTTCTTCAACGGGGCGCAGACGATCGTCGACGAGTTCATCTCCAGCGGCGAGCAGAAGTGGGGGCAGCGCTCCTCCGTCGTCCTCCTCCTGCCGCACGGCTACGAGGGCCAGGGCCCGGACCACTCCTCGGGCCGGATCGAGCGCTTCCTCACGATGTGCGCCGAGGGCAACATGACGGTCGCGTACCCGTCGACCCCCGCGTCGTACTTCCACCTGCTGCGCCGCCAGGCCTACGCCCGCCCGCGCCGGCCGCTCATCGTCTTCACCCCGAAGTCGATGCTGCGCCTCAAGGCCGCCGCGAGCGCCCCCGAGGACTTCACGACCGGCACCTTCCAGCCCGTCCTGCCCGACCGCGGCACGACCGACGGGGTCAGCAGGGTGCTGATCGCCGCCGGGAAGGTCGTCTACGACCTCGAGGCCGAGCGCGCCAAGCGGGAGGACACCTCGACGGCGGTCCTGCGGCTCGAGCAGTACTACCCGGTCCCCGGTGCGGCCCTGGCCCGGCAGCTGAAGCAGTACCCGGACGCCGAGGTCGTCGTCGTGCAGGACGAGCCGCAGAACATGGGCGCCTGGCCCTTCCTCGCGCTCAACCTGCCGGAGGCGCTCGCCGAGTACGGCGAGACCCGTCCGATCCGGGTCGTGTGCCGCGCCAAGTCCGCCTCGCCGGCCGCCGGGTCGACGAAGCAGCACGCGGCGGAGCAGGCCGACATCGTCGCCCGCGCCTTCGACAGGTGAGCGAGGCACGCCGGTAGGCTCGCCGGCGTGTACTTCACCGACCGCGGGATCGAGGAGCTCCAGGCTCGTCGAGGGGACGAGGAGGTCACCTTCGACTGGCTGGCCGAGCAGCTGCAGGCGTTCGTCGACGTCCACCCGGAGTTCGAGACCCCGGTGGAACGGCTGGCGACGTGGCTCGCCCGCCTGGACGACGACGAGGACGACGACGAGTGAGCGAGGACATGGCTGACGAGCAGGGCGGCGGGGCCGCCATCGAGTTCCGGCCCAGCGCGGAGGCCGCCGTGGTCCCCGACGGTCCGCGGGACCTCGCCCTCGTCTTCCTCGGCGCGTCGCTGGTCGCCGGTGTCGGCGACCCCAAGGGCCAGGGCTGGGTGACCCGCGTCGTCGGGCGCACCCAGCACCCGGACCTGCAGCTGACCGCGTACAACCTCGGCGTCCGCGGCGACACGACCGCCGACCTGCTCGAGCGGTGGACCGACGAGGTGCCGCGCCGCTGGTCCGGCCGGTCCGAGCGCCGGCTCGTCGTGTCCGTCGGGATGGACGACATCGCGACCGGCGTCTCGCTCGCCCGGCACCGGCTCAACCTCGCCAACCTCCTCGACGACGCCGCGAGCCAGGGCGTCGGCACGTTCGTCGTCAGCCCGCCGCCCACCGACGACCCGGAGTACAACGGGCGGCTCGAGATCCTCGTCGAGGCCCAGGCCGACGTCTGCTCCCGTCGGGGCATCCCGTTCGTCAACTGCTTCGGCCCGCTCAAGGACCACGACCAGTGGCGCACCGACCTCGCGGCGTCGTCGGTGCCGCACCACCCGGGGCAGGCCGGCTACGGGCTCATCGCCTGGCTCGTGTTGCACAACGGCTGGAACGAGTGGCTCCAGATCGGCTGACCGCCGGTCCCACTCCCCGTTCTCCCGACCACCCGCCGACGACCCGTCCTCACGGCACCCGCCGCGACACCAGGAAGGCTTCCTGGCCGCGGAACCGGGGTGTTCACCCCGGATACGACCCCAGGAACCCTCCCTGGCGGCCGAACCGGGGTGCTCGCTCCCGCTAGGACCCCAGGAACCCTCCCTGACGGCCGCTCCAGGGTCAGGAGACGGTGAAGACGACCTTCCCGGTGACCCGGCCGTCGACCATCCGAGCGAAGCCGTCCCGGGCCTCGGCGAGCGGCATGACGGAGTCGACGAGCGGCTCGATCCCCGCGCCGACGACGAACCGGGCGAGCGCCTCGAGCTCGGAGCGGGTGCCCATCGTCGACCCGAGCACCCGCAGCTGCTTGAAGAAGATCTTCGTCAGCTCGGCCTTGCTCGGGGCGTCGCCGGACGTCGCACCGGAGATGACGACGGTGCCTCCGGGACGCAGGCTGTTGATGCTGTGCGACCACGTCGCGGCACCGACCGTCTCGAGGACGGCGTCGACCCGCTCGGGCAGCCGCTCGCCCGAGCCGAACGCCCGGTCGGCGCCCAGCGCCACGGCCTGCTCGCCCTTGGCCTCGTCGCGGCTCGTCACCCACATCCGCAGCCCGGCGGCCGACCCGAGCTGCACCGCGGCCGTGGCGACGCCGCCCGCCGCGCCCTGGACGAGGACGGTGTCCCCCGGGCGGACCGCGGCGTTCGTGAAGAGCATGCGGTAGGCGGTGAGCCAGGCCGTCGGCAGGCACGCCGCGTGCTCCCAGGACAGGCCCTCGGGCTTCGGGACGACGTTGGCGGCCGGGACGGCGACGACCTCGGCGAGGGTGCCGTCGTGGACCTCGGACAGCAGGCTGCGGCGCGGGTCGAGGGTCTCGTCACCGCTCCAGCCGGGCGAGGGGACGACGGCGTGGACGAGCACCTCGTCGCCGTCCTCGGTGACCCCGGCCCCGTCGCAACCGAGGACCATCGGCAGCCGGTCGGCCGGCAGGCCCACCCCGCGCAACGACCACACGTCGTGGTGGTTCAGGGCGGCCGTGCGCAGGCGGACGGTCGTCCAGCCCTCGCGGTGCTCGGGGTCGGGCCGCTCCCCCACCTCGAGGCCGGACAGCGGGTCGTCGGCGGACTGGGCGGCGGCGTAGGCGGCGAGCATCCTCCGACCCTACCCACGGCCACCACGGGAATGTCTGCTTGCGTGAGACGGTTCATGAAGCCTGGCTCCCCGGTGCCCGCACCCCCGATCCGCAGCCTCACGGAGCGTCCCCTGTCGTGCTGCGCAGGCCCGTCCGACGCGCGGCCCGCACATCCGGCCTCGGCCGTGAGGCCGCCCAGCGGTACGCACGCTCGACCCGGTCGAGGACCGACGGCGGATCGGCCCGCATCGAGGCCGGTGTCACGCCGACGACGACGACGCCCCGTGAGCTGAGCTCACCGTCGTCGACGACGGTGGCGTCGAAACGCCCCCTGCCGTCGTGGAACTGGCGAGAGTGCATCATGACGGCCAGCGCCACGTCGTCGAACCAGGCGTCCGGCGTGACGAGGGCGGCGCCGAGTGCGTCGACCAACGGCGGGTTCGGCCACGGCTCGGGAAGGAGCCGCGACCGACCGAGGAGCGACAGCAGCTCGGCCTCGGGGAGCGACCACGCGCCCGACTCCGCCACCCTCAGAGCCTCCCTGGCCCGCCGACCCCATCGCCGGTTGAGCCGGTGCACCCAGGACTCCAGATCCGCCAGGGTGACGAGGTCACGCTGCACCGCCTCGATCGTCCAGGCCGTCGCGTCCTCCTGGGAGGGAGACCAGACGGCGGCGTCGACGACGGACCTGGCCACGCTGCTGAAGGACACCAGCTCTCCGTGGACGATGCCATCGTCCTCGAGCCAGGTGGGGCGGATGTCGGCGAACGCGTGGCGCCGTCGTCGTCTCGTCCGTGGGGTGCGGACGTGGACGGTTCCGGTGCCCGGGATGCCGCGGACGCCGTGGAAGCGGGCGGCCGATGGACCCGCGACCACGGCACCGCGGCCGCCGAGCAGCGTCGCGGCGACGAGCTGCTGACGTCGGGTCGGCGGGGAGGGGCTCAGCAGCACGACACCCGGCAGCACCAGCTGCCACCGGCGACGGCTCACGGCCCAGCGGATGCGGTCGTCGCTGACTCCCTGCTGCCGCAGCCCGGCTCGCGTCGCGACCCCGTCCGCGGAGTGCAGCGCCCGCTCCGGCTCGTCCGGGCCTCGGTCCATCGCCACAGCGTCGCGGTCATCCCCACCCCCTTCATACCCCGGGATGCTCCACCTGTGGACCACGACGGGCGGATCCACCGCCTGTGGACGGCGCCACAGCACGATGAGACTGCCGATGAAGCCCGCCCCTCGGGGACCAGGGCACCCGGGTGCTGGGCGTCATGGGCAGTCCCGTGACCGTCTGCCTGCGTCACCGTGGTGCGGCCGTGGCGGCCGGAGCACCATCAAGCCGCCGCAACGCACGCACCCACGGCCCGGGTCAGCCCGCCGTGGCGCGGTCGCCGAAGAGCACCGGCGCGGCACGGTGCAGTGCGTCACGCCAGTCCGGCAGCGGATCGAGCCCGTGGGCCGCCCACATGTCGTGCGCGAGCACGCTGTAGGAGGGGCGCGGCGCGGGCCGGGGGAACTCCTCCGTCGTCACCGGCTGGACCCGGTCGGGGTCGGCCCCGATCTCCTCGAGGACCGCGCGCGCCAGGCCGTGCCACGACGTCTCCCCCGCGTTCGTCCCGTGCCAGATGCCGAACGGGGCCCCTGCCTCGACGACCCGGGCGATGCCCTCGGCGAGGTCGACGGTCCACGTCGGCTGTCCCACCTGGTCGGCGACGAAGCCGAAGGTCTCGCGGTCCGCGGCGAGGCGGGCGACCGTCGCCGGGATGCTCGGACCGTGCGCGCCGTAGAGCCACGCGGTCCGCACGACCCAGGACCGCGGGCACTCCGCCCGCACGGCCCACTCCCCCGCGGCCTTCGTCCGCCCGTAGGCGGAGGCAGGGGCGACCGCCGCGTCGGCCGGCCACGGCTCGGCGCCGTCCCCGGCGACGACGTAGTCCGTCGACACCTGGACGAGGGAGGCGCCCTCGGCGGCGACGGCCCGGGCCAGCGTCGCGGCCCCGGCGGCGTTGACCGCGAAGGCGGTGGCCTCGTCGTCCTCGGCCGCGTCGACCGCGGTGTACGCGGCGCAGTTGACCACGACGTCGTGGCCGGCGACGGCCGCCGCGCACGAGCGCGGGTCGAGGATGTCGACCTCGGGCAGGTCGGCCCCCGTCACCTCGTGGCCACGGTCGCGCAGGACCGCGACGAGGTCGGTGCCGAGCATGCCGGCGGCGCCGACGACGAGCCAGCGCGCCATCAGTGCCCCACGACCTGCTGGCTCAGCGCGTACTTGGCCTCGGTGGCCTCCTTCTGCGGGCGCCACCAGGCCTCGTTCTCGCGGTACCAGTCGATCGTCGCGGCGAGCCCGTCGCGGAAGGTCTCGAACCGCGGCGTCCAGCCGAGCTCCTCGCGCAGCTTGCCGGACTCGATGGCGTAGCGGCGGTCGTGACCGGCGCGGTCGGTGACGTGGTCATACGCGTCGGGGTCCTCGCCCATGAGCTCGAGGACGAGCCGCACGACGTCGCGGTTGTTCATCTCACCGTCGGCGCCGATGAGGTAGGTCTCGCCGGCGCGTCCCTCGTCGATGATCGTCCACACCGCCGCGTTGTGGTCCTCGACGTGGATCCAGTCGCGGACGTTGAGCCCGTCGCCGTACAGCTTGGGGCGGACCCCGTCGATGACGTTCGTCACCTGGCGGGGGATGAACTTCTCGACGTGCTGGCGGGGCCCGTAGTTGTTCGAGCAGTTCGACAGCGTCGCGCGCAGCCCGAACGAGCGGACCCAGGCCCGCACGAGGTGGTCCGACCCGGCCTTGGAGGCCGAGTACGGCGAGCTCGGGGCGTAGGGGGTGTCCTCGGTGAACTTCTTCGGGTCCTCGAGCGCGAGGTCGCCGTAGACCTCGTCGGTCGAGACGTGGTGGTACCGGACACCCGAGGCGCGGACCGCCTCCAGGAGGGTGAAGGTGCCGACGAGGTTGGTCCGCACGAACGGGCTCGGGTCGGCGAGCGAGTTGTCGTTGTGCGACTCGGCCGCGAAGTGGACGACGACGTCGGACTCGGCGACGAGCGGGCCGACGAGCTCGGCGTCGGCGACGTCGCCCTCGACGAACTGCACAGCGTCGAGCACGCCGTCGAGCGAGGTCGTCGACCCGGCGTACGTGAGGGCGTCGAGCACGGTGACGTCCGCCCCCGGACGGGTCTCGAGGGTCTGCCGGACGAAGTTGCTGCCGATGAACCCGGCACCGCCGGTGACGAGAACGCGCATGGGCCCAGGCTACGTGCGTCGGACGGGCGGAGGACACCGTTAGGCTCGGCGCCCATGAAGGGCATCATCCTCGCCGGCGGCAGCGGGACACGCCTGCACCCCATCACCAAGGGCATCTCGAAGCAGCTCATGCCCGTCTACGACAAGCCGATGGTCTACTACCCCTTGTCGACCCTCATGATGGCGGGCATCCGGGAGATCCTCGTCATCACGACGCCGGAGGACGCCGACCAGTTCACCCGGCTGCTCGGGGACGGCTCGCAGTGGGGCATCTCGCTCGAGTACGCCGTGCAGCCGCGGCCGGAGGGCCTGGCGCAGGCCTTCGTCATCGGGGCGGACTTCGTCGGCGACGACACCGTCGCCCTCGTCCTCGGGGACAACATCTTCCACGGGACCGGGCTCGGCACGGCGCTGCAGAAGCTCCGCGACGTGCGCGGCGGCCACGTCTTCGCGTACCACGTGAGCGACCCGACGGCGTACGGCGTCGTCGAGTTCGCCGACGACGGGACCGTCCTGTCGATCGAGGAGAAGCCCGAGGACCCGAAGTCCTCCTTCGCCGTCCCCGGCCTGTACTTCTACGACAACGACGTCCTCGAGATCGCCCGCACCCTCACTCCGAGCGACCGCGGCGAGCTCGAGATCACCGCCGTCAACGACGCCTACCTCCGCCGCGGCGACCTCACCGTCACCGTCCTGCCGCGCGGCACCGCCTGGCTCGACACCGGCACCTTCGAGGGGCTCATGGACGCGAGCCAGTTCGTCCACGTCGTCGAGGCCCGGCAGGCGTACAAGATCGGCTGCGTCGAGGAGGTCGCCTGGCGCAACGGCTGGATCGACGACGAGCACTTCGCGACCCTCGCCGACTCGCTCGTGAAGTCCGGCTACGGCGAGTACCTCGCGATGTGCCTGGCTCGCGGACGGGCGCGCTGATGGACATCACCCCCCTCGCCGTCGACGGCGCCCTGGCGATCACCCCCCGGCAGTTCCCGGACGACCGGGGCGTCTTCCTCGAGTCCTTCCGCGGCGACCGGCTCGCCGAGCACCTCGGCCACCGCCCCGACATCGTCCAGAGCAACGTGTCGGTCTCCTCGCGCGGCACCCTGCGCGGCCTGCACTTCGCGGAGGTCCCGCCCGGGCAGGGCAAGTTCGTCACGGCCCTCGCCGGGTCCGTCCTCGACGTCGTCGTCGACCTGCGGGTCGGGTCGCCCACCTTCGGGCAGTGGGACTCCGTACTCCTCGACACGACGGACCGCCGGGCGATCTACGTCGCCGAGGGCCTCGGCCACGCCTTCCTCGCCCTCGAGGACGGCTCGACCGTCATGTACCTGTGCACGGCGACGTACGCGCCGGGGCGTGAGCACGGCGTCCACCCCCTCGACCCAGCACTCGGGATCACCTGGCCGCAGGACGTCGAGCCGTTGCTGTCAGCCAAGGACGCGGTCGCGCCCAGCCTCGCGGAGGCCCGCGACCAGGGGCTGCTCCCCACGTGGGACGCCTATCGGACGTGGACCGGCTCCCTCGCTCAGCGGGAGAACTGAGCCTCCCAGCGCACGATCGTGCGGACGGCCGGGTCGACGAGCGCCGCCATCCGCTCGAAGGCCTCCGGCCCCCGGCCGTACGGGTCGCCGACCGGGGTGACCTCGACGGGAACCTCCCCCAGCGACCACAGGAGCGCCGGCAGTGCCCGCCAGCGGGCGTGCACCTCCTTCGCCCCGACGTCGGCGAGCAGGTCGGCCCAGACGAACTGCCGTCCGACGGCGACGAGGCCGGCCGCGAGGTCGAGCAGCCCGAGCGTGCGCCGGTCGGCGTCGGGCGCCTCGTCGAGCACGTGGGAGCGGTGCTCGCCGTCCATGACGAGCACGACGGACTGCCGGTCGACGGTTCGGGAGGAGAGCATCCGCGCCGGCACCCGGCCCGAGCGGACCCCGCGCTCGTCGAGCAGCCGTCGTGATCCCTCGTCCGTGGGGCGGCCGACGAGGGCGTTGGTGCCGGCGCTGGAGACCTCGAAGGCACCCGGTCGGGCCCACTCCAGGCCCTCGCCGAGCAGGGCGGCCGCGTACGGCGACCGACAGATGTTGCCGGTGCACACCGTGAGCAGGCGGGTCCGCCGTGGCGTCGGTGCGGGGTCGGCGGCGCTCATCGCCCCACCAGCGTAGGTCACCCCGCGGCGGCTCCCCCGGTGCGACGCGGCCCCGTCGGCGCCAGGGCACGCACCGCTCCCGCGACCGCCTCCGCGACGCCGGGGTCGAAGACCGACGGCACGACCCGGTCGGCCGCCGGCTCGGTGACGACGTCGGCGATGGCCCGCGCCGCCGCCAGCTTCATCGCCTCCGTGATCCGGGTGGCACCGGCGTCCAGCGCCCCGCGGAAGATCCCCGGGAAGGCGAGCACGTTGTTGATCTGGTTCGGGAAGTCCGAGCGTCCGGTCGCGACGACGGCCGCGTGCCGGTGGGCGACGTCCGGATGCACCTCGGGCGTCGGGTTGGCGAGCGCGAAGACGATGCCGTCGGGCGCCATCGAGGCCACCTGCTCCTCGGGCACGACCCCGCCCGAGACGCCGATGTAGCAGTCGGCGCCGACGAGGGCGTCGCCGAGCGAGCCGGTGATCCCGCGCGGGTTCGTCGACATCGCGAGCTGCCGCTTGTGGCCGGGCAGGTCCGCCCGACCGGTCGACACGACGCCTCGGGAGTCGCAGACGACGACGTCGCGCACGCCGGCCCTCTGGAGCAGCCGGGTGACGGCGACGCCGGCGGCCCCGGCGCCGGCGACGACGACCCGCAGCGCCTCGAGCCGCCGGCCGAGGACGGTCACGGCGTTGTGGAGGCCGGCGAGGACGACGACGGCGGTGCCGTGCTGGTCGTCGTGGAAGACCGGGATGTCGAGACGCTCGACGAGCCGCTGCTCGATCTCGAAGCACCGGGGCGCCGAGATGTCCTCGAGGTTGATCCCGCCGTACGACGGTGCGATGCGGGCGACCGCCTCGACGATCTCGTCGACGGTGCCGGTCTCCATGACGACGGGGACGGCGTCGACCCCGCCGAAGTGCTTGAACAGGACGGCCTTGCCCTCCATGACCGGCAGCGCGCCGAGCGGGCCGATGTCGCCGAGCCCGAGGACGGCCGTTCCGTCGCTCACGACGGCGACGGTGTTGCCCCGGGCGGTGTACCGGGACGCCAGCGACGGGTCGGCCGCGACGGCGAGCGAGACCTCGGCGACGCCGGGGGTGTACAGGAGCGAGAGGTCCGACCGGTCCGCCAGCCGCTGCGTCGCGTGTACCCCCAGCTTCCCGCCCTCGTGAGCGCGGAACACCGGGCTCTCGGGGTCGAAGGACGGCAGCACGGGGGACGCGGACACGATGATCTCCTCGGGAGGGGACGCGGGAGCACGCACGCGGACGACGGCGTGCAGGAGGGTGGGGGTGGCGGTCCGGGCAACGGGTGCGTCCCGGGTGCTCGCGCGCCGGGGGTGTCCGGCGGAGCCGTCATCATGGCACACCCCCTCGCCGGCCGTAGCGGCCTCGCGGTGTGACCCGCGTCGCTCCGCTGGCAGGATCGGGCCCGTGATCGTCCCTGCCCTCGTCCGGGTCCGCGGCCGCTCGATGCTGCCCACCTACCGGGAGGGGGACGTCCTCCTCGTGCTGCGTGGGCTCGCCCCAAGGCCCGGCCGCGCGCACGTCGTCGACCTCCCGCCCGACGCCCACGGCCGCCCCCGGCCGCTCGCCGTCAAGCGGGTGACCGGACCGGACCCGGACGACCCGACGCGCTGGTGGCTCGACACCGACAACCCCGGGGAGGGCGTCACGTCCTTCGACGTCGGGTCCGTCCCCCGCTCCGCGGTCCGGGCCGTGGTACTCGGATTGGTCCGGCGTCCCCTGGGGTAGGTTGAGTGGTGACCGCGCGTCCCCACACATTCCGAGGAGTGACACATGCTGTCCCCGTTCCGCATCACCGACGTCTCGGCCCACTGCGACCTCCCGTGCGGCGTCTACGACCCCGCCCAGGCCCGCATCGAGGCCGAGTCCGTCAAGATGATCTGCCAGAAGGTCGCCGACAACGACGACCCGGACTTCCGCACCCGCGCGACGATCATCAAGGAGCAGCGCTCCGAGCTCGTCAAGCACCACCTCTGGGTGCTGTGGACCGACTACTTCAAGCCCCCGCACTTCGAGAAGTACCCGCAGCTGCACGTCCTCGTCAACGAGGCGACGAAGCTCGCGGGCGCGGCCGGCACGAAGGGTGAGTTCGACGAGGCCAAGGCCGACGAGCTCCTCGCGAAGATCGAGGAGATCTCGACGATCTTCTGGGAGACCAAGAAGGGCTGACCAGGCCCCGCACCGCGACGGCGGGCATCCCCGGACGGGGGTGCCCGCCGTCGTCGTCGCTCGGGCGCTCCCGACGAGGGTCAGGCGCCGCCGGGGAGGGTGACGACGTAGACCTCGCCGTCGCCGTCGAGGCGCACCGGGCCCTCGCCGGCCGGGAGGAAGACCGACTCGGCGTCCCGCAGCCGCAGGCTCCCCGTCGTGGAGTCGAGCCGGACGTCACCGCGCAGGCAGAAGGCGAGCCGCGGACCGGGGACCGACGGCAGGTCGCGGCCGGGCCGCACGCGGTGCAGGAGGAAGCAGTCGGAGGCGGTGTCGAACACCTCGACGCCCTCGGCGACGGGGCGCCCCCGTCCGGCCACGCCGTTCGCCCGAGGGTCCACGATCCGCAGCAGCTCGGGGACGTTGACCTCCTTCGAGGTCAGCCCCACCCGCACGACGTTGTCGGAGTTGGCGAGGACCTCGATCCCGACGCCCCCGACGTAGGAGTGCAGCACGCCCGCGGCGACGTCGACGTACTCGCCGGGGGCCAGCACCCGGTGGTGCATGAGCAGCAGGACGACGAGCCCGATGTCGTCCGGGTGGGCCCGCGCCACCTCGACGACCGCCGCGGCGAGGTCGGCGGTCTCGTCGTCCGGACCCTCGGCCGCGACCCGTGCGCACGCGTCGACGACCTCCCGGACGAGGGCTGCGGAGGCCTCGTCGCGGGTCGCGAGGACGGCCTCGAGGAGCGCGTGGGGCGGGTCGTCCGCGCCCTCGACGGCGCCGACGAGGGCGTCGAAGGAGTCGACCCGGAGCCGCCGCGCCGTCTCGCGGACGGCGTCGATCCCCCGCATCCCGACGAAGACCTCGAACGGCTCGACGGCCAGGAGCAGCTCGGGCTTGGCGGAGTCGTCGACGTAGACCTCGTCCCCCGTCGTGCGCCGCAGCTCGCGGGCCTGCTCCGCCGTGGGGTGGACCTGGATGGAGATCGCCCGACCGGGCGCGAGGACCTTGAGGAGGAAGGGCAGCCGCTCGCCGTGCCGGGCCACGCAGTCCGCGCCGAGCTCGCCGTGCGGGTCGGCGGCGACGACGTCGGCGAGGTGCGGGGCCCCCGGGCGGTCCGTCCCGGCCGGGCCGGACTCGTGCGCCCCCATCCACAGCTCGGACTCCCGCTCGGGGGTCGGGCACGGCCTGCCCTGGAGCGCCGCGATGGCCTCATGGGACCCCCAGTTGTCGTGGAAGACGACAGGGGTCAGGCGGTCCATGGGTCCTTCGGGTCGGAGGGGCGCGGTCCCGGCACTCTATCCGGCGCCGGCCCGCTGCTCGGCCACCCGACCCGCGGAGGCGTCCTGGGCCACGCGCGTCAACGCGTCGACGACGTCGGGGTCGTACTCGTAGCCGAGCCCGAGGTGGATGCGCTCCATCGCCGCGGCCACGACCGCGGGGTCGTCGGACCCGCCGGTGAGGTCGTCGAAGGCGTTCGCGCACTTGATGATCCGGCTCGGCATCGGCACCGGCTCACCGAACTCGCGCACGAACCGGTACGACGTCGTCTGATCGTCGACGAGGGCGGCGACGTCCTCGAGGGTGTCGGCCTGGCGGATGATCCGGGCCCCCTCCGCCGCGATGTCCCGCTGGTCGGCGGGGGCCGCGAGGACGGTCGCTCCGTCCGGGATGGGGTCGGTCAGGGTGATCTGGCCGAGGTCGTGCAGCAGCGCGGCGTACTCGAGGCTGCGCAGCTCGCGCTCGCCGAGGCCGAGGATGCGCCCGATCCGGACCGAGATGCCCGCGACCCGTTCGGCGTGGTGGTGCCGGGTGTAGCCGCCCGCCTCGGTGAGCCGGGAGAGGGTCCCGACGAGCCGGCGGTTCATCGCGCGGTTGCGGGCGTACTGCCGCACCGCGGTGTACGCCATGGCCAGCGGGCCGAGCGCGGCGGGGAGGGCGAGGACCCCGATGACCGGCGCCATGAGCGCGACCATCGGTCCGGTGACGACGACGGCGAGGGTCAGCGGAGCGGCCTCGGACACCTCGTCCCGCAGGGCGGACAGCCACGGGGTGCCGAACCGCTCGGCGCGCACGGCGGACACGAGGACGAGCCCGAGCGTGAGGCCCACCGCGGACACCAGGACCATGCCGCCGGCGACGACGCCCTGGTGCACGGCGGGGTCGGACTGGTCCTCCCACAGCGTCTGGCCGCCGACCTGCCAGGTCCGGGCGAGGACGGCGGCCACCGCGACCCCGCAGAGGTTGGCCGCCATGAGCGCGACCCCGACGGGGAGGCCGCGAGCGGCGCGCAGGAGGCCCGAGACGACGAACGCCGTCGCGGCGACGAGCACGACGAGCCCGGGGCTGACGTCGAAGACCGGCTGGTCCGCGACCGGGCCGACGACGGCCAGCGAGAGGGCTCCGGCGGTCGCGAGCGGCGCGATCTCGCGGCCGCTCGGCATCCTCAGGGTGAGCAGCTCGCCGGCGGTGATGACCGCGACGAAGACGAGGAGCGTCACCGAGTGGGTCGACACGAGGGTTCCGAGGTCGGCACGGTCGGCCGCGAACGACCACAGGACGAGCCCCGCTCCCAGCACGATGACGAGCGTGGCGAACAGCTGGTCACGCCGCCTGACGACGAGGTCGATCACGGGGCACCCACCTGCCGGGAGACGACGCGGCGGAGGACGTCGAGCACGGCGGCGGGAGCACCCATCCGCTCGAGGGACGCCACCGCCTCCTCGGACGTGAGCCGCGCGCCTCCCCGGGCGCCGGAGACGAGCAGGTCGTACTCGTCGACGACGCCGAGGATCCGCGCGTCGGACGAGAGGTCCTCGCCGCCTCCTTCCACGGCCCGACGGTGGTCGTTGATCGCGGGAAGCGCTCCTTCGAGGAAGGGGAGGTCGCGGAGCAGCGCGACGCCCCGGTCCGGGTAGGGGTCGGGGCCGGCGGGGGACGCAGAGGGCGTGTGGACCCGGCCCTCGCGCGTCGGCAGGCTCGTGCGGCCGACGTCGTGGAGCATCCCCGCCATCCTGAGGTCGTTGACGTGCGACGGACCGAGACCCATGGCATCACCGACGGACGCGGCCAGCAGCGCGACGCGGGCACTGTGACCCGTGAGGGCCGGCTCCTTGGCCTCGACGGCCGCGACGAGGACGTCCATGACGCGCTGCTGGCTGCTCAGCTCCTCGGCCAGCTGCCGGTAGGCCCACTGGGCGACGAGCAGCGGTGCGAGGACGAGGAGGGCGGCGGCGGGGCCCAGGCCGGCGGGGCGCCACAGGACGACGAGCAGGAAGGCGATCGCACCGTAGCCGAGGTAGGAGATCCCCGCGCTGCGGAGCACCGGCACGATGACCGAGGCGATGCTCCCGGTCCGGGAGACGACGACGACCCCGGTGAGCAGCAGGACGTTGCCGGCGAACTGCACCACGTCGGCGACGAGGATGGGCAGTGCCAGGTCCGAGAGCACCGCGGTCGCCCCGTCGAGACCGGCGGCGGAAGCTCGTCCCCCCACGGCGAGGTAGGCGAACCCCCCGAGGGCTCCGGTGGCCGAGGCCTGGGCGCAGTTGAAGATCCGACCGCGCAGCGCGACGTCCCGGCCCTGCAGGGCCCCCATGACCGCACCCGCGACGGCGGCACCCGCCGGTCCGACGAGGACCGAGCACGCGAGGAGCACGATGCTCCACAACGAGACCCAGGTCTTCCCCTGCAGCGTGAACTGCTCGAGCCGGACGAGGACCGCGCCCAGCAGGGTCAGGATGAGCAGCTCGACACCCAGCACACCCTCCGTCGCCGGCAGCGAGACGGCGAGGAGGGCGACGGCGAGAAGGGAGACCGCCCCGATGTACACGGCCGTGGCGGCCGTGCGCGGGGTCGGTCTCCCTTCCTTGTGGCGCCCCACCCGGCTCATGAGGCGGAGCGCCGGTCGACGCCGGTCAGGTCAGCCGTTCCACCCGAAGCCGAGCTTGGCCTCGGTGGGGATGGCGACCTGGCCCTTGCCCGCGGCCTGGGCCGCGGCCGGTGCCGCCACGATCGTGGCGGCGAGGGCGATGACGGTGAGAGCGGTACGGATGGTGCGCATGAGAGTGGTCCTTTCAGAGGTGAGCCGCACGGCGTGTGTCCTCCGGGGCCGCCGCACGGTAGTCGAAGTGTCCCATGACGGAGACTGTGCGACAATCACTCCGACCACACGAGATTCAGATTCCTCGCGTGTGGAACCCGAACCTGGAGGTCACCATGAGCAAGCGCGCCCGCAAGCGCCGCTCGCGCAAGGGCAACAAGGCCAACCACGGCCGTCGCCCCAACGCCTGAGCGTCGTCCCGCGACCACGAAGGGCCCGGTGTGCACCGCACACCGGGCCCTTCGTCGTGGGTCGTCGGGTCAGCCGCGCCCGGACGGACGGTCCTGGCTCGTCATCCGGACCGTCGTGATCCGCTGCACGACCTGCATCCGCAGGCTCTCCGGCGCGGCCTGCTCGACGCAGGAGCGACGCACGACCTGCTTCACGGCGGCGTCCAGGTCGTGCTCGGCGAGGCACGGGCGGCACTCGGACAGGTGGCTCGCGACCCGGCGCACGTCCTCGGGGCTCATCTCGCCGTCGAGGTACTCGTAGATGTGGTGCAGGACCTCGGAACAGTCGCTGTGCCCTGCGTGCTGGGTGTCGGACATCACTCCTCCTCCGCCCCGACCAGACCCCGCTCCCGGGCGTACCCGGTGAGCAGGGAGCGCAGCTGCCGGCGCCCGCGGTGCAGGCGCGACATGACGGTGCCGATCGGGGTTCCCATGATCTCGGCGATCTCCTTGTACGCGAATCCCTCGACGTCCGCGAGGTAGACGGCGAGGCGGAAGTCCTCCGGGAGGTCCTGCAGCGCCCGCGTCACCTCGGTGTCGGGCAGGTGCTCCAGGGCCGCGGCCTCGGCCGACTTCAGACCGGCCGAGGTGTGCGACTCGGCCCGGGCGAGCTGGTAGTCCTCGACGTCGGAGCTGTCCGACTGCTGCGGCTGCCGCTGCTTCTTGCGGTACGTGTTGATGTAGGTGTTCGTGAGGATGCGGTACATCCACGCGCGCAGGTTGGTGCCGGGCTTGTACTGGTGGAAGGCAGCGTAGGCCTTGGCGTACGTCTCCTGCAGCAGGTCCTCGGCGTCCGCGGGGTTGCGCGTGGTGCGCATGGCCGCCGCGTACAGCTGGTCCAGGAGCGGGAGGGCCTCGCGCTCGAAACGGGCCTGACGCTCGGAGGGGGTCTCGGTGGCGACGTCGACCTCGGCGTCCGCGACGTCGGGCTCGAGCGGTGTCTGGGGGGTGCTCATCGCCTCCCAGCCTAACCGGCCGGTGCGTGGGGGCGAGGTGTCCAGGACGAACACGGCGGCAGCCTTCCCTCGGGGACTCGGACGGGGGTGGAACGCGGCCGGACGCCCGGTCATTCCGCCCGCGGCTGCGCGGCCACGGCGTCGAGCACGGCTGCGACGCACCGGCCCACCTCCGCCGCGGCCGCCTCGAGGGAGTGGGTCCCCGGCACGAGCCGCAGGTCGGCGCCCTCCGGGAGCGCCGCCCGCACCTCGCCGGGGGCGCCGAACGGGTCACGCTCCCCGTGGACCAGGTGGACGGGGACGCCGGTCGCCGACGGCGCCGCGAGCTCCGGCGCCCGCGACCGCTCCGGTCGGCCGGGCGGGTGGAGGGGGAAGGACAGCGCGAGCACCGCGTCGGCCCCCACGAGCGCGGCCGTGCGGCAGGCCACGCGGGCCCCCGCGCTCCGTCCGCCGACCACGAGCGGACGGACCGGCGGCAGGGCCGACACCACGGCGAGCCACACGGGGTCGAGCCGGGCGGGGCCGGGTCCCATCCGCTTGCCCGCCACCCGCCACGGCTGGTCGACGAGGGCGACCCGCCAGCCCCGGTCCACCGCCACGTCCCGGACGGCGAGCACGTCGTCGGTCCAGCGCAGGCCGCCGGCGCCGTGCCCGAGGACGAGCAGACCGGCCGCGTCGCGCGCCGGGCCGGCCAGCGTCGCCCGGGCCTCCCCCACGTCGGTCGGGACGACGAGGACGCTCACGACGGCGGCCCGAGGACCTCGCCCGTCATCGGGTCGACGACCCCGACGAGGTCGGACTTCGGCACGGGCTCGAGCAGCTGCGGGCCATTCGACCGGTTCGAGCTGACCGCGCGTGACACCGGGTGGGCGGTGAAGCGACCGGGGGCGCGGGGCTCGAGCAGGGGCAGGACGTCCTGCGGTCCGGCCGCGGGGTCGAGCCACGTCGCGAGGTCCTCGGGGTCGAGGACGACCGGCTGCCGGTCGTGGATGCGGTCCAGTCCGGGCTCCGCGGCGCTCGTCACGACGGTGAAGGTCGCGAGCCACGCCGACGGGTCGTCGGCGTCGGTGACGTCCGGGTCGCGCCAGAACTCGTGGAGGCCGGCCATCGCCACGGACCCTCCGTCGGCCCGGCTGGTGAAGAAGGGCTGCTTCCGGGGCTTGCCCTTGGCGTCGAGGGCGGTCGGCGACACCTGCCACTCGTACCAGCCCCGCGCCGGGACGACGCAGCGACGGGCCGCGAGGGCTCGGGAGTAGGCCGGCTTGTCGGCGACGGTCTCGGCGCGCGCGTTGATCATCCGCGCTCCCCCGCCCGGGTCCTTCGACCAGGACGGGACGAGCCCCCACGTGAGGAGGCGCAGCTGCCGGACGGGTGGCGCCTCCCGGTCCTCCCGCGGGGGCCGGGCGAGGACGACGGGCGCCTGCTTCGTCGGGGCCATGTTGTGGTCGGGACGACCGGGCGGCGGGTCCTGCGGGTTCCTCAGGACGCTGCGGGACGGCTCGCCGGTGCGGTCCTGCTCGACCTCGAACTCGAGGACGAGCTCGTCCGGGTTCGCCGTCGCGGCGTAGCGACCACACATGGCCTCAGGCTACGCAGCGTCGCCCCCGCGCACTACGGTAGGTCGGGTACTCCTGACCAGCAGGAAACCCGACCCCGGAGGTAGCGGATGTCCCTGGTGCGCCGCATCGCCCGCCCCATGCTCGCCTCGATGTTCGTCGTCGGGGGTGTGGACCAGCTGAAGAAGCCCGCGGCCAAGTCGGGCGTCGCCCGGCCGGTCGTCGAGAAGGTCGCCCCCTTGCTCCGGCTGCCCGAGGACACCGAGCTCCTCGTGCGCGCCAACGGGGTCGTCATGGTCGGCGCCGGCACGATGCTCGCCCTGGGCAAGATGCCCCGGGTCTCCGCGGTGCTCCTCGCCGCGACCCTCGTCCCGACGACCGTCGCGGCCCACCGCTTCTGGGAGGAGGAGGACCCGGACACCCGGGCCATGCAGAAGATCCAGTTCCTCAAGAACCTCGGCATGCTGGGCGGGGTCCTGCTCGCCGCCGTCGACACCGAGGGTCGGCCGGGGCTGGCGTACCGGGCCCACCTGGCCTCCGAGAGCGCCCAGCGCACCGCGCGGACCACCCGGCGCGAGACCCGGCACGCGGTCCGGACCGCGACGACGGAGGCACGTCTCAAGGCCGCCCAGGGCCGCCATGCCTTCTCCTGACTGGGACGCCCCCACCGCCGGGGCACCGGTCGACGCCCGGGTCGTGCTGCCCGGGAGCAAGTCGCTGACCAACCGCTACCTCGTCCTGGCCGCCCTCGCGAGCGACGTGTCCCGGCTGCGGGCGCCGCTGCGCTCCCGGGACACGATGCTCATGGCGGGCGCCCTCCGCGCCCTCGGGGTCGGCGTCGAGGACGTCGACGACGGGGACTGGGTCGTCACCCCCGCACGGCTGACCGGTGACACCGACGTCGCGTGCGGGCTCGCCGGCAACGTGATGCGCTTCGTCCCCCCGCTCGCCGGGCTCGCCGACGGCCCGGTCCGGTTCGACGGCGACGTCGAGGCCCGCCGCCGGCCGATGGCCCCGGTCCTGGACGGCCTGCGCGGCCTCGGGGTCCGGGTCGAGGACGACGGTCGCGGCGCCCTGCCCTTCACCGTCCACGGCGCCGGAGCCGTCCGCGGTGGGTCGGTGACGATCGACGCGTCCGCGTCCTCGCAGTTCGTCTCCGGCCTGCTGCTGTCGGGGGCCCGCTTCGAGCAGGGCGTCACCGTCCACCACGACGGCAAGAGCGTGCCGAGCCTGCCGCACATCGAGATGACCGTCGAGACGCTGCGCGACGCCGGGGTCGTCGTCGACGACGGCGACGTCCACACCTGGCGGGTCGAGCCGAGCGAGGTCAACGCCCTCGACGTCCAGGTCGAGCCCGACCTGTCGAACGCCGCCCAGTTCCTCGGCGCGGCCCTCGTCACCGGGGGTCGCGTGCACGTCCCGGGCTGGCCGCAGTACACGACCCAGGGCGGCGACTTCGTCCGCGACGTCCTCGACATGATGGGCGCCGAGGTCGTCCTGGACCGCGGCGGGCTCACGGTCACCGGCGGCGAGGAGATCCTCGGCATCGACGTCGACCTCCACGACTCCAGCGAGCTCACCCCCGTCGTCGCCGCGCTCTGCGCCCTCGCCGACTCCCCCAGCGTCATCCGCGGCGTCGCCCACATCCGCGGCCACGAGACGGACCGCCTCGCCGCGCTGAACGCCGAGCTGTCCGCGCTCGGTGCCGAGGTCGAGGAGACCGAGGACGGTCTACGGATCCGCCCCGCCGCCCTCAGCGGAGGCACCTTCCACACCTACGCCGACCACCGGATGGTCATGGCGGGCGCCGTCCTGGGCCTGCGCGTCCCGGGGGTCGTCGTCGAGGACGTCGCGACGGTCGGCAAGACGATGCCGGAGTTCACGACGCTCTGGGACCGGATGCTCGACGCCCAGGTCACGGCCGAGGTCTGATGGCGCGGTCGGTCCGGGACTACGACGAGTCCGACGTCCGCGTGCGGCCGGGCCGCCGCGGCTCCCGGCCCCGCACGAAGGAGCGCCCCGCGCACCGCGAGGCCGTCCCCGGCCGGGTCGTCACCGTCGACCGCGGCCGGTACACGACGCTGGTCGACGAGGACGGCCTCCCCCGCGTCGTCCTCGCCATGCGGGCCCGCGAGCTCGGGCGCAAGGGCATCGTCGTCGGCGACCGGGTCGCCCTCGTCGGGGACGTCTCCGGGGCGGACGGCAGCCTCGCGCGGATCGTCCGGGTGGAGCCGCGCAGCACCGTCCTGCGTCGGACCGCCGACGACACCGACCCCGTCGAGCGCGTCGTCGTCGCCAACGCCGACCAGCTCGTCGTCGTCTCGGCGCTCGCCGACCCCGAGCCACGACCCCGCCTCATCGACCGGTGCCTCGTCGCCGCCTACGACGCCGACATGGACCCGCTCCTGGTCCTCACCAAGGCCGACCTCACCGACCCGGCACCGTTCCTCGCCCAGTACGCCCCGCTGTCGGTCCCCCACGTCGTCGTCGCGCGTCGCGACGGAGGCGTCGACGGCCTCGACGCCGTCCGCGAGGCCCTCGCCGGCCGGACGAGCGTGCTCGTCGGGCACTCGGGCGTCGGCAAGTCCACGCTCGTCAACGCCCTCGTCCCCGCAGCGGGCCGGGCCACCGGGGTCGTCAACGACGTCACCGGCCGCGGCCGGCACACCTCGACCTCGGCGGTCGCCCTCGCGCTGCCGGACGACGTGGGATGGGTCGTCGACACCCCCGGCATCCGGTCCTTCGGGCTCGCGCACGTCGACCCCGAGCGGATCGTCCACCACTTCCCGGACCTCGAGCCGGGAACGGCGGACTGCCCGCGTGGCTGCAGCCACGACGAGGAGGAGTGCGCCCTCGACGCCTGGGTCGAGGGCGGGAACGCCGGAGCGGCCGGGCCGTCACGGCTGGAGTCGCTGCGCCGCCTGCTGCGGACGCGCACGTCCGCAGCAGGCGACTGACGCCTCAGCGCAGGTGGTCGGACTCGGTCGTCGTGTCGTCGAGCCGTCGCTCGTCCTCGGTGACGCCCGTCCCGGCGGGGTTCTCGTCACCGACGTCGGCGACGTCGGGGGTCGCGAACCGGGTGTCCGGCGCGAGGCCGCTCACGTCGGTCGTCTCGACGACCTGGCGCGGCTCGGCGAAGTGGCACGCCGACGGGTGCTCCCCGGTACCGTCCGCCCGCAGCTCGAGCTGCGGCTCGTCGGTCTTGCAGACGTCCTGGGCCTTCCAGCAGCGGGTGTGGAACCGGCAGCCCGAGGGCGGGTTGGCCGGCGAGGGGACGTCGCCCTGGAGGACGATCTGGTCCCGCTTGCCGCGCAGCGTGGGGTCGGGCACCGGGACCGCCGACAGCAGCGCCTGGGTGTACGGGTGCGTCGGACGGGAGTAGACCTCGTCCTCCTCCCCGATCTCGGCGAGCTTGCCGAGGTACATGACACCCACCCGGTCGGAGATGTGCCGGACGACGGACAGGTCGTGCGCGATGAACACGTACGCCAGGCCGAGCTCGTCCTGCAGCTTCTCCATGAGGTTGACGACCTGGGCCTGGACCGAGACGTCGAGCGCCGAGACGGGCTCGTCGCAGATGAGCACCTTCGGGTTGAGCGCGATGCCCCGGGCGATGCCGATGCGCTGCCGCTGGCCACCGGAGAACTGGTGGGGGTAGCGGTTGATGTGCTCCGGGTTGAGCCCGACGAGCTCGAGGAGCTCCTGGACCCGCGCCCGGCGCCCGCCCTTCGGGACGACGTCGGGGTGGATCTCGAAGGGCTCGCCGATGATGTCGGCGACCGTCATCCGGGGGTTGAGCGAGGTGTACGGGTCCTGGAAGACGATCTGGATGTCACGGCGCAGCTTGCGCATCGTGCGACCGGAGGCCGCCGTCCAGTCCTGCCCCTCGAACTCGACGGTGCCCGCGGTGGGCTCCTCGAGCCGCATGAGGAGCCGTCCGAGCGTGGACTTCCCGCAGCCGGACTCACCGACGATGCCGAGGGTCTCGCCCTTGTAGAGCTCGAAGCTCACCCCGTCGACGGCCTTGACCTGGCCGACGGTGCGCCGGAGGACACCGGCCTTGACGGGGTAGTGCTTGACCAGGTCGTTGGCCTTGAGGACGACCTCAGGCATCGAGAACCTCCTCGGCGAAGTGGCAGGCGGACAGCCGGCCGGGCGCGACCTCGCGCAGCGGCGGGACGTCCGTACGGCAGACGTCGCGGGCCATCCGGCACCGCGGGTTGAAGGCGCAGCCCGGGGGGATCCGCATGAGGTTCGGCGGCAGGCCGCCGATCGCGGCGAGCGTCTGGCCCTTCTGGTCCAGCCGCGGGATCGACTCGAGCAGGCCCCGGGTGTACGGGTGCGCCGGCGAGGCGTAGAGCTCGTCGACGTTCGCCTTCTCCACGAGCCGGCCGGCGTACATGACGGCGATCCGGTCCGCGACGTCGGCGACGACGCCGAGGTCGTGGGTGATGAGGATGAGCCCCATCTGGCGCTCCTCCTGCAGCTCCTGGAGCAGCGACATGATCTGCGCCTGGACGGTGACGTCGAGGGCGGTCGTCGGCTCGTCGGCGATGAGCACCGCCGGGTCGAGCGCGATGGCCATCGCGATCATGATGCGCTGGCGCATGCCGCCGCTGAACTGGTGCGGGTAGGCCTTGACCCGGTCGCGGGCGGCGGGGATCTGCACCCGCTCCATGAGCCGGACGGCCTGGTCGAGGGCGTCGGACTTGTTCATCCCACGGTGGGTGCGGAACATCTCGGCGATCTGCCAGCCGACCGGGAAGACCGGGTTCAACGAGGACAGGGCGTCCTGGAAGATGATCGAGATCTCCGGGCCGCGGACGTGCCGCCGCTGCTCGTCCGGCATCGTCAGCAGGTCCTGGCCGCAGTAGCGGATGGACCCCTGCGGGATGACCGCCGGAGGCATGTCGAGGATGCCCATGATCGCCTGCGCGGTCACCGACTTGCCCGAGCCCGACTCGCCGAGGATGGCGAGCGACTCACCCTGGTCGAGGTGGAAGCTCACCCCGTTGATGGCGCGCGCGACCCCCTCCTCGGTGTGGAACTCGACGTGCAGGTCCTCGACGTCGAGGAGGCGGCCGTCGACCGGTTCGTAGGTGTGGCCCGAGGGCTTGGTCTTCGTCGTGGTGTCAGTCATGGGTCACCGGCTCTTCGGGTCGAAGGCGTCACGGACGGCGTCGCCGAGCATGATGAACGCGAGCACCGTGAGGCTGAGGAACAGGCTCGGGAACAGGATCATGTGCGGCGTCGTGCGCAGGCCGACGATGGAGTCGTTGATCATGACGCCCCAGGACACGACCGGCGGGGTGAGCCCGATGCCGAGGAAGGACAGCGTGGCCTCGGCGGCGATGTAGGCACCGAGGTTGATCGTCGCGACGACGATCATCGGGCCCATCGCGTTCGGGATGATGTGCGAGCGGATGATCCGCCACGGGCTCGCGCCCAGCGCCTTCGTCGCCCGGATGTAGTCGTTCGGCAGGACCGTGAGGACGCTGGAGCGCATGAGCCGCGCCAGGCTCGGCCAGCCGAAGATCGTCAGGGCGAGCACGACCTTGAAGATGACGCCGAAGTAGGACGTGAAGCTGTCGGCGAGGGCCGACATGAAGAGGATCGCACCGAGGATGAACGGCACCGCGAAGAACATGTCCGTGATCCGCGAGATGATCCCGTCGATCCAGCCGCCGTTGTAGGCCGCGAGCGTGCCGATCATGCCGCCCACGAGCACGGTGAACGTCGTCGTGAAGATCCCGACGAGGATCGAGGCCCGGGCGCCGTAGATGACGCGGGAGTAGATGTCGTAGCCCTGGAAGTCCCGGCCGAACCAGGCGTCCGAGCTCGGCAGCGACCGGGACTCGCGCAGGATCGACTCGTTGGGGCTCACGGTCGTGAAGAGGCTCGGCCAGATCGCCATGAGGACGAAGACCGAGATGAGGGCCGCCGACACCCAGAAGAGCGGGCTGCGGGCCAGCTGGCGGCGGGCGTCGGCCCCCAGCGAGCGGGCCGGGGCCGCGTCACCCCCCTCGGGGGCGGACTGCTGGGGGGCCGTGGGGCTGTCTTGGCGGACGCTGGTGTCAGTCATGGCTGATCCTGGGGTCGAGGAATCCGTAGAGCAGGTCGACGAGGAGGTTGACGAAGAGGTACACGATGACGAGGGCGGTGACCGCGCCGACGACGGCGACGCCGTCGCGGGTCTGGATCCCTCGGAAGATGTACCCCCCGACCCCTTGGATGTTGAAGATCCGCTCGGTGACGATGGCGCCGCCGAGCAGCGCGCCGAAGTCGTAGCCGACGAAGGTGACGACCGGGATCATCGAGTTGCGCAGGGCGTGCAGACCGACGGTGCGCGACCTCGTGAGGCCCTTCGCGGTCGCCGTGCGGACGTAGTCCGAGCGCAGGTTCTCCGACAGGTTGGTGCGGGTGAGGCGGGCGACGTAGGCGATCGACAGCGAGCCGAGCACCATGGCGGGTAGCAGCAGCTGGTAGACGGTCGCGTCCCCGGAGACGGTCACGGGGAACCACCCCAGCCGGACGCCGAGGAAGTACTGCCCGACGGCGCCGATGACGAAGATCGGGATGGAGATGACGACCAGGGTCGAGACGAGGACGAGGTTGTCGACGAACCTCCCCTTGCGCATCCCGGACAGGATGCCGGCGGCGATGCCGATGACCACCTCGAAGCCCACCGCCATGAGGGCGAGCTTGCCGGTGACCTGGTAGCGCTGCTCCAGGTCCTGGGCCACGGGGACCTCGTACTGGTTCTCGCCCAGGTCGCCCTGGGCCACCTGCCCGAGGTACTTGACGTACCGCAGGGGCAGGGGGTCGTTCAGGTTGTTCTCCTCGTAGTACTTCGCGATGTAGGCCTCGGAGCACGGGCGCTCGCCGCACTTGCCCGCGGTGGGGTCACCGGGGAGTGCGAAGACCATCGCGAAGATCAGGAACATGGTGCCCAGGATCACGGGGATCATCTGGAGCAGCCGTCGCACGACGTACTTGCTCACGTCGTCTCCTCACAGCGGGTCTGTCGGGGGCCGAGCGGTGGCTCGACCACGGTGGACGCGGGGCCGTCACGGATGTCGACGGCGACGCGAAGGGAGACACTACTCCCGGTGACCGGGAGGATCCGGGATCGGACCCCGCGATCGCGGGCGCGCCTCCGACACGCGGCTCGGCCTGCCGGTGTGGTGCACCGACAGGCCGAGCCATGTGCGTTGCGGAGTGATCCGCGTCAGGTCACTGCACCGTGATCCCGGCGTAGTCCGGGACGCCGAAGGCGTTGATGGTGACCGGGTTGACCTTGTCGCTCCAGCCGATGACGGCCTTGCCGTACCACATGGGGATGGTGGGCATGTCGTCGACGAGGAGGGCCTCGGCCTGCTGGTAGAGGCTGTTGGCCTCCTCCAGCTCACCGGCGGCGGCGGCCTGGGTCAGCAGGTCGTTGAACTCCTGGTTGTCGTACGGGCCGAAGTAGTTGCTGTCGGCGTTCGTGGAGTACAGCGGCGCGAGGAAGTTCTCGATCGACGGGTAGTCCATCTGCCAGCCGTAGCGGAACATGCCGTACTCGTTCTCGCCCGCCGCCGTGAGGAAGGTGGCGAAGTCGACGGCCGGCTGCGCGGTGCAGCTGATGCCGAGGGCGTCGGAGATCGAGTTGCAGGTGGCCTCGGTCCACGCCTTGTGGTCGCCGTCGCCGTTGTACCAGAGCTCGAGCTCGCCGTCGTAGCCGCCGGCCGACTCGAGCTGCGCGGCGGCAGCCTCCGGGTCGTAGACGCAGAACTCGCCACAGACGTCGGCGACGTAGCCGTCGACGACCGGGGAGACCCAACCGGTCGCGTTGACGCGCGTGCCGTTGAAGATCTGCTGGTTGATCGTCTCGCGGTCGATGGCCATGGAGATGGCCTTCTTGACCTCACCGGTCAGGTTCGGGTCCGCGGTCGTGTTGAAGCCGATGAGCTGGATGACACCGGTCTCGGCGGTGGCGTTCCGGTCCGGCAGGTCGCTCTGGTAGCGGTCGTCGATGAGCGCCGAGGTCGGGATCGCCGTGATGAGGTCGATGTTCCCGGCCTGCAGGTCGTTGTACGCCGCGTCGGTGTCCTGGTAGATCCGGAAGGTGATCTGGTCCAGCGAGCCGCCGAACTCACCCGAGTAGTCCGGGTTCTTCACGACGACGATCTCCTGGCCCTCGGTCCAGGAGTCGAACATGAACGGACCGGCACCGACCGGGTTGCGGCCGAAGGCCTCGGGGTCCTCGAAGAAGACCTCGGGCTGCGGGGCGAACGCGGTGTAGCCGAGGCGGACCGGGAGGTTCGAGACCGGCTCGGTGGTGCGGATGGTGAAGGTCTGGTCGTCGACGACCTCGAGGCCGGACATCTCCTCGACGGTGGCGTCCTCGCCGCTGACCTCGGCGTAGCCCTCGATCGGGGTGAAGAAGTAGCCGCCGGCCTGACCGTTCGGGCCGAACGCGGTGTAGTTCCACGCGTCGACGAAGCTGCTGGCCGTGACGGGGGTGCCGTCGGAGAACATGTAGTCCGACTTGATCGTCACCGTGAAGGTCTGGTTGTCCTCGGTCTCGATCGACTCGGCGATGTCCATCTCCGGCGAGGCGTCCTCGGCGTTGTAGTGGACGAGCTTCGAGGTGATCGTGTCGAGAATGTTGCCGCCGCAGGTCTCGCTCGTGTTACCGGCGATGAGCGGGTTCTCGGGCGTGCAGCCGTTGACGACGATCTCGCCGCCGGTGGCGGTGTCCGACCCGGTGTCCTCCGTGCCGCCGTCGTCGCTGCCGCTGCCGCACCCGGCGGCGAGCAGCGCCACAGCGGACATGGCCGCGACGGCGACCGTGCGAGTAGTTCCTCGCATGGATGTCCTCCTACGTGAAAGTGGTCGTGCCACCCGATGTCCGGGTGACCATCTCCATGGGGTGCCCGGTGAGGCGCCTCCCACGACCCGCGCTCCAGGACGCGGACGGGCACTACTAAAAACCACGAGCGGCCGCTATGGAAGTTCCCTGCGCACCCGAGACCTGATTGTGACCGAAGCGCGACCGGGCCGAGTCCGGCGCCGCAAGATCTTCGGTGGCACCCGGTACGGTGAGCGCCGTGAGCCGCTACGACGACGACCTCCGCCTCGCGCACGTCCTCGCCGACGCGGCCGAGCGCATCACCGTCGGGCGCTTCCGGGCGGCCGACCTGCAGGTCGAGACCAAGCCCGACCTCACCCTCGTCAGCGACGCCGACCGCAAGGCCGAGGCGGTCATCCGCTCCCAGCTCGGACGCACCCGCCCCCGCGACGCCGTCCTCGGTGAGGAGATGGAGCCGACCGGACGCAGCACCCGCCAGTGGATCGTCGACCCCATCGACGGCACGCACAGCTTCGTGCGCGGCGTGCCCGTGTGGGCCACCCTCATCGCCCTCGTCGACGACGGCGTGCCGGTGGTGGGGCTCGTCGCCGCCCCCGCCCTCGGCCGCCGGTGGTGGGCCGCCCAGGGCTCCGGCGCCTGGTCCGGGCGCAGCCTCGCGAGCGCCCACGAGGTCCACGTGTCCCGGGTGTCCCGGCTCGCCGACGCGTCCCTGTCCATCTCGAGCACGACGTCGTGGGACGAGGTCGGCCGGCTCGACGCGGTGCTCGGCCTCGCCCGCGACTGCTGGCGGGAGCGCGCCTACGGCGACTTCTGGTCGTACATGCTCGTCGCCGAGGGCGCGGTCGACGTCGCCGCCGAGCCCGAGCTGTCCCTCCACGACATGGCGGCCCTCGTCCCCGTCGTCACCGAGGCGGGCGGCCGGTTCACCTCCCTCGCCGGCGAGGACGGCTGCTGGGGCGGCAACGCCGTGGCCACGAACGGTCTGCTCCACGACGAGGTGCTCTCGCGGATCGGCGACGCGGCCACCGCGGACCGCGCCTAGAAGAGCGGGTCCTGCGGCCCGAGCCCCTCGAGCCGGAGCAGGGCCTCCTTGCGCGGCAGCCCGCCGGCGTAGCCGGTGAGGGTCCCGTCGCCCCCGACGACCCGGTGGCACGGCACGACGATCGGCAGCGGGTTGGCCCCGTTCGCGGCCCCGACCGCCCGGGCGGAGCCGGCCGCCAGCCCGAGCGCGTGCGCGACGTCGCCGTAGGTCGTCGTCGTTCCCCACGGCACCCGCCCGACCGCCTCCCAGACCCGGGACTGGAACTCGGTGCCGCGGGGCCGCAGCGGCAGGTCGAAGACCCGCCGCTCCCCCGTGAAGTACTCCTGCAGCTGGCGCGCGACGAGGCCGAGCAGTGGGGTCGGCCGTCCACCGAGGGCGGCCGGGTCGGCGTCGAACCGGATCTCGGCGAGGCCGCCGTCGTCCTCGACGAGGGCCAGCGGCCCCACCGGCGAGCCGACGACGAGGCCGGGGTCAGACATCGACCGTGCTCACCGGGCCCGGGACCCGGCCCTCGACCGCGGGGACCACCTGGTCCGCGTCCCCGACGAGCACGACCGTCCACTCCCCCGTGGCCGTCCGGCGGTAGGCCTCGTCCAGGTCGTCGACGGTGAGGGCGGACACGGCCGCGAGGTTCGTCGTCGTGAAGTCGGCCGGCAGGCCCTCGAGGGCCAGCGCGGCCGTCTCGTCGGCGACGGTGTCCGCCGTGGCGTAACGGCCGGGGGCGGTCTTGGCGACGAAGTCGACCCCGCTGCGCAGCTCCTCGGGCGTGAAGCCGTCGCGGGCGCCGTCGAGGATGCCGAGGAGGATCTCGACCGCGTCGCCGGTCACCTCGCTGCGCACCGAGCCCGACGTCACGAACGAGCCGCCGGCGACGCGTGGCCGGAACGAGGAGCGGATGCCGTAGGTGTAGCCCTTCTCCTCCCGCAGCACCGCGTCGAGCCGGGCCCCGGGGGACCCGCCGACGACGAAGGACAGGACCGGGTGTGGGGCCCAGCCGTGCGGGGTCGACCGGTCGGGGCCTGGGCAGGCGACGACGATCTCGGTCTGGACCGCCCCGGGACGGTGGACGACGACCGTCCGGGCGCGGTCGTCGGCGGGCACGGGGGCCACGACCGGTCCGAGGTCCGGTCGGCCGGCCGCCGTCCACGCGCCGAGGGTGTCGGTGAGCACCCCGAGCGCGTCGACCGCGGCAAGGTCCCCCGCGAGGACGAGGGTCGCCCCCTCCGGGCCCACCGTGCGGGCGTGGTGGGCCACGACGTCCTCACGGGTGAGCCCCAGCACGGTCTCCGCGGTCCCCGCGGCGGGCGTCGCGGCCCGGTCGCCGGGCCGCCACAGGGTCCGGCTCGTCTCGCGCATCGCGCGGACGGCGGCCGAGGCCCGCTCCTGCTCGATCTCCGCGAGGCGGCTGCGCAGGACACGCCGGACCTCCGCGTCCGGGAAGACCGGGTCGGCGAGGACGGCGCGCACGACGTCGGCGGCGGTCGCGAGGTGGGGCTGGCTCACGTCGACGTCGACGAGGAGCCCGCCGTCGCTGACGCCCGCCCCGAGGACCATCCCGTGGCGTTCCATGAGCTCGGCGAGCTCTTCCGGGCCGTGCTCGGACGTGCCCTCGTCGAGCAGCCGGGAGGTCATCGACGCGACGCCCTCCTGCCCGGCCGGTTCGGCGGACAACGGCGCCGGGACGACGACCCGCAGGGAGAGCACGTACTGCCCGGGGACGTCGTGGAGCAGGATGCGCACGCCGTTCGGCAGCACGTGCTCGCTCGGGGTGGGGAAGGCCCACGGACGGGGCGGGGCGACGGTGGGCCGGGTCACGCGACCGCCTCCTCGCGGGCGTCCTCGCGCACGAGGTAGGCGACGACCGCCCGGTGCTCGGGGGCGAGCCAGCGGCCGGCGGCCTCGGCCACGCCCTCGGCGGTCACGGCGCGGAGCCGGTCGAGGTGGGTGTTGACGACGTGGGGGTCGCCGCGCAGCAGGGCGTAGCGGCTCAGCAGGTCGGCCCGCTCCTCCTGCCCGGCGAGCGCCCCGAGCCAGGACCGCTCGGACTGGGCGATCGAGGCCTCGAGCTCGGCGTCGGTCGGCCCGTCGGAGGCGAGCCGGACGAGCTCCTCGCAGATGGCGGCCTCGACCGCCTCGGCGTCGGCGCCGGGGGCGACGTCGACGACGACGAAGCCGAGCGAGACGCCGTCGACGAACCCCCAGGCCGCCGCGTGGGCCCCGACGGCGGTCTGCTCGCGGCGCACGAGCCGCCGGACCAGCCGCGAGCTCGCGAGCCCGGCGAGGCAGTCCAGGGCCATCGACGCCGCGAGCAGCTCGTCGGTGCCGTCGACCGGCAGCCGGAAGCCGACGTGCAGCCGGTCGTTCGGGACCGCCTCGCGGCGCTCGACGCGGACCGGCCCGTCGAGCGGCGGGACCTGGGGCAGCACCTCGCGCACGCCCTCGGCGCGACCGCCCAGGTCCCCGAAGTGCTTCTCGACGAGGGCGAACGCCTCGTCCGGCTCGACGTCGCCGCAGACCGTGAGGACGGTGTTGTCGGGCGCGTAGAAGCGCCGGAAGAAGTCGTGGACGTCCTCGAGGCTCGCCGCGTCGAGGTCCTCCATCGAGCCGATCGTCGGGTGGTGGTACGGGTGGCCCTCGGGGAAGACCGCGGCGTAGACGTCGGTGAGGGCGTTGCCGTACGGCTGGTTGTCGTACCGCTGCCGCTTCTCCTCCTTGACGACGTCGCGCTGGGTGTCGAGGCTCTCCTGGGTCACGGCGTCCAGGAGGTGGCCGTGCCGGTCGGCCTCGAGCCACAGGGCGAGCTCCAGCGCCCCCGTCGGCACCGTCTCGAAGTAGTTGGTCCGGTCGAACCACGTCGTCGCGTTGAGCCGCGCCCCCTCGGCGTGCAGCAGCGCGAAGTGCTCGCCGTTCCCGACCTGCCGCGACCCCTGGAACATGAGGTGCTCGAAGAGGTGGGCGAACCCGGTGTGCCCGACCTCCTCGTGCCGCGAGCCGACCCCGACCCAGATGTTGACCGTCGCCGTCGGGACGGTGTGGTCGGGCGAGACGACGACGCGCAGCCCGTTGGGCAGGGTGCGCTCGTGGATCGGGTAGTCCAGTGGCATGGCGGTCACCCTACGGCCGGGGGCCGGGGCGCCGAGGACGGACGCGGTCAGCGCGTCCGCATGTCCTTCCCGAGCTGCTTCATCGCTCGGCGCGCGAAGACCTGCTGGTGGGTCGCCGCCCGCTCGGACCGTCCCCGGCCGACGAAGCTGACGGCCCAGTGCAGCAGCGTCGTGACCCGGTGCTTGAAGCCGATGATGTAGACGAGGTGGACGCCGAGCCACAGCAGCCACGCGAAGAAGCCGGTGAAGCGCAGCCGGCGGATCGAGGCCACCGCGCTGAACCGCGAGATCGTCGCCATCGACCCCTTGTCGAGGTAGTGGAAGTCGCCGACCGGGTCCTTGCCGTCGAGCCGGTGGGCGATCTCCTTCGCCGCGTGCCGCCCGCCCTGGATCGCCACCTGCGCCACACCGGGGAGGTCGTCGAGAGCCATCATGTCGCCGACGACGAACACCTCGGGGTGGCCGGGCAGCGTGAGGTCCTTCTGCACGTGGACCCGGCCGCTGCGGTCGACCTCGGCCCCCGACTGCTCACCGAGGGTCTTCCCGAGCGGGCTCGCCTGGACCCCGGCGGCCCACACCTTCGTCAGGGCCTCGATGCGCTCGGTGGAGCCGTCCTCGTGCTTGACGACGAGACCGTCGGCGTCGACGTCGGTGACCATCGTGCCCAGCTGCACCTCGACCCCGAGGGACTCCAGCTTGCGCCGGGCGGCGCCGCCGAGTCGCTCACCGAACGAGGGCAGGACGGTCGGCGCGCCGTCGAGGAGCAGGATGCGCGCATGGCGGGGGTCGATCCGGCGGAAGTCGTGACGCAGCGTGCGGTTCGACAGCTCCGCGATCTGTCCGGCCATCTCGACGCCGGTCGGTCCCGCCCCGACGACGACGAAGGTGAGCGCACGCCGGGCCTGCTCCTCGTCGGAGATCTCGGCGAGCTCGAAGGCCCCGAAGATGCGGCCGCGCAGCTCGAGGGCGTCGTCGATCGACTTCATCCCCGGGGCGTAGTCGGCGAACTCGTCGTTGCCGAACCACGACTGCCCCGCGCCGGCCGCGACGAGGAGGCTGTCGTACTCGGTGACCGTCGTGGACCCGAGCAGGGCGCTCGTGACGGTCCGGGCCTCGAGGTCGATGTCGGTGACCTCGCCGAGGATGACGCGGGCGTTCTTCTGCCGGGCGAGGACCTCGCGGGTGCTCGGGGCGATCTCGCCTTCGGACAGGATGCCGGTCGCCACCTGGTAGAGCAGCGGCTGGAAGAGGTGCTGCGCTGTCTTCGCGACGAGGGTGATCTCGACGTCGTCGCGGCGCTTGAGGGCCTGGGTGCCGAACAGCCCCCCGAACCCGGACCCGATGACGACGACGCGGTGCTTGCGGCCTGCTGCGGTGGTCACACCAGTGACAATGCCACGGGGGCAGGATCTAGTCCCGTCCCCCGACACCCTCCGGGACGGCGACGCCGGGCGCCCCTACGCTGGGCTGCCATGTCGTCCTCCGGTCCGGGCCGCACCGCACTCGTCCTCGACGCGGGCGGCGCCCGCTCCGCGTACCAGGTGGGGGCCCTCGCGGTGCTCCTGCCGGAGCTCGAACGACGCGGTGAGACCCCGACGGTGCTGCTCGGCACGAGCGCCGGCGCCCTCCTGAGTGCCGCGCTCACCGCCACGGCCCACGAGGACGCCGCGACCCGGGTGGCGCGCCTGGAGGACGTGCTCTTCGAGACGACGAAGGACCGGGTCATGCGGCCGTTCTGGCGACAGGTCCCCGAGGTCGCGCTCCGGTACACCTCCGAGACCTTCGGCCTGTCGTGGTTCCGGCTGCGGGGGTTCGTCGGCACCGGCCCCCTTGCCGCCACCCTCGAACGGTCCCTCGACTGGGACGCCCTCCACGACAACGTCGACCGAGGCCTCGTCGAGGTGTCCGCCGTGACCGCCACCGCCGTCCGCACCGGCCGGGTCACCCTCTTCGCCGAGACCGCGCCGTCGGTCACCGACCTGCCGACCCCGACGACGGAGCACCACCGCCGGTACCTGCGGACCCGGCTGTCCGTGCCGCACCTGCTCGCCTCGTCCGCCATCCCCGTCCTCTTCCCGTCGGTGTTCGTCGACGACCCGGACGAGGGCGCCGGGTGGTACGTCGACGGCGCCACCCGCCGCCGGCACCCGCTGGCGCCCGCCGTCGAGCTCGGCGTCGACCGGGTCGTGGCGGTCGGCACCGGGAGCCTGCGCCCGACCCCCGCGGACCCCGCCGGGGACCGGGAGTCGGTCGACATCGGCGACGGCGGCGCGACCCTGCTCGGTGCCGTGATGGACGACCCGCTGCGCCACGACCTGCGCCGGCTGTCGGTGCTCAACGAGCAGGCGTCCGACCGGGACCTCTCGCCCCTGATGGACCGGGTCCGCGAGCGGCACGGCCTGCCGCCCTACCGGGTCCTGCCGCACGTCGCCGTCCTGCCGGAGTTCGGGACCGAGATCGCGGGCATCGCCCTGGAGGTGTTCCGGCAGAACCACGGCGGACCTCTGCGCCTGCTGGGCGACCCCGACCTCCAGCTGGTGCACCGGATCCTCGGCAGCGACAGCCCGCTCCAGGGCGAGCTGCTGTCGTACCTCATGTTCGACCCGGACTTCTTCACCGAGGTCGCGGCCCTTGGCCGGCGGGACGCGCAGCTGTGGCTGCGCGAGAACCCGGACCTGTGGCGCACCCGCGCCGACGACGCGCTGGCCGGCCACCCGGGCTGACCAGTCCCGGCCTAAGAGGCGTCGGGCTCATGGTCCGCCGGATCGTCCCCAGGAGACCCATGAAGGGTCGCCGGACGGCGCCTGGGGACGCGGGAAAGCCCAGACCGAATATCGGCCGATAGTTCGCTGACGCGACGAAGGCCATCCAGCTCAAGGGGAACGCCATTAAGGCTTTTGCGGCTCTTCGTACCTGAGGGTGGGGTCACAGGCGTAGGCCACCGGCGATGAGGAGCATGCGGAGGCGGTAGTTGTCTCGGTTGCGGAAGCCGCGGGCGATGCGGCGGTGGAGCTCGATGAGCCCGTTGACTGCTTCGGTGCCCCCGTTGGATGCGCCGTTGGTGTCGAAGTAGCCGAGGAACTCGCTGCGCCAGCGGCGCAGGGTCTTGCCGAGGCGTGCGACCTCGGGGATCGGGCAGGTGGCGAAGGTGTCGACGATGGTCTCGGCGACCGCGCGGCCGGCGGCGTGGGTGTCCTGGTGGTAGGCGGAGCGGACCTGCTGGGCGCATCGCCAGGCGAGCTCGACCTCGAGGTGCTCCTCGCGGGCGGTGAACGCCGCGGTCAGGCGGGCACGTTGCCGGTCGGTCAGGTGCTCCTGACCCGCGCGCAGGGTGTTGCGGATCCGGTACAGCGGGTCGCCGCGTCGGCCTCGGTGGCCGGTGGTGTCCTGCTGCACCCGGCGGCGGACGTCGTAGACGACCTGGGTGGCGAGCTTGACGACGTGGAACGCATCCAGCACCGAGCGGGCGTCCTGGAGCTGGTCGTCGATGGCGTTCTTGTACCCGTGGAACGGGTCGAGGGTGGCGATCTCCACTCGGGCCCGGAAGGCGTCGCCGCGCTGGTGCAGCCAGGACTTGTAGGTCTCCCCGGAACGGCCCGGGACCAGGTCCAGCAGCCGCGCGTGGACCCGTCCGTGCTGGTCGCGGGTGAGGTCGGCCATCCCGGTCAGCTCCTTCGGGCCCCGCCCGCCGTCCTCGATCGGCTTGGTGGAGACGTGGTGCCACACGTGCTCGTCCACGCCCAGGATGGTGACGTCCTCGAAGCGGGACTCATCCGCGGCGGCCGTGGCCAGGATCGGCTCGATCGAGGTCCACACCGTCCGCCACGTCGTCCCGAGCCGGCGCGCCAACCCCTGCACCGAGGCGTGCTCCCCACCCAGCTCGGCGATCGCCCACCGGCACGCCCGCACCGTCAACAGAGCCCGGGGCCGAGCGACCCTCTCGTCCTGCTCGGAGAAGACCCCGACCGGGCACGCCGGCTCGGGGCACCGCCAGCGGCGCTTGCGCCACACCACCGTGGTCGGCCTCCCGAACGCCGGTGCGTCGACCAGCCGCACCTCCCGTCGGCCGTGGGCATGCGCGAGCACCCCACAGGCGGGGCAGCCCATCGGCTCGGTGGCAGACTCCACCGTCACCGTCACCGTCAGCGCGCCGGCGTCGTCGCGGTCGACATCGACCACGCGCAGGTTGTTCAGGCCGACCAGCAGGTCACAACGGTCGCAGTAGCAGCCGACGGCACGGCAGCACGACGTAGGCTCGGGCATCGTCGAGGTCCTCGAGAGCAGAAGATGTGAAAGTCCTCTGATCCTCGGGGACCTCGACCCCAACCCCGGTTCAGCGCGCCGTGCTCACCCCACCCTCAGCTACGAAGAGCCGCTTTTGCCTGGCTGAGATGGCTGAGGTGGTCGCTGACGGCCACCGGGCTGGCCGACCGGCTCAAGGAGGTCGCCAAAAACGGTGTGGGTGCGAGTCGACTACCCCGCTTTGATCGGGCTGGCGGTTCGGCAATCTGCACGTCCTGGCGGACGTTTGTCGGCGCTGAGACCGTGTGGCAACGCTCTACGGGGCGACAGGGTTCATCTTGAACGCGTCGTCGCCATGCTTGGCGAAGTAGTAGTGGATCGCACGGCTGCCAACGTCGACCATCACGTCCGCCATCTCCTTGCGCGTCCATGGCTCAAGGCGGAAGAAAAAGCTCCCACGATTGAACAGACCTTCTTCCCCTTCGGGAACGACATTGATCCGGTTCAATTCCCCGAACATGGCGATGGTCTTGACGCGATCTAAGATCGAGCTGCCTTCGTGAAAGTCCCATCCGTAGCCGAAGCAGACGAACGGAATGATGCCGTCCTCCAGCATCATCGCCCGGAAACCAATGACGTTCTTTCCGAGCCGCTCGATCGCATTCCCCATCGCTTGCTTCTTGAGCCCTTCGGATGCCCGCAGGTCATTCGTGCCTTGGTTCTTTACTTCCGTGATCAGGATCGGGAACGTTCGTCTACCATCCGCCGAGAGGATCGAAAGGATTCCACCATCCGGGCTCATGAACGTGTTCGATAGGGGGTCGCCAAATTTGATGGCAGGAAAACTCGCACGCAGATCAGCCACGATCTTGCTGAGCATGACCCTTTTGTCGTGCTGCAGTGCAAGTCCGAACTTCTCCGTGAGCCGCTCAGTTGCGTCGACAAGAGCATCCCCGAGTTGAATCTCCTGCTTCGAAGAGGTCGCATTGATGACGGTGCCGTATCGATTGAGGCGGAGCCTCTCCTTCTGCGCCATACTCTTCCTTAGTCTCAGCTTTCTCGATCCAGTAGGAACAGATGCTCGTGCACATGAATGTCCCTGCTCCGTAGATTCCGGCTCGCGCGGAACGTGTTGTACTTGAGGATCTCCTCGTCGACGCGTCCATGTTGCTCCAGCGCCCCACGCAGTTCATCTGTGGACACGTAGCCCTCGGAATTGAAGGATACTAGGAGAAAACGCGCCGGAATCTCTTCGAAAAGTGACTCAAGCAACGGCAAAGACTGCTTTCTCACGTTATACCCAGACCGGTTCCAGTCCGTCGGGATACCCGAGACCTTGCTGATGCTCGTCGGCCGACGGTAGTCCGTGAGCAGATTGAGCATGAAGTAGTTCGAGCCATAAGGGTGCTGGTTATACGGCGGGTCGATATACACCAGATCGAAATCCCCGGTCTGCGAGGCAATTGCGTTCGCGTCCTCTTGGAAGACTTGATGCTCCGTCTCGAAAAGACTGAGGGTGGGCAACTCGAGCCTGATAGGGGCGAGGATGCGGGTCGTCGCGTCGCCAGCCGCCGCACCAAACTTGCCGATACCCGTGTGCTTGTCCTTGTAGAAGCCTTTGAAGACACCACCCGTGTTCGCATGGACCGATGCCTTTGAGAGTAGCGGGCCACGCAAAAGGCGCTGAACCTCATCGGGAAGTTTCGTCAATTCCTGCGCGTAATAGTCCAAGCGACGCGCGTTATCGTTGGAGTAGAAAACGCGCTCACCTTGCTGGATGTTCTGGTCGTCGGCGGGTGAGTACAGCTCCCGGATAAAGCCGGCGTGACTCGCGCCGTCAGCGGCCGCCCGGTTAAGACGAGCCACGTGAGTTGCCGCCTCCGCCAGGAGTGGCTCATCACGATTGGGGAGGTAGCACTCGCTCACGGCCCGCGCGTAGTCCTCTAGATCGTTCGCTGCTACGAACGAGGAGTGCTTCTTCATGAGCCGCGAGACAAACCCTGATCCGGAGAAGAGGTCCAAAGTCCGAAGCTGTCGACCACCCAGCCGGTTACGGACATCGAGCATCGCTTGCTCGATTGGGCCGGCCAAGCCTCGTTTATTGCCGATGTAGGTGATCAGCTGCCGGGTCGTGTAGTGGGGGTCTTCACTTGCCTCAATCTCATCGCCCCTGCCCATATCGAACATTGCGACCTGACTCATGACCAGCTCCTAGAACGACGCTCACGCACGCACCGCCAACCCCGTCAAGACCACGGGTGACTGACAGTCAAACCTAGTTGCGACCAAGGACAGGAGGTCGGAGGACACGACAGGTTCTCGCGTCAATGTCAGGCTTGGCGCCAGAACCAGGCAAGCGAAAGGCCCGCTGACTCAGCATCTCTGCTGGTCAACGGGCCACTCACAGTAGCGGGGGCAGGATTTGAACCTGCGACCTCCGGGTTATGAGCCCGGCGAGCTACCGAGCTGCTCCACCCCGCGTCGAGTGAGTCACGGCTTCCACCGCGCTCGGTATGGCTCGACAGTACGCGAGGACCCCGCCCGGACTCAAATCCGGGCGGGGTCCTCGTCGTCGGGCCGGCCTCAGCCGGAGCCGGCCGCGGCCGGTGAGGCGCTCTGCTCGGGCACCGGGACCGCTCCCCCGCCGAGCTGCCCGGACAGCTCCTGGGCGCGGGCCACGGCGTCCGCGAGCCGCTGCTGCGCCTCGCCGTAGGCCGCGAAGTCCCCGCTGCTCAACGCCTCCTGGCCGTCGGCGTACGCGGCCTGGATCTCAGCGATGGCCGCCGCCAGCTGCTGCTGGACCGTGCCGCTCGGCGGCTGGTCCGGCTGGTCGGGCTGGTCCGGCGCCGGCTCGTCGGGGGCCGGCTGGTCCGGCTGGCCGCCGCCGTCACCCTCGGTGCCCTCACCGAAGAGCCCGGTGATCGCCTGGTCGACGGTGTCCCCCCAGGCGACGTTCGTGCCGTAGAGCGCGACCGTGATCTTGTTCTGCGGGAAGGAGCCGGCGCCGCTCGAGGCCTGGACGAAGATCGGCTGCACGTAGAACATCTGGCCCTGCAGCGGGAACGCGAGCAGGTTGCCGTAGCGCAGCTGCTTGCCGCCGCCGGAGTTGTTGGTGATGTACTGCGCGAGGTTGAGCGGCTCGTTCGGGTTCTGCGACCGGGTCGTCGAGTTCTTGATCTGGTTGATGACCTGGCCCGGACCCGGCGGCGTCTGCGCCCCGAGCTCGAGGAGGCGCAACGACCCGTACCCCTCGGCTGGCTGCCCTTGCTCGTTGCCCGCGTCGGCGTTGACCGCGAGCAGCCCACGGAGGATCTCGCGTCCGGACTCGCTGTTGCTGTTCGGCACGAACGGGCTCGTGATCGAGAACGACGGGTTCTCCTCGCCCGGCAGCGCGATCGTCTGGAAGACGACGGGCGTGTCGACCGGCACGTCCTCCTGACCCGGGTCGGTCGGCACCCGCCACCGGTCGGAGTTGGAGTAGAAGTCGCCCGGGTCGGTGACGTGGTACTCCGTGAGCAGCTCACGCTGGACCTTCAAGAGGTCCTGTGGGTAGCGGATGTGCGACATGAGGTCGCCGGAGATCTCCGACAGCGGCTCGACCGACCCGGGGAACGCCTGGTCCCACGCCCGGAGCATCGGGTCGTCGGTGTTCCAGGCGTACAGCCGGACCGAGCCGTCGTAGGCGTCGACCGTGGCCTTGACGGAGTTGCGGATGTAGTTGACCTCGCCCGAGCGGACCTGGACGACGTTCGAGCGCTGCGCGACCGAGTCGGACGTGGCCTCCGCGAGGTCGAGCAGACGGCTGTTCGGGTAGTTCGCCGACGTCGTGAAGCCGTCGACGATCCACTGCACGCGGCCGTCGACGACGGCCGGGTAGATGTTGCCGTCGAGCTGGAGCCACGGAGCGACCCGCTCGACCCGCTCCTTCGGGGTGCGGTGGTCGAGGATGCGGGACTCGCTGTTCACGGCGTCGGAGAGCAGGAAGTTGGCCTCGCGGTACTTCAGGGCGTACATCGCACGGCGGAAGAACGAGCCGATGGCGACGCCACCGTCCTCGTCGTAGGTGTTCTGGACCGACACCTCGCCGTCGCTGCCCGCGGGATAGTCGAACTCGCGGTCGCCCTCGCCCTCGGGCTGGCCGACGACCGAGTACTCGGGGGACAGCTCGCCGAAGTAGATCCGCGGCTGGTACTCCCCGAGCATCGAGCGCTCGCCGCTCTCGAAGAAGACCGGGTCGCCCTCCGAGGTGCGCCGGTTGCCGTAGGCGCCGTAGAAGCCGTAGCCGTGGGTGTACACGGTGTGGTCGTTGATCCAGTTGCGCTGGTTGTCCGGCAGCCCGTCGAGGTTGATCTCGCGGACGGCGACGACGGCGTCGCTCATCTGCCCGTCGATCGAGTAGCGGTCGACGTCGAGGGTGTCCGGGAAGGCGTAGAAGTCACGGTCGCCCTCGAGCTGGCGGAAGCTCTGCGAGACGACGTTGGGGTCGATGACACGCACGCCGGGGATGCCCTCGGCGCGGTCGGCGAGCTCGGTGGTGTCCGGCTCCTCGGGCGGGGTCGGCTGCTGCACCCGGGACACCCGGTCGAGCCCGAACGCCGCGGACGTGGCCTCGATGTTCCGGCCCAGGTACTCGGCCTCGAGCGACTTCTCCGACGGGCGCACCCGCAGCTGCTGGATGAGCGCCGGGTAGGCGGTGCCCGCGACGATGGCCGTGACGACGAGCAGGCCCACCCCGATGATCGGCAGGCGCCACGAGCGGCTCCAGATCGCGGCGAGGAAGAAGCCGGCGCACATGACGGCGGCGACCGAGAGGATGGCCTTCGTCGGCAGCACCGCGTTGGCGTCGGTGTACGTGATGCCGGTGAGGAGCGACCCCTGGTTCGTCGACTGCGAGTACCGCTCGAGCCAGTAGGAGCCGGCGCGCACGAGCGCGACGAGGGCGCCGAGCACACCGAGGTGGATGTACGCGGCGCGGGTCGACGGACCGCGCCCGGGCAGCTGAAGGCCCCCGTAGACGTAGTGCGTGAACGCGGCCGCGAGGAAGGTGAGGACGAGGAGCACCGTGAAGAAGCTCACGAGGAACTCCAGCCACGGCAGGGTGAAGGTGAAGAACCCGACGTCCATGCCGAACTGCGGGTCCTGCACGCCGAACTCCTGGCGGTTGGCCCACAGCAGGTAGGTCCGCCACGCGCCGATCGAGCCGGACGCGACGAGCAGGCCGAGGATGGCGGGGACGGCGAACAGCGCGATCCTGCGCAGCGGCTCGATGGCCTGCCGGTACTGCTCGAGGACCTGCTGCGCCTGCGTCACCGGCACGTAGATCGGCCGGGTCCGGTAGGCGAGGTAGAGCGAGGCGCCGACGGCACCGGCGGTGAGCAGGGCCGAGACGAGGAAGATGACGACCTTCGTCGTGAGCTCGGTGACGAAGACGCTGCGGAAGCCGACGCTGTCGTACCACCAGACGTCGGTGACGACGTCGGCGGCGAGGCCCGCGACGAGGGCGAGCGCGCCGAGCACGACGAGGGTCGGGACGAGCGGGCTGCGCCGCCGCGTCGCCCGGGGGGCGGGAGCCCCACCTCCGTCCCCGTCGTCGGGGCGGGGTCCTCCCCCGTCCGGACCCTGCGGTCCGTCGAACCAGTCGGAACGGCTCACGGTTCTCCTCGTCCCCCGGCCCCGGGGGCGTCGTCGTCGGCGGGTGGGTGGTCACCCTACTTCGCACACCTGAACGCGCGAGCGGCCCCCGGAGTTCTCTCGGGCACGATGGAGGGGTGAGCACCGAGTCCCGCCCCGTCACCGACCCGCTGACCCTCGCCGCCCTCGACACCGAGCGGCACGTCGCCCGCGGGGGGTGGGACCAGCCCACCCGCCTCTTCGCCCTCGTCCCGACGGCCGAGCTCGTCGCCCAGGAGCCCCAGCTCGCCGCCGGGCTCGCGACGCACGACGCCGCCGAGGGGGCGCTGTCCGCGGTCGAGCAGGACGACCTGCCCGACGCCTCGGGCATCGAGGAGCTCCTCGCCCGGATCGCGTGGCCCGACCAGGTGGCCGGCTGCGCCGTCGCGGTCGAGCGGATCGTCGTCCCCCCGAGCGCCGAGCGGGACCTGCCGGACGATCCGGACGAGGCGGTGCGAGCCATCGCCGACCACCCGGACCGTCAGGACGTCCGGCTGCTCGTCGCCGTCCACCGGGACGGCTCCGCGCGGTGCCTGCTGCGGCAGCGGGCCCACGACAGCGACGACCGGGTGGCCCTGGGCGAGGACATCGCCCCCGGACTCGTCCACGCGCTGCGGGCGACGTTCGACGCCTGAGGCCACGCCCGACGGGGCCTCGACGCTCGCGGTCAGCCGCAGCGGGTGAGGCCGCCGGTGTCCCCGGCGGCGATCGCCTCGACGGCGGCACGGGCCTCCTCGAAGGTCCCCACCTCGAAGACCTCCATGCCGTCCGGCACCGCACCCTCGGCGTCGGCGCAGTCGTCGACGGGGGCGAGAAACCACTCGGCCCCGGCCTCCCGCGCTCCGACGAGCTTCTGCCGGATGCCGCTGATCGGCCCGACCGTCCCGTCGTCGGCGATCGTCCCGGTCCCGGCGATGCGCTCGCCGCCGGTGAGGGCACCGGGCGTCAGCGAGTCGTAGATCGCCAGAGTGAACATCAGCCCCGCCGACGGGCCACCGACCCGGCCGGTGTTGAGGGTCACCTGGACGGGCAGGTCGTAGTCGGTGCGGAGGAAGACCCCGATGACCGCGCGGCCCTCGACGTCGCCGGTCGGCACGGTGAGGGTGCGCTCGGCCCCGTCCCGCCGGACCCGCAGGTTGACGTCGTCGCCGGGCGAGCGGTCCTGCACGGCGTCGGCGACCGCCCCCGCGTCGCCGACCGGCGAGCCGTCGACCTGGAGCACGACGTCGCCCTGCTCGACCGTGCCCGCGGCGGGACCGTCGGGGGCGACCTCGGCGATCTGGACGACGGTCGGCACGTCGCGCCCCAGCGCGCGCAGCGCCGTGGCGGCGGCGACCGTCTGGGAGTCGTTCATCAGCTCGGCGTTCTCGGCCTCGACCTCCTCCTCGGAGGCGTCGGGCGGGAAGTACAGCTCCTCCGGGCGGACCTCGACCTCCGGGCGGAACGCGGCCCCGAGCAGGTCGTAGACCGTCACCTCGCGTCCGGGGCCCCCGTCGAAGGCGACGGTCGTGAAGTCGAGCGCGCCGTCGGTCGGGAACGTCTCGACGCCCTCGACGGCGAGCACGGGCTGCCCGTCGACCGATCCCAGGATGTTGGTCGCCGGCCCCGGGGACAGGACGACGTACGGCAGCGGCACGAAGGTCAGACCCGCGGCGACGACGACGAGCGAGAAGAGGCCGACGAGCAGGGCGGTGACCCCGCGTCCCGGGCCGGCCGGACCTCGGGAGCCCCCGACCTCGTGCGGGGCAGCGGCACCGGGTGCGCCGGGCAGGCTCACGGGAGCCCCACCCACTCGTCGGAGCCGTCGCCGAGGTGCTGCTGCTTCCAGATCGGGGTGCGGGCCTTGAGGGTATCGATGACGGCCCGGCAGGCATCGAAGGCCTGGCCACGGTGGGGCGCGGCCGCGGCGACGACGACCGCGAGGTCGCCGATCTCGAGGCGGCCGGTGCGGTGCACGGCGGCGACGCGCAGCGCGTCCGACCCGGCGAGCACCTCCTCGCAGACCTCGCGCATCGTCGGTTCCGCGCTGGGGTGGGCCGAGTAGTCCAGGCCCGTCACGTCGTCACCGTGGTCGTGGTCGCGGACGACGCCGACGAACAGCGCCACGCCGCCGCACCGGGGGTGCCGGACGGCGCCGAGCACCTCGTCGACGGACAGCGGCTCGTCACGGACCGCGACGAGCGCGACCTCGCCGGGGTGGTCGGGCACGGGGCACTCCCTATCGCCGACCCCTCGGAACGATTCCGGTCGGCAGGTGGTTGGGTACAGACAGGACGACATTGTCACACCCGACCCGCAGGAGACCGGCCGTGACCGACCGAGGTGACGACGACACCCCAGACCTTCCCCCCGAGCTCGAGCAGCTGCTCCGGGGGCTGACCGGAGGCGAGGTCGACCCACAGCTGGCCTCGATGGTCCAGGGCATGGGCCTGGACAAGGTCGACCCGCAGATGCTCCAGATGGTCATGGGGCAGGTGCAGGCGATGTTCGCCGCGCCCCCGTCGGACACCGCGGTCGACGCGACGGTGGCGACCGACATCGCCCGGAAGACCGTGGCGTCCGCGGGCGACGCGCTCGCCGGCGAGGCCGACCGGCGTGCCGCGGCCGAGGCCGTCCAGGTCGCGGACCTCTGGCTCGCCGGGGCGACCGACCTCGACTCCCCGGGGCTGCGGGGGACCGCGTGGAGCCGTGCCGAGTGGGTCGAGGCGACGATGCCGGTGTGGGCCGGGCTCGTCGAGCCCGTCGCCGAGGGCGTCTCGGACGCCGTCGCGGCCGTCCTGGAGCGCCAGCTCGGTGACCTGCCCGAGGGCGCGGTCCCGCCCGCGATGGCGGGGATGATGGACCAGGCGGCCCCCATGCTGCGCCGGATGCACGGCTCGATGTTCTCGATGCAGCTCGGACAGGGCGTCGGGCGGCTCGCGGGCGAGGTGCTCACCGGCTGCGAGGTCTCCCTCCCGCTCGTGACGCCGCCCGAGGTCGTCCTCATGCCCGCCGCGGTCCGCGAGCTCGCCGAGGGCCTCGAGGTCGACGAGGCGCAGACCCGGCTTTTCCTCGCTGTGCGCGAGGTCGCCCGGGTCCGCCTGTTCCACGCCGTGCCGTGGCTCGCGCCCGCCCTGCTCGCCGCCGTCCGCGACTACGCCGGCGACATCACGATCGACACCGAGGGCATCGAGGAGGCGGTCCGCTCCATCGACCCGGCCGACCCGCAGGCGGTGCAGGAGGCGCTCCAGGGCAGGATGTTCGCCCCGCAGCACTCCCCCGCGCAGCAGGCGGCCCTCGCCCGGCTCGAGACGGTGCTCGCCCTCGTCGAGGGCTGGGTCGACGTCGTCGCCGGCCGGGCGTGCGAGGCCCACCTGCCCGCCGCCTCCGCGCTCGGTGAGGCCGTGCGACGCCGCCGGGCGACGGGCGGACCCGCGGAGAAGGCCTTCGGCGCCCTCGTCGGCCTCGAGCTGCGGCCGCGGCGGCTGCGCGACGCGGCGAACCTCTTCCGCGCGCTCGAGGACTCCGGCGGCGCCGGCGCCCGGGACGCCGCCTGGCGCCACCCCGACCTCGCGCCGTCGACGGCCGACCTCGACGACCCGCTGGGCTACGTCGAGCGCAGCCAGGACACCGGCGGCGACGACCTCGACGCCGAGCTCGACGCGTTGCTGCGCGGTGAGAGCGGGGACGAGGGACGCGGGTGACCGGCGGGTCGCTCGACGCCGACCTCGCCCGCACCTACGCCCACCTCTACGCCGACGCGGTCCGCGTCCTCGGGGCGTGGACGGCGCCCGACGCCGGACAGGAGGGCCTGCGGCGCTCCTACGCCGACTTCCTCGCCTCGCACCCCGACGGGCTCGCGAAGCAGGGGCCGCCGCAGCACCTCACCGCGTCCTGCGTCGTCCTCGACGCGACCGGTGAGCGCGTGCTGCTCACCCTGCACCGCAAGGCCCGGCGCTGGTTCCAGTTCGGCGGGCACCTCGAGCCCACGGACCGCACGTTGTGGCACGCGGCACGACGCGAGGCGCGCGAGGAGTCCGGCGTCCCGGACCTCGAGCCGCTCCCGGACCCGGTCACGCTCGACCGGCACGCCCTGTCCTCGCGGTTCGGTCACTGTCGAGAGCACCTCGACGTGCGCTTCGCCGCGCTCGCCCCCGACCGGGCAGTCCCGGCGGTGAGCAGCGAGTCCCTGGACGTGCGGTGGTGGCCGGTCGACGCCCTGCCGGACGATGCGGAGGCCGAGCTCTCAGGGCTGGTCGCCCGGGCCCGCGAGGTCCTCGGCGTCGGCTGAGGTCTCCTCGGGCGCGTCCTCCTCGTCGGTGCTCTCCGGTCCGGGCTCCCCCGCGCCGAAGGCCATCCCGTCGAGGAACCCGCGGGCCCGGTCGAGCCGGTCGAAGGATCCCAGGAGGTGCCAGAAGGCGGGGCCGTGCCCGTGGACAAGGAGGTGCGCGAGCTCGTGGAGCACGACGTAGTCCAGGACGTAGGCCGGGACCTCGTGCAGCCGGTCCGAGATCCGGATCGTGCCGTCGGCGGGGGTGCACGAGCCCCATCGCCTGTCCATCGTCGAGACCCATCGCACGCTCACCGGACGCGCGTGGCCACCGAGGTAGCGCTCGGAGAGCCGGCCGGCACGGGCTGCGAGGTCGGCGTCGGTGCTGCCGCGCCGCCGGTCGCCCGCGTCCAGCCGGCCGACCATCCGGTCGACCCAGCTGCGCTCCTCGGCCGCCGAGAAGGACGCCGGGATGAGCACGACCGTGCGGCCACCGTCGCGGTACGCACTGACCGTGCGACGGCGGCGACGACTGCGGCGGACCTCGACGTCCCCGGTGGGCACGGTCCGCATCCTACGGGGAACGGAGGGACGGACGGGGCTGCGTAGGTGGGTGGGGGCAGGGGGTCGAGCACCGGGCACGGGTCCGGTGACCGCGGCGCCCGCCGGGGGAGGACTCGCGGGCCGACAGGCGTCCCGAGGGGGTCCGCCGGCATCGCGCGCTGGCTAGTGTGGACCGGTCCAGGCCGCGTCGCGGCGACACACGACGGTCGTGGTGGCACGACCGGGTGAGGAGGCCCCGATGGCCGAGGAGACCTACAAGGGCGAGTTCTACTGCGTGAAGTGCAAGGAGAAGCGGGAGGCCGAGGGCAGGGTCGTCGTCTCCGACAACGGCCGCCGGATGGCCAAGGGAGAGTGCCCCGTGTGCGGGACCAACCTCAACCGCATCCTCGGCAAGGCCTGAGCCCTCCCGGGGCCTGTGGACGGCCGCCCGCGCGAACACCTCCGGCCGGGCAGGATGAGGCCCGAGAGCAGGGTCGGACTCGGGGGCAGGGATGGAGCGCACGCGGGGGTACGTCGTCGTCGACGGCTGGGGCCCGGTGGCCGAGGAGGTCGCCGCACAGCTACGCCGGCTCGGGGTACGGGTACGCGCCGGTGGCCACGCGGCGGACGCCGCCGAGCTCGACGTCGCCGGGGGCGGCCCACGGCCCGGCGCGGTGCTGCTCGTCACCGGGCACGAGCCCGCGTGGGTGCGGTGCCCGTCGATGCACGCTCCCTGGCACGCCCACGGCGTCGCCCACCTCCCGGTGCGGGCGCGGCCCGGGGGTGTCGACGTGGGGCCGCTCGTGCTCCCGGGCCGCTCGCCGTGCCTCGGGTGCGTCGCCGCCCGCCTCGACGACCCACCGACGGAGCGCGTCGTGCCCCCTGCCGGCGGGGACGACGGGGTCCTCGTCCTCGCGGCCTCCGTCGCCACGGTCGTCACCCTCTCGGCGCTCCGCGGCGACACCCACCTCGCCGCCATCTCGACCGAGGTCGCGGGCGCCGGGCCGACGGTGCGGCACCGGGTGTGGTCCGCGCGCCCCCGCTGCGGCTGCGGCCTCGTGCGCGTCGCGGGGTGAGACCGGTCGGACCGGTCAGACCGGCACGATCGGGACCGCCGGCGGGTCCGAGAAGTCCTGCGTGTAGTAGCCGTCCGGGGCCTCGAACGGCTCGTCCTCGCACCGGGGGGTGGGGGTGACCCGCTGCCGTTCACCCTCGACGTCGGTGATCTCGAAGGACGACGAGGACAGCGTCCGCTCGCTCTCCACCGTCGTCCACGAGGCCTTGAAGAGGTCGATGCCCTGCCAGTCGACGCCGACCTCGCCGGCCTCCTCGACCTCGGCGACGTCGTAGTCGAGACGACGCACGTTCGCGGACTCGGCGAGCACGTCGTGGACGCGTCCGCCGTCCTCGGTCATCTCGTCGACGTCGATCGTCACGTCGTCGCGCCGCAGGTCCCCGTCGTCGTCCCGCGGGAAGAGCTCGTCGATGCGCGGCCCGAGCTCGTCGCGCAGCTCGGGGAACTGCTCGAAGTCCAGGACGAGCTCGGTGACCGAGGCCTCCCCCTCCTTCTGCGTGCGGGAGTAGCCGCCGCTCACGCCGAAGCCGTACGGGAGCGTCGCCTCGAGGTCCACACCGGCGTCGAACAGCTCGTCCAGCACCTGGTCGTCGACGGCGACGAGCAGCTTCGACAGGTCGCCGTCGGGCCCCCACACGACGGTCGTGCTCGTCTTGCCGCTGAACGTCGCGCCACCACCGGCGTGGCCCGAGCCGCCGCCACCGCGACCCTTGTCCTTCTCGTCCCGCTTCGACAGGCCCTTGCCCCCGAGGCTCGCGGCGACGAGGAAGCCGCCCGCGTCGCTCGAGCTGTAGGTGACCGTCTGGGTCCCGTCGTTCCAGTGGCGGTCCTCGACGACGACCTCGCCGGTGTAGTCGCCGGAGATGCCGAGCGTGCCCGAGCCCTCGCCCTTGGAGCCCTTCTTCGTCAGGGGGAGGTCGACGCCACCCGACAGCGTGACCTTGCGGGTGTCGGCCTCGGCGGACGCCAGCTCGTGGTGGGGGGCCTCGTTCGCGATCGTCGCGTCGAGTCGTTCCTTGACCTCCTTGCGGGTCTTGTACACCCCGCTGCAGAACTGCCGGCACCGCACGTTGCCCAACCGCTCGTAGCTCGCGGACAGGGCGCCGTAGGAGCGGTACCAGTCGACCCACTCCTGGGCCCCCTCGAGGTCGGCGAACTCGTACGTCGTGTCCGTCGACCAGCCGGACAGCCCGGCGACGTCGAAGGAGAACGAGCCCACACCCCCGGACGCCCCACCGCCGGTCTCGGCCCCCTCGACGAGGTGGATCCGGGCCCGTCCGTCGCCCAGGTGCTCCACGAGCATCCCGCGCGAGCTGCCGAACCGGACGAAGAGGAAACGCATCTCGGAGCGCTCGACCGTCGTCTCCGCCCCCGTGACGCACGGCGGCTCCATCGAGTCGTAGGCCTCCTCGATGCACGCGGCCAGGGGACGCGCCGCGTCACCCCGGTCCCGCCCCTCGTCGGCTGCGGTGTAGACGTCCCACTCGCTCTGGCACTGCTCCGGCGCGAACAGCTCGCGGCACCCGACCCGTACACGGGTGGGATCGTCGGCGTCGAGCGGCCCACTCGTCGGGAGCACGTCTCGGCACGCCGGGTCGTCGGGGTTCTCGGGGTCGGGAGGGGGCACCTCCTCGGGGTCCGGGACGTCCTCCGGCTCGCCCTCCGGCGTCGCCGGTGGGTCCGCGGGGCCGCCGTCCGGTCCGGAGGGCTGCTCGCCGGGCCCGGTCCCGGCGAGCACGGCCTCCTCACAGTCGGCGGCACCGTCCCTGCCGGGACTCGTCACGAGACACCAGGCCCGTTCCGCGACCGACGCGACCGACTGCGGGGACGGGGCCAGGGCCACGACGACGACCGTGACGACGAGCGCCACCCCGAGGAACTCCACCGCCGCGTGGCCGCGTTCGCGGGACGTCGTCCGTGGATACGACGACGGTCGGTGTCGGGAAGGCATCGGCACCTCGGCGACGCTAGGCGTCCTCCGCCGAGGACCTGAAGGGCCCACGCGCCCGTCCGGGCCCCTGGTGCCGGGGTCCGCGGACCCGGGCGGCCCTGCGCTCCACTTCGGGACCCGCTCGGGTGAGAATGGGCAGGTGAGCGAACGCGAGCGCGAGATCCCCGGGTCGTCCATCGCCCGGGCGGCACGCCTCGCCGGGCTCCCCCTGGGGCATGCCGGGCGAGCCGCCCTCGGCGTCGGCAAGCGCGTCGGTGGCCGTCCCGCCGAGGTCGTCGCCGCCGAGCTGCAGGCCCGCACGGCCGAGCAGATGTTCGCCGTCCTCGGCCAGCTCAAGGGCGGCGCGATGAAGTTCGGCCAGGCCCTGTCGGTCATGGAGGCCGCGATGCCCGAGGAGCTCGTCGGGCCCTACCGCGCGACCCTCACCAAGCTCCAGGAGTCGGGCCCGCCGATGGGTCGCGACCGGGTCCACGCGATCCTCGCCCAGGAGCTCGGTCCCCGGTGGGCCTCGACGAAGCTCGTCGAGTTCGACGACGTGCCGGCCGCCGCCGCGTCGATCGGCCAGGTGCACCGCGGGGTGTGGCGTGACGGCCGCGAGGTCGCGGTGAAGATCCAGTACCCGGGAGCCGGCAAGGCGCTGCTGTCCGACCTGAGCCAGATCTCCCGGGTCGCCCGGATGACCGGCTCCTGGGTCCCGGGCGTCGACATCAAGCCGATCATGGACGAGCTGCGCGAGCGGATGTCCGAGGAGCTCGACTACGCCTTGGAGGCCAAGCACCAGCGGCACTTCGCCCGGGCGTTCCGGGACGACGAGGACGTGTTCGTCCCCGACGTGCTCGTCGACTCGCCCCAGGTGCTCGTCACCGAGTGGGTCGAGGGCACCCCGCTCGCCCGGGTCATCGCCGAGGGCACGCAGGAGCAGCGTGACGAGGCCGCGACCCTCTACCTGGAGTTCCAGCTGCGGGCGCCCACCCGGGCCCGTCTGCTGCACGCCGACCCGCACCCCGGGAACTTCCGGATCACACCGGACGGCCGGCTCGGGGTCCTCGACTTCGGCGCGGTGAACCGGCTTCCGGAGGGACTGCCGAGCGAGATGGGCGAGATCCTCACGTACGCCCTCGCGGGCGACGGCCCGGCGCTCGTCGACGTCCTGCGCCGTGAGGGGTTCATCAAGAAGGGCATCGACGTCGACCCGGACGGTCTCGTCGAGTACCTCGACCCGCTCGTCGAGCCGATCCTCCACGACGAGTTCACCCCCACCCGGGAGTGGCTGCGGGGGGCGGCGAACCAGATCCAGGACCCCCGGCGCCCGCAGTTCCTCCTCGGGCTCAAGCTCAACCTGCCGCGGGCGTACGTCCTCATCCACCGCGTGTGGCTCGGCGGCATCGGCGTGCTCAGCCAGATCGGCGGCACGGTGCCGCTGCGCGAGATGGTGTGCGCCTACCTCCCGGGCGTCGACGAGTCCCGGCTGCCGCCGGACCCGGACGCCGCGGCCTGACCCCGCAGGCCCCACCCCTCGGGCGCGCCCGCGGCGTCACCACCAGGCGGAGTCGAGCTTGCCCTCGATGCCGCGCAGGTGGCGCCGGCTGCAGTCGACGCAGGTCCACACCTCGCGCCCCTGCTCGCGCCCACGGGTCCACGTGAGGCGCGCCGCCGTGATGGCCTCCTCCCCCGATGGGCTGAACCCGCACGTCGCACACACCGGGTGGGCCTCCCGGGCGTCACCGCCCCCGGTCACCGGTCAGGCCTTGGTCTTCGCGGCGGCCTTCGCGGCCTTCTTGAAGTCGCGGACCTTCTGGAGCGAGTCCGGGTCGGTGACGTCCGCGACCGACCGGAACGAGCCGTCCTCGGCGTAGGCGCCGCAGGCCTCCTGCCACCCGTCGGGCCGGACCCCGAGCTGCTTGCCGAGGAGGGCGGCGAAGATCCGGGCCTTCTGGTCGCCGAAGCCGGGCAGGGCCTTGAGCCGCCGGACGAGGTCGGCGCCGGAGGACGCCTCGGTCCAGATGCGGCGTGCGTCCCCGCCGTACTCGTCCCGGACGACGACCGCGAGGGCCTGGATGCGCCCGGCCATCGAGCGGCCGTAGCGGTGGACCGCCGGCGGGGTGGCGCAGAGGTCGGCGAACGCCTCGGGGTCGGCGGCCGCGACGGCGGCCGGGTCGAGGCTGCCGAACCGCTCGAGCACCTTCGCGGGGCCGGCGAAGGCGCGCTCCATCGGGAACTGCTGGTCGAGCAGCATGCCGGTGAGCAGGGCGAAGGGGTCCTCCGACAGGACACGGTCGGCGGCGGGGTCCTGGGCGATCGTCAGCGCGGCCATGGGGTCAGCGTAGCCAGCAGCTCGCCGGCCACGGCGCGCCAGAAGTCGCGGGCGCGCAGGGCCGGAACGGGCACCGCCCCCGACGCGGCGTCGGGGGCGGTGCGCTCGGGGCTGTCGAGGCCGGTCATCGGACCATGCCGTGGACGACCGCCCGCATCTGCTCGCGGTTCGCCGTCTCGCGCACCTCCCGCTGCGTCGCGTGGACGCGGCGTTCGTGCAGGGAGCGGCGGACCTGCTGCATCCGTCGGTGGTACATGTCGTTCTCCTGTCGGGTCGTGCTCGTGTGTGGTGGGTCGCCCTCAGGCGGCGACCTCGGACTTGCGGGGGCGCCCCCGGGGCCGCTTGCGCGCCACGGTGACTCCCTGGACGAAGTACTCCCCGCCCCAGACGCCCCACGGTTCGCGCCGCTCCAGGGCGCCGGCGAGGCAGCTCCGGCGGACCGGGCAGTCCTCGCAGAGCGCCTTGGCGAACTCGACACCCTCGGGGGTGTCGGCGAACCACACCTCGGGGTCGTTCTCGCGGCAGGGGACTCCGAGACCGTCGGTCACGGACTCCTCGCGCAGGTCGATGAGGTCGGTCAGCTGCATCGTGGGGTCACCTCCTTGCTCGGCGCGCCGGGTGTGGCGCTCGTGGGTTCCGTCGCACCCGGTCGGGTGCGGGGTATGGGGCGGGCGGTCGGTCCGTCCGGTCGTGCAGGTCATGGTCTGGTCCTCGCGTGGTTGTGGGTGTGCTCGGGCGGCACACGGAAGAGGCCGCGGATCCCGGTCGGGATCCGCGGCCTCGAGGTGATGGCTACCTGGTGCTAGACAGGTGGCCCCTCGAGGCGTGGGTCCACGGAACCCTTGGCCGGGGCATCGGTGGCGGCGGCGCCGAAGGCGTGGCCGCGGTCCCGGACGTCGATACCGACGACGGACAGACCGCTCCCCTGGAGACGACCGCCGATGCCCGCGTGGATCGTGGTGGAACCGGCCCGGTCGCGAGCGCACGTCACACCGGCAGCGGTCATCGCCGCGTCGGTCATCGTCGTCGTCTCCATCGGTCCACCCCTCCTCACGGGTCTGGCGGTGTCACGCACCCGGACGGGCACGCGAGGTCTTGATGCCGAGCACTGTATTGCCGCCCGATCGAGCCCGGCAACGGATTAAACGCGACCCGATCCGTGCGAGGGTCGCCCCAGTGCCGTGAACGGCTGCGGCTCAGTCGGATTGGCTCTCGGAAAAATCTTTCACGAGAGCCAGCACGGCGTCGCCGAACTTCTCGAGCTTGGCGGCCCCGACCCCCGGGATCCGGGACAGCTCGCGGGTGTCGGCGGGCACGCGCTCGGCGATCGCGGTGAGCGTGGCGTCGGTGAAGACCACGTACGCCGGCACCGAGGCCTCCTTCGCCGTCTCGAGCCGCCACTCGCGCAGCGTCTCGAAGAGCTGCTCGTCCATCGTCGGCGGGCACAGCGTGCAGCGCCCGATCGTGCGCTCCTTGGCCGTCGTGAGGTCGCCGCCGCACACCCGGCAGGCGGTCCGCAGCGGCGCGCTGCTCTTCGACGACGTGCCACGCCGGCGCTTCGGCGTGCTCCGGGCCCCGGCGCCGAGGACCGCCTCGGTCCCGTCGAGGAAGCGCGACGGGCGACGGGTGCCCTTCGCGCCGGGAGTCCGGGCCCGCGCGTAGCTGACGACGAGCCGCGTCCGCGCCCGGGTCAGCCCGACGTAGAGCAGGCGCCGCTCCTCCTCGATCTCGGCCGGGGTCTCGGCCATCGTGATCGGCATGAGCCCGTCGGAGCACCCGACGAGGAAGACGGTGTCCCACTCCAGGCCCTTGGCCGCGTGCAGCGAGGCGAGCGTCACCCCCTGGACGGTGGGCGCGTGCTGGGCGGCGGCGCGCTCGTCGAGCTCGCGGACGAAGCCGGGCAGGCGGGCCTCGGCATCGGTCGCGGCGAGGTCGTCCGACAGGGCCGCGAGCGCCGAGAGGGACTCCCACCGCTCGCGGGCGGCCCCGCCGCTCGTCGGGGGCTCGCGGGTCCAGCCGGCCCCGAGCAGGACGTCGCGGACGAGGTCGGGCAGCGGGACCTCGCCGTCGTCGGTCCGGGCGGCCCCACGCAGGAGGAGGACGGCGTCGCGGACCTCCTTGCGGGAGAAGAACCGCTCGCCGCCGCGGACGAGGTACGGGACGCCCTTCTCGGCGAGGGCGGACTCCATCTGCTCGCTCTGGCCGTTCGTGCGGAACAGGACGGCGATCTCCGAGGCGGGGTGGCCGTCGGCGACGAGGCCGGCGACACGGGCCGCGACGCCCTCGGCCTCCGCGGGGTCGTCGTCGGCGACGACGAGCTCGGGCTGCGGCCCCTCCTCACGCTGGGCCCGCAGCTCGACCGACCCGGAGCGTCGGCCGCCACCGGGCGTGCGGAGCAGGAGGTTCGCGAGGGTGACGACCTGCGGGGTGGAGCGGTAGTTGCGGACGAGCTCGACGACGCGCGCCTGCGGGAAGCGGCTGCGGAAGCCGAGGAGGTGCTCCGGGGAGGCGCCGGTGAAGGAGTAGATCGTCTGCGCCGGGTCGCCGACGACGCACAGGTCGTCCCGCTCCCCCACCCAGAGGTCGAGCAGGGTCTGCTGGAGCCGGTTGACGTCCTGGTACTCGTCGACGACGAAGTGGCGGTACTGGCTGCGGACCGCCCGGGCGACCTCCTGGTGCTCGCCGAGGATGCCGGCGGTGAGGAGCAGGACGTCCTCGAAGTCGATGACGCCGCGGTCGCTCTTGACGTCCTCGTACGTCGCCATGAGCCGCGCCATCGCCGTGGCGTCGAGCCCGGCCGGGGGCTCGCGGCGCTGGGCGGTCGCGGCGGAGGCGTAGGTGTCGGGGGTGAGCAGCGAGACCTTGGCCCACTCGATCTCGGACGCGAGGTCACGCACGCCCGGGGAGTCGAGCCGCAGGCGCAGCCGTCCACCCGCCTCGGCGACGGCACCCGCCTTGTGCGGCATGACCTCGGGCGCCGCCCCGCCGATCGCCTGCGGCCAGAAGTAGTGCAGCTGGCGCAGGGCCGCGGCGTGGAAGGTGCGCGCCTGGACCCCGCCGACCCCGAGGTCGCGCAGGCGGGTGCGCATCTCGCCGGCAGCCCGGGCGGTGAAGGTGACGGCGAGGACACGCTGCGGCTGGTAGGTGCCGGACAGCACCCCGTAGGCGATGCGGTGCGTGATGGCGCGGGTCTTGCCGGTGCCGGCGCCCGCGAGGACGCACATCGGGCCGCGGGGGTGGGCCGCGACCTCCCGCTGCTCGGGGTCGAGGGCGTCCAGGACCTGGTCGGCCCCGGGGTGCACGGGCAACGTCGTCATCGGGTCCGATCCTAGGTGCCGGGACCGACGGCCCGACCGGCGGGAAGAGCGGCGCCGACGACGACGTTGGCACCGCCGGACCACGACCGACCGAGGAGAACCATGAGCACCCCCGCCCCGCCGACCGCCGGCACCGTCACCGTCTTCATGACCTCGTGGTGCCCCTTCTGCCGGATGCTCCGCGCCGGCCTGCAGCGTGCCGGGGTCGACTTCACGGAGGTCGACATCGAGCGCAAGCCCGACGCCGCGGAGTTCGTCATGCTGCAGAACGGCGGGAACCAGACGGTGCCGACCGTCCTGTTCCCGGACGGCACGACGCTGACGAACCCGCCCGCCGAGGACGTCGCCGCCCGCCTGTCCGCCTGACCGCGCGTGCCCCGGCCCCGGCCGGGGGGTCCGTGGTGTCCGCGCCCCGGCGGGCGCGTGCTACGGCGCAGTACTGGTCCTGATCCCGACCGGTGCCGCGCCGTAGCGCGCGCTTGCGGGGGTCAGCGGAGGGGGATCTCGGGGGCGTCGAGGGGGCCGCCGAACCAGTGTTCGATGAGCCGCCGGGCGATGGACACCCGCCCCGGCACGACGACCGACTCCTCTGCGACGGCCGCGACGAGCTCGTCCCGGGTGAACCACCGGGCCGCGGCGATCTCGTCCTCCTGGAGGCGCAGGTCGGTGCCGAGCGCCCGCGCCCGGAACCCGAGCATGAGCGAGGCGGGGAAGGGCCACGGCTGGTCGCCCAGGTAGGTGACGTCGGTGACCCCGATGCCGACCTCCTCACCGACCTCCCGCTCGACCGCCGCGGAGAGCGTCTCCCCGGGCTCGACGAACCCCGCGAGCACCGACATCCCGCGCCCGCGGAAGGCACGGTTGCGCGCGAGCAGGATGCGGTCGGCGTCGTCGACGACGGCCATGATGACGGCCATGTCGGTCCGCGGGTAGTGGTCGCTGCCGTCCTCGGGGCAGCTGCGCACCCAGCCGGCGTGGGCCGCCACGGTGCGAGCGCCGCAGCGCGGGCAGTGACCGTGCGTCCGGTGCCAGTTGGCGAGCGCGAGGGTCGTCGCGAAGAGCGACGCACCCAGGTCGTCGAGCAGGGCCCCGGCCTCGCGGAGCGTGCGCTCGTCCGGCGCCTGCTCCTCCCTCGCCAAGTGGACGACCCCGACGTGGGCCCGCCCGCCCGCCTCGCCGAGGTAGACGGCGAGCCGCTCGACGTCGCCGGGCTCGGGGGCGTCGAGGACGAGCCGGACACCGCCGTCGGCGGTCTCGTGAACGGGGGTGGCCGTGCCGTGGAGTCGGAAGACCCGCGTCGCGTCGTCCCCCAGCAGCCGCGGCAGCAGGTCGGGGTCGCGCAGCTCGGAGCGGCGGTCGATCGCCATCCGGGTCAGCGCGACGTCGGGAAGAGATCGTCCGGCACCGGCCACGGCTCCCACCCTACGGGCCGCGGCGGGCATACCGTGGCGGGGTGGAGCGCAGCCCAGCCTTTCTCGCGGCCCTGGCCGGCGCCGCGGTGCCCGGCCTCGAGCCGGTGACCGTCGAGGCGATCGCGAGCACTCCGGACCAGTCGTTCGACGTCGCGTTCGTCCAGGACCAGGAGCACCGCCGCTGGGTCGTGCGCGCTCCCCGGACCGACGTCGCGGGGGCCGAGATGGACCGCACCGTCGCCCTCCTCGGGCTGCTCGCCCGGAGGGTGCCGTTCGCGGTGCCCGCCCCCCGAGGCTTCGTCGCCCTCGACGAGGGCGGGCGCGCCGCGGTCTACCCCTTCCTGCCCGGCCACGCGCTCGACCTCGGCGAGCTGCCGCACGGCCCCGGCCTCGCCGTCGCTCTGGGCCGGGCCCTGGCCGCCCTCCACGACCTCGACCCGGCGGTCTACGAGGAGGCCGGGGTCCCCACGTACGACGCCGACGCCTACCGCACCCGCCGGCTCGCCGAACTGGACCGTGCGGCGGCGACGGGCCGGGTGCCGACGACCCTCCTCGGACGCTGGGAGGAGGCGCTCGAGGACGTCTCCCTGTGGCGGTTCGCCGCGACCCCCGTCCACGGCGCGGTCTCCGGGGAGCACCTCCTCGCCGTGTTCGACGACGAGCGGGACGCCTCGAGCGGACGTGTCGCCGCCCTCACCGGTTGGGAGAACGCCAAGGTCGCCGACCCGGCCGACGACTTCGCCCCCCTCGTCGAGGAGGCGTCCACCGAGGCGGTCGAGACGGTCCTCGAGGCCTACGCCCACCACCGCTCGGAGCGCCCGGACGGCAACCTGCTCGTGCGGGCCCGGCTCGGGTCGGAGCTCGGGCTGCTCGCGCGGCTCATGGCCGCGCTCGGGCGCCGGGACCAGGGCGCGGTCGAGGTGCTGTCGACGCAGCTGCGGCGGCTGGACGACGCGGTCCACGCGGCCGAGGACGGCGACGGCCGCGGTCTCTCGCTGCGTCCGGTGACGGTGCGCTCCCGCCGCGGTCCGGTCCCGCTCGAGGACGGTCCGCGGGAGCCCGCCGGAGCCGCATCCGAGGACCGGCGGCGGGACGACGACACCGCAGAGCTCACCCCGGCCGACGCCGGAGCGTCCCCGGCCACGGGCGACGTTCCGGACGACCCCGCGGGCACCGACTCCGGCACCGCCGGCACGGACACCGCCGACGAACCGCCGGCCGGCGCCGACACCGCGTCCACCGGGGCCGCGCCGGACGACGGCACGGTTCCCGACGGCGGGGTCAGCGCCGACGCGCCGCGGCGAGAGCCCGGCTGATCGCCTCCTCGTCGGGCAGGTCCGGCCAGGTCGTCTCCCCCGTCGCCGCGTGGAAGAACGCCCCGCGCACCCGGGACGGGTCGACCCCCCGCAGCCGGGCCCAGGCGAGCCGGTAGGCCCCGAGCTGCAGGGCGCGCACCTCGGCCCGGCGACCGGACGGCGGCGCCCCCGTCTTCCAGTCGACGACGGTCCACACGGGGTCGCCGTCCTCGTCGACGTCCTCGAAGACCGCGTCCACCCTCCCCCGCACGGCGATGCCGTCGACGACCGTCTCGACACTCGTCTCGACCTCCGTGGGCGTACGGGCGGCCCACTCGGACGCGAGGAAGGCGTCCCGGAGCCGGTCGAGGTCCTCGGCGCCGGCGTCCTCGTCCGCCGATCCGGGCAGCGCGTCGACGTCGACGATGGCGGCCCGCGCGAAGTGCTCCTCCACCCACGCGTGGAACGCGGTCCCGCGGCGGGCGGCGAGGGCCGGGGGCGTGGGCATCGGACGACGGAGGGTGGCGGTGAAGGCCTCGGGGTCGTCGGCGAGCGAGACCAGGGCCGACGTCGACAGGTGCGGTGGGAGCGAGACCTCGACGTCCCCACCGCCGCGCCGCGCCCGGCGCTCGGCGAGGAGCAGTCGCACCTCCTCGTCCCAGCGGCCGCGCTGCGGACCGCCGGCGGGACGTCCACCCGCGGCCGACACCGCGTCGGCGACGTCCCGGGCGGGACCGAGCAGCCGGTCGCGCCGCTCGAGATGGTCCGGCGTCGGCCACTCCACGGCGACCGCCTGCGCCGTCGCCGGGTTCTCCGGCCTCGGGTCGTCCGTCGGCGGCATGTCGACCCACGGGCCGGGGGCGAGCGTGCCGCCGGCGTCCCGGACCTCGGTGAGGAAGCGGGAGGTGACCCGAGGCGTCGAGGCCGTGCCCCAGACGTGGGCGCTGAGCAGCAGGTCGTGCCGGGCGCGCGTCGCCGCGACGTAGGCGAGCCGGCGCTCCTCGACGACACCGTGGTCGGCCGCGACCCGGGTGAAGCGCTCGAAGGCCTGCTGGAGGCTGTCCCATTCGTGCGGGTCGGACCAGCCGAACCGCGGCAGGCCCGCGCAGTCGCCGCGCAGGTCGTACGGCAGCGTCGCGAGACCGGTGAGCCACGCCTTGTCGGAGGGGTCGGTGTGCCCCCACTCGTCGCCGACGACCTTGCCCTGGGTGGCCGAGTGCGCCGGGAAGGACGCCTCGACGAGACCGGGGACGGCGACGACGTCCCACTCCAGGCCCTTCGCGGCGTGCACGGTCATCACCTGGACGGCGTCGGGGCGGGCCTCGACCCAGCCGAGGTCGAGCCCGCGCTCCTCGTCGACGGCGGCCTCGAGCCACGCGAGGAAGCCCCCGAGGCTCGCCCGGTCGGCGCTCGCCGAGAAGGTCGCGGCGACGTCGGCGAAGGCGTCGAGGTGGGCCCGCGCGGCGCCGGGGGTGTAGCCGGGGCGGGCGAGCACCTCGATGTCGAGGCCGAGCGCGACCTCGGCCTCGGCGACGAGCTCGGCGAGGCCGAGCGCGGTCAGACCGCGCAGCCGGTGCACCGCCGCCCCGAGCCCGCTGAGTCGGGACAGGGCCGCGCCGGACAGCCGTTCGCCGTCCCGACCGACCCAGTCGGGCCCGGGCAGGTGCTCGAGGGCCTCGACGATGCTCGCGCGGTCGCCCGCCTCGGGGTCCAGGTCGGCCCCGCGGGCGCGGTGCGTCCCGTCGTAAAGGGCCCGTGACCAGGCGCCGAGGCCGTCGAGGTCGGCGGCACCGAGCCGGCAGGACGGGCCGGTGAGCAGGCGCATGAGCCGGTCACCCCGGCCGGGGTCCGCGACGACATGGAGGAGGGCGACGAGGTCGGCGACCTCGGGGGTGTGCAGCAGGCCGCCGAGCCCGACGACCTCGTAGGCGACCCCGGCGGCCTCGAGGGCGTCGACGACGGGGTCGAACTGCGAGCGCTTGCGGCACAGCACCGCGGCGCTCGAGCGACCGGGCCGTGCGCGCCGGGCCTGCAGCCACCCGACGAGGTGCTCGGCCTCGTCGCGGGCCGTCTCCAGCCTGGCCGTCGCGACGTGGCCGGGCCCGGCGTCGGGGCGTGGGTCCAGTGGGCGGACCTCGACGGGGGTCGTCGCGGCGAGCGGGCCGGCGAGGACGTTGGCGGCGTCGAGGACGGTCCGGTCGTTGCGCCAGCTCGTCGACAGGTGGAGCACGGCCGCGTCGCCGGCGTGGCCGAAGTCGGTGCGGAACCGGTCGAGCGTCGTCGCCGACGCACCGCGCCAGCCGTAGATCGACTGGTGGGGGTCCCCGACGGCGGTGACCGGCGAGGGTGCACCCGGGGCGACGAAGAGCGCCTGGAGCAGGCGGAGCTGCGCCTCGGAGGTGTCCTGGAACTCGTCGAGGAACACCGCCTTGTACCGGGCCCGCTCGGCCGCGCCGACCTGCGGGACGGTCGTCGCGAGCCGGGCCGCGACGGCCATCCGGTCGGCGAAGTCCATCGCGTCCCGCGACCGCTTGAGCCGGTGGTAGGCCTCGACGACGGGGACGACGGCCGCCCGCTGGCGCAGGACGTCCATCTGCTCGCGCAGCGGGTGCTTCCTCTTCTTCGTCCCCTCGCCCGGCGGCACGGCCTCGAGGGTGGCGACGACCTCGGCGAGATGCGCGGCGACGTCGTGCGGTTCGACGAGGTGCTCGGCCATCTCGCCGGCGAGGTCGACGACGGCCGTCGTCACCGTCGACTCGGCCTTGTCGACGACGTCCATCGGACCGTCCCAGGCGACGACGGCGTCGTGCGCGAACTGCCACGCCGCGGCCTCGGTGAGCAGTCGACTCTCGGGCTCGACGCCCACCCGCAGGCCGTGCTCGCGGACGATCCGTCCGGCGTACGCGTGGTAGGTCGAGACGTCCGGGGTGTCGTCGAGCACGGCGGCGCCGTCCTCGGCCTCGGGGGTCCACAGGCCGGCCTCGCGCAGCGTCGCCAGGCGCGCGGCGAGGCGCTCGGACAGCTCGCCGGCCGCCTTCCGGGTGAAGGTCAGCCCGAGCACCTCGTCGGGCCGGACGAGGCCGTTGGCGACGAGCCAGACGACCCGCGCCGCCATCGTCTCCGTCTTGCCCGACCCCGCGCCCGCGACGACGAGCAGCGGCTCGAGCGGCGCCTCGATGACGGCCGCCTGCTCCGGCGTGGGGGCGTAGGGCTGGCCGAGCGCCCGGGCGAGCCCGGCGGCGGTCCAGCGGGGCCGGACGGGGTGGGCCGCGGTCGCGTCGGCCGGGGACGTCGAGGGGGTCACACGCGCCTCCCCTCGGGCTGGGCGGGGCAGGAGTCCTTGACCTGGCACGTGCCGCAGACGTCCCGGCCCGGGGTCGCGACGAACGTCGCCGCCGCCATGCCGTCGGCCGTCCGGGCGAGCAGGTCGGCCGCCCACGCGGGGTCCTCGGGGTCCTCGGCGGGGGGGACCTGCACCTGCAGCGTCGTCGTCACCCCGGCGGCCCGCCCGAGCTGGAGCAGGGCGGCGCCACCGGACCCGGAGCCGTGGGCGGCGAAGGCCCCGTGCTCGGCGGCGAGCTGGTAGGCGCCGAGCTGGCCGTGCCGGGCGAGGTCGGTCTTCGTCGGCTTCCGCGACCCGGTCTTGAGGTCGACGATCCGCACCCGCCCGTCGGGGGCGACCTCGACACGGTCGACGGTGCCGGCGACGACCGCGCGGCCGAGCCCGAACCGCATCCGCTCCTCGGACGCGGCCCGGCGCCACCCCTGGGCGTCGGCCTCGCGGTGGTACCGGGCCAGCCGGTCGGTCATCGCCCGGGCCCGGTCGAGGTCGCGCCGGGACAGCCAGCCCGGCGGCATCCCGAGCCGCCCCCAGCGGGCCTCGAGCTCCGCGGCGTAGGTCGCGGCGTCGACGTCGCCGAGGTCGTGGGCGATCTCGTGGACGAGCGTGCCGATGTCCTGCGCTCCCATCGACGGACCGTCGCCGCCGCTGGCCCGCAGCAGCCACTGCAGTCCGCACTGGCCGAACCGGTCGATCGACGACGGCGACACCGGGACGTCGGCGTCCGGGCCGCGGCGCGGGCGGTCGTCGGTCGTGTCGCGCAGGGCCCACCACTGGGCGGGGTCGGCGCCGCGCACCTCCTCCCGGGTCAGCCGGGCCAGCGTCGTCACCGCGTCCCCGCGCACCGAGCCGTCGGCGTCGAGGAGGGACCGGCGCAGCTCGCCGACGAGGCCGTCGAGCGTCAGCGGCCGGGGGACGTCGGTGAAGGGACGGGCGTCGGGGCGCGGGTCGACGACGTCGAGGTACGGCGAGGGCTGCTCGTCCTCGCTGCGGACGGCGGTGACGACGAGACGGTGGGCCGCACGGGTCACGGCGACGAGGAAGAGCCGGGTCTCGTCGTGGCGGACCTGCGCGCGGGCGGCCCTGGGGTCGGTCGAGCGGCCCGCGACGACGTCGACGAGGTCGCTCGACCCGAGGAGCGACCCGCGCAGGCGCAGGTCGGGCCAGACCCCGTCCTGGACCCCGGCCACGACGACGAGGTCCCACGAGAGCCCGGCCGCCGCGGCGGGCGTGAGGAGTGCGACGGACTCCCCCGGCGCCGCCCGCGCGGCGAGGGTGTCGCCGGCGACGTCCTGGCCGAGGAGGTGCTCGAGGAAGTCCGCGGGGCGCGACGCAGGGAGCCGGTCGACGAAGCGGGCGGCGGCGTCGAAGAGGCCGAGGACGGCGTCGAGGTCGCGGTCGGCGCGGGTGCCCGCCGGTCCGCCGGCGAGGGCCGTCGTCCGCCACGGGTCGGCGAGACCGGCGGCGCTCCACATCGCCCAGAGCACCTCCTCGACCCCCCGCGAGTCGGCGAGCGCCTCGGTGGCCGCCCGGAGCACCCGGTGCACGCGCCACGCCGGCCGGGCCTCGGGGCCGACCCGCTCGAGGGCCGCGGGGGCGAGGACGGCCTCGGCGAGCAGGACGTCGCTCGGCCGGCCGCCGCCGTCGTCGAGCTCGACCCGGCGCAGGGCCCGCCGCAACCGCCTCAGGCCCACCGCGTCGGCGCCGCCGAGCGGGGAGCCGAGGACGTCGACGACGACGTCTGGGTCCAGCGTCTCGTCGCCGGCGTGGACCTCGAGGGCGCACCGCAGCAGCGCGAGGAACGGCCGCACCGCGGCCTCGTCGCGGACCGGCAGCTCGGTGGCCGCGGTGTCGACGGGGACGCCCGCCGCCCGCAGCACGCGGCGCAGGGTGGCGGTGCGGGAGCCGCCGCGGACGAGGACGGCCATCCGGCTCCACGGGACCCCGTGCCGCAGGCGGGCCTCGCGCAGGCGGGCCGCGACGTAGGACGCCTCCTGCGCGCCGGTCCGCAGCAGGTGCGCCTCGACCGCGCCGGGGTCCTCGCCGGCGGGGCTCGGCGACCGGTGCGCCGTCCCGCCGACGACGCCGACGTGCGCGGTGACGCGGGTGGCCGCGGCGGCGACCTCCGAAGGACTGCGATGACCGTGGCCGAGGAGCACCGTCGCCGCGTCCGGCCAGGAGCGCAGGAAGAGGCGCGGGTCCGCCCCGCGGAAGGTCTGGGTCGCGGCGTCCGGGTCCCCCGTGAGGACGAGCGGGACGGCGCCGTCGCCCGTGACGACCCGCAGCAGCCGCAGCCCCGCCGGGGTGAGCTCCTGGGCGTCGTCGACGACGACGAGCCGCAGCCGCCCGCGGATCCGGTCGAGGGCCGCGGGGTCGGTCTCGAGGAGGTCGGCGGCAGCGCCCAGCACGGCCGCCGGGTCGTACGCCCCGGCGGCGGACAGGGCGGTGACGTCCTCGTACTCGCGGAGCACCGCGGCGCCCGCGGTCCACTCGGGCCGGTCGTGCTCCTGCGCGAGCGCCTCGAGGTCCTCGGGGGTGAGGCCGAGCTCGACGGCCCGCATGAGGAGGTCGCGCAGCTCGGTGCGGAAGCCCCGGGTCGGCAGGGCGAGCCGGACCGACTCCGGCCACGGCGGCGACGGGGTGCCGCCGACCTCGTGCCCGACGAGGAGCTCGCGGAGGATGACGTCCTGCTCCGGTCCGCTGAGGAGACGCGGTGTCGGGTCCCCGGCGAGCGCGGCGGCCTCACGCAGCAGCCCGAAGCCGAAGGACTGGTGGGTTCGGGCGAGCGGGGTCGTCGTCGTCCCGCCGACCCGGGCGGTGACGACGTCGCGCAGCCGGGCCGCGGCGAGCCGGGTGGGGGCGAGGAGCAGGCAGGAGTCGGCCGGGAACCCGTCGGCGACGGCCCGCACGACCCGCTCGACGGCGACGGTGCTCGTCCCGGTGCCCGGGGCGCCGAGCACCCGCACGACCGGCGCCGACGCCTCGACCGCGGCGCGCTGGTCGGCGTCGAGGTCGGGGGCGTCGGCCGACGTGGCCGGCGGTCGGGTGAGGACGAGCATGCGGGCGATTTCACCACGCCGGGCCGACAGCCGCCGCACCCGGAGCCGGTGCTCGACGGGACGGTGGGTGTACGTCACGCACCGTCGGGCACCGGGCGCTCCGGCCGCTCAGAGACGGTCGAGCGTGTGCGGGTCCTCCTCACCCCCGAAGTACCGGTCGAGGACGGCCCGGAACGGCTGGCCGTCGCCCCCGCCCGCCACCGACGCCCGGAGGAACACCGTCATCGACGAGCGCAGCTTCACCGCGTCGACGGGACCGAGCACGGCGGTGGCGTCGGACCCCTCCAGCCCGAGCAGCGCCTCGCAGCACTCCCGCAGCCGCGGCCCGAGGACGGGGTGCGCGAGGTACGCCCTCGCCTCGTCGAGGCCGTCGAGCCCGTAGGCCTGCGACGTGGCGCTGCGTCCGAGACCGGAGACCTGCGGCAGCACGAACCAGATCCAGTGCCCCGTCTTGTGCCCGGACCGCAGCTCGCGCAGGGCCTGGTCGTACGTGCCGCCGCGGTCCTGGGCGTCGACGAACCGTGAGAGGTCGTGCTCCATCGCCCCACCCTGCACCCGGTGCGGCGGCCGGCGCGACCGGGCGGCTCAGTACGTCGGGACGGACGGGTCGACGTCGCGCGACCACGCGAGGACCCCGCCGGCCACGTCGACGGCATCCACCCCACGGGCCCGGAGGAGGTCGACGGCCTCGGCGGAGCGGCCCCCAGACTTGCAGTGCACGTAGACCCGTCCGTCGGCGCCGGGCACGACCGCGCCGTCGCGGACCTCGCCGACGGGCAGGAGCACCGAGCCCGGGATGGCGGCGACGTCCCGCTCCCCCGGCTCGCGGACGTCCAGGAGGGTGAAGGCCACCTCCCCCGCGGACCGGCGACCCAGCAGCCCCTCGAGCTCCGCGACGTCGACGACCGGGCGGTCGCCCGTCACCGCGGGCACCGGCACCTCGGGGGCCGCCGTCGACCAGCCGAGCGGCGCCGTGACGTCCGCCCCACTGCCGCAGACCCGGCACCCAAGGTCGCGCCGCACGGGCACGGCGTCCCACGACTGGGCCAGGGCGTCGTGGACGAGCAGGCGCCCGACGAGCACCTCGCCGATGCCCGTGACGAGCTTGACGGCCTCGGTCGCCATGACCGACCCGACCGACGCGCACACGGCGCCCAGCACCCCGCCGACGGCGCACGAGGGGACCGCCCCCGGCGCCGGCTGTCGCGGGAAGACGCAGGCGTAGCACGGCCCCTCACCGGCCCACCACACCGAGACCTGCCCGTCGAAGCGGAACACCGACCCCCAGACGTGTGGGATGCCGAGCCGGGCGCACGCGTCGCCGACGAGGTAGCGGGTCGGGAAGTTGTCGGCACCGTCGAGGACGAGGTCGTAGTCCGCGAGGACCGTGAGTGCGGTCTCCTCGGTGAGCCGCTCGCCGTGCCGGACGACCGTCGTGTCCGGGGAGATGGCGGCGACGGACTCGGCGGCGGAGTCGACCTTGGCCCGCCCGACGTCGTCGACGCCGTGGACAACCTGGCGTTGGAGGTTCGTCGACTCGACGACGTCGTCGTCGACGACCCCGATCGTCCCGACGCCCGCGGCCGCGAGGTAGAGCAGCGCCGGCGACCCGAGCCCGCCCGCCCCGACGACGAGCACCCGCGCCGCCCTCAGCCGACGCTGGCCGTCGACGCCGAGGTCGGGCAGGAGCAGGTGCCGGGCGAACCGGGTGCGCTCGGTGGCGGAGAGCTCCGGCCCCGGTGGGACGAGCGGGGTGCGCGCCATGCCCGGAACCTAACACCGCGCGGGTCGCCGACGTCGCGGGCGACCTACCCGTCCGTAGGATGTGGGGCGCCCACGTGGACCGGGCACTGCCGCACACCGGAGGACCCATGTCGAGCGTCACCCCAGCCCGCAGCGCACGGATGCCGCGCAGCGAGCGCCGCGCCCAGCTGCTGGAGGCCGCCCAGGCCGTCTTCGTCCAGTCCGGCTACCACGCCGCGGCGATGGACGAGATCGCCGAGCGCGCCGGGGTGTCCAAGCCGGTCCTCTACCAGCACTTCCCCGGCAAGCTCGACCTCTACCTCGCGCTGCTCGACACCCACTGCGACACCCTCGAGCAGCTCGTCCGCCGCGCCCTCGAGACGACGGAGGGCGACAACGAGGTCCGGGTCCGCGCCACGGTCGCTGCCTACTTCGACTTCGTCACCCGTGAGGACGCCGCCTTCCGGATGGTCTTCGAGTCCGACCTCACGAGCGTCCCGCAGGTGCGGGCCCGCCTCGACGGGGTGGAGATGTCGTGCGCCGAGGCGATCTCCGAGGTCATCGCCGAGGACACCGGCGTCGACGACGAGCGGGCCCTGCTCCTCGGCTCGGCCCTCGCCGGGATGGCCCAGGTCGCCGCGCGGCACTGGCTCGCCCAGGGCGGGGACATCCCCGAGGAGGAGGCGGCCCGGATGATCAGCACGCTCGCGTGGCGCGGCCTGGGCTCGTTCCCGAAGGTCGGCGGCTGAGCCCTCGGCGAACACGCTCGCCCGGCGGAACAGGGTCCCGACGGCGACGGTTAGCCTGAGCGACGAACGCACCCACCGCGCGGCCCCTGCCGCGCCGCTGACGAAAGGTCGTGCCCCGTGGAGGTCACCATCGGCGTCCAGAACGTCGCCCGCGAGATCACCGTCGAGACCGACGCCGACTCCGACGAGGTCGCGAAGGCCGTCGACACCGCCCTCGCCTCCCCCGAGGGCGTGCTGCGCCTCACCGACAGCAAGGGCCGGACGATCCTCGTCCCGGGGCGGGCCGTCGGCTGGGTCCAGGTCGGCGAGTCCGAGAAGGGCCGCGTCGGCTTCCACTCCCTCTGACCTGCCACGACGCCTGCGCGCCACGCCGGTTCGACGATTGACGCTCGTTCTCGGCGAGGTCTAGCGTCCGAGGTGAGCCGGGGTCCCCGGCCCCCGCGACCGGCCCCGGTCGGTCGCGGACGGATCAGCCCGGGACAGCACGCCCGGGGAAGGAGCGCGACCGTGTCCATCATCGGCTCGATCATCGCCGGCATCATCGTCGGCGTCCTCGCCCGCGTCGTCCTGCCGGGCCGGCAGAACATCAGCGTCATCATGACGATCGTCCTCGGCATCCTCGGCGCCGTCATCGGCTGGTTCCTCGCGGCCGGGATCGGCGTCGAGAGCACCGGCGGTGTCGACTGGATCCGCTGGCTCATCTCGATCGTCGTCGCGGCGGTCCTCATCGTCGGCTACGAGCGCTTCACCGCCTCCCGGGGCGCCACCCGCTGACCGCACCACCGCCACGTCGGAGGGCCCCCGCCACCACGGCGGGGGCCCTCCGTCGTGGGGAGCGGCCGTTCAGGCCTCGAGGCCCATCCGGTGCATCCGGGCCGTGTGGTTGTCGGTGAGCCGGGTGAACATCCGGCCGATCTCGCCGAGGTCGACGCCCCCGCCGACGAGCAGCGCGGACATCGCGTCGCGGTCGACGGCCACCGCCTGGGCCTGGGACAGCGCCTCCCCGAGCAGCCGCCGCCCCCAGAGGGCGAGCGGACCCGCAGCCCGGGGGTCGGTGCGGATCGTGTCGCGGACGATCTGGACGACGAAGTCGGCCTCGCTGCGGTCGTCGAGCGCGGTCTGCATCACCTCGCGGGTGTCGGCGTCGACGAACGCCGTCATCTCCCGGTAGAAGTCGCGCGCGATCCCCTCGCCGACGTAGCCCTTGACGAGGCCCTCGAGCCAGCCCTTGGGCCTCGTCCGCTCGTGGTAGACGGCGATCGGCGCCACGAACGGCGCCATCGCGGCCTCGGGGTCGATGCCCCGCTCGCGCATGTGCTCGACGAGCAGGGAGTAGTGCTCGAAGTCGGTCGTCGCGAGCCGGCCCATCGAGGTCTTGAGCCCGAGCGTCGGGGCGAGGTCGCAGTCGACGGCCATCCGGATGAAGGCCGTGAGCTCGCCGTACGCGAGCACCCCGAGCAGGTCGACGACGGCGGCCGGCACGGCGGAGGTCTCGGTCGCGGCCGGGGCGCCCGGGGGTGTCTCGTCCATGGCTCGCGAGCCTAACCGGTACGATCGACCCGTCCACGGTGCCCGGTCGGCACGAACAGTGACATCGGGGCGGACCAGCGGCGTCGAGCACGACGCCCCCGAGCGCCCCCGCAGACCTCCGATCGGCCCGCAGCCAGATGCGCCGGCGCCCTCGCGCCTGCCGACCGGAAGAGAGTCCCTTCATGACCGACGTCGCCGAACCGACCCCCACCCCCGAGGACGACGCCGCCGCGGCCCCCGCCGCGCCCGCCGTCCCGCAGCAGACCTTCGCCGACTTCCCTGTCCACCCCGACATCGTCGGCGCCCTCGCCGACGCCGGGATCGTCCACCCCTTCCCCATCCAGTCGATGACGATGCCGGTCGCCCTCGACGGCCACGACATCATCGGCCAGGCCAAGACGGGCACCGGCAAGACCCTCGGCTTCGGCGTCCCGATCCTCAACCGGGTCGTCGCCCCCGGTGACGACGCGTTCGACGGTCTCCCCGCCCCGGGCAAGCCGCAGGCCCTCGCCGTCGCCCCGACCCGCGAGCTCGCCGTCCAGGTGAGCGGCGACCTCGAGCGGGCCGGCAAGAAGCGCGGGATCCGCGTCCTCACCGTCTACGGCGGGCGCGCCTACGAGCCGCAGATCGAGGCCCTCCGCAAGGGCGTCGAGGTCGTCGTCGGCACCCCGGGCCGGCTCATCGACCTCGCCCAGCAGGGTCACCTGCAGCTCGGCCACGCCCGCACCGTCGTCCTCGACGAGGCGGACGAGATGCTCGACCTCGGCTTCCTCCCGGACGTCGAGAAGATCCTCGCGATGACGCCCGCCGGCCGGCAGACGATGCTCTTCTCCGCGACGATGCCCGGCGCCGTCGTCACCCTCGCCCGGCGGTACATGAACCAGCCGACGCACATCCGCGCGATGTCCGACGACGACGGGGACGACCGCGCGACCGTCAAGGCCATCGAGCAGTTCGTCTACCGCGCCCACGCCATGGACAAGGTCGAGATGCTCGCCCGGATGCTCCAGGCCGAGGGCCGCGGGCTCACGATCTGCTTCACCCGCACCAAGCGCACCGCCGCCAAGGTCGCCGACGAGCTCGTCGACCGCGGGTTCGCCGCCGCCCCGCTGCACGGCGACCTGGGCCAGGGCGCCCGCGAGCAGGCGCTGCGGGCCTTCCGCAACGGCAAGGTCGACGTCCTCGTCGCCACCGACGTCGCCGCCCGCGGCATCGACGTCACGAACGTCACGCACGTCGTGAACTACCAGTGCCCCGAGGACGAGAAGACCTACCTGCACCGCACCGGCCGCACCGGCCGCGCGGGCAACACCGGTGTCGCCGTGACCTTCGTCGACTGGGACGACCTGCACCGCTGGGCGCTCATCAACAAGGCGCTCGACCTCGGCATCCCGGAGCCGCAGGAGACCTACTCCTCCTCGCCGCACCTCTTCACGGAGCTGAAGATCCCCGAGGGCGCCAAGGGCCGCCTGCCGAAGGAGCAGCGCACCCGCGAGGGCCTCAAGGCCGAGGAGCTCGAGGACCTCGGCGAGACCGGCCGGTCCGGTGGCGGTCGCGGAGGCGACCGTGGCGGTCGCGGCGGCGGCGGTCGTGGTCGCGGTGGACGCGACGGGGGCCGGGACGGAGGCCGCGAGGGCGGCCGGGGGCCGGGCGAGCGCTCCGACCGTGGCGGTGAGCGGCAGGGCGAGGGCGGCTCGGACCGTCCGCGCCGTCGCCGCAACCGGCGCCGCACCCGTGGCGGCAAGCCCGCCGGCGAGTCCCAGGGCTGACCTGACGCCCCGCACGACGACGAGGGCCCCGCACCGAACCGGTGCGGGGCCTTCGTCGTGGGTCCGGGGAGTCCCCCGGGGCGTCAGTCCTGCGGGGTGATCGTGCTCGTGTCGATGACGTACCGGTAGCGGACCTTGCTGTCGACGACGTCGTCGTAGGCCCGGTCGACCTCGTCGGCCCCGATGACCTCGACGGTGGCGCCGATGCCGTGCTCGGCGCAGAAGTCGAGCATCTCCTGGGTGCCCTTGATGCCGCCGATGTTCGACCCGGCGAGGGTCTTGTCGCCGGTGATGAGCGAACCGAAGTGCACCGACTGGGTGTTCTCCGGCAGGCCGACGTTGACGAACGTGCCGAACGGCTTGAGGAGGCCGAGGTAGGAGTCGACCGGGAGGTCGGCGGAGATCGTGCAGAGGATGACGTCGAAGGTGCCCTTGAGGTCCTCCCAGGTCGCGTCGTCGCTCGTCGCCCGGTAGTCGACGGCGCCGTACGCCTTGCCGTCCTCCTCCTTCGACGTCGTCCGCGACAAGACGGTGACCTCGGCGCCCATCGCGGCGGCGATCTTGACGCCCATGTGGCCGAGCCCGCCCATCCCGACGACGGCGACCTTCTGTCCCGGCTCGGTGACCCAGCGCTGGAGCGGGGTGTACGTCGTGATGCCGGCGCACAACAGGGGCGCGGCCTCGTCGAGCGAGATTCCGTCCGGGATGCGGAGGGTGAAGCGGTCGGAGACGACGATCTCCTGGCTGTACCCGCCGAAGGCCTCCTCGCCGTCGTAGTTCACGCCGTTGTACGTGACGACCATGCCCTTCTCGCAGAAGTTCTCGTGGTCGGCCCGGCACATCTCGCACTCGCCGCAGGAGTCGACCATGCAGCCGACACCGACGTGGTCACCGACGGAGAAGCGGGTGACGTCCGCGCCGACCTCGGTGACGACACCGGCGATCTCGTGGCCCGGGACCATCGGGAAGCGGGCCTCGCCCCACTCCTCGCGGGCCTGGTGGATGTCGCTGTGGCAGATGCCGGCGTACTTGACGGCGATGCGGACGTCGTCGGGGCGCAGGTCGCGTCGCTCGATGGTGCCCTGGCGGAACGCGCCCTTGGCCTCGTCGACGATGATGGCGGGGGTGGTGGTGGTCATGGTCTCCACCGTAAGCGCCGTCGGCGCACCCGTGCCAACCAGCGACGTCGAATCTTCGTCGAAGGTTCGACGACGGTCAGGGCGACGACGTGGCGAGGGCCCGTCAGATCCGCTCGAGGAGGCCCGCCGCGACCTCGCGGTAGGCCTTCGCGCCCTTGCTCGTCCGGCTCGTCGACAGGATCGAGCGGCCGGCGGCGGGGGCCTCGGCGAAGCGCACGGTGCGGGGGATCGGCGGCGAGAGGACCGGCAGTCCGTAGCGCTCCCCCACGTCCTCGAGCACCTCGCGGGAGTGGGCACTGCGGCCGTCGTAGAGCGTCGGGAGGATGCCGAGGACGACGAGCTTCTTGTTGAGGATGCGCTTGACGTCCGCGACGGTGTCGAGCAGCTGGCCGACCCCGCGGTGGCTCAGCATCTCGCACGGCATCGGGACGACGAGGCCCTGCGCCGCGGTCAGGGCGTTCAGGGTGATGACGCCGAGGCTCGGCGAGCAGTCGAGGAGGACGACGTCGTAGCGCCGGCGGACCGGCTCGAGGATCTCGCGGAGCACGTACTCGCGCGCCGGCCGGCCGAGGAGGACGGCCTCGGCGCCGGCGAGGTCGATCGCGCTCGGGACGAGGTCGACGCCGTCCGCGCACTCCTGGACGACGTCGGCGATGTCGACCCCGCCGACGAGCACGTCGTGGAGGGACGCCTCGACGGTGTCGGGGTCCACGCCCAGGCTGAAGGTGAGGCTCGCCTGCGGGTCGAGGTCGACGAGCAGGACCCGCTTGCCGGCCTCGGCGAAGGCGGCCCCGAGCGAGGCGACCGACGTCGTCTTCGCGACGCCGCCCTTCTGGTTGGCGAGGGCGATGATCGGGGCCTTGCGGGTGGACGCCATCGGGCAGCCTTCCGGATCGGGTCGCGCGGTCGTGCCGATCCTCTCACCCCGCGGGAGCGGCGCCCCGGGTGAGCACGAAGCGGCGGAACGCCTCGGCCGACGGCAGGAGCGGCCGCCCCTCGACCCACGCGAGACCGACCTCCCGCTGCGCCCCCTCGTCGGCGAGCGGCAGGAGCCGGGTGCGGGCGAACGTCGTCGGCACGGGCAGGCCCTGGGCGGGCACGACGGCGACCCCGAGCCCCGCCGCGACGAACCCGCGGACGGTCGGCAGGTCGTCGGCCTCGACGGCCTCCTGCGGCTCGAACCCGGCGGCCCGGCACAGCTCGAGGGTCTGGGCCCGCATGCCCGACGGGGCCCGGCGGATGACGAAGGGTTCGCCGGCGACGTCGGAGAGCGCGACCCGGTCGGCGCCGGCGAGCCGGTGGTGGACGTCGACGGCGAGGACGAGGGGCTCGACGAGCAGCTGCTGCCACGCGACGTCGACCCCCGCCGCCCGGTGGGCCGTGAGCTCGAGGTCGGCGCTGCGCGTCGCGAGCTGGGTGGAGATCCGCCCGGGCACCGTCGCTGCGGTGCGCTGCAGCGTCACCCGTACCCGGGGGTGCTCGCGGCGGAACCGGCCGACGAGGCCGGGCACGAGCCAGCTGCCGAGGCTCTGCGCGAAGGCGAGCCCGACGACGCCGCTCTCGGGGTCGACGAGCTCGGAGACGGCCGCGAGCCCGTCGTCGAGCTCGTTGACGAGCCCGTCGACGTGGCGCTTGAAGGCCGACCCGGCGTGCGTCATCCGCAGCACCCGGCCCTGACGGTGCAGCAGCGGGGTCCCGACCTGCTCCTCCAGCCGGGCGAGCGCCCGCGAGACGCCGGGCTGGCTGACCCCGAACACCTCGCTCACCTCGGTCACGGTGTAGCCGTCCGCGACGAGCTGGAACCAGCGGAGCGCGTCGGTGTCCATCCCATGACTCTAGAGCATGAGTCGTATGTACCGTTTTCATTGGACGTATGGTTTGTACCGGCGGAGACTGGATGCATGACGAACACGACGACCCTCTGGACCACCATGAAGGACGAGCTGCGCGAGCGTCGCGAGCGCAAGGAGTACGTCCGCCGCCTGCGCGCCGACCTGGCGAGCTACCGCACCCCGTACGAGGTCGAGGACCTGCTCTCGGCCATCGACCGTGCCGAGGCCTCGGGCCACGCCACCGCGGACACCGCGGCCGTGCGCCGGATCCTCACGGACAACCTCCGCGAGTACCACACCGCGAAGCAGAACAACCGGCACGTCGCCGGCCTCTGACCCTCCTCGACCCCAGCGGCTCAGCCGGCGGGTGGCAGGACCGACTCCCCGATGGGCCCGGGGTTGGTCGCGACCTCCCACCGGAAGCCGTCCGGGTCGGCGAAGTAGCCCGTGTACCCGCCCCACTCGCGGCGCTGCGCGGCTGAGGCCTCGGCCCCCGCCGACCGGGCCAGGGCGAGGACGGCGTCGACCTCCGCCTCGGTGCGGCCGTTGTGCGCGAGGGTCATCGGGACGACCCCGGGGCCGGACTGCGCCGGCCGTCCCACCTCGAGCTCGAACGCCGCCCGGTCCCACAGGCTGAGGACGAGCATCGGGCCGGCCCGGAACATCACGACCTCACCCGGGACGTCGAGCTCGGGAGTCCAGCCGAGGCCGCCCACGTAGAACCGACGCGACGCGTCGAGGTCCGTGACGGCGAGGGTGACGAACGAGATCCGCTGGTCCATGTCGCCAGCGTGGCACCGTCCACCGACATCCGCTCGCTTCCTCGTCGGCCGGGCGGGCGGGAGACGCTGCGCGCCGCCCACCCCGACGCCCTCAGGCGGCGCGACGGGCCAGGGCCGCTCCGGCGTCCGCCGCGGCCTCCTCGGCGCTCTCACGCAGCGAGCCCGCGAGGTCCCGGAGGTCGTCGAGGGCGGGGTTCACCCCGGCGAGCGTCAGCTCCCGCTCGACGAGCGTGAGATCGGCACCCCACACGTCGACGAGCACCCGGCGCAGGTAGTCGGTGCTGTGGTCCCACCCCTCCTTCGGCGTCCCCGGCGCGTAGGACCCGCCCCGGGTCACGAGGGCGACGACGGGCGTGCCGTCGAGCAGTCGCTCCCCCTGGGCGCCACCGGCGATCGCGAGGTCGATCCACGTCTTCACGTGCTGCGAGACGCCCCAGTTGTAGAGCGGCAGCGCGAGGACGGCGGCGTCGGCGGCGCGGAGCTCGGCCGCGAGGTCGCCGGCCAGGGCGATGGCCGACCGCTGGGCGTCGGTGCGGTCCCCCTCGGGGGTGAACGACCCGCCGATGGCGAGGGGCCAGGCGTCGGACGGGAGCGGGGCGGCGCCGAGGTGGCGGCGCACGACCGCGTCGTCGGGACGGGAGGCGGCGTACTGCTCGAGGACGAGGTCGGCGAGCGCACTGCTCGACGAGCGGTCGCCCTGGATGGAGGCGTCGATGCGCAGGACGGTCATGGGGGTCCCTCCAGGGATGAGTTGAACATTCAAGTTGCGCTCGCAGCGTACGACGACCTGTGTTGAATGTTCAAGTCACCATAGGATGGAGCCATGCCCCCGGCTCCCGACGAGGACGCGGTCCCGTGGCTCGACGACGACGAGCTCGCCGACTGGCGCGCCCTCATGGCCCTCGTCGCCGCGCTCCCGAGCGCCCTGGACGCCCAGCTGAAGCGGGACGCGGGGATCAACGGGTTCGAGTACCACGTGCTCGCCGCCCTCTCCGAGGCGCCGGACCGGACCCTGCGGCTCAGCGACCTCGCCGAGCTCTCGCGGGGCTCGCTCTCCCGCCTCTCGCACGCGGTGACCCGCCTGGAGCGCAGCGGTTGGATCACGCGCAGCCGCTGCTCGGGCGACGGACCCGCGCGCGTCGAGGCACGCCTCACCGACGCGGGCTGGGACAAGATCCGCGCCACGGCGCCCGGGCACGTCCGGGAGGCACGGCGTCTCGTCGTCGACGTCCTGGCGCCGGCCGAGCTGCGGTCGTTGGGCGCAGCCGCACGCCGCGTCGCGACCGCCGCCGGCGCGGACCCGGAGCGACCGGGCATCGAGCACGGGCCGTCCTGCTGACCGGTGCCGGCCGGTCGGACCCCGGCCGCGGCGGCCCGACGATCCCCGAGGTCAGTCCTCGCCCAGTGCCGCCCAGTCCGACTTCTCCGGACCGGCCGCCTGACCCTCGGGGCAGTGCGCCCGCAGGTCGCACCACCCGCACAGCGGGCCCGTCACCGGGGGGAACATCTCGGACGCCGTCCCGTGCGCCGCGTGGTCGGCATCGGCCGTCCGGGCGTCGTGCATGATCGAGCGCGCCCGCTCGACGTGCCGCCGGATCGACTCCCCCGTGTGGTCGTGGCCGACGACCGTGCCGGACGGGACGTGGTGCAGCTCGACCCGCGACACCGGCCGCCGCAGCATCTTCCAGACCGCCGCCGCGTAGAGCGCGAGCGGCAGCGAGGTGCGGGCGTCGTCGTCGGTGGGCACGGTCCGCGAGGTCTTGTAGTCGACGACGACGAGCTCGCCGCCGCGGTCGTCGAGACGGTCGACGCGCCCCTGGAGCCGCAGGTCGTCGCTGAGCAGCGACACGGTGCGCTCGATACCGATCGGGCGGACCGGCGGCCCGAACCGCTCGAGGTAGGTGACGACCGCGTCGCGCATCCGGGCCCGCCAGCGCGCGGACTGCGCGGCGTCGCGGAAACCGACGTCGATCCACGCCCGCTCGAGGAGCCGGCCGCCCTCCTGCGGGGTCGGGGCGTCGAGGTCCCACACGTCGCGCAGGGCGTTGTGGACGGCGATGCCGACCGAGGTGTGCGCCCGCTGGTGTCGCGGCGTGGGGCGCGGGACGTCGAGGTAGGTCATCCGGTACCGCCGTGGGCAGTCGAGGAAGGCGAGCAGCTTGCTCGGGCTGCCGCCCCACAGCGGCTCCGGCATGCCGGGGAAGACCCCCTGCTCCGTGCCGCCCCCCGTGTCCGTCATCGCCCCGACGGTAGCGGGCGGCGCCGACGCACCCCCGCGCGCCTCCCCGACCGTGTCCACGGAATGACACACTGACCGGACCATGGCCATCTCAGCGTTCGACCTGTTCTCCGTCGGTATCGGTCCGTCGTCGTCGCACACCGTCGGCCCGATGCGCGCGGCGCACACCTTCGTCGAGGGGCTGCGGGCCGACGGCCTCCTCCCCCGGGTGGGGCGGGTGCGCGGCGAGCTGTTCGGCTCGCTGGGGGCGACGGGTCACGGCCACGGCTCGCTCAAGGCCGTCCTCCTCGGCCTGGAGGGCGAGCACCCGGAGTCGACGGACCCGCGGGCGGCCGAGGGCCGGGTCGAGGAGGTCCGCGCGTCGGGGGTGCTGCGCCTGGGCGGGGACCACGAGGCGGTGTGCGACCCCGACGAGGACATCGTCCTGCACCGGCGGGCGAGGTTGCCGTTCCACTCCAACGGGATGCGCTTCACGGCGTGGGGGGCCGCGGACCCGGGCGAGGGTGAGGAGCCGCTGCGCACGCGGGAGTTCTACTCCGTCGGCGGCGGGTTCGTCCTCGACGAGGACGAGGCCGGGCAGGGCGCGCTCGTCCCGGACGACACCCCGGTGAGGTACCCCTTCTCCTCCGGGGCCGAGCTCCTCGCCCGGTGCGAGGAGTCCGGGCTGCCGGTGAGCGGGGTCATGCTCGCCAACGAGCTGTCCTGGCGCACCGAGGCCGAAGTCCGTGAGGGCCTGCTGCACCTGTGGTCGGTCATGCAGGAGTGCGTCGACAACGGCTGCCGCACCGAGGGGGTGCTGCCCGGTGGGCTGAAGGTCCGGCGCCGGGCACCCCGCCTCGCGCTGCAGCTGCGCCGGGAGCACGCGGGCGACCCGCTCGCGGCGATGGACTGGGTGACGCTCTACGCCCTCGCGGTCAACGAGGAGAACGCGTCCGGGGGTCGGATCGTCACCGCGCCGACGAACGGCGCGGCCGGGATCATCCCGGCCGTCCTGCACTACTACACGCGGTTCGTGCCGGGAGCGGACGACGACGGGGTCGTCGACTTCCTCCTCACCGCCGCCGCGATCGGGGCCCTGTACAAGGAGAACGCGTCGATCTCCGGCGCCGAGGTCGGGTGCCAGGGCGAGGTCGGGTCGGCGTGCTCGATGGCCGCCGGGGCACTGGCGGAGGTGCTCGGCGGGACGCCGAAGCAGGTCGAGAACGCCGCCGAGATCGGCATCGAGCACAACCTCGGGCTCACCTGCGACCCGGTCGGCGGGCTCGTCCAGATCCCCTGCATCGAGCGCAACGCCGTCGGCTCGGTCAAGGCGATCACCGCCGCCCGGATCGCGCTGCGCGGCGACGGCTCGAACGTCGTCTCCCTCGACAAGGCGATCAAGACGATGCGCGACACCGGCCGCGACATGAAGGTCAAGTACAAGGAGACCGCCCGCGGCGGCCTCGCCGTCAACGTCATCGAGTGCTGAGGCTCGGCACGGAGCACCGGATCGACGCCGCGCTCCCGTGTGGAGGATCTCCGGGGTCCTGACCCCTCGGATGCTCCACACGAGCTCTCTCGGCCGGTGAGCCGCCGAGGTCGGCGAGCCGCCGCCGCGCCCGCTCCAGGGCTTCGAGCGCCGTCCGCTCGTCCCGCGTCGCGACGTGCTGGGCCCGCCGGGCGTCGTCGGCCGCCGCCCCCGCCGCGTCGAGCCGGCCGCGGACGTCGGCCACCCGCCGCTCGAGGTCCTCGAGCTCGGTCCGCAGGTCCTCGCGGCGCCGGCCCGCCTCGCCGGCCCTGCGTCGTGCCGCCTCGACCCTCTCCCTGCTCGTCCGGACCCCCGCCTCGGCCTCGTCGACGGCGGACCGCGCCTGGGCCACCCGCTCGGGGTCGGGCGCCGCGCGCTGGGGGCCGGGCGTCGTCCGGGGCCGGTCGTCGGACCCGACGAGGCCGGGCACGGCGAGGACGCGGGTGAGGTCGACCGGGTCGAGACCGCTCGCGCTGAAGGTCTCGACGAGCAGGCCGGTCCCGAGGGCCTCCCCCGCGACCGGGTCGACCATCGCGGACCGCAGCGTCTCCTCGACCGCCGCCGCCACCGACGGCGACACCCGCCGCCCCTCGTCCCGCGCCGCCTCGACGGCCACCCCGGCGAGGGCCCGGGTCAGCCGTCGCCGCTCGTCGTCGAGGGCCCGCAGCTCCGCCGGCGCCAGCGTCCCCTGGGCCGCGCGGAGGCGGACGCCGAGGTCGAGGACCTGCTCGACCTCGTCCGGACGTGCGGCGACGAGGCGGTTCAGCAGGTGCGCCCCGGGGCTCGCCCGACGTAGCGCCGCGACCGCTCCGGCGAGCTCCCGGTCACCGGCCGCGCGCAGCTCCCGGGCCAGGGCGTTGCGGGCGGCCGTGAACTCCTCGGGCGCGAGCGCGTACAGCTCGCGGGCGACCGACTCGAGGTCCATGGTCGTGATCCTCTCAGCCGGCGGCCACTCCCGCGGCGACCCGCTCCTCCCGCGCCGACGTCCCGGCGACCGCGAGCACGAGCCGGAGCGGGACGGCGGCGTGCCCGACTGCGAGCAAGAGGGCGATTCCGGCCCCGGTGAGCCAGAGCACCGCGGGTCCGACGCCGAGCAGCGCGGCCCCGACGACGGGAGCCACGACCGTCGCGACGCCCCACGACAGGCCCTGGACGGTCATGACGGCGGCCTCGGCCCCCGGCGTGGCGAGACGTGACGCCACCGCCATCTAGGTACCGACGACGAGGCTGCCCGCCGCCCCCTCGATCGCCGCGCCGACGACGAGCGCAGGCAGCCCCCCGACCGCCCAGACCGCGAGCGCCACCGCGAACAGGCCGTAGCCGACGGCAAGGGTCGCCGACGCCGAGGTTCGCGCCTCCCACCGGCCGAGCACCCGCTGGGTCACCAGCGCCGACCCCGCGGCGACGGCCAGCAGCCAGGCCGTCGTCGACGGCGAGCGGCCGGAGAGCTCGACGACGACGGGCAGCATGAAGACGACGACCATGACGAGCGTCGTCGGCACCGTGCAGAGCCCGGCCCAGGCCAGGACGGGACGACGGAGGGCCGCCCGCCACGGGCGGTGGACCCGGTGGACCGGGAGCGCCGGGAGGAGGATCGCGACGACGAGCGCGGCGGCGAGGCTCGTCGCCGCGTCGACGGCGAAGAGGGCGGCGACACCCCACCGGGTGACGAGCGCGGCGACGACGCCGGCGCCGACCCCGGCCAGGGCGACGCAGGCCCAGAGCAGGGAGAACTGCGAGGCCCGTCGCTCGGGCGCCACGCCGGTGGCGACGGCCGCCTGGGTCGCCGGCTCGACGACCTCGTAGGCGAGGCCGAGGAGTACGACCCCGAGGACGACGACGCCGAAGGAGCTACCGGCCACGATGACGGCTTGCGCCACCCCGGCGGCGACGAGGCCACCGACGAGGGCCGGGCGCGGACCCCACCGGGTCGCGACGACCCCGCCGAGCAGCCGCGAGGGGATCGTCGCGAGCCCGAAGACGGCGAGGACGGTGGCCGTCGTGGACAACGGGACGCCGAGGTCCCGGGTGAGGCGGACGCCGAGGAAGCCCATGCCGGCGCCGCCGAGGCGGTTGACGACCCGGGCGAGCACGAGGACGTGCATGACTGTCGTAGGCTTCGTGAGCAGTAACAAGCGCGAAAGTAGGTGACGTCTGACATGCGTTTCAACAGTCACGTCGACGCCGTGGTCGACAGCGCGGTGCGGCTCGTCAACGCCGTGACCCCCGGCGAGGACGGCGGCCGTCCGGCGCCTGCACCGACCGGTGAGGAACGTCGGGCCGCGGTCGTCGCCGCCGTGCGGTACCCGGGCTACGAGCCGACGCCGTCGCTGCGCGAGGTGTCGGCGCTGTGCGACGAGGTCGTGCAGGCCCGCGCGGTGTTCGAGGCGCTCGACGTCGGGGACGAGGACCGGGCGGCCGAGGTCGTCAACGCGATGCTGCGCCGGACGGAGGCGCACCCGGAGCTCGACCGCCGCCCGGACGGCGGGTGGTCCATCCACTTCCACGGCCCCGACACGACCTTCGCGCGCGGCTGGGCGGCGGGCATCGCCGCCGGGCTCGCGATGGCGGTCGGCGGCGACCTCGGCTCGCGGCTCGGGGTGTGCGACGCCCCGGCGTGCGACCGGGTGTGGGTGGACCGGTCGCGCAACACCCACCGGCGTTTCTGCTCGACCCGGTGCCAGAACAGGGTCAAGGCCGCCGCCCACCGACGGCGCACCGCCACGCGGACCTGAGGAGGGATGCCGGTGGGGCGCAGCGACGCAGGCTTGACGTCGAGTGCCCCGCTCGGAAGTCTGGTCCTTTCCGCCGCGCCACCCCTCGACGGAAGGACACCGCGTGCCCGACCTCTTCATCGACGGCTCCTGGGTCGCCGCCACCGCCGCAGGACGGCGGACCATCACGTGCCCCGCGGACGGCACCCTCGTCGGCGAGGTCGACGAGGCCGACGAGGCCGACACCCTGCGGGCCATCGCCGCCGCCCGGGCCGCCGCCGACGACGCCCGCTGGCGGGACACCTCGCCCGCCGAGCGCGCCGCCGCCGTCGCCCGGGTCGCCGACATCCTCGAGCGGGACACCGACGAGATCGCCCGCGCCGAGGCGCTCGACACCGGGAAGCGCTTCGAGGAGGCCAAGATCGACGTCGCCGACGTCGTGAGCGTCTTCCGGTACTACGGCTCGCTCGGCGAGCACGTGGAGCGGGTCCGCGAGGTCGACCCGGGCCAGGACGGCGTCGTGAGCCGGGTCCACCGCGAGCCGATCGGCGTCTGCTCGCTCATCGCCCCGTGGAACTACCCCCTCCTCCAGGCGAGCTGGAAGGTCGCCCCGTGCCTGCTCGCCGGTAACACCTTCGTCCTCAAGCCGAGCGAGATCACCCCGCACTCGACGATCCTCATGGTCCGCGCCATCGAGGAGGCCGGCGTCCCAGCGGGCGTCGCGAACCTCGTCCTCGGCACCGGGCCGGGCTGCGCCGGGCCGATGTCGACCGACCCGCGCGTCGACCTCGTCTCCTTCACCGGCAGCCTCGCCGTCGGCAAGCACCTCATGCGCGAGGCCGCCGGCACGGTGAAGCGGGTCGCCCTCGAGCTCGGCGGGAAGAACCCGAACATCGTCTTCGCCGACGCCGACCGCGAGGCCGCGATCGACAACGCGATGACCGCGGTCTTCCTCCACTCGGGGCAGGTCTGCTCCGCCGGGGCCCGGCTGCTCGTCGAGGAGTCCTGCGCCGAGGAGGTCGTCGCAACGATCGTCGAGCGGGCCCGCGGCATCCGCCTCGGCACCCCGTTCGACGAGAACGCCCAGACCGGCTCGCTCACGAGCGCCGAGCACCTCGCCAAGGTCGAGGACTACGTCGCGAGCGGGCTCGCCGAGGGCGCCCGGCTGCGGGTGGGTGGCGCCCGACCGGACGACCCGGCCCTCGCGAACGGCCACTACTACCTGCCGACCGTCCTCGACCGCTGCTCGCTCGAGATGCACGTCGTCCAGGAGGAGTCCTTCGGGCCCGTCCTCACCGTCGAGACGTTCACGACCGAGGAGGAGGCCGTCGCCCTCGCCAACGGCACCCGCTACGGCCTCGCCGGCGCGGTGTGGACCGGCGACCCCGACCGGGCGGCCCGCGTCGCCCGACGGCTGCGGCTCGGCACCGTCTGGGTCAACGACTACCACCCCTACGTCGCCCCGGCGGAGTGGGGCGGGCACAAGCAGTCCGGCATCGGCCGTGAGCTCGGCGAGCTCGGCCTCGAGGAGTACCAGGAGACCAAGCACGTGTGGGAGAACACCCGACCGGCCCCGACGGGGTGGTTCGCATGAGCACGGCCGACCGCATCACCGACACCGCCCGCAGCGTCTACGCCAAGGGCCGCGACACCGCGGGCCGGCTGCGCGACCGCACGACGCTCGCCGAGGTCCCCGACCGGGTGGACGTCGTCGTCGTCGGCGGCGGCAGCGCCGGGTGCGTCATGGCGAACCGGCTCTCCGAGGACCCCGGCACCTCGGTCCTCGTCCTCGAGGCCGGCCGCTCCGACATCAAGGCCGACCCGTTCATCCACATGCCCGCCGCCTTGCCGTTCCCCATCGGCAGCCGGTTCTACGACTGGAAGTACGAGTCCGAGCCCGAGCCGCACATGAACGGCCGGCGGGTCTACCACGCCCGCGGCAAGGTGCTCGGCGGCTCCTCCTCGATCAACGGGATGATCTTCCAGCGCGGCAACCCCCGCGACTACGAGCGCTGGGGCGCCGACCCCGGGATGGGCGACTGGGACTACGCGCACTGCCTGCCGTACTTCAAGCGGATGGAGACCTGCCTCGCCGGCGCCGACACCTGGCGCGGCGGCGACGGGCCGCTCGTCATGGAGCGCGGCCCGGCCACCGGCCCGCTCTTCCAGGCCTTCTTCGAGGCCGCCGAGCAGGCCGGCTACCCCCGCACCCCCGACGTCAACGGCTACCGGCAGGAGGGCTTCGGCCCGTTCGACCGGAACGTGTACCGCGGGCGACGGCTGTCCGCGGCGCGCGCCTACCTCCACCCGGTGCTGCACCGCCCGAACCTCCACGTGCGCACCCTCGCGATGACGACACGGGTCCTCTTCGAGGGCACCCGCGCCGTCGGCGTCGAGTACACCGTCGCCGGACGCAGGCACACCGTCCGCGCCGGCGAGGTCATCCTGTCCGGCGGCGCCATCAACACCCCGCAGCTGCTCCAGCTGTCGGGTGTCGGCGACCCCGACCTGCTCCGCCCCCTCGGCATCGACGTCGTGTCCGGGCTGCGCGGAGTCGGCGAGAACCTCCAGGACCACCTCGAGGTCTACATCCAGCACGCCGCGACCGAGCCGGTCTCGATCGCCCCCGGGCTGGAGTGGAGGAACCGGCCGAAGCTCGCCGCGGAGTGGCTCTTCCTGCGCCGGGGCCTCGGTGCGACGAACCACTTCGAGGGCGGCGGGTTCGTCCGGAGCAACGAGGACGTCGACTACCCGAACCTCATGTTCCACTTCCTGCCGATCGCGATCCGGTACGACGGCACGAGCCCCGTCGAGGGCCACGGCTACCAGGTGCACATCGGGCCGATGTACTCCGACGCCCGCGGCTGGCTGAGGATCCGCAGCACCGACCCGAAGATGAAGCCGGCGATGCGGTTCAACTACCTCTCGACCGAGCAGGACAAGCGGGAGTGGATCGAGGCCGTCCGCGTCACCCGCGACATCATGGGCCAGGACGCCCTCGCCAAGTACAACGGCGGCGAGATCTCCCCCGGCCCCGAGGTCGAGACGGACGAGCAGATCCTCGAGTGGGTCCGGAACGACGCCGAGACCGCACTGCACCCCAGCTGCACCGCCCGGATGGGGACGGACGAGAAGTCGGTCCTCGACCCCGGCTCGATGCGGGTCCACGGGACCGAGGGCCTGCGGGTCGTCGACGCGAGCGCCATGCCGTACGTGACGAACGGCAACATCTACGCCCCCGTCGTCATGCTCGCCGAGAAGGCCGCCGACCTCGTCAAGGGCGAGCAGCCGCTCCCCGCGTCGGACGCCCCCTGGTACGACCACCGCGCCGGCAGCCCGCTCGACGCGCCGACCACCGCCTGAGGACCGCCGAGGAGACCCGATGAGCACGACCGACACCGACACGACCACCGCGCCGCCCGGCCGGTTCTCCGGACCCCCCGTCCGGGTCCCCGTCCTCGTCGCCTCCCTCGCCGGCGTCCTCGCCATGGCGCTGTGGGCGATCATCAGCCCCGGCTCGGCCGAGTCCGGGCTCGGGACCGTCACCGGCTGGGTCACCGGCTGGTTCGGCTGGTTCTACGTCCTCCTCGCGACGGCGGTCCTCGTCTTCGTCATCGGCCTCGCGGTCTCGCGCTACGGGTCGGTCCGCCTCGGCCCGGACCACTCGCGGCCGGAGTTCTCGACCTTCGCGTGGGCCTCGATGCTGTTCGCCGCCGGCATCGGGACCGACGTGATGTTCTACTCCGTCGTCGAGCCGGCGACGCAGTACATGGCCCCGCCCGCCGGCGGGCCCGAGGCCGAGACGGTCGAGGCCGCCCGCGAGTCGACGGTGTGGACGCTCTTCCACTACGGCATCACCGGCTGGGGCATGTACGCCCTCATGGGGATGGCGCTCGGCTACTTCTGCTACCGCCGCGGGCTGCCGCTCGCCGTCCGCTCGGCCCTCGCGCCCGTGCTCGGCAAGCGGATCGACGGGCCGCTCGGGCACACCGTCGACACGGCCGCGGTCCTCGGCACGATCTTCGGCGTCGCGACGTCGCTCGGCATCGGCGTCGTCTTCCTCAACGTCGGCCTGAACATCCTCTTCGGTGTCGGCGTCGGGACCGGGGCGCAGATCGCCCTCGCCGTGCTCGCCGTCGTCATGGCCGCGGTGTCGGCGACGACCGGCGTCGACAAGGGCATCCGGTTGCTCTCCCAGCTCAACGTCGTCCTCGCCCTCGGGCTCGCGGCATGGGTGCTCGTCACCGGCAACACGGCGATGCTCCTCAACGCGACCGTGGCCAACGTCGGCGACTTCGTGCGAACCTTCCCCGCGAAGACGATGGAGACCTTCCCCTTCACCGACAACGCCGAGTGGATGAGCTACTGGACGCTCTTCTTCTGGGCCTGGTGGGTGGCCTGGGCCTCGTTCGTCGGCCTCTTCCTCGCGCGCATCTCGCGGGGTCGGACGATCCGCCAGTTCGTCGCCGGCTGCCTCGTCATCCCGTTCGCCTACATCGTCATGTGGATCTCGATCTTCGGCAACGCCGCGATCGACCGGATCCGCAGCGGTGACGCGACGTTCGCCGAGACCGCGCAGGACTTCACCGGGATCGGCTTCTACGAGCTGCTGTCGGGCTACCCCGCGGGACAGGTCGTCATCGTCCTCGCCTTCTTCGTCGGGCTGCTCTTCTACGTGACGTCCGCCGACTCCGGGGCGCTCGTCATGGCGAACCTCACGAGCCGGCTCGGGTCGATCTCGCAGGACGCGGCGCCGTGGCTGCGGATCACGTGGGCCGCGGCGACCGGCCTGCTCACCGTCGCGATGCTCGCCGTCGGCGGGATCACGGCGCTGCAGTACGCGACGATCATCTTCGGGTTGCCGTTCGCGGTCGTCCTCGTCCTCGTCATGGTCGGGCTGCTGCGCGCGCTGCGGGTCGAGGGCCAGCGGGTCGACAGCCGCGACCACGCGATGCACTCGATGATGTCCGCACGCAGCAACCCCGCCCGCGAGGCCGGTCAGGCCGCGTCGTGGAAGAGCCGGCTGGCGCGGGTGACGAACTTCGTCGACCGCGACGACGCGGTGGACCACCTGCGCTCGGTCGTCGTGCCCGCGCTCACCGAGGTCGCCGACGAGCTGTGCCGGCACGGCGAGACCTCCGTCTGCGACGAGGACCTGTCCGGGGAGCCGCCGGCCGTCACGCTGCGGACGACGACCGAGGGGTCGACCCCGTTCGTCTACCGGGTCGAGCTCGTCGAGTCGCCGGTCCCGACGTACGGCGGCCGGATGCTGCAGAGCCGCGACACCTACGCGCGGCTCGAGGTGTACCTGGAGGACGGCGGGCAGGGGTACGACGTCATGGGCTACAGCCAGCCCCAGCTCATCCACGACTGTCTCGACCACTACGAGCGGCACCTGGAGTTCCTCCGCCTCGCCGAGCCCGCCGGCTCCTGACCGGCCGGCGCCCGACCCGCCGGCTCCCGACCCGCCGGGCTCAGGACGCGAGCGCCTCGTCCGCCGCGAGCGGCTCTGGGTAGGTCCGGACCCCGCTCGGGGTGGCGAGGAACGCGCCGAGCAGCCGGACGTCCGCGCGGCGGCACCCGGCGAGGACCGCCTCGTGCCACGCACGGTCCGCGTCGGTGAGGCGGCCCGCGCCGTCGCGCCCGCGGACGAACGCGACCGCTCCCCCCGCGTCGTGGACCATCGCGGCGACCTGGTCGAGGAAGGCGACGAAGTCCGCCGGGTCGGCGTCGTCCGGCACCTCACCGACGACACACGGCTGGGCCAGGCGCATCCCGTCGTCGAGGAGCAGCAGGCCGACGCATCCGTCCGACCGGTCCCGCTCGCCGACGACGAGGTCGACGACGTCGGCGAGCAGGTGCGGGTCGTCGAGCGGGAGGGTGGGCCAGTTCTCGGGAAGTGTCTCGAAGCTCATGCCGAGCAGCCTGCCCGGAACGGCCGACGCCGCCGCGAGGTTTTCCACAGGGGAGGGTCGACAGGGGGCCTAGCCTGGGGCGATGGCCCTCGACGACGCGCACGCCCGCCCCTCCGGCAGCTCCGACGACACCGTCGCCGCCCTCGGCAAGCTCTCCGAGGCGCTCGAGGTCGTCGAGGAGGCACGCGGCCACCTCTACGCCTTCCACCGCCGGTGCGGCACGGCGGACCTCACCCTCGGCGAGGCGGTCGACGCGCTCCGCGAGGCCGGGCACGACGACCTCGCGGACACCCTCGAGACCGACCTCGTCGGCCGCAACGTGCTCGCCGGACGCTGGTCGTTCCAGGTCGTCGAGGAGTACGACGACGGGTACTACGCGGCGTTCCGCGAGCACGAGCGCGCGGCGCGGGAGGCCCTGACGGAGGGACGGCGGCACGTCTTCGAGGCGGAGTTGAAGGACGACCGGCGCAGCCACGGACGTCCCGGCCACGAGGCGACGCCCGACGACGTCAGCTGAAGACGACCGTCCGGTGGCCGTTGAGGAGGATCCGCGACTCGCAGTGCCAGCGGACGGCCCGGGCGAGGACCCGGGACTCGACCTCCTCCCCGGCGCGGACGAGCTCGTCCGGGGTCATCCGGTGGTCGGCGCGCACGACGTCCTGCTCGATGATCGGCCCCTCGTCGAGCGCGGGCGTCACGTAGTGCGCCGTCGCCCCGACGAGCTTGACCCCGCGCTCGAACGCCTGGTGGTACGGCTTGGCGCCCTTGAACGACGGCAGGAACGAGTGGTGGATGTTGACGACCCGACCGGCGAGGTCGGTCGCGAGGTCGTCGGACAGCACCTGCATATAGCGGGCGAGGACGACGAGGTCGACGGCGTGCTCGGCGACGATCCCGCGCAGCGTCGCCTCGGCCTCCGGCTTCGTCCCCGCCGTCACGGGCACGTGGTGGAACGGGACCCCGTAGGAGCGCACGAGCGGCTCGAGGTCGGGGTGGTTCGACACGACGGCCGGGATCTCGAGGTTGAGCGCGCCGGAGCGCCACCGGAAGAGCAGGTCGTTGAGGCAGTGCCCGAACCGGCTCACCATGAGGACCGCGCGGTACGGCACCCGGGCGTCACGGACCGACCACTCCATGCCGTACTCGGCGGCGACGGGCGCGAACCGCTCGCGCCAGCCGTCGACACCGACGTCGTCGCCGCCGACGGAGTACCGGATCCGCATGAAGAACTGGTCGGTGCGGACGTCGTCGAACTGCTGGCTCTCCTCGATGTTCGCGCCCTGCTCGAAGAGCAGCGCCGTGACGGTCGCGACGATGCCGCGCCGGTCGGGGCAGGACAGCAGGAGGACGTACTCGGCGTCGGTCGAGGTGGGCACGCGCACACGGTACGGACCGGCGCGGCGCAGCGCGAGGAGCGTCCGGGGTCAGGGGCGCAGGACGGGGACGCCGGTGGCCCGCTCCTCGATGCCCCGCAGGACGTCCGGGGACGTCGTGTTCTCCCCGAGCCGGTTGCGCTTGCCGGTGCCGTGGTAGTCGCTCGACCCGGTCGTCAGCAGGCCCAGCGCGGCGGCGAGGTCGGTGAGGTGCCGGCGGGCGTCGTCGTCGTGGTCGCGGTGGTCGACCTCGATGCCGGCGAGCCCGGCGGCCGCCATCTCCTCGACGAGGTCGTCCTCGACGACCCCGGTCCGGGTCCGCGAGCGCGGGTGGGCGAGGACCGCCACTCCCCCGGCCGCCCGGACGGCCTCGACGGCGACGACGGGGTCGGGGGCGTAGTGCCCGACGTAGTACGGGCTGTCGTCGCCGAGCCAGCGGGCGAACGCCTCGTCCCGGTGCCCGACCGCCCCGGCCCGCAGCAGCGCGTCGGCGATGTGCGGCCGGCCCGGGGTCGCCCCGTCGCGCACCTCGGCGCGGACCGAGGCGACGGTGACCGGCAGCCCGTCGGCCGCCATCCTCTCCACCATCCGGTCCAGGCGGGTGTCGCGGCTCTCCCGGGAGCGGGCGAGCTCGCCGGCGAGCGCGGCCTCGTCGGGGTCCGGCAGGTAGGCGAGGAGGTGCACGGACTGCCGGTACCGGGCGCAGGAGACCTCGATGCCGCGGACGAGGGTGATGCCGAGCCGCCCGGCGGCGTCCGCGGCCTCGTCCCAGCCGCTCGCCGTGTCGTGGTCGGTGAGCGCGACCGCGTCGAGACCGGCGGCGACGGCGGACGCGACGAGGTCCGCAGGGGCCTCCGTGCCGTCGCTGGCGCTCGAATGGGCGTGCAGGTCGATCACGCTCGCAGCGTAGTGCGGTGGAGATGCTCGCGGCGGTGGGGCAACCTTCCGGGCGCGGACCACGTAGTGCAGGTATGAAGGGGATCGAGGGGCACTGATGCCGGGAGGACGGGCCGAGCGCGACGCGGCCTTCGCCGCGTTCGTCGAGCAGGCGTCGCCGTCGCTGCTGCGCACGGCGTGGCTGCTCACGGGCGACCACCACGCAGCGCACGACCTCGTCCAGGCCTCGCTCGTCAAGACGTACGTCGCCTGGCGGCGGGTCACGCCCGAGACGGCGCTCGCCTACGCGCGGCGGGTGCTCGTCAACGAGCGGACCGACGTCTGGCGCAAGCGGCACGGTGAGGTCACCGTGGCCGACGTCCCCGAGGACCGCGGCGGGCGCGACCCGATGCGCACGACCGACGACCGCGACCAGGTCGTCCGGCTCCTCGCCGGGCTGCCGGAGCAGCAGCGACGCGTCGTCGTCCTGCGTTACTACACCGACCTGTCGGAGCGGGCGACCGCCGACGCGCTCGGCATCTCGGTCGGCGCCGTGAAGTCCGCCGCCCATCGCGGGCTCGCGGCGCTGCGCGAACGGCTCGCGGTCGTCGAAGGAGGAGAGCGATGAGCCGGGACACCTTCGAGGACGAGCTGCGCACGCTGCTGCACGAGGCCGCGGACGGCGAGCGCGACCGCTACGTCGACGTCGACTCCGGGTCGGTCCTCGGCGACGGGGTGCGGGTCGTGCGCCGTCGCCGCCTCGTCGCCGCCGCCGTGACATCGGTGCTGGCGCTCGTCGTCGGCATCGGCGGATGGACCGCCCTGTCCGGCACCGTTGACCGCGCCCAGGTCGTGCCCGCGACCCCCGAACCCACGGCGACGGGAACGGTCACGGCACCCGTCCAGGTCGACGACGGCTCCACTGTCGACGTCTCGTTCGACCCCGCGACCGGGGCCGTCGAGCTCGTGCGCACGGCGGAGAACGGCGTCGTCGACCGGGCCACCCCCCGCGTCGCCACCCTGGGCCGTCCGTCGGCGACCTGGGCGACGGTCGTGCGCGACCCCCTCGTCGTCGCGGGGGTCCTCCCCGCGGACGCGGTCGACGTCGTCCCGCGGTGGCAGGGTGTCGGCGGCGGGTCCTCGACGGCGACGGCCGACCTCCCCGGCACGACCTATCAGGCGTTCGCGATCCGCGCCGAGTCACCATCCCGCGACGCGTCCCTCGTCGACCTCTACTGGAGGCAGGGCGCGACGACGTACACGGCCGGCAGCGGCACCCTGCCGACCGCGGTCGTCGACGACACGGTCGTCTTCGTCGACGCGGCGGCCGGTGTCCTGGGGGTCGGTTCGGGCGGAACGACCGCCCTGACCCCCACCGGACCGGACACCCGGGCGGGAGAGCCGCCCTACGGAGGGCTCACCACGGACGGACCCGACGGCGGCGGGCTCGAGACCTTCGCCGCCGTCCTGCCGGGGCGCGTCGACGACGTCGTGGTCCGCGCGACCCCGGAGGCGACCCTGCTGTCCAACGATACGGTCGTGCTGCCCGACGGCGCGGGCACCGCCGTCGTCGCCCGGCTCCGCCTGCCGGGGCCCGGTGGCTCCGGGGTGGCCGAGCTGAAGTGGACGGACAGCACAGGAGCGCGGTCGCTCGTCCCGTACGCCGGGTGAAGGATCAGCCGGGGGTCGGCGGACCCGGCCAGTTGCGGTCCGGCTGCGGGACCGGACGGCCGGGCTGCTCCCCGCCGCGGGCGTCGAGGTAGGACCGCTTCGGCACCATCACCTTGCGGCGGAAGACGCAGACGACGGTGCCGTGCTGGTTGTAGCCGATCGTCTCGACGTGGACGACGCCGCGGTCGTCCTTGCTCGTCGACTCGCGCTTGTCGAGCACGGTCGTCTCGCCGTAGAGGGTGTCGCCGTGGAAGGTCGGGGCGACGTGCCGCAGCGACTCGACCTCGAGGTTCGCGATGGCCTTGCCGCTGACGTCGGCGACCGACATGCCGAGCAGGATCGAGTAGACGTAGTTGCCGACGACGACGTTCCGTCCGAACTGCGTCGTCTCCTGCGCGTAGTGCTCGTCGAGGTGCAGCGGGTGGTGGTTCATCGTGAGCAGGCAGAACAGGTGGTCGTCGTACTCGGTGACCGTCTTGCCCGGCCAGTGCCTGTACGTCGCCCCGACCTCGAACTCCTCGTAGCTTCGCCCGAACTGCACGTCACGTCTCCTTCGTCCCGCTGGCGGCCACCGCCCATCCTGTCGCGCGGCGGCGCGGCGCGGCAGGCCGTCGCGGCGTGCCGTTGCCCACAGTCGGCGGCGCGGTGGCCGGACCGCTCGCGTGGAGGATCCTCGGGGTCATCACCCCGACGAACCTCCACGCGGGAGCGTCAGGCGAGCTCGACCGGCGGACCGTGGTGCCCGCACGTGCCGAGGACCTCGCCGTCGAGCTCGACGACCGGCAGGTGCTCCCGGTCCACCGAGGGGGCGGCGGCCCCCTCCTCCCACGGGTTCTCCATCGACACGTGCGCGACGGCCGTCCGGTCCCGGGCCTCCTCGACCGCCGCGGTGACCGCGAGGCTCTCCTCGAGCGGCCAGTACATCCGGGTCACCGAGTGCCAGACGACCGTGAGCACGTCCGACGCCACCGGCTGCGCGAGCTGCTCGCGGACCCACTCCGAGGCGCGGGCGCGGTCGATGACCACGGGCTCCCGGGCCGCGACCGAGAGCGCGTCGTCGAGCCGCAGGTGCCGGTCGATCATCCACGGCCAGACGAACGAGCGCAGGTAGTCGGAGCCCACCTCGGTCGAGGCGTCGACGGGGTCGATGTCGCAGCCCCGCCGCTCGAGGACCTGGAACGGCTCGGGGTCGAAGCCGGCGGCCCCGCAGTCCTCGAGGACGAGCGGGGACCCCTCGGGCCCGGCCGACCAGCCGTCACCGACGAAGCGGTAGTGGTCGACGAGCAGCCCGAGCCCCGCCGACGCCCCGGGCTCCAGCAGCCGGACCCGGCGCAGCCCCGTGCGGCGGACCGCCTCGCTGAGGCCGACGAGGAGGGCGACCGAGCGGGCCGGCTCGTTCGTCTGCGGAGTCTTCGAGAGCGCGGCGTGCAGCTCGTCGACGTGCGCCGCGAGGACGGGCCGGACGGCGGCCCACGCCTCCTCGGGGTCGGCCTCCCCACCGAGCGCCGGGTAGAACGGCACGAGCTGGGGGGCCTCGCCGCGCAGGACGATCCGGAACAGACCCGCCATGAGGCGCAGCTGGGGGAACTGCCGGGCCTCGGCGTCCTCCCAGCCGCGGAACAGCTGGTGGGTGACGCCGCCGTCGTCCCAGTCGTCGGCCATCTCCTCGAAGAGCACGCCGTACAGGTGCTCCCGGTGCCCGAAGTGCGCGCGCAGCCGCTCCGGCAGGGAGTCGGTGGCGGTCACCCGCGCAGTGTGCCACGGGGTGCGGTGTCACGCCCCCGTGCGACGATGGCCGGGTGAGCGAGGAGCAGAAGCAGGCCGAGAACCGAGCGCGTCCGACGACCGACGAGCTGCGGGCGTTCATCCGGTCCGACTGGGCGCCGCGGCGTCCGACGGTGACCGAGGCGGCGCCCGTCGCGGTGCACGCGGCAGCACGCCGCGGTGCCCTGAGCGCCCGGTTCCCCGGCGAGCGGCTCGTCGTGCCCGCGGGCGGCCTCAAGGTCCGCAGCAACGACAGCGACTACGTCTTCCGCCCGCACACCGCGTTCGCCTACCTCACCGGCCTCGGCGCCGACCGCGAGCCGGACGCCGTCCTCGTCCTCGAGCCGCTCGAGGACGGCGGTCACGAGTCCGTCCTGTACTTCCGCCCGCTCGCCGACCGGGACAGCGACGAGTTCTTCGCCGACGCCCGCTACGGCGAGTTCTGGGTCGGTGCCCGCCCGTCGGTCGAGGACGTCGAGCTCGAGCTCGGGCTCACCGGCCGGCACGTCGACGGCCTCGTCGACGCCGTGGCGAAGGACGCCGGCGAGGTCACCGTCCGGGTCGTCCGCGACGCCGACCACGAGCTCACCGCCCGGCTGGATGCCGCCCGGGTCGAGAACGGCGCCGAGCAGGAGGGCCTCGAGGAGGCCGACGAGGTGCTCGGCCACGCCGCCTCGCACGCCCGGATGGTCAAGGACGACTTCGAGGTCGAGCAGATGCGCCAGGCCGTCGCCGCGACCCACGAGGGCTTCGAGGCGATGATCGCCGCCCTGCCCAACGCCGTCGGGAACGGCCGCGGCGAGCGGTGGCTCGAGGGCACCTTCGGCCTCACCGCCCGGCACCGCGGCAACGGGGTCGGCTACGACGCCATCTGCGCCGCCGGCGACCACGCGAACACGCTGCACTGGATCAAGAACACCGGCGACGTCAGCGAGGGCGAGCTCGTCCTCATCGACGCCGGCGTCGAGGTCGACAGCCTCTACACCGCCGACATCACCCGCACCCTGCCCGTCGACGGCACGTTCACCGACGCCCAGCGCGAGATCTACGACGCCGTGTACGCCGCCCAGGAGGCAGGCATGGCGGCCGTCAAGCCCGGCAACACGTTCTCCGACGTCCACGCCGCCGCCATCCGGGTCGTCGCCGAGCACCTCCACGCCTGGGGCCTGCTGCCCGAGGGCGTCTCCGTCGAGGACACCCTCGACCCCGAGCACGGCCAGTACCACCGCCGGTGGATGGTCCACGGCACGAGCCACCACCTGGGCCTCGACGTCCACGACTGCGCCCGCGCCACCCGCGCCGAGTACATGGACGCCGAGCTGCGGCCCGGGATGATCCTCACCGTCGAGCCCGGCCTCTACTTCAAGGCCGACGACCTCAAGGCCCCCGAGCGCTTCCGCGGCATCGGGGTGCGCATCGAGGACGACGTGCTCGTCACCGAGGACGGCTGCGAGAACCTCTCCGACGCGATGCCCCGCACGTCGGCGGACGTCGAGGCCTGGGTGCAGCGGCTCCAGCGGCGCTGACCACACCGACGCCCGCGCCCGCGGTCAGCGGCCGGCGGTCAGCGCCGCGCCAGGGGGTCGGCGAGCAGCAGGCCGACGACGGTCGCGAGGTCGGTCCGCGGGTCGCCCGCCGGGGACTCGTGCCCGGCGAGGTGCAGGACGGTGATGCCGTGCGTCGCGCTCCACAGCCGCCAGGCGAGCGGGGCCGCCGAACCCCGTGGCCGCTGCGGGTGGTGCACGTCGAGCCAGGCCCGCGCCGCGGCGACCCAGCACCCACGGAACGACTCCCGCTCGACGTCGCGCATCGCCGCGTCGCGGGTGAGCCCGCCGGTCGCCGGCCCGAACATGACGTCGAAGAGGCGGGGGCTCGCGACGGCGAAATCCAGGTAGCCGCGGGTCAGGGCGTGGAGGTGCTCGTCGGTGCCGGGCGCCTCCCCACGGGCGAGCACCTGGGCGGTGAGGTCGTCGAACGCGGCGTCGTGCACGGCCCGGAGGACCTCGGGCTTGCCGCCGACCCGGCTGTAGACGACCTGGTAGCTCGTCCCGAGGTCGGCGGCGAGCCGGCGCATCGTCACCGCGTCCGGCCCCTCGGCGACGAGGATCGCGCGGGCGGCGTCGACGACGCTCTCGCGGGATGCCCCCTGGTGCTCGGCCATGGTTATGATGCTGTCATATGACAACGTCATAACCGGCGCGACGGGCAGGAGCGAGACATGGCGAGCACGACCGCGGTCCCCTACGACGAGGCGATGGCCCTCCGACCCGACGGCGACGGCCACGTCGGGACGGTCGCCGCGGGGTGGGACGTCTTCGGCATCCCGCACGGCGGCGACCTCCTCGGCCTCGCCGGGAAGGCCGTCCTCGCCGCGACCGGCGCCCCGGACCTCTTCACGATCACCACGCACTACCTGCGCAAGGCCCGCTTCGCCCCGATCCGGTTCGAGGTCCGCGCCGTCGGCGGCAGCCGCCGGTTCACCTCCGTCACCGCGACCGCGACCCAGGGCGAGGACGTCGTCCTGTCCGTCATGGCCCTCGTCGGCGACCGGACCGGTATCGACGGGCCGACGTGGCGCCGCGAGGAGCCCTGGACCCCGGACCCGTCACGGCTCACCCCGCGCGCCGGCTCGCCCGAGATGGCCGCCGCCGGCGGCGACTTCCGCACCCCGGACATCGCCGCCCGCGCCGGGGAGCACCTCGACGTCACGACGCTCGGGTTCACCCGCGGCACCCCGGACGGCACCGGCGAGATCCGCGCCGTCACCCACGACCTGCCGACCGACCAGATCGGCGCCCTCGTCGCGTGCGACGTCACCCCGCCGGCCGCGTGGAACGCCCTCGGCGTGAGCGGCTGGGTCCCCACCGTCGAGCTCACGGCTCACGTCCGCGCCCGCTCCGGCGTCGGCCCGATGGGCGTCGTCGTCGCCAGCCGGCACGTCGCGGACGGCTTCCTCGACGAGGACGCGCTCGTCCACGACGCCGAGGGCACCCTGCTCGTCCAGTCCCGCCAGCTCGCCCGCTGGAGCGCCTGAGCCGGGGCCTACTCGCCCCAGGGCGACTGCCGGCGGTCGAAGACGACCTCGGCGGTCCACGCCTTCTCGACCCCCGCGGCCTCTCCCCCGCCGCCGAGGATCATCGTCAGCAGCTTCCGGGGGTCGGGGAAGTCGTCGGGCAGGGCGGCGTTGTACGCGTCGTGCGCCTCGAGGGAGTGCACCGACGCCTCGAACGGCTCACCGGTGACGTCGACGTAGTGGCTCGGCCGGGGCGACCCGGCGACGGCGAACACCTCGACCCCGTTCCACGGCTCGAGCCCCTCGTCGACGAGGTCGCGGTGCAGCCAGCGGTTCCCCGCGTCGGCGACGGCGTCGAGCGTCGCGAGACCGACGGCACGGTGGTCGGCCTGGTTGACCATCCCCGGGCCGAACATCTCGTCCCAGTTCTGTCCGACGACGAGGTCCGGCCGGTGCCGGCGGATCGCGGCGGCGATCTCCCGACGCAACGGCACGCCGTACTCGACGGCGCCGTCCTGCAGGCCGCCGAACTCGACGGTCTCGACCCCGACCCGGCGGGCGCTCTCGCGCTCCTCGGCCTCCCGGACCTCGGCCGCCTCCGCCGGCTCCGTCGTGTCGATCCCCGCCTCGCCCCGAGTGAGCAGGAAGTACGCGGCCGTGGCGCCCTGCTCGACCCACCGGTGGACGGCCGCGGCCGTGCCGTACTCGATGTCGTCCGGGTGCGCGACGACGCACAGGACGGACCGGAACGTGCCCTCGAGGGGCGTCAGGGAGGGGCGCTCGTCGCTCATGGCGCGACGATAGACCTGCGGACCCCCTACTGGGGAGGGGTGCCCGGGTAGCCGCGGCCCGGCTGCTGCGACGGCGGCTGCTGGCCCGAGGGCTGCTGCGGATGCTGCCCGCCCTGCTGCGCGAGCCGAGCCCGCTCCTCCTCCTGCGCCCGGCGCACCTGCTCCTGGGCGAAGGCCATCGGGTCCATCTCCTGGAGCAGCTCGCGGCCACGCTGGGCGTGCCGGTGCTCGCAGAGGACCTCGTACTTGTTGGCGACGACCTGGCTCACCGAGGTGAAGTCACGCTGCCCGCGGGTCAGCCGGTAGCCGACGGAGGCCCACACGGCGCCGAAGAGCGCACCGAAGACGACGGTCGCGAGGACGTTGAGGAGGTTGAAGCCGCTCGGGTCGAAGAGGGCGAAGATCATCCCGACGAAGAGGCCGAGCCACATGCCGGAGAGGGCGCCGGCGCCGATGACGCGGCCGGTCGTCAGCCGTCCGGTGACGCGCTCGAGCTGCTTGAGGTCGGTCCCGACGATGAGGACGTCCTGGACCGGGAACTCGTGGTCGGACAGGTAGTCGACGGCCTTCTGCGCCTCCTCGTAGGAGTCGTGGACCCCGAGGGACATCGGGAACTCCAGCGACAGGTGGGCGCGCAGTCCGGGCCGCCTCGGCTGGGTGCTCATGACACCAGTGTGGCACTGCCGCCTGTGGGGCGCCTGGACGCCCGCTGGGCGACCACGCGTCCCGGCCGACGGTCAGCGGGCCTTGTACTCCTCGAGGAGGCGCCGGCCGATGATCATCTTCTGGATCTCGGCCGTGCCCTCGCCGATGAGCAGCATCGGCGCCTCCCGGTAGAGCCGCTCGATCTCGTACTCCTTGGAGTAGCCGTACCCGCCGTGGATGCGGAAGGACTGCTCGACGACGTCGGCGCAGTTCTCGGCCGCGAGGTACTTCGCCATCCCGGCCTCGAGGTCGTTGCGCTGCCCTGCGTCCTTGAGGCGCGCGGCCTTGACCATCATCTGGTGGCTCGCCTCGACCTTCGTCGCCATGTCGGCGAGCCGGAAGAGGATGCCCTGGTGCTCGGCGATCTTCTTGCCGAACGTCTCGCGCTGCTGCGAGTAGTCGATGCCGAGCTCGAAGGCCCGCCGGGCGAGCCCGCAGGCCCGGGCGGCGACGTTGACGCGGCCGACCTCGACCCCGTCCATCATCTGGTAGAAGCCCTTGCCGGGCTCGCCGCCGAGGACCTGCTCGTCGCTCGTGCGGTGGCCGGTGAAGACGAGCTCGGTCGTGTCGACGCCCTTGTAGCCCATCTTGTCGATCTTCCCGGGGACGGTGACGCCCTGGGCGGTCTCGCCGAACCCGGACTCCTTCTCGACCAGGAAGGTCGTCATGTTCCGGTACGGGCTGTCGGACTCGCCGAGGTCGGTCCTGACGAGGACGGCGACGAGGTTGGCCGACCCGCCGTTCGTCAGCCACATCTTCTGGCCGTCGACGGTCCACCCGCCGTCGTCGCCGCGGACGGCCTTGGTCCGGATCGCGGAGACGTCGGACCCCAGGCCCGGCTCGGACATCGAGAACGCACCGCGGACCTCACCCGTGGCCATCCGGGGCAGGTAGCGCTGCTTCTGCTCCTCGGTGCCGTGCCGCAGCACCATGTACGCGACGATGAAGTGGGTGTTGATGATGCCGCTGACGCTCATCCAGCCGCGGGCGATCTCCTCGACGACGAGCGCGTAGGTGAGCAGGGACTCCCCGAGCCCGCCGTACTCCTCGGGGATCATCAGCCCGAAGATCCCCATCTCCTTCATGCCCTCGACGATCTCCGTCGGGTACTCGTCCTTCGCCTCGAGGGCCCCGGCGACGGGGAGGATCTGCTCGTCGACGAACTCGCGGACGAGCTCGACCAGCTCGTGCTGCTCCTCGGTGAGGCCGTCGGTGCTCTGCAGTCGCGCCATGCTCGGGAGTATGCCCGCGGCCCCGGACCGCCGGAACGGGCTCGCGGTGTGAGTCCCCCCACCGTGTGAGCCCCGCCACGACGGCCGCCACCTCCCACCCCTCGGCCGGAAAACCGATGGCGCACGCCGCCGGGCTGCGCCACCCTGGAGCCGACCCGCCACGCACCCGCGTGCCCCGACCCGATGGAGGAGGACCCGATGTCGACGACCGTCCCGGGCCGTTCCCCGGCCCCCGCCCCCTTCATCGACCAGGAGCGCCCCGTTGGCACACCAGCCGTTCCACCTGCCGGAGAGGCACGCCGCCTTCTCCGTCGACACCTCACCTGACGCCCCGCCCGAGGGGGACCGCTGGTCCTCCTGGGACGGCGCCACCCACGGCCCGAACCCCCGTCCGGGCTGGGTCATCACCGACCTCGGGGCCGTCGACGCCGACCTCGGCGTCCTCAAGACCGGCAAGGAGGCCGACGTCCACGTCCTGCGGCGCTGGGTCCCCGGCACCGACCGGGTCGTGACGATGGCCGCCAAGCGGTACCGCAGCGGCGACCACCGCCTCTTCCACCGCGACGCCGGCTACCTCGAGGGCCGCCGGGTCCGCAAGAGCCGCGAGATGCGGGCGATGGCACGGCGCACCGAGTTCGGCAAGCAGATGATCGCCGGGCAGTGGGCCGCCGCGGAGTTCGACGCGCTCGGCACGCTGCACGCCCTCGGCCTGCCCGTCCCCTACCCCGTCCAGCTCGACGAGTCCGAGATGCTCATGGAGTTCGTCGGCGCGGTGGACGGTCCGACCCCGGTCGCGGCGCCGCGCCTGGTGTCGGTCCGTCCGGACACCGACCTCCTCGCCGACCTCTTCGACCAGCTGCGCACGGCGATGCTCGTCCTCGCCCGTCACGGCTGGGCGCACGGCGACCTCAGCCCGTACAACGCGCTCGTCGACGACGGCCGGCTCGTCCTCATCGACTGGCCGCAGGTCGTCGACGTCATCGGCAACCCGCAGGGGTTCACCTTCCTCGAGCGGGACGCGCTGACGATGGCGACGTGGTTCCGCCGCAAGGGGCTCGAGGTCGACGAGGGAGAGCTCGTCGCCGACCTCGTCGCGGAGGCCACCGCAGGCCTGTGACCCGTCCGCTCCCGGGGACGGGCGTCGTCCCCGGGAGCGGAAGGCCCGGTGCGCCCGTCGGCGCCGCTCGTTAGGGTTGCGGCATGCCGACGCCGACGCCTGCCCTCGCCGCGCCGACCACCCCGGACCCCATGGAGGCCCCCCGGGTGCGGTGGGGCGTCCTCGGCCCCGGGGGCATCGCGAACACGTTCGTGCGGGCCGTCCGCGCGGGCACCCGCTCCGAGGTCGACGCCGTCGGGTCGCGGTCCGCCGAGCGCGCCAGCTCCTTCGCGCGGCGGCACAGCGTCGCCCGCAGCCACGGCTCGTACGAGGCGCTCGTCGAGGACCCCGCCGTCGACGCGATCTACGTCGCGACCCCGCACAGCGGGCACCACAAGCACGCCCTCATGGCGCTGCGGGCCGGCAAGCCGGTGCTCGTCGAGAAGGCGTTCGCCCGCAACCTCGCGGAGACCGACGAGGTCCTCGAGGTCGCCCGCGACGCCGGGCTCTTCGTCGGCGAGGCGATGTGGAGCCGCTACCTGCCGCAGTACGACGTCGTGCGGCGCACGGTCGAGGCGGGCGCGCTCGGCGACGTCGTCCTCGTCCAGGCCGACCACGGCCAGCGGCTGTACCCCGACGGGCCGCGCCGGCTCGCCGACCCGGCCCTCGCCGGCGGCGCGCTCCTCGACCTCGGCGTCTACCCGGTCGCGTTCGCCGACCACGTCCTCGGCGGGCTCGAGGACATCGCCTCGCGCGGGGTGCTCTCCGACGAGGGCGTCGACGTCACGCTCGGCATCACCGGCCGGGCCGGCGGCACCCTCGCCCGGATGACGACGACGATGGCCGCGACGAGCCCGAACGTCGCCTCCGTCGTCGGCACGCAGGCCCGGCTCGAGCTCACCGGCCCCGGGAAGTTCTACGGCGCGGCGACGACGGTGCGCCTCCTCGGTCCGGACGACACCGAGCTCGACGTCTTCACGCCCGGGCACGACGAGCACGGGTTCCGGTACCAGATCGCCGAGGTCGGCCGGGCCCTCGAGGCCGGGCGGACCGAGCCGTGGTCCGTGCCGTGGGACGCCACCCGCCGGGTCATGACGCTCATGGACGAGGTGCGCCGCCAGGTCGGGGTCGTGTACCCCGGCGAGTGACCGTGCGTGGCGTCGGTGACCTCGGCGCCGGGAGCGTCAGTGGACGAGGACGTCCGAGCCGATGGGCATGAGGTCGCGGCGCCAGATCATGTCGATGGCGTCGTCGGTGAGCCGGGCGCAGCCGTGCGAGGCGGGGTACGGCGGGACGCTCGGCGACCCGTGGACCGCCCACCCTCGGTAGAAGTACTTCGGCCGCCACAGCTCGCCGAGCGCGCTGTCGTCCTGGCCGTCGACCTGCCGGAACACCTCGAAGGACCCCGTCGGGGTCGTCGCGATCGCCGGGTTGCCGGCGCTGGAGGTGTATTCCTCGCCGTTGCCCGTCGAGGTGTTGAGGACGATGTACGGGTTGCCGCGCCGCACGACGATCAGGATCTGGCGGTCGAGGTCGATCTCGACGCCGTTGCCGTCGATGCGGGGGTCCGGCCGCACCCCTTCCTCGAGCGCCGCACGGGTGCGCGGACCGACGATCCCGTCACGCTCGAGACCGGCGGTCTTCTGGAGCGCGAACACCGCCTGCTGGGTGAGCGGTCCGAACGAGGAGTCGCGGTGGCCGAGCCAGTAGCCGAGCTCGACGAGCCGGTGCTGCAGCGCACGCACCTCGGGCCCGGAGTCGCCGTAGCGCAGCACGGGGGGCGTCGTCTCGGTCGGCTCCGGGGTGGGCGTCGGGGAGGACGACGGGGTCGGCTCGGCGGAGGGCGTCGCCGACGGGGACGGGGTGGGGGTCGCGCTCGGCGACGGCGTGCCGGTCGGCGTCGGGTCGTCGCTCGGCGTACGGGTCGCCGTCGGGCTCTCGCTCGGCTCGTCGCCGGGCGAGGCCGTCGGGCTCTCGCTCGGCTCGTCGCCGGGCGAGGCCGTCGCGGTCGGGCTCTGCGAGGCCCCGGGCCCCGCCGTCGACGTGGTGGTGGAGGGCGAGGACGTGGACGTCGAGGACGGTACGGGGCCGGCGGCCGTGCCGTCGGTCCACTCCTGCACCTGGGCGCAGCCGGACAGCGCCGTCGTCGCGGCGAGGGCGAGGGCCGCTGCGCGGACGCGGCGTCGGGTCGTGGTCGTCATCGGGTGGTACCTCCCCCCGGTGTCGTGGTCGTTGCCTCCACGAGACGTCACCGACCCCGTCCGACGCAAACCGGCGCGCGCGTCGTGACCGGATCGACATCACCGGTCCCCGCAGGTCAGGAGCGTGCGCGGACGGCCTCGTGGGTCGCGAGCACACGCCGCGCCACCTCCACGTGGAGGTTCTCGACCATCCGCCCCTCGTGGGTGACGACGCCGGACCCGGCGCCCTCCTCCCACGCGGCGAGCAGGCCGCGGGCGTCCTCGACCTCGTCCTCGGAGGGGGCGAACGTCGCGTTGCACGCCTCGACCTGGCCGGGGTGGATGAGTGTCTTGCCGTCGAAGCCGAGATCGCGACCCTGGCGGCACTCATCCTCGAAGCCGTCGAGGTCCTTCACGTCGTTGTAGACCCCGTCGAGGACCGCGACGCCGGCGGCCCGGGCGGCGAGGACGACGTGCGAGAGGGCGGTGAGGATCGGGGCACGGCCGGGCACGAACCGGGCCTGCAGCTCCTTGACGAGGTCGTTCGTGCCGAGGACGAGGACCGCGAGGCGCTCGTGGGCCGCGGCGAGCTCGGCGGCGCCGAGGACGGCCCCGGGGGTCTCGACCATGGCCCAGAGACGGGTGGTGTCGGGGGCGCCGTGCCGCTCCATCGCGGTGACGAGGGAGCGGACCTCGTCGGCGGACCCGACCTTGGGGACGACGATGCCGTCGGGCCCGGCGGCACAGGCCGCGGCGAGGTCGTCGTCGTGCCACTCGGTGCCGAGGCCGTTGACCCGGATCGTCACCTCGCGGTGACCGTAGTCGCCGGAGGCCGCGGCGGCGCAGGCGTTGCCCCGGGCGGTCGCCTTGGCGTCGGGGGCGACGGCGTCCTCGAGGTCGAGGATGAGCCCGTCGACGGGCAGGGACTTCGCCTTCTCGAGGGCCCGCTCGTTGCTGCTCGGCATGTAGAGGACCGAGCGGCGGGGGGTGTAGGCGTCGGTGGCGCTCACGCGTCGTCCTCCTGGGCGGTGGGATGGTCGGCGTAGAGCGCGGCGAGCTCGGGGTCGGTCGCGGCGAGGCGGTCGGCGAGCTCGAGGACGACGAGGCACTGCTTGAGGCTCGCGTCGTCCTCCATCTTCCCGTCGAGCATCACGGCACCGGTGCCGTCGCCCATCGCCTCCTGCACCCGCCGGGCGTGGGCGACGTCCTCGGCCGAGGGGCTGAAGACCTTCTTGGCGATCGAGATCTGGGCGGGGTGCAGGGTCCAGGTGCCGACGCAGCCGAGCAGGAAGGCGTTGCGGAACTGGTCCTCGCAGGCGACGACGTCGGCGATGTCCCCGAAGGGTCCGTAGTACGGGAAGATCCCGTGCATGGCGCAGGCGTCGACCATCCGCGCGATCGTGTAGTGCCAGAGGTCCTGCTGGTACGTCGGGCGGTCGCCGTGGACGTCGCCGTCCTCGGGGTCCTGGCGGACGAGGTAGCCGGGATGGCCGCCGCCGACGCGGGTCGTCTTCATGCGGCGGTCGGCGGCGAGGTCGGCGGGGCCGAGGCTGATGCCCTGCATCCGGGGGCTCGCGCCGGCGATGGCCTCGACGTTCGCGACGCCACGCGCGGTCTCGAGGATGGCGTGGACGAGGACCGGGCGGGTGAGGCCGGCCCTCGCCTCGAGCTGGGCGAGCAGCCGGTCGACGTAGTGGATGTCCTCGGGGCCCTGCACCTTGGGGACCATGACGACGTCGAGCTTCTCGCCGATCTCGGTGACGAGCGTCGTGAGGTCGTCGAGGCACCACGGGGAGTCGAGGGCGTTGACCCGGGTCCAGAGCTGGGTGTGCTCGCCGAGGTCGGTGGCCTGCGCGACGTCGACGAGGCCCTGCCGGGCGGCCTCCTTGTTCTCCGCCTTGACGGCGTCCTCGAGGTTGCCGAGGAGGACGTCGACCGTGCCGACCATGTCGGGGACCTTGGCCGCCATCTTCGGGTTGCTCGGGTCGAAGAAGTGGATCATCCGCGCCGGGCGGGCCGGCACCTCACGCAGCGGGCTCGGGGCGCCGACGGCGAGGGGGGCGAAGAAGTCCTTGGCGCTGCGCATCGGCGGCCTTTCCGAGCAGGGGTCAGGGCTGCTCGGACGCTAGCAGCGGGCGGGCCGGGCGGCGCATGAGCCACGTCACGGTGTGACGAGCGACGCGCGTCGCCGAGTCGTCGGCCCCCTCCGAGCGCGGGCGCGCCCAGCTACCCCGGTCAGCCGCCGGTCGTCCAGGTGGCCGGGGGCTTCTCGTCGGCGTACAGCCAGGTGTCGAAGAAGTCGTCGAGGTCCTCCCCCGACACCTCCTCGTAGACGGCCTGGAAGTCCTCGCTCGTCGCGGAAGAGTCGTCGTACCGCTCGAGCCAGAGCCGGGCGCCGGCGAAGAACGCCTCGTCGCCGACCTCGACGCGCAGGGCGTGCAGCGTGGCGGCGCCCCGGTTGTAGACCTGCCCGGCGAACAGACCGGTCGGGCCGGGGTCACCGATCGGCAGCGCCCAGTAGGCGTCGTTGCGGGCGGGGGCGTACCAGGAGTCGTAGGACTCCTGCGCGGTGCGGATGCCGCGGTGCTCGTTCCAGATCCACGTCGCGTAGGTCGCCCACCCCTCGTTGAGCCAGATGTCCTGCCACCGCTGCGGGCTCACGGCGTTGCCGAACCACTGGTGGGCCAGCTCGTGGGCGACGGTCCCCTCGCTCGCCTGCCTGGAGTAGACCGGGCGGGTCTGGGTCTCGAGGGCGTAGCCGAGCGAGTCGTCGTCGACGATCGAGCCGTAGGCGACGAACGGGTAGTCGCCGAAGAGGTCCTCGAACACGTCGATCATCTCGGGCTGGCGCGCGAGCGACGCCTCCGACGTCGCGCGCCCTGCCGCGCCGAGGTCGGTGTCGAGGAAGTCGAGGATCGGGACACCGCTCGAGGACTGCGAGGCGGGCAGCTGCTCGAAGTCACCGACGGACGCGGTCGCGAGGTACGTCGCCTGGAGGTCGGGGGCGTCCCAGGCCCACGTCGTCCAGCCGTCGGCGGTGACCGGCTCGGCCGCCGGCAGGCCGTTGGCGACGGCGACCTTGCCCTCGGGGACGGTGATCTCGTACGAGAAGGTCGCCTTGTCGGTCGGGTGGTCGCTCGCGGGGAACCACGTCATCGCCCCGTCGGGCTCGTTCGCGACGAGGGAGCCGTCGCGCGTCGTGACCCAGCCGTAGAGCGCGCCCTCGACGTCCGTCGGACGGGTGGTCGTGCCGCCGTACTCGACGACGACCTCGACGGTCGTGCCCGCCTTGAGCTTGGGACGGGGTTGGACGGTGAGCTCCCAGACGCGGGCGTCGTCGTCCTGGACCTGCCAGAACACGGGCCCGCCGACCGTCCGACCAGCGGCAGGGGCGTCGACCGCGGTGAGGCGCGTGCCGTCGACGGTGACCGCGGTGGCCTCGAGGCCGCGCAGGTCGAGGTTGAACCGGTCGAGGTCGCGGGTGGCGGTGAGCTCGATCGTCGCGACGGCGTCCATCTCGCCCTCGAGCGGGGCCGGCGCGGCCCCCGGTGGGGTGTAGGTGAGGTCGAGGTCGTAGTGCCCGACGTCGTAGCCACCGTTGCCGGCATACGGGAAGTAGGCGTCGCCGACGCCCGGGGCACCGGCCTGGTAGCGCGGGCTGCCGGGTTTCCCCGGCGCCGCGACGGCGGCCGCCCCGGAGACGGTCACCGCCGCCGCCGTCAGGGCCGCGCCCGCTCGCACTCCTGCTGTCCACCTCATGTCGTGCGCCTCCTCCGGCATCGCGTGCGGCGAACCTACTCCCCCGGCGCCAACCCGGACAGGGGTGCGTCACGGCTGCACGACGTCCGCCCGCGCCGACGAGGTCACGGTGATCGTGATGGCCACGCCGAGGTCGCTCAGCATCCCGCCGACCATCGGCAGCTCGGCGTCGCCGACGAGCACGACGACGGCCGTCTCGCCGTCCGGTGTCCCGGTCCCCGCGCCGAGCCGCCACCCGGTGACCCGTGCCGGGCGCTCGGTGCTCGCGAGGTACCGGACCGCCTCGTCCCGGACGGAGACGTCGCTGAGGGGCACCGCCTCCCCGACGCCCTCGGCGTAGGCCCCCTCGTCGAGAGCGTTGGCCGCCGCGAGCGCGGCGCCGTCGGCGACGTCGAGCAGCGCCATCCGGGACAGCTGGGCCGAGGTCACCGCGACGGCCCCCGCGACGAGGGTCATCGCGATGACGGAGAGCCCGAGGAGCAGGACGCCGATCGTCCCGCGCTCGTCGCGGCGGGTCCGGCCGCTCACGGGGTGCTCCGGAAGCGGTCGACGGTCGAGACGTGGGTCGCCGACACCGGGATCGACAGGGGCACCGCACCCTCGACGAAGGTCGGGAGCAGGGGCAGGGCGACGCGCACGCTCGCCGTCGTCACCACGACCCCACCGGGGCGCAGGCAGGGCGACCCGTCGCAGGCGACGTCGACGACGCCCTCGCCGTCGAAGCGGTGGTCCGCGAAGGAGATCTCCGCGGCGGCCCGCGCTCGCGCGGACGCGTCCTCCCCCGCGTCGGTCGTGACGAAGGCCCGACCGGACTCCCGGGCGGCCTGGCTCACGGCGAAGGCACCGGCCTGCACGCGACCCAGGGCGAGGACGAGGTAGACGAGCGGCACGAGCAGCAGCACGCCGAGCGTGACGAGCTCGACGACCGCGCTGCCGCGTTCGTCGCGGACCGACAGCGGGCTCACTGGTCCTCCGCGAAGGCGCGTCCGGTCACGTCGAACCGCCCGTCCGGACCGAGCAGGCCGAGCACCGGCACGGGGGCGACGACCCGCACCTCGACGACCTCCACCCCGGCGACCGTGGTGCGCCGGGCGCTGACGTCCCGGGCGTAGCCGCTGGAGAGCGTGGCGCCGATGAGGGCGCGGGTGCGGGACTCGGCCTGGCCGGGCACGGCGTCCGCGCGCGCCCCGAGCCGAGCCCCCTCCGACGCCGCGGACACCAGCGTGTTGCGCACGTGCAGCGCCAGACCGAGCTGCATTACCGCGAGGAAGACGGCGACGAGGACGGTGGACACCAGGGCGAAGTCCGCGACCGCCGCTCCCGCCTCCGGGCGACGGGACCTCACGGGCTCAGGGCGCGACGCTGGAGAGCGCCTGCTGGAACAGGCTGACGAGCTGGTCCTCGGCGACGACCCAGAGAGCCGCGACGAGGCCGGCGGTCATGAGGGTGATGAGCACCCAGCCGGGGACGTCGCCACGCTCACGGCGGCGGGTCGGGGTCGTCGGAGCCGCGGTGCGGCGTCGGGTTCGGGTCATGGTCGGTCCTTCCGGGGTCGGTCGTGGTCAGAGGGTGAAGCGGAACAGCGTGAAGCCGGGGAAGACGAGGAAGAGAACGGTGACCGGGAGGATGAGGAAGACGACCGGGACCATCATGACGATCTCCTTCTTGCCGCCGGCCTCCATGAGGTGACGTCGGCCCTCCTCGCGGACGTCCTGCGCCTGGGCCCGCAGCACCTCGCCCAAGGGGGTGCCGCGCTGGACGGCGACGACGACACCGTCGACGAACCGGCGCAGGCTGGGCAATCCGCTGCGGTCCGCGAGCCCCTGCAGTGCCGTCGGGAGGTTGGCACCCGCTCGGGCGTCGGCGAGGCAGCGCCGCAGCTCGGTGGCGAGCTCTCCGTCGGACAGGCGGCACACCCGTTCGAGGGCCCCCACGGCTCCTTCCCCTGCTCCGACCGCGAGCGCGAGCAGCTCGGCGACGGTGGGGAACTCGGCCAGCATCCGCCGCTCGCGGCGGGTGGCCCGCACGCCGAGGAGGTAGTCGGCCCCCGCGATCCCGAGGCCGAGTCCGATCCCGGTCATGAGCAGCACCGGGACGACGGAGGAGCCCCTCAGGACGGCGAGACCGGTCCCGAGCGCGGCGCCCGCGACGGCTCCCCCGACGCCCCAGAGCACCTGCTCGGCGCGGAAGCGGTCGACGTCGGGCGCCAGCCCGGCCCGCAGCTGACGCGAGCGCACGGAGGCGGCACCGCCCATCACCCGCTCCACGCGCCGGGCGAGGTCGCGTACGAGGGGTGTCGCGATGATCCGCAGGGCCCCACGCGGCACCCGCCCGTCGTCGAGCAGGCGCGAGGGGCGTGGCGTGTCCCGCAGGTAGGGAAGGACGCGATCGGCGAGCCCGGGCCGGCGGTTGAGCGGGAGCCCGGCCCACACGAGCCACAGACCCAGGCCGCCCACGAGGCCGAGCAGCGCGCCCTCGAGCACCGTGCCGGTCATCGCAGCACCCGCTGGTCCTCGGGCAGCCGACCGATGCGCATCATCGTCCAGTAGGCGACGGCGGTGACGACGCCGCCCCCGGCGAGCACGGCCGCACCGAGCGCGCTCGAGAACGCCCCGATCGACCCGGCGTTCCCGGACATGACGAGCAGGACCACCCACGGCGCCCCGGTGGCCAGGCGCGCCGCGTTGACCGTCCAGGACTGCCGGGTCTCGAGCTCTGCCCGGGTCCGGGCGTCCTCCCGCAGGAAGCCCGACAGCGTCCGGAGCAGGCGTCCGAGGTCGCTGCCACCGACCTCGCGGGCGATGCGCAGGCTCTCGACGAGGCGGTCACCGACGGGGTCGCTGAGCCGTTCCTTGAGGAGGTCGAGGCAGTCGGAGAAGCGTCCCGTCATCCGGTAGTCGTCGGCGAACGCCCGGAACGGCTCCCGCAGCTCCTCGGGCCCCCGGTCACCGAGCTGCGCGAGCGCCTCCGGCAGCGCGAGCCCCGCCCGGACGGCGGAGGCGATGTTGTCGACCGCGTCGGGCCACAGGTCGCGCAGGACGGCGCGCCGAACCCTGGCCCGACGACGGACGACGACGACCGGCACGGCGGACGCGATGGCGGCGAAGCACACGGCGACCGGCAGGACGCCGATCGTCAGCCAGCCGATGGCCAGGACGAGACCGAAGGCCACGACGGACATGACGAGCAGGCCGCGCAGGGTCAGCCCGGCGAACCCGGCCTGGACGACCTCGTCGGAGAGCCGGTCGAGGGGGCCGGCGTTCCGGGCCGCCCGGGGTCTCGGCGGGTCGGGGACCCAGCAGCTCCACCACACGAGGAAGAGCCCGATCCCGGCGGCGAGCCCGATCCCGACCCCCGTCACGTCGCACCCCCGCCGAGCAGGGCCGCGACGTCGAAGCCGGCCCGCTCGAACCGCTCCACGTGGGGCGGGAAGCCGTCCGCACGGACGAGGTCGCCGCCACGGCGCACGAAGAGCTCCGCGATCTCCACGACGTCCTCCTCCGCGCGGCCCGGCACGGCGGCGATCTCGCGGACCGTCCGGCGCCCGTCCCGCTCGAGCGCGGCATGGACGACGAGGTCGATCGACGAGGCGACGGTCGGCACGACGAAGCGGGCGGAGACGTTCTCGCCCGCCAGGAGCGGCAGGGTGCACATCTTCGTCACGGCCTCGCGGGCGCTGTTGGCGTGGATCGTGCACATGCCCGGCAACCCGGAGTTCAGGGCGATGAGGAGGTCGAGGCTCTCGGCCTGACGCACCTCGCCGACGATGATGCGCGACGGACGCATCCGCAGGGCCTCGGTGACGAGCCGGCGGAGCGGGATCTCACCGGTCCCCTCGAGCGAGGGCTGGCGACACTGCATCGCCGCCACGTCGCGATGGGGGATGCGCAGCTCGAAGACCTCCTCGCACGTGACGACCCGCTCCCTCGACGGGACGGCAGCGGCGAGGCAGTTCAGCAGGGTCGTCTTCCCCGCCTGCGTCCCTCCGGCGACGAGGATGTTGAGCCCGGCGGCGACCGACGCCTCGAGGAACCGGGCGGCCTGCGCCGTGAGCGAGCCGAGCCGGACGAGGTCGTCCATCGAGTCCGCCTTGACGACGAACTTGCGGATGTTGACGAACCAGTGCTCACGGGAGATGTCCGGGATGACGACGTGCAGCCGGCTGCCGTCCGGCAGGACCGCGTCGACGAACGGGCTCGACAGGTCGACCCGGCGGCCGGAGGACTTGAGCATCCGCTCGACGAGGTCGCGGACCTGCTCGTGGGTGAGGAGGGTCGTCGTGAGCTCGGCCACCCCGTCCCGGGCGACGAACACGCGCGACGGCTCGTTGACCCAGATCTCCTCGACACGCGGGTCGTCGAAGTACTGCTGGAGCGGTCCGTACCCGACGACGCTGTCCCACACCGCCTTCGAGGCCTGCTCGACGTCGGCGAGCACCGGCATCCCCCCGTGCAACGAGCGCTCGTCGTAGTCGCTCACGGCGTCGCGGACCAGCCGACGGACGGCACCCTCGTCGCGCACCGGGTCCAGGCCCGAGCGGCGGATGAGCTCGCGGACCTCTCCCTCGAGCGTGCGCACGGCGTCCATCGCCACCCCTCTCCCCGGACGCTCCCCAGCGACCTCGGAGACCAGGGAACCGCATGGACCCCGGTGCGCGCGACCCGAACCGGGACACCTGTGGACAACGTGACCCGTGCGGCGGGACGGGCCCGCGTCCGCGGCGACCCTGTGGAAAACCCGACGGCCCGGTCACGCGTCGTGGTTAGCGTCCCGTCGCATGGACATCCGCCTCACGGTGCACGTGCCGCGCCGCAGACCCCGCCCCGTCGAGGTCGTCGTCACGGCCCGCTCGGGTGCACGGGTCGAGGACCTCCGGCGCGTGCTGGGGGAGCACCTCGGGATGTCCGTCCACGCTCTCGACGTCGCGGGCCGCGCGCTGCCGGACGACATGCCCGTGGGCATGCCGCCGCTGCTCGACGGCGCCTCCGTCGTCGTGGGGGCACGGCCCGAGGACGGTGCACCGAACGCGGCAGGGGGCCGGCCGGGCACCGTCCTCGAGGTCGTGTGCAGGTCCGGGCCGGACGCGGGCAGGAGCCTCCCGCTCGGGCCGGACGGCGTCGAGGTCGGTCGCTCCCCCCGCAGCGGGCTGCGGCTCGACGACCCGTCCCTCAGCCGGCGGCACGTCCGCCTCGTCGTCGACGCCGACGGCGTGACCGCCCAGGACCTCGGAGCCACGAACGGGGTCCTCGTCGACGGCCGGAGGATCACCGGCAGCAGCCGGGTCGACACCTCCGCGGTGGTCTCGATCGGCGCCAGCACGCTGGTGCTGCGTCCCGGGGCCGGCCCCGGCCTGCCCGTCGACCATCCCGGCGACGGCACCGTCCGGATCAGGCCCGGGCCCGCTCCACCGACGCGGCTCCCGGCCGCGCGGGTCGAGGTCCCACGACGACCACCGGCTCCGGCCCCCGGTCGGATCCCGTGGCTCGCGGCGCTCGTCCCCGTCCCGGTCTTCGTCGTCATGGCCTTCCTCCTCGGACCCCACCTCCTCGCGTTCGCGCTCGTCGGACCCGTCGTCGTCCTGGCCACCGGCCTCGGTGACCGGGTGGGCGGGCGCCGTCGCCACCGGGCCGCGCTGGAGCAGTGGGGGCGGGAGGTCGACGAGGCCGACCGGACCTTCGCGAACGCGGTCGCCGCGGAGTGCCGGGCCCGGCACGCCCGTCATCCCGACCCGCACTCCGTCCTCACGACGGCCGAGCATCACGGTCCCGGGCTGTGGGCGACGACCGACGACCTCACCGTGCGACTGGGACTCGGCGACCTGCCCTCGAGGGCGGTGCGCACCGCGGAGTCCGGCGAGACGCCGGGCGTCGCGGCCTCCGTGCCCGTCGCCGTCGACCTGCGGGAGCACCCGGTCCTCGGTGTCGTCGGTCCGCTCGGACGCGGGTGCGCGGTCGCGGCGGGGGTCCTCGGCCAGCTCGTCGTGCGCCACCCGCCCGGCAGGCTGCGGGTCCTCCAGCGGCCCGACACGGGCCTCGGCCGGTGGCAGGTCCGTCTGCCCCACTCCGGGGAGGCGCCGCTCTCCGTCGCGGTGGAGGTCGGCACCGACCCGCCGTCCGGGGCGGACGTCAGGGTCCTCGTCGTCCCGGAACGGACCGATCTCCCGGACGGCTGCAGCGCCGTGCTCGAGCTCCTGGACGGGGCGTCCGCGACGCTGCGGGCCGCAGACGGCACCCGGACGCTCGTCGCCGACGGTGTGGGAGACGCCTGGACCGACCGGCTGTCCCGTGCCCTGGCCCCTCTGCGCCTCGACGGACCCGGCGGCACGGCGCTCCCGGGCTCCGTCGCCCTCGCGGCCGTCCTCGACGGGGGCCCGGCACTCACGCCGGACGCGGTCGCGGACCGGTGGCGTCGGTCGACCGGCCCCACGTGCACCGTCGGCGCCGGGACGGACGGGGCGTACCGGATCGACCTCGCCCGCGACGGACCCCACCTCCTGGTGGGCGGGACGACGGGATCCGGGAAGTCCGAGTTCCTCCGCACCCTCGTCACGGGGCTGTCGTTGGACTCCCCGCCGGAGGCGCTCACCCTCCTCCTCGTCGACTTCAAGGGCGGCGCGGCGTTCGGCCCCTGTGTCCGGCTCCCGCACGTCGTGGGTCTCGTCACCGACCTCGACGGCCGACTCGTCGAGCGGGTGCTGCGCTCCCTGGACGCCGAGCTCCGACGCCGGGAGCGCGCGCTCGCGACCTCCGGCGCCGCGGACCTCGATGACCACCGCCTCCGCGGCGGCACCCCGATCCCCCGGCTCGTGGTCGTCGTCGACGAGCTCCGTGCTCTCGTCGACGAGCAGCCGGAGGCAGTGCGCGGCCTCGTGCGCCTCGCCGCCCAGGGCCGCTCGCTCGGCATCCACCTCGTCCTCGCGACCCAGCGGCCCTCCGGGACGGTGACCCCCGAGGTGCAGGCCAACGTCAACCTCCGCATCGCCTTCCGCGTCCGCGACCGGGCCGACTCCGTCGGCGTCATCGGCTCCGACGAGGCGGCCACCCTCCCCGGCCGAGCCCCCGGCCGCGGACTGGCCTGTGGTGGCGACGGCGTCCTCCACGAGTTCCAGTCCGCGCTCGTCGCGCCCCTGGTCGAGCCGCCGCCCGTCGAGGTCCGGACGGAGTGCGCACCGGATCACCCCACCGACGTGGACCGCGGGGCGGAGACGGCCGCCGTCGTCGAGGTCGTCCGTGCTGCCGGAGACCGAACGGCCCACCGCGTGCACCGACCCTGGCTGCCGCCCCTCCCCGACGTCCTGCCCGCACCCGGGGACTCCGCCACCGTGGCCCTGGTCGACGAGCCGGACCTGCAGCGGCAGGACGCGTGGGAGTGGGGACCCGCCGTCCCGCTGTGGCGTCTCGTCGGTCGACCACGGTCCGGTCGCTCGGGCGCCGTCGCCGCCCTCGTGACCGCCGCGAGCACCGTGCTCGGCCCGGACGACCTGCACGTCCACGTCGTCGCGCCGGACCGGCCCGACTGGGCCGGGCTCCCGCACGTCGGCGCCGTCGTCGACCCGCGGGACCGGCCGGCCGTCCGGGCCCTCCTCGACCACCTCGAGGCGCTGGTGGCGGGACCGTCCGACGTCACGACCCTGCTCGTCGTCGACGGCTGGGAGCGGCTCGCCGAGTCGGACGACCCCCGCGACGCCACCCCGCTCACCGAGGCGCTGTTCCGCACCCTGCGCGACGGCGCCGGCCATGGCCTGCGCGCGGCCGTCACGGGCGGGCGGGACCTGCTGAGACCGCGGTGGGGCGCGCTCGGCGGTGAGCTGCTCCTGCTCGGTGAGCCGGACCCGGTCGACGCCGCCATCACCGGTCTGCCCTCCGGACTACTGCCGCCCGACCCTCCCCCCGGCCGGGGGATCAGGGCGCGGGACGGACGCGAGGTCCAGGTGGTGACGCCCGCCCGCCCGGGCCCGGGGGCGCCGCCGGCGAGGCTGCGCCCGCCGTGGACCTACCGTCCGCTCCCCCGCAGGGCCCCACGCCCGGCCCCGCGCCCGGCCGATCGCCCGGAGCCCGGCTCGGTCCCGCTCGGCCTCGCCGCCCCCGACGGCAGGCTGTGGGCCTGGACACCTGAGCGGGACGGCCGCCGGCTCCTCGTCGTCGGCCCCCCGGGGTCGGGCCGGTCCACCGCGCTCGACGTGCTTGCCCGCTCGGCAGCGGCGCACCGGACGGTCGTGCTGGTCCGTGACACGCCGCGCGGCGAGGGGCCTCGCGGCGAGGACCTGCCGGGGGACGGTGTCGAGGTCATCGGACCGCAGGACGCCGACCGGCTCGTGGACCTGCGGACCCGGCACCCTGACCTGCTCCTGCTCGTCGACGACGCGGACCGGCTCGACGACGCCCCCCTGGCACCTTTCGCGGAGGAGATCGCCGACCTCGTCGACCGCGACGCGGGAGCGGTCGTCGCCGCCACGACGCCCGCGACCCTGCGCGGACGCTTCCGGGGGCTCGACGCCTCGATCGCCCGGCACGGCCTCGGCCTCGTCCTGCGGCCGGCCAGGGGCGACGGCGACCTGCTGGGCGCGGGACCGCTCCCGGCCGACGGGCCGGGCGGGACGACACCCCCGGGCCGCGGGCTCGTCGTGCTGGCCGGGGCCACGATCGAGGTCCAGGTCCTCGACGACCGCGGGGCCGACAGCGGACCCGGTACCGGCGTCAGGCCGGCTGCTGCTCCTGCGGGTCGTCCGGCTGGCGCGGCGGCGTCCGCAGGGCGGCGACCAGCGTGACGACGGCGACGACGAGCACGGCCCAGCCGACGAGGGGCGTCCCCGCCTGGAGCACGCTGTAGCCGACCGGCAGCATGAGCCCGTTCCACAGGATCGTCGGCGTCCGCGGCCACCAGGCGCGGCGCACCCACCCCCACGCGAGACGGCCGAGCCCGGCCCCCGCGAGCGCGATGAGCACCGCCGACATGACGACCCGCCCGGTGTCGCTCCCCTCCCCGATCGAGAGCTCGTAGACGTAGAAGACCGCGAACCCGAAGAGCGCGAGGGCCTGCACCGCGCACGAGACCGCCGCCACGAGGCGGTTCGTCCCCTCCCGCGCTCCGGATGCGGGGCGAGGGGGTGGCGTGGGAGCGTCGGACACGAGGGGCAGCCTAGGAGACCTCGAGACCGTGGGAACATCCCGGGCCCGTCCGACCGTTGGCCACGTAGGCGCCGGGCGACCTGCGCCGAACCTCTAGCCGGATTGGGTCGGTCACGGTAGAGTAACGCCAAGGACGTCTGTGCTTAACACGTCCGAAACACTCGGGTTGCAACGGCGCCACCCTGGTCGCCGAGCAGCCCATTCCCTCCTGCCGGCCAGAGATCTGTGACACCCCGCTGACAAGGAGCACCACCCATGGACTGGCGCGATCGCGCTGCGTGCCTCGACGAGGACCCGGAGCTGTTCTTCCCGATCGGGAACACCGGCCCGGCGATCGCTCAGATCGAGGAGGCCAAGGCCGTGTGCCGTCGGTGCGAGGTGCTCGACACCTGCCTCAAGTGGGCCATCGAGTCCGGCCAGGACGCCGGCGTCTGGGGCGGCATGTCCGAGGACGAGCGCCGCGCCCTCAAGCGCCGCAACGCCCGGGCCCGCCGCGCCGGCTGACGCCGCCGCACCACCCCGCACCACCACACCGACTCCGGCCGGTTCCGCCCAGGCGGGACCGGCCCTTCCGTGTGCCCGGGCGCGGACGCCGCACCCACTGCTCGTCAGCGCACCGGGCGAAGCCGCGCGACGAACGTCACCTTCGTGCCGTGCGGATGGGCGTTCGCCCACCGGATCTTCCCCCGCAGGTCCTGGACGAACGAGGTGACGATCCGCGTCCCGAGCCCGGCGAGCACCGGCCGGAAGCCCGCCGGCAGCCCCGCCCCGTCGTCGGTCACCGTCACCGTCAGCTCGTCGCCGGCCTCGGCCTCGACGCGGTCGGCGCGCACGACGACCGTGCCGGAGCGGTCCGGGAAGCCGTGCTCGATGGCGTTCTGCACGAGCTCGCTGATGATCATCGCCAGCGCCGTCGCGTCCTCCGCCCGCACCCGCCCGAACGAGCCCTCGAACCGGGACTCGACGTGGTGCTCGGCGGTCGCGACCTCGACCGTCGCCCGCAGCCCCCGGACCGCGATCTCGTCGAAGCTCACCATCTCGTCGAACCCGCTGGAGAGCGTCTCGTGGACGAGCGCGATCGTCGCGACCCGGCGCACGGCCTCCGCGAGCGCCGCCTTGGCGTCCTCCTCGGGCACCCGGCGCGCCTGGAGCCGCAGCAGCGCCGCGACGGTCTGCAGGTTGTTCTTCACCCGGTGGTGGATCTCGCGGATCGTCGCGTCCTTGGTGAGCAGCTCCTGCTCGCGGCGGCGCAGCTCGGAGACGTCGCGCAGCAGCAGCATCGCCCCGCGGCGCACGCCGTGCTCGGTGAACGGGATGGCGCGCATCGTCACCGTCGCCGTCCGCGTCTCGACCTCGGTGCGCCAGGCCGCCCGGCCCATGACGACGACGGCGAGCGACTCGTCGACCTGGTGCGACTCGCCCTCCCCCTCGAGGTCGGCGACGATCTTGGCGAGCGTCTCGCCCAGGACGTCCCCGACGTGCCCCATCCGATGGATCGCCGACACCGCGTTCGGGCTCGCGTACCGGACGACGCCGTCCGGGTCGAGGTGGATGACCCCGTCGCCGACCCGCGGGGCGCCGCGGCGCAGCCCCGTCGGCGCCGACGGCGAGGGGAACTCCCCCGTCGCCACCATCCGCAGGATCGAGTCGGCGAGGTCGCGGTAGGTCAGCTCGAGCCGGCTCGTGATGCGCCCGCCGGTGAGGTTCATGTGCCGGGTGACGACGGCGATGACCTGCCCCTCGCACACGACCGGGACGGCGTCCTCGCGCACGGACATGTCCTCGCGCATCGTCGGCTCGGGGGTCGCGACGATCCGCCGCCCCCGGGCCGCCTCGTCGAGCGTCGCCGCCCGCGCCCGCGTCGAGGAGCGTCCGACGATGTCGTCGTAGAAGACCATCGGCCCGGTGTTCGGCCGGACGTGGGCGACGGCACGCCAGCCGTCCATCCCGCCACGGACCCAGAGGACGAGGTCGGCGAAGGAGAGGTCGGCGACCATCTGCCAGTCCCCGACGAGGAGGTGCAGCCACTCCGACTGGGCAGGCTCGAGCGTCGTCGTCTGCCGCAGCATCCCAGCGAGCGTCGTCACGAGGCCCGAGCATAGGCAACCGGACGGGCCGCCCGTGCGTACCCCCGGTGACAGGACGACGACGACCGGCGGAGCGACCGGCCCGGCGCGTCCCCCGGCGTCCGGGCCCTCGGCACGGCACCGTGGGACCACCACACGGTCCACCCGCCCGACGAGGAGAGCACGATGCGTCACCCGACCGTCCCCACCGCGGCCCCGTTCGCCGCGCTGCTCGCCGCCGGGCTGCTCGGCGGCTGCGCGGGCGCGGACCCCGAGGCCGACCCGAGCCCGACCGCGACCCCCTCCCCCTCGGCGACGTCACCGAGCGCGTCGCCGACCCCCGAGCCCACGGAGACCGACCCCTCGCCGAGCCCGAGCGAGACCTCGACGCCGCTGCCGACGCTCACCCCGGAGGAGACGGCCGCACCGCCGACCCCGACCCCCACGCCCCGGCCGACGGCCACGGGCGGCACGGACGCCGCCCCCCGGGTCCCCGCCCCCTTCCGCGGCGTCTGGACCGCCGTCGAGGACGGCGACGAGCAGGTGAGCGCCGCCGACTGCGAGCGGGGCGGGGCGACCGCGGGCCGGGTCATCGAGGTCACCGACCGCACGATCGAGTACTTCGAGACCCGCGGCACCCTGCGCGCGGTGGCCGAGAGCTCGCCGACCCGCTTCCGCGCCACGTTCGGCTACCCCGACCCCATCGAGGACGGCCCGGACACCCTCGCCCGGGTCGACCTCACCCTGCGCGACGGCGGCCGGACCCTCGTCGTCGCGGAGGAGGACCAGCGTCCGGCGCTCTACCGCAGCTGCGCGGGCTGACCCCGACCGCCGGCGTCTTCCGGCCGACTGCGGGGTCCGGCCGCCACCGACGGCCGGCTGACGGCACCCGCCCTCAGCCGGCCGACCCGACGCGGATGACCGAGCGCAGCGTCCGCAGGGCGACCGACAGCGCGGCGATCGTCGGCGTCTCCAGCCGCTCGATGCCCGCGAGCGCGGTCGTCGCCCGCTCGATGGACCCGGCGTTGGCCTCCGCCCACACCTCGTACCGCTCGCTGGGGTCGCTCGCCGCGTCGCCCGCGACGTCGAGCACCGACCGGGTCAGCGCCTCGAGGACGCCGTAGAGGTCGTCCCGCAGGGCGCCGCGGGCGAGCGCGTCCCAGCGGTCCTCGCGGGCGAGCCGGCTCACGGCGGTGAGCATCGCGTCGATCCCGAACCGCTCGGACACGACGTAGTACAGCGCGGCGACCTCGCCGGGCTCGCGGCCGGTGTCGGCGGCGACGTCGACGATGTCGAGCATCGAGTACAGGTCGAGCAGCGTCGCGGCGTGGACGGCCAGGTCCTCGGGGACGCCCTGCTCCTGGAAGCCGGCCGCCTTCTCGAGCATCCGCTCCCGCTCGTCCCCGCGCAGCAGGTCCGGCACGGTCGGGGTGACGTCGGCGACCGGGCCGGCGAACCGCTCGACCTCGGCGCCGATGTCGAGGGTCGTCGGCCGGGTCTGGAGGAACCACCGCACGCTGCGGTCCATGAGCCGCCGGATCTCGAGGTACAGCGCCGTCTGCGCGGCCGTCGGCACCTCGTTGTCGAGCGCCTCGACCCGTCGCACGTAGTCGGCCAGCCCGAACACCTCGCGGCAGACGACGAACGCCCTCGTCACCTGCTCGGGGCCGGCGCCGGCCTCCTCCTGGCAGCGGTAGGCGAAGGTGATGCCGCCGCGGTTGACCATCGAGTTCACGACGCTGTTCGTGACGATCTCGCGGCGTAGCGGGTGCTCGGCGAGCTCGGCGGCGTACCGCTCCCGGATGGGCTCGGGGAAGTACCCGGCCAGGGTCGACCCGAAGTACGGGTCGTCCGGGATCTCGCTGACGAGGATGTCCTCCTTGAGGGCGAGCTTGGCGTAGGCGACGAGCACGGAGAACTCCGGGCTCTTCAGGCCCAGGCCCTCCTGCTGGCGCTTCTCGAGCTCGGCGTCGCCCGGTAGGAACTCCAGGGCCCGGTCGAGGTCGCCACGCTCCTCGAGCCAGTGCATGAAGCGCTCGTGGACGCTCACCATCTGGTGCTCCTGGGCGCGGGCGTTGCCGAGCAGGACGTTCTGCTCGTAGTTGTCCCGCAGCACGTGGTCGGCGACGTCGTCGGTCATCGACGCGAGGAGCTCGTTGCGCTGCTCGGTGTCCAGCCGGCCGTCACGCACCACCTCGCCGAGGAGGATCTTGATGTTCACCTCGTGGTCCGAGGTGTCGACGCCGGCGGAGTTGTCGATCGCGTCGGTGTTGACCCGCACGCCGTGGAACGCGGCCTCGATGCGCCCCAGCTGGGACAGCCCGAGGTTGCCGCCCTCGCCGACGACCTTGACCCGCAGGTCGCGGCCGTCGACGCGGATGCCGTCGTTGGCCCGGTCGCCGATCTCGTCGTGTCCCTCGGTCGCGGCCTTGACGTAGGTGCCGATGCCGCCGTTCCACAACAGGTCGACGGGCGCGAGGAGGATGGCGTGGATGAGCTCCGCCGGCGTCATCGACGTCGTCCCCGCCGCCAGCCCGAGCGCCTCGCGTATCTGCGCCGACACCGGCACGGACTTCAGCGACCGCGGGAAGACGCCGCCGCCCTCGCTGACGAGCGACCGGTCGTAGTCGTCCCAGGACGAGCGCGGCAGGTCGAACAGACGTCGCCGCTCGGCGTACGAGGTCGCCGCGTCGGGGCTCGGGTCGACGAAGACGTGCCGGTGGTCGAACGCCGCGACGAGCCGGATGTGCTCCGAGAGCAGCATCCCGTTGCCGAAGACGTCCCCGCTCATGTCGCCGACCCCGACGACGGTGAACTCCTCGCGCTGGGTGTCGACGCCCATCTCGCGGAAGTGCCGCTTCACCGACTCCCACGCGCCGCGGGCGGTGATGCCCATCGCCTTGTGGTCGTAGCCCGCCGACCCGCCGGAGGCGAACGCGTCGTCGAGCCAGAAGCCGTAGGACTGCGCGACGCCGTTCGCGATGTCCGAGAAGGTCGCGGTGCCCTTGTCGGCGGCGACGACGAGGTACGGGTCGTCCCCGTCGTGCCGGACGACCCGCTCCGGCGGGACGATCTCCCCGGCGACGCGGTTGTCCGTGACGTCGAGCAGGCCGGAGATGAAGGTCCGGTACGCGGCCTTGCCCTCCTCGAGCCACGCCTCGCGGTCGACCTGCGGGTCCGGCAGCCGCTTGGCGTAGAAGCCTCCCTTGGAGCCGGTCGGGACGATGACGGCGTTCTTGACCATCTGCGCCTTGACCAGCCCGAGGATCTCGGTGCGGAAGTCCTCCCGGCGGTCCGACCAGCGCAGCCCCCCGCGGGCGACCGGGCCGAAGCGCAGGTGGACGCCCTCGACTCGGGGGCTGTAGACGAAGATCTCGAACTGCGGCCGCGGCGCCGGCAGGTCGGGCACGGCCCGCGGGTCCAGCTTGACCGACACGTACGGGTGGTGCTCGGCCCCGTCCCGCCCCGGCTGGTGGAAGTTCGTCCGCAGGCCGGCGCGGATCACCCCGAGGAAGGCGCGCACGATGCGGTCGTGGTCCAGGCTCGAGACGTCGTCGAGCGCCTCGAGGACCTGCTCGGCGGCCGCGTCCTCGGCGTCCGAGCGCTCCGCCCGGCCCGCGTCGTCGTCGGCGAACCGGTCCGGGTCGAAGCGGACCTGCCAGACCTCGACCAGCCCGCGGGCGATCTCCGGGTGGGCGACGAGCGCGTCCTCGAGGTAGTCCTGCGAGTACGTCGCCCGCGCCTGGCGCAGGTACTTCGCGACGGTGCGCAGGACGACGACCTGCCGCCACGTCAGCTGCGCCCCGAGCACGAGCTTGTTGAAGCCGTCGGACTCCGCCCGGCCGTCCCACACGGCGGCGACGGCGCCCTCGAAGAGGTCACGCAGCCGCTCGTGCGAGCAGGACTCCCACAGCGCGACGTCGTGGACCCGCAGGCCGAAGTCGTAGACGTGGAGGACCCGACCGTCGGTGCGCTCGACGGGGAACGGCTGCTCGTCGACGACCTCGACGCCCATGTGCGTGAAGATCGGCAGGATGTCGGTGAGCGAGAGCGGGTCGGCCCGGAAGAGCTTGAACCGGCGGATCGTGTCCGGGGCACCCGGCGGCCGGTAGAGCGCGACCGACGTGCCCTGGTCCTCGCCGAGCCGGTCGAGGTGGCTGATGTCGGCGAGCCCCTGGCTCACCGTGAACGTCTCCTCGTAGGCCGTGGGGAAGGCGCGGCCGAACCGGTCCATGAGCCGGTCGCCCTCCTCCTCGCCGTGCTTGCCGTCGAGGGCGTCGCCGAGCCGGTCGGTCCAGGTGCGGCTCACCTCGACGAGCCGCTGCTCCAGGGCCTCCTTCTCCTCCCGGTCGAGGGTGCGGACCGTCGTGCCCTTCGGCATCCGCACGACGAACTGGAGGCGGGCGAGGGCGGACTCGCTGACCCGGGCAGAGAACTCGACGTCGTCGCCGCCGAACGTCTCCTCGAGGATCGCCGCCATCCGGGTGCGCACGGCGGTGTTGTAGCGGTCCCGCGGGATGAAGACGAGGCACGAGGCGAACCGGCCGAAGTCGTCCTCGCGGACGAAGAGCTTCGTGCGGCGCCGCTCCTGCAGCTGGGTGACGGCGAGCGCGGTCTCGTAGAGCCGGTCGACGCCGGCCTGGAAGAGCTCGTCGCGCGGGTAGGACTCGAGGACCTCGAGGAGGTCCTTGCCGGTGTGGCTGTCCGGGGCGAGGCCCGAGCGGTCGAGGACGGCCCGGACCTTCTCGGCGACGAGCGGGACGCGCAGCACCGACTCGGTGTAGGCCGTCGAGGCGTAGAGACCGAGGAAGCGGCGCTCCCCGACGACCTCGCCGCGCTCGTCGAGCTGCTTGACCCCGACGTAGTCGAGGTGGGCCGTGCGGTGGACCGTCGAGCGGGCGTTGGCCTTGGACAGCACGAGGAGGTTCTTCGTGTGCGCCTCGTCGGCGGCCCGCTCGGTGAGGACGTCGGGCGCCCGGTCGGCGGGCGGGTCGGCCTGGAGGATCCCGAGTCCGGAGCCGGCGACGGGGGCGATGACCTCGCCGTCGGGGGTCTGCTCGAGCCGGTAGTCGCGGTAGCCGAGGAAGGTGAAGTGGTTGTCGGCCATCCAGCGCAGGAACCGGGTGGCGAGGGTGACCTCCTCGGCGGCGATCCCGGCCGGGGGTGCCCCCTCGAGCTCGGCGGCGAGAACGAGGCAGCGGCTGCGCATCTTCGGCCAGTCGTCGACGGCGCGCCGGACGTCACCGAGGACGCGGCGGATCGTCGCCTCGATCTCCTCGCGGCGGGCCTCGTCGCCCTCGCGGTCGACGGACAGGAGCATCCAGGACTCGGCGCACTCCCCCGTGCCGTCCCGCCGGACGTCCTTGTCGATGTCCCGGTTCTCCACGGAGGTCACCCGCCCGCCCGCGTCGCGACGGACGACGAGCTGCGGGTGGATGATGAGGTGGATGTCGATGCCCTCCTGGACGAGGGCGCCGGTCACCGAGTCGACGAGGAAGGGCATGTCGTCGGTGACGACCTGGATGATCGTGCGCGGGTTCGACCAGCCGTCGACCTCCGTGCTCGGGTTGTAGACCCGGACGTTGGCCTCCCCCGGGCTGCGCTCCTGGGCCAGCCTCAGGTGGCTGAAGGCCGCCCCGGCGAAGGTGTCGGGGGTGCGCGAGGTCAGCTCGTCGAGCGGGGTGTACCGGAAGTACCGCTCGACGAAGCCGCGCCCCCAGCCGTCCGGTGCGAGCTCCTCGAACGCGGCGGCGATCGGGGCGAGGACGTCCTCGCGGGTGCTGGCCGGGGCGATGGTCATCAGGGGGTCGCACTCCTTCGTCACAGGGCACCGGTCACGCGGGGAGGTCCACGCCCTCGTGCCCTCGCTCCCGAGACTAGCGACCGTCACCGGGGTCACGGGAGGGGGGCGCGGGCGGGGTGCGCGGGACCGGTGGGGCCTGTGGGCAACCCCGCGGCGCCCCGGCCCGTCCCGGCTACGGTGGGCGGGTGCCCCTGCGTCCCGACCCCGGCCGCGCCGCGAGCGCGCGTGCCCGGCTCGAGGCCCTGCGGGACGCCGTCACCGAGGTCGAGGACGACGTGCTCGGCTGCCTCGTCGTCACCGGTGAGCCGGAGGCGCAGCGCGTCCTCGACGGCTGGCTGGACCAGGTCGCCGACACCGTCCGCGCCGTCGGCGAGAGCGCCGCGGAGGTCGTCCGCGACCTCGACCGGCTCGCGCCGGACGACGGCTCGGCCGACGGGTCGGACACCGGCGCGGCCGGCACCCCGGCGTCCGTCCTCCCCGGGGAGGAGTCCCGGTGAGCGTCGTCCCGGGCGACCCGGCGTCCACGAGCGCGTGCGCCGTGACGGTCGCCGCCGCCGGCCGCCGCCTCGCGGCCGCGGCGGCGCCGGTGACGGAGGCCGTCGACGACCTCGCCGAGGGCTGGGGCGGGCGCGGGTCGGTACGGCTCCGCCGGTCCGCGACGTCGGCCGCGGACGTGGCGGCCGACACGGCGGCGGAGCTGGAGCGGATGTCCCGGACCCTCCAGGACCACGCGACGGAGCTGGCCGGCCTCCTGGCCCGGGTCCGCGCCCTGGAGGACCGGGCACGGGCCGCGGGGCTCGAGGTCCGCGAGGGACGGGTCGTCCCGCCGCTCGGCATCGCCGGGGAGGCCGACGCCGCGGCGACGCTCGCCCGGGACGAGGAGGCGCGGGCGCTGCGGTCCGACCTCGACGCCGTGCGCGCCCGGCACCGGCGCCGCCGTGCGGACCTGCTCGCGGCGCTGCGGGGCTCGACGACCGGGCTGGCCGCGGCGTCGGACACGCTGCGCCGGTGACGCGGGTGCGGGTGACGCGGGCACCGGTGCTCCCCGTGGGTTCGGGCCCGCCGCCGGGCCGGGGCCGTCCGGCTCGGCCCTAGGATCGCGGGGACACCGTCCCCCGAGGAAGGACCCGATCGTGCGACTGACGAGGCGAGAGACCCTGGCCGCGGCCCCCGCGGAGGTCTACGCGACGCTCACCGACCCGCAGTTCCAGAAGGCGAAGTGCGCCGCGACGCACGCCACCTCGCACGAGGTCGACGTCGTCGAGACCGGCGTCGGGCACCGCGTCCGCGCGACGCGCGTGCTGCCCTCGGACGACCTGCCCGACGTCGCCCGCTCGTTCGTCGGCGACTCCCTCACCGTCGTCGAGACCTACGACTGGGGTGCCGCGGCCGCGGACGGCTCGCGGGAGGCCGTCGTCGACCTGCACGTCAAGGGCGCGCCGCTCACCCTCAAGGGCACGCTGCGGCTCACGGCCGAGGGAGGCGGGACGACGGAGACGCTCGACGCCGAGCTCAAGGCCAACGTGCCGTTCGTCGGCGGCAAGATCGAGCAGGCCGCGTCCGGACCCATCGGTGAGGCCGTCGACGTCGAGCTCCGGATGCTCCGCGAGCGCCTCGGCTGACGCCCTCCAGGTCACGTGCTACGGCGCGGTACCCGTCGTGATCACGACGGGTACTGCGCCGTAGCACGCGCGCCAGAGGGGTGACGGCGGGCCGTTCGGGGCGCGCGTCAGGGGTGTGACGGGGCCGGGCGGGGTGCGCGGAGGCGGGGGCCGTCAGCCCATGTGGGGGTAGCGGTAGTCCGTCGGCGGGACGAACGTCTCCTTGAGCGAGCGGGTGGAGGTCCACCGCATGAGGTTCTGCGGGGCGCCGGCCTTGTCGTTCGTCCCCGACGCCCGCGCGCCACCGAACGGCTGCTGCCCGACGACGGCGCCGGTCGGCTTGTCGTTGACGTAGAAGTTGCCGGCGGCGAACCGCAGCCGGTGCATCGCGTCCGCGATCGCCGTGCGGTCCTGGGCGATGACCGCGCCGGTGAGGGCGTAGGGGGCGATCGACTCCATCTGGTCGACGACCTTGTCGTACTGGCGGTCCGGGAAGACGTGCACGGCGAGGATCGGCCCGAAGTACTCGGTGCTGAACATCTGGTCCGCCGGGTCGGACACCTCGACGACGGTCGGGCGCACGAAGTACCCCTCGGAGTCGTCGTACGTCCCACCGGCGACGACGTCGATGCCGCTCGTCGCGTGCGCGCGGTCGATGGCGTCCTTGTGCTTGGCGAACGCCCGGTCGTCGATGACCGCGCCCATGAAGTTCGACAGGTCGGTCGTCGGCCCCTGGGTGATGCCCTCGGTGAGCGCGACGAGGTCGCCCTTGATCTTCCGCCACACCGACCGCGGCACGTAGGCGCGCGAGGCCGCGGAGCACTTCTGCCCCTGGAACTCGAAGGCACCGCGGATCATCGCCGTCGTCAGGACGGCCGGGTCGGCGCTGGGGTGGGCGAGGATGAAGTCCTTGCCGCCGGTCTCGCCGACGATCCGCGGGTAGTGGCGGTAGGTCGTGAGGTTCTCTCCGATCGTGCGCCACAGGTGCTGGAACGTCGGCGTCGAGCCGGTGAAGTGCAGGCCGGCGAAGTCCGGGTGGGTGAGGGCGACCTCGGAGACGGCGGCGCCGTCTCCGGTCACGAGGTTGATGACGCCCGGCGGCATCCCGGCGGCCTCGAGCAGCTCGATCGTCTTCTGCGCGGCGAGCTGCTGGGTCGGCGACGGCTTCCACACGACGGTGTTGCCCATGAGTGCCGGCGCCGTCGGCAGGTTGCCGGCGATGGCGGTGAAGTTGAACGGGGTGATCGCGAGCACGAAACCCTCGAGCGGGCGGTGGTCGCTGCGGTTCCACACGCCCTTGGAGTTCGCCGGCGGCTGCTCCTCCATGATCTGGCGCGCGAAGTGGACGTTGAAGCGCCAGAAGTCGATGAGCTCGCAGGCGGCGTCGATCTCGGCCTGAATCGCGGTCTTGCTCTGCCCGAGCATCGTCGCCGCGTTGAGCGTGCTGCGCCACGGACCGCTCAGCAGGTCGGCGGCGCGGAGGATGACGGCGGCGCGGTCGTCGAAGGACAGGTCGCGCCACGCGGGGGCGGCGGCGACGGCGGCGTCGACGGCCTTGCTCGCGTCGGCCTTCGTCGCGGCCTTGGAGACCCCGAGCACCTTCCGGTGCGCGTGCGGCTGGACGACCTGGAACCGCTTGCCGCCGCCCATGACCCGCTCACCGCCGATGGTGTGGGGCAGCTCGTGCTCGGTCGAGCCCAGCTCGGCGAGGGCGACCTCGAGGGAGGCGCGCTCCGTGCTGCCGGGGGCGTAGTCGAGGACGGGCTCGTTGGTCGGGGCGGGGACACGCGTCACAGCGTCCATGGAAGAGGGCTCCTCGCTCGGGTCACGACGTCGGGCCCACCACTCTCGCGCCCGGTCGGTGCCGGGCGCAACTTCCGTCAGGCCCCGCCGACGAGCGCGCGGACGTCGGCGAGCTCGGTGACGTCGAACCAGAGCAGGTCCGCCGTGCCGGAGTCCCCCGGCGTCTCGTCGACGTGGAACGACACCACCCGGGTGCGTGGGACGGGGACGGTGACCTCGACCCGGGAGGGGACGTCGGACGTGTCGGGAGCGATGACGGCGGACGCGTCGACGTCCGCCGAGGCCACGACCCGGCGGGACCCGCCCGCGACCTGCGAGGCCTCCTCGGTCGCGGCGACCCACGCGAGGTGCTCGAGCTCCTCCTCGTCGGTGACGAGCCCGGGCGTGCCGAGCGCCGGTGTCACCCCGTGGGCACGCAGCGGGGCCGGCCCGACCTCGCCCGCCGACGCGAGGTCGTGGACGGCGGCGGGCGCCAGGGCGAGGTACACGCGGGTCAGCGGCATCGGCGGTCCTTCGTCGGGCGGTCGGGGGTCAGCGGGTGCGGTGGGCGGTCAGCGGGTGCGGGCCGCGGGGGCGTCGAGGAGCTCCTGGAGGGCGTCGACGAGGCCGCGGCCGAGCACGTCGGCGTCGGGCATCGCGTCCCGGTCGGCGTAGAGGCCGTAATACACCCCGCCGTCGTACGACGTGAGCCCGATCGAGAGCGCCTGCGCGGCGCCGAGCGGGGTCACCGGGTACGTCGCCGCGAGCTGGGCCCCGGCGGCGTACCGCGGGGTCTGCGGACCGGGGACGTTCGTGATGACGACGTTGTGCATCCGGCGCGAGAGCATGCCGCCGAGCCGCGCCCCGAGCGCGTGCATCGTCGGCGGGGCGAACCCGCCGACACCGGTCAGGGCCTCCGCGGAGACGGCCCGGCGCCCGCCGGACTCGGTCTGCTGGCGCATCGAGAAGGCGATCTGGTGCAGCCGCATCGACGGCTTCGGCTCGCCGACCGGCAGGTCGACGAAGCACGCGACGATCTCGCTGCCCGGGTGCTCGCCGTCCCCGGCGTCCGGCGCCTCGACCGACACCGGCACGAGCGCGCGCACCGTCGTGCCGGGGTGCACCGGCTCGCCCCGGGTGAGCAGCCAGGACCGGAAGGCGCCCGCGACGGTGGCGAGGACGACGTCGTTGATCGTCACCTCGTCGGCGAACGACCCCTGCCCCAGCCGCGAGCGGACCGTGCGGTAGTCCTCGAGGTCGGTGCCGACCATGACGTAGCGGCGGGCACGCCCCACCGGCGCGTTGAGCGGGGACGACGGCGCGGGTCGGGCCGAGACCCGGGCGACGGTGGACAGCACGTCGCCGGCGACCCCCGCGACCTTCCCGACCGTCCGCGAGACGTCCTCGATCCCGCCGCGCACGGACTCGACGAGCTGGCTCGGGGTGCGCACCGCGTCGGCGAGCGCCCCGGCGAGCAGCTCGGCCGCGGTGGGCTCGGGCCGGGGGCGCCACGCCGCGTGGACCCCGTCGTTGCCGGAGGGGTTGCCGTCGACGAGGACGTTGCCGATGTCGACGCCGTGGACGCCGTCGACGAGGCTGTGGTGGCTCTTGGTGATGATCGCGAAGCGGTCGTCGGCGAGCCCCTCGACGAGGTAGACCTCCCACAGCGGGCGGGACCGGTCGAGCGGGCGCGGGAGGATGCGCGCCACGAGCTCCTCGAGCTGCTCGTCCGAGCCCGGACGCGGGAGCGCGCTGCGGCGGACGTGGTAGCCGATGTCGAAGGCCTGGTCGTCGACCCACACCGGGTTCGCGAGGCCACCGGGCACGGTGCGCACCCGCTGGCGGTAGCGCGGGACGTAGGCGATTCGCTCGCTGATGAGGCCGACGAGCGTGTCGAGGTCGAAGCCGCCGTCCGGGACGTCGAAGACGAGCACGGAGCCGACGTGCATCGGCGTCGCGGCGTCCTCGAGGAGGAGGAACGACGCGTCGAGCGAGCTGAGCCGGTCTGCCACGGGCCTATCGTGTCAGACCCGCACCCGCCGCCGGCGCCCCGCGCGGGCGCCTCGTGAGCGCGCTCCGACGACCGGGGCACGGTCGTCGAGGGCCGCGGCGAGGTCGGCCACCGCGAGGCAGAGCGGCGAGCGCGGCCGGACCTCCGGGAGCGCCCGCCCGGCGAGGACCGCGGCGTCGCAGTCGTCGGCGGCCCACGGCAGGAACCGGACGTCCTCGAGGCCGGCGAACCGGCCGAGCACGTCGCGGATCGCCCGCTCGGGCTTCGGCCCGGCGACGCCCGCCCGGACCTTGTTGACGACGACCGTCGGGGGTGGCGCGGGCAGCGTCGCGACCTCCTGGACGCCCCGGACGAGCCGCTGGAGCGAGACGGCGTCCGCGGCCCCGACGACGACGAGCGCGTCCGCCGCCTCGAGGGCGGTGAGGGCGGCGGCGTTCCGGCGCGGAGCCATCGTGTCGTAGCTCAGCTCCTCGTCGTCCTCGAGCGGGGCGGCGGTGTCGACGACGACGTGGTCGGCGACCGAGCGGGCGAGGCGCAGGACGTCCTCGACGGCGGCGGCTCGCACCTCGGGCCAGCGGTCGGCCCGCGGGAGTCCGGTGAGGACCCGCAGACCCGGCAGCGCCTCGGGGGCGAGCCGGGCGAGGCCGGGCACGTCGAGGGCCCCCTGCTCGGACGCCCGGGCCGCGGCGGCGACGCCGGGGGCCTCGTCGACGAGACCGAGCAGCTGGCTGACCGAGGCGCCCCAGGTGTCGAGGTCGACGAGGAGGGTGCGCACGCCGGCGGTCGCGAGCTGTGCGGCGAGGGTGACGGCGACGGTGCTGCGACCGGGGGCGCCGCCGGGACCCCAGACGACGGTGACCGGGGTCGGTCGCTCGGGCCGGGCAGGGAGGGGGTCCGGCGGTCCGTCGTCCGCCGCCTCCGGGACGTGGGACGTCGCCCCGTCGGCGAGCGCGGTGAGCGCGGCCCCGACCGTGGCCGCGTCGTCCTCGGGACGCAGCACCGTCGCCACCCCGAGCTGACGCAGCCGCCGTTCGCCGTCCTCGTCCTGCGGGGCGGCGAGTCCGGCGACCCGCACGCCGTGTCCGGCGAGGTGGCGCAGGGCGTCCCGGTCCAGGCCCCGCAGGTCCGGCGAGACGACGGCGACCCGGGCGACGCCGGCGGCGCCCGTCGAGAGCAGCTCCGCGAGGTCGGCGCAGCGCCGGACGAGGGTCAGCCCCGGCGCCGCCTCGAGCGCCGAGACGAGCGCCGTCTCGTGCCGGTGGGTGACCGCGGTGAGGACGCTCGTCACGACGCCGGCTCGGCCGGGGCCGAGGGGACGGGGACGAGGGTGATCCGGGCCCCGAGGTCGACGTCGCCGACGAGGTCGCGCACCGCGTCACGAGGTACCGCGACCCGCACGGCCCGGGTCTGGTCGGCACCGCCGATGACGGAGTCCTCCTCGGCGACGGCGACGACCGCCACGGCCGAGAGGACCTGCTCCGGACCGGCGAAGGTCTGCCGCACCACGCCCTCGGAGCCGTCGGGCCGGTTGACGTACACGTCGACGCGGTCACCCCGGGAGAGCGCCGCGGCCGACACGGCGTCGACGAGGAGCGAGATGGGCTGGACCTCGACCGCCGCGGCCTCCCCCACGCCCGCCACCGGGACGAGCTCGCCGGCGCTCAGCCCGCGCAGCGCGTAGGTGTCGGGCGGCAGCTCCTCGCGGGCCGAGAGGTAGCGGCCCTCGAGGTCGCCGAGCTGGACCCGGGCGACGGTCACCGAGGCGGCCGTGACCTGCTCCCCCGGGGCGATGAAGCCGGTGGCGGTGTAGACGGGCACGCGGTCGTCGGCGCGGGCGACGACCACCGCGCCGAGGACGGTGGACAGGATGACGAGCAGGACCCCCACGAGCAGGCGCGAGTCACGCCAGGACGGCGCGCGCAGCCTCGAGGCCGATGACGTCGGCAGCTGGCTCATGGGCCCGATTCTGACGCAGTGGCGCCCGCTGCGCCCCCCGACCGGGCGAGCCTGTGGACGACGGCCGGGGCCGCGCCGGGGTGCGGTGGCACACTGGCCCGGTGCCCCGCCGCTTCATCCCGCTGACCGAGGTCTCCGAGATCCTCGACATCTCCGCCGCGCAGGCCTACGCGCTCGTGCGCAGTGGCGACCTGCCGGCGATCAAGGTCGGCGGGCGCGGCCAGTGGCGGGTCGAGACGAGCGAGCTCGAGAGCTACATCCAGCGGATGTACGCCGAGACCCGCGAGTTCGTGTCCACCCGCGGCGAGGACCCCGAGGCCCCGCGCGCCTGAGGCTGCCGCTCAGCGCCGCGACTCGACGCACCGCACGGCCCGCAGCGGGACGGTGAGGAGCCTGCGCACGTTCTCGCGCCGGCGCGGCTCGCCCTCCGGGTGCTCCGCGAGGACGAGGTGGTCCGCGGCGACGACGTCGACCGTCCCGACGACGGGGGCGCCGCCGGTCAGCTCGAGCGACACCGTCGCCCGGTCCCGGGCGAGCGCCCGTAGGGCGTAGCCGAGACCGAAGCGCCTGGCGGTGCCGGGGTCCTCGGCCGCGGGCGGGAGACCGGTGACGATCGCGACCGCGGCCACCGGGACGAGGGTCTCGGTCGGCACGGCGCCGACGAGCAGCCAGTCCTGGCCGATGTCCCGCAGCTCGCCCTCGACGAGCCGGCCGCCGTCGAGGACCACCGCGACCCGGTGCCCGACCCCCGCGGCGAGCCGCGCCGGGAGGTCGACGAGCGCCCGCTCGCGCCGGGTGCGCTCGGCGACCTCGCTGTCGAGGTCGCGACGCTCCTCGGCGACGAGCTGCCCCTCGAGATCCGCGAACAGCCCCTCCCACCGCATCCGGTCAGCCTAGACCGGTGCTCTTGCGGCATCCGGCGACACCACTTACGGTTCATCGCATGCAAACAACACCAAACAGCATCAAACGATACTCCAGGACCCGGGTCGCGGTCGCCACGGTGACCGGCGCGGCAGGGGCGGCGTCGGTCGTCGCCGTCCTGTGGCACGCCGCGGCCGACACCGGGGTGCGGGCGCTGGCCGGGGCGCCGATCGCCGCGGACGAGGCGCTCGTCGGGGTGCTCGCGGCGGTTGGCCTGGTCCTCGTCGGCTGGTTGGTCCTCGGCGTGGCGCTCGAGGTGCTCGCGCTCGTCCCGGGCGCCGTGGGTCGGGGTGCCGCCCGGGCCTCGGCGGCGCTGAGTCCCCGGGTCGCGCGCCGGGTCGTCGCCGTCGTCGTCGGGCTCGGCGTCACGGCGGGTGCCACCGGCACCGCGCACGCCGCCCCGCTTCGCGTCGCCGTCGCGACGGCGGAGTCGCGCGCGACCGACCTCGTGCACGACCGGGCCGCGGCCGCGGGGGGGCCCGCGGGGGCCGCCGGGTGGACCACGGCCGCCACGGCGGGGTGGACCACGGCTGCCACCGCGGGCTGGACCTCGCCGGCCGCCGCGCCCGGGGTGGCGGCGGGCGACCCCGACCCGGGCTGGACCCCGGAGCGCCCTCGGGTGCGCCCCCAGCCCGACCTCGCCCCGCTCGGCACCCGCTCCCCCGGGTCCGACGCCGACCCCACGGTCGTCGTCCGACGCGGGGACTCGCTGTGGACCATCGCGGCCCGGCACCTCGGGGCGTACGCGACGGATGCGGAGATCGCGGCCGAGTGGCCGCGCTGGTACGCCGAGAACCGCGCCGCCGTCGGCGACGACCCGGACCTGCTCCTGCCGGGGGTCCTCCTCCGGGCCCCGCAGGCGATGGCGTCGTGAGCTCCGGCCCCGTCCCGGTGCGACCCGTCCCCGGGCGCGGCGTCCCCGCGCCGGGACACCGCCTGCCCCCGGTCGTCTCGCTCGACGAGGCCCTGCGGCAGACGCGGGGGCGCGGCGACCGGAGGGTGCCGGGCTACGTCCAGGACGCGCTCGCCGTCGACTTCGCGTGCGCCTCGGACGAGCAGGTCTTCGGACCCCAGCGCACTCCCCGTGACGCGCTGCCCGACCCCACGGCGTGGGCGGGACGGATGGCACACGCCCTCGTCGAGGTGATGGCAGGGCTGCGACCCGCCCCGCAGGTCGTGCGCTGGACGACCCCCGAGGTCTACGCCGTCGTCGCCCGCCGGGGGGCCAGGGTGGCGCGGCGGGCGGTCGAGGGACGGGGAGGCACCGCCCGGCACCGGGTCGTCGTGCGGACCGTACGGGTGTGCGAGCCGGTCGACGGCGTCGCGGAGGCCGCGGTCGTCCTCCAGCACGGACCGCGGGTGCGCGCCGTCGCCCTGCGCCTCGTGGGCCAGGACGGCAAGTGGCGGGTCAGCGCGTTCCAGGTGGGATGAGCAGCGCCCCACGGCGCGGACGTCGTGGGGCGCTGTCGGCCGGTCGTACGGGGTCGCTCAGCGACGGCCGTGGCACATCTTGAACTTCTTGCCGGACCCGCACGGGCACGGCGCGTTCTTCGGGGTCGACTCGAGCTGCTCGGGGGTGAGCCCGGCACCGGGGTCGCCCTCGGTGTCGCGCTCCTCGACCTCACCGGTCTCGGTCGGCGCGGAGTAGTGCAGCGCGCCCTGGCGGGGACGGCCGACCCCGACGCCGGACACCTCGACCTTGGGTGCCGGGTCGCCGTCGGTCGGCGCCCCGATGGGCACCGGCTCCTCCGCCGGGCGGTCGGCCGGCTGCTCGTCGGCCGGCTGCTCGTCGGCGGGGGCCTGCGCCGGCGCCGCGGCGCCACCGGCCATCGCGCCGAGCATCTGGGCGACGGGCACCGGCTGGACCGACTCCTGCTTCTTCTCCTCGTCGACCTTGACCTCGACGTGGAAGAGCATCCCGACGGACTCCTCCTTGAGCGACTCGTTCATCGCCTTCCACAGCTGGAAGCCCTCGCGCTGGTACTCGACGAGCGGGTCGCGCTGGGCCATCGCGCGCAGGCCGATGCCCTCCTTGAGGTAGTCCATCTCGTAGAGGTGCTCGCGCCACTTGCGGTCCAGGACCGAGAGCATGACGCGTCGCTCGACCTCGCGCATCACCTCGCCGCCGAGGGCCTCCTCGCGGGCGTCGTAGGCCTGGTGGGCGTCGGAGAGCAGCTCCTCCTTGAGGGTCTCCGGGGTGAGCGCGGACCGGCCGCCGGCGGCGTCCTCGATCTGCTCGGGGGTGACCGTGACCGGGTACAGCGCCCGCAGCGCCTGCCACAGCCGCTCGAGGTCCCAGTCCTCCGGGAAGCCCGCGGCGGTCTCGGAGTCGATGTAGCCCTCGATGACGTCGTTGACGAAGAACCGCAGCTGCTCGTGCAGGTCCTCCCCTTCGAGCACCCGGCGGCGCTCGTCGTAGATGACGGTGCGCTGGCGGTTGAGGACGTCGTCGTACTTGAGGACGTTCTTGCGGATCTCGAAGTTCTGCGCCTCGACCTGGGCCTGGGCGGACTGGATCGACCGGGTCACCATCTTGGACTCGATCGGCTGGTCCTCCTCCATCTTCGCCGTCGTCATGACGCGGTCGACGAGCCCCGCGTTGAACAGCCGCATGAGGTGGTCCTGGAGAGAGAGGTAGAAGCGGGACTCGCCCGGGTCGCCCTGTCGGCCGGAGCGGCCGCGCAGCTGGTTGTCGATGCGGCGCGACTCGTGCCGCTCGGTGCCGAGGACGTAGAGGCCGCCGAGCTCGGTGACCTCCTCGTGCTCGGTCTCGACCTGCTTCTCGGCCGCGGCGAGCGCCTCGTCCCAGGCCGCCTCGTACTCCTCGGGCGTCTCGTGGGGGTCGAGGCCCCGGTCCTTCAGTGCCGCGACGGCCCGGAACTCCGGGTTGCCGCCGAGCATGATGTCGGTGCCTCGCCCGGCCATGTTCGTCGCGACGGTGACGGCGCCCTTGCGGCCGGCCTCGGCGACGATCGACGCCTCCCGCTCGTGGTGCTTGGCGTTGAGGACCTCGTGCCGGACGCCACGGCGGCGCAGCTGCTCGGAGAGGTACTCCGACTTCTCGACCGAGACCGTGCCGACGAGGACCGGCTGGCCCTTCTCGTGCCGCTCGACGAGGTCCTCGACGACGGCGGAGTACTTCGCCTCCTCGGTCCGGTAGACGAGGTCGGCGACGTCCTGGCGCACCATCGGTCGGTTCGTCGGGATGGACACGACGCCGAGACCGTAGATCGAGTTGAGCTCGGCGGCCTCGGTCTGGGCCGTACCGGTCATGCCGGAGAGCTTGTCGTACATCCGGAAGTAGTTCTGGAGGGTGATCGTCGCGAGCGTCTGGTTCTCGTTCTTGATCTGCACCCCCTCCTTGGCCTCGATGGCCTGGTGCATCCCCTCGTTGTACCGGCGCCCGGCGAGCATGCGGCCGGTGTGCTCGTCGACGATGAGGACCTCGCCGTTCATCACGACGTAGTCCTTGTCGCGCTGGAAGAGCTCCTTGGCCTTGATCGCGTTGTTGAGGTAGCCGATGAGCGGGGTGTTGGCCGACTCGTAGAGGTTGTCGATGCCGAGGTGGTCCTCGACCTTGTCGATGCCCTGCTCGAGGACGCCGACGGTCTTCTTCTTCTCGTCGACCTCGTAGTCGCCCTCGCCGGACTCCAGCGCCCCGCGCTCCAGGCGGCCGGCGATGCGGGCGAACTCGGTGTACCACTTCGTGGGCGCGTCGGCCGGGCCGGAGATGATGAGCGGCGTGCGGGCCTCGTCGATGAGGATCGAGTCGACCTCGTCGACGATGCAGAAGTTGTGGCCGCGCTGGACGAGCTCGGTCGTCGCCCAGGCCATGTTGTCGCGCAGGTAGTCGAAGCCGAACTCGTTGTTCGTGCCGTACGTGATGTCCTTCGCGTACTCCGCCCGCCGCTGCTCGGGGTTCATCGAGGACAGGATGCAGCCGGTCTCGAGCCCGAGGAAGCGGTGGACACGGCCCATGAGCTCGGACTGGTACTCGGCGAGGTAGTCGTTGACCGTGATGACGTGGACGCCCTTGCCGGACAGCGCGTTGAGGTAGCTCGGCAGGGTCGCGACGAGGGTCTTGCCCTCACCGGTGCGCATCTCGGCGACGTTGCCCATGTGCAGCGCGGCACCGCCCATCAGCTGGACGTCGAAGTGGCGCTTGCCGATGGTGCGCTTGCTCGCCTCGCGGACCGCCGCGAACGCCTCCGGGAGGATGTCGTCGAGGGTCTCGCCGTCGGCGAGGCGGGCCTTGAACTTCTCGGTCTCCTCGCGCAGCTCGGCGTCGGAGAGCGCCTCGAAGTCCTCCTCGATGGCGTTGACCTGCGCCGCGATGTTGTCGAGCTTCTTGAGGACGCGTCCTTCACCGGCGCGCAGCAGCTTCTCGACGATCTTCACGAGTGGGACTCCTTGAGCAGACTTCGGCGGCGGGCGGCCTCGCCCGGACCCGTCCACAGTAGTCGAGGGGCCCGCGGCGCGCGGACGGCGCCGCCGGAGGGCACCGCCCGGGGGGTGAACGGCGGGGACGTCGTGTCGAGTTCCGCCCCGGGCCCGCTCGGTGGTTTCCTGACCCCATGAACGAGGCCGTCTTCCCCGGGAACGTCCGGGAGCTCACCGACGGGCACGTCCGCCTGCGGGCGCACCGCGCCTCCGACGTCGAGCGCATCGTCGCCCAGAGCGAGGACCCCGAGTCGAGGTACTGGACGACCGTGCCGCGACCCTACGACGAGGCGAACGCCCGCGAATGGCTCGCCGCCATCGAGGCGTCGTGGAACGACCCGGGGGGCATCCGGCACTGGGCCCTCGCCCCGGCGGACGACCCGGACCGCTACCTCGGGACGGTCGACCTGCGACCCCAGTCGTCGCGCGACGTCGCGAAGATCGGCTTCGGGCTGCATCCCGAGGCGCGCGGCCAGGGCTACATGGCCGCCGCAGTCCGCCTCGCGTGCCAGTGGTGGTTCGACGGCGGCGGCACCCGGGTCCACTGGGAGGCGCTGCGCGGGAACTTCGCGTCGTGGCGCGTCGTCTGGGCGTGCGGCTTCGCCCATCACGGGACGCTGCCGGGCGCGCACGTCGACATGGACGGCGGGCCCGCGGTCGACATCTGGCAGGCGAGCCTCGCCGCGGACGACGTCATGGAGGCCCGGACGCCCTGGCTCGACCCACCCGTCCTGCGCACCGACGAGGCGGGCGGCCTCGTGCTGCGGCCCTGGCGGGACACCGACGTCGAGGGGCTGGGCGCCCGCGACCAGCCGGCGCACCACATGCCCGCGCGGGGTGTGCTCGACGTCGACACCTTCCCCGAGTGGCTCATGACCCGCCGGGAGAAGATGGCGACGGGGACGACGCTCAGCTGGTGCGTCGCCGACGCCGCCGAGGACCGCGCGCTCGGGGAGGCCCTGCTCTTCGTCCACGAGGGGACGCTCGACGACGACACCGCCGAGGTCGGATACCAGGTCCTGCCGGCCGCGAGGCGGCGCGGCGTCGCGACCGCGGCCACGAGGCTCGCGGTCGAGCACGCCTTCACCCCGAGGAGCGCCGACGGTCTGGGGCTGCGACGGCTCGTCGCGCAGACCGCCGAGGACAACACCGGCAGCAACCGCGTCCTGGAGTCGCTCGGCTTCGAGGTCTGGGGGCGGGAGTCCGCGGCGGACCTGCTGCCGGACGGGCGGACCGTCGAGGCCGTCCACTGGGAACGGCTGCGCGACGCCTGACGGGGACCACCACCGTCGGGCGTCGCGCCGCCGTCAGCCGATGAGACCGACCGCGGTCACGTTGTACGACGCGCAACCGGCGCCGAGGCCACAGCTGCCGTCGAACTCGGCCGTCGGACTGTAGGCCTGGTACTGCACCGTCACCTCACCGTTCGTGATGGCAATGATCTTGAGGGTGATGAAACCGACGACCCGGTACTCCGCGCCGGAGCCCTGGCTCGTCACGAGGTCGTAGACCGGGAAGGCCAGCGAGTCGCCAACCTTGTCCTGCATCGCGTCTCGTACGGGTCCCGCGTTGTCCCGGTTCCCGGGTTGGCCACCCATCTGGACGCTTGCCGGGTTGCCCGCCAGCGGCGGGAGCGTGCATCCGTTGCGGATGCGGTCCGCAAGGCCTTGGGTGCTGTTGTTCGTGGCACCACAGTCGAGCCAACCCCAGTTACCCGCGCCGGAGTTGCTGCCGCCGCCGTTGTTCCCACCGCCGTTGCCGCCGCCGTTGTTCCCACCGCCGTTGCCGCCGCCGTTGTTCCCACCGCCGTTGCCGCCGCCGTTGTTCCCACCGCCGTTGTTCCCACCGCCGTTGCCGCCGCCGGCGTTGCCAGTGGCACAACCGGGCTGCCACACCTTGTCGGTCTCGATGGTCGTCGTCGCGGTCGGGTTCGCACGGATGGCATTCGCCTGCTTGTCGCAGATCGCGAGCGGGAAGACTCCGCCGACCCTCCTCGCCCCCGAGACGCCCGCGTTCCCGGTGCGCGCCGCGCGGATCGAGTCGACGCCGGCGACCTTGCCGAGCGCGGTGGGGACCTCGCGCGTGACGTCGACGGTCACCTTGAGGACGCCGGAACCGGCAGGACCACCGTTCACGGGCACGCAGGCCAACCTGACATTGACTGTGATGTCGTCTTCGGACAAGTCAAATGGTCGGTTCGCCTGCACCTGCCGTCGGGCAGTCTCGCCCGCGCGCGCGGCGTCCGGATCGTCGGCGAGCAGCGCCCCACAGTTGGTCAGGGTCGTCGGCTTCTCGTTCATGTCGTCCTGCTTCTCCCGCGCGACGGCGAGGGCCGCGCTGTCGGCGCCGCTCGCGAACGCCTGCGCCTGGGCGTAGGCCATGCCGAGGTCGACGACAAAGGCGCCGATGAGAAGGAAAGGAACGATGAGACCGACGACCGTCAGCGCAACGGCACCGCGTTCGTCGCGAGCAGCGGAATCTCGAACCTGGCGGGGCATCAGCGGTACTCGCACACGAAGTTGCCCCGCCCGGTCAGGGTCACGGAGTTCAGAAATGGCACGGGGAACGGCGGTGTCGACTCGTGGATGACGGCGACCGTCACGCTCCCGTCGCTCGACGACCCCGTGCACAGCTGCGCAGGACCTCCTGCCGACGTCGAGCCGGCGGCCATGGTGCAGCCCCCATTGGGTGCCGTGACCTCGATCCGGGTCCCGGCCGGTCCTACGCCGAGCGCACCCCCCGCCTGCGTCGACGCGTTCCGAGCGCGGGTAGCGACGTTCGAGCAAGTCTGCGGCGATCCGGTGAGAGGCTTCGTCACGGCGGTGCGGGCCGCGTCACGGGCAGCGGTGTTGAAGGCGATCTGCTGGGAGAAGAGGAATCCGAAGTCGATGATGCCGCCGACGAGGGCGACGAGCATCGGCAGGACGAGGGCGAACTCCAGCGCGGACGCGCCTCGTTCGGACCGCGTCCGCGCCCGACCACCGACTGGACGTGACGGTGAAGAACCGCGAGAGGGGATGTGCACCCGTCCAGCGTCGCGGAACCCCGGGAGCCGGGACATCCGCTCAACGGTCCGGGCGAGGGGGGCCGTTCGGCGTACCCCGCCAGGCGGCGGCGCCTCTCAGCCGACGGCGGCGAGGCCGAGCCAGCCGGCGAGGAGGTCGAGCTCGGCGTCCAGCTCGGCGGCGTCGTCGGGGCCGCCGCGACCCGGCTCCCAGGTACACCGCTGCACCCGAAGCACTCCGGCCCGTCGGTCGCTCTTGAGGTCCAGGCGCGCGACGAGCTCGTCACCGAGGAGGAACGGCAGGACGTAGTAGCCGTGGACCCGCAGGTGCTCGGGCACGTAGATCTCGAGCCGGAAGTCGAAGCCGAAGATCGCCCGGACCCGGTCGCGCTGCCACACGAGGGAGTCGAACGGGGACAGCAGCGCCCGTGCCCGCACCCGGCGGGGTCGGCGGGCCTCGCGGTGCAGGTAGACCGGCCGGTGCCAGCCGTCGACGGTCGCGGGCAGCAGCGTGCCGTCGGCGACGAGCGCCGCGATCGCGGGGCGCGCCTGCTGGGGGGTGAGCCGGAAGTAGTCGCGCAGGCACTGCTCGCTCCCGACGCCGTGCGCCCGCGCGGCGATCTCGACGAGCCGCCGGAAGGCCTCCTCCTCCGCCGGCCGGGCCCCGGGGTCGAGGGCCTCGGCGCGTACGTCCAGCGGCAGCACCCGCGCGGGGTGGGCGTAGCGCCGCTCGAACTGCGCCGTCCGTCCCGCGCTCGACAGCTGCCCGGACCAGAACAGGTACTCGAGCGCGTTCTTCACGAGCGACCAGTTCCATCCCCAGTGGTCGCTCGAGCGCGGGTGGTCGTGCGCGAGGGACGCCTCGACCTCCCGGCTCGTCAGGGGTCCGCGGCGGGTCACCTCGTCGAGCACGGCCTCCACGAGGTCGGGGTGGTCGCGGGCGACGCGCTGCATGCCGCCCCACGCGTCGGACCGTGCCCGTCGCATCCGGAAGTCGAGCAGCGGCCAGGTCCTCGGGGGGACCAGGGACGCCTCGTGGGCCCAGTACTCGACGAGACGCCGGGGAGCGCGGTCGCGCGCCCGGTCGAGCAGACCGGTGTCGTACGGGCCGAGGCGGGAGAAGAAGGGCAGGTACTGGCTGCGGGTCAGGACGTTGACGCTGTCGATCTGGACGACGCCGACGATGTCGACGACCCGCTGGAGGTCGCGGATCCCGGGTGCTGTCGGCCGCGCACGGGCGAAACCCTGCGCGGCGAGGGCGACCCGCCGGGCGGCGGGTCGGGAGAGCCGGACGACCGCGGCGTCAGTCATCCGGCGCGACGATGTTCCGCCGGTGTGCGTACACCGCGGCCTCGACGCGGGAGTGCAGGTGCAGCTTCTCGAGGATGCTGCGGACGTGGTTCTTCACGGTGTTCTCGGAGATCACGAGGTCGCCGGCGATCTCGCGGTTGGCCCGCCCACGGGCGACGAGCCGCAGCACCTCGACCTCGCGGTCGGTGAGCCGTGCGTCCTCCGTCCCGGGGGTCGGCTGCGGCTGCTGGCTCAGCCGGCTGAACTCCTGGAGCAGCGTCGCGGCCATGCTCGGGGGGATGATCGCCTGCCCGTCGTGGACGCGGCGGATCGCGTCGGCGACGTCCTCCGCGGGGAGGTCCTTGAAAAGGTAGCCGCTGGCGCCGGCCTTGACCGCCTCGAAGAGGTCGGACTCGTCGTCGCTCATCGTCGACATGAGGATCCGCGCCCCGGGGTCGGCCTCGTGGATGCGCCGGCACGCCTCGATCCCGCCGAGCCCGGGCATCCGCACGTCCATGACGATGACGTCGGGACGCTCCCGCGCGTACACCTCGACGGCTTCCTGCCCGTTGTCGGCCTCGCCGACGACGGTGACCCCGTGCAGGCCGATGACGATGCCCATGCCGGTGCGGTACTTCACGTGGTCGTCCGCGAGCACGACCCGGATGCCGCCCGCGGGCGGCACCCGGGTCCCGGCTCCGGTGTGCGTGGGCTCCACGGGGCCCATCGTGTCAGGTCAGGGGCCCGATGCCCACCGTGCGTTCCCTCGGGATCAGGAGGCGGCCGCCGCGACGACGCCGTCCGCGGACTCCTCGAGGCTGCCGTCGAGGTCGAGGTGGAGGACGCCGTAGGACCAGCCGTGCCGTCGGTAGACGACGCTCGCGCGGTCGGTGTCCACGTCGTGGAAGAGGTAGAAGTCGTGCCCGACGGCCTCCATCTCGGTGAGCGCGTCGGCGAGGGTCATCGGGGTGGACCGGTGCACCTTCTCGCGGACCTCGACCGGTGAGTCGTCGAACTCGCCCCGTGGGCCGTCGTCCCCCTCGGGAGCCGCCATGTCGAGCGGGGGCTCGCTGCGGGCCGTCGCGTGGGCGACCGACTCCGGCGCGCGCCGCCCGCGGCGGACCTGCCGCTTGTCGTGCTTGCGGCGCAGCCGCTCCATCAGCTTGTCGAGGACGAGGTCGAGGGCCGCGTACTTGTCCTCGGCGCAGGCCTCGGCCCGCACGACCGGGCCCTTGGAGTGGATGGTGACCTCGACCCGGTCGCAGGCCTTGGCCTGGCGGCGGTTCGCTTCGTGGCTGACGGTGACCTCGACCCGCCGCGTGCGGGACTCGAGCTGAGTGATCTTCTCCAGCTTGTCCTCGATGTGCTCGCGGAAGCGGTCGGAGACGGTCAGGTGTCGGCCGGTGACGACGATGTCCACAGGAGGGTCCTCCTCAAGTCGGTGGTGTGCGCTGCGCAGGGCGGCTCCGGTCAGGGGCACCACCTCCGAGGAACGAGGTCCATGACGAGACGCTAGCCCGCCACCGGGCCCGCCACAAGCAGAACGGAGCACCCGTCCGGAGCCCGGTCAGGGCGTCGCGACGGCGGTGGCGACGGCCGCGTGGCCGCCACCTGCGGCGATGCCGCACCGGGCGGCCTCCGCGACCGTCGCACCGGTCGTGAGGACGTCGTCGAGCACGACGAACGGCCGGCCCCGGAGCGTCGTGCGCCACGCCTGGCGCACCCCGAGAGCGCCGTCGAGGTTGGCCCGGCGGTCCGCGCGTCCGAGCCATGACTGGTCGGCGACGGGGCGGACGTGCCGCAGGAGCGGGGCGAGCACGAGCGCCGGGTCGTCGAGCAGGCGGAGCGCGGCCCCGGCCAGGGCGGGCACCGGGTCGTCCCCACGGCGGCGACGGGCCCGCGCCGAGCCGGGGACGGGGACGAGGAGGACCGGATCGCCGAGGGAGCGGGCACGGCGAAGGACGGGGTCCTCGGCGAGGCAGCGCCCGACCGCGGCGGCGAGCGCCGGTGCGAGCACCCCGCGCAGGTCGCGCCGTCCGGTGTCCTTGTAGGCCGTGAGCGCCGTCCGGGTGGGCGGGGTGAGGGGCACCCCGGACCAGCAGCGCACCCCGACGTCACGCACGGGCGGGGGCGGGAGGGCGAGGGAGGCCCGGCAGGAGCGGCACCAGGCCGGGCCGGGTGTCGCGCACCCGGCGCACCGGGTGGGGAGCACGAGGCCGGCGGCGGATCGGACGGCCGGGACCAGCGGCAGCGAGGGGCTCATCCCCCGACGATGCCTCCGTGGGAGCGCCGCCGCTCCGGCTCCGTCGACGCTGGGGACGACGGCGACCGGACGGGGACCCCTGGGGACGGGCCGTCAGCCTGCGGGTGCCGCGAGGTCGGTGCCGGGACCGCTGTCGACCCAGCGCGAGCCCGCCCGCATGAACAGGCCGGACCCGGTGACGACGTACAGGTCGTCCGCCCCGGTCGTGGCGACGTCGACCCCGCCCGGCACCGGTGAGAGCCGGGTCATGTCACCACCGACGGAGAGCACCGTCGGCGCCACCTCTCCCCCGATGCCGGCGATCGTCGCGACGTTCGAGTCGTCGACCCACGTCAGCCCCGAGGCGGAGGACAGCTCGACACCGAGCCGCAGCGGCGGCGAGAGACGCTCGGGGCGGTCCCCCTCGCCGCGGATGACGCCCGCGAGGTCGACCCGCGGCCCCGACCCGTCCGGCAGGGTCGACAGGACCGCGACCCGGTCGCCGTCGGCGCCGACCTTGGCCTCCGCGACGCGCCGGTCGCCGAGCCAGGAGGCGGCGACCGGCAGCGGGGCCGCAGCCTCGGGGTCGGCCGGGTCGGCGTCCACGTCGACGGTGAAGAGCCGGGCGTCGTCGCCGACCGCCCCCGTCCACAGGAACCCGCGCCGGTCGTACGCGGGCGCCCCGACGTCGGTGCCCGGGGGCGGGACCTCGTAGCGGATGCCGTCGCGCCACCTCGACACCCCGTCGGCCTCGACGTCGACCGCGGCGAGCTCCGCGCCGTCCGCGGACTGCGCGAGCCCGGTCCAGGTCTGCGGGATCTCGGGGAGGTCGGTCTGCGGGTCGGGGTCGCGGGTCTGCTGCTGGGCGCTGAGGCCCGGGTCGAACACCGACACCGTGGACCCGCGGCGGACGACCGGCTTCGCGAGGGAGGTGTCGACCTCCGGCGCCGGGAACCCGACCCGGGTGAGCGAGGAGACCGGCCCCTCGACGCCGGACACCTCGACCGGCACCCCGTCGCTCGCGAGCCGGACCGCCGTGACCTCGGGGTCCTGGATGAGCGTGCTCACGAACTGGGCCCACAGGTTCTGCCGGGTCGCCTCACCCGGCGCCAGTGGGGTCGAGATGAGGTTGACCGACGCGACGCCCGCCTCGACGGACACCGCGTCGCCGAGCAGCCGTGACCCCTCCGGGACGGCGGAGACCGCGGCGCCCTCGAGGTGGCGCGGGAGGGGCAGCAGCTGGGCGCGCGCCAGCCGGGTCGCGAGACGGTCGAGGGGGAACCACCGGACGTCCTCGACGGTCGAGCGGCTGCTCGTCGACACGTAGTGGACGGCGAAGGGCCGTACGAGGCGGGAGACGTCGTTGCTCGTGATCCACCGGCCGAACCCCTCGGGGATGCGGTCGATGCGCCACTGGCCCTCGACGGAGGTGAGCCGGAAGTCGGCGGTCACCCGGGTCCCCGGGGCGGCGGCGGTGTACCGGCCGGTGCTGTCGACCGTCCCCGCGGCCCGGGAGGACACCTCGACGGACGTCGGCCCGGTGATCCGCACGGAGGGCGCGGTGTCGGTGGCGAGGAGGACGAGCGTCTCGTCGGGGTTCCAGCTCTCCGCGACCTCCCCGGTCAGGAAGCGGCGGGCGTTGTCGTAGGCGCCGTCGCTCGCGGCCCCGGCCCGCAAAAAGCCCCGCACGATGCTCTCGGGGGTCGCGTCCGGCTCCGGTCCGGGGAAGACGATCGTGAGCGGCGCGTCCTCGCCGGAACCGACCTCGAGGCCGCCCTGGACCGGCCCGTCGGACGCCAGCCCCCCGCCGCAGCCGGCGAGGACGGTGGCGACGGCGACGACGAGGGCCACCCAGAGCGGACGGCGGCGCATCAGAGGTCCCTCGGGCTCAGCGGGAGCGGTGAGGAGTGCAGCGTCCCGCCGGACCGGCGCGGCAGGGTGAGCCGGAACCGCGACCCGAGGCCGGGCTCGCCCCACGCCTGGAGCCACCCGTTGTGCAGGCGGGCGTCCTCGAGGGAGATCGACAACCCGAGCCCGGTGCCGCCGGTAGTGCGGGCCCGGGCCGGGTCGGCCCGCCAGAAGCGGGTGAAGACGTTGGCGGCGTCGCCGGGGCGCAGCCCGACGCCGTGGTCCTCGACGACGACGGCGACCGCGTCGGCGGAGACCCCGACGTGGACGTCGACCGGGCGGCCCTCGCCGTGCTCGACGGCGTTGACGACGAGGTTGCGCAGGATGCGCTCGACCCGGCGCTCGTCGACGTCGACCTCCGCGGCCTCGGCCGGCGCGTGCACCGTGATCGTGCTCCCCCGGCGCTCCGCGAGCGGTGCGGCCGCCGCGACGACCTTCCCGACGGTGCCGCGCAGGTCGACCGGCTCGACGTCGAGGGCGGCGGCCCCCGCGTCGAACCGGCTGATCTCGAGCAGGTCGGCGAGCAGGGCCTCGAAGCGGTCCAGCTCACCGGCGAGCAGCTCCGTCGAGCGCGCCATCGTCGTGTCGGCGAAGCCCTCACGGCCGGCGTGGATGACGTCGACGGCCATCCGGATCGTCGTGAGCGGGGTGCGCAGCTCGTGGGAGACGTCGGAGACGAACCGCTGCTGGACCGCCGAGAGCCCCTCGAGCTGGCGGATCTGGGACTGGAGGCTGTCGGCCATGTTGTTGAAGGACGTCGCGAGCAGGGCGAGGTCGTCTTCGCCCTTGGCCGGCATCCGCTCGTTGAGCCGGCCCGCGGACAGGCGCTGCGCCACCTCGCCGGCGCGGCGGACCGGGTCGACGACCTGCCGGGTGACGACGACCGCGACGGCCCCGACGAGCAGGGTCAGGATGACGCCGGCCACGACGAACGCCTGGCCGATGAGGCCCATCGTCTCGACCTCCTGCTCCATCGGGAAGATGAAGTAGAGGTCGTAGGGGCCGGCCGTCGGCACCTGCACGACGCTGCCGACGACGACCGCCGGCAGCTCTCGCCCATCGAGCCGCACCTGCGTCAGCTGGACCTGCTGGGTGCTCGGGTCGGCGGCGACCGCCTCGCGCAGGTCCGGGCTCACGACGGACAGGCCGAGCGCCCCGCTCTGGAGGCTGGCGAGGACGACGTCGCTGTCGTTGCCGGCCGACCGGCTCATGACGACGTACCGGGTCGACTCCGGGCCGGCGGCGCTGAGGATGCGGGTCATGATGTCGCGCGCCGCCTGGTTGAGCTCGTCGACGGACGAGGAGGTCGACGCCTGCCACTGGGTCTGCGCCTCGGCGGTGAGCGCCAGCGCCTCGTACTGCGCGTTGGTGATCCGTGCCTCCTCGAGACCGCGGGCGATCTGGGAGTGCAGCACCGAGCCGAGGACGGTGACGACGACGAGGCCCAGGAGCATCGTCGTCGTCACGACGCGCAGCTGCAGCGACTGCCGCCACCGGCGGCGGGACCGGCCGGCCGCGCGGCGGACGGCGAGCCCCAGCCCGGACAGGGAGCGGCCCGCGCGCGTCGCCTGCCGTCGCAGCACCGCCGAGCGCAGCGCCACGCCGCCCGACCCGGACATCGTCAGGAGGCGCCGGCCTTGTAGCCGACGCCGCGGACGGTGACGACGATCTCCGGGTGCTCCGGGTCGTGCTCGATCTTGCTGCGCAGGCGCTGGACGTGGACGTTGACGAGCCGGGTGTCACCGGCGTGCCGGTAGCCCCACACCTGCTCGAGGAGCACCTCGCGGGTGAAGACCTGCCAGGGCTTGCGGGCGAGCGCGACGAGGAGGTCGAACTCGAGCGGGGTGAGCGACAGCGGGACGCCGCCGCGGGTCACGGAGTGTCCGGCGACATCGATCTCGAGGTCCCCGACGCTCAGCCGCTCGGGCTCCGGGTCGTCGCCGCGGCGCAGGCGGGCCCGGACCCGGGCGATGAGCTCCTGGGGCTTGAACGGCTTCACGACGTAGTCGTCGGCGCCGGACTCGAGACCGAGGACGACGTCGACGGTGTCGGTCTTCGCGGTGAGCATGACGATCGGCACGCCCGACTCGCCGCGGATGTCACGGCAGACCTCGAGGCCGTCCCGGCCCGGGAGCATGACGTCGAGGAGCACGAGGTCCGGTCGGTAGGAGCGGAAGACGTCGATGGCCGACGAGCCGTCGGCGACGTGCTCGGTGTCCAGCCCCTCGCCCCGGAGCACGATGCCGAGCATCTCGGCCAGTGCCAGGTCGTCGTCGACGACGAGCACGCGTCCCTTCACGGTGGTCTGTGTCCTTCCCCATGACGCCTCCGGGCCAGGCCATCATCACACAGCCACGGCCGCGAACCCGCGAAATGACGGTTCGGGGACGCGTACCCTGCTGCCGTGGAGAGACGCATCGGACCCGCGTGGCTGGACGCCTCGGCGACGATCCGGCTCGCGTTCGCCGTCCTCACCGTCTGCCTCGCGGTCGCGGACGGGAAAGCCATCGAGACGCTTCCCTGGCTCGTCCTCGTCCTCGTCCTCGACGTCGTCGTCGCCGTCCTCGACCGGATGCCGATCTCGCGCCAGGGCATGCTCGACACCGTCATCCTCGCGCTGCTCGGGGTGTCCGCCGCCGCCGCCGGGGCGGCGTACGCGGGGGCCGGCCTCGTCGCGGCACTCCTCATCCTCATCCCGGCGTACCACAGCGGCACCCGGTTCGGCCGGGTGGGCTACCTCTTCGCCTGCGTCATCGCACCCGTCGCGTTCCTCGTCGCCACCGCCGCCGCCAACGAGACGCCCAGGGTCAACGCGGCCGTCGCGGCCTGGGTGGGGGCGGCCGTCGTCCTCGGGGCCCTCGGCGCGTGGAACCAGCGGCTCGTCACGGAGCACGAGCTCGACGAGGCGGACCCCGCGGCGCGCGAGGCGATCCAGCTCATCCAGCGCCTCCACGAGCTGTCCGAGGAGATGACGACCGGGCTCGACGCCCCGGCCGGCGCGACGCTCGCCCTCGACCTCCTCGCCGCGGAGGTGCCGTCGGCGCGCAGCGCGGTCCTCGTCACGAGCGACGCCGAGCACCTCGTGCCCGTCGCCCTCCGCGGCTCCACCCGCGCCCCGTGGCACCTCGCCGACCACGTCGCGACGCTGCTGGAGTCGAACAAGTCGGGCTGGAAGCCCACCGAGGTCCCGTTCACCGACGAGATGGGCCACCGGCTCGCCCTCATCGTGCCGATCGCCTTCGGGTCCGGACCGACCACGGTCGTCGTCGTCGAGCGCGGCATCGACCAGAGCTTCACCGAGCACGAGAAGCGGGAGGTGCTCGAGGTCACCCGGCGGCTGGCGCCGACGGTGCAGGCCGGCCTCCTCTTCGGCAACCTGCGCCAGTACGCGAGCCTCGAGGAGCGCAACCGCATCGCCCGCGACATCCACGACGGCATCGCCCAGGAGCTCGCCGCGCTCGGCTACACCGTCGACGCGCTGCGCATGCAGGCCGGCCCCCCGGGGACCGACATCCGCGACGCCCTCGACGGCCTGCGGGAGCGGCTCAGCGAGGCGATGGCCGACCTGCGGCTGCACATCACCGACCTGCGCGTCGCGGAGCGTCCCGGCACCGGCCTCGGCGCGGTCCTCGGAGCCGCCGTCCAGAGCTTCGGCAGCATGACCGGGGTCCGCACGACGGTCACGGTGAGCGAGGGACGGCGCCGGCTCGACCCCCGCGTCGAGATGCTCGCCCACCGCCTCGTCATGGACGTCCTCGCCGACGCCCAGGCCTCCGGGGCCCGGAACGCGTCGGTGAGCCTCGCGAGCTCGGTCGTCGGACCGATGCGGGTCGAGGTCTCGCACGACGGCGACCCGCGCCTGGCGCGGCGGACGTTCCGCAGCCCGGCGCTCGGCGAAGTGGGCGGGACACTCGCCGTGAACAACGCGCCCAACGGACGGCTGACCGTTAGCCTGAGCGTCGAAGATCCCGTGACCGCCCCCTCTGCCACCCAGGTGGTCACCTGACGCCGTGGAGGCTGCCGTGACCATCAGCGTCGTACTCGTCGATGACCATGCCGTCGTGCGCGAGGCGGTCGCGGGGATGCTCAGCTCCCAGGACGGGGTGAGCGTCGTCGGTCAGGCCGGGTCGCTCACCGAGGGCCGCGCCCTCTTCGACCGGATGTTCCGCACTCCCCCACCCGGACGCGTCGTCGCCGTCATCGACGTGACGATGCCCGACGGCAGCGGCCTGGACCTCGTGCGCGCGGTCCGCGAGCAGAACAAGGACATCGGCCTCGTCGTGCTCACGATGCTCAACGACGACTCGACGCTGCTCGAGGCGCTCGACGCGGGCGCGTCGGCGCTCGTGCGCAAGAGCGCTCCGTCGGACCAGGTGCTCTCCGCGGTCCGCCGCGCGGCCGACTTCCCGCTGGAGTTCTCCGCGTCGGGACTCGCCGAGGCGATGCGCCGCCGGCACGAGCAGCCGCAGACCTCGCTCACCTCCCGCGAGACCGAGGTGCTCAAGCTGCTCGTCGAGGGGGCGTCGGTCGCCCAGGTCGGCAAGTCGCTCTACATGAGCCAGTCGACGGTCAAGACGCACATCGGCAAGATCTACGACAAGCTCGGGGCGCACAACCGGGCCAGTGCCGTCATCGCGGCGGTCCGGCTCGGTCTCGTCGCCGACGTCGACCGCGCCTGACGGGACGTGCCTCGGACTGCGTCCGCCATCGGCGCTCAGAAGGCGGTGAAGGCGTCGACGAGTCGGATGATGCCGGGGCCGATGACGACGATCATGAGCACCGGGAAGATGAAGAAGATGAGCGGGAAGAGGATCTTCACCGTGACCTTCTGTGCTTCCTCCTCGGCCCGCTGACGCCGCGCGACGCGCATCTCCTTCGTCTGCTCGCGCAGGACGGCGGCGATGGGCAGGCCCAGTCGGTCGGCCTGGACCAGGGCGCTCACGAAGTTCTTGATCTCGGACACGGTCGTCCGCTCCCCGAGGCCGGCGAACGCCTCACCGCGGGACTTGCCGATCTGGATCTCGGCGAGGACGCGGGCGAACTCACCGCCGATCGGGCCCGGGACGTTGCGCGCCACCTGAAGGATCGCGGCATCGAAGCCCTGCCCCGCCTCGACGCACACCGTGAGCATGTCGAGGGCGTCAGCCAGGCCTTTGCGCAGCTCTTCCTGGCGCTTGGTCCCCTGGTTGTAGACGAGGAGGTCGGGCAGGAAGAACATGAGCGCGGCGAGCCCGAACGCCCCGAGCACACCGGTCACACTGAGGCCGAAGAACACGACGGGGACGACCGCACCCACGACGAGGGCGATGCCCTTGGCGCCCATGACCCGTTCGACGGTCCAGGCCGGCGGGTTCCCGGCCTTGTCGAGCGAGGCGGCGATCCGGTCACCGGTCCCGACCGGGGACAGACGCTGGGCCATCTTGCGCGAGACCTCGAAGGCCGGCGCGACGAGCCGGTCCTTGGCCTCGAGCTCGTTCTTGGCCGCGGACCGGCTGTCGGCGCGGACGCTCAGCAGCTCCAGCGAGCGCGCGACCCCGGTCTGCTGACCGGCCCCGGCGAAGGCGACGAGGACCGCGACCATGACGGCGCCGACGAGGAGCGCGATCCCGATGACGAGCAGCAGCATGTCAGACCTCGATCTCCACGACCTTGCGCATCCAGATGATCCCGATGACGAGCATCACGAGCCCGATGCCCACCATCCCGATGCCGAGGAAGGTCGTCCACAGCAAGGACACGTACTCGAAGTTGACCCACAGCATGTAGAAGAAGAGTCCGATCGGCAGGGCGATGAGGATGTAGGCGGACAGCCGACCCTCGGCGGACAGCGCCCGGACGTGGCGGCGAAGACCCTCGCGCTCACGCAGGGTCGCCGCGGTGGTCCGCAGGGTCTCGGCGAGGTTGCCACCGACCTCGCGCTGGATCCGGATCGCCAGGGTGGTCCACCGCATGTTCGAGCTGTCCATCCGCTCAGCCATCTGGTCGAGGGCGTCCGAGACGTCCGTCCCGATCCGGGTGGCCGCGAGAGCCCGGGAGAACTCCTTGGCGCACGGCTCGGCGGCGTCCCGGGCGACGGAGTCGAGGGCCTGCGGCAGCGAGAACCCGCTCGACAGACTCGTCGCGACGAGCGTGAGGATGTCGGGCAGGATCGACTCGAACTTGCGGGCCCGCCGGGCGGCGAGGATCCGCAGCACAACTGAGGGGACGACGAAGCCGGCGAGCGCGCCGACGAGCAGCCCTGCGAGCCGGAACCAGCCGTCGAGGAACAGCGCCCCAAGGGCGCCGACGATGACGGCGGCGACCAGTCGCAGGAGGAACCACTCCCCGGCGCGCCACGGGAGGTCGGCCCGTACGAGCAGCTCCATCGTCTTCGTCGTCGACTCCCGGCCCTCGACGACCTTGTCCCCGACGTGGAGGATCTGCTCGGTGAGCGCGGCGGTGCTCGTCTGCTGCTGCTGACGCTGCGCGGCCCGGGACGTCCCGTACCCGTAGGCCTCGACGGCCTCGATCCGCCGACTCCGTGTCGACTGGAACTTCGGCGCGGCGAGAGCGACTCCGAGAGCGAAGACGCCGAGGAAGACGACCCCCGTGGCGACGAGGAGCAGCGGGAGGTTCAGAGCCGACAGTCCAGGAATCGGCGGGACAGCGGCCTGGGCTGGCTGCCCTCCGCCGACGACCACGGGTCCCTCCGTGTCCTGGAGGTCCACCGACTCGGTGAGCTGGAAGCGCTCCGCGCCCGCGCGACCGGTGACGACCACCGGCTGCACCCCGGAGACACCCGCTGGAATCGTGATGTCGAGACCGGCCTGCGAGTCGAGCGCCCGGGCTGCCGCCTCGAACGCGGAGGCCACGGCGTCCCGGTCGACCGCCCGGGCAACCGTGCCACCTCCGGCGTCGGCGAACTGCTGGAGCACGGAGACATCGGCCGCTTCGGTCTGGAAGGAGATGGCCTCGGCGCGGACCTTCGCCTGGGCGAGGGCCTCGAGCGCCTTCTGCCGCTCGCTCCGCTCGCGCGCCTCTCCGCCCTCGCCGAACGAGACGCTGTCCGCGCCGTCGCTGAGCAGGACGATGCTGCGCTCACCCTCGGTCCCCAGCCCTTGGACGGCGTCCTGGACGGCGCGGTAGAGGCTCGTCTCGCCCTTCGACCGCAGTGCACCCACGGCGGACAGGATCGCGTCGTGGTCGGTGGTCGGGGCGACGTCGACCCCGGAGGTCGTCGCGAAGGACACGACGCCGACCTGGACGTCGTCCGGGACGACCTCCAGGAAGTCGCGGACGGCCGTACGGACCGTGGCCATCCCGCTCGCCGTCATCGAGCCGCTCGTGTCGATGACGAGCATCGACGAGCGCTTCGTCCGCTCGGCGGGCGCGACGTCGACCTCCGCGGCACGACCGCCGATCGTCACGCTGACGGACGACGGGTCGAGCTCGACCTGCTCGGCACCGGCACGCAGGACGAGCGTCGCCGTCATCGCATCGTCGCCGACCCGGACGTCGCTGAGCGTGGCCGGCACGTCGGCAGTCGCGACGGGAGCGCCGAAGAGCGCGGTCCCGCCGGCGAGGAGAGCGACGACCGCGGCCCGCACGGCACCGGGCCGCCGCGTCATCGGGGTCCGCCGATGAACACCTGGGGGTCGACGTGCACCCCGAGGTCGGTGAGCTCCTGGAGGAACTTCGGGCGCAGCCCGGTGGACACGAGGCCGCCCTTGAAGCGGCCGTTCTCATCGCGGCCCGCGGCCCAGTCGAAGGTGAAGACGTCCTGGAGGGTGATGACCTCGCCCTCCATGCCGACGACCTCGCTCACCGCGGTGATGCGGCGGGTGCCGTCCTTGAGACGGGCCTGCTGGACGATGAGGTCGACGGCGCCGGCCACCTGCTCGCGGATGGCACGCACCGGCAGGTCGACGCCGGCCATGAGGACCATCGTCTCGAGACGGGCGAGGGAGTCGCGCGGGCTGTTCGCGTGGACCGTCGTGATCGACCCGTCGTGGCCGGTGTTCATCGCCTGGAGCATGTCGAGGGCGGCACCGTCACGGCACTCGCCGACGACGATGCGGTCGGGGCGCATACGCAGGGAGTTCTTCACGAGGTCGCGGATGGCGATCTCGCCCCGGCCCTCGATGTTCGACGGGCGGGACTCGAGCCGCAGGACGTGGTCCTGCTTCAGCTGCAGCTCCGCCGCGTCCTCGATCGTCACGATCCGCTCGTCGTCGGGGATGAAGGAGGAGATGACGTTGAGGGTCGTCGTCTTCCCGGACCCGGTCCCGCCGGAGATGATGATGTTCCGCCGACCCCGCACGCAGGCGTCGAGGAAGTCCCGGGTCGCCGCCGACATCGTCCCGAAGGCGATGAGGTCGGAGTCGGTGTACGGGTCCTGGGAGAACTTGCGGATCGTGAGCATCGCGCCGTCGAGCGCGATCGGGCTGATGACGGCGTTGACACGCGAGCCGTCGGGCAGGCGGGCGTCGACGAGCGGGCTCGCCTCGTCGACGCGGCGGCCGACCCGGCCGACGATCTTGTCGATGACCCGGCGCAGGTGCGCCTCGGTCGAGAAGTGGGTGTCGACCCGGTACAGCTTTCCGCTGCGCTCGACGTAGATCATGTTCGCGCCGTTGACCATGATCTCGGAGATCTCCGGGTCACGGAGCAACGGCTCGAGCGGGCCGTGCCCGAGGATCTCGTCGCTGACCTCCTGCGCGATGCGGGTCCGGTCGGCGTGCGACAGCGGCTTCTGCTCGGCGTCGATGGTCTGCTGGAGCGTCGTGCGCACCTGGGCGGCGAGCTCGTGCTCCGGCAGGTGCGGGTCGTAGAGCCGCGGCCCGAGGATGTCGATGAGCCCCTGGTGGACGCGGTTCTTCACCTCCTGGAACGGGTCGGTGAGGCGCGGCGCCGTCGCGGCGGCCCGCGACGCCACGGCACCGGACGGGGCGTTCGACGCGGGAGCGTCGGCCGCCGCCTGGGCCCGGCGGACGCTGTCGAGACGATCGGCGAGACTCACTTGCGCCCCCTGAACAGGCTCTTGCGCGACGAGGTCTGGCCGACGGCGGCAGCCGCCGAACCCACTTCGTCGTCGCGTCCGGTACGGATGTGGCTGTCCACGAGCTCCTTCATGCTGAGCGACACCGGTGACTTCGGCTCGTCGAGCACGATGGGCACGCCCCGGTTCACCGACGCGGGGACGGTGAGCGAGTTCGGGATGTTCACGGCGATCGGCGTCTTGATGGCCGCCTCGACGTCCTCGGGGCGCAGGCCGACCTTGGCGTCGGCCCGGTTGAGCACGATGATCCGCGAGTCCTTGGGGCTGCCGATCATGTCGAGGGTGTCGATGGCGACGCGCAGGTTCTTCACGGCCGGGATGTCGAGCGTCGCGATGAGCACGAGGGCGTCCGACACGTCGATCGAGGCGAGGACGTGCTCGGTGAACGACGGCGGGGTGTCGACGATGACGTAGTCGTACGAGCGCCGCGCCACCTTGAGCACCTCCGAGACCGTCGGCACCGGGATCCGGTCGGCGTCGCCCGGGTCGTTCGGCGCGCACAGCACGTCGAGGCCGCTCTCCTCGTGGGTGACCACGAGCCCACGGAGGGCCTCGTCGTCGAGGTGCCCGCTCATCGACACCGCGTCGTAGATCGACTGCGCCGGCACGAGCTGCAGGCTGATCGCGACGTCGCCGAAGGACAGGTCGAGGTCGACGAGCAGGGTCCGCAGCCCGCTGTGCGCGAGGTGGGTCGCGGCGTTCGTCGACAGGGTCGTCTTGCCGACGCCGCCCTTCGCCGAGAACACCGTGATGAGCCGCCCCTCACGAGCTGACCCCCCGGACGCGTGCCCGATGAGCCGCGACGTGAGCTCTCGGCTGCGGCGCAGCGCCTCGGCGAGCGCGGTGTGGTCGTCCGAGGCGACGACCTCACGGATGCCGGCGCGGAGGGCCTGCGAGAGCGTTGTGACGTCCACCCGGCTGCGCAGCAGGATGACGCCGATCTCGGGCCGGTCGAGGCGCGTCGCCTCGGACAGCTCGCACGCCCTGTCGATCGGGATGTCGGAGCCGATGACGATCTGCTCGACCTGCGGGTTGTCGTGGATGGCCCGCGCGACCATCGCCGCCGAGTCGAGCGCCTGCGTGTCCACGCCGAGGGCGAAGCGGTACCGCTCCGTCGCCCCGGGGTCGGTGTCCCAGAGGATGTTCACCGGACGTCGTCCTCGAGCATCGTGAGGTCGTTGACGGACAGGTCCGGGTCGACGTCGAGCTCGGAGCCGCGGAGGCCGGCGTACAGCGTGTAGTTGTTGATGCCGTGGACGAGCCGGGCGGCCTGCTCCGGGCTCACCTCGAGGGTGACGAGGAACGTCGGCGTCTCCTGCTGCGAGGCGCCCTCCTCGCCCTCCTCCGGCGTGGCCTGGGCGGGGGTCAGCGAGGCGTCGCCCATCGCGATGACCTTGACGTTGTCGAGGAGGATCGAGGTCCCCTGGATCTCCTCCTCGTTGAAGACCTGCGCCTCCTCGGAGGCGTCGAGGTTCTTCAGCTGGTAGGTCATGAAGACCGTGAGGAAGGAGCCCGGGGTGACGAACGTCCCGACCCGCGCGGGGTCGTTGAGCTGGACCGAGACCGCGAGCTTGCCGGAGGCGACCTGCAGGGCCTTCTCCCCGAGGGGGACCTCCCCGAACGCAGCACCGAGGACGTACTGGCCGGGGGCGATGTCGGTGAGCGCGACGAGGGCCCCGTTCGTGTCGTCGATGGTCTCGAGGGCCCCGACCGGCTTGGCCGCCGAGGCGACCTCGGTCTGGCCCATCTGGCCCAGGCGCACGGCGTCCTTCATGGACGTGCCGGCCGGGATGACCTCGTTCGTCACGTAGACGGTCGTGGGGCTGGCCGCCGCGACGGCGCGGGCGTCGGCGCCTCGTGCGTAGACGAGCACGAGGGCGGCACCGACGAACGCGATGACGGCAGCGGCGAGGATGGCGAGGATGCGTCGACCCATGGTGGTGAGTGTCCTTCTGATGGATGCGATGGAAGGGACGAATGTGGAGAAGCAGGACTAACGGACTACCCGCCGAGGCCGAACGTCTTGGTGCCGCGACTCGGACCACCGACGGAGACATCGCCAACGGGCACCAGGGGCGAGGTGAACCAGCCCCAGATGCAGGTCTTGGCGTTGGCCCCCTGTCCGCAGAAGTTGTTCGTCGGGGTCTTGTAGATGCTGTAGTTCTTGTTGGGCTGCGCCGTCTGCATGTTGTCCCATCCCACAAAGTAGAAGGACGAAATCCCCGCGACGGTGTAGTCCACGCCGCTGCCGTTGCCAGCCACGGATGTGAAGACCGGAATGAGCACCTCAGTTCCGAGGTACTTCTGCATCGCGTCCTGCTTGCACCCGTTCGGCGGCGCACCACCGGGCAGCCCCGCGATCGTCCCGTCGGCGTTGAACGTCGCGGCACAGTCGTCTGAGCCCTCCGTGTCGTTCAACCAGCCGAAGCCTCCGGGGGCGTACATGGACGGGCCACATGCTGTCGCCGGGTTCCCGTTCTCGTGGGCGTTGATCTTGGCGATCCGAGGAGCCAGCGCGTCCGGCACGTTGTTGATCGGTAGCGTCGGCGCCATGGCAGGTGCGGGGGAGTACGACGGGCGACTTCCGAAGACCGTTCCGTTCGAGGTCGCGGCGTTCCAGTCGCAGACACTGATGGTCAGCGGGAGAGTTGTGCCGGTGGACCCGACGGGACCAAGTATCGCGCGGGCGCATGCGCCGGTCTCGGACGTTCCGGAACCTCCAGCAGCGGCGCCGAAGATGTTGCGGAGGGGACTTCCACTGGCGTCACTCGTCGTCCGAGTATGCACCTCGACGTAGTCGCCGCCAGGCGCTGGCGGACAGCTGCTGATCGATTCGAGCGACCCGGGCGACGTGCAAGGGGGAAGGCCCGGCAGCGTTCCGCACTGCTCGACGACCTCGTGTGTCCCGTCGAAGCCCGACGCGTTCCCATCCACCAAGGTCTCGAGGCCATCAGCGTTGGGGACGCAATTGCCCTCGGCGCAGGACTGCGCGAGTGATAGCGCGCCGGCGTCTGCGCCGTTCTGTAGTTCGCGCCGCTCGAGCATGAGCTGGCCGACGTCGATCGTGATGGCGGCGAACCCGAGAAGGACCCCGGAGGTCAAGAGCACGACGACGATCGTCGCCACAGCGCCACGTTCGCGGCGGGGCGTGAGCCGAGTCATCCTCCGCACCTCATCTGAGCCTTGCCGACGACGTCCGGAGCAGCGATCGGCACGAAAGCATCGAGCAAGAACCAGTCGAAGGCGTCTCCTCGAACTGTGACCTCGACAGAGTCAGCGGCGCTGCAGCTCACGACACTGAAAGAGACGATCGCGTCCGAGTCTCCGTTCACGAGACCTGCGAACTGCGGCATTGACGTGATCGCACGGGTCTCCGCGTCCCCCTGAGACAGTCCGACGGCCATGGCGCGGGCCCCCTCCCGAGCGGCGTTCGCCACCATGATCTCGCCGAAAAGAAGTCGCCCGAAGTCGATGATCCCGCCGACCAGCATAAGCAGAAGAGGCAGGACAATCGCGAACTCAACTGCGGTCGCGCCGCCCTCACGTCGAATGAGTGTCATGAGGTTGCTCCGGGCCTTGGGGAAGGACGACTAGAAGCGTCCAGAAATGGACGAGAAGAGGCCGATGACACCCTGGCCGAGCACTATGACCGAACCAATGATGACAGCAGCGACGAGGGCGACCAGCAAGGCATACTCTGCTGCGGTCGCACCATATTCCAGAGACTTGTGCACACGCATCCGATTCATGCCCCTCGCTCCTTGATGGCCGAAGTTGCAACGGGGTCGGGCGCCGCGTCCGCGGCACCCGACCCCGCGCAGGCCGTGATTTAGATCAGGGCATCTGGCTGTTGATGGACGTGAATGCATCCGAGATGCTCTCGCCGAGGGTGACGACGAGACCGATGATGACGGCCGCGATGAGGGCGACGAAGAGGCCGTACTCGACGGCGGTCGCACCCTTCTCGGACTGGAGGCGGGACTGGAGCTTCACGAGGGCCTTGGTCATGGCTTGAACCTTTCGGGTCTGTGTGTCGATCACATCTAGCCGTGTCGAGCACGTGGGCTTGTCGAGCAAGGACATTCCACATGTTCGGAAGGCCCGGCACCATAGGCCGACAGGTCCTACTCCATACGACGAACGAGCGACGTGGGTGGGCCGAACGGACGATAGACGGGTAGGACTCATCCACACATCGACGCTCGCGCGGGTGACTGCGTATGTCGGAAGCGCTTGAGCCGCGTCGTCGGCAGCAGCTTCAAGGCTCCGCAGAGCGCCCTCCCCCATCGGTTGTCAGATCCTCCATCAGTGGTCGACCTAGCACGGCCGGCTACTCAGCGCCTCGCATCCCGCGGTTTCGAGAACGTCCGTCCGATGCGCCCTCAACCGGACGAGCCGTAGGCCTGACGGGAGGTCCTGCCAGCGGACCTGATGCCCCCTCGGAGGTTGCGAATGTCGAGGCTGCCCCCTCGCGGAACGACCTGATGCTCGATACTCCTAGCCGTGAGCAGCCGGCTTGACAGTCTCGAGGGGGAATTTTGACGCCTGCGAGAACTCGCCTTCGCACCGAAGCACCGTGGCTGCTCTTGTTGGCGCTGACGTCCGCGGCTATCGCCTTTTGGTCCCTTCGATTGTGGCGCTGGGACCCGAGATTCCCGATCAGCCTGGGCCTGGACAGCACGTTCGTCGCAATGCAACTCAAGGACGTGCACGAGAACGGATGGTTCTTCGCGAACAGCGATCTCGGATTCCCGTTCGGCCAAGACGCCTCACGGTTCCCTGAACTCAATGCGATCCATCTTCTGGCGATCAAGGCCCTTGACGTCATCCTTCCGGGAACATTCACTGCGGGCAGCATCTACTTCGTTCTTTCATTTCCGCTCACGGCGTGCAGCATGTATCTCCTGGCAAGGCACGAGAAACTTAACCAAGGTGCGAGTTTCTTAGCGGGGGTCCTCCTCGCCACCATTCCCGGTCATGTGGAGGGCTTCGGCCACCTCTACATTTCACAGTACTGGCTGGTCCCTATCGCGCTTTGGCTCTCTTTCGAGGTAGCGCGCGGAAAGGATTTGATGTCACGAGATGCCAACGGCCGACCCCGAGAACTTGGGAGTAGGACCGTACTGACCGCGATGGCGATTTGTACTATCGGCCTGAGCGGCGTCTATTATGCGGCCTTTGCGATGCTCTTGGTCGTTGCGTCCGCCCTCGCACGCCGAGTCGTCAGCGGCAACCCGGCCGACCTGTTCAGGGGGCTCGGCGTCGCAAGTGGGATCCTCGGTGTCATCGGTGGCCTGCTGGCCCTGGCCCGCTTATCTGCCCGCGAGACAGTGGTCTCCGGCCAGCTGCCCGCTACGCGTGTCTTCGGTGAGAGCGAGGTCTACGCTGGAAAGTTCATGGACCTCATCCTGCCAAGACCGGGTCATCGGCTCGAGCCGCTGCAGGCACTGACCGACGCCTACAACCAGGGCGTGGAACCCACCGTGGAGATCTCCGCGCTCGGCCTCGTCGGAGCGACGGGCTTCCTGGGACTACTCGCCCTCATAGTCGTCAACCTGCTGACGCACCGCGTGAGCAGTCCTCGCGTATCCGTGTGGGCCAGCCACCTCATCGTGTGTTTCCTCTTCTACACCGTGGGTGGACTGGGATCCGCCGCGGCATTGTTCCTGACACCGCAGATCCGCACGTGGTCCCGGCTCTCCGCGTTCATCCTCGCGATCAGCCTCTTGGCCGTCGGCCATTGGCTGACGTCGATGTCCCGACGCCACAGTCGGACGCGCGTCAACACCGTCCTCGCGGTGGTGTGCATCGTCGGCGTGCTCGATCAAACATCGGATCTTGCCGCACCGCGGCATGACGAGATTGCCGCGGAACTGTCTGACCTGGATCGTTACACGCGTCAGCTGGAGGCTAAGACCTCCCCGGGCTGCGCCGTATTTCAGCTACCTATTGTGCCGTTTCCAGAGAATCAGGGACTTCAGACAATGGGAGGCTACGACCAACTCAAGCCCTATTTGGCGAGCGCGGACCTGCGGTTCTCCTTCGGCGCCATGCGGGGAACTGCTGAGGCCGACTGGATGCTGGCCGTGCGCCACGATGACATCCCGGGTTTCGTTGCGGACGTAGAGGCAGTGGGCTTCTGCGCGATCGAAGTTGATTCGCGCGCCTTCGATGCCGCCACGGACCCGTCAGAGGCGATCTCGACGATCCTCGGACCTCCGGTGTCGACGGCTCGAGGACGAACACTGTCGGCGTGGGCCACCAGGAGCGGGCGAAACGAGGACCGTCGACGCCAGACTCTGCAGCCCGTGATTGCCTCTCTTCGTCCGAGTGACCCGACCGTGGCAGCAGGCATCGCCCGGCAGCCCCTAGGACCCGTCGGGGAGCTGTCGGTGGCGAATCTCAGTGACCAACCTGTCGATGTCACCGTCTCTCTTGAGGTGACGAGTGTTGATGCCGAGCCGCGCACCATCATCATCGATGCGCCGGACGGAACGCGGCTTACGTCCTCAACCGTGGCAACGGCTCCAACGGCCATCTCGGTCTCCATGACCTTCCCACCTGGGCGCACGAGGCTGCCCATCCAGGTTGGCGGTCCGGACAGTGAGCTCCGGAGCTCGACCACCCAGGCATTCGTATCGCAGGTATCACTGGTTGTCCCGCCAGGCGTGCGTGGGGCTGACACGCTCAGTGCTATTGGTAGCGGTTGGCTCGCACCCTGACCCGTCTCTTATGGTGACGCCGGCACCAATGAGGTGGGGCGCCGCCCGCCATGACGGC
>NZ_JAGSNF010000016.1 GCF_018139485.1 Phycicoccus avicenniae
GTCGACGCCGAGGTACTCGGCCTGCTCCTTCGTCAGCTCGGTGAGCTCGGCCCCCAGCGCCTCGAGGTGCAGCTGGGCGACCTTCTCGTCGAGGTGCTTCGGCAGCGTCGTGACGGTCGGCTTGCCGTCCTCGTCGTAGTACTCCGCGTCCTTGCCGAACAGCTCGACCTGGGCGATCGTCTGGTTCGAGAACGAGTTGGACATGACGAACGACGGGTGGCCCGTCGCGTTGCCGAGGTTCATCAGGCGCCCCTCGGACAGGACGATGATCGAGTCGCCGTCGTCGAACGTCCACTCGTGGACCTGGGGCTTGATCTCCTGCTTCTGCACGCCGGGCACCTTCGCGAGACCGGCCATGTCGAGCTCGTTGTCGAAGTGGCCGATGTTGGCGAGGATCGCCTTGTTCTTCATCTTCTGCATCTGCTCGGCGGTGACGACGTTGAAGCAGCCCGTCGAGGTGACGACGATGTCGGCCTGGTCGACGACGGAGTCGAGGGTCGCGACCTGGTAGCCGTCCATCGCGGCCTGGAGCGCGCAGATCGGGTCGATCTCGGTGACGATGACCCGGGCGCCCTGACCCCGGAGGGACTCGGCGCAGCCCTTGCCGACGTCGCCGTAGCCCGCGACGACGGCGACCTTGCCGCCGATGAGGACGTCGGTGGCGCGGTTGAGGCCGTCGATGAGCGAGTGGCGGCAGCCGTACTTGTTGTCGAACTTGGACTTGGTGACCGAGTCGTTGACGTTGATCGCCGGGAAGAGCAGGTCGCCGGTCTCGGCGAGCTGGTAGAGCCGGTGCACACCGGTCGTCGTCTCCTCGGTGACGCCCTTGATCTCGGCGGCGACCGTCGTCCACTTCTGCGGGTCGGACTCCATCGTGCGGCGCACGAGGGCCTTGAAGACGCCGAACTCCTCGGAGTCCTCCTCGGTCGTGGGCGGCACCTGGCCGGCGGTCTCCCACTCCTTGCCCTTGTGGACGAGCATCGTGGCGTCGCCGCCGTCGTCGAGGATCATGTTGGCGAACTCGCCGCCGGGCCAGGTGAGGATCTGCTCGGTGCAGTCCCAGTACTCGGCGAGGGTCTCGCCCTTCCAGGCGAAGACCGGGACGCCCTGGGGGTCCTCCGGGGTGCCCTTCCCGACGACGATCGCCGCGGCGGCCTCGTCCTGGGTCGAGTAGATGTTGCAGGAGGCCCAGCGGACCTGCGCGCCGAGGGCGGTGAGGGTCTCGATGAGGACGGCGGTCTGCACGGTCATGTGCAGCGAGCCGGCGATGCGGGCGCCGGCGAGGGGCTGGGCGTCGCCGTACTCCTCGCGCAGCGCCATGAGGCCGGGCATCTCGTGCTCGGCGAGGCGGATCTGGTGGCGACCCGACTCGGCGAGGGACAGGTCGCGGATCTTGTGGTCAACGGGCATGCGAAGGCTCCTTGGAGGCAGCGTGCGGTTCGGTTGACCGGCGTCGCCCATCTGGGCCGCGTGCAGCGCGAGGGTCATCACCCAAGCCGGTGGTACGCCCTTCAGGCTAGCGCAGGGCGCCGGACGGGCCCCAACCGTGACGCCCGTGCTTCGACGGGGTCGTGGCTCAGTCGAGTGACGCCGCCGCGTCCTCGGCGAGGTCGTCCAGGGCGGTCACCAGGGGGTCCTCGGGGTCCAGACCGTCGCCGCACGAGGTGGCCGTCGACGTCTCGGAGGGCGCCTCGAACAGCCGCCACGTGTACTCCACGGACGTGCCGTCCGCGTCCGCCTCGCAGTTTCCGTCCGGGTCACCCGTCCCGGCCGCCGACGTCGAGCCGACGGCCCGTCGCATCGCGAGCAGCGCACCGTCCGTGAGCCGCCCGGTGGTCGAGCCGCGCTGCGACGTGAAGGTCCAGGCCCCGTCGGCCCCGACCCCGAGCGTCGACTCGCACGGCCCCTCGGCGCACATGCCGCCCCACTCGCGTCGTTCGAGGTCGAGGAAGTCGTGCCCGGGTCCACCGGGCGCCCGCGCGCATCCCGAGAGGGTCGCCAGCAGGACTGCGATGATCGCCGTCCTGCCTCGCCACGACCCGTACCCGCTCATGGCGAGGCCACCTCGGCCCGCCGGAGACGGGGAACGGCCGCCAGCAGGAGCACTGCGCTCGCCGACCACACCGGGGTGGCGAGGATCATCGCCCATGCGAGCGCGGCGGGGCGCGCTCGTCGCGCCCCCCACACGACGACCACGAGGGCCAGCGGAACCCGAACCCAGATCGGCAGGACCCGGGTCGGCGCTCCGGTGTTGCTCGAGAGGAACTCCACCCAGCGGAACCACAGGTCGGGCGCTGCGGCGAAGGAGACCGTCACGACGAGAGCCGTCCCTGCGACCGCCAGCCCGGCGGAGCGCCACTCGCGGCGCACCGCGAACCACAGAGGACCCAGCCCGGTGGTCACCTTGGTGAGGAGCGGGAACGCCCAGGCAGGGGGGTGGCGCAGACCGATGACGGCAGCGACGGCGAGGAACGGCTCGATGTTGCCGATGACGAGGGAGGGTGGGACCGCGTATGCGAGGACGAGCCACCGCCAGGCCGGAGCCATCGGCCAGAGCAGCCATACGAGGGCCGAGACGAGAAGGAGGGCCCACACGACGTAGAACGCCGGCCAGGACAGCACGGTCAGCGGGTAGATCAGCTGGGCGAAGGCCGGTGAGTAGTTGTAGGCGTCGACCGACCCCGGGCCCGCCCCGTAGAGGTCCTGGTTCCAGGCGTTCCAGTAGGCGTGCGCCGAGTCCCGACCGAGCTCGTCGAACGGACGCACCCACAGGATCCACGCGGCCGGGAGCGCTGCCAGGTACAACGCGTCCCGAGAGAGTCGTGCGAGAAGACCCCGGTCGACCGTCACCGATCAGGAGGAACGCGGGTCGTGGACCTGGCCACTCGGCGGCGGGAGGGTCTCGAAGAGCGCGTCGATCTGGTCGCCGGCCGCGAGGTAGGAGTGCCACGCCCGGGCCAGGACGACGCCCGCGACGACGACACCTGCGGCGGCGAGGAGCGCGAGACGCGGCTCCACCCCGGCGAGGACGAGCGTGGTGGCGGTGACGACTGCGAGCGCCACGAGGCGGACCCGCCGGCCCACGGCGGCGGTGCGGGTCGGCAGCGGACGGATCCGCGTGCCGTCGACGGCGACGATGTCGGTCATGGGTGGTTCTCCGGGACGCTCGGCAGGGGGTGAGCTGCGCACAGGCTATGAGGCGCAGTCCCTCGACAGGCGCCCGTCGGGGCGCGTGTCGCCCGTTCGGACGATGAGGGACTCGGCCGACCGCCCGCGGCGGGCGTCAGTCGCGGCCGGGGTGCGCCGCCGCCTCGCGGGGGTCCGCGTCGACTCCCGGACCGTCGAGGCTGGGCGTCCCGGGGGCCCGGTCGACGTCCGGCTCGAGGTAGACGAGCATCGTGAGGTCGGGAGCACACGCGCGGGCGGCGCGCTCCGCCTCGTCGATCGCGACTGCGACGTCCGCGGCGCGGTCACTGCCGCCGACGGCGATCTTCGCGGCGACGAGGATCTCGTCCGGGCCGAGGTGCATCGTGCGGCTGTTGATGACGCGGTCGACGGCCTCGGGTGACTCCAGGGCCCGCAGGATCGCGTGGCGCAGCTCCGGGGAGGCGGACTCCCCGACGAGCAGGGACCCCATCTCCACCGCCAGGAAGGCGGCGATGACGACGAGCAGCACGCCGATGACGCCGGACCCGACGCCGTCCCACACCGGGTTCGCGGTGAGGACCGTGAGGCCGATGCCGAGGAAGGCCGCCGAGAGCCCGATGAGCGCCCCGAAGTCCTCGAGCAGGACGACCGGCAGCTCCGGGGACTTCGTCGAGCGGACGAACTTCAGCCACGAGCGCCGGCCCCGGACCCGGTTCGACTCACGGACGGCCGTGCGCAGGCTGAGCCCCTCCATGACCATCGCGGCGAGGACCACGAGGAGCGGCACCCACCACCACCGGGACTCGAAGGGGTCGTAGTCGCTCTCCCCCAGCGACTCCCGGATCTTCTCGTACGCCTCGTAGAGCGCGAAGAGACCACCGAGGACGAAGAGCATGATCGCCACGAGGAACGAGTACACGTAGCGCTGCTGGCCGTAGCCGAACGGGTGCTCCAGGGTCGCCTCGCGACTCGCCCGCCGGCTGCCGAGGAGCAGGAGGAGCTGGTTGCCCGTGTCCGCCACCGAGTGGATGGACTCGGCGAGCATCGAGGAGAACCCGGTGAGGAGGAACGCCACGAACTTCGTGACCGCGACGCCGAGGTTCGCGAGGAACGCCGCGATGATCGCCGTCCTGCCGCTGTCATCTGCCACGTCCGACGACACTAGCGTCGGGCCCGTCCCGGCGGGGCCGTCGCCTAGCGTGGGTCCATGCCGACCCCCCGCGGAACCCTGACCTGGAGCCCCGCCGCCGAGCGGCCCGACCTGCTGGCGCACCCCGTCGCGGAGGCGGCGGGCGCCTTCCCGTCGGCCGAGGTCGCCGAGATCGACCCGACGCTCGCCGACACCGCCGCCCTCTGCGACGCCTACGACGTGAGCCTCGGGGCCAGCGCCAACTGCGTCGTCGTCAGGGCGAAGCGGGCCGGCGTCGAGACCTACGCCGCCGTCATGGTGCTCGCGACGCACCGGGCGGACGTCAACGGCGTCGTCCGCAAGCACCTCGGTGCCCGCAAGATCTCCTTCGCCCCGCACGACGACGCCGTGGGCCTCACCGGCATGGAGTTCGGCGGGATCACCCCCGTCGGCCTGCCCGCCGACTGGCCCGTCCTCGTCGACGCCGCGGTGCTCGAGGCCGGCGACGTCGTCATCGGCAGCGGCCTGCGCCGCAGCAAGGTCCTGCTCCCCGGGGCGGACCTGCTGCGCCTGCCCGGGGCGGAGCGGCTCGACCTCGCCCAGCCCGCCGGCTGACCCCGGTGTGAGGGCGGGCCCGTCCGGGTAGGGGTCCGGCATGACTCATCGCACGCCGGACCCGGAGACCCCCGAGGAGCGGACGCGGCGGCTCGCCGACGAGGCGCAGGCCGCGGCCGAGGAGCGCGAGGCCGAGAAGCCCGCCCGCGAGTGGCAGGAGCAGTACGACCGGATCGCCGACATGCAGGCGGGCCAGATGGAGAAGGCCGAGGCCATGGGCGACCGCGTCGAGGAGTCCATCCCGCCTCCGGACCCGGAGACGGACGAGAGCCCGGGCGTCATCGCCAAGCGACCGCCCGGCGAGGCGCGGGAGGCATCGACCGGGAAGCGGGACCCCGGCACCGGCTGAGGCCGGGTCAGAACGGCGGCGGGTCGTTCGCCCCGGACCACGCGGCCCGTCGGCTCACCCGCCGGTGGCGGCACCGGCCGTGGCGCAGGTCGAGCACGACCGGCCGGGGTCGCCGGTCCGACAGCACGTCCACCGTCGACTCCAGGACGCTGAACCGGCCGACCGGCTCGACGGGAGCGCTGGGGTGCCACGTCGGGGCGTCGGCCGGCGTCGTGAGGACGACCGTCTCGAGGACGTCCGGGGGATGCGTCGTCCGCTCCCGCCCGGTCGGGTCGCGCCAGACGGCGACGGCACCCCGGAGGAGCCGGAGCGACCACCCCGGCCGCTGCTTGACCCGGTGGTGCCGGCGGCAGAGGCAGAGGAGGTTGTCGGCGCTCGTGGGGCCGCCGGGCCACGGGCGGACGTGGTCGAGGTCGCAGGACCGCGCCGCGACCGAGCACCCGGGGAACCGGCAGCGGCCGTCCCGGGCGCGGACGAGGTCGGCTAGGGCCCGGCTCGGCCGGTAGGCGGGTGTCGCGTGGGTGGCGCCGACGTCGACGCGGGCGCCCGTCGTCCGGTCGCAGACGACCGGCGCCTCCGCGGGGGTCCGCTCCGCCAGCCACCGGCCGTCGACGAGCGCCGGCTCCCCCGGCAGGAGGCCGTGGACCTGGACGAGCCGCTCCCGCGCGTCGTCGACCGACGCCGACCGGGCCGCGGGCGCCGGGTGCCAACCCTTCGCGTCCCGGCGCTCCGCGTCCCCGCCGTCCGCGTCCGCCCCCTCCGCGTCCGCCTCCAGGACGTCGGCACGGTCCGCGCCCGCACCCCGGGGGTCCCCCGCGTCACCGACGCCGTCGTCCGGCACCGCGACGTGCACGACGACCTCGACGCTGGCGTTCCCCACCACGAGGTCGGTGAGGGCCTGCCCACGCGCCTGCTCGAGGGTGGTGCACCGTCCGGCGGCGACGTGGTCGTGGGCGAGCCCGTCGATGGCGGCCCACGCCCGGGCCGCCTGCTCCGACGGGAAGACGCCCTGCCACACGTCGACACCGGGCTCCCCCGCCCACCGTCGCAGCCCGCACTCGCCGCGGGCGCGTCGGGAACGCTCGCGCAGGAGGTCCGGGGAGATGCGGGCGATCGCGCGCCGGCAGCGGCGGCGCAGGGTCGGACCGTCGTCGCGACCGAGGAACGGGTCGAGGACGGCGACGACGGCCTCGGCGACCTCACCCGGGGCCTCCGCCAGCTCCTCGACGACGAGGTCGGCCCGCCGGGGGTCGAGGCGCCCGTCGAGCATCGCGGCGTGCAGGCCCGCGAACCCGGTGCCGGCGGGCAGCCCGGGTCGCCCGGCGGGGTGCGGGCGACGCTGCGCCGCGAGCCGGACCGCCGAGTCGACGCGGCGCTGCGCCTGGGCGTGCGACGCGCCGAGGGCGGGGGCGAGCAGGTCCGCGGCGTCGAGCGTGACGACCCCGGGGAGGTGGACCACCTCGGAGAGCGTGCCGTCCTCGGTCTCGACGACCTCGCGGCGTGCGACCTCGGCGACGGCCCGGTCCTGCACCGCCGCGGCGATGTCGACCAGGCGCTGGCAGTCGGCGGCCACCGCGGCCCAACCACCCCGGTCATCGGCCCGCGACAGCCCACGCGCGACGCTCTCGCACCCCTCGCGCAGCCGGTCGGCCAGGGCCGTCGTCGCCCCGCCCACCGCGCCGGTCGTCGTGTCCGTCGGGCCCCCTCCCCTGTGACTTAATCGTACACCTGTTCGTGCCGGTCGGCAAGACCCGAGCCCTCCGGACATCGGTGCGCCGCACCGCTTCTCGACGGAGCCGTCAGCGTCCGAGACCCGCGTCCCGCGCCCGGATGATCGCCGCCGCGCGGTCCGCCGCGTGCAGCTTCGTGAGGACCGCCGACACGTGGTTGCGGACGGTCTTGCCGGACAGGAAGAGCCGCTCCGCGATCTGGCCGTTCGACAGGCCCGCCGCGACGAGGTCGAGGATCTCCCTCTCCCGCGGCGACAGCTCCGGGAACGGCTCGGCCGCGCCGCCACGCGGTCGGGCGAAGAACTCCGCGATCCGGCCCGCGAGGACTGCCCCGAAGACGACGCCGCCGGCGGCCACCGTCGTCACGGCGCGGACCACCTCGTCCGGCTCCGCCCCCTTGAGGAGGTAGCCCCGCGCCCCCGCCCGCACGGCGTCGAAGATCGTCGCGTCCTCCTCGGACATCGTGAGGACGACGACGCCGACGTGCGGGTGGCTCACCGCGAGCCGCCGGGTGGCCTCGATGCCGTCGAGGTCGGGCATCGCGACGTCCATGACGACGACGTCGGGACGCAGCTCGGCGACCCGACGCAGGGCCTCGGCGCCGGTCGCGGCCGTCCCGAGCACCCTGACCTCGTCGATCGTCGCGAGCAGCGCGGCGAACCCCTCGCGGAAGACCGGGTGGTCGTCGACGACGAGCACCCCGACCGGCCCGCTCACCCCGTCACCTCCGCGACGGGCACGACCGACCGCGCGCCCACCCCGGGTCCCAGCGGCAGCACCGCGCGCACCCGCGTCCCCGGCGAGGCGTCGGACACCTCGCACCGCCCGCCCAGCTCGGCCGCGCGCTCGCGGAGGGCGACGAGGCCCACCCCGGCCGGGGTCCCCGCGGGGATGCCGACGCCGTCGTCGACGACCTCGACGACGAGCCCCTCCGACCCCGGCGCCAGCCTGACGTGGGCCTCGGCCGCCCCGGCGTGCCGGGCGACGTTCGTCAGCGCCTCGGCGACGATCCGGTAGGCCGCCACCTCCACCGCGGCCGGCAGCCCGACGAGGTCACCCTCGGAGCGCACCAGGACGGCGGTCGTCGGTGACGCGTCCCGGGCGAGCCGCTCGACGGCACCGACGAGCCCGACCTCGTCGAGGGCGGGAGGACGCAGCCCGTGGACGAGCCGGCGCACCTCGGTGAGCATGCCGGTGACGTCGGCCCGGGCCCGCACGAGCACCTCGTCGGCGGCGGCCGGGTCCTTGCGGGCCTGGATCCGGGCGGTGTCGATGCGGGACGCGACGGCCGCGAGCATCGGCCCGAGGCCGTCGTGGAGGTCGCGGCGCAGCCGTCGTCGCTCCTCCTCGACCGCCGTGACGATATCCTCCCGGCTGCGCTGGAGCTCGTCGGCGAGCAGGCTCGTGCGGACCGCGGCGGCGGCTTGGCGGACGACGTCGGCGAGCAGCCGCTCCTCGGCGGCTCGCAGCCGGCCCGGGACCCCGCGGGCGGGCAGCAGCAGCCGTCCGATGGCCTCGCCGCGGTAGGTCACGGGCAGCGCGCGGGTCGCGTCGGGACGGTCCCCGTGCTCGACGAGCACCGTGCGGCCGTCGCCGTACCCGACCTCGACGCCCACCCAGCGGACCCGGACCGCCCGGGCGACGGCGCGCGCCACTTCGGCGAGCTCGGCCTCCGCCCCCCGCGAGTGCTCCAGCCCCCGGGCCAGCCCGGCGACGACGTCGTACGGGTCCTGCCGCCCGCCGAGGAGCCGGCCCAGGACCCGGGCCAGCCGGGTCCGCAGGGGCAGCCAGGCCGCGACCGTGACGACGACCGCGACGACGAGCACCTCCCGCTGCTGCACCCGGTCCCCGAGCAGCCACGACGCCCCGCCGAGCACCGCGAGGTCGACGAGGACGGTGACGACGACGGGCACCGCGACGACGAGGGTGTCGACGAGCAGCCGGTCGACGTCGACGACGTCCGGCTCGACGACCGCGACGACGACCGCCGCCGCGGTGACGGCGACGACGACCGTCACCCCGATCGTCCCGAGCCCGGGGACCACGGTGACGACGACCATGACGAGGAGGTCCACGACCGCCGCCCACAGCAGCCACCGCCCCTGTGCGCGGACCCGTCCCGAGGCCCGCCGGTGCCGCAGCACGACGAGCACGAGCGCCGGGAGGAGCGCGAGCGGGACGAGGAGGCGCGCGACGAGGAAGGCGCCTTCGTACAGGTCGTCCGGCAGCGGCAGGGCGAGCGGGTCGAGGGCGAGCGCGGCGAGCGGCGCGGGCATCGCACCCGCCCCGGACGCGCGCTGGGCGACCTCGGACGGGATCGTGAGGAGGACGAGGACGAGGGCGCCACTGGCCGCGACCGAGGCCACGGCGAGCCATCGCAGCCGTCCGCGCGGCCAGTGCCCGTCGGGGAAGAGCGCGAGGACGAGCGGGACCCCCACGAGCAGACCCGCCCCGAGCCGCTGGAAGACGAAGAAGGCGGCCGACGCCCCCGGCAGGGCGGGCTCGGACGCGGTCGCCAGGGCCAACCATGCGGCGGCGACCTCGTCGAGCGCCCACCAGAGCCCGAGCACCCCGAGGACGAGGGCCAGCCGGTTGCCCGGCCGGCGTGCGGCGACGACGGCGCCCGCCGCGGCGAGGAGCACCCCTGGGACCCCGGCGGTCCACGTCGCGTCGAGCCCGATCCGCACCCGGTGCCCGGCGGGGACCCGCAGCTCGAGGAGGAGGGCGAGCACCGCGCACCCGACGGCCACCGCGAGCAGGACCCGGGCCACGGTTCGAGCGCGGCGGGCGGCCGGCGGGTCCGCCGGGACCCGTCCCGGCGCCCGCTCGGGACCGACCTCCTGCTCGGGGCCCACCCACGGGGCCGTGCTCTCGCTCACGCGAGAAGAGTGCCGCACCCGGCGTCCCGTTGTCCCGGGACGCGCGTCCCGGTCGACCCGGGACATCGGAGGTGACACGGGTCGGGACCGGCGGCCCTGACGACCCGGGACGCCCTGGCGGCACCGTTCGGGGCAGTCGCGGTGGGACCGTCCCACCGCCCCGCACCACGAAGAGGCACCCGCCATGTCACGCACCACCGTCACCCCCGCCCCGGCCCGCACCGACGGCCGGACCGCGACCCCCACCGGTTCGCCCGGGCACCCCGACCTCGCCGCCGCCGTCCGGCGCCGCGGCCTGGTCCTCGCCGCCGGCGCCGCCACCTGGGCGCTCTCGATGGTCACCGTCGGCGCCAACCCGGAGACGACCGTCGGCGTCACGGTCTCCGACCTCACCGCCCTCCCCTTCCAGGTCGGCGTCATGGCCCTCCTCGGGGCGATGTCCCTCACCGGGGCCGTCGGCACCGGCCGCGGCGCCCGCGTCGCGATCCGCGTCGAGCGGGTCCTGCTGTCGCTCGCGATGCTGTGGACGGTCGTCCACGGCTGCTTCCCGGCCTTCCGGGACGCCGGCTGGCTCGCCGCGCTCGACGTCTTCTGGCCGCTGTCGATGCTCGGGATGTTCCTCATCGGCATCAAGGTCGCCGTGTCCGGCCGCTGGCGCGGCGCGGCCCGGGCCTGGCCGGTCGTCGCCGAGAGCTGGGCGGTCGTCTGCATCCCGGTCTTCGCGACGGTCGGGGCCCCGGTGAGCGACTGGGTCGGCGGCGCGCACCTGCTCGTCGGCTACACCGTCCTCGGCCTCCTGCTCGCCCGCCGCACCGGGCTCGTCCTGCCGCGCGGCTGACGGCCACCGGAGCGCACCACGCGGACCGGCGTCCCCCTCGGGGGCGCCGGTCCGTCGCGTCTCAGGACGAGGTGCGGTCCCGCAGGTCGGTGACGTGACGAGACGGCGTCGGGTCCAGCCCGAGGCCGAGCGCCAGGTAGGTCGCGGCGAAGTCGGTGAGGGCGACGAGCGAGGCGAGCCGCTCGACGGCGTGCCCGCCGCGGGCCTCCTGCTCCAGGACGACCGCGCCCGCCTCGCGCGCCGACTCCAGCACCGCGTCGGCGAGGGCGACGCCCTCCGGACCGACGTCCGGGTCGCGCAGGGCCACGACACCGAGCCGTGGCACCGACGGCCCGTCGAGGTAGGGGTCGGCGAAGATGTCCCGCTCCCCCCTCGGGGCGTCCGGCGCGTCGCGCAGCCCGCTGCCGAACGGCCCGTCGAGCGTCGCGACGACCTGGGACGCCGCGTACGGCAGCACCCCGAGGGTCGCGGGGACCCGGGCGGTCCGGGAGAGCATCTGCACCGCCCGGACGGCCGCGACCCCGGCGAGCGGACCGTCGGCGAGGACGGTCGGCATCGTCCCGTCGAGCCCGACGGCGAGGACCTTCGCCGGGTTGACGAAGGACTCCGACGACGGCCGGCACTCCTCGGCGACGGCGTCGAGGACGTCGGCGACCCCCTCGAGCACCGCCGGCGGGCAGTCCGCGAGGCCCAGCCGGTCGGCGGCGAGGAGCACGGGGGTGAGCAGCGACCAGAGCGCCGTCCGGGAGGAGGGCGTGGGCAGCACGGTGTCGACGTGGACGCCCCGGGCCCGGGCCGTGACGTCGGCGAGCGGCGAGTCGGCCGCCCCGACGGTGAGCAGGGACGCGCCGCGGCGGGCCGCCTCGGTCGCGAGGGCGAGCGGTCCGGCCGCCCGACCGGACTGGGACACGGCGACGACGAGGTCGAGCGGGCCCACCCACCCGGGCAGCGGGGTGTCGTGCCGGCACAGCAGCGGCACGGGCGAGCCGGGCTCGGCGAGCAGGTCCAGGACGTCCCCGACGACGGCCGACCCGCCGAGGGCGGCGACGAGGACCGACCGCGGGCGCTCTCCCCCACCGACCCGGTCGACGCCGGCCTCCTCGGCCGCGACGAGGGAGCGGCGCACCTGCGCCCCGGCGGAGGCCAGGGAGCGGAGGGCGCCACGACCGTCGAGCCGCTCCAGCGCCTCGACGTCGTCCAGCCGTGACTCGTCGACCCACGTCATCGCGGACCTCCTCGGGGTCGGGACCCGGCGAGCGGGTCGCCCGGGACCGGGACGGTCAGGCGGGCCGGCGGGCCTCGTCGACGAGGAGCACGGGGACCCCGTCGTCGACGCGGTAGGCGAGACCGCAGGTGTCGGACACGCAGACGAGCTCGGGACCCGCCTCACCGGCCTCGTCGCGCAGCTCGCTGCGGCACGCGGGGCAGCGCAGGATCTCGCGGAGCCAGGGCTCGAGGTGCGCGGCGCCGGACGTCTCGCTCATGCTCGGGTCCTCTCGCTGGCCGGGTCGGTCGCCGACGATCCTCGCACACCCGGGCGGCGGCGTCGTCGGCCCACCGGGGTCAGGCGCGGACGACGGCGAGGACCTCGTCGCGCACGCGGGCCATCGTCGCCTCGTCCTCCGCCTCGACGTTGAGCCGCAGGAGCGGCTCGGTGTTCGACGCGCGGAGGTTGAACCACCACATCGGGTCGCCCTCGCCGCCCTCGTGCGCGACGGTGAGCCCGTCGAGCCGGTCGAGGGTGACGTCCCGCTCCTGCGCCCACGCGAGCACCCGGTCGGTCGCGGCGGCGGCGTCGGGGACCGTGGAGTTCACCTCACCGGAGGCGGCGTAGCGGGCGAGGTCGGCCATGACCTCGCTGAGCGGCGCGTCCTGCTCCCCGAGCGCGGCGAGGACGTGCATCGCGGCGAGCATCCCCGTGTCGGCGAACCAGAAGTCGCGGAAGTAGTAGTGGGCGCTGTGCTCGCCGCCGAAGACGGCCCCGTGGCGGGCCATCTCGCTCTTGATGAAGGAGTGGCCGACCCGGGTGCGGACGGGGGTGGCGCCGGTGGCCTCGACGACCTCCGCGACCTGCCGCGAGGAGATGACGTTGTGGACGATGCTCACGTCCGCGGCGTCGGCGCCGTCGGCGACCGCCCGGGACACCTCGCGGCGGGCGATGAGGGCGGTGATCGCACTGGGGCTCACCGGCTCGCCCCGCTCGTCGACGACGAAGCAGCGGTCGGCGTCGCCGTCGAAGGCGAGGCCGATGTCGGCCCCGTGGGCCCGGACGGCGGCCTGCAGGTCACGGAGGTTCTCGGGCTCGAGCGGGTTCGCCTCGTGGTTCGGGAAGGTGCCGTCGAGCTCGAAGTACAGCGGCTCGACGGTGAGCGGCAGCGGGGCGAGGCCGGCGGCGTCCTCGAGGACCGCCGGCACGGTGAGCCCGCCCATCCCGTTGCCGGCGTCGACGACGACGCGCAGCGGCCGGACGTCCGACAGGTCGACGAGACCGCGCAGGAACGCGGCGTAGCTCGGCAGCAGGTCGGTCTCGGTGACCGCGCCCTTCGTGGCGTCCGGGTCGGAGACCTCGCCGGCGAGGATGCGCTCGGCCCGCTCGCGGATGTCGGCGAGGCCGCTGTCCTGGCCCACGGGACGCGCGCCCGCCCGGCACAGCTTGATGCCGTTGTAGGCGGCGGGGTTGTGGCTCGCCGTGAACATCGCGCCCGGCTGGTCGAAGGACCCGCTCGCGTAGTACAGCCCGTCGGTGCTGCACAGGCCGATGTGGGTGACGTCGAGGCCCCGGCTGCGCACGCCCGCGGTGAACGCCCGGGTCAGCTCCGTGCCCGACTCGCGCATGTCGTGACCGATGACGCAGCCCGAGGCGCCCTCGGGCAGCAGGACGACCTCGGCGAAGGCCGCGCCGAGCGCACGGGCGACCTCCCCGTCGAGCTGGTCGGGGACGAGCCCACGGACGTCGTAGGCCTTGACGATGTCGGAGAGGGAGCGAGACACGACGGCGACCCTACCTGCGGGTCGCGGGCGTCCGTCCCGGTGTCCGGGTGGGGTGGCGGAGGGGCCGCCGTCAGCCCTCGGCGCTGCCGCGCAGCACCCGCAGGTGGCCCTTGCGGACCTCACCCGGCAGCGGCGCCGCCGGTGGGGTGGCCCGCTCCTCGCGGGGGCGGGCGGCCTCGCGGACGGCGTCGGCGAGGGCGAGCAGGTCGTCCGAGCTGGGCTCGGGCTCGGCGTACTCCGTCGCGAGCCGGACGACCTCCCAGCCGCGCGGCGCGGTGAGCCGGGTGGCGTGGTCGGAGCACAGGTCGTACGTGTGCGGCTCGGCGTAGGTCGCGAGCGGGCCGAGCACGGCCGCCCGGTCCGAGTAGACGTAGGTGAGGGTCGCCACCGCCCCCTGGCGGCACCCGGTCTTCGTGCACCTGCGCGACACATTCACGCCAGCGACGATAGACGGCGCTCCGGACAGCCCGACGCAGGCACGCCGTAGCATGCGGGACGTGACGAGACGCCGACGGGACCGGCACGGGCGAGGGCCCCGGGGACCCCTCGCGTGGCCCCCGGTCCCGGCCATGACGACCCGTCGGGAGCGCTTCGACGACCTCGTCCTGGACGCCGCCGACCGGCTGCGGCCCCACCTGGGGAACCGCTACGCCGGAACGGAGTTCGCCGTCCAGGAGGTCCCACCCACCGACCCCGCGCCGTGGGAGGACCAGGCGCCGCCGCTCGGTCGGCTGCTGCGGGCCGGCGCCGGACGGACCGACCGCGTCGTCCTCTACCGGCGCCCGGTCGAGGCGCGTGCGCTCGACGCCGACGACCTCGCCGTCATCGTCCGCGGGGTCGTGACGCAGCAGGTCGCCGCCCTGCTCGGCGTGCCCCCCGAGGAGCTCGACCCCGAGGCCGACCCGGACGTCTGAGGGAGCCGCATCCCCCGGTCAGGGCAGCGGGAACGCCCGGCTCACCGGCGAGGACACGGCGACCGGCTCGAGCGGGACGACGGAGAGCATCTGCTCCGCGCCGGTCCCCGACGTCGAGACGACGCCGCCGCGGACCTCCCCGGACCCGGCGGACCGCGCGACCCACACGGCGCTCGCCCCGTCGAGGTCGACGTCCGCGGCCCGGTCCCGGCCGAGGTCCACCCCGCGGGTCTCGACCTCGCCGTCGACGACGAGCGAGACGCGGACGGTCGAGCCGCCGACGGTGCTCAGCAGGCGCAGCGTCCGCTCGACCCCCGAGGTGTCCGGCAGCGCGGTCCCGGCGACCTCCTCGACCGGCGCCGCGGCCTCGGACCAGGCGATCTCGCCGTAGCCGTCGGCCGGGCCGACCTCGGTGCGCACCGCCGCCGTCACCGGCACGTCGGCCTCGACGACGACGCCGTACGTCCCGTCCTGGACGTCGGGCAGGGGCAGCTCGCCGACGGCGCCCCCGGGGACGCTGAGCACGGTGAGCTCCTCGGTGGGGACGACGCCGTCGCGCCCGACGAGCGTCACCCGGGCCACGGCCTCCTCGTCACCGGGCACCGCGACCCGCACGGCCGCCCGGCCGCCGAGGACCGCGGCCGGGACGACGACGCGCCGGGAGGGGTCCGCCGCCGGGACGACCGTCTCGGCGCCGCGGGCGGCGAGCCCGTCGACCCAGGTGTCGGTGAGCGTGGCGTGCAGCCCGCCGCCGCTCGCGGCGACGTGCACGACGGGCAGCGACTCCTCACCCGCCAGGGCGTCGACGAGGAGGGTCACCCGGCCCCCGGGCGGGACGGACTCCGAGCGCGGCTCGCCGACCCGGCCGGCCTCGCCGTGGACCGTGACGTCCGCCGTCACGGGGTTGCCCCCCGGGTTGACGAGGACGAGGCGCTCCTGGCGTCCCGGCCCGGCGCCCCCGGCCAGCAGCCACATGTCCGACGCCGCCGGCAGGCACGGGGAGGTCGCGAGGCCGCGCATCCCGTCCTCGTCGACGCGCCACTCCTGCGTCGCCGTCGTCGCGGGCGCGAGCGCCGACCGGGCGTCGAGGGCGACCGGCCCGCTGCGCGGCAGGTCGGCCGAGACCGAGCCCGGCCGCTGCGCGGGCAGCTCGCCGAGCGGGGCGGACCCGGCCGTGAGCGCGGCCTCGCCCTCGCCCTCGACGGGCACGGGGAGCAGGTCGTCGGGGCCGGTGACGGCGGTGACGGTGCCCCCGACGCGCATGTCGTCGGCCCCGGAGATGCCGCTCAGCTCGTTGCCGGGGCACATCGCGGCGAGGGTCGTCGCGAGGCTCGTCGAGGGCGCCTCGGTCGGGACGGCGCCGCTGGCGGCGGCGAGGTCGAGGGTGGACGGTGTGGAGGTCGCCGCCCAGACCAGGCCCGCGGCCGCGCCGCCGGCGACGAGCACCCGGACCGCCCCGGGGACGGCGGGCCGCAGCCGGCGCACCGCCCGCAGCCGGCCGAGCGCGGCGCGCACGTCGGGGCGGGTGGGCAGGCTCGGGCGGCTCACGGCTCGACCACCCGGGACTCGCGGCGGCCGAACGGGATCGCGAGGAAGCCGACGACGAGGAAGCCGAGGGTCTGGCCGAGGTGGCTCCAGCCGTGCGGGTCGGGCAGGTCGACCGTCAGCCGGCCCTCCCCCGGCGGGAGCTCGTAGGTCGGCGACGCGGCGCCCTCGACGGCGGTGAGGACGGACCCGTCGACGCGGACGACGGCCCGCTCGGCCCAGGCGGCCGGCTGCGCGACGACGAGGGTGGCGTCCTCGGGGACCTCGACGGGGGTGTCGGTGGCCGCGTGCAGGCCCGTCGTGGGGACGAGGCGGGTCTCGTCGGGCGTCTCCATCCGCAGCCGCGGCGGGGCGACGAGGGCCTCGGCGCGCTCGCCGACGGGGGCGAGCCGCCACAGCGTCCAGCCGTCCCGCGGCGAGATCCGCTGCAGGCCGGTCGTCGCGTCCAGCCGCCGCGCGACCTCGGGCACCTGCCCGCCGCGGATCGCGAGGAGGTCGGCCGCGGTCGCGGGGGCGAGGTCCTCGCTGCCCGGTGCCGCGACGAGGAGGTCGGTGACGGTGCCGGCGACCTCGTCGTCGGCGCGCGCGCCGGTGTCGAGGGTGCGCACGACGGCGGCGTCCTCGCGGCCGACGAAGCGGTAGGCCGCGCCGGCGTCCCCCGGGACGACGAAGAGCGACCGGGTGGCGAAGGCGCCCTGGGCCTGGTCGACGGCGACCGCGGGTCGCGGGTCGCGCCAGGCGTCGACGGTGTCGCCGAGCCCGGTGACGACGACGCCGCCCACCGACACGAGCACCGTGCCGACGGCCGTGCCGACCAGCACCCGGCCGCCCGTGCTGCGCCAGGCGGTGCGTCCGGCCACCGGCACCCGGTCGAGGGTGTGCGCGAGGGCGAGCACGAGCACGAGCACGACCGGGAGCAGCATCGTCCCGGCCCACGGCGTCACGGCCTCCCCGGCCCGGTCGAGCCCGGCCGGCACCGTGCCGAGGGTGACCCGCGGCGCGACCAGCGCGAGGGCGACCTGGACCGGCAGGAGGAGGGCGAGGACCGACGGGGCGCCGCGCCACGCGCGGGTCCCGGCGAGCGCGAGCCCGCCGGCGACGACGAGGGCGGCCGAGGTCCACACGAGCGGCGCCGCCACGCCGCCCGGGTCCAGCAGTGCGAGCCGCCACGGCGCCACCGGGGTGCCTCCCCAGTCCGCGAGGCCGGAGCCCGCGACGAGCCCGGTCCAGCCGGCGGCACCGGCCGGGACGACCCAGGGGGCGAGCAGCGCCGACGGCACGAGGACGACGACGGCGGTGTGCAGCGGCCCCCGGACGAGGCAGACGAGGAGGGCCACGACGACGGCGAGGGCCGCGAGCGTCGGCGCGAAGGCCCCGAGCGTCGCGATCCCGAGCGCCGTTGCGAAGGCGCTCGTCGCGGTCGAGCGACGGGCCGCGACGAGCCAGAGCCCGGCGGCGACCCCCGGCAGCAGCGCCAGGGCGACGACCGCCCCGAGCCGGCCCTGGCCGACGGCCGCGGCGGCGGGCGCGGAGCAGGCCCACGCGAGGGCCCCGAGGGCCCGCACCCACGGGCGGCGGGCGGCGACCCGCAGCGCGAGGTAGGCCGACAGCGCGCCGACCGGCATCGCGAGCAGGACGAGGAGCCCGACGACGAGGCCGCCGGGAGAGGTCGGCGCCGGCAGGAGCGGCAGGTGCGCCACGAGCCAGGAGGGGGCGACGAGGAGGGCGCTCGCGGGGCCGGCCTGTTCCGGGCCACCGAGGCCGGTACCGGACCAGCCGTCGGTCCACGCGTGCCACAGCGCCGCCGCGTCGGCGCGGGTGCCGAGCAGCTCACCGCCCTGGAGCCCGGAGCCGAGGCCGGTGACGACGCCGAGGCCGAGGGTGCGGCCCGCGGCGACGGTGACGGCGAGCGCCGCGAGGACCGCGACGACGCCGGGGTGCCGGACGACGCGCCCGGCCCACGAGCGCGGGTTGAGGTCGGTCGCCGCGTCACCGACGGGCGCCTGGGGCGGGACGACCGCGTGGTGCACGGCGTCGGCCCAGCCGGTGAGGACGGCCCGGCGCGGCTCGAAGAGCATCCCGAGGTCCCGGCGGCGGACCTCGCTGCGGTGCCGGGTGCGCCAGCGGGCCCGCAGCCCGCGGACCGGGTCGAGCGAGGTGAGGGCGGTGAGCTCTGCGACGGCGGCCCGGGGGCGCTTGAGGAGCAGCAGCCCGACGGCGGCGACGACGGAGGTGAGGGCGATCCACACGGCGAGCAGCGGCGCGGACCACCAGGGGGCCCGGGCGAGCGCGACCCGGCGGGCGGCGCGGCGTCGGGCGGCGGTCGTGGCGGTGGCGACGGCCACGCCGGGCTGCGAGCGGACCCGGGAGGTCGGCACGGCGACGACGCGTCGGCCGCTCGCCTGGACCCGCCAGCCGAGGTCGAGGTCGGCGCCGACGTCGCCGAACGAGGGCTCCCAGCCGCGCAGCCGGTCGAGGAGGTCGCGCTCGACGAGGGCGCCGGCGAACGGCACGGCGAGGACGTCGGTCGTCGCGTCGTACTGGCCCTGGTCGGGCTCCCCCGGGTGCGGCCGGGACAGCAGCCGTCCGCCGCGGGTCGTGCGGATCGACAGGGCGCGCAGCCGGTGCGGGGCGTCGGCGTCGACGTGCTTCGGGCCGACCATCCCCGTCGACGGCGAGCGGCGCCAGGCGTCGACGAGCCGGACGAGGGCCTCGGGCTCGGGGACGGCGCCGACGGGGAGGAACCACAGGAGGTCGGTGACGCCCTCCTCGGTGGGGACGTCGGCGACGGCGCGGGCGACGGCGGTGCGGACGGGGCGGCGCCGCTCGACGGGGACGACCGACACGGGGACGGGGTGCCCGTCGCGGACGGCGGCGACGACGGCCTCGAGGGTCTCGCCCTCCGGGCTGTCGGCGGTCGGTGCGGTGCGCCCGCCGGTGCGGTCGACGACGAGGACTGCGTCGGGCACCTGGGACTGGGCCAGGGTCGCCTCGAGGACGTCGCCGATGCCGCTCGGCTCGCGCCGGCTGACGAGGACGGCGACGACCCGCGGCGCCACCACTCCGGCGGAGGGGGCGGGAGCGGCGTCGGGGCGCGTCGGGGCCAGCGTCATGCGGGACGGCGGGGTCGTGAGGGGCGGGCCCCTCAGACGGCGCGCTTCTTCAGCTTGCGCCGCTCCCGCTCGGACAGGCCGCCCCAGATGCCGAACCGCTCGTCGTTGGAGAGGGCGTACTCGAGGCACTCGGCGCGCACCTCGCAGGAGACGCAGACCTTCTTGGCCTCGCGCGTCGACCCGCCCTTCTCCGGGAAGAACGCCTCCGGGTCCGTCTGCGCGCAGAGCGAGCGCTCCTGCCAGGACAGCGCGCCCTCCTCGGGCTCGACGTCCTCGAACAGCCCCTCGATCAGAACCAGGTCGTTCACGGTGTGCCTCCTCGACCCTCGACCCTCGTCCTCCGGACGACCGCCGCGGAGTACATGCATGGAATTACACGCGTGTCATGCCGCGCACGTCAAGCCGAATGGTGTTATTGCTCGGATTTCCCTCAGGTGGTACCAGCACCCCGGTGCGCCGACGCGCGGCACGGTCCCGGTCCGACGGTGGTCCGGGTGCTGTCCGGAGGTGGACGCCCGGGCGGACGCATCGGTCCGGCCCCGGGGCTGCCAGACTGCCATCCATGCGGATCACGGCCATCGCGGGGGGTGTCGGGGGCGCGCGGTTCGTCCGCGGCCTGCGCCACCACCTCGACACCACCGGGCTCGAGGACGCGGAGGTCACCGTCGTCGCGAACACCGGCGACGACATCACCCTCCACGGCCTGCGGGTCTGCCCCGACGTCGACACCCTCCTCTACACCCTCGGCGGCGGCGTCGAGGAGAGCCAGGGCTGGGGGCGCGCGCAGGAGACCCACCACGTCCAGGAGGAGCTCGCCGCGTACGGGGCGCAGCCGCAGTGGTTCTCCCTCGGCGACCGCGACGTCGGCACCCACGTCGTCCGGACGCACTGGCTCTCCCGCGGGCTCACCCCGTCCGAGGTCACGGCCCGGCTCGCGCAGCGGTGGGGCCTCCCGGACCGGCGGATCCGGCTGCTGCCGATGACCGACACCCCCGTCGAGACCCACGTGGTCGTCGACGACGGGGAGGGTGGCGAGCGGGCGATCCACTTCCAGGAGTGGTGGGTCCGTCACCAGGCGGCGCTCGAGGCGCGGCGCTTCGTCGTCGCCGGGCTCGACCGGGCCTCCGCCGCCCCCGGGGTCCTCGACGCGGTCCGCCAGGCCGATGTCGTCCTCCTGCCGCCGAGCAACCCGGTCGTGTCGATCGGGATCGTCCTCGGCGTGCCCGGCGTCCGGGACGCCCTGCGCGGGACGCGGGCGCCGGTCGTCGGGGTGTCGCCGCTCATCTCCGGCCGGCCGGTCCGGGGCCATGCCGACGCGTGCCTCCGGGCGGTCGGGGTCGCGTCGACGGCGGCCGGGGTCGGCGGGCTGTTCGCCGACTTCCTGGACGGCTGGCTCGTCGACCCGGGTGACGCCGGGACGAGCGTGCGCGGCGTGCGGGTCGAGGCCTTCGACGAGCCGCTGCTCATGACGGACGTCGAGGCCGCGGGCCGGATCGCCGGTCGGGCACTGGCGCTGGCCCGGTCGGTGGGCGGGTGACGTCGCCGGAGCCGTCGGCCGAGCTGTCGCCAGAGCCGTCGGAGGCCGGCGTCCGCGTCGTCGGGCTGCCCGGCGTCCCGGAGGTCGGGGCGGGGGACGACGTCGCCGCCCTGCTCGTCGAGGCGCTGGACCGGGCGGGGACGACGCTGCTCGCCGGGGACTGCCTCGCCGTCTCGAGCAAGGTCGTCTCCAAGGCACGGGGGCTCACGGTCGACGGCGAACGCGCGGCCGCCGTCGACTCCCAGACCGTCCGGGTCGTCGCCGAGCGGCTGGGGTCGACGGGTGAGCCGACGCGGGTCGTCGAGTCGGTCGCCGGTCCCGTCATGGCCGCCGCCGGGGTCGACGCCTCGAACACCGGTCCGGACGGCCGGGTCCTCCTGCTGCCGGCGGATCCCGACGCCGAGGCCGCGACCCTGCGTGCCGCGCTGCTGTCCCGGGCCGGACTGCCGGCGGACACCCCGCTCGGCGTCGTCCTCACCGACACGGCCGGGCGGCCGTGGCGGGCCGGCCTCACCGACTTCGCGCTCGGTGCCGCCGGGCTCGCCGTCCTGGACGACCTGCGCGGCGGCGTCGACCACGACGGCCGACCGCTCGCCGTGACGGCCCGGGCGGTCGCCGACGAGGTGGCGGCCGCCGCGGACCTCGTCAAGGGCAAGGCCGACGGCGTCCCCGCGGCGCTGCTTCGGGGGCTGCCGCCGGCGTGGCTCGACGGCGACGGCGGGGCCCGCGAGCTCGTGCGCACCGGGCCCGGGGACTGGTTCGCGACGGGCCACGTCGAGGCCCTGCGGGGCGCCCTCGGGGTGCGGCCGGGGTCGGCGGCGTCCGACCGGGTGGGTCTGCGGTCGGTGGCCCCGGAGCCGCTCGACGTCCGCGTCGGGCGGGTCGTCGCGCTGGCGCTCCACGACGTCGAGGAGGGCGGCGCCGACGTGTCCGTCGCACCGGACGGCGCCGAGGTCACGCTGACGGCCGCCGACCCCTACGACGTCGGCCGGCTCGTCGTCCGCACCGAGGTCGCCGCCGCCTCCGAGGACCTGCGGTGCGACGTGGCGTCCCGGACCCCCGACGCCGTCACCGTCCGCCTCACCCTCCCCTGACCGCTCCGTGGGAGCCCTCACCCCGCTGCAACGGGGTGGATCCTCCCACGGGGCTCTCCGGACCGACGCCTGTGGACGAGTGGCCGGCCGAGTCGCGCGCCGGGGCCATGCTGGGCACCGGGGGTGTGCGGATGGGTGGGCGGCAGGAATCGGTCGGGCCGCGGCGCGACGTGGAGCGCCTCGCTCGGGACCTCCCGGGTCCGATGTCCCGGCAGGTCGGTCGACAGCTCGGCGTCGTCAGCCGCGGGCAGTGCCTCGCCGCGGGCATGAGCGAGCGGGCGGTCGAGTGGCGGGTGGAGTCCGGTCGGTGGCTGGTGCTCCACCGCGGGGTCTACCTCACCGAGGGCACGGCGTCGTGGGGGACCCGGGCGGTCGCCGCCTTCCTCGCGGCGCGGTCCGCACCCGACGACGCGGACGTGGCCCTCGCCGGGGCGACGGCGTTGCACGTGGCCGGGCTCACCGCGCGGGCGCCGTCGTGCATCGACCTCGTCGTCCCCCACGGTCGCCGGGTCACCGCACCGGCGGGTGTCCGGCTGCGCCGCTGCGCCCGCTTCGAGGAGATCGTCGCACCGCGGACCTACCCCTGGCGGACGGTCGTGCCGGCCGCCGCCCTCGAGGCCGCCTCGACCGGCGACGCGGACCACGCCGTCTCGGTCGTGGCCACGGTCGTCTCCCGCGGTGCCGCGACGGCGGCCGACCTGGCGGGCGAGCTGGCTGCCCGAGGGCGGCACCGGCACGGCGTCCTCCTGCGGGAGGTGCTCCTCGACGTCGGTGCCGGCGCCCACAGCCCGGCCGAGGTCCGGTACGTGCGCGACGTCGAGCGGGCCCACGGCCTTCCCCAGGCCCGTCGACAGGTGGCCGGTACCACCGGACCGTGGCGTCGGCACGACAACGTCTACGTGGCCTACCGCCTCGTCGTCGAGGTCGACGGCCGCCTGGGCCACGAGGCGTGGAGCGACCGGGTCCGCGACGGGCGCAGGGACCGGGCGGCGGCCGTCGACGGCGGATGGACGACGCGCGTCTTCTGGCCCGACGTCGCCGTGACGCCCTGCGACACGGCGGTCGACATCGGTGGTCTTCTCCGGGCCCACGGCTGGACCGGGTCCCTGCGGCCCTGTCGGCGTCGGTCGTGTGCGGTCCGGAGCCGGTGAGGCGCTCCGTGGGAGGACCGACCCCGTCCGGGCGGGGTCGGTCCTCCCACGGAGCAGGGCAAGCGCGCAGAGCGGGCGACGTGCGCAGGCGGGCGAGCGGGTGGACGGGTGTGGCGGTCGGGTGGTCAGCGGCCGCGGGTGGGCAGGTGCGTCGGCGTCGACATCCGCGGCCCGCGCCGGGGCCGGTGGTGGCCGCCGAGCTCGAGGAGCCGCTGCACCCGGTACCGGTGCCCCACCCACGGCTCGAGCAGCGCGGCGAGGGCGTCGTCGTCGGCCGGGGTCCCGGTGAGGGCCCACGTCATGTCCTTCGCCACGTGGTAGTCCCCGAAGCTCACCTCGTCGGCGAGCCCCAGGGCCCGCTGCGCGACCTCCGCCCACGTCCAGCGCCCGACGCCCGGCAGCGCCGTGAGCCGAGCACGCGCGGCGTCCGCGGACATCGAGACGCACTCCTCGAGCCGGCCGGCCCGCCGCACCGCCTGGACGACCGTGCGCGACCGCGCGCCGTCGACCCCCGCCGCGAGCCACTCCCACGACGGCACGGCCGCCCATCCCGCCGGGCTCGGCGGGACGGCGAGGTGCAGCGCCTCGCCCGGCCCGGGCGCCGGCTCTCCGAACCGCCGCACGAGCCGCCGGTAGCCCGCGAAGGCCTCCTTGCCGGTGACCTTCTGCTCGATGACCGACGCGACGAGCGCCTGCGTCACGAGACCGGTCCGCGGCACCCGCCAGCCGGGCCGGCGCCGCCACTCGTCCCGGACGAGCGGGTGCAGCGCGGGCTCGAACCCCGACGGGTCGTCGTGCTCACCGAGCAGGCCCGGCACCTGCTCGAGCGCCCACCCGGCCCCCACGCCCCACGCGCTCGCGCGGACGACCTCGGACACCCCGCCGGGCGCCTCGAGCCGCAGCGTCGCCGGTCCGTCGGGGGTGCGCCACCCGAACCACCAGCCGCGCTCGTCACGGCGGCTCGTCGGGTCGCCCGCGCCCCGGCGGAGGATGCCGACGACGGCACCGAGCGGCACCGGCCGGGAGCAGCGCACCTCCCGGACCCGCGGCTCCCCCGCTCCCGTGCCCGCGCCCGCGCCCGCGCTCGCCATCGTCAGACGAGGTGCCGCGGGGCGACCTTCAACGGCGGACCGGCCGGGGTCGACGCGCCCTTGAAGGCGGCCCACACGTACGTCGGGACGAGGGGCAGCGCGGCCGCGAGCACCCGCTCGGGCACCCGCTCGGCCCACGCGGGCACGGTGTCGCCCGCCGCGAACGCTCCCGGGTCGGCCAGCACCGGCAGCGTGTAGTCCCACACGTCGTAGGCCGCGAAGAGCCGGCGCAGACCGCCGGGGGTGTAGTACCGCTCGTAGTACTCCTCGCCCTTGCGGGTGAGCCGCATGTACCGGTCGGCCGCCGGCCGCGGCAGCCAGGACAGGAACGGCAGCCGGTGGTGCGGCTCGACGACCTGCCAGCGGTGCCCCACCCCGAGGTAGAGCAGGCCGCCCGGCCGCAGCACCCGGTGGATGTCGGCGACGACGGCCTCGGGGTCGACGACGTGCTCGTAGATGTGGTTGAGGACGACGACGTCGGCCGAGCCGTCCGGCAGCGGCAGGTCCTCGCCGCGGGCGACCCGGAAGTCGACCCGCTCGCCGAACCGGGCGCGGGCCTTCTCGAGGCCCGGCTCGTCGATGTCGACCCCGGTCGTGCGCGCCCCGGCGAGGGCGAGCTCGTCGGCGATGAACCCCGCCGAGCACCCGACGTCGACGGCGGCGAGCCCGGAGAGGTCGTCGACCCCGAGCGCGTGCCGCACGACGGCGACGATCTTCGCCGCCTTCTGCCGGCGCCCGGTCTCGTCGAGCATCTTCGCCATCGAGTCGGAGTACGCGAGCTGCTCGGCCCGGCCGCTCGCCGGAGCGGCGTCCTCGGGCCGCACGGGCTCGTCAGGTTGCACGGGATGGCCCGGCTGCACCGGCTCGCTCGGGTCGCTCATCCCCCGGATCCTAGGAGGTGGTGCCGACGACCCCACAGCCATCCGCCCCCGGCGACGAGCAGGTCCGCCACGACGGCGAGGAACCGGGCGACGACGACGACCGCCGTCGCGGCGCCGAACGGCATGAACGTCACGAGCAGCAGGGCGAGCACCCCGTCGCGCACCCCCACCCCCGCGGGGACGAGCACGGACAGCTGGCCGACCGCCGACGCGAGCGCGAACCCGCACACCGCCGCGACGGCGAGGTCGGCGACGGGGGCGTCGGGCTGCACGGAGCGGACGAGGACGGCGACCCCGAGCCCCGCCGACACCCAGGCGCCGGTGAACCAGGCGCAGGTGAGCGCCACGGCGCGGCCGCCGAGGGCGTGCTCGAGCGGCTCGCGGCGCAGCACCCGCAGGCCGAGGCCGACGAGCCGGTTGAGCAGCGGCGGCCACAGCAGCACCGCCCCGACGGCGAGCGCCGCGACCACGGCCCACGCCGTGACGGGCGAGCTGCCGCGGGCGAGCAGCCGGGGCAGGGCGACGACGCCGAGCAGCCCCCCGCAGAGGATCGCGAGACCGATCGACAGCAGACCGGTGACCGCCATCCGGCGCCGGGGGACCCCGAGCCGCGCCCCCATCTCGGCCTGCGCGAACACCGTCCACACCGACCCGGGGACGTACTTGCCGAGCTGGCCGACGAAGAAGACGCTCGCCGCCGGGGGCAGGGCGAGCGGGCTGCCGAGGTCGGCGAGCAGGACCCGCCAGCCGCCGAGGGTCAGCAGCGGCGCCCCCGCCGTGAGGACGAGACCGACGACGACGGCGACGGGGCTGATCCGGCCGAGCTCGCTCGAGACCTCCGACCAGTTCCGCGCGAGCGCCCACCCGACCGCGGCGAGGATGACGACGAGCAGCCCGAAGCGGACGACGTCGACGACGCGGGAGCGGGACACCGGCGTCACTTCCGCCGGAAGGTGAGCCGCAGCACCGCGTACGCCGGGGACCCGCTGCCACCGAACGAGGACCGGGCCTGCGCCATCCGCCCGAGGACGTCGCCGTCGACGTCGCCGACGAGGGTCAGCCCGAGGTCGTCGGCCCGCGCGAGGATGCCGCGGACGTCGGCCGGGCGGACGGCGAACTCCGGGTCGTCGTCGCCGATCGGGACGGTGAGCAGCAGCAGCCCGCCGGTGCGCAGCGTCCACGACGCCTGCCCGACGACGAGGTCGACGTCGGACGCCGTGCACCCGCCGGGGTGCAGCCGGGCGACGACGTCGAGGCTCGCGGTGTCGACGTCGAGCACCTCGACGGCGGCGCGGCGGCCGGTGAGCTCGAGCTCGACGGGGGCGAAGCCGAGCGCGCGCGTCCAGCGCGAGAAGGGGCTGCCCGACCCGGACTCGTCGACGACGACGGCGGTCCGCGACCGGTCGTCGAGGACCCGCACGAGGGCCGCGACCGCCCCGAGGGCAGCCCACGCGGCGACGGGGTCCTTGGCGCGCGGCAGCCCGAGGAGACGGGCGACCTCCTGGGCGTCGACGGCCTCGGCGTCGACGGTGAGCAGGTCGGTGGCCCGCAGCTCGTCGGGCAGGTCGACCGGGGACAGCTCGAGCACGGGGCCGCGACGGGCCCGCAGGCCGGCGACCGCGGCCCGCACCCGCGCCACCCGGCCGAGGGGCACGGCGGCCGGCTCGTCGTCGTCCCAGACGGTCGGCGCCGCGGCGAGGGCCTCGACGGCACCGACGTAGTTGGCCCAGGCCCGGTCGAGGTCGGGCTCGCGCACCCCGTCCGCGAGCGCCGCGACGGCACCCGGTCCCGTGAGACGGCGCAGCGCCGTGACGAGGGCGTCCCGGTCCCCCGGCGCCGCGAGCACCCCGTCGACGCCGTCGCGCACCTGGTCCGCGAAGGTCCCGACGCTCGTCGCGAGCACGGGCAACCCGTGCCGCTGCGCGAGGAGGACGTTCTGCGACGCGGTCGCCGAGCGGTACGGCAGGGCGAGGACGTCGTGGCGGGCCATGAGCCCGGCGATCCGGTCGGCCGGCACGTAGCCGCCGTGCACCTCGACCCGGCCCCGCAGCCGAGGGTCGGCGGCGAGGTCGCGGACGCGGCGACCGGCCTCCCCCCACAGCTCTCCGGCGACGGTGAGGGTCACGCCCTCGACCTCGCGGACCGCCTCGACGAGCAGGTCGAGCCCCTTGTAGTCGCGGACGATGCCGAGCGCGAGGAGGCGGACCGGGCCGTCGTGCGCGGGCCGGTCCACACGTGGGCCTCCCGGCAGGTGCGGCGGCAGGTCGACCTCGCGCACCCGGCGCGCCCCGAGCTCCGCGGCCAGCCGGGCCTGCTCGCCCGAGTGGACGACGACGGCGTCGGCCGCGGCGAGGAGCGCCCCCACGAGGCGCCGGTCCCCCGGGTGCGGCTCGTGCGGCAGGACGTTGTGCGCGACGACGACGACGGCGGGCCCGCGGCGGCCGTCCCGTCGACCGGCGCCGGCGGCCCGCAGCAGCGCGAGGTGCGCCGGGACGACGGCCGGGACGACGTGGACGAGGACGACGACGTCGACGTCCCGCAGCCGGCGTCCGGTGCGGACCCAGGTGTCCGGGCGGGCCCAGGACAGCACCCGCATGCTCCGCGGGTAGGGGGTGACGTCGGGGCTGCCGCCGGGGACCGCCTGCTCGCCCGGGTAGAGGCGGGCCGGGTACAGGTGGCTCCAGGAGACGAGCGCGACGTCGTGGCCGGCCTCGGACAGCTCGTGGGCGAGGGTCGTCGTGTGGGCCGCGACCCCGCCCTTGTAGGGGTGGGTCGGGCCGACGAGCGCGACGGAGAGCGCGGCGTCGGACCCGGGGAGGTCGGACCCGGGGCCGTCCGGCCGGTCCTCAGACACCGTCGCGGGACCGGACGACGAGGTCGGAGAGCAGGGCGAGCGAGGCGATCATGATGCCGCTGACGACGAGCAGGACGGTGCTCGCCGGGAAGTAGAACGGGTGGCGCACCATGTCGACGACCGCCTTGACGACGCCGATCGCGAGCATCCACAGCGCCGGCGGCATGAGCACCTTGAGCGGCTCGAAGTACATGACCATCCGCAGCACCTGGAGGATGTAGCGGTAGGCGTCGCGGACGAAGTGGAACTTGCTGACCCCGGCGCGCTTGGCGTAGGTCGTCTCGACGTACTTGATGTCGTGCTGGTTGGACAGGAACGCGATCGTGATCGTCGTGACGCAGGAGAACCCCGCGGGCAGCAGCCGCAGGTAGGGCAGCGAGACGTCGCGCCGGAAGGCCCGTAGCCCGGAGTTCAGGTCGGGGATGCGGGTCTTGGTCAGCCACTCGGCGATCTTGCGGATGAGCCACTTCGCCGGGACGCGGGCCCACTTGTGGGTGCCCTCCTCGGTCGTGCGGGCGCCGACGACCTGGTCGTACGTCGGGTCGTCGCGCAGGGTCCGGACGAGCTCGGGGATGCGCTCGTTCTCGTACGTCATGTCGGCGTCGGTCCACACGACGATCTCGCCGCGGGCCTGCTGGGTGCCGATCCGCCGGGCCGTCCCGGACCCCCCGTTGCGCCGGAAGGGCAGCACGCGCACGTGCGGGTAGCGGTCCTGGGCGGCGCGCAGGACGGCGAGCGTGTCGTCGGTCGAGGCGTCGTCGATGCACAGCAGCTCGTAGGTGAGCTCGCTGTCGTCGAGGACCGCCGAGATGCGGTCGATCTCCTCGAGGACGTGGGCACCCTCGTTGAAGCACGGCAGGACGACCGTGACGTACGGGACGGGTCCGGGGCCCTCGGGGCCGTCCTCGACGACGTAGCCGCCGCTCGTACGCGTCCGCTCGTTCGACGGCCGCGCCGAGGGGTCGTACCCGCGTCCGGCGAGCTCGCCGACGCGGACGTCGATGCGCTCGGTGGACGCGGCGTGGAGGGCGTCGTGGTCGGCGCCGGTGTCGCCGGCCTCGGGGTGCTCGTTCATCGCCCGCGAGCCTACCGGCGCGCCCCCGGGCCGGGGCTCAGGCGCCGTCGACGAGCCGGGCGACGGCCTTCTCGACCGCGGCCTGCCGGCGGGTCTCGTCCGGGTACCGGCGCCGCAGGGTGCCGGCGATGGTCACCCCGTCCTCGTACCGGTCGAGCACCCGCGGGTCGATGTACGACGAGCGGGCGATCGTCGGGGTGTTGCCGAGGTATGCGGCGACCTCCTCGACCGCCGCCTTCTCCGCCTGCTTGCGCGAGGCCTTCGTGTCCCCCGGCTCGTCGGACTCCGCGAGCGCGACGGCGGCGAGGACGGTCGCGTGCCACGTCCGGAAGTCCTTCGCCGTGAGGTCCTCGGCGACCATCTGCGAGATGTAGTCGTTGACGGCGGCGGCGTCGAGGTCGGCCCAGCGGGCCGTGCCGCGGTAGGCGAGCAGCCGCTTGGAGCCCCCGCGGCGGCGGCGCATGTAGTTGAGCGACTCGATGACCGCCGGGTCGCTGATCGTGATCGAGTGCTCGACCCCGGACTTGCCGACGAACGAGAAGACGAGGTCCTCACCCCGACGCCGCACGTGGCGACGCTCGAGGGTCGTGAGGCCGAAGGAGCCGTTGGAGTCGGCGTAGGCGTCGGACCCGATCCGGAAGTAGCCGAGGTCGAGCAGCCGGGTCGCGGTCGCGGCGGCCCGGGCGAGCGGCATGCCCTCTCCCGCGAGGTCGGTGACGATGCGCTCGCGCGCCCGCGCCAGCCGGGCCCCCGCGAGGACGACCCGGTCGAACTTCAGCTCGTCCCGCTTGGCCCGCCACTCGGGGTGGTAGAGGTACTGGCGCCGGCCCGCGGCGTCGGTGCCGACCGCCTGGATGTGACCGGTGGGGTACGGGCAGATCCACACGTCCTCCCAGGCCGGGGGGATCGCGAGCGCCTTGACCCGGGCGACGTCCTCCGCCGGCAGCCGCTCCCCGCCCGCGTCCCGGTACGAGAAGTGCCTGCCGGCCCGGCGCCGGGTCCACCCGGCCGACCGCGGGGACACCCGTCGCAACCTCGCCATGCCCGCACTCTAGACAGTGACCGGCGCCGTGACCTGCACGGACGCCGACCCTCGACGACCAGCGGGTTTGGTGCTGCTCGCCGCGTGTGGAAGCGTTGAGGCATGTCCGGGCTCTCGACCGACACCGTCTCCGACCTGCTCCGCGAGGTCGCCGCCGCGGTCATCACCCCTCGATTCCGCTCGCTCGACGACGACGAGGTGATGGAGAAGAACCCCGGCGACCTCGTCACCGTCGCCGACCGCGAGGCCGAGGAGCTCATCACCGGCCGCCTCCTCGCGGCCTACCCCGACGCCGTCGTCCTCGGCGAGGAGGCCTACGCCGCGGACCGCGGACTCATGGACCGCTACCTCGCGGCCGAGCACGCGTTCACCGTCGACCCCGTCGACGGGACGAAGAACTTCGTCAACGGCTCCCCCGACCACGCCGTCATGGTCGCCGAGGTCGTCGGCGGCGAGACCGTCCGCTCCTGGATCCACCAGCCCGCGCACGGGGTGACCTGGACCGCCGAGCGCGGCGCCGGCACCCGGCGGGACGGCGAGCCGGTGACGACTACCCCGGTCGACGCGGGCACCACCCCGCGCGGGGTCACCTCGGCCTGGGCCCTCAAGGGCCACACCCTCGACGGGCTCGCCCCGATGGGCCTGTCCTGGGTGTGCTGCGGGGTCGACTACCCCCGCCTGCTCGAGGGGGCGACCGACTACATCGTGTACTCCCGCTCCAACCCGTGGGACCACGCGCCGGGCACGCTCATGGTCACCGAGGCCGGCGGCTGCGTCGCGCACCCCGACGGCACGCGCTACTCGCCGCGCTCGCTGCGGCCCGGGCTCGTCGTCGGGGTCGACCCGCACACGTGCGGGGCGGTCCAGCGCCGCGTCGAGGAGCACTTCACCCGCGACTGACCCGGCCGGGTCGGCACCGTCGCTCAGCCGGCGGGGACGTCGGCGACCGACACCCGGATGCCGCCGACGTCGAACCGCCGCGGCGGCCGGTCGAGGGCGTGCTCCTCCTCGGGGAAGCGGATGTCGACGACCTCGCGCGGGTCGAGGCCGATCTCCTCGACCGCCTCCGGACCGTCGGCGGCGAGGACGACGAGCGAGCGGCCCTGCGCCGCCGCCCCGCGCGCCACCTCGTCGACGACGGCGCGCAGCCGCTCGGGGTCCTCGCGCACCGGGGTCGTCGCGACCGCGAAGGGGGTCCCGCACATGCCGCGGACGACCTGCGGCCACTCCGAGGACGCCCGTCCGTCGATCCCGAGGACGACGTCGTCCGGGTCGAGCACGGCGCAGACCTCGTCGACGGCGGCGAGCGAGCCGCGCTCGACCCCGACGCCGCGGAACGGCCACGACGCGAGCCCGGCCGGCACCCCGAGCCCGAGGACGACGACCGCGGCGACGAGCGGACGGGCCCACGGCCGGCCCTCGCGGGCGACCCGGTCGCCTGCCCACCGCCCGGCGACGACGACGAGGAGGACGACGAACGGCAGCGCGACGAGCAGCCGCCGGTCCGCCCACGGGTGGTCGGGGGTGATGCCCGGGCGCAGCAGGGTGAGCAGAGTCGAGCCCGCGGCGAGCACGAGCGGCGCCGCCCACGGGACGAGGTCGCCGTCCGCGAGCCGCGTGAGCATCGCCCGCAGGACGAGGGCGAGCGCGAGCAGCGCGACGACGAGGGCCGCCCAGCCGACGTACCACGACAGCCAGTCGACGGTGTGCTCGGCGTAGGTGCGTCCGCCGTCGACCGGCAGGCCCTGGCGCCGCTGCATGCCGGCCACGTACCGCGCCCCGGGGTCGTCCGGGTCCTGCCGGACGGTGAGCCACCACGGCCGGGACCACAGGACGAGGCCCGCGAGCACGGTGAGCCCGGCGACGACGTCGGGGGCCCGGCGGACGAGCCCCGCGGGCAGGCGGCGGCCCCGCCGCCAGAGCCGCACCCCGGCCCCGGACACGGCCGCGACGACGACCACCATCGCGACGAGCGGCAGGAGGCTCGCGTGGATGTCGCCGAGGTAGCGGAAGGACAGGCCCCAGCCCAGCCCGTACGCGACGACCGTGGAGGCCACGAGCCCGGCGAGGGCGGGCCGGGCCCACGCCCGGCCGAGCGCGACGGCGACCGCGAGGACCGGCAGCAGGAGCATCACCTCGCGCAGCGCGTCGACCCGCGCGACGCCGGTCCCGCCGACGAGCAGGCCGCCCACGAGGGCGAGCCGTCCGGCCGTCCGGTCGCCGCCGTCCCGCCCGGCGGCGAGGACGAGCGCGAGGAGACCCCCGACGAGCGTGAGCAGCGCCAGCTGCTCGGAGTACGTGCCGCGGGCGACGTTGAGGACCGGGAAGAGCAGCCCCGTGAGGCCTGCCGCGGCCACCCCCCACCACGGCCGGGTGAGGTGGGCCGCGAGCAGCCCGAGGAGCATGAGGACGAGGGCCATCGCCACGGCCGGCAGCAGCATCGCGGCCTCGGGGCCCCCGGCGAGGACGCCGTAGCCGTACACCGTCGCCGGCGCCATGAGGAACTGCGGCTGGATCGCCGGGTCCGCGGCCGACCCGACCTGGTAGAACGCGGCGCTCGCGAGGGTGAGGTCGCCCGAGCGCAGCAGGTCCGGGCCCCCGAACACCGAGACGTCGACCGGGACGACGCGCTCTCCGGTCGCCGCGAGGGACACCGCGGCCTGGAGGTTGCTCGCGGCGTCCCGCCGGGGCATCACGTGCTCGGAGTGGGTCGCCGCGGCGTACCCCGCGAACCCGAGGCAGACGACGACGAGGCCCGCGGCCGGCCCCCGACCGAGTGCGACCCCGGGCAGGCCGCGGACGGCGACGGCGGCCGCGACGAGGACGAGCAGGCCCACCGGCCAGGCCACCCACGGCGTCCACCAGCCCACCCACGCCAGCAGCCCGGCGGCGACGCTCGTGCCGGCGAGCCAGAGCCCGGCAGCCAGACCCGTCCGGGTCAGCGGGGCGCCGACGCTCACGGACCGGGTCATGGCGGCGAGCCTAGCCAGCCGGGGTACGGTGCGGACGATGAGCCCCGAGACCCCCGCCGCCCTGCTCGCCCGTCTCGTCGAGTCCGACCCGGGACGCCCGCGGATCACGACGTACGACGACACCGAGGGCCCCACCCGGGGCGAGCGCATCGAGCTGTCGGCGCGGGTCGTCGCGAACTGGGTCTCCAAGGCCGGCAACCTCCTGCAGGAGGACCTCGACGCCGCCCCCGGCACCCGGGTCCTCCTCGACCTGCCGGCGCACTGGCGCTCGGTCTACTGGGCGTTCGCCGTGTGGTCCGTCGGGGCCGAGGTCGTCCTGCCCGGAGCGGACGCCGACACCCCGGTCGACGTCGTCGTCACCGACGACCCCGAGCGCTGCGAGCAGGGCGAGGTCGCCGTGCTCGTGACGCTCGCCGCGCTCGCCCGGTCGGCGGACGGTCCCGTCCCGCCGGGCGCCGTCGACGAGGCGAAGGACCTCGCGACGCACGGCGACGTCTTCACCGCGTGGGACGAGCCGGACGCGGACGCCGTCGCGCTGCGGACCCCGGAGGGCGCCCTCACCTACGCGGGTCTCGTCCCGACCGGTGCCGGACCGGTCCGTGAGCACGTCGCGACCGGGGAGACCGCCACGCTGCTCGAGGTCGTCCTGCGCGCCTGGGCGGGCGACGGGTCGGTCGTGCTGACCCGCGGGGCCCCCGACGCGGACGTCCTCGCGGCCCGGCTCGCCACCGAGGGGGTCACCGGGGTCTGACGCCCGGCCCCGACCCGTCACCGCCGACCGACCCCGACCCGTCACCGCCGGCCGGCTCGGACCGCTCCTTGCGGAAGGCGTCCTTGCGCCGGATGAGGTCGCCCTCGAACGCGAGGACGTCGACCCCCCGGTAGCTCGACGGCACGCCGCCGTGCGGGGTCCCGTGGAAGGTCCACGTCGCGAGGCCCCACGAGCCGCCGACCCGGACGTCGACGTCCCGGTACGACGCGTCCGCGTACCCGCCGAGGAAGGCCGCCATCCCGGCGCGGACCGCCTCGCGCCCCTCGAAGACGACGCCGTCGTCCGCGGGACCGCGTGAGCCGAGGTAGACGGCGTCGGCGGTGAAGAACGCCGCGATCGCGTCCGGGTCGCCGGCGGAGCACGCGTCGAAGAAGGCGAGCAGGCGCTCCTCGGTCATGAACAGGCGCTCCTCGGTCATCGGGCCGGGACCCGGCGTCGCGGGGCGGGTGGCGGTCGTCGGCGTCGTGACGCTGCTCGGCACGGGAGGGTCCTTCCGGGGAGGGGCGGGGCCCCCAGCCTCGCCCGGTCGTGACCTCGACGACCAGTGGCACGGGTGACCAGTGCCCGTAAGATCGCGCCATGACCGCACCGGAGCGTCCCCGGGTCGTCGCCGTCGCCTACGACGGCCTCTGCACCTTCGAGTTCGGCATCGTCGCGGAGGTCTTCGGCCTGCCCCGCCCGGAGCTCTCCCTCCCCTGGTACTCCTTCGAGGTCGCCGCCGCGGAGCCCGGGCCGCTGCGGGGGCTCGGCGGGCTCGTGCTCGACGGCGCCCGCGGTCTCGACGCCCTGGCCGGAGCGCACACGGTCGTCGTCCCGGGCTGGCGGGACCCCGACGAGACCCCGCCCGCCGCCCTGCTCGAGGCGCTGCGGGCGGCGCACCGCGACGGCTCCCGGGTCGTGTCGGTCTGCTCCGGGGCGTTCGTGCTGGCCGCGGCCGGGCTGCTCGACGGCCGCCGGGCGACGACGCACTGGCGCTACGTCGAGCGCCTGGCCCGCGCCCGACCCGCGGTCACCGTCACCCCCGACGTCCTCTACGTCGACGAGGGCGACGTCGTCACCTCCGCGGGCAGCGCCGCCGGCATCGACATGTGCCTGCACCTCGTGCGGACCGACCACGGCGCCGACGTCGCCGCGTCCGTCGCGCGGCGGCTCGTCGTCCCCCCGCACCGCTCCGGTGGGCAGGCGCAGTACGTCCCGCGGCCGATGGGTCCGGCGCGGCCGGACCGGGTCGGCGCCTCGGCGGTCATGGACTGGGCGCTCTCGCGGCTCGAGCAGCCGCTCGGGGTCGACGACCTCGCCCGGCACGCGGGGATGGCCCGGCGGACCTTCCTGCGCCGGTTCCGGGACGAGACCGGTGAGACCCCGCACCGGTGGCTCGTCCGGCAGCGCGTGCACGCGGCGCAGCACCTGCTCGAGACGACGACCCTGCCGGTCGAGGCGGTCGGCCCACGGGTCGGCTTCGGGTCCGTCGAGACCTTCCGGCACCACTTCCGCGGGGTCGCCGGGACGACGCCGTCGGCCTACCGGGCGCAGTTCCGCACGGCGCCGTCGGACCGCTGAGGGCACCGGACGGGCGCCGGACGGACGCCGTGGGAGGGTCCACCCCGTCAGGGCGTGGTCGACCCTCCCACGGAGGCGTCACATCTGGCGCTCGATCGCCTTCCACGTGACCCGGGCGACGACGCCCGTCTGCGCGATCCTCGCCCGCTTCTGGGCGGCCTTGACCGCGGCCTGGGTCTGCGGCCCGAAGGAGCCGTCCGCCGTGATGCCGAGCGCCCGCTGGAGCACCCGGACGGTCTCCCCGCGCGCCCCGCGCTTCAGGACGGTGTCGTAGTGCGCCGACAGCGGCGCGCTCCTGGCGAGCACGACCGTCCAGGTCCTGGCGTCGACGACACCGGTGACCCGCAGCCCGTTCGCCCGCTGGATGCTCTCGACACGGGTCTCGGTCCGGGGCCCGAAGCGGCCGTCGACGGTGAGCCCGCCGGCGGCCTGCTGGAACGCCCGCACGGCAGCGCCGGCCGAACCGCGACGCAGCGTCGTCGAGGCGTAGGACGAGGTCGAGGACCCCGTCCCGGAGCCCACCGAGCCCGCGGAGCCCGAGGAGGCGGACGACGCACCCGACGACGCGCCGCCACCGGACCCGCCGGCCATGAGGGCCTTCCAGTCCTTGGCGTCGACGACACCGTCGGCGGCCAGGCCGACGCTCTTCTGCCACGCGACGACCCGCGACTGCGTCCGCGGTCCGAAGGAGCCGTCGACCGCGAGCCCGCCGACGGCCTTCTGCAGCGCCTTCACGGCCTCGCCGCGGCTCCAGAGCCGCAGGGTGACCCCGGAGTACTTCGCGAGGGGGTGCGCCGAGGACGAGGCCCCGGACCCGCCGGAGGACCGGCCCGCGAGGGCGTCCCACACGGCGCGGTCGACGACACCGGTCCGCGGCAGACCCTTCGAGCCCTGGTAGCTCTTGACCCGCGCCTCGGTCGCCGGGCCGAACGAGCCGTCGACGGCGATCCCGCCGACCGCGCGCTGGAGGACGCGGACGGCCTCGCCGCGGGCGCCGCGTCGCAGGGTCGTCGAGGCGTAGCGGTCGATGTCGGCGGCCGAGGCCGACCCGGAGGAGCCGGAGGCCGACCCGGAGCCCGAGCCGGATCCGGACCCGGACGAGCCCGAGGACGCCCCGCGCAGCGCGTCCCACACGGCGCGGTCGGCGACACCGGTGCGCGGCAGACCCTTCGAGCCCTGGTAGGTCTTGACCCGTGCCTCGGTCGCCGGGCCGAAGGAGCCGTCGACGGAGAGCCCGCCGATGGCGCCCTGGAGCGCGCGCACGGCGGCCCCGGTCGAGCCGCGGCGCAGCGTCGTCGAGACGTAGCGGTCGAGGGACTCGGTGCCGCCGGTCTTCATCGGTCCGGTGAGGTAGTCCGTGCGGGCCCGGCCGGTCCACCACGAGTTGAGCGCGTACGCGCCGTCCCAGGTGAAGGAGATGTGGATGTGGTCGGTGTGCGGGGAGGAGCCGCTGTAGGCGGCCCATCCCTTGTCCGGGGCCCACGCCTTCCAGATCTTCCGGTTCCAGATCATGTAGTTGATCCCGAACCGGCGAGCCATGGCGCCGGGCCGGCCCTGGCTGTCCTTGGCGCTCAGCCAGCGGGTCAGGGTGTTGCCGACCTCGAGCTCGTCGGCCTTGCGCGCGTCGAGCATCCAGTCGAGCGCGCGGCCCTCCCCGTGCTCCTGGTCGCAGCCGCGCAGGATGCCGTAGGCGTGCTTGCCGTACGTCTGCTCGAGCAGCTTGGCGAAGGCGACCGGACCGGGCTGGTTCTCGCTGAGGCAGCGGAACCCGCCCTGGTACGGCGGGGCGACGTCGAGCGCGGAGGGCAGGGACCGGCTCGGCTGCGGCACCGGGACCGAGGCGGCCTGGGCCGCGGCGGCCCCGAGGGGCAGGGCGATGACGGAGGCCGAGACGGCGCCGATCGTGCGGGTGGGGACCCGACGCAGCGCCGGTCGGGCAGGGCGGGGCAGGGACACGCGATGCTCCAAACGAGGCGAGACCTGCGTCCGGGGCAGGGGGTCCGGACGCACTCGGTCATCCGGTCCCATGAGTCACACGAGGCACATCGGATGTACGAGCACCACATTTGTTTCATGCGGTACCACACGCCGCAAGCAGATCGTGGGAATTACACGCCTGTTCTTCTCCGGCGCCGCGTCCGCGGGACCCGACCGGCTCGGCGCCGCCCCGCGTCCGCCCGAGCCGACCGGCTCAGCGTCGCGCCGCGCCGGTGCGCACGCCGCCGGAGACCGAGGCGGTCCCGCCCATGACGACGACCCGCTCGAGGTCCCCGGACTCCTGGAGGACCCGGGTGCTCGCCTCGGGCAGCCGGGCCCGGGTCGTGAGGAGGGTCATCCGCGGCACGCTGCCGGCGGTGAGGGCGTCGGCGAGGGCCGCGTCGGCGCCGCTGGCGAGCGAGACGTGCGTCGCCGCCGCGAGCCGCGGACGGTAGAACGACGCGACGGCCGCCGCCACCTCGTACCGGTCGGCGCCGCCGATGCGGTCGGTCCGCGCGCCGGTGCCCTCCAGGGCACGGACGACCGCGCCGGACACCGACGCCTCGCCGCCGAGCACCCGGACCGAGGTCGCGCCCGTCGAGCGGAGCGCCGAGGCCGTCGCCCCGGGCAGGACGTCGGCGCGGGTGAGCAGCACCGGCTCGTGCTCCGCCCCCGCGGGCCCTCCGGCCCCGAGGGCGTCGGCGAGCGCCGTGCCGGAGGCGACGACGGCCGCCGTCACGCGGCCCCGCCCGGCGACGTCGAGGGCGACGTTGGCCGCGACCCGGTAGCGGTCGGCGCCGCTGATCCGGCGCACCGTGAGCCCGCGGGCCTCGAGCTGCTCGACGACGTCCTGGGACACCGTGGCCTCGCCCCCGACGACGACGGCCTCGCGCAGCGTCCCGGCCCGCCGGGCCAGCTCGGTGCGGGTCGCGCCCGGGAGCGCCGTCCCCGTCGAGAGCAGCAGCGGCGCGTCGAGCGACTGGGCGAGGGGGCCGGCGACGGCGGCGTCGGCCCGCTTCTCGGTGGCGCCGCTCGCGACGACGACGGTGCGCGCGGACGAGGAGTGCGTCCGGGCGAGGGCGGCGGCCACGGCGTAGCGGGTGGAGCCGCCGAGCCGCGTCGTCGGCCGCTCGACGTACGTCGAGTTCAGCCGCAGCCGGGAGCGCAGGCTCTCGCCCGACAGGGTCCGGGTGGCGCCGGTCGACGAGGTGGCCGTCGCCGACGCGACGGCACCGGAGACGTAGCGCTCGGACAGGTCGAGGCGCACGACGTCGCGCAGGTCGAAGGCCGAGGCGAGACCGCTGCGGCTCGGGGCCGCGGTCCAGTGCGCGCGTGGGTTGCTCGAGCGCTGGGCCCACCGGTCGTCGACGCTGCGCAGGTACGGCAGCTCGGCGGTCCAGACGTCCTCGCTGTTCTGGGTGCGCCCCCCGCTGGAGGAGGAGTAGTAGGCCTCGATGATCGAGCCGCGGTACGTCGCGACGTACCCCTGGTCCGAGGACCCCGCCGCCCGCACGGCGTCGGTCCAGCCGGGCCAGTACCGCCGGTCGCCCGACGACGTCGGGTACCCGCCGAAGACCTGGCTGCGGGTGTCGTCGTAGACGTGGCAGTTGCACGAGGAGCTCACCCCGGCGGCGATGTTCCGCAGGACGTACCCGCGGGCCGCGGCGGCCTGGGCCTGCAGCGTCGCGGCCGGCCAGGACCACGGCACCTCGCGAATGTAGTCGAGGTACTCGTCGTGGACGCGGACGTACATCGCGGCCTCGAGGGTGGAGCCGCCGGGTGTGCGCGTGACGCGGAGCAGCCCGTCCCGGTAGGACCCGGCGCCGTCGACGACGAGCAGGGTGCGGTCGTCGTCGAAGCGGACCGTCGGCCGGGCCCCGGTCGCGCTGCGCGTCCCCGAGCACCCGGAGCACGACACCGCCATCGACCCGCCGGACGGCCGGACGGTGACGACGTCGCCCGCCCCGCCCCGGATGTCGACGTCGCCGTCGCCCGTCGCGACGGTGACCCGGAAGGACCCTCCGCCGCTCGACAGGGCGCTCGTGCGAAGCGTCACCGAGGCCGCCCGGTTGCGGACGTTGACCCGGGCCGTGGCGTCGTCGTCGCGGCGCTCGTAGTCGGTCCCGGTGTAGTAGTGACCGAGGATGTCGGCCGCCGAGTACCCGTCCCGCGCCATCTCGTACGCGCCGTACTGGCTCATCCCGACGCCGTGACCCCACCCCGAGCCGGACAGGGTCCACGACGAGGACTCCGCGGCGGCCACGTCGGGCGCGGCCGCGAGCCCCTCCGCGACCTCCGCGGCCTCGGCAGGGTCCGCCCCCGGGACCGGACGCGGCAGGTCCACCCCCCACGTGCCGTCGTCGGCCGTGGCGGCCGGCGCGGCGAGGGCGAGCACCACCGCCGCGCCGACGGCGGCCCGGACCCAGCGACCGGACGAGGTCATCGGGTCACCGTGGCGAGGACCGCCCCACCGGTGACCATCGACACGCTCGAGGTCCCGCCGAGGACGGTCACCTCGTCGGTCGCCGCACCGGCGAGCCACGTCCGCACCGCGCGGGGGTAGGCGTCGGCCCGGACGTAGAGGATGGGCCGGGCGAGCTGGCCGCCGCTGAGGGTGTCCGCGAGCGCGGCGTCGACCCCGGAGGAGACGAGGACGCCGGAGACGTCGACGCCCTGGCCGCGGGCCCACGACGCGACGGTCGCGCTCACCGCGTACCGAGAGGTCCCCGACAGCCGGGTGGCCCGGGGCAGGTCGGCGAGCACCTCGGCGGAGACGGTGGCGGTGCCACCGGCCACGACCGTGCGCCGGACGCCGAGCTCGGCGACGGCGGCGGCGGTGGCCTCGGGCACCTCGCCGCTGCGCAGCAGCAGGATGGGGCGCCCGAGCGCGGCCGCGGGGCCGGACAGGACGAGACCGTCGGCCATCCTGCCCTCCTGCCCGCTCGCGGCGACGACGTCGGTGACGGGGGCGCCACCGGCCATCCGACGGGCGACGTTCGCGGCCACCTCGTACCGGCTCTCGCCCTCGACCCGCTCGACCCGGGAGACCCCGGCCGAGCGCAGCTCGCGGACGACGGTCGAGGAGACCGACGCGGTCCCGCCGACGACGGTGACGTCGGTGACGCCACGACGCACGATCTCGCTGCGGGTCACCGCGGGCAGCGACCCCGCCCGGGTGAGGAGGAGGACGGCGTCGTCGGACCGGGCCAGGGGCCCGGCGACGAGCGCGTCGGCCATCTTCCCCGAGGCCCCGTTGACGAGGACGACCCGACGGGTGCGGGAGTCCTTCTCGACGGCCGCGGAGACGGCGACGGCGTAGCGGTCCCTCCCGGACAGCCGCGGTGGGCACAGGCTCGGCGGCGAGTCGCTGCGGGCGACGACGTCGAGCGTCCAGCTGCTCGACAGGGCCGTCGCGCGTGTCCCGGTCCCGCTCGCTCCGGTGAGGGTCACGGTGTAGCGGCCCGGCGGGACGAAGGAGCCGTCGGCCCGTCGCCCGTTCCACGAGGCGGTGAAGGCGCCCGCGCCGGAGCGCTTGCCCGAGGACTCCGCGACCGGGCCGTCGGAGCAGGGGCTCGTGACGGTCAGCCGCCAGGTGAGGGCGCGGCTCGCGGCCGTCGCGACCGTCACCCCCGCGCTGCCGTACCCGTACCGCGTCCGGTTGATCGACGGCTGGTAGAGCATCGTGCCCTGGGCGGCGCGGGCGTCGGTGCGGATGCTCGGCAGCATCGCGTGGAGCCGGGCGCCCGGGCACGAGGTCTGGTTGACGTCACGGTGCCCGATGACCGTCGGCGAGGTGCCCTCCCCCTCGAGGTAGGTCGTCCCCGCGGGGTCGATGCCCTTGAGGCCGAGGCGCCAGCCGATGACCCCGTCCAGCGCCGCCGGCACCGCCGCCGGGGGCGTGTACGACGTGAAGTCGCCGAGCACGCTGATGCCGAAGGAGCTGCTGTTGAACGGGGCGGCGTGCGCGCCGGAGATGTCCCGGGTCGTCCCGCCGTAGCGGCCCTCCCACACACCACCGAACTTGTCGACGAGGTAGTTGTAGCCGATGTCGTTCCAGCCGTTGCCCTTGACGTGGAAGGAGTAGATGCCGCGCAGGATCCCGGGGACCTGCGACTGCGAGTAGTTGTTCGAGCCCGCCGTGTGGTGGACGATCGCCGCCTTCACCTCGCCGGTCGACGGCGAGCCCCTCCGGATGCTCTCGTCGGCCCCCCACGCCGCACGGGAGTGGATCGTCGGACGCGACGCCGCCGCGGCGGCCCCGCCGCGCACGTCCGCCGTCACGGCCTCGTCGGCCGCGGTGACCGTGGTGTCGACGACGTCGAGCCGCGCCGCCTCCCCGTCGCTCTCGTCGTCCCCGACGACCCGCACCTGGAGCGCGTCCGCGGTGGAGACCCACGGCATCGTGCCGGCCCGGGCCTGCTCGGCCTCCTCGGTGCCCGGGTCCGGGCCCTCCTCGGCCTCGACGTGGATCTCCTGCCAGGCCCCCCACTCGCCCTCGCGCTCCTCGCGGAGCTCGACGGTCGCGGTCTCGGAGACCTCGCCCTCGGGCCAGGTGACGCCGACGACGTGCGGGCGACCCTCGAGGTCGACGACGTCGGAGCGCACCTCCTCGTCGGAGCCGGACGCG
>NZ_JAGSNF010000017.1 GCF_018139485.1 Phycicoccus avicenniae
CGGTTGGCGATGAGCAGCTCGCCCGGGACGCGGGGCCGGGTGGCGCCGGTGCGTGGCGCCCGGCGGGCACGGCCGGTGCGCAGCGCGGTGTGCAGGTCCTTGCGCAGCGACCCGCGGCCCTGGACGTACAGCTCGGTGTAGAGCGTCTCGTGGGAGACCCGCATCGAGCCATCATCGGGGAAGACCACCCGCAGCCGATGGGAGACCTGCTGCGGGCTCATCCGCTGGCTGCCTCCCAGCCACGCCTGCACCGTGGCCGCCAGCACCCGGTGCCGGGAGAGCTTCGTCGGCTTCGGCCGGCGTGCCCGGTCCTCGGTGCGCACCTGCGCGATCCGCGCCGCGTAGGGCCGTAACCCCGGCCTGCCGGCCTGGGTGCCTCCCACCCCCCGGTGGTTACGGGCGACCTCCCGACAGATCGTCGAGCGCGCCCGGCCCGTGGCTCGCGCGATCTCGGCCCGGCTGTGGCCCGCGGCGAGCATCTCCTCGACCAGCTCCCGCTCCTCGAACGAGAGCCGGAACCCACTGTCGGCAACACGCATCCTGATCACCCCGCCAGCCTCGCGGACCCACCGGTACGCCACATGGGTGCCCACCCCGGCAACCTCAGCCGCGACCTCCACCCGTCCGTGCCGGCGGTACTCCCGCCAGAACACATCCTCGAAACGACGAGCCACCTTCAACGTCACAACACACCTCCGCAGGTCGTGTTGCACTCACCCCTTGAAGTCGCCGGCCCGATGCCCTGCGTGTTGCCCGATCTCGACGGCGGAGCGGGACGGACGGTCCGCCGGATGCCGCGCGACCGCGACGCCGTCAGTCGCCGAGGACCGCCATGTAGTGCACGTCGACCCACGCGTCGTCGAGGAGCAGGGCGTCCCGTCCCGTGCCCTCGTGGACGAACCCCGCCTTCTCGTAGACGTGTCGGGCGCGGTCGTTGAAGGCGTACACCTCGAGCGAGATCCGGTGCAGCCCCATCGTCCGCAGCCCGTGCTCGACGACGAGCCGGGTCGCCTCGGTCCCGAGCCCCCGGCCCCGCCCCGCGGCGCCGACCAGCGTCCGGAACCCGCACGACCGGTTGCCCTCGTCCCAGTCGCCCAGCACGACCTCCCCGACGAGGTCCCCGCTCTCCCGGTCGACGACACCCAGGACGAGCCGGTCGTCCGCGACCGCCCACGCCCCGTAGACCTCCCGCAGACGCTCGGGCGGGATCGGATCGGGCGCCTCGCCCCGGCGGTGGACCGACCCCGTCATCCAGGCGATGTCGGGGTCCTCGGCGACGATCCGGTCGATGACGTCGGCGTCCTCGGCCCGGATCGGACGCAGCACGACGAGCTCCCCCTCGAGCGTCGGCTTGTCCGTGAACGGCGTGCTCATCCCCCGCGCTTGACCGACTCGAGCCTCTTCCCCCTCGCGACCTCGTCGACGACCTTGTCGAGCTGGCGGACCTTGCGCATCACGGGGTCCTCGATCTCCTCGACCCGGTGCCCGCAGATGACGCCGGTGATGAGCTCGGCGTGCGGGGAGTAGGCGGGCGCCTGCGCGAAGAACGTCTCCACGTCGGTCTCGTCGTCGAGCACCCGCTGCAGGCCGGCCTCGTCGTACCCGGTGAGCCAGTGGATGACGTCGTCGAGCTCGCCCTTCGTGCGCCCCTTGCGCTCGACCTTCGCGACGTAGTGCGGGTAGATGCTCGCGAACGGCGTCGTGAAGATGCGGTGCCCGGCCATACGCGCAGTGTGCCAGCGCCCGACCCCGTCGCGCCACGGTCTTCCCCGGCGACCGCTGACCCCGCACGCCGGCCGCCGCCGGCCTCACCGGACGTCAGACCCCGCCGCGCTCCAGCCGGTCGAGGTCGCGGACGGCGTAGCGGTGGTGCTCCCACTCCTCCTCGAGGATCGTCTGGACGCAGGACAGCACCGTCTCGGGGTACTCCGGCGCCCACGGGTTGCGGCACTCCGCCACGAGGTCGTCCTCGGTGACCCCGGCGAGGAACGAGCGCACCATCGCGACCCGCTCGTCGCGTGCGGCGAGGACCTCGGACCACGTCGGGTTCGGCGTCGAGAACACCGACGGGTCGTGGCCGTCGGCCTCGTACTCCGCGTTCGGCACGCCGACCGGGTGGTACGGCCGCTCCACCCCCTGGACCGCCCGGCGCAGCCAGGTGTCGGTCGCCATGACGAGGTGGCGGAGGGTCTCGGCGAAGGACCACTCGCCGTCGACCCGCACCTCGAGCGACCCCACCGGCATCGCCTCGGCGCGCTCGACGGTCGCGGCCCACGTGGTCTCCAGGGCGGCCCACGCCGACCGCAGCCCGTCGGGGGTGTCGGCGGTACGCAGCGACCGCCCGGGAAATCGGCGGTCCAGCTCGGCGTCGACGAAGGGGACGACGTCGACACCGTTGACGAGGAGCGGCTCCTCCGGGTCGAGCCACGGGGCGTCGAGATCGGTCCCTCGGACCTCGACCCCGCGCAGGACGGCGCCGGAGAGGTCGCACCGGGTGAAGCGGGCACCGCGCAGGTCGGTGTCGACGAAGCGGCCGGGCTCCTCGCTCATCCCGGCATCGTGGCAGACCGGGTCCGCCGCCGCAGCCCGACCGGCCCGCGGCGGGGCGGCCGGATGAGCCCGCGACGTGGGCGGCCGGATGAGCCCGCGACGGGCGGCCGGGTCAGACCGCGACGGGGATGACCGGGTCATCCCGCGTCGAGGACGCGCTCGACGGCGTCCGCGACGGCGGCCACGGCCTCCTCCTCGAGGATCACCGCGTAGTGGTTCGTGTCGACACCGGTCGTGCGCAGGGCGTCCGGCAGGTCGAGCGCCGCCAGCCGCCCGTCGTCGTAGAGACCTTGCGGCTCGTCCTGGAGGCCCCGGTGGGCCCACACGAGCTCGACGGGCAGTCCGTGCCCGACCGCGACCCGAGCGGCGGCGTGCGCCTCGGGGTCGGCGAGCACGTCCGCGCCGTCCTGGCGCACCGCGTCGAGGACGCACGAGCTGCGCCACCCGGCGCCCGCGTCCTCGGCACTCCCCGCGTCCGCATCGCCCCGGTCCGCGCCGCCCGCGGCGACGAGGTCGTGCAGCACGTAGCGCCGCACCGCCTCCCCCGCCGGCCCGCGCAGCACCGGTCCGATCGCCGGGTGGGCGTCCCAGAAGGCCAGGTACTCGTCCTCGTCGGCGAACCGCATCGACAGCCGCTCCATCGCGGGACCGAGCACGGCGGCCAGCGCGGCGTCGACGTCGAGGTCCGCCGGCGCCGGGAAGGCCAGCCCGCCGTCGACGAGGACCACACCGCCGAACCGGTCGGGGTAGCGGGCGGCGGCGAGCGCCGTGACGAACCCGCCCATCGAGTGCCCGACGAGGACGGGGCGCGCGGCGAAGGCGGAGGCGACGGCGGCGAGGTCGTCGGCGTGCACCCCGAGCCCGTAGGGGCCGGCGGCGTCGGCGCTCGCGGCCCGCCCGCGCAGGTCGGGCGCGAGGACGCGGACGGCTCCCGGGCGACGACGGCCGAGCTCGTCGGCGACCCGCTGCCAGGACAGCCCGTTCGCGGTGATGCCGTGGGCGGCGAGGACGACCGGGGCCTCGGGGTCCACCGGACCGGCGACGAGGTCGTGGACGGCGAGGTGGCCCTCGGGCAGCTCGAGGGCGAACGTCGGCTCGGTGGGGGTCATGGACGCACAGCCTTCCGCACGAGCCGGCCGCCGAGCCCGGTGAGCCCCGTCGGGGCGAAGTACACGACGACGACGAAGAACGTCCCGAGGATGAACAGCGGCTCCCCGAGGACGTCGGCGAGGACGTCCGGCAGCACGTCGAACACCCCGGACCCGCTCGCCTCGACGAGCCGGGCGTCGGCGTAGTGGTAGAGGAACCCGCCGACGAGGGCGCCCCAGCGGCTGCCGGCGCCGCCGAGGACGACCATGACGAGCAGGGCGAGGGTGAACTCCGCCGACGTCAGGTGCGGGCTCGACCCGCCGAGCACGAGGGCGTGGACGACGCCGCCGAGGCCGCCGAGGAAGGCCCCGACGACGATGGCGAGCAGCTTGACCCGGTAGGTCGTGAAGCCGAGAACGGCCGCCCGGCCCTCGTTCTCGCGCACGGCGGCCATCGCGTGCCCGGCGCGGGAGGCGACGAGCGCCTGGACGAGGAGGAAGGCGACGACGACGAACCCGAGCGCCAGCCAGTACCGGTAGGGCGCGTTGGACACCCCGACGAGGATCGACGGGACGGCGTCGCGGGCGAGCGCCTTGCCCTCCTCGCCGCCGGTGACCCCACCCGGGTCGCGCAGGACGATGATCGACGCCGCCTGCGCGAACGCCAGCGTCACCATCGCGAAGGCGATGCCCCCGACGCGCAGCGCGATGCCGCCGACGACGACGGCGAGGAGCGTCGTCCCGCCGAGCGCGACGAGCAGGGCGAGCGGCAGGGGCATCGACCACGACGACACCGAGATCGTCAGCAGGTAGCTGCCGGACGCGACGAACAGCGCGTGCCCGAAGCTCAGCAGCCCGGTCCGGCCGAAGATCACGTCGTAGCTGAGCGCGAAGCCGGCGAACACGAGGCACGTCGCGAGCAGCTGCATCGAGCCGGGCCCGTTGACCCGGCCGGGCAGCAGGCCGGGCAGCTCGACCGGCACGTACGGCAGCCAGGCGAGGACGAGGAGCAGGACGACCGGCGGCAGGTGCCGCAGCCAGGGTGGGCGGCGCCGCGGTCCGGGCTCGGGCTCCACGGCGTCGGGGCGGGTGGGGGTCGCGACGTCGGCGGTCATGCGTGGGCTCCCTGGAGCGAGGACGGACGCAGCAGGAGGACGAGGGCGAGGAGCAGGACGACCGACAGGTCCCCGATGCCGCTCGCCGCGTAGTAGTTCGCGAGCTGCTGGACGAGGCCGACGGCGAACGCGGCGACGGCGGTCCCCGTGAGCGACCCCATGCCGCCGATGACGACGACGATGAACGCGTAGATGAGCAGCGACCCGCCCTGGAGCGGCGAGACCGTCCCGGCGTACTGCGAGAACAGCACCCCCGCGAGCGCGGCGACGGCGCCGCCGAGGCCGAAGACGATCGTGAAGGTCCGCTGCACGTCGATGCCGAGCGCCTCGACCATCGTCCGGTTCTCGACACCGGCGCGGATGACGAGCCCGAGCCGGGTGTACCGCAGCAGCGCGAGCAGCCCGCCGAGCAGGAGGAGGGCCACCGCGAGGTAGACGAACCGGTCGACCGGCAGCCGCGCCCCGAGGACGTCGACCGTGCCGCGCATGAACGACGGCTTGGCGACCGGGTAGGGGTCGCTGCCGAACACGCCCTGGACGGCGGCGACGCTCGCGAGCGAGAGCCCGACGGTCACGAGCACCTGCTGGATGTGGTGCCGGTACAGCGGCCGGATGAGGACGACCTCCACGACGACGCCGACGAGGGTGCCGACGACGAGGGCCACGAGGACGGCGACCAGGAGGCGGAGGCCGACGGCGGTGCTCGACGGCATCGCGTCCATCGTCACCCAGGCGGCGTACGCGCCCGCGGTCATGAACGAGCCGTGGGCGAAGTTGAGGACCCCCATGAGCCCGTAGATGAGGGACAGGCCGGAGGCGGCGAGGAAGTACAGCGCCCCGAGGCCGAGCCCGGTGACGAGGATGAGGAGCAGGTCGCTCATGCCGCCCCCTTCGCCCGCATCGAGACACCGAGCAGCTCGGTCGTCAGCTCCGGGTCCTCGACGAGGGCCGCGGCGTCGCCGCGGTGGACGACGGTGCCCGCGTCGAGGACGACGACGGTGTCGGCGATGCGCCGCACGAGGGGCAGGTTCTGCTCGACGAGGAGGATCGGCGTCGTCGTCGCGACCCGGGCGAGGACGTCGGCGACCTCGGTGACGAGCTTCGGCGCGAGCCCCTTGGTCGGCTCGTCGACGAGGAGCAGGTCGTTGTCGCGCAGCAGGACCCGGGCGAGGGAGACCATCTGCTGCTGGCCGCCGGACAGGGTGCCGGCCCGCTGGTGGCGGCGGGCGACGAGGTCGGGGAAGAGCTCGCCGACGATCGGCGCGTCGACCCCGCTCGCCTGGTCGACGAGGCGGAGGTTCTCGTCGACGGTGAGCCCGCCGAAGACCTCGCGGTCCTCGGGGACGTACCCGACGCCCCCGGCGACGATGCGGTGGGTGCGCTCGCCCTGGACCTCGCGGTCGCGTACCCGGATGGTGCCGGTGCGCGGGGCGAGGCCGAGGACGGCCTTGAGGGTCGTCGTCTTGCCGACGCCGTTGCGCCCGAGCAGGGCGGTGACGCCGGTGTCGGGGACCTCGAAGGACACCCCTTGCAGGACGTGCGAGCCGCCGTAGCGGACGTGCACGTCCTCGAGGGTGAGGACGCTGGTCACAGTGCTTCTCCCAGGTAGGCCTGCTGGACGCGGTCGTCGGAGGTGACCTCGTCGGGGGTGCCGACGGCGAGCATCGACCCGTGGTGCAGGACGGCGACACGGTCGGCGAGACCGAGGACGACGTGCATGTGGTGCTCGACCATCGCGACGGCCACCCCGGAGTCGCGGACGGCGCCGATGATGCCGGTGAGCCCGTCGACGTCCTCGGCCGAGACGCCGGCCATCGGCTCGTCGAGCAGGAGCGCCCGGGGCTCGGACGCCAGGGCCATCGCGAGCTCGAGCTTGCGGCGACCGCCGTGCGAGAGGTCGCCCGCGAGGACGTCGGCGGAGCCGGGCATCGTCACCCGCTCGAGGAGGTCCTCGATCCGGTCCCGCCCGACGGTCCCGGCCCGTCGGAACGCGGTGATCGGCGAGGCGCCGGAGCCCTGGACGGCCAGCCGGACGTTCTCGCCGGCCGTGAGCCCGTCGAAGAGCGCCGAGGTCTGGAAGGAGCGAGCGAGCCCCATCCGGGACCTGCGGGTGGCCGAGGCCCGGCTCACGTCCTCCCCGTCGAGGGTGACCCGGCCGGTGCTCGGACGGGTCACCCCCGAGAGGATGTTGACGAGCGAGGACTTCCCGGCACCGTTCGGGCCGATGATCCCGACGAGCTCACCCGGCGCGACGTCGAGGCTGACGTCGTCGAGGATCTGCGCGCCGCCGACCCGCCAGCCGACGCCCTCCGCCCCGATCACTGGTCCGCGACGGGCGGGGCGACGTCCGCCGGGTCCAGCGTCTCGCCGAGCACCGGGACGACCTTGTCGCCCTGCTGCTCGAGGGTGGCGGTGAACATCGGCTGGAGCAGGGCGTGGTCCTCGGCGCGGATCTCCATCGCGCCCTTCGGCCCCTCGAAGCTCCAGCCCTCGAGGGCCGCGACCATCGCGTCGGTGTCGTCGGGGCTGGCCTCGAGGGCGTGGACGATCATCTGCGCGGCGACGAACCCGTCGTCGGTGAAGAGGTCGACGCTCGCGCCCTGCTCCTCGAGCCCGCTCGCGAGCGCCTGGTAGGCCTCGTTGTCGGCGGCGCCCTCGAAGAAGTGCGACAGGAAGTCGATCTTCGTCGCCGACTCGCCGAACAGCGCGTGGGTCGGCTTGATGTCGAGACCGGTGACGACGGTCGTCACGTCGAAGACGCCCTGCTGGGACAGCGTCGTCCACATCTGGGTGGCGTTCGTCCCGGCCCAGGCGACGAACAACAGGTCCGGCTCGGCGGACTTCACCCGCGAGGCGAACGGGGTGAACTCCGTCGCGGCGGCGGGGACCTCGACGGCGGAGACGTCCGCCCCCTGCTCGCCGAGGATGCTCGTCACGGCGTCGATGTTGGCCTTGCCGAAGGCGCTGTCCTGGGCGAGGACGGTGACCTTCTTGCCGTCGACGTCGCCGATCATCGTCCCGGCGGTCGCGACGTCCTGGTAGGTCTGGCGGCCGGAGCGGAAGGTGTAGTCGTTGACCCCGGTCACCGCGTCGACCGCCGCCGGGCCGGACACGAACAGCACCTGGTTGTCCTGCGCGAGCGGCGCGACCTGGAGCGCGACGCCCGAGGACGTCGAGCCCGCGAGGACCTGGACGCCCTGGCCGATGAGGTCGGTCGCGGCGGCGACGGCCTTCGCGGGGTCGCCCGCGTCGTCCTGCTCGGTGACCTCGATCGTGCGACCGTTCACCTCGCCGCTGCCGTCGGTCGCGTAGTCGAGGCCGGCGGCGAAGCCCTGGCGGTACTGCTCGCCGTAGGACGCGAGCGGGCCGGACTGGGAGTACACGAGGCCGACCTCGATGGGGGCGCCCTCCTCCGCGCCGTCCTCGGCCGGTGCGGAGCCCGGCTGCCCGGGCGACCCGCAGGCCGTGAGCGTGACGGTCAGGGCGGCGCTCGCCAGGGCGAGGGTCAGGCGACGGGACACGGTTCCTCCTCCGGCGGGCGCTCGCGCCATTGCTGCAACGAGATCCGTTGACGCCCGATCCGACCCGGTGACCGTAGCCGCGACGGCCGACCGGACGTCGTGTGGTCGGCGGCCACATTCCGCCGGGGAGGGTGTGGCGCCCGGCCACCGTCGAGGACCGCGACCCGGTCGCCTCCGAGGGTCCGGCCTCCGTGCCGGAACAGCGCCCCCGCCGCGCGCGCCGGGGTGGCAGGCTGGGCGCCGTGCGAGCCCTCACCTACGCCGCGCCCGCGGCCGACCCCGTCGTCGCCGACGTCCCTCCGCCGGTCGCGGCGCCGGGGACGGCGGTCGTCGAGGTCCGCGCGACGGGGCTGTGCCGCAGCGACTGGCACGCCTGGGCCGGCCACGACGACGACGTCTCGGTCTTCCCGCACGTGCCGGGGCACGAGTTCGCCGGTGTCGTCGCGGCGGTCGGCGAGGGCGTCGACCCGGCGTGGGTCGGCCGGCGGGTCACGGCGCCCTTCGTCCAGGCGTGCGGGTCGTGCCCGACGTGCGCGGCAGGGAACGGCCAGGTGTGCCCGGACCAGCGCCAGCCGGGGTTCACCGACCCCGGGTCGTTCGCCGAGCGGGTCCTCGTCCGGGCCGCGGGGACGAACCTCGTCGCCCTCCCGGACGGGGTGGACGACGCGACGGCCGCAGCCCTCGGCTGCCGGGTCGCGACGGCGTACCGCGCGCTCGTCGCCCGGGCCCGCGTCGCGCCGGGCGAGAGGGTGCTCGTCCTCGGGTGCGGCGGGGTCGGCCTGGCCGCCGTGCAGGTGGCCGTGGCCCGTGGCGCGGTCGTCTGCGCCGTCGACACCGACGAGTGCGCCCGCCGGCGAGCGCTCGACGTCGGTGCCGCGGCCACGCTCGACGCCCGGACCGACGAGGGGGAGCTGCTCGAGGCGGTACGCGCCTGGTCCGGGGGCGAGGGGGCGGACGTCGCCGTCGACGCCGTGGGGTCCCCCTCGACGTGCCGCACCGGGGTGCTCGCCCTGCGGCGGCGGGGTCGTCACGTCCAGGTCGGCCTGCTGCCCCCGGCGGCCGGCCGCGCGGAGGTGCCGATGGAGCGGGTCATCGGGTGGGAGCTCGACGTCCTCGGCAGCCACGGGATGGCCGCCTCCGACTACCCCGCCCTGCTCGACGACGTCCGGTCCGGCCGCCTCGACCTCGGCGCCCTCCTCGACCCGGCGGGACCGGTGGGCCTCGCGGAGGCCGGCCGGCGGCTCGCCGCGATGGGGTCCGCCCCGTCGCGGGGTGTCGTCGTCGTGGACCCGGGCCGCTGAGGACGGCGACGGTGGCCCGCGGATTCTGGCGGGAGCGGGTCCTCCCGCGCCTGAACCACCGCGCCCTCGCCGGCGCGGACGCGAGCGCGTGGCGGGCGCCGGTGTGCGCCGGCGCCGTCGGCACGGTCCTCGACATCGGCTTCGGCTCGGGGCCGGACCTGCCGTTCTACGGCGACGCGGTGACCCGGGTGCTCGCGGCCGAGCCGTCGGACGTCGCGTGGCGCCTGGCCGCGGAGCGGGTCGTCACGTTCGGGCGACCGGTCGAGCGGGTCTCCCTCGACGCCGCCGACCTCGCGGGGATGCCGGACGAGGCCGTCGACACCGCCGTGAGCGCCTGGTCGATGTGCACCGTGCCCGACCTCGTCGGGGCCCTCGTGGAGGTCCGGCGCGTCCTGCGGCCGGGGGGCGAGCTGAGGTTCGTCGAGCACGCCCGGTCACCGGACCCGCGGGTCGCCCGGGCCCAGGACCGGGTCCAGCCGGTGTGGGGTCGCGTCGCGGGCGGCTGCCACGTCGACCGGGACCTCGTCGGGATGCTCGACGCGGCCGGCTACGACGTCACGGTCGCGCGCGCCGTCTCCGTCGCGGGCGGACCGGCCCGGCCGTGGTCGTGGTTCGTCACCGGCTCGGCGCGGCCACGCTGACCGCCACTCCGGCGACCGGGTCGCCGCACGTGCCGACCGCCGACCCGCGTGCACCGGACCAGGGGTGGCTGCGGGATGCTCCGGATCCGGAGGGAATGCTCCGGATCCGGAGCATTCCGGGACGACCCCTTGTCGGTCCGCCGTGCGACTCGGCCGCGGCTCAGCACCGCCGTGCGGCTCGGCCGCCGCGGCTCAGCACCGCCGTGCGGCTCGGCGGCCGAGGACCGCACCCTCCGTCCGCCTCAGCGGCCGAGGATCTTGGCGAGGAAGCCGGTACTCGGCTCCCCCTCGTGGCCGCGGCAGCGGTCGCCCGCGGGCACCCCACGCATCACCTGGTCGACGTGCTGGCCGCAGCCGGCCCACGTCGTCTTGCCACAGGTCTTGCAGGTCACGGCTCGGCACACGATGGTTCCTCCGCTCGTCGGTGCGTTCGCGCAACTATACCCCATGGGGTATGTGACGTCAGGCGTCCGACGGATCGCCCAGCCGGCGCAGGACGACGACCGTGTCGAGCGCGGGACGTCCCGCTCCGTCGACGACGCGCTCGCGGACCTCGGCCACCTCGACGTCGACGGGCAGGTCCGCGACGGCGGCGACGACCGCGTCCGGGTCGTGGAGCACCGAGGCGTCCTGTGGACCGCCGACCCCCTCCCCGAGGTTGCGCTCGGCGTGCAGCACGACGACGACCGTCCCACCGGGGGCGCAGGCGTCGACTCCGTGCTCGAGGGCGGTCCGCCACGGCCCGTCGGCGAGCTGGAGGTAGCAGAAGAGGACGAGGTCGAACGACGAGCCGGGTGCGGGCTGCGTCGCGTCGGCGACGACCGCCTCGAGCCGCTCCGCATCGCCGCCGAGCCGGCGGTCGGCGATGTCACGCATCCGCCGGACCGCGACGGGGGAGAAGTCCGCGCCCACGACGCGCCAACCGCGCTCGGCGAGCCACACGGCGTTGCGCCCCTCGCCGGCGGCGACGTCGAGCGCCCGCCCGGGGGTCAGGCGTCCGACGAGGTCGGCCACGTGGACGTTCGGGGAGCCCGACCACACGAGGTCGGCGCCGGAGTACCGCTCGTCCCAGGCCGCGGGGTCCATCGGGTGCCCCGGCTCACGCGAGGGAGAGGAAGAGCTTCTCCATGGACTCGACGTCCATCTCACCGGCCTCGGGATCGGTGATGCACTGCTTGAGCCCGGTCGCGATGACCGCGAAGCCGGCCCGGTCGAGGGCCTTGGACACCGCCGCCAGCTGGGTGACGACGTCCTGGCAGTCCCGGCCGTCCTCGATCATCTTGAGGATGCCGCCGATCTGCCCCTGGGCGCGCTTGAGCCGCTTGACGACGGCCTGCATCTCCTGGGCGTCGAGCTGCACGGCGACCTCCTCGTGGTGGGTGACGACGGGATCATACCCCTCGGGGTACAGGGGCTCAGCCGGCCTGCTGCTCGGCGACCTTGGCCCGGACCTCGTCCATGTCGAGGTCCTTGATGCCCTGGACGACCTGCTCGAGCGCCGCGGGGGGCAGCGCGCCGGCCTCGCGGAAGACGAGGATGCCGTCGCGGAAGCCCATGAGGGTCGGGATCGAGGTGATCTGGACCGCACCGGCGAGCGCCTGCTCGGCCTCGGTGTCGACCTTGGCGTGCACGACGTCGTCGTGCTTCTCGCTCGAGGCCTCGAAGGTGGGGGCGAACTGGCGGCACGGGCCGCACCAGCTGGCCCACCAGTCGACGAGGACGATCCCCTCGTCGGTGACGGTCTTCTCGAAGGTGTCGGCGGTGAGCTCGACGGTGGCCATGACGTCTCCTCTGGGTCGTAGGGTGCCTTCACGACGTGACAACGGATACCCCCTAGGGTATATTCCGTCCCACGCCCTGTCACGGAAGGAACATGCACGATGGTCGAGATCATCCCCGTGGAGACCCCGTCCCTCGGTGACCGCAGCTACCTGGCCCACGACGGCGAGGTGGCCCTCGTCGTCGACCCGCAGCGGGACGTCGACCGGGTGCTCGCGCTCGCGGACCAGCACCAGGTGCGGATCACCCACGTGCTCGAGACGCACATCCACAACGACTACGTGACCGGCGGGCTCGCCCTCGCCGAGCGGACCGGTGCGGCCTACCACGTCAACGCCGAGGACCCGGTGGCCTTCGACCGCACGCCGGTCCGCGACGGTGACGTCATCGAGGTCTCGCCGGCGATGACGCTCACCGTCATCGCGACCCCGGGGCACACGTTCACGCACCTCTCCTACGCCCTGACGTCCGGCGACGAGGACGTCGCCGTGTTCACCGGGGGCTCGCTGCTCTTCGGCTCCACCGGCCGGCCGGACCTCCTCGGCCCGGACCACACCGACGCCCTCGTGCGCCACCAGTACGCCTCGGCGCACCGGCTCGCGGACACCGTCGCCGACACCGCCGCCGTCATGCCGACCCACGGCTTCGGCAGCTTCTGCTCGGCCACCCAGTCGGACGCCACGGAGTCGACGATCGGGCAGGAGAAGCGGACCAACCCGGCCCTGACCCAGGACGAGCAGGACTGGGTGCGCGACATCCTCGACGGGCTCGACGCCTATCCCGCCTACTACGCCCACATGGGCCCGGCCAACCTCGCCGGACCGGACGCGCCCGACCTCGAGGCGCCGAGCCGGGCCGACAAGGACGAGATCCGCCGTCGCATCGAGGCGGGCGAGTGGGTCGTCGACCTGCGTATCCGCACCGCCTTCGCCGCCGGGCACGTCCCCGGGTCCTTCAACCTCGGCATCGACGGACAGCTCGCGACCTACGTCGGCTGGATGAAGCCGTGGGAGACCGAGATCTCCGTCCTCGGCGACACCCCCGAGCAGGTCGCCGAGGCCCAGCGCGAGCTCGTCCGGATCGGTATCGACGAGGTCGCCTCCTCGGCCGACGGGCGCCCGCAGGACTGGACCGACGGCGACCTCGCGACGCTGCGCCGGGCCACCTTCGCCGACCTCGCCGACGTCCGGCACCACCGCCGGGTCCAGGTGCTCGACGTCCGGCGCGCCCCGGAGTTCGCCTCCGGACACATCGAGGGCGCGGTGAACATTCCGATCCACGAGATCGTCGGCCGCGTCGACGAGGTCCCCGACGGCGAGGTGTGGGTGCACTGCGCCGGGGGGTACCGGGCCTCGGTCGTCGGCAGCATCCTCCAGGCCGCCGGCAAGGACGTCGTCGTCGTCGACGACAGCTTCGACAACACCCGCGCGGTGGGACTGCTGCCCACCTGACCCGTCGGCACCCTCGTGAGGGGGAGGATGGCCCGGTGGCCGCCCTCCCCCTCACGCACGCCCTCGACGCCGTGCTCGCCGGTGTCCCGACGGGCGACCTGCACCGGGCGACGGGATCGCTCATCGAGGCGTACCGCTCCGGGGCCCCGCCGGCCGACCTCGTCCTGCGGGACCCCGTGCGCGCGGCGGCGTACGCCGGGTACCGCATGCCCGCCACCGCGGCCGCGGTCGGACGGGTGCTGCGCGAGGCGCGACGGCTCGTCCCGGACCTGCCGGTCGCGACCCTCACGGACGTCGGGGGCGGGACCGGCGCCGCTGCCTGGGCCGCCGCCGAGACTCTCCCCGACCTGCGGGACGTGGAGGTCGTCGACGCCTCCGCCGACGCCCTCGCCCTCGGCGCCCGGATCGCCGCCCACGGCCCGCCACCCCTCACGGGGGCGCGGTGGACGCGGCGGGCGCTCGGCGTCGGCTCCGGCGTCCCGGCGGCGGACCTCATCACCGTCTCCTACCTCCTCGGCGAGCTGCCCGACCCCACGCGGCACGCGGTCGTCGACGCCGCGGTCGGCGCCGCCCGGTCCGTGGTCGCGGTCGTCGAGCCCGGCACCCCGCGGGGGTTCGCTGCTGTCGTCGAGGCCCGCGACCGGCTCCTCGGAGCCGGCTGGCACGTGCTCGCCCCGTGCCCCCACGAGGACGTCTGCCCGCTGGCAGCGGCCGGGGACTGGTGCCATCTCGCGGTCCGGCTCGACCGCACGGCGCTGCACCGTCGGCTCAAGGACGCCGTGCGCGGGCACGAGGACGAGAAGGTCTCCTACGTCGTCGCGACCCGGGAACCCCTGGGCCGGGCGCGGGGCCGCGTCCTGCGACACCCCGTCACCCGCAAGGGGCTCGTACGGCTCGAGGTCTGCCGGGACGACGGCGACGCCGCCCCCGAGGTCGTCACCAAGCGCGACCGGGAGCGCTACCGGGCCGCCCGCGACGTCGCGTGGGGCGACCCCTGGACCCCGTCCGGGTGAGCGGTCCCCGCCGCCCGGACGGGCCGTCCACGGCGCGCCGAACCGCGGCGGAATGCGCGATTTCCCGCGTCGCTGTGTACGTTGGCAACGAAAGACCCCCGAACGAAGGATGACTCCGTGACCAAGAAGGAACTCGCCCAGGCCCTCGCCGGGAAGACCGACCTGTCGGCCAGCGCCGCCGAGGAGGTCCTCAACACCGCCCTCGAGCTCGTCAGCGACTCGCTCGCCAAGGGTGAGGACGTCAAGCTCGCCGGCTTCGGCAACTTCGAGACCCGCGAGCGCGCCGCCCGCACGGGCCGCAACCCGCAGACCGGCGAGGAGATCCAGATCGCCGCGTCGACGTCCGTCGGCTTCAAGGCCGCGACGCAGCTGAAGCGCGCCGTCAACGGCTGACGCTCCACGCACCGTCCGACGGGGCGCCGACCACCACGGTCGGCGCCCCGTCGGCGTGTCCGGGCGCCGGGGGGTCAGCCCTGGCGGGCCTTGAACCGGGGGTTCTGCTTGTTGATGACGTACACGCGGCCGCGCCGTCGCACGACCTGCGAGCCCGGGACGGCCTTGAGCGAGCGCAGGCTGTTGCGCACCTTCATCGCACGACCACCCGCCCCTCGGCGACCGCGCGCACGAGGCGTCGCGGCACGTGGACCTCGCGCCCGTCGACGGTCACGGGCACGAGTCCTGGCACCGACGCCTTCCAGGTCGAGCGGCGGTGGCGGGTGTTGCTGCGGGACAGACGCCGCTTGGGCACTGCCATGGGGATCTCCTTCGGGCTGTCGGGCTGTTGGGCTGTCGGGCCGTTGTGGCCCGCCGGGGGGGTGGGGGCGAGGTCAGGCGACGTGGCGGACCGGGCCGAGCCAGGCCTCGAGACCGTCGCCGGTGACGTCCCAGAACGGACCGCGCTCGGCCAGCTCGGCGTCGGTGAGCAGGGCGCGGTCGAACGCGGCGCGCAGCTCCTGGCGGTGGTCGTCCCTCCGCAGACCGGTGACGAGGATGCGGGTGACCGGTGCCGACCGACCCCAGCGACCCTGGACACCGACGCTCACCTGGCCACCGGCGCCGTCCCAGACGCCGACGTCGCCGGGACGGCTCGCGAGCCAGAAGCAGCCCCGGGTGCGGAACGGCCCGCCTCCGAGGACGTCGAGCTGCTCGTGCAGCCGCCGGGGGTGCAGAGGTCGGTCCGACGTCAGCTCGAGGGTCCACACGAGCCGGCTCTCCGCGGCGCGGCTCGGGCCGTCGTGGACCTCGGCGACCCAGGCCTCCGTCGCATCGTGGTCGTGGACCCCGGGAAGCAGCGTCTCGGCGCGCATCCCGGGCCAGTCCCGCGTGACGAGGGCGCGCGGCCTCGCAAGGAACCTCGTGAGGTCGAGCGCCGCGTCCGGCACGTCGCCGAAGAGGGCGACGGCGTCGGCGTACTCGACCATCCCGCAGAGCACCTCGCCGACCCCTCGCAGGTCCGTCGGGAGGGTGCCGAGGCCTCGTTCGGCGAGGACGTCCTCCCCGAGCAGGTCCTCGAGGGCCGCCTCCCCGTCGAGCGCGGCGACGACGCCACCGACCCGGACGTCCGGTGCGGCATCGGCGTCCCAGGCGAGCACCCGACACACGGACAGCGCGTCGGCCGTGACGGGCAGGTGCGCGACGACCGCCTGCCAGCGACCGAGCTCGGCGAGCCGCTGGAGGGTGGGCACGACGTCCTCGCGGACCGCGCAGCTCGTGCACGGGTGGTCGAGGACGACGACCTCGCGCTCGAGCAGCCCGGTGACGTCGCTGACGGTCCGGACGAGGTGCCCGGCACCCGCGTCGAGGTCGTGCCGGACGACCACCGCCGACGGCAGGTCGAACTGCAGCGCGATCGTCGCGGCGGCCATCGCTGACTCGTCGATGCCGGTGACGAGGAAGGCCGGCACGCGGCTCACGAGCGCGCCCCGTAGCGCCGCCGGTAACGCTCGACCCGGCCCTCGCTGTCGAGGGTGCGGGCGCGGCCGGTCCAGAACGGGTGGGAGTCCGAGGACACCTCGACGTCGATGACCGGGTAGGTGCGCGCCTCGTACTCGACGGTCCGCTCGGGGACCAGCGTCGAGCGGGTGAGGAACATCGCCCCCGTCGTGCGGTCGCGGTAGACGACCTCCTCGTAGCGGGGGTGGATTCCGGAACGCATGGGCATTCTCCGTTCAAGTTGATAACGGTTCTCATTCTATGCCACAGTCGGCGCGTCCCCGCAACCGAACGAGGAGCAGCCATGTCCCGCTTCTGTGTCGTCACCGGAGCCCGTCCGGGCTTCGGTCACCGCATCTCCCACTCCCACCGGCGGACGAAACGGCGCTTCGACGTCAACGTCCAGCGCAAGCGCTACTGGGTGCCCAGCCTGCGCCGGTACGTCCGGCTCACCGTCTCGGCCAAGGGCATCAAGACCATCGACACGCGCGGCATCGACGCCGTCGTCGCCGACCTGCGGCGTCAGGGGGTGCGGCTCTGATGGCGAAGCGATCGGCCGACGCCCGTCCGAAGATCGTGCTCCGCTCGACCGCCGGCACCGGGACGAGCTACGTCACCGAGAAGAACCGGCGCAACGACCCCGACCGACTCGTCCTGCGCAAGTACGACCCGAAGGTCCGCCGACACGTCGAGTTCAAGGAGTCCCGCTGATGGCCAAGCGCAGCCTCGTCGCCAAGGACGAGAAGCGGCGCGAGGTCGTCGCCCGGTACGCCGAACGCCGCGCCGACCTCAAGGCACGCGCCCGCGACCCGCGCGCCACGTCCGCCGACCGGGCCGCGGCCCGTCTCGCGCTCCAGCGACTTCCCCGGGACGCCTCACCGACCCGGCTCGTGAACCGCGACGTCGTCGACGGGCGAGCCCGCTCCGTCCACCGGGCGTTCGGCCTTTCCCGGGTCCGTCTGCGCGAGATGGCCCACCGCGGGGAGCTGCCGGGGGTGACGAAGAGCAGCTGGTGACGCCGCTCGCGCCCGGGACCGCGGTCCTCGTCGCGGAAGGATCGGGGCCGCGCCCCTGTTGGCAGGAGGACAGCCCGTAGTCACCGACGACAGGAGCAGTGATGAGCCTCGACCGACCGGTCGCCCCGAACCCCTACGAGATGCTGCCGCAGGTGCCCTCGTTCACCGTGACGAGCGACGACGTCACCGACGGCGCACCCCTGAAGGACGACCAGGTCGCCAGCGGCGGCAACACCTCCCCGCAGGTGTCGTGGTCCGGCGCCCCCGAGGGCACGCAGAGCTACGTCGTGTCGGTCTTCGACCCGGACGCCCCGACCCCGTCCGGCTTCTGGCACTGGACGCTCGTCGACGTCCCCGCGGACGTCACCTCGCTCGCGGCCGGCGCCGCGTCGGGAGACCTCCCCGGGAACGCCTTCCACGTCCGCAACGACGGCGGCGAGAAGGGCTTCATGGGCGCGGCCCCGCCGGAGGGGGACGTGCCGCACCGGTACTACCTCGTCGTCCACGCCGTCTCGGAGCCGACCCTCGGGGTGGACGCGGACGCCTCCCCGACCGTCGTCGCCTTCAACCTCGCGTTCAAGACCCTCGGCCGCGCGGTGATCCACGGCACGTACCAGGCCTGACGGACGGGCCCCACGACGTCCCGGTCCGGCTAGGGTTCCCGGCGTGGACCGGGACGTCGTCGCCGCGGGCGCCTGGCGCCAGCTGTCGCTCATCGCAGGGGTGCAGGTCCTCGTCCTCGCGTGCTGGTTCGCCGCGTCGGCGGTGTCGCCGGCGTTGCGCGAGGAGTGGGGCGTCACGTCCGTCCAGTCGGCGCTGCTGACCGTCGCCGTCCAGCTCGGCTTCGTCGTCGGCGCGGTCGCCTCGGCCGTCCTCAACCTCGCCGACCGCTTCCCCGCCCACCGGATCGTCGGGACGGCGGCAATCGGCGCGGCCGCCTCGACCGCCGCCATCGCGCTGTTCGTCGACGGGCTCGCCGCGGCCGTCGCGCTCCGGCTGCTCACCGGGATCTTCCTCGCCGGCGTCTACCCCGTCGGCATGAAGCTCATGACGTCGTGGTTCGTCCGCGGCCGCGGCTTCGCCCTCGGCGTGCTCATCGCGTCGCTGACGCTCGGCAGCGCCCTCCCGCAGCTCATGACGAGCGTCGCAACCCTGCCGTGGCGCGGTGTGCTCCTCGCCGCGGCGTCGACCGCGGCCGTCGGTGCGCTCGTCGCCGTCCTCACCCTCCGGCCCGGCCCCTACGCGACCGCGGCCCCGCCGCTCGCGCCCGGGTACGTCGTCACCCTCTTCCGCCAGCGCGGACCGCTGCTCGCGAACCTCGGCTACTTCGGGCACATGTGGGAGCTCTACGCGATGTGGACGTGGGTCCCCGCCTTCCTCACCGCCTCCGTGCTCGCGGATACCGGGACGGAGCCGTCGCGCACCGTCGTCGGTCTCACCGCCTTCACCGTCATCGGCGTCGCCGGGGTCGCGGGCTGCCTCGTGGCCGGGCGGCTCGGTGACCGGATCGGGCGGGCCCGGGTCGCCGGGTGGGCGATGCGGGCGTCCGCGACGTGCTGCGTCCTCGCGGCCCTCGTCTACGGCGCGCCGCTGTGGCTCGTCCTGCCGGTGCTGCTCGCGTGGGGTGTCACCGTCATCGCCGACTCGGGGCTGTTCTCCAGCTGCGTAGCGGACGTCGTCGACCCGCGCTACGTCGGGACGGCCCTCACCACCCAGACGGCCATCGGCTTCCTCCTCACGATCGTCACGATCAACGCCGTGCCCGTCGTCGTCGACCTCGTCGGCTGGCGGGTCGCCGTGGCGATGCTCGCGGTGGGGCCGGTGGCCGGTGCGGTGGCGATGCAGCGGCTCGACGTCATGCTCCGCGCGGAGGAGCCCGCCACCGCCCGGTGACCTGTGGACGGCGTTGCGCGGATGTCCCCGCGGCGTCGTACGGTGGGTCGTTCGGAGGTCGCCACGCCGGGTGGGCGACGGGTCGTGGAGGAGGTCGGGATGCCCCGGGTCGTCGCCGCCCACCGCCTCGCGGCCCTCACCAACCGAGAGCTCGGCGACCTCTGCGGCACGATCACCGTCGCCCGCGGGCTCGCCTACGCCCGAGAGGGCCGCGTCGTCGACCTCGAGCTGTCCGACGACGGGCTCGAGGCCACCGGATGGGTCGGTGGCAGCACCGGACAGACGTACACGACCCGCGTCACGCTGAGCGACGTCGCGGGGACCGCCCGCGGGGCCCGCCGCTGGCACAGCCGGTGCACGTGCCCGGTGGCCGGCGACTGCAAGCACGCCGTCGCCGTCGCCGTGCGTACCCGCGAGGACGACCCGCTCACCGGCGACCGGCCCGACGACTCCGACGCCCCCGCCCCGACGTGGGAGCAGGCGCTCGGCGGCCTGCTCGAGGACGAGACACCGCCGGACATCACCCCGGTCGGGCTGCTCCTCGAGGCGACCGGTCCGGGCAGCCGGCCTCGGGTCACGACCGACACCGGCCGCGGTGGGCTGCGGCTGCGGCCGGTCGTCCCCGGCGTGCGCGGCCAGTGGATCCGTACCGGGGTCTCGTGGGAGACCTTCGCCGGCGGCTACTACGGCTTCGGGCACGTGACGTTCTCCGACGACCACCGCGACGCCCTCACCGCCATCGCCGACGCCCACCGCCGGTCCGCCCGGGGCTTCGGGTACGGCCGGATGCCCGACGCCGTCCCGCTCGACACCCTCGGCCCCGGCTGGGTCGGGCTGCTCCGGGCCGCCGACCGCGCCGGCGTCCGGCTGCTCGCCGACCTCTCCGGCGAGGGCGTCGTCGCCTTCGCCCCCGACCCCGCCGAGCTCGTCGTCGAGATCGAGGCCATCGACGACGGTGCGGAGCTGCGGCCGCGGCTCGACCTGCCCGTCGCGCCCGGCACCGACACCCACCTCGTCGGGTCTCCGGCGACCGGCTTCTGGCTGCGCGACGACGACACCCTCGTCCTCGGCCCGCTCGCCGAGCCCCTCGACGCCAGCAGGCAGCGGCTGCTCGACCTCGGCACCGTCGAGGTCCCCGAGGCCGACTGGGCCCGCTTCTGCGTCACCCACCTGCCGGGGCTGCGCCGCAAGGCCCACGTCCGCAGCCTCTCCCCCGAGCTCGAGCTGCCCGAGGTCGTCCCGCCGCGTCTCGAGCTCACCGTCACGGCCGAGCCGGGCCACCGCACCCACCTCGCATGGGGGTACCGCTACGGCGGGCCGACCGGCGTCACCGTCCCGCTCGACTCCGACGACCCGGATCCCATGCGCGACCGCGCCGCCGAGCGCCGGCTCGTCGACGCCCTCCGCGAGGTCGAGGAGGTCGCCGGGTTCGCCCCGCTGTGGCAGACCGTCGCCCAGCAGCCGCGCCTGGTCCCCGAGATCCGGCTGCACGGGTTCACGACCGTCGCGTTCTCCGAGGTCCTGCCGGTCCTCGAGGAGTCCGACGCGGTCCAGGTCACCGTCGTCGGGGAGGTCGCCGACTACAGCGAGGCCGAGGAGGCACCGCTCATCCAGGTCTCGGCCACGGACCGCCCCGGCGGCCGCGGGTCGACGGGCTCGACCGACTGGTTCGACCTCGGTATCTCGGTGACGGTGTCGGACGAGGACGTCCCGCTCGCCCCCCTCATCGAGGCGATCGCCAAGGGCCAGGAGCACCTCATCCTCGACAGCGGGACGTGGTTCTCGCTCGATCGCCCGGAGCTCGAGCAGCTGCGCCGGCTCGTCGAGGAGGCCCGCTCGCTCCAGGACAAGCCGTCCGACCCGCTGCGGATCTCCGCGGTCCACGTCGGGCTCTGGGAGGAGCTCGCGGCGCTCGGCGTCGTCGAGGAGCAGAGCGAGCGCTGGCAGGCGAGCGTCGGGCGGCTCGTCGACGGCATCGGTCTCGACCCCGCGGAGGTCCCCGTGGGCCTCGACGCGACCTTGCGGCCCTACCAGGTCGAGGGGTTCCGCTGGCTGTCGCTGCTCTGGGACACCGGGCTCGGCGGCGTGCTCGCCGACGACATGGGTCTCGGCAAGACCGTCCAGACCCTCGCGATGGTCCAGCGCGCGCACGAGCGCGGCCAGCTGACCGACCCCGTCCTCGTCGTCGCCCCGACGTCGGTCCTCTCGACGTGGGCCGGCGAGGCCGAGCGCTTCGTCCCCGGGCTGCGGACCGCCGTCGTCGACCGCACCCGCGGCAAGGATCGGCGCTCGCTCGAGGCCGCGGTCGGCGACGCCCACGTCGTCATCACCTCGTACACGGTGGCGCGGATCGACGAGGCGTCGTGGCGCTCGCGTCCCTGGGGGGCGGTCATCCTCGACGAGGCGCAGTTCGTCAAGAACCACCAGGCGAAGACGTACCAGGCGGTCCGGCGGCTCTCGGCGCGGGCGAAGTTCGCGATCACCGGGACGCCGCTCGAGAACTCCCTCATGGACCTGTGGTCGCTGCTGTCGATCGTCGCCCCCGGCCTGCACCCGAAGCCCGGCGCGTTCAAGGAGCAGTGGGCCAACCCCATCGAGCGCGACGGCGACCAGGACCGGCTCGACACGCTGCGCCGCCGGGTCCGCCCGCTCATGCTGCGCCGGACGAAGGAGGCGGTGGCCCGCGAGCTGCCGCCGAAGCAGGAGCAGATCCTCACCGTCGACCTGCACCCGCGCCACCGGGCGGTCTACGACCGGCACCTGCAGCGCGAGCGGCAGCGGCTGCTCGGGCTCATCGACGACCTCGACGGCAACCGGATGGCGGTGCTGCGGGCGCTCACGGCGCTGCGGCAGATGGCGCTCGACCCGGCGCTCGTCGACGACGAGTACGCCGGGCTCGCGACGTCGGCCAAGGTCGACACGCTCGTCGAGTACGTCGGCGAGCTCGCCGAGGAGGGCCACCGGGCGCTCGTGTTCTCCCAGTTCACCGGCTTCCTGTCGATCGTGCGCGAGCGGCTGGCCGCCGAGGGCATCGCGTACGAGTACCTCGACGGGCGCACCCGCGACCGTGCCGACCGGATCGCCGCCTTCCGCGAGGGCGACGCGCCGGTGTTCCTCATCTCCCTCAAGGCCGGCGGGTTCGGCCTCACGCTCACCGAGGCCGACTACGTCTTCGTCCTCGACCCCTGGTGGAACCCCGCCGCGGAGGCGCAGGCCATCGACCGGGCGCACCGGATCGGTCAGACGCGGCCGGTCAACGTCTACCGGCTCGTCGCCCGCGACACCGTCGAGGAGAAGGTCGTCGCCCTCCAGGAGCGCAAGCGCGACCTGTTCCAGAAGGTCGTCGACGAGGGCGCGGCGATGAGCAAGGCCCTCACCGCCGACGACCTGCGCTCCCTCCTCGACGGCTGACCGGTCGTCCACCGACGTCCCTGTGCATCCCGATTCGGGATGCACAGCCGCTACGATGGGTGAATGAGCACGCAGATCGCCGTCCGGCTCCCCGACGCCATGGTCGCCGCGCTGGATCGCGCCGTCGCCGACGGCCGGGCGCCCAGCCGCGCCGCCATCGTCGGGTCGGCCCTCGAGCGGGAGATGCGCCGTCTCGCCGCGGAGCACGACGCCCTCCTGCTGGAGCAGCAGGGAGCCCCGGACGACCTCGATGCCGTCGTCGCGTGGACGGCCACCACCGTGGACCTCGGGGACTGACGTGCGGGACATCCGTCTCGTCCGCCTCGACAAGACCCGCCCGGCCGTGGTCCTCACGCGCGCCGCCGCCCGCGCGGCGATGACGAAGGTGACCGTGGCACCGATCACCTCGACCGTCCGCGGCCTGAGCAGCGAGGTGCCCGTCGGGCCGGCCAACGGGCTGGACCACGAGTGCGCCGTGGCGCTCGACAACGTCGTCACCGTCCCCGCCGACCGGCTCGGCCGGGTCGTCGGTCACCTCACCGCGGCGCAGGAAGCGCAGCTCGCCCGCGCCGTCGTCCTCGCCTACGACCTGGACCTGCCCCTGCTCGACCGCTGATCGCACCGACCGGCGGACGCCGGGGGTCACCTACTCGCAGACGACGCCGTCTCCGTCGCGGTCGGTGTACCAGTGGTACTCCGGGTCGGTGCCCCGGTAGTACGGGCCGAGGCCGGACGGGAGGTCCTTGCAGTACGGGTAGCGCGCGTCGGTGGAGGGCGCCTTCGGCGTCGGGACGGGCTTCGGCTTCGGCTTCGGCGGCGCCACAGCCTTCGGGCTCACCTCCTTGCCACCTCCCAGGGGGACCGCCGTGGACCGGGGGAGCCCTCGCTCCGGACAGGTGCGGAGGATGCGCTCGATGGCATCGCGCTCCGCCGCGGTGACCCACAGGTCGTACTCGCGCTTCACCGCCACCTGCCGGGCGACGTACGCACACCGGTAGGCCTTGCGGGGTGGCAGCCAGGTCGCGGCGTCGCCGTCGCCCTTCGCCGCGTTCGTCGGGCCGTCGACCGCGAGGAGGTTCAGGGGGTCGTTCGCGAACGCGGTCCGGGTGCGCTCGTCGAGCTGCTGGGCGCCCTTCTGCCACGCGTCGGACAGCGCGACGACGTGGTCGACCTGGACGGCAATGGACGTGCTCGCCCCGCGGACGAAGTCGATGCGGTCGCCGGTGTACGGGTCCTCGAGCCGTCCGGTGAGGACGAGGCAGCCGCGGGTCCCTGCCTTGAGGGTGAAGCGGGTGAGGTCGCGCCGCAGGACGTCGTTGCGGGTGTCGCAGCCGTTGCGGTCGGTGTCCGCCCAGGCCTGCCCGAAGCGGTCGCGGTCGTAGCCGGTCTTCGGCGCCCGGCCCTTGACCGGCAGGGCGGCCAGGGCAGCGAGCGCGGTCCCGGCGGCCGGGGCGGAGCGGGTGGGTGACGGGGTCGGCGTGGTCGTCGGTGTCGGCGTGGCCGTCCGAGCCGGGGTGGCGGTCCGGGTCGGCGTCGGCGTCTCCGAGGGGGACGGCGTCGGAGGGGCCGTCGGAGTCGCCTCGTGCGACACCGTCGACTCGGAGGTGGTCTCGTCGTCGGTGGTCGCGACGGCGGCCGCGGTCGACGCACCGTCACCCGGGCCGGCTGCGGCACCGCCGACCCCCGCGAGCACGAGCGCGCCCGCGAGCGCCGCGCCGGCCGCTGCGCGTCCGTTGATCCGCGCCCATCGCACCCGACCTCGGACCAGGGCGACGACCGAGACGACGAGCGCGTAGAGGGCGGCCATGAGCACCGCGTCGGCAGCCCCGCCGACGGCACCTCCGAGGAGTGCGGACACGGCGAGCCCTCCCCAGCCGAACCACGCCGCAGGTCCGCGGGACCGGTGCGCCGCGGCAGCCGGCGACGCCTGACCGGGTGGTCGCGGCGCGACGTGCTCGGTCCAGTCGCTTCCGTCCCAGTACCGGTGGCCCTCCGGCACCGGGTACCACCCGGCCGGTGCGTGGCTGCTCATCCGCGATCCTCCCCGTGTCCCTGTGCCGCTGTGCGCTCGCGGCACGCTACGGACGACGGGCGGGCGGTACCCCACGTTCGGGGTCCGGGTCGTCCGAACGGACGGGAAGCACTCGCCCGTGGGGGCGGTTGCATCGGGCGACGAGGACGTCGGCGAGTGGAGGAGAACGGCATGTCGGACTGGAACCAGCAGATCATCGACGAGTTCCGGGCGAACGGGGGCACGGTCGGGACGATGGGCTTCGGCCGGGCGCTCGTCCTCCTGCACCACGTCGGGGCGCGCAGCGGCACCGAGCGGATCGCCCCGCTCGCGCACATCCGCGACTCCGCGGACCGGTGGTTCGTCGCGGCGTCGAAGGCGGGCGCCCCGGACAACCCGGACTGGTACCACAACCTGCGGGCCCACCCCGAGGTGGCGATCGAGACCCCCGACGACGGCACGGTCGAGGTCCGGGCCCGCGTGCTCGACGGTGACGAGCGCGACGCCGCGTGGGCGCGCTTCGAGGAGATGTCCGACGGCTTCAAGGGCTACCAGGAGAAGACGAGCCGGGTCATCCCCGTCGTCGCCCTCGAGCGCCGCTGACTGCCCGCCCGCGAGGCGTCAGTCGGGGCGGGTCATCGCCTCGGGGTCGACCCACCGGTCGTAGTCGTCCTCGCTCACGTGGCCGGAGGCGACCGCGGCCTCGCGGAGCGTCAGGCCGTCGCGGTGCGCCTGCTTCGCGATGGCCGCGGCGTGGTCGTACCCGATGTGCGGGGCCAGCGCGGTGACGAGCATGAGGTCGGCCTCGAGGTGCTCGGCGATCCGGTCGCGGTCGGCCTCGAGCCCGACGACGCAGTGCTCGGTGAACGAGCGGCAGGCGTCGGCGAGCAGCCGGATCGACTCGAGCACCCCGTGCGCCATGACCGGGGTGAAGACGTTGAGCTGGAAGTTGCCCTGCGTCCCGGCGAACCCGACGGTCGCGTCGTTGCCGAACACCCGGGTCACGACCATCGTCATCGCCTCGGACTGGGTGGGGTTCACCTTGCCCGGCATGATCGAGCTGCCCGGCTCGTTCTCGGGGATGCGCAGCTCGCCGATGCCGGTACGCGGCCCGGAGGCCAGCCAGCGGACGTCGTTCGCCAGCTTCATGAGCCCGCCGGCGAGGGTGCGCAGCGCCGACGACACGGCGACGAGCCCGTCGTGCGCCGCGAGCTGGACGAAGAGGTTGTCGGCCTGCCGGAACTCCAGGCCGGTCTCGGCGGACAGGTGCTCCGCGACCTTCGGCCCGAACGCCTCCGGCGCGTTGAGCCCGGTGCCGACCGCCGTCCCGCCGATGGCGAGCTGGAGCACCCGGTCGCCGGAGCGCCGGACGTCCCGCCACGCCTCGCGCAGCTGACCGGACCAGGCGCCGATCTCCTGGCCGAGCGTCACCGGCGTCGCGTCCTGGAGGTGGGTACGGCCGACCTTGACGACGTCGCCGAGCTCCTCGGCCTTGGCGTCGAGCGCGGCGACGAGACCGTCGACCGCGGGGAACAGACGCTCGGTGAGCTCGAGGGCGACGGCGACGTGGACCGCCGTCGGGAAGGTGTCGTTGCTCGACTGGCTGCGGTTGACGTGGTCGTTCGGGTGGACGGGATCCTTCGAGCCCAGCTCGCCGCCGAGGATCTCGATCGCCCGGTTCGCGACGACCTCGTTCGTGTTCATGTTGCTCTGGGTCCCGGACCCGGTCTGGAAGACGACGAGCGGGAAGTGGTCGTCGAAGTCGCCCTGTGCCACCTCGTCCGCGGCCCGGACGACCGCGTCGGCGATCTCGTCCGGCAGCAGACCGAGGTCCCGGTTCGCCTGCGCGGCGGCCTTCTTCAGCAGGCCCAGCCCGCGGACCACCGGCCGGCCCCAGACGAACGTGTCGCGCCCGATGTCGAAGTGCTCGAGGCTGCGCTGGGTCTGGGCTCCCCAGTAGCGACCGGCGGGCACCTCGATCTCGCCCATCGTGTCGCGCTCGGTCCGGGTTGTCGTGCTGCCGCCGTAGGACGTGGTGCGGTCCGTGCTCATGTCCCCACGGTAGTCCGGGGTCCTGCGGTCTCCGAGCGTCGACCGCACCGTCGCGGGTCGAGCGCCGGTACCGTCGGACGATGAGCCGCCGGTTCCGCGACGACCCGGACCTGGTCTACCTCGTCCGCGACTACGACGCGGTCTACCGGCGCGGCTCGGCCGGGGGCAGCCGGGTCATCCGCGGCCATCTGCGGACCGTGCGCGAGGCGGTCTCGGACGTCTTCGAGGCCAACCCCGAGGTCGCCGACCGGCCACCGCAGGCCCTCCCGGTCTGCGCCCACCTGCCCCGCGCGCTGCACGCCGGGACCCGGGGGCCGATGGCGGACATGAGCCACTCGCTGCTGCGAGTGGCGGACCGGTTGCACTGGGAGTACGGCTACGAGCGGGTCCCGCGGGGGCTGACGGAGAAGTACGGATACTGCGAGGTCGTGGGTCCGCGCGGCCCGGTCCTCGCGGACGACCTCGTCCTCGGGCTCGTGCTCTTCGCGCCGAGCACCACCTACCCGCAGCACCACCACGCGGACATCGAGGAGTCCTACGTCGCGATCAGCGGCGCGTGGTCCGAGAACGACGCCGCCGTCTACGCCCCCGGGTCGCTCATCCTCAACGTCGCCGCCCACGACCACCGGATCACGACGGGCTTCTCCGAGCCGACCCTCCTCGCCTACGCCTGGGTCGGGCCTGCCGAGCGGCTGCGCGACCCGGCGATGCGCTTCTCGCCGAGACGCCGCTGACCTGCGGGGACGCCGGTGGCGTCGCGCCTTCGACGACCACGGCGACCGGCCGTCTCCACAGGCTCCGGCCCCATCAGCACGACCTAGGGTGAGGCGATGCCGTCATCCCGCTGGGCCACCCCGCTCGACGCGGTCTTCCTCGCCGCGGAGACGGACGAGACGCTCATGCACGTCGGGATCCTGCTGCACCTCACGCCCCCGGACGGCGAGGCCGCCGCCTTCGCCCGCGACCTCGTCGCCGAGCTGCACGCGGGCCCGGTCGAGCCACCGTGGACGCTGCACCTGCAGACCCGACGACTGCTGCGCCAGCTGCTGCACCGCTGGGTCGAGGACCCCTCGTTCGACGTCACCCACCACGTCCGCCTCACCGCGCTGCCGCACCCCGGCGGGGAGCGGGAGCTCGGCGTCCTCGTGTCACGTCTGCACTCCGAACGGCTCGACCTGCGGCGCCCGCCGTGGGAGGTGCACGTCATCGAGGGCCTGGAGCCGGGACGCGTGGCGGTCTACGTCAAGGTCCACCACAGCCTCGTCGACGGCGTCTCCGGAATGCGCCTGCTCGAACGGGGCCTGAGCACCGACCCCGACGACCGGGCCCACCCGCACTTCCTCGGCATCCCGCCCGCGCGGGGTGCGGACCGCTCCGAGAACACCGGCGACGGGCTCGGCCTCCTCCGCACCCTCCTCGGAGGTGCCCGCGCCGCCCCCGTCGCGGTCCGGACCGCCGTCGCGACCCAGCTGCGCCTCGGTGACGACGCGGGGGCGACGGCCGTGCCGTCGTACGTGGCGCCGCGGTCGGTCCTGAACGCCAGGACCGGGCGAGCCCGACGCTTCGCCACCCAGCGCCTCGACCTGACCCGCCTGCGCGCCGTCGCCGCGGTCGGCGGCCACACGGTCAACGACGTCCTGCTCACCGTGTGCTCGACCGCCCTGCGGCGCTACCTCGACGAGATCGACGCCCGCCCCGACGAGCCCCTCGTGGCGCTCGTCCCGGTCGACGTCCGTGCTCCGGAGGGGCACGGCGGCGGCAACTACGTCGGCGGGACGCTCGTCTCGCTCGCGACCGACGTCGACGACCCCGTGGCCCGGCTGGAGGCGGTCGCGGCCTCGGCCGCCGCCGCGAAGGCGCGCACGGCCGACCTGCACCCCGACGCCGTCATCGCGTACAGCGTCCTGCTGCTATTGCCGGCGGCGCTCGAGGCGACCCGCGCGGCGTCCCGGCTGCCGTTACCGGTCCCGACGACCCTCAACCTCACCGTCTCGAACATCCCGGGGCCGCGGGAGGTCCTCTACTGGCGGGGCGCCCGGCTCGACGCCGCGTTCCCCGTCTCGATCCCGGTCCACTCGATGGCCCTCAACATCACGGCGCAGTCGTACGCGGGCTCGCTCGACGTCGGGTTCGTCGGTGACCGGGACGCCCTGCCACACCTCCAGCGGCTCGCCGTGCGCACCGGGGAGGCGCTCGACGAGCTGGAGACCGCCGTCGTCAGGTCGGAGGCCGCCGTCGTCAGGCCGAGGGCGGCTCGCCGGTCCCGAGGTTGACCATCCACGCGATGCCGTAGCGGTCGACGAGCTGGCCGTACTCGTCGCCCCACATCTGCTTCTCGAACGGCAGGGTCACCGTCGCTCCCTCGGACAGGGCCTCCCAGTACCCGCGGATCCGCTCGTCGTCCCCGCTGATCGAGACACTGACGTTCGTCGTGCCGGGCATCTCGCCGCTCTGCCCGGGCGGCATGTCGGAGGCCATGAGGACGAAGCCGTCGTCGGTGCCGAGGTAGGCGTGCATGACGTCGTCGGCACCGGTGCCCTCGGTGCCCATGTCGCCGAAGGTCATCACCTCGAGCGTGCCGCCGAAGACGCGCTGGTAGAAGGTCATCGCCTCGCGGGCCGTGCCGTCGAAGGCGAGGTAGGGGTTGAGACCGATGGACATCGCGTGCTCCCTGCACTGGTCGTCGTCCGGCCCCGTCGGTCGGACGCTGGGACGCTACTCCCGCCCACCGACGGGTGTCACCGACCCGACGCCGTCCGGGCACCGACCTCGGCATACTCCGTCCATGCCGACACGGCATCGGACCGTCGACCTCGTCCACCTGCCCGTGCGCTCCACCGCGACGGACTGGGTGTACGGCAGCGCCGTCGTGCCCGTGCCCGGCACCGCCGCGGTCGCCGTGAGCCCGCCGACCGGCGCCTCCCGGGCGCCCTGGTGCCTCGTCGACGTCGACACCGGTGAGGTGCGTACCGGCACCGGGCTTCCCGGCATGCTCCGGGACCTGCACGTGCCACCCGCAGGTGCGGCCGACCCCCGGTGGTGGGTCCTCGGGGAGCACGGCGTCGGGCGGGTCGACCAGGAGGACCCCCGCCTCGCCGTGACGGACGTCCGGCGCCGGGGTGTGGTCCCCGTGCCGGCCCAGGCCCTCGTCCCGCTCGGACCGGACCTCGTCGGGGTCCGGGGCGGTGCCGCAGGCACGACGGTCGTCCTCGACGCCCGGTCCGGCGAACCCGGGGGACGGCTGCGCACGGCGGGCATCGGCGCAGCGTTCCCGCTCGCCGACGGTCGCGTGCGCCTGTTCGAGCCCTCGCGCGGCCGGGCCGTCGACGTCGACCTCCCGACCCTTCGGACGGTCCGGCGGCATGCCCTACCGCTCGGCAAGCACCCGGTGCTCGCCCCGGGGACGCTCACCTACGTGGGGCTGGCAGAGGTCCCGTCGAGCAGCCTCGGCGGGATCGGGGAGGACCCGGTCGCCGTGCCCGACGCCGTCGTCCGCCTCGACCCGCTGACCCTCCGGACACTCGACGGCCCTCGTGTGCCCGTGGCACGGGACGTCGTCGAGGTGCTCGGGACCGACTCCACCGGTCGGCTCGTCGTGTCCGGGCGGACCGGGCTCGACCTCGCCGACCCGTCGACCGGTCGTGTCGAGCGCCTCCACACCGAACGGCCCTGGTCCGCCGCGGTGCTGCCGGGCCGGGACGTCGCCGTCCTCACGACCGACCGGTCACCCCTCGGCACCCTGGCCGTCGTGCGCTGGTGACCCGGGTCCCGATGCCCCGGACGGTCACCGGATCGCCACGTCCCGTTCCTCCCGCGGGGGCCGTGAGCCGCCTACGGTCGGGTGCCATGTCGAGCACCGTCCCCCGCCGTCGCGCGCTCGTGGCCACCGTCGCCGGTGCCGCGCTCGCCACCTCCGTCGCCGTCGCCCTCCCCGCGTCGGCCGCCCCGGGCGCCCGCGGGCCGGCCGCGGACCGCGGCCCGACGACCCTGCGGGTGGCGACCTTCAACGCCTCGCTCAACCGGTCGGTCGAGGGCGGGCTCGTCGCCGACCTGTCGACGCCGGACGACCCGCAGGCGCAGGCGGTCTCCGAGGTGATCCAGCGCAACGCCCCCGACCTGCTCCTCGTCAACGAGTTCGACCACGACGCCGACGGCCGGGCCCTCGACCTCTTCCGCGAGAACTACCTCGAGGTCGGCCAGAACGGCGCCGGTCCCGTCGAGTACCCCTACGCGTTCTCGGCCCCGGTCAACACGGGCGTCCCGAGCGGCTACGACCTCGACAACGACGGGTCGGTGGGGGGCCCGAACGACGCCTACGGGTTCGGCTTCTTCCCCGGCCAGTACGGGATGGCGGTGTTCTCGAAGTACCCCATCGACGAGGACGCGGTGCGGACCTTCCAGCGGCTGCTGTGGAAGGACATGCCCGGCGCCCTGCTGCCCGACGACCCGGCGACCGGGACCCCGGGTGGGTGGTACTCGCAGGAGGAGCTCGAGCACGTCCGCCTCTCGAGCAAGTCGCACTGGGACGTCCCGGTCGACGTCGACGGCCGCACGGTCCACTTCCTCGTGTCGCACCCGACGCCGCCGGTGTTCGACGGCCCCGAGGACCGCAACGGCCGGCGCAACCACGACGAGATCCGGCTGTGGGCCGACTACGTGAGCCCCGGGAAGCGCTCGGCGTGGATCACCGACGACGCGGGAGCGCGCGGCGGCCTCACGCCGGGCGCGAGCTTCGTCGTCGCCGGGGACCAGAACTCCGACCCTCGCGACGGCGACTCGCTGCCGGGGTCGATCCAGCAGCTGCTCGACGCCCCGCGGGTCAACACCTCGGTGACGCCGTCGAGCGACGGCGCCGTCGAGGCGAGCCTGGCGCAGCGTGGCGCCAACCTCGAGCACGAGAGCCCCGCCCGGTACGACACCGCCGACTTCTCCGAGCCGCCGGGCAACATCCGCGCCGACTACGTCCTGCCGAGCACCGACCTGCGGATCGTCGACGCGGGCGTCTTCTGGCGGACGTCGGACGACCCTCTCTCCCGCCTCACGACGGGCACGTTCCCGAGCGACCACCGGCTCGTCCACGTCGACGTCCGCGTGCCGGGCACCGGGCGGCGCTGAGCCGATCCGGGGGCCGAGTAAGGCCGGGTCCCGTCAGAGGTCGACGGTGTTGCTGCCGCCGGGGTCGGGCCGGTCGCCGGTGACCCGGGCCTTGACCATCTCGACGACGGTCGCGGCCTTGCCGGGGCTGTCCCAGTACTGCGCGGTGTCGCCGTCGACGCGGATCACCGCGACCGACGGGTCGTCCGGCTCGACCTGGAACCAGGTCTCGGCGAACTCGTTCCACAGGTCCTTCGCGCGCTCCGGGTCGTGACGCGCCTCGGCGCGGCCTGCGACCGACACCCACGCGCCCTCCTTCGTGAAGGCGACGTTGACGTCGGGATGGGCCTGGATCTCGTGGGCGGCGGCGCTGTCGGTGGCCCCGAGGAACCAGAGGGTGCCGTCCTCGTCGGCCCGCTGCAGCGTCATCGGCCGGGAGGTCAGCGCCCCGGTCTGCTCGTGGATCGTCGTGAGCATCGCCGTCCGCTGGCCCCCGATGAGCTCGTGGACGTGGGCGGTCTCGTCGTGGTGGGTCATGTCGTGCTCCTCTCGTCGGGGGTCACGTACCCGCTCCGGGGGTCACCCACCCGCCTCGAGCTCCCTCACCCGCCTCGAGGTCGGGCAACACGCAGAGGATCCGGTCCGACGGTCTGCGTGTTGCCCGACGTCGACCAGCCGGGGGTCGGATGCCGGACGGTGGATGCGGCGGTCGGGTCGGAGGCGCGCACCGGCGTCAGGCGTCGACCTCGGACCGGTCCTGCGACCAGAGCGTGTGGAAGGAGCCGTCCTTGTCGACCCGTCCGTAGGTGTGCGCGCCGAAGTAGTCCCGCAGGCCCTGGACGAGCGCCGCGGGCAGCCGCTCGGCCCGCAGGGCGTCGACGTAGGCGAGGACGGCCGAGAACACCGGCGCCGGGGTGCCGGACGCGACGGCCGCGGCGACGACCCGGCGCAGCGCCGGCAGCCGGTCGGCGACGAGCGCGGCGAACGTCGGCGTCGCGAGCAGGCTCGGGGCGTCCGGGTGCTCCTCGACCGCGTCGGCGATGTCACCGAGCAGCCGGGCGCGGATGATGCAGCCGTCCCGCCAGATCCGGGCGAGGTCGGCGGGATCGACGTCCCAGTCGTTCTCCGTCGAGCCGTTGCGGACCATGTCGAGGCCCTGGGCGTAGGACACGACCTTCGCGGCGTAGAGGGCCGCGGCGAGGTCCTCGACGGAGACCTCCGCCCCGGCCGGGTCCTCGGCGACGGCGAGCGCCTCGCGGACGGCGGCCCGGCGCTCGGTGTCACCGGAGGTCGAGCGGGCCATCGTCGCCTCGGCGATGCCGGTGACCGGGACCCCGAGGTCGAGGGCGGTCTGGACGGTCCAGCGCCCCGTGCCCTTCTGCTCGGCGGCGTCGCGGACGACGTCGACGAACGGGCGGCCCGTCTCGCCGTCGGTGTGCGCCAGCACCTCGGCGGTGATCTCGACGAGGTAGGACTCCAGCTCGCCGCCGTTCCACTCCCGGAAGGTGTCGGCGATGGCGGTCGGCTCCATGCCGAGCGGGCCGCGCATGAGGTCGTAGGTCTCGGCGATGAGCTGCATGTCGGAGTACTCGATGCCGTTGTGCACCATCTTCACGAAGTGCCCGGCGCCGTCCGGCCCGATGAGGGTGCAGCACGGCTCGTCGTCGACATGGGCAGACGCGACCTCGAGGAAGGGCCCGAGCTCGGCGTAGGTGTCGGCGTCGCAGCCGGGCATGATCGACGGCCCCTCGAGCGCGCCGACCTCACCGCCGGACACCCCGACCCCGGCGTAGCGGATGCCCTTCTCGGCGAGCGCGGCGTGCCGGCGGCGGGTGTCGGCGAAGTGGGCGTTGCCGGCGTCGGCGACGATGTCGCCCTCGTCGAGCAGCGGAGTGAGCTCGTCGATGACGGCGTCCGTCCCGTCGCCGGCCTTGACCATGACGACGATCCGACGCGGCCGCTCGAGCGCGCCGACGAGGTCCTCGAGCGAGCGGGCCAGGGTGAAGTCGCCCTCGTCCCCGAACTCCTCGACGAGCGCCTCGGCCTTGCTCGTCGTGCGGTTGTGCACCGCGACGCGGAACCCGTTCCGGGCGAAGTTGCGGGCGAGGTTGCGGCCCATGACGGCGAGGCCCGTCACCCCGATCTGGGCGGTGCCCTCGGTGGCCTCGGTGCTGTGCTCGCTCACGGGATGCTCCTGTCGTCGCTGAGAGGTGTGCTCGTCCTCCGCAACAGGTACCAGTCCGGCGCTCTTCCCCGCGGGGACGTCCCACCGCTCGACCGGCCGGCCTACAGGCGGCGGACGACCGCGCGTGAGCGCTTCAGCAGCGCCTCCCGCTTGTCCTCGTCGAACCCGTCCCACGTCCGGGTCACCATCTTGGAGCGGTGGTTGCTCTCGAAGACCTCGCGGTGGTGGTCGACGAACCCCCAGTAGAGGGCGTCCCAGTCCTCGCGCCACTCGCCGGTGCCGAAGTCCGTCATCTTCGTGAGGTAGTTGCTGCCCGAGACGTAGGGCTTCGTCGTGATGCCGGTGCCGGCCGCGAACTGCGACATCGCGTAGACGTTCGGGACCATGACCCAGTCGTAGGCGTCGACGAAGAACGCCATGAACCACTCGTAGACCTCGTCGGGGTCGGTGCGCAGCAGGCACATCGCGTTGCCGAGGACCATGAGCCGCTCGATGTGGTGGGCGTACCCCCGCTCGATGACGCCCGCGACGACGTGGTCGACGGGGTCGAGGCCGGTGCTCGCGTCCCACCAGCCGTCCGCGAGCGAGCGCCGGTGGTGCAGGTGGTTCGAGGTCCGCATCCGCCGTCCGTAGAGGTGGTACGTCGCCCGCATGTACTCGCGCCAGCCGATGACCTGGCGGACGAACCCCTCGAGGGACGGCAGGTCGACACCCTGCTCCTCGGCCCCGTCGAGAACGGCGTCGAGCACCTCGCGCGGCGAGAGCAGCCCGCAGTTGAGCATCGGGGTGATGACGGCGTGGAAGACGAACGGGTGCTCCGTCGACACGGCGTCCTCGTACGGGCCGAACTCCGCGAGCCGCTCGTCGACGAACTCCCGCAGCGCCTCCCGGGCCTGCTCGTGCGTCACCGGCCAGTCGAAGGTGTCGGCCCGGCCGGGGGCGTCGGGGAAGGCCTCGCCGACCCAGGCGATCGCCTCGTCGACCTCGGGCAGCCGGTCCGGGGAGGACCGGGTCGGCACCTGGTGCTTCTTCGGTAGCTTCTTGCGGTTCTCGGGGTCGAACGACCACTGCCCCCCGACGGGCCGGTCGCCGTCCTTCCCCTCGACGAGGACGTCGAAGCGCCGGCGCTGCCACTGGTAGAAGGACGCCATCCGCGCCCGGTTCTCGCCGAACCACTCGGTGAGCTCGGGCCGGGTCGTGAGGAAGTTCGGGGTCTCCTCGACGTCCTCGGGAGTCAGCTCGACCCCCGCCTCGTCGAAGGCCTTGCGGACGTCGCGCAGCAGCCAGTCGTCGACGACGTCGTGCAGCCGCACCTCGTCGGGGTCGGCCTCCTTCAGCAGGTCCCGCAGCCGGGTCCGGGTCTTGCGGCGGGCGTCGGTCTCGATGACGTCGACGTCGAAGCCGGCGTCCCGGAGCCGCCCGGCGAAGAGCCGCATCGACGCGCGGTGCAGGACGAGCTTCTGGGCGTGGAACGGCTGCTGGCGGAAGAGCAGGTCGTCCTCGACGAGCACGAACCGCGTCCCCTCGGGCTCCTCGAGGTGGGACGCGAAGAGCTGGTGCGGGAAGACGACGCGCAGTCGTCGCGGGGAGCCGGCCATGCCCCGACCGTAGACCGCCGCACCGGCCCTTCCGCCCCCGCCGGCCGGCTGTCGAATCTTTGCCGGCGCCCACTTCGCCCTCACCGTCCCCGATGGTTAGATCGAGACCCAGCACGCACGACGGATTGGTGACACCACGGATGAGCGCGCAGGCCACGCCATCGACCGCTGCCCCGGGCGCGGACCCGGAGGCCCGTGCGGTCATGGCCGAGGTCGACGGCGTGCTCGACCGGGTCCTCGACGACGTCGCCGCCCTCCTCGCGGAGGCCACGGACCACGACACCGACCCGGCCCGCGCCACCCCCGGCCCCCTCGTCGTCGACCTCGTCGACGAGCTGCGCGAGCGGGTCCACCACCCCGGGAAGCGGCTCCGCCCGCTCGTCGCCCACCTCGGCTGGTCGGCTGCCGGCGGGGACGACGCGACCCGCGGCCGCCTCGTCGAGGTCGCCGCCGCGCTGGAGCTGCTCCATCTCTTCGCCCTCATCCAGGACGACGTCATGGACCGGTCGGCCGCCCGTCGCGGCCGGCCGACCCTCCACGTCGTCGGCGCCGAGCGGCACCGCGAGCGCGGCGGTCTCGGCGACCCCGAGCTCTTCGGGGACAGCGTCGCAACCCTCGTCTCCGACCTCGCCCTGTCCGAGGCCACGCTGCTCGCGGCGACCGGCGGCCCCCGGGTGGCCAGGACCTGGCGGCTCATGGCGGCGGAGCTCGTCGAGGGGCAGCTCCTCGACGTGTCGCACACGGCGGGGCGCGGCCGCGACCTCACGACGTCGATGCGGATCGCCCGGGCCAAGAGCAGCCGGTACACGATCGGCCGCCCGCTCCAGCTCGGCGCGCTCGTCGCCGGCGCCGACGACGACCTCGTCGCCCGCCTCCTCAGCTGGGGTGACCTCGTCGGCGACGCGTTCGCCGTCCGCGACGACGTCCTCGGCGTCTGGGGGGACCCGACCCTCACCGGCAAGCCGGCCGGGGACGACCTGCGCTCCGGCAAGCCGACGGCGCTCCTCGTCTGGGCGGCCGAGATGCTGCCGGACTCCGAGCGCTTTCTCCTCGAGCGGTGCGACGCCGGCCGCCTCGACGACCTCGACGTGGCCCGCCTCCAGCGCGCGATGGAGGAGGCCGGGGTGTACCGCCGCGCCGAGGCCCTGCTGCGCGACCTCCTCGAGCAGGCGGACGAGGTCCTCGCCGACCTAGACCCCGACGAGCGCACCGCCGCGTCGCTGCGCGGCCTCGCCGAGACCGTGGCGTGGCGCGACCGATGAGGGTCGTCGTCCTCGGCGCCGGGCTGTCCGGCCTCGCCGCCGCGTGCCACCTCGTCGGCGACGGCCACGACGTGACCGTCCTCGAGCGCGACGACGTCGTCGGTGGGCGCGCCGGGCTGCTGCACCTCGGCGACTTCCGCATCGACCCGGGACCCGTCGTCATGACGATGCCCGAGCTGCTGCACCGTCCGCTGCGGGCCGCCGGCGTCGCCGACCCCGAGGCGTACGCCCCGATGCGCCGGCTCGACCCGGCCTACCGCGCCGTGTTCGACGACGGGTCCGAGCTGTCGGTGCGCGCCGACATGGCCGACCTGCGCGAGGAGGTCCGCCGGCTCTCCGGCCCGGCCGACGCGGCGTCCTTCGACCGCTTCCTCGACTGGCTCGAGGAGCTGCACGACGTCGAGTTCGACACCTTCATCGACCGGAACATCGACTCCCCGCTCGACCTCGTCCGCTCCCCCGTGACGGCCGCCCGGCTGCTGCGGCTCGGCGGGCTGGGGGCGCTCGGCCCGAAGGTCGCCTCGTTCTTCGACGACGAGCGGCTGCACAAGATCTTCGGCTTCCAGTCCCTGTACGCGGGGGTCGCCCCCGCGTCGGCCCGCGCCGTCTTCGCCGTCATCACGTACATGGACACCGTCCGCGGCGTCTTCTACCCCGACGGCGGCATGCACGCCGTGCCGCGCGCGATGGCCCGCGCGCTCGACGAGGCCGGGGTGCCGGTCCACCTCGGGGTCGAGGCCGCCGAGGTGCTGCGCCGGGCCGACGGCGCGGTCGCCGGCGTCCGGACCGCCGACGGTGAGCGCGTCGCCGCGGATGCCGTCGTCTGCACCCTCGACCTGCCGGTCGCCTACGACCGGCTGCTCCCGGGCGTCACCGCCCCGCGTGCCGCGCGCCGGGGCGAGTTCTCGCCGTCGGCCGTCGTCTGGCACGTCGGGGCGAACGGGGCGCCGGGCCCGCACCTCGGCCACCACAACATCCACTTCGGGGCGGAGTGGGACGGCGCCTTCGAGGCCCTCATCGACCGCCGCGAGCTCATGCCCGACCCGTCCCGGCTCGTCACCGTCCCGTCGGTGACCGACCCGACGGCGGCCCCGGAGGGCTCCAGTACCCTCTACGTCCTCGAGCCGGTCCCGCACCTCGGCTCGCGCCTGGACTGGTCCCGCGAGGCCGGGCCGATGCGCGAGCGGCTGCACGCTTTCCTCGAGGCCGGCGGCTACCCGAGCGACGTCGTCGAGGAGCGGCTCGTCACCCCGCAGGACTGGGCCGACCAGGGCCTGCACCTCGGCACCCCCTTCGCTCTCGCCCACACCTTCGGCCAGAGCGGCCCGTTCCGCCCGAGCAACGTCGACCGCCGCGTCCCCGGCCTCGTCTTCGCGGGGTCCGGGACGACCCCGGGCGTCGGGGTGCCGATGGTCCTCGTGAGCGGCCGGCTCGCCGCCGAGCGGGTGCAGGACTACGCCGGCGCGGCCCGGCCCTCGCGGCGGCCGGCGGGCCGACCCGCCAGAATGGCCCGGTGAGCACGCCCGGACCCGCCGACCTGACCGAGGGCTACCGGCGGTGCGCGGACGTCACGCGCCGGTACGGCACGACGTACTGGTGGGGCGCCCGACTGCTGCCGACGACCTCTCGCCGGCACGTCCACGCCGTCTACACCCTCGCCCGGCTCGCGGACGACATCGTCGACGACGCGGGGCCGCGGCCCGGCCCGGGGACCGCGGCCGAGCTCGACGCCTTCGAGGCCCGGTTCCACGACGCCGTCGACACCGGGAGCTCGAGCGACCCGGTCATGGCGGCGATCGGGCACTCGGTGCGGGCGTGCGACATCCCCCGTGAGGCGTTCGACCGCTTCTTCGGCGCGATGCGGGCCGACCTCACCCAGCGGACCTACGAGACGTGGGACGACCTCCTCGGCTACATGGACGGCAGCGCGGCCGTCATCGGCGAGATGATGCTGCCCGTCCTCGAGCCGCGGCGCGAGGCCCGCGCACCGGCCCGCGCCCTCGGACTCGCCTTCCAGCTGACGAACTTCCTCCGCGACGTCGACGAGGACCTGGACCGCGGCCGGGTCTACGTCCCGCAGGAGGACCTGCGCCGGTTCGGGGCCGACCCGTGGGCCCGCGCCGCGACCCCGGAGTGGCGGGCGCTCATGGCCTTCGAGATCCAGCGCAACCGGGCCCTCTACCGCGAGGCCGACGCCGGCATCCCGCTCCTGCCCCCGGCCTCGCGCCGCTGCGTCGCGACCGCCCGGGTCCTCTACGCCCGCATCCTCGAGCGGATCGAGGCCGCCGACCACGACGTCTTCGCCGGGCGGGTCCGGGTGCCGACCTCCCGCAAGCTCGGCCTCGCCGGGCGGATGGTGCTCTCCCGCGACCCGATGCGGCTCGTCCGGCGGGACCGGGCCGCCCTCGTGACCGACGGGGCGGTCTGAGCGTGGACGACCGCTACCAGTACCTGCTCCTCATGGCCGGCTGCCTCGCGATCACGCTGCCGCTCGAGGTCGTCCTGCGCGCCCGGGTCTACCGGCGGCCGCGGCGGCTGCTCCTCGCGATGCTGCCGATGCTCGTCGTCTTCGTCGCGTGGGACCTGCTCGGCATCCACCGGGGGCACTGGACCTACAGCGAGCAGTACACGACCGGCATCCTCCTGCCCTTCGACATGCCCCTCGAGGAGCTCGTCTTCTTCGTCGTCATCCCGGTCTGCGGGCTGCTGACCTACGAGGCCGTCGGGACCGTCCTCGACCTCGCCCGCCGGTGGTCGCGTCGCGGTGAGCCGGAGCGGAGCGGCGCCGATGCCTGAGTACACGATCCTCGCCGTGCTGTCCGTGCTGCTCACCGTCGCGGTGGAGCGGCTGTGGCTGCGGACCGGCATCTTCGGCACGGCGAAGTACTGGGTGGCGATGGCCATCGTCTTCGCGTTCCAGGTCCCCGTCGACGGATGGCTGACGAAGCTGTCGGCGCCGGTCGTCATCTACGACGAGGCATTCAGCTCCGGCGTGCGCTTCCCCTGGGACATCCCCGTCGAGGACTTCCTCTTCGGGTTCAGCATGGTGACCCTGACGATCATGACGTGGGTCCGGCTCGGCCGGCGCACCACAGACGAGGAGACTGGATGAGCACTGACGACTGGGTCCTCGCCGAGGCGTTCGACCGCGCCGCGCCGACGTACGACGCGATGGTCGCGCTCTCGCCCGGCTACCACGACCAGCTGCGGACGGCCGCCGAGGCGCTCGTCGACGGGCTGCCGACGACCGGGTCCGACGCGCACGTCCTCGACCTCGGCTGCGGCTCCGGCGCCTCGACCCGGGCGGTCCTCGACGCGTGGGAGGTCTCGTCGTTCGACGGCCTGCTCTCGGTCACCGGGGTCGACGCGTCCGAGGGGATGGTCGCGCAGGCCCGGGCCAAGACCTGGCCGGAGGAGGTGTCCTTCGTCGTCGAGGACGCCGTGACCCACCTGCGGACGCTGCCGGACGACTCGGTCGACGGCGTGCTCGGGGCGTACCTGCTGCGCAACGTCCCGGACCGGCAGGCCGTCGTCGACGAGGTCGCCCGCGTCCTGCGACCCGGTGGGGTGTTCGTCGTCCACGACTACTCGGTCGCCGGCAGCGCGCGCGCCCGGGCGGTCTGGGCGGCCGTCTGCCACGGCATCATCATCCCGCTCGCCGCGGTGAAGCGGTCCGACGTCCCGCTGCACCGCTACCTCTACACGAGCGTCCGCGACTTCGACTCCGTCGCACGGGTCTGCGAGCGCCTGCAGGCCGCCGGGCTCGTCGGGGTGCGCCACCGGTCCTACCCGGGATGGCAGGACGGCGTCGTCCACACCGTCGTCGGGAGCGCCCCGGCGTGAGGCCGTTCTCGTCGCGGACCTTCCGGCCGGGGCTCGACCCGCGGGCGGAGTACCACCCGCCGCCGGCGCCCGTCGGGTCGCCGGTCGCGCCGGGCGAGCGGCACGTCGCGGTCGTCGGCGGTGGCATCGCCGGGCTCACGGCGGCGCTCGCCCTCGCCGAGCGCGGGGTGCGGGTCACGGTGCTCGAGCGCGAGGGGCGGCTCGGTGGACGGGTGCGGTCCTGGCCGGTCGACCTGGCGGACGGGTCGTCGAGCCACATGAGCCGCGGCTTCCACGCCTTCTTCCGGCAGTACTACAACCTGCGGACCGTGCTGCGGCGGACCGACCCGACGCTGGAACGGCTGCGGCCCCTCGAGGACTACCCGCTCGTGCGGGCCGGCGGCGGTCGGGACTCCTTCGCCGGGGTCCCGCGGACACCCCCGTGGAACCTCGCCGTGTTCGTCGCCCGCAGCCCCAGCTTCGACGCGGCCGGGCTCGCCGGGGTCGACGTCGACGCGGCCCTCGGGCTGCTCGACGTCCGCTTCCCCGAGACCGTCGAGGCGCTCGACGGGGTGAGCGCCGCCGAGGTGCTCGACCGGCTGCGCTTCCCCGAGCAGGCCCGGCACCTCGCGCTCGAGGTGTTCGCCCGCAGCTTCTTCGCCGACCCGCGGGAGTTCAGCGGCGGCGAGCTGCTCGCGATGTTCCACACGTACTTCCTCGGCTCGTCCGAGGGCCTGCTCTTCGACGTCCCCCGCGACGACTACGACACGACGCTGTGGGCGCCCCTCGGCCGGTACCTCGCCGGGCTCGGGGTCGACGTCGTCACCGGCCGGGAGGTCGGGTCGGTCGAGCCGTCGGGCGACGGGACCGGCGACGGTTTCGTCGTGCGGCACTCCACGGCCGGTGGTGGTGACGATGCCGGGCTCGTCGTCGACGGGGTCGTCCTCGCCCTCGACCCGGTCGGGCTGCGCGGGGTCGTCGGGCGCTCCCCCGGGCTCGGCGGCGACGACGCCGCGGGCGACGCGTGGCGGGCGTCGGTCGCCGGGGTGCGCTCGGCGCCGCGGTTCGCCGTGTGGCGGCTGTGGCTGGACGGCCGGGTCCGGCCGGACCGGGCCCCGTTCCTCGGGACGAGCGGGTACGGCCCACTCGACAACGTCTCGGTCATGGAGCGGTTCGAGGACCACGCCACGGCGTGGTCCGGCGAGCACGACGGCTCGGTCGTCGAGCTGCACGCCTACGCCGTCCCGGACGACGCCGACGAGGAGTCGCTGCGGGCGTCGATGCTCGCCGCGCTCCACGAGGTCTACCCGGAGACCGCGGCGCTCGGCGTCGTCCACGACGAGTGGCTGCTCGAGGCGGACTGCGTCCTCGTCGGGCTCGAGCCGCACCGCTCGCGTCCGGGGGTGACGACCCCCGACCCGTGGGTCGTCCTCGCCGGCGACGCGGTCCGGACCGACCTGCCGGTGGCGCTCATGGAGCGGGCGGCGACGACCGGCTGGACCGCCGCCGACGCGTTGCTCACGTCGTGGGGGCTGCCCGGGCACGGGGTGTGGTCGGTGCCGACGTCCTCCCGGATGGGCCGCGCACCGGCCCTCGCCCGTCGCGGCGTCCGCGCCCTCCGCTCGGCGACCGCCCGCCGCTGACCACCAACTCCGCGGCCCGGGCCCACCCCCTTGCGCCACCAGGAACCGTTCCTGGGGTGGGAACCCGGGTGGTGGACGCTCCTGGGGAGGATCGACCCCGCTGCAGCGGGGTGGATCCTCCCTCAGGGCATCCCTACCCGTCGGCGGCGTCGATGAGGCGCCGGACGACGGCGTCGATCCGGGGCCGGTCCGGCACCGGCAGACCGGTGACGGCCGAGAGGTACAGACCGTCGCCGGCGAGGCGGACGAGGTCCGCCGTCACCGGGTCGTCGATGGCCTCGCCGAGCAACCGGCCCCACACCTCGAACACCTCGGCGACGGCCCGCCGGGTGTCGGCGCCGACGTCCTGCCCGCCTGCTCGGACCGCGGCGAAGACGGCCCAGTAGTCACGCGCCTCGGCCTCGTCGGGTGTCGACGTCTCGAGGAAGACCCGCACCGGGTCCCCCTCCTCGGCCCGGTCCACGTTCCGCCGCGTCGACTCCCGCAGGCGCTCGGCGAGCCCGTCGACGAGCGCGCGCTTGCTCCCGAAGTGGTAGAGCAGGCCGCCCTTCGACACGCCGGCTCGACGCGCGACCGCCTCGAGGGTGGCACTGGCGACGCCGTCGTCCGAGACCTGGTCGCGGAAGGCGTCGAGGATCCGGTCCCGGGTCTGGCTCATGCCTGGACTGTACCGGCCGGACGGTGTATACACGAACTATACCGTCCAGACGGTCAACACCGAAAGGAGCACCATGACCCCCACCGACCACCGGCCCGTCGTCGTCCTCGTCCCCGGCGCCTGGATGGGCGCCTGGATCTGGGAGGACACCGTCGAGCGCCTCCACGCGGACGGACACGCCGCCGAGACGCTCACCCTGCGCGGGCTGGGCCGCTCGGACGACGACGACACCCGCGCCTCGACCACCCTGGAGGACCACGTCCTGGACGTCGTCGCCGTCGTCGAGCGGCTGCGCCCCGCGTCGGTCGTCCTCGTCGGTCACTCCTACTCCGGAGCGGTCGTCGGCCAGGTCGCCGACCGGATGCCCGACGCCGTCGCCCACACCGTCCACGTCGGCTCGTTCCTCCCCCGCGCCGGCCGCTCGCTCCTCGACGACTGGGGCGACGACGAGGAGGCCCGCGGTCAGGAGAAGCGCCAGGTCCGCGACGACGGTGACCTGTGGGCGGCCCCGCCCGCCGAGGCGCTCGAGATGGAGACCGACCTCGATCCGTCGCAGCGGCAGTGGCTGCTCGACGGTTTCGTCCCGCACCCCGGGCGTACCGTGCTGGACCCCGCCGTCATGGTCCGCCCGGTGACCTCACGTCCGGCGACGTTCGTCGCCGACGCCGCCGACGACTTGCCCCCCGAGCTCGCCGCCGGGCCTCCTGAAGGCTGGACCCTCGAGGTCGTCGGCGGCGGTCACTGGCCGATGCTCACCCGGCCGGAAGCCCTGGACCGCGTCCTCCGCGAGGCGGTCGGGCGCGCAGGCGCCTCGGGCTGATCGACGTCCCCGTCCACGCCATCGGCCTCGCCGGGAGGGTTCACCCCGATGCGGCGGGGGAGATGCTCCCCCTCCGTGGATGGAACCACACGCGCCACCGACCCGCAGCGTCAGATGAACGCGCGTCGGCGACGCGCCCCCCGGGGAGGATCGACCACGCTGCAGCGGGGTGAATCCTCCCCCGAAGATCGCGACGACCCGCGGAGGGCCTCAGGCGGTGCCGGCCTGCCGCAGCTCGTACCGGCGTGCGGCGTACTCGAGGTCGTCGGCCCACAGCTGGCGCTGCGAGGCGCGCATCCCCGGACGGACGAGCGACCCGAGCGCCTGCGCGACCCGGAACCCGCCGCGGTCCGACGTCGCGACGACGGCCTCGGTCATGACGGTCCGGGCCGGGTGGGTCCCCGGTGCGGTGATGCGGGTGGCGTGCGTCTCGACGACGCTGCCGACCCCTTCACCCTCGGTGATCGTCATGACGACGGTCGCGGCGTCGGGGCAGGTGAACTCCGCCCGGACCGGGACGGCGAAGGTGCGGCCGAGCCGGTAGGCGACGTCGAGGACGAGCCGGTCGTCGCTCGAGGCGACGTCGTCGACGGTGAGGTCGCTGAAGGCGTACGGGTGGAACCACGCGCCGTGCCACGGGTCGAGCCGGTTGGCGACGATGTCGTGCGGCTCGCACGTCGCGACGAGCGAGACGACGGACGCGAGCGAGACCGCAGGGTCCGGCCGCTCGGCGAGCACGGGGCGGTCGGTGGGCTCGGCGCCCTCCTCGACCGGACCGAGCTGCACCCAGGCGAGCACCCCGTCGTCGTACGCGGCGAACGTCGCCCACGGCGGGTCGGTGTCGCGGCCGAGCGGCATCCCGTGCCAGCGGCAGAGGACGGTGCCGCCGACGACGTCGCAGCCGTCGAGCCGGGCCCCGAGGTGGGGGCACGCCCCCGGCCCGGCGAGCAGCCCGCCGGACTCGTCACGCCACAGGACGACCTCGCGCCCCATGACGGTCCGCACGAGCGAGCGCCCCCGCGGGACGTCGGTGGAGGCGCCGACGACCACCCAGCCGTGGGTCGGACGCTCCAGCGCCGACGCGAGCGCGGCCTCGATCCGGGCGGGCCTGGCGTCACGCCAGGTGCCGCACATCCGGTCCGGGGTCTGCTGCGGCATGTAGCGCAGCGGGGACCTGCGACGGACCTCCTCGCGGATGGCTCGGTCGACTCGCATGAGGCTCACCCGTCCAAACTACCCGCGGGTCAGCGGCGGGGACGAGCGGTCGCGGCGTCCTTCGACACCGTCCGCGACGGGCCGGTGGACCCGGCTCAGCCGGCGGCGAGCTCCGCGAGGACGGCCCCCGCGACGCGGTCCCCGGAGACGAGCGCGCCCTGGATCGACGCGGTGTCCCGGTGGTCGCCGGCGACGAACACCCCGGCGTCGACCCGGGCGGGCGAGGTGAGCCGCAGCGGCGGGAGCTGGGCCGGGAGGGCGTCGTGGACGTCGTCGCGCCGGACCGCCTCCCACGGGCCGGTCGGGACGCCGAACACCTCGGCGGCCTGCCGCCGGACCTCGTCCTCGGTCGGGTCGTGCCCGTCGCCGAGCAGCGTCGTCACCTGGACGAGATGGGACCCGGCCGGCGCGTAGGACGGGACGGCGTTGCTCACGACGGCGGCGTTGACCATCGGGCCGCGCCGCCGGCCGTCGACGACGACCATCGTCGAGTCACTCGGGGCCTTGGGGGCGGAGAACCACCACGTCCGCAGCCCTCGGGTGACCGGCGCCGGGACGTCGACGAGGCCGCCGACGGCCTCCGGTCCGACGGCGACGACGACGGCGCGTGCCGTGAGTGTCGTCCCGTCGGCGCACACGACCTGCGGCTCCCGCCCGGCCCGGACCCCGAGCACGGGGGTCGACAGCCGCAGGTCCGGACCGTCGGGACGGCGCCGGGACCGGTCCGCGATCCACTCGGGCAGCGCCTGGATGCCGCGGGCCGGCAGCCCCGGGACCCCGAGCGCGAACATCCGCACGAGGAGGCGGACGAACGCCTCCGAGGTCTCGCCGCGGTCCTCGGCGACGACCCCCGCGAGGAACGGCTCGAGCACCTCGGTCCGCAGCGCGCCGGTGACGCCGGCCGCGTCGAGCCCCTCCCGCAGCGACCGGTCCTGCCCGCGCTTCAGCCCGCGCGGCGAGGTGAGTGCCGGGGCGGCCCACCGGGCGAGCGCAGCGGCCTCGGCCGGGGCGAGGAGCCGCGAGCGCAGCGTCGCCGGCAGCCCGCGGGGGCGCCGCAGGGGGTGCGCGAGCTCGGCGAGGCCGTCGTCGCGCCGGACGAGCAGGCCGGCGCCGAACGGCCGCAGCCCGAGGTCGTCGACGTCGACGAACCGTCGCACCGCCGGGTAGGCGGGGTTGAGCACCTGGAACCCCCGGTCGAGGAGGAACCCGTCGACCTCGTCGGTCCGCTGGCGCCCTCCGACGACGTGGTCGCGCTCGACGTGGACGACCGCCCGCCCCGCCGCCGCGAGCCGGTCCGCGCAGCGCAGTCCGGCGAGGCCCGCTCCGATGACGACGACGTCCGCATCCACCCTGCTCACCCTAGCCGCGCGCTCCCGGTCACTGGTGCGCGACGATGGTGGCGTGGACTCCGACAGCGGCCTGCGGGTCAGTGCCTCCGGCGACGCCGACCCCGACACGGTGTGGGCCCGGTACACCGAGCCCGCCCGCTGGTCGACGTGGGCGCCGCAGATCCGCGAGGTCGACTACCCGCACCGCACCGTGCGGCCCGGCACCTCCGGACGGGTCGCAGGGCCGGCCGGGCTCGTCGTCGTCTTCACCGTCGACGCGGTCGACGAGGCCGCCCGGACGTGGGCGTGGTCGGTGCGCTCCGGTCCGCTCCGGCTGCGGTTCGACCACGGCGTCGAGCCCCACGGGTCGGGCAGCACGGCGTGGGCGGTCGTCCACGCCCTGCGGCCGGTGGCGCTCGCCTACTCCCCGGTGGCCCGCCTCGCGCTCGGGCGGCTCGTGCGCCCCTGACGGCCTCGATGCGACGGATCGGGGGTCCGACGCCTAGGGTGGGGCGCAGTTGTTGAGCAGTTCCGCATGTGACGTAGGAGCAGGACGGCCCCGCCGGGGCCCGCAGGCACTTTCTGAGCAGAGGTACGCACCACGCATCACCAACACGGGGCGGACCGACCCGCGGCCCGCCCGGACTCAGGAAGAAGGCCTCCCATGGCTACTGGCACCGTCAAGTGGTTCAACGCCGACAAGGGCTTCGGCTTCATCGCCCCCGACGACGGCAGCGCCGACGTCTTCGCCCACTTCTCGGCGATCAACTCCAGCGGCTACCGCTCGCTCGACGAGAACGACAAGGTCGAGTTCGAGACCCAGCAGGGCCCGAAGGGTCCGCAGGCCGCGAACATCACCGTCCTGCGCTGACCTCGCGGCGCCGTGGGCGCCGCACCCCGAACCGCCGTCCGGGTCTCCCGGGCGGCGGTTCCTGCGTTCCCGGCCGGGCGGACGGCGCGTCAGCGGGCGCGGTCCGTCAGTGCACACCGTCCGAGACCGCCCGCGCCGCGGCGTTCGCGCGGCGGAGCAGGGGCCAGAGCATCAGGAGCAGGAGCACGTTCGGCGCGAACGCGACCCAGAAGCCCGTCTCCGGCCACCCGAGCAGCCACAGCACCACCCCGAGTGCGGCCCCGGCGCCGAACACCAGGGCGACGAGCCGCGCCGTCGGCAGCGCCGCCGCGTGCCCCGCCCGCCAGGCCGCGTCGCTCGCACCCGTCGCGGGCGTGCGGATGCCCGCGAACCCGTTCCGGTCCAGCCGGCCGTCGGCCGCCGCGGCGGTCACCCGCACGAGCAGTGCCGCAACGAGCACGTCCGAGAGGGCGACGACGAGCAGCGCGACCGTCACGGGGCGTGGGCCTCCTCGTCGAGGTGGATGACGATGCCGGCCCGCGGCTTGGTACGGATGTTGAGCCGGCGCGTGAGGGCGTTCACGGCGTCGAAGCCCCGCGCCTGCATCCCGTACTTGGCGACGATCGCGCGGCGGACGGCCACGACCGACGGGCCGTCCCGGACCACGGACGCCTCGCCGGTCGCCACCGGCGCGTCCTCGGGCACCCGGCCGCGCACGTCGCAGGGCCGCAGCTCGACCCGGGCGGTGTGCCCGAGCCGCTTCGTCTTGCCGGTCTCGTCGACCGTGATGACGACGAGCCCGTCTCCGTCGAGCGCCGGGGCCACCCAGACCGGCGTGCTCACCGGGGTCCCCGACCGCCGGAACGTCGTGAGCGAGACGTACTTCTCGTCCGCGATCGGGTGCGCCGCCGGGTCCATGTCCCCACGGTACGACGGGGCGGCGCGGCGCCGGCCCCGGCGGGCGCGAAACGGCGTCGCGGGAACAGGGAGGCGGGACGTACGGTTGCGGACATCGCCATGAACGCACCCGACCCCGCCCCCGCCCCGGTCTCCGCCGCCCCCGTCGCGCCCGAGCCCGTCGACTCCCCGACCCCCGGCGCGCCCGGCGACCCGGTCGTCACGAAGGGCTCGTACCCCGTGCTGCGCTGGCTCGTCGCCGCGACGTTCACGGTCATCCTCAACGAGACGATCATGATCAACGCGATCCCCCGGCTCATGGCGGACTTCGGGGTCACGGAGCGGGCCGCGCAGTGGCTCTCGACCGCCTTCATGCTCACGATGGCCGTCGTCATCCCGGTGACCGGGTGGTTCCTCCAGCGGGTCACCACCCGTGCGGCGTTCACGACCGCGATGTCGGTCTTCACGCTCGGCACGGTCATCGCCGCCGCGGCCCCGACCTTCCCCATCCTCATCGGCGGCCGGGTCGTCCAGGCGGCCGGCACCGCGGTCATGGTGCCGCTGCTCATGACGACCCTCATGACCGTCGTCGCCCAGCAGGACCGCGGCCGGATCATGGGGAACGTGACGCTCGCGATCTCCGTCGCCCCGGCCCTCGGTCCGACGCTCAGCGGGTTCGTCCTGGCCGTCGCCGGGTGGCGCTGGCTCTTCATCGTCGTCCTGCCGGTCGTCGCGCTCGTGACCGCCGCCGGCCTGCGCCGCCTCGAGAACGTCGGCGAGGCGAAGGTGAGCAGCGTCGACTGGGCGAGCGTCCTGCTCGCCGGCCTCGGCTTCGGGGGACTCGTCTACGGCCTCAGCCGGTTCGGCGAGGTCGAGGGCGGCTTCCTTCCGGCGCCGCTGTGGATCGTCGGCGGCCTGGCGGTCGTCGGCGCCTTCGCGCTGCGCCAGCGGCTGCTCGTCCGCCGCTCGACGCCGCTGCTCGACCTGCGCACCCTCGGCTACCGCGTCTACGCCACGGCCGTGTCGATGCAGTCGCTCGCGTTCCTGTCGATGCTCGGTGCGGGCATCCTGCTGCCGCTGTACCTGCAGAACCTGCGCGGCCTCACCCCGCTCGAGACCGGGCTGCTCGTCGCCCCCGGTGGCCTCGCGATGGGGCTGCTCGGCCCGGTCGTCGGCCGCATCTACGACCGCGTCGGCGCCCGCCCGCTCGTCCTTCCGGGCTCGGTCGGCGTGCTGCTCGGCCTGCTCGGCCTCAGCCGCATCGGTGAGACCACGCCGTACGTGCTCATCCTGCTGCTCCAGGTCGTGCTCATGGTGAGCATCGCGGGCCTGATGACCCCGGCCTTCACGCTCGGCCTCGGCTCGCTCCCGGCGCGGCTGTACTCGCACGGCAGCTCGCTGCTGGGCACGACGCAGCAGGTCGCGGCGGCCGTCGGCACGGCGCTCACCGTCACCGTGCTGTCCTGGCGCGAGCGGGTCGCGATCGAGGGCGGGGCGTCGGACGCCGCCGCCTACGTGGGCGGGGTCCAGGCCGCGTTCCTCGTCATGGCGGTCCTCGCCGTCGGGGTCATCGTCCTCGCGGCGATGCTGCCGTCACGTCCCTCGGAGGTCGAGGGCGAGGAGGCCGCCGACGCCTCCGCCGTCGCCGCGCACTGAGCGCTCACTGACCGGCCTCGGCCGGCCGTCGCACCGGCTCGTCGCCGCGGGCACCGAGACGTCCCGCGTCACCCTCTCCCGCCGACGGCACGGAGAGTGAGGGCGCCGGCGTCAGCTGAGGTGGTACGGCTCGACGTCGCTTCGGTTGCTCTCGTCGTCGTTCGCCTCGCAGCTCGACCCGTTCGAGCCCGAGCCGCCGCCCTCACGTCGCGCGAAGCGGACGACGACCGCCTTGGACGCGGGGCAGTTGCTGCCCTCGGCGACGTGGTCGAGGGGAACGAGGACGTTGCACTCGGGGTAGTACGCCGCCGCGCACCCGCGGGCCGTCGGGTACTCGACGACGCGGTAGCCACGGGCCACCCGCTCGCTGCCGTCGGTCCACACCGACACGACGTCGTAGAGCTCGCCCGCGGTGAGACCCAGCTGGGTGACGTCGTCCGGGTGGACCATGACGACGTTCCGGCCGCCGGCGAGGCCGCGGTAGCGGTCGTCGTGCCCGTAGATCGTCGTGTTGAACTGGTCGTGGCTGCGCATCGTCTGCAGCAGCAGGTGCCCCTCCGGCGCCTCGAGGACGGCGATCGGGCTCACCGACAGCTCGGCCCGGCCGCTGTCGGTCGTGAACGTGCGGGTGTCGCGCGGCGGGTGCGGCAGGGTGAAGCCGCCGGGCCGCATGACCTTCTCCTGGTAGGCCTCGCAGCCAGGGACGGTGTTCGCGATGTGCCGGCGGATCGCCGTGTAGTCCTCGGCCATCGCGGCCCAGTCGATGGACGACCCCTCGGGACCGTCGCCGAGCGTCGCCTCCGCGACCCGGCAGACGATCCAGGGCTCGCTGCGCAGGTGCTCGCTGGCGGGCTCGTTGCGTCCGACCGACAGGTGCACCTCGGACATCGAGTCCTCGACGGTGACGCCCTGCCACCCGCCGGCCCGGATGTCGCGCTCGGTCCGGCCGAGGCACGGCAGGATGAGCATGCTCCTCCCGGGTAGGACGTGGGTGCGGTTGAGCTTGGTCGACACCTGGACGCCGAGGTCGACGGTGCGCAGCGCCTCGAAGGTCGCGTCGGAGTCGGGGCTCGCGGAGGCGAGGTTGCCACCGAGCCCGAAGAGCACCTTGACCTTGCCCTCGGCGAGCGCCCGGAGGGTGTTGACGACGTCGTAGCCGCGCTCGGTCGGCGGGTCGAACCCGAACTCGGCGCGCAGGTTCGTCGCGTAGTGCTTCGGCAGCTTCTCCCAGATCCCCATCGTCCGGTCGCCCTGGACGTTGGAGTGTCCGCGGACGGGGCACAGCCCGGCGCCCGGCTTGCCGATGTTGCCCTGGAGCAGGGCGACGTTCGTGATCTCCTTGACGGTCGCGACGGCGTGCCGGTGCTGGGTGACCCCCATCGCCCAGCAGAAGACGGTCCGCGACGACGCGGCGAGCAGGTCGGCGAGCTCCTCGATCTGCTCACGCGGCAGGCCCGTGGCGCGCAGCACGACGTCCCAGTCGAGGTCGGCGACGTGGGCGCGGTACTCCTCGAGGCCGTTGGTGTGCCGGGCGAGGAAGTCCTCGTCGACGGCTCCCCGCTCGAGCAGGAGCGCGCCGAGGGCCTGGAAGAGGGCGAGGTCCCCGCCGAGGCGGATCGGCAGGTAGAGGCTCGCGAGGTCGGTGCCGACGCCCGCGAGGCCCTTGACCTTCTGCGGGTTGTCGAACTTCATGAGCCCTGTCTCGGGCAGCGGGTTGACGGCGACGACCTTGCCGCCGCCCTGGACGCACTTCTCGAGCGCGCTGAGCATGCGCGGGTGGTTCGTCCCGGGGTTCTGCCCGGCGATGACGACGAGCTCGGCCTCGTGGAGGTCCTCGAGCGAGACCGACCCCTTGCCGATGCCGATGGCCTCGGCGAGCGCGACGGACGTCGACTCGTGGCACATGTTCGAGCAGTCGGGCAGGTTGTTCGTCCCGAAGGCACGGGCGAAGAGCTGGTAGGCGTACGCGGCCTCGTTCGACGCGCGGCCCGAGGTGTAGAAGACGGCCTCGTCCGGGGAGTCCAGGCCCTGCAGCGCGCCGGCGACGACGCCGATCGCCTCGTCCCACGAGACCGGCTCGTAGTGGGTCCCGCCCTCGCGCAGGAGCATGGGCTCGGTGATCCGCCCCTGCTGGCCGAGCCGGAAGTCGGACCACGTGGCCATCTCGGCGACGGAGTGGTGGGCGAAGAAGGCCCGGTCGGCCTTGCGCTTCGTCGCCTCCTCGGCGACGGCCTTCGCCCCGTTCTCGCAGAACTCGGCGAAGCTGCGGTGCTCCGGGTCCGGGTCGGGCCACGCGCAGCCCATGCAGTCGAAGCCGTCGGCCTGGTTGAGCCGCCGCAGGGTGTTCAGGGTGCGCACCGGGCCCATCTGCCCGGCGCTGCGGTTCATCGAGACGGCGACGGCCTCGATGCCCGCCGCGGCCTTGCGCCGCTCGTGGACGTCGACGTCCGTGGCGTCCACGTCGTCACGGGGCGCGCCCCGCCACGGCTCGAGAAGGCGGCTCATCCGGGTGCTGTCGACCATGTCCCCACTCTCGCACCGATGGACCCGGGCGGGGACCCCCGGCGCCGACATTCCACAGGGGATGACCTGGACGTTCGGTCACGTCTCGCGGATCGGCCGCGTCGGGTGCCGGATCGTCCCTATCCTGGCTCACGCTGCCCACCCCTCCAGCCCTCCGGAGCCCCTCATGCGCGGTTCGACCCGTGGTCTCGTCGTGTCCCTGCTGGGGACCGTCCTCGTGGTCACCGCCCAGGCCCCGACCGTGTCCGCGCCGCGGGGCGACACCGTCTCCGGGACGCTCGTGGCGACCGTCGCCGACGACTTCGCGGCGGGCGAGGACACCGACGGGCTGGGCATCATCCCGGACGAGGACCCGACCCGGTTCGTCCCGCTCGCCGGCGTCGAGGCGGCCGACCTGGCCGTCGCGCCCGGCGAGCGGGTGCGCGCGCGGGGACGCCTCGCGGCGGGGGGCCTGCGCACGGCTGCGTCCGGGGTCCGCCCGCTCACGGCGCGGTCCGCGCCGTCCGAGGGCTCGACGCCGCTGGTCGCGCCCTTCGAGGAGCCGGAGGTGGCCGCGGCGGCCCGGACGACGTCGCTGCTCGCCATCACGGTCCGCTTCTCCGACGGCTCCGGCGGGACGGTGGACAAGGCCCGGCTGTCCCGCACGCTCTTCGGCGACGGGGACTCGGTGTCCACCTACTACTCGGAGACCTCGCGCGGGTCCTGGACGACGAAGGGCCGGGTCGTCGGCCCGTTCACCGTCTCCGGCTCGACCCGGGGGTGCGACTGGGAGGGCTGGGGGGACTCGGCCCGCGACCAGGCCGGGCGCACGGTCGACCTCTCGGCGTACACGAACGTCATGGTCGTCTGGCCGACGGCGGCCTGCGGGTGGGCCGGTCTCGGCCACGTGCGGGGCCCGTACTCCTGGATCAACCAGAGCACCCCCTCGGTCCTCGTCACCGCGCACGAGCTGGGCCACAACTACGGCCTGCCGCACGCCTCGTCCTACGAGTGCCGCGACGCGTCCGGGCGACGGGTCACGATCTCCGACCGGTGCTCGGTCGTGGGGTACGCCGACCCCTTCTCGGCGATGGGCAACCGCGGCGCTCGGCTGCACCACGGGATCCATCGGCAGGACCTCCGGCTGATGTCGACGCGGAACGTCGCCTACGACGAGGCGACCGAGGTCGACCTCGCCCCGCTCTACGCCGCGGGCGGCGTCCGGGCGCTGCGGATCCCGCGCGACGGCCGCTCGTCGTACGTCGTCGAGTACCGGCGTCCGTACGCGACGTTCGACGACTTCGCCTCCGCGAGCGCGGTCGCCACCGGGGTGACGATCCGGGTCGACCAGGGCGGTGACGACTCCCTGCTCCTCGACACCACGCCGGACACGCGCTCGCTCGACGACGCGGCCCTCCAGGTCGGTCGGGTCTTCGAGGACCCGACGACCGGGATGCGGCTCACCCTCGAGGCTCGCACGAGCAGCCTGGCGTCGGTGTCGGTCTCCTGGCCCTCGACCCGCACCCCTCCGGCGTGGCTCGAGGGCGCCGGGCGCAGCCGCGCGAACGTCCCGGTCTGGAGGCCGCCGGCGGACCTCCTGCGGCCGTGACCTCGGACGACGTCGACCCGTCTGTGCGGCGACGGGTCCTCGAGGAGAGCCTCGGGGCGCTGCGCCGCGCCGGCTTCCCCGCCGCGGCGCTGCGCGACGTCGACCGTCTGCTCCGTCCCCACGCGGAGCCGGGCACGGTCCCGGCAGCCGCCGGCACGGGGCCCGTCGACGTCGTCGCGCCCGTCCTCGGCGTCGACGGGTGCAAGGCCGGCTGGGTCGGCGCCCTCCTGGAGCCGGGCGCCCCCCGACCGAGCGTCGTCGTCGCCGCGACGATCGTCGAGCTCGTCGAGGCCGTCCGCGAGCGCACCGGCGTGCGGGTTGTCGGCATCGACATCCCCATCGGGCTGCCCGACGGCTCGACCCGGGCGGCGGACGCCCTCGCCCGCCGTGCCCTCCCCGGCAAGGCCTCGTCCGTCTTCTCCACCCTGACCCGGGCCGCCTACGAGCAGCCGGACCGCGCCGCCGCGGACCGGGTGAACCGCGAGCGCTGCGGCCAGGGGGTCGGCGCCCAGGCCTTCGCGCTGCGGGCCAAGATCCTCGAGGTCGACGCCTGGGTGCGAGCCCGGCCCACCGTCGAGGTCGTCGAGGTGCACCCGGAGGTCTCGTTCGCGGCGATGGCCGGCGGCCCCCTCGTGGCCGGCAAGAAGACCGACGCCGGGCGGCAGGCACGCGTCGAGGCCCTCGCCGCGGTCGGGCTGGCCCGCCCGTCGGTACTCGAGGGCCGCGGGTACGCCGCCGACGACGTCCTCGACGCGTGCGCCGTCGCGTGGACGGCGGCCCGTCGGGCGTCCGGCCTCTCGCACTCGTTGCCCGAGGTCCCCGAGGTCCACTCCGACGGCATCCCCGCGGCCATCCACGTCTGAACCGGACGGAAACCCCCTGGCGTCGGACGCCGACGGCGAGCACGATGCGCCCATGACCAGCCGCGTGTCCCACACGAGCGTCGACTGCCACGACGCCTACGCCCTCTCACAGTGGTGGAAGGGGGTCCTCGGCTACGTCGACGTCGAGGACGACCCGAACCTCCCCGGCCACGAGGAGTGCATGATCCTCGCCGCGGACGGGTCGCACCGGCTGCTCTTCATCGAGGTGCCCGAGGGCAAGACCGGGAAGAACCGGATGCACCTCGACCTCGAGCCGACGGACCGCACCCGCGACGAGGAGGTCGACCGGCTGGTCGCCCACGGGGCCGTCCTCGTCACCGACCACCGCGGCATCCGGGGTCCGGGGACGGGGTGGGCCCTGCTCGCCGACCCCGAGGGCAACGAGTTCTGCGTCCTGCGCAGCGCCGCCGAGCGCGTGACGAGCGCCTGACGCCCGGACCTCCCGGAACACCGGAGGGTGCCACGCGGTTGGCCCGGACGACCACTGGGTGTCGCCGCGCCGTCGCGCGGTGGCACGCACGCCCCCGACGAGAGGCACGCATGAGCCGCTGGACCTTCGACGACATCCCCGACCTCACCGGCCGCCGCGCCGTCGTGACCGGGGCCAACTCGGGCATCGGCCTCGTCGAGGCCCGTGAGCTGGCCCGGCACGGTGCCGACGTCGTCATGGCCGTCCGGAACATGGAGTCCGGCGAGAAGGGCGCGGACCGCATCCGGGCCACCGGTGTCCCCGGCTCGGTGACGGTCGAGGAGCTCGACCTCGCGTCGCAGGACTCCGTGCGACGGTTCGCGGACCGGGTCGAGGGGCCGCTCGACCTCCTGCTCAACAACGCCGGGGTCATGATGCCGCCGCGCTACCGCGAGACCGAGGACGGCTTCGAGCTGCAGTTCGGCACCAACCACCTGGGCCACTTCGCGCTCACCGGCCGGCTCCTCCCGCAGCTGCTCGCGGCCGAGGCGCCCCGGGTGACGACGGTGTCGTCGATCGCCCACCACAACGGCGACGGCGCCGTCTGCGAGGGCAACCCCCGTGAGGGGTACGACCCGCAGACCTCGTACGGGCGTTCCAAGCTCGCCAACCTGCTCTTCGCGACCGAGCTGCAGCGTCGGGCCGCCGCGGCCGGCTCGCACCTGACCTCGACCGCCGCCCACCCTGGCATCTCGTCGACGAACCTCATCGCGAGCAAGGACGGCCTCGGCGCGATCCCCGTCGTGGGGACGGTCATGCAGCTCGTGTCCAAGGTCGTCTTCCCGGGCGCCGAGAAGGGGGCCGAGGCGGAGGTCTACGCGGCCACCGTCGCCGAGCCCGGCTCCTACACCGGTCCGACCGGGTTCCAGGAGACCCGTGGCGCCGTCGGCGAGGCCCGACGCTCGAGCCTGGCGCAGGACGAGACGCTCGCCCGGCTGCTCTGGGAGCGGTCCGAGGAGCTCACCGGCGTCACGATCTCGGTCGAGGGGCGGTGACCGGGGTGCGCGTCCTCCTCACCGGTGGCAGCGGCAAGGCCGGCCACCACGTCGCCCACCACCTGCGCGACGCGGGGCACGTCGTGACGAACGTCGACCGGGTGCCGCTCGGGCTCGACGGGGTCACCGACCTCGACGTCGAGCTCACCGACCTCGGCCAGCTCGTGTCCGTCCTGCGCATGCCGGCCGACCTCGCGGAGCTCGACACCGACGTCGCGCCGGGGTACGACGCCGTCGTCCACCTCGCGGCGATCCCGCGTATCGGGCTGCGCCCCGACAACGAGACCTACGCGAACAACGTCCTCACGACGTGGAACGTCCTCGAGGCCGCGGCGCTGCTCGAGGTCCCCAAGGTCGTCTTCGCCTCGTCGGAGACGACGTACGGCATCTGCTTCGCGAAGGGCGAGCGGCGGCCCGAGTACCTGCCGGTCGACGAGGAGCACCCGACGGTACCCGAGGACGCGTACGCGACGTCGAAGGTCGCGAACGAGGTGACGGCCCGGTCGGTCCAGGCCCGGACCGGCGCCGACGTCTACGGGCTGCGGATCAACAACGTCATCGAGCCGCACGAGTACGCCGAGCTGTTCCCGGCCTTCCTCGAGGACCCGACCCTGCGGCGGCGGAACATCTTCGCCTACATCGACGCCCGGGACCTCGCGCACGCCGTCGAGCGGTGCCTGCTCACCGACGGGCTCGGGTACGAGGTGTTCAACATCGCGAACCCCGACCACTCCGTCGCGGCGCCGACGTCCGAGCTCGTCGCGCGCTTCTACGACGACGTGCCGCTGCGGCGGGAGATGGGCGAGACCGAGACCTTCTACGCCATCGACAAGGCGCGACGGATGCTCGGGTACGACCCGCAGCACTCGTGGCGGGACGTCCTCGACGACCCGCGGGCCGGCTGACCCGTCAGGTGCCGAGCGTCCACCGCTCGTAGCCGAGGCCGCTCGGCCACGCCTGCGCCTCGGCGACCCGGGCGCCGCGCAGCGTCATCCCGTCGGGGAAGAGGCAGCGCCCCTCGCCCTGGACGACGGGGTACCGGAAGAGGCGGACCTCGTCGACGAGCCCGGCCTCGAGGAGGGCGTGGACGAGCCGGACCGACCCGGTGCACACGACGTCGCCGCCGTCACCGTCCTTGAGCCCCCGGACGGCGGCGAGCCAGTCCCCGTCGAGGACGGTCGTGCCCGACCAGTCGGGGTCAACGAGGGTCGAGGACACGACGTACTTGGCGACCCGGTTGAGGTAGGCGCTGACACCGGTCGTGTCGCCGTCGAGGTCGCGCCAGTAGCCGCGGAAGGACTCGAAGGTGTCCCTCCCGACGAGCAGGGCGTCGGCGGCGTCGCGCTGCCGGGCGTTCTCCGCCCGCATCTGCGGGTCCTCGGCCTGGTCGTCGAACCAGTCGCCGAGCATGTCGATCCGGCCGTCGAGCGTGATGTTCTGGGTCACCGCGAGTGTGCGCACCTCCCCACGGTGCACCTCCCGACGCCCGTCCGGGGCTTTCGCCGCCCGCCAGGCCGGGAGGGGCGGCGGGCGGCGAGCCTCGACGGGCCTGACGACCCACGGGTGGGACGACCTAGGCTGGGGGCATGAGCCTCCGCTCCACGACCATCGACCGGATCGACGGCGGGTTCTTCGACGTCCTCGTCGTCGGCGGCGGGATCAACGGCGCCGTGTCCGCGGCCGCCCTCGCGGGACGCGGCGCCTCGGTGGCGCTCGTCGACCGCGGCGACTTCGGGGCGTTCACGAGCCAGGAGTCGAGCAACCTCGTCTGGGGCGGCTTCAAGTACCTCGAGAACTACGAGCTCCCGCTCGTCTTCGGCCTGTGCCGCAGCCGTAACCGCCTCATGAAGTCCTACCCGGACAACATCAGGGAGATCGGCTTCCTCGCCTCGCTCGACCACGGCTCGCCGTACCCGCCCTGGTTCGCGGGCCTCGGGGCGACGGCGTACTGGGGCATCGGCCAGTTCGGCACGAAGCCGCCGAAGCTGTTCTCCGCCGAGAAGGTCAAGGAGGAGGAGCCGGTCATCGACACGAGCGGGGTCCGCGGCGCCATCCAGTACCAGGACGCCTACCTCGTCGACAACGACGCGCGCTTCGTCTTCTCCTTCGTCCGCAGCGCCCTCGAGGCCGGCGCGGCGGCCGTCAACTACGTCGAGCTCGTCTCGACCGAGCGCGACCGCGACCGCTGGATCGCCCGGCTGCGCGACGTCGACACCGGCCGCGAGCTCACGACGTCGGCGCGGGTCATCGTCAACGCCACGGGTCCCTTCGCTGACGACGTCAACGAGATCTGGGGCACCCGCACCGACCACACGATCGTCTGCTCCAAGGGCATCCACCTCGTCGTCCCGCGGCTCACCACCGCTCGGCACGACCGGGTGCTCGCCTTCTTCGACGACGAGCAGCGGTTGTTCTACGTCATCCCGATGGGCCGCCGCTCGGTCATCGGCACGACCGACACCCGCGTCGACTCCCCGTACACCGAGGTGACCGACGAGGACCGCGACTTCCTCCTCGAGCAGATCAACAAGCGGCTCGACCTGCAGGAGCCGCTCACGCGGGACGACGTCATCTCCGAACGGTGCGGTGTGCGGCCGCTCGTCGTCGAGCGGGGCGACGGCGACCACGAGAACACCGACTGGACCTCGCTGTCGCGCAAGCACGTCATCGAGCGCGACGACCGGCACAAGGTCGTCAGCGTCCTCGGCGGCAAGCTCACCGACTGCCTCAACGTCGGCGAGGAGGTCGCCGCCGAGGTGCAGCGTCTCGGGGTGCCGCTCGAGAAGGATCTCGGCAACTGGTACGGCGAGCCGGCGAAGCAGACCCGCGCCGAGTTCTTCCGCCAGGCCCGGCTCATGCACCTCGACACGCTGCGGACCAAGCCCGACACCGAGCCGCTCACCGACCGGCTGTGGCGGCGCTACGGGCGGCGGGCGTTCGACCTGCTCGAGACGATCCGGGCCGACCCGTCGATGGGCGAGGACGTCATGGGCTCGGCCGACTACCTGCGGGCCGAGATCTACCAGGCGGCCGAGCACGAGATGGTCGTGACGCTCGACGACTTCATGCGGCGGCGCAGCAAGATCGACCTCGTCGTGCGCGACCACCGCCAGGTCGACTCCGACGGGATGCGCGAGGTCGCCCGGATCCTCTTCGGGGACGACGCCGACCGACGACTCGAGGAGTACCTCGAGGCCAAGTCCGGCGCCCAGCGGGCCTGAGCCGCAGGGGTTCGGGCCCCGGCTCGCCGGCGCGCGTCAGGGAGCGGGGACCCAGCGGAAGGCGACGGCGTCACCGGGGCGCAGCTGAGCGGCGCGGTCGACGTCCGCGTCGACGACGACGGCCACGACGGGGTACCCGCCCGTCACCGGGTGGTCGGCGAGGAAGAGCACCGGTTCGCCGCTCGGCGGCACCTGGACCGCACCCCGCCAGACGCCCTCGCTCGGCAGCTGGTCCTGCCCGGTGTGCCGGAACCTGCCGCCCTCGAGCCGAGCGCCCACCCGGTTGCTCCGGTCCGTCGTGCGCCAGGTCGTGCGCACGAGGAGGTCGGCGTCCTCGACCCGGTCCTCGCGCGGACCGCGCACGGCGTGCAGGACGACCGGGTCCGCCGCAGGCGGCCACGGGACGACGTCGGCCCCGGGGAGGGTCGTCCCGGGATCGGCGCCGACGGCGAGGACGGCACCGACGGAGAGCGGCTCCGGCCCGAGGCCCGAGAGGACGTCCCGGCTCGCGGACTCGAGGACCGGGTCGGCGACCACCCCCCCGCGGACCGCCAGGTAGGACCGCAGGCCGACCTCCGGCGGGCCGAGCCGCACCCTGCTGCCGGCCGGTGCGTGGACGACGCCGTGGCTGCCGACCGCCCGCCCGTCCACGGTGATCTCGCCACGCGCCCCGCTGACGCAGAACGTGACGGCCGCGTCGCCGACCTCGAGGTCGAGCCCACCGGCGGTCACCTCGACGCAGGTGGCGCCCTCGGGGTTGCCGAGCAGCCGGTTCGCCAGGCGCAGCGCGCCCCGGTCCGCCGCCCCCGACCGGCCGACCCCGAGGCCCGCCAGACCCGGCCGTCCCAGGTCCTCCAGGAGCGCCAGCGGCCCGGTCGCCCGGACGGTGAGGGTGCGTCGGAGGCCGCCCGCGCCGCCGGCGTCCCCGCTCACCGGCCGACCTCGACGAAGCGGACCCGGACGCCCGGCCGCAGCAGCGCGGGCGGGTCGCGGTCGAGGTCCCACATCACGGCGTCGGTCCGCCCGAGCAGCTGCCACCCCCCGGGCGACTCGCGGGGGTAGACGCCCGCGTACTCCCCGGCGAGGCCGACAGCGCCCGCGGGCACCCGCGTGCGCGACTCCTCGCGTCGCGGCACGTGCAGGCGGTCGTCCTCCCCGACGAGGTAGCCGAACCCGGGGGCGAACCCGCCGAAGGCGACCCGCCACGTCTGACCGGTGTGCGCGGCGACCACCCCGTCGCGGTCGAGACCGGTGAGCCGGGCGACGTCGTCGAGGTCGGCGCCGTCGTAGACGACGGGGATCTCGACGACCTCCTCCACCCCGGCCGGCCCCCCGCCGCCGAAGGGCACGGCGCCCACGGAGGCACCGCCGGAGGCGTCCCCGGGGGACGCGGCGCGGGGGGCGACCTCCGCCAGCACGTCCCGCAGCCCGGAGACCGGCGTCCCGTCGGCCGCGACGACGAGCACCGTGCACGCCGCCTCGACGACGGCACCGACGCCCGGCGCGTCCGCGTCCCGCACCGCCGCCGCGAGCGCCACCGCCTCGTCGGTCCCGGCGACCTCGACGAGCACGGCCCGGTCCCCGTACGGCAGCGTCCTCATCCGACCGTCTTCACGCGAACGTCCGGACGTCGACGCCCGCGTCGTCGAGGGCGGCCCGGACGGCGGTCGCCATGCCCACCGCACCCGGGGTGTCGCCGTGCAGGCACACCGACTCGGCGTCGACGGCGACGTCGCTGCCGTCCACCGCCGCGACGACCCCCTCTCTGACGAGCCGCAGCACGCGGGCCGCGACCTCGTCGACGTCCTCGAGCAGCGCCCCCGGCTCAGACCGCGGCACGAGCGTCCCCTCGGGGGTGTACCCGCGGTCGGCGAAGGCCTCCCGGACCGGACGCAGTCCCGCCGCCTCGGCCCGACGCAGCAGCTGCGACCCCGGCAGGCCGAGCACCGGCAGCGACGGGTCGTAGGCGCGCACGGCGTCGACGACGGCCTGCGCGTGTCCCTCGTGGTGGACCGCGGCGTTGTACAGGGCGCCGTGCGGCTTGACGTACGACACCCGGGTGCCGGCGACGCGGGCCATCGCCTCGAGCGCGCCCACCTGGTAGGTCACGTCGTCGGCGAGCTCGCCCGGGTCGACGTCGACGAAGCGCCGCCCGAAGCCGGCGAGGTCGCGGTAGCCGACCTGAGCCCCGACGGCGACGCCCCGGGTGGCCGCGGTCTCGCAGCACCGGCGCAGCGTCGTCGGATCCCCGGCGTGGAAGCCGCACGCGACGTTCGCGCTCGTGACGAGGGCCAGGACGGCGTCGTCGTCGCCGAGGCGCCAGCGGCCGAAGGACTCGCCGACGTCGCTGTTGAGGTCGACGGAGGCGGGCGCGCTCACCGGTCGGCCCCCGGGGGCGGCGGTCATCGCGGTCTTCGCGGTCATGCCTCCCGATCATGGCAGCCCGGAAGGTCGTGGGCCCGGCTCAGACCTCGACGAGCACCTCGTCGAGCGGTTTCCGGGTGATCGCGGGCACCCGCGCCCCCGGCGCGGGCAGGCCCACCGGGACGAGGACGAACGGCCGCTCGTTGCGGGGCCGACCCAGCACCTCGGTGAGGAAGCGCATCGGCGACGGGGTGTGCGTCAGCGTCGCGAGGCCGGCCTCGTGGAGGGCCGCGAGCAGCAGGCCGACCGCGATGCCGACCGACTCCTTCGCGTAGTACGGCTTCGGCTCGGTGTCGCTCGCGTGCACCTCGAGGACGACGACGAGGACGGGCGCGGTCTCGAGGAACGGCTTGTCCGCGCCGGTGCCGAGGGGCGCGAGGGCACCGAGCCACTCCTCCCCGGCCCGCCGGCCGTAGAACTCGCGCTCCTCGGCCTCCGCGGCCTCGCGGATGCGGCGTCTGACGGCCGGGTCGGTGACGACGACGAAGCGCCACGGCTGGACGTTCGCCCCGCTCGGTGCGCTCGCGGCGGCCCGCACCGCCTCGCGGACGGCGTCCAGCGGCACGGGGTCGCGGGCGAGGTCACGGACGGTGCGGCGGGTCCGCATCCGGTCGGCGAAGGCCCGGGCGCGGGCAACCCGCTCGGCGTCGGTGAGGTCCGGGCCGCGGGGGGCGGGCTCGGTGGGGATGGCGTCGTCGGCGCTCACCGCCGCATCCTCGCGCACCGGGAGGGTCCCGCGACGGCCGGCGGCCGGCACCGTGCACCGCCGTGCGACGTGGCGCCGAGGTTCGACACCGCCGGTCCGGTCCGGCCCGGGCGCGGGGCGTGCTCGTGGCCGGACCGGAGAGGATGTCGGCATGGCCCTCGACGTCCACGCCCCGGCACTCACCGGGCCACGCCTCATGCGCCAGCGCTGGGTCGACATCACCTTCGTGCACTGGGCCGTCGACCCCGACCGGGTCGCCCCGCTGCTGCCCCGGGGTACCCGCCCGGACGTCCTCGACGGCGTGACGTACGTCGGGCTCATCCCCTTCCGGATGGTCGGTGCCGGGCTCGGCGCCGGACCACCCGTCCCGTGGCTCGGGACCTTCCTCGAGACGAACGTGCGGTACTACTCGCGCGACGACGCCGGTCGGCACGGGGTGGTCTTCGGATCGCTCGAGGCGTCCCGGCTGCTCGTCTCCCTCGGCGCGCGTGCGGTCTTCGGGACCCCGTACACGTGGGCGTCGATGCGCTCCAGCCGCAGCGGCACGCGCATCACGTACTCCTCCCGCCGCCGCTGGCCCGGCCCCCGCGGAGCCCGGACGCACCTCACCGTGGACGTCGGCGACCCGGTGGACGAGCCGATGCCCCTCGACCGGTTCCTCACCGCCCGCTACGGGCTGCACTCGCGCGTCCTCGGCCGCCCCTCCTGGGTCCCGAACGAGCACCCACCCTGGCCGCTGCGCCGGGCCGAGCTCGTCGACCTCGACGACGAGCTCCTCGCGGCCGCCGGCTTCCCCGACCTGGCGCGCACCCCTCCCGCCAGCGTCCTGCACTCGGTCGGGACACGGACCACCTTCGGGATGCCCGTGCGGCTGCGCCCGGCCGGCCGATGAGCCCCGACGTCCCCGCCGTCGTCCTCGCGGTCGTCGCGGCCTGGCACGCGGCCTTCCAGGTGACGGTCACCGCGCTCGTCTACCCCGTGCTGCTGGCGCGCTCGACGCGGGAGTTCGCGGCCTCGCACGACGCGCACTCGCGGCGCATCACGCTGGTCGTCGGACCGACGTACCTCGCCGTCCTCCTCGCCTGTGGCTGGGCGGTCGCCGCGGGTGGTCTCGGTCCGACGGGGGTCCTCGCGGTGCTCGCGCAGGCCCTCGTGCTCGCCCTCACCGCGGTCGCCGCGGCCCCGACGCACGGTGCCCTCGGCCGCCGCGGTCCGGACCCGGTGCTCGTGCGGCGGCTGCGCCGGGCCGACCTGGCCCGGACGGTCGTGGCGCTCGCCGGGCTCGTCGCGGCCTGCGTCGCGGTCGCGAGCGGATGAGGACGCCGTCCTCGGCACCAGGAACACCCGCGTCCGCCGCTCTGTTGGCCCCGACATGAAGGTCATCGTCATCGGAGGCCACGGCAAGGTGGCCCGTCATCTGCACCCCCTGCTCACCGAGCGCTCCCACGAGGTCACCGCCGTCGTGCGCAACCCGGACCACGTCGCGGACGTCGAGGCCGACGGCGCGACGGGCGTCGTCGCCGACGTCGAGTCGATGGACACGAGCGCCCTCGAGAACCTGCTGCGCGGCAGCGACGCCGTCGTGTGGTCGGCGGGCGCCGGCGGGGGCGACCCCGCCCGCACGTGGGCGCTCGACCGCGACGCGGCGATCCGGTCCATGGCCGCCGCGGAGCAGGCCGGCGTCGACCGGTACGTCATGGTGTCCTACTTCGGGGCCGGCCCCGACCACGGCGTCCCGGAGGACGAGCCGTTCTTCGCCTACGCCGAGTCCAAGACCGCCGCCGACGCCCGTCTGAGCGAGACCGCGCTCGGCTGGACGATCCTGCGCCCGAGCCGGCTCACCGACGACCCGTCGACCGGCCGCGTCGCGACCGCGCGCTCCGGCGCCACCGCGGGTGAGGTCCCGCGTGCCGACGTCGCCCGGATGGTCGCGGAGGTGCTGGACCGCCCCGGCACCGCCGGCGCCGTCATCGAGTTCAACGGCGGCGACACCCCCATGGACGAGGAGCTCGACGCGGTCGCCGCCGCGCTGCGCTGACCCTCTCCGGACCACCGAGGGGCCGCCGGTCCGTGCCACGACACGGACCGGCGGGCCCCCCGCGGGGGGGGGGGGGGTGTGGCGGGGGGGCCCCCCCCCCCCCCCCCCCCCCCCGGGGGCGCCCCCCCCGCCCGGGGGGGGGGGGCGCCCCCCCCCCCCCCCGCTTCGTGAGGGCCGCGACCGACCGGACCCGGTCGGACCGGGGGTTGGTCAGCATCGGGGCGTGGTTCAGGCGGAGGCCTTCGCCGGGGTGCCCTGGTGGGCCTTGGCGATCTCGACGAGCGCGGTGAACGCGGCCTCGTCGTTGACCGCGAGCTCGGCGAGCATGCGACGGTCGACCTCGACCTCGGCGGCCTTGAGGCCCTGGATGAACCGGTTGTACGTCATCCCGTTCGCGCGGGCCGCGGCGTTGATCCGCTGGATCCACAGCCGACGGAAGTCGCCCTTGCGGGCGCGACGGTCGCGGTAGGCGTAGCCGAGGGAGTGGGTGACCTGCTCCTTGGCCTTGCGGTACAGCCGCGAGCGCTGCCCGCGGTAGCCGCTGGCCTGCTCGAGGACGACCCGGCGCTTCTTCTGGGCGTTGACCGCCCGCTTCACGCGTGCCACGTGAGTTCTCCTTGCTTCTGTTCTACGTCAGGGGGGTGTGGGGTCGGCTCACTTGCCGAGGAGCTTCTTGACCTTCTTGACGTCGGCCGGGGCGACGAGGACGTCCTTGGAGAGGCGGCGCGCCTTCTGCGGGGTCTTCTCGTGGAACTTGTGCACGTGGCCGGCCTGCTCGCGCATGACCTTGCCCGAGCCGGTGACCCGGAAGCGCTTCTTCGTGCCGCTGTGCGTCTTGTTCTTCGGCATGGTGCCGATCTCCTTGGGTGTGCTGTTCGGTGGTGGGTGGACGGGGGCGGTCAGCCGGCGTCGGCGGTCTCGCTGGGCTGCTCGGCGGGCTCGGCCGCCTCGGTGCCCTCGGCGCCGCGCGCCGCCTCGTCGCGCCGCTTGCGCTCGGCCTTCTGCTCGGCCATCGCCTGCGCCTTCTTCTTCGTCGGCGCGAGGACCATGACCATGTTGCGGCCGTCCTGCTTCGGCTGGGACTCGACGGTGCCGAGCTCGACGACGTCCTCCGCGAGGCGCTGGAGCAGCCGGAAGCCCAGCTCGGGGCGGGACTGCTCGCGTCCGCGGAACATGATCGTCACCTTGACCTTGTCGCCGCCCTTGAGGAAGCGGACGACGTGGCCCTTCTTCGTGCCGTAGTCGTGGGGGTCGATCTTCGGTCGGAGCTTGATCTCCTTGATGACCGTGTTGACCTGGTTCTTGCGCGCCTCCCGCGCCTTCATGGCGGCCTCGTACTTGTACTTGCCGTAGTCCATGAGCTTGGCGACCGGGGGCTTGGCCATCGGGGCGACCTCGACGAGGTCGAGGTCGGCCTCCGCCGCGAGGCGGAGCGCGTCCTCGACGCGCACGATGCCGACCTGCTCGCCGTTCGGGCCGACCAACCGCACCTCGGGGACCCGGATGCGGTCGTTGATACGTGGCTCGCTGATGTGCTTCTCCTTCGTCACTGACAGGTGTCCGGACCGTGACACGAAAGAAGGCCCCTCGCGCCGTGTGCACGAGGGGCCCTGTGGATCCGACCGGGCCGGGGCGGGATGCCACGGCGCCACCCCGTGGGGCACGCTCGTGACCTCTCGTCACGGACCGGGACCCGGCGACCTGCTGGTCGGACGCGGGTGGAAGCGGGGCTTCTCTTGCACACCGCACCCGGTCACGGGCGCGGTCGGTCCCGATCAGGATAGCAGCGGGGCCCGGCGGCGCCGAATCCCGGCTCGCGCCCCGGCCGGTCACCCGATGCGGAAGGCGAGCCCGTCGATCCGCGCCCGCAGCTCGCCGTCGGTCGCGATCCGTTCGCCGACGCGGGTGGCGACCGCCCGGACCTCCTCGGCGGTGAGCCCCGGCCGGAGGGTGAGGGCGAGCCCGAGGACACCCTCACCCGCGGGCTGCCCCTCGGCGAGGTCGTGGGCGAGCACGTCCGGCTCGTCGGCGAGCGCCGCCGCGACGCCGCGGGCGACGACGGGGTCGGTGTGCGCGGGCTCCCACGGCCGCTGCTGTGCCAACGCCCACAGCATCGAGGGTCGCAGCACCCGGGTCGCCGGGCCCGCCACGTCGGCGACGAGCACGTCGCAGCGCTCCTGGACGGCGGCCTGGGCGGCCCGGCTCGGGGTCACGGGCACGGGCCTGGCCTCCGGGTCCCATGCGGCCAGCGAGCCGGTGCCGCTGAACACCGGCAGCGCGCGCCGGCCGTCCGGCGCGACGAGGGTCACGGCGGCCATGTCGACGCTCTTCTCGACCGCGGGGTCTCCGGTGGCGTCGACGCCCGTCGGGTCCGCGACGACGGGGACGACGAACCGGGAGGCCTCGACGGCCCGCATGAGGGCGGTGTCGTCGGGTGCTGCCGCGAGGGCGGTGAGGAGCGCGGGGTCGGCGGCGCCGGTGTCGCCCTCGAAGCCGCCGGCGCCGAGCTCGCGGCGGGCCCAGGGAGTGCCCGCGGAGTCGGCCGGCCCGTCGGGCCCCGTCACGGGCGACCCGCGACGTCGAGCGCCTCGGGCAGGGTGAAGGCGCCGCGGTACAGGGCGGAGCCGACGATCGCGCCCTCGACCCCGTCGCCGACGAGGGCCCGGACCGCGGCGACGTCCTCGAGCGTCGAGATACCGCCGGAGGCGACGACGGGGCGGTCGGTCCGGGCACAGACCTCGCGGAGGAGGTCGACGTTCGGGCCCTTCATCATCCCGTCCTTCGCGACGTCGGTGACGACGTACCGGGCGCAGCCCTCGCCGTCGAGGCGGGCCAGGGTCTCCCAGAGGTCACCGCCCTCGGAGGTCCACCCACGGGCGGCGAGCGTCGTGCCCCGCACGTCGAGGCCCACGGCCACCCGGTCGCCGTGAGCGGCGATGGCGCGGGCGGTCCACGCGGGGTCCTCGAGCGCCGCGGTCCCGACGTTGACCCGCCGGCAGCCCGTGGCGAGGGCGCGGGTGAGGGTCTCCTCGTCGCGGATACCGCCGCTCATCTCGACGTCGATGTCGAGCCGGCCGACGATCTCGGCGAGCAGGTCGGCGTTGCTGCCGCGCCCGAACGCCGCGTCGAGGTCGACGAGGTGCAGCCACTCCGCGCCCTGCTCCTGCCACCGCAGGGCGGCCTCGACCGGGTCACCGAACTCGCCCCCGCTGCCGGCGACGCCCTGGACGAGCTGCACGGCCCTCCCCTCGACGACGTCGACGGCGGGCAGCAGCTCCAGGCGAGGGCTGTCGGGAACGGTCACGGTCGCGGTCCTCCGGGGGTGCGGCGCGGGTCGGGCGACACCAGTCTGCCGTCCGGCCCGACCGGTCCGGGAGCCGGTCCGCGCGTCAGAGCGAGCGCACCCAGTTCTCGAGGAGGGCCAGCCCTGCCTCCCCCGACTTCTCCGGGTGGAACTGGGTCGCGGCGAGCGGCCCGTTCTCGACGGCGGCGACGAACCGCTCGCCGTGGCGGGCCCACGTGACCCCGGGGGCGACGACGGCCATCGCCCCGTCGGCGGGCGGCAGGTCCCACGACCGGGCGGCGTAGGAGTGCACGAAGTAGAACCGCTCGTCCTCGACGCCGGCGAACAGCCGGCTGCCCGCCGGCGGCTCGACCGCGGACCAGCCCATGTGCGGCACGACGGGCGCCTCGAGCCGGGTCACGGTGCCGGGCCACTGGCCGAGGCCGGGCACCGGGGCGCCGCTCGGTTCCGCGGAGCCGTCGAACATCACCTGCATCCCGACGCACACCCCGAGCACGGGACGTCCGCCTGACAGGCGCCGTTCGACGATGCGGGGGCCGTCGGCGGCGGCGAGCCCGGCCATGCACGCGTGGAAGTTCCCGACCCCGGGGACGAACAGCCCCTGCGCGGCGAGCGCGGCGGCCCGGTCCCCGGTGAGCTCGACGTCGGCCCCGACGTGCTCGAGGGCGCGCACGGCGGAGCGGACGTTCCCGCTGCCGTAGTCGAGGACGACGACGGAACGGCTCACGAGGCGTCCCGGGAGGTCGTGCCGGGCGGGCGGCCGTTCCAGGCCGCCTCCCACTCGGCGCGGTGCTGGGCCTCGTCGGCGACGAGCCGGTCGAACATCAGCACCCCCCGGCTCGACGGCTCGACGTCGCTCGCGCCCGTGCAGTCCCGCCCGACGAGCAGCTCGCGTCCGGGCAGGCGCAGGACCCCCACGAGGGTGTCGAGGAGGTCGAGCGGGCTGCCCTCGCCGGTGCGGAGCACGGCCGAGACGTCGGCCGGTCGCACGCCGTCCGGCGACCCGGCGGCGGCGAGGAGCGTCTCGATGCCCAGGCGGTGCAGCGACGGGGTCTCGACGACGCCGTCGTCCGGCTGCCACACGAGCCACAGCTGCGGACGGCGCAGGCCTGCGGGGTGGACGGTGACGGCCGCCCGGCCGTGCACCTCGAAGAGCCCGATCGCGGGACGGGCCCGCCGGGGCACCGGTCGGGCCGCGAGGACCTCGACGGCGACGTCGAAGGGGGCCGCGGTGTGCGCGGTGTCGTGCGCGACGGTGACGCCGGTCCACCCCTCGAGCGGCGCGACGGTCGTCGCGACGAGGCCGGTGCGCAGCCACCGGCCGACGGCACCCGGCGACCGGCGCACGAGCAGCAGCCCGTGCCCCGGTGCGCCGCGACCGTCGGCGGCCACGGGGTTACAGCGCGCCCTTCGCGCTCGGCACGCCCTCGACCCGCGGGTCGCGGGCGACGGCGGCACGCAGGGCCCGGGCGAGAGCCTTGAACTGGGCCTCGACGACGTGGTGCGGGTCGCGGCCGGAGAGGACGCGCACGTGCAGGGCGACCTGGGCGTGGAAGGCGAAGGACTCCAGGACGTGCCGGGTCAGCGAGCCGATGTAGTGCCCGCCGATGAGGGCGTACTCCTGGCCGGCCGGCTCTCCCTCGTGGACGACGTACGGGCGTCCCGCGACGTCGACGACGGCCTGGACGAGCGCCTCGTCGAGCGGCACCGTCGCGTCGCCGAAGCGGGCGATGCCCGACTTGTCGCCGAGCGCCTCGCGGACCGCCTGACCGAGGACGATCGCGACGTCCTCGACGGTGTGGTGCGCGTCGACGTGGGTGTCGCCGTCCGCGCGGACGGTGAGGTCGACGAGCGAGTGCTTCGCGAGGGACAGGAGCATGTGGTCGTAGAAGGGCACCCCGGTCGAGACCTCGCCGCGGCCGCTGCCGTCGAGGTCGACGGTCACCTCGACCGTGCTCTCGGACGTGCCGCGGCGCACGGTGGCGGTGCGGTGGGGCTGGGCGGTGCTCACGAGGCTGCTCCTGCGGTGGACGTGACGAGCGCGGACAGGGCGTCGAGGAAGGCGGTCGTCTCCTCCGGCGTCCCGGCCGTGACACGAAGATAGTGGGGAATGCCGACGTCGCGGACGAGGACGCCCCGGTCGAGCAGGTCCTGCCACGTCGACCGGCTGTCCTCGAGGCCTCCGAAGAGGACGAAGTTCGCGTCGCTGGGTACGGGGTGGAGCCCCAGCGCGGCGAGCCCGCCGACGATCCGGTCGCGCTGGTCCTTGACGACGTCGACGGTGTCGAGCATGCGGTCGGCGTGGGACAGCGCGGCGAGCGCGACCGCCTGCGTCGGGGTCGAGAGGTGGTAGGGCATCCGGACCAGGCGCAGCGCGTCGGCGACAGCGGGGTCGGCGGCGAGGTAGCCCAGCCGGCCGCCGGCGAGCGCGAACGCCTTGCTCATCGTCCGCGTCACGACGAGCCGGGGGCGCCCTGCGAGGAGGGTGAGGGCCGAGGGGGTGCCGGGGCGGGCGAACTCGGCGTAGGCCTCGTCGACGACGACGAGCGCCTCCCCCGCGTCGTGGACGGCCTCGACGACGTCCAGCCCGAGCGCGGTCCCCGTCGGGTTGTTCGGGGAGCAGAGGAAGACGACGTCGGGACGGTGCTCGCGGACCTGCGCGACCGCGGACGCGGCGGTGAGGTCGAAGGCGCCGGGCCCGTCGACGCCGCGCGCCCCGTCGACCCACCTCGTCCCGGTCGTCGTCGTGATGATCGGGTGCATCGAGTAGGCCGGGGTGAACCCGAGGGCGGTCCGCCCGGGCCCGCCGAAGGCCTGGAGCAGGTGGAGGAGGACCTCGTTCGAGCCGTTCCCGGCCCAGACCTGCTCCGGGGCGATCGGCGCGCCGGCCCGCGCCAGGTAGCCGGCGAGCGCCTCCCGCAGCCGGGTGAACTCGCGGTCCGGGTAGCGGTTGAGCCCCCGGGCGGCCTCCTCGACGGCGCGGGTGATCGACGCGACGACGTCGTCGGGGACCGGGTAGGAGTTCTCGTTCGTATTGAGCGCGACCGGCACGTCGAGCTGCGGGGCGCCGTAGGCGGTCCGCCCCCGCAGGTCCGGGCGCAGCATCGACTCGACGGTCTCGCGGGCGTCCATGCGCGGAAGTCTAGGAGGGCGGGGTCAGGCCCCCGGCTCGACGTCCGGGACACGGGCCAGGACGGCCTCGCCGTGGGCCGGCAGGTCCTCGGCACGGGCGAGGGTGACGACGTGCCCGCCGACGTCCCGCAGCGCGGCCTCGTCGTACTCGACGACGTGGATGCCGCGCAGGAAGGACTGCACGGACAGGCCGCTGCTGTGGCACGCGCAGCCCCCCGTCGGCAGGACGTGGTTCGAGCCCGCGCAGTAGTCGCCGAGGCTCACCGGGGCGAACGGCCCGACGAACACCGCCCCGGCGTTGCGCACCCGGGCCGCGACGGCTGCGGCGTCCGCGGTCTGGATCTCGAGGTGCTCGGCGGCGTAGGCGTTGACGACGTCGAGGCCGACCTCCACGTCGTCGACGAGGACGATCGCCGACTGCCGCCCGGACAGGGCCTCTGCGACCCGCTCGGTGTGCTTCGTCGCGGCGACCCGTCGGGCGAGGGCCTCGTCGACGGCGTCGGCGAGGGCCGGGCTGTCGGTGACGAGCACCGCCGCGGCGAGCGGGTCGTGCTCGGCCTGGCTCACGAGGTCGGACGCGACGTGCTCGGCGTCGGCGGTGTCGTCGGCGAGGACGGCGATCTCGGTGGGTCCGGCCTCGGAGTCGATCCCGATGACGCCCATGAGCATCCGCTTCGCGGCGGTGACGTAGACGTTGCCGGGTCCGGTGACGAGCGACGCCGGCTCCCGGACGACCCCGTCCTCCTCGAAGCCGTACGCGAAGGCGGCGACCGCCTGGGCGCCCCCGACGGCCCAGACCTCGTCCACCCCGAGCAGCGCGCAGGCCGCGAGGATCGTCGGGTGCGGCCAGCCGCCGTTGTCGCGCTGCGGCGGGCTCGCGACGACGAGGCTCGGCACGCCGGCCTCCTGGGCGGGGACGACGTTCATGACGACGCTGCTCGGGTAGACCGCCCGTCCGCCGGGGACGTAGAGCCCGACCCGGTCGACCGGGACCCAGCGCTCGGTGACCGTCCCGCCGTCGACGACCCGGGTGCTCGTGTCGGTCCGCCGCTGGTCGCGGTGGACGACCCGCGCCCGGCGGATGGACTCCTCGAGCGCGGCGCGCACGGCCGGGTCGAGGGAGTCGGCGGCGGCCGCGACGACGTCGGCGGGCACCCGCAGCGAGGGGGGCGCGACGCCGTCGAAGCGCTCGGACGCCTCGAGGAGCGCGGCGGCGCCGCGGTCGCGGACGTCCTCGACGACAGGGCGCACGGCCCCGAGCGCGGCCTCGACGTCGAACTCGGCGCGGGGGACGGCGGCGCGCAGCTCGCGCAGCCCCGGCCGCGAGCCGCGCAGGTCGAGCCGCGCGATGACGCGGGAGGTGCTGTCGGTCATGGTCCGCAGTCTAGGTTCGCCCACCGGGCGGTGGACGCGGGCGTCCGGTCAGCCGGCGTCGGCCGCGCCGTCGAGGTCGGGGTCGACCGAGCCGAGGGCCCGCTCGAGGACGTGGAGCAGCGAGCCCTCGGTCCCCGGTGTCGGCTGGTCGCCGAGGAGCTCGGCGGCGCGCCGCGCGACGACGGCCAGCTTGACGTTGCCCCGCTGGGAGTACCGGGTGAGCACCCCGAAGGCGGCGTTCGCGTCGAGGCCGTAGGCGAACATCAGCGCCCCCTTGACCTGCTCGATGGCGGCCCGGTCGGCGGTGGCGGCGGTCACCGCCTCCGCGGCCGCGACACGGGCGGCGACGGACACGTCGAACCCCATGCCGCGCAGTCGCACGGGTCGGCCGCCGGCGTCGAGGACGGGCGCGCCGTCCGGGCCGCGCTCAAGGTCGCCGACGAACGCGATCGAGCGCTCCCGGCCCGCGTCGTCGAGCACCCGGTACTGCCCGGCGAACGGGCCGGGGTCGGCGAGGACCCGGTCCAGCGTGGCGCGCACGCTCTCGACGTCGCCCGGGGCCATCCGCGCGAAGACCAACCGCTCCGCGGGCGTGCCGTCGTCGGTGAGACCGAGCACCCGGTACATGTCGGCGTTCCAGGTCCACTGCCGTGAGGCGAACTCGTAGAACCCCTCGCCGAAGATCGGTGCGGGTCCCTGACCTGCACCTTCCTCGGTCGCTGCGCGGTCGTCGGTCACGCGGGAATGATGCCACGGGCGCGGCAGGAACCTGCCACCGATGTCCGGATCGGCGCACCCGGTCAGGTGCCGTCGCCGTAGAGCTCGTCCTCGAAGGCCGTGCGGGCGCGGCGGGCGACCCGGCGGTAGCGCTCCGCCAGCTCCTGGGAGGTGCCGGCGGGGAACCCCAGCACACGCCCGATGCCGTCGGCGTCCCGGTCGCTCGTCGGGACCGCGTCGACGCCCTTGCCGCGGTAGAGCACCGCCGCGTTCCGCATCGCCGACGCGAGCCGCCACGCCTCCTCGAGCGCCGCGGCGTTCGCCTCCTCCACGAGTCCGAGCCGGGCGGCGGCCCGCAGCGCCTCGAGGGTCGAGGTCGTCCGCAGGTCCGCGTGCTCGTGGGCATGCCGCAGCTGGACGAGCTGCGCCACCCACTCGACGTCCGACAGCCCCCCGTGGCCGAGCTTGAAGTGGGTCTTGCGGTCGGCACCCCGCGGCAGCCGCTCGGACTCCATCCGCGCCTTGAGGGTGCGGATCTCCCGGACCTGTCCGGCGTCGAGACCGCCCTCCGGCCAGCGCAGCGGTGCGACGAGGTCGAGGAACCGCCCGGCGAGGTCCGCGTCGCCTGCGACCGGTGCGGCGCGCAGCAGGGCCTGCGCCTCCCAGACGAGCGACCAGCGCGAGTAGTACTCGCGGTAGGAGGCGAGGGAGCGCACGAGCGGGCCGCTCTTGCCCTCGGGCCGCAGCCCCGCGTCGACCTCGAGCGTCGGGTCCGGCCCGGGGCGGCCGAGGAGGGCGACGAGCCGCCGCACGACCTCCATGGCCTGCTGCTGGGCCTCGACCTCGTCGGCGCCCTCGAGCGGGTCGTGGACGAAGAGGACGTCGGCGTCGCTGCCGTACCCCTGCTCCCGGCCGCCCAGCCGCCCCATCCCGACGACGAGCACCCGCGTGAGCACCTCACCCGAGGCCGCGACCTCGGCGAGGCACTGCTCGAGGGTGACCTCGAGCAGTGCCGAGGTGAGGTCGGTCATCGCCCCGCCGAGCCCCTCGGTGTCCAGGACCCCGGCGAGGTCGGCGACCGCGACGCGGAAGAGCTCCGAGCGACGGATCGTGCGCGCGGCGAGCATCGCGGACTCCGGGTCGTCCTTGCGCCCCGCGGCGGAGCGCATCCGCCGCAGGATCTCCTCCCGCGAGCGCGGCGCGATGCCCTCGGCCGTCCCGAGGAACTGCACGCACTCGGGAGCCTGCTCGAGCAGTCCGGCCGCGTACCGGCTGCGCGCGAGGGTGTGGGCGAGCCGTTCGGCCGCCGACCCCTCGTCCCGGAGCAGCCGCAGGTACCAGTGCGTCGAGCCGAGCTCGTCGCTGATCTTGCGGAAGGCGAGCAGCCCGGCGTCCGGGTCGGCCTCGTCGGCGAACCAGCCGAGCATGACCGGCAGCAGCTGGCGCTGGATCGAGGCCCGTCGGCTGACCCCGTCGGTGAGCGCCTCGAGGTGGCGCAGCGCCCCGGCGGGGTCGCGGAAACCGAGGGCGGACAGCCGCTCCCGGGCGGCCTCCGGGGTGAGCCGGACGTCCTGGTCGGAGAGGCGGGCGACCGCCGAGAGCAGCGGGCGGTAGAAGATCCGTTCGTGCAGCCGTCGGACCTCACGGCGCCGGGCCCGCCACTCCTTGTCGACAGTCTCGGCCGGCGAGGTGCGCAGGCCCATCGCCCGGCCGAGACGCCTCAGGTCGGCGTCCGCCGCGGGCATCAGGTGGGTGCGCCGCAGCCGGGACAGCTGGATCCGGTGCTCCAGGGCCCGCAGGTAGCGGTAGGCGGTGCCGAACGTCGCGGCGTCCTCCCGGCCGATGTACCCGCCGGCGGACAGCGCCCCCAGCGCCTCGAGGGTCGACGGGGAGCGCAGCGACGGGTCGGCCCGGCCGTGGACGAGCTGGAGCAGCTGGACGGAGAACTCGACGTCCCGCAGGCCACCGGCGCCCAGCTTGAGCTGCCGGTCGGCCTCGGCCGCGGGGATGTGGTCCTCGACCCGGCGGCGCATCGCCTGCACGTCGGCGACGAAGTGCTCCCGCGTGGACGCCTGCCACACCATCGGCTGCACCGCCTCGTGGTAGGCCCGGCCGACGTCGGGGTCGCCGGCGACGGGGCGGGCCTTGAGCAGGGCCTGGAACTCCCACGTCTTGGCCCAGCGCTCGTAGTACGCCCGGTGGCTCTCGACGGTGCGCACGAGCGGGCCGTGCTTGCCCTCGGGCCGCAGCGCGGGGTCGACCTGCCACAGCGAGCCGGCCGCGGTGGAGGCCGAGCACAGCCGCATGAGCCGGGTCGCGAGGTCGGTCGCGACGGCGATCGCCTCGTCCTCGGGCACGCCGTCGGCGGGCTCCGCGGCGAAGATGACGTCGACGTCGGAGACGTAGTTGAGCTCGTGGCCGCCCGCCTTGCCCATGGCGACGACGGCGAGCCGGGCCTTGTCGGCGTCCGGCCCGACCTGCGCGCGCGCGATCGTCAGCGCCGCCTCGAGCGCGGCGGCTGCGAGGTCCGCGAGAGCCTCGGCGGTGTCCCAGAGGACCTCGAGCGGGTCGGCGGCGGTGAGGTCGAGCGCCGCGATGCCGAGCAGCTGCTCGCGGTAGCCGACCCGGAGCGCGTCCGCCCCGTCCTCCGGGCCCGCCGCGGTCACCGCCTCGACGAGCCGGCGGGTGCGCTCGGCCGGTTCGAGGGGGGTGGCCCCGGTCGCCGCGGTCCAGTGCTCCGGATGGGCGACGAGGTGGTCGGCGAGGGCGCTGGACCCTCCGAGGACGGCGACGAGCCGGGTCCGCGCCACCGACTCGTCGCGCAGGGCGGCGACGACCTCGGTGCGCATGCCGTCGTGCTCGGCGACCGACTCCATGAAGCGCACGAGCCCGAGCAGCGCCCCGTCGGGGTCGGCGACCCGGGCCAGGGCCTCGCTCAGCCCCCCGGCGTCCACCCGGTCGGGGGACCCGGCGAGGCCCTCGAGCGCGGGGTCGTCGAGCAGCGCGTTCGCCCGGCGTGGGTCGTCGAAGCCCAGCCGGGCGATCGCCGCCGGGACGGACTCGGGGGTACGGGAAGCGACCACGCCCGCCTCAGAGGCTCGGCAGGTAGCGCTCGAGCTCGAAGGCGGTGACCTGGTTGCGGTAGTCCGCCCACTCCGCCCGCTTGTTGCGCAGGAAGAAGTCGAAGGTGTGCTCGCCGAGGGTCTGCGCGAGGAGCTCGCTGTCCTCCATGATCTCGATGGCCTCGAGCAGGCTCGCCGGCATCGACTCGATCCCCATCGCCCGGCGCTCGCCGTCGGTGAGGCTCCACACGTCGTCCTCGGCCTCCGGCGGCAGCTCGTAGCCCTCCTCGACGCCCTTGAGCCCGGCGGCGAGCATCACCGCGAAGGTGAGGTAGGGGTTGCACGCGGCGTCGATGCTGCGGACCTCGACCCGGGTGCTCTGCCCCTTGTCCGGCTTGTACATCGGCACCCGCACGAGCGCCGAGCGGTTGTTGTGCCCCCACGTGAGGTGGGCGGGCGCCTCCCCCCCGCCCCACAGCCGCTTGTAGCTGTTGACGTACTGGTTCGTCACGGCGGCGCACTCGGCACCGTGCCGTAGCAGACCGGCGATGAACTGCCGGCCGACCTTGGACAGCTGGTACGGGGCGCCCGGCTCGTGGAAGGCGTTGGCGTCGCCCTCGAAGAGCGACATGTGGGTGTGCATCCCGGAGCCCGCGTGCTCGGCGAACGGCTTGGGCATGAACGTCGCGTAGATGCCCTGCTCGAGCGCGACCTCCTTGACGACGGTGCGGAAGGTCATGATGTTGTCGGCCGTCGTCAGGGCGTCGGCGTAGCGCAGGTCGATCTCGTTCTGGCCGGGGGCCGCCTCGTGGTGGCTGAACTCGACGGAGATCCCCATCGTCTCGAGCATCGTGATCGCCGCGCGGCGGAAGTCGGCGCTCGAGCCGTGGGGGGTGTGGTCGAAGTAGCCGGAGGTGTCGATCGGCTCGGGGCTCGCCCCGGGGACCCAGCCCTGCTTGAGGAGGAAGAACTCGATCTCGGGGTGGGTGTAGAAGGTGAAGCCCAGGTCGGACGCGCGGCTCAGCGTGCGCTGCAGGACGTGGCGCGGGTCGGCGAGGCTCGGGCTGCCGTCGGGGAGGCGGATGTCGCAGAACATCCGGGCCGTCCCCCCGGTCTCGCCGCGCCACGGCAGGACCTGGAAGGTGCTCGGGTCCGGCTTGGCGAGCATGTCCGCCTCGTAGACCCGGGCGAAGCCCTCGATGACCGACCCGTCGAAGCCGATGCCCTCGGCGAAGGCCCCTTCGAGCTCGGCCGGGGCGACGGCGACGGACTTCAGGGTGCCGAGGACGTCGGTGAACCACAGCCGGACGAACCGGATGTCGCGCTCTTCGATGGTGCGGAGGACGAACTCCTGCTGACGGTCCATGGCGTCCATCCTGCCGCATCGGAGGTGGCCGGCACACGGCCGAGGGGCCCGAGCGCGTCGCGCCCGGGCCCCTCGATCTGGTGCGGCTGAGCCGTCAGTCGGCGAAGGAGATGGAGATGTCCATCTCGGACGCGTTCTTCTTGCTCGTCTTGTCCACCGTGATGGACGTCCCGGACCCGGCGACCTTCGTCGACGCGAGCGGGTTGTCCGCGCTCCAGTAGCGCTCCGGGTCGCTGTCGTCGAAGGTCGGGATGCCCTTCGAGGACGGGACCGTCGTCGGGACACCGTTGCGGTGGAAGGTGACCTCGTCGGTCTTCTCCCGGCCGAAGGTGGCGTCGAACGGCTGGCGGCGGTTGCCGAGCAGCGAGCCGTCGGGGAACGTCACCGGGGCGGGACGGGCGTCGACCGGCAGGACGAGACCCGCACCCGGGTGGGTGATCGTGTTGTTGTCCGAGTACTCACCGTTGGCGAACCACACGAGCATGCCGTTCTGGTACGGGAAGCGCTCGACCCAGTCGGGCCGCGAGTCCGACCAGCCGAAGTTGTACGGCCCGGTCTCCAGCGTCGCGTCGTAGCCGGAGTAGACCCGGTTCTCCGCGAAGTACTGGTCCTGGACCGTCTCGGTCGTCGTGCCGTCGATGATCTGGAAGCCGCCCGCGGCGGTCCACTCACCGGTGCCCGACTCGAGGTCGTTCGTCGTGGTCTCGCCGTCGACCGTCACGGAGACGTCGTCGATGAAGACCTCGCTGCTCACGCCACCGTCGGTCGCGAAGCGGAACCGGAACTGCACGTCCTGGCCCGCGTACTCGTCGAGGTCGAAGGAGACCTCGGTCCAGTCGATGACCGAGCTGGTGTCGTCACCGTCGACCGAGCCGTCGATGCCGTCGCCGACCTGGCTCCACGTGGAGCCGCCGTCGGTCGAGACCTCGCCGTAGAGGTAGTCGTAGTCGATCTCGAGGTCGCCCTCGATCCACGCGCTCACCGAGGCGCTGGAGGCGCCGGTGAGGTCGAGGTCGCGGGTCACGGTCGCCTGGAGGTCGTCGTCGCGGGTGCTCCACAGCTCCGCCTCGCCCGAGTGCGGGGTGTTGCGCTCGGTGACGAGGGTGCGCTCGGGCAGGTTGACGATGACGGCCTGCGGGAGGACGCCGTCGCGCTTGCCCTTCTGCTTCACGACCTTGTCGGCCGGGCCGAGCGTCAGCGAGGTGTCCTCGCCGTACTCGACGGTCTCGTAGTCGAGCCAGCCGAGCTGGAGCTTCTCCCACGGACCCATGTAGCCGGGCGTCGTGCCGATGGCGTCCTCGCCGCGGTTGAGCCAGGAGCCACCCGACATGAGCGTCCAGAACGCGGTGCCGTTGTCGCCACCGGCGGTGTCGTAGAGGTCCGGCAGACCGAGGTCGTGGCCGAACTCGTGCGCGAAGACGCCGAGGCCGCCGTTCTCCGGCTCGGTCGTGTAGTCGCCGATCCAGATGCCGGTGTCGCCGATCTCGATGCCGCCGAGCTTGTTGCCGTCGGGGCCGGCCTGACCGATGAGGTTGCTGTTGACGTACCAGCGGTGGGACCAGATGGCGTCCTCGCCCTGGGCGCCGCCACCGGCCTCCTCGCCCTCCCCGGCGTGGATCGCCTGGAAGTGGTCGATGTACCCGTCGGGCTCGCCGTACGCGCCGTCCTCGGCGGCGTAGCGGCTCACCTTGTCGAACTGCTGGAGGTACTCGCGGATCTCGTCGACGGACTTGCCCTGGGCGACCTGGTCGTCGTACCACGCCTGGGCGGTGTCGTCGATGTAGGCCCAGTAGCCGTCGCTCTGCGGGATCTCGTTCGAGCCGTAGCGCGCCTCGTTGAAGGGCACCTGCACCCAGTCGGAGACGTCACCCTGCGCGAGGAAGCGCCCGTTGGACTGCTTGAGGTAGAAGTCGCGGAAGGACTCGCCCTCGCCGAACATCATGTCCATGTAGTGCTCGCGGTCGAAGTCCTCGAGCCAGTACGTGGAGTTGTCGTCCGTGGCGTCGCCGTCCCAGTCGCGGTCCGGCTCCTCGATCTGGTTGTGCACCGGGCCGGCCTCGCCGCCGGTGCGCTCGTCGACCTGGTCGCCGAAGTCGGTGAGGATCGTGAAGATGTCCTCCTCGCGCTCCACGGGGTAGTCGACGTACTTGGACTTGCCCTTGCCCTTGCCCTTGGCGCCGGGCGCGGCGTCGCTCTTCAGCTCGATGACACGGCGGCCGTCGACGGTCGTCGTCTCGGCCTCGCCGGTGACGAGCTTCTTCACGGCGTCCTCGCGGAGCGCGTTCTGCTTGTCGGCGAGCGGGTTGGGCAGGTTGTCGTGCCGGGCGGTGCTCTGCTCCGGGGTGTCCGGGGCCGGGGGCACCGCCGTGGCGGTGGTAGGCGCGAGCGTCAGGGCGAGGGCGGTGGCCGCCATGCCTGCGACAGCGCTGACCTGTCGTCTCTTCACGAGATCTCCTCCATGGATGGGTCGCTCCGGGTCGTTCGAGGCGGAGCGGGCGCGACGTAACCACACCGGTGTCGTCCGCTGAACCATCCGACCGTCAGGATTCGGTCAAGCGCAGGTCAAGACCGCCCGGACGCGACACCCCCGGCGGTATCGGCCGAACGGCTGATTCCGCACCGTTGCTGGGATCGGCCACCTCGTGGCCGTAAGCGGACATGCCCGGGTCACGATTGGGTAACGTCGATACTCTGACCGCCACATCCGCCACACCCGCCCCACGGCGGACGGGGCCTACCATCGGCCCATGAGCGAGCCGCAGCGTCCCGCCTCCGAGTCCACCGCCCCCTACGGCACCGGGGCCCAGGCCGCCCCGCAGCGCCGTGTCCGGGTGCCCCACCTGCACCGGATGAAGGAGCGCGGCGAGAGGTGGGCGATGCTCACCGCGTACGACATGTACACCGCCGAGATCTTCGACGAGGCCGGCATCCCCGTGCTGCTCGTCGGGGACTCCGCCGGGAACAACGTCTACGGCTTCGAGACGACCGTCCCCGTGACCGTCGACCACCTCGTCCCCCTCGCCCGCGCCGTCGCGAGCGCCACCCGCCACGCGATGGTCGTCGGCGACCTGCCGTTCGGCTCCTACCAGGCGAGCCCGCAGCAGGCGCTCGCGACGGCGACCCGCTTCATGAAGGAGGGCCTGTGCCACGCCGTGAAGCTCGAGGGCGGCGCGCCGATGGTGCCCGAGGTCGAGCTCCTCGTGCGGGCCGGCATCCCCGTCATGGGCCACATCGGCTTCACCCCGCAGAGCGAGCACGTCCTCGGCGGCTACAAGGTGCAGGGACGCGGCGACGACGCCCGCCGGCTCGTCGAGGACGGCCTCGCCCTCCAGGCGGCCGGGTGCTTCGCCGTCGTCGTCGAGATGGTCCCCGCGTCGGTCGCCGCGGAGCTGACCGCGGCGCTCGACATCCCCGTCATCGGCATCGGCGCCGGGCCGCACTGCGACGCCCAGGTCCTCGTGTGGCAGGACATGGCCGGTCTGCGGGGCGGACGGGCACCCCGCTTCGTCAAGAAGTTCGCCGACCTGCGCGGAGAGCTGCTGCGCGCCGCGCAGGACTACGCGACCGAGGTGGGTGACGGGTCCTTCCCCGCCCCCGAGCACTCCTTCGAGTCCTGAGGGGAACGCGGTGTCCTCGTTCGAGCGTCCCACCGGCATGTGGAGCTCCACTCCCCCGCCCGCGCGGCCCGGGCCCCCCACCCGCTGGGCCGGCACCGGTCGCGGCCCCGAGGCCGCCCGCGCCTACCGGCAGCGCTTCCTCGACCTGGAGGCCGCGGGGAGCGACGTCCACGGGGAGGCGCGGTTCGTCGGTGACCTCGTCCCGCCGCCCTCCCGGGTCCTCGACGCCGGGTGCGGCTTCGGGCGCGTCGCGAGCGAGCTGACCCGGCGGGGACACCGCGCGGTCGGCGTCGACGCCGACCCCGACCTCGTCGCGCTGGCCCTCGAGGACGACGACACCCCGTTCGTCGTCGCCGACCTCTCGACCCTCTTCCTCGGGCACGACCAGGAGTTCCACTGCGCCGTCATGGCCGGCAACGTCGTCCCCTTCCTCGCCGACGGCACGCTCCCGGCGACGCTCGAGCGGCTCACCGCCCACCTCGTCCCCGGCGGCTACCTCGTCGCCGGGTTCGGGCTCGGCACGAACGTCCCGGAGGGCGCGGCGGCGGTGGACCTGCGCCGGTACGACCGGCTCGCGACGTCGTGCGGGCTGTCCTACATCGCGCGGTACGCGACGTGGGACAAGGCCCCGTTCGTCGCCGGCGGCGACTACGCGGTGAGCGTGCACCGGCTCGTCAACGGCTGACGCGACCCCGACCCGGCCAGGCCGGCCCAGGCCGGCTCAGGGCACCGGCTCGCTCGCCGGCTCGCCTCCGGCGTGGCTCAGGCCCCGTCCCGGGGCGAGGGCCCGCGCTCGTCCCACTCCCGGTCCTCCTCGTCCCACTGCTCGGTGCGCTCGCGAGCCGTCGCGAGGGCGTTCCGGGCGGCCTCCTGCGTGTCGTACGGCCCGAGGACGTTCGCGTCGCGGTCGCGGGTCTCGTCCGTCTCGACCTGCCCGGTCGCGACGTTGTACCAGTAGGACATTGGGGTTCTCCTTCCCGTGGGCGGGGTGCCTAGACTCCACCGTATGCCGCCGACGTCCGCCCGTGTCGCTCCCGGCGTGGTCTCCCCGCGTCGGCCCGTCCCCGACCGCATCGTCCGTCCCGAGTACGTCGACCTCCCGCAGCCCGCGCCGTTCACCGGACCCGAGGTCAAGGACGCCGAGACGGTCGAGAGGATGCGTGTCGCCGGCCGCATCGCCGCGAACGCGATGGCGGCCGCCGCGGAGGTCATCGCCCCCGGCGTGACGACCGACGAGGTCGACCGGGTCGGGCACGAGTACCTCCTCGACCACGGCGCCTACCCCTCGACGCTCGGCTACCGCGGGTTTCCCAAGTCGCTCTGCACCTCGGTCAACGAGGTGATCTGCCACGGGATCCCCGACGACCGCCGCATCGAGGACGGCGACATCGTCAAGGTCGACCTCACCGCCTACGTCGAGGGGGTCCACGGCGACAACTGCGCCACCTACCTCGTGGGCGACGTCGACGAGGAGACCCGGCTGCTCGTCGAGCGGACGAAGGAGGCGATGATGCGCGGCATCCGCGCCGCCCGCCCCGGGCGCGAGGTCAACGTCATCGGCCGGGTCATCGAGTCCTACGCCCGCCGGTTCGGCTACGGCGTCGTCCGCGACTTCACGGGCCACGGGATCGGCTCCGCGTTCCACAGCGGGCTCATCATCCCGCACTACGACGCCGCCCCGTCCTACGACACGGTCATCGAGGCGGGGATGACCTTCACCGTCGAGCCGATGCTCAACCTCGGGACCGCCGACTGGCGGATGTGGGACGACGGATGGACGGTCGTGACGAAGGACCACCGCCGTTCGGCACAGTTCGAGAACACGATCCTCGTCACCGAGGACGGCCCGGAGATCCTCACGTTGGGAGACGCAGCATGACGACCGCCCACCCGCTCGGAATCGACGTCGGAGGCAGCGGCATCAAGGGGGCCCCGGTCGACCTCGACGCCGGGGCGTTCGCCCAGAAGCGGCTGCGCATCGACACCCCGGAGACCTCGACCCCGGAGGCGGTGTGCGACGTCATCGCGCAGGTCGTCGACCACTTCGACGAGGTCCGCGGGTCCTCCCCCATCGGGGTGACGATCCCGGGTGTCGTCCAGCACGGCGTCGTCAAGACCGCCGCGAACATCGACAAGTCCTGGGTCGGCTGCCACATCGAGGACCTCCTCGAGCAGCGCCTGCAGCACGACGTCGTCGTCGTCAACGACGCGGACGCCGCCGGGGTCGGCGAGCTGCACTACGGCGCGGCCAAGGGCCACGAGGGCCTCGTCGTCCTCACGACGCTCGGGACGGGCATCGGGACGGCGATCTTCAACGAGGGCGTCCTCGTCCCGAACTCCGAGCTCGGGCACATCCAGATCGACGGCAAGGACGCCGAGCCGTCGACGGCGAGCTCGGCCAAGACCCGCGAGGGCCTGTCCTACCCCGAGTGGGCCGAGCGGCTGCAGAAGTACTACCGCGCCCTCGAGGACCTGCTGTGGCCGGACCTCTTCGTGGTCGGCGGCGGGGTGTCCAAGGACTCCGACGAGTTCCTGCCGCTGCTCGACATCCGCACCCCCATCGTCCCGGCCACCCTGAAGAACAAGGCCGGCATCATCGGTGCCGCCGTCCTCGCCACCCGGACGCAGGACGCCCGGGGTCAGCACACGCAGGACTGAGCCGGACCACCCGGTCCCGGCGGCGTCCGCGGCCCCCGGGCCGCGCCGTCACTCCCCGGCGCGGAACTCCGTGGCTCCCTCGCCCGCGAGGTCGTGGACCCGGGTGCGCTCGCCCCCGAGCTGCTCGGCCTGGCCGAGGTAGACCGCGCGTCCGCGGTCCTGGAGCAGCCCGTCGTGGATCGGCACGGCGTGGGCCGGGTCGATGCGGCGCAGGAAGGCCGTCGTGTCCCGGCTCGCGGCCCACGGGGCGCTGAGCGGGAAGCAGAGGACGTCGACCTCGCCCGGCTCGGCGTCGAGGGCGTCCCCGGGATGGACGAACGACGGCTCGCCGTCGGCGTCGAGGCGGACGCCGACGTTCGGGATCCGCGGGACGTCCTCGTGGATGAGGGCGTGCGTCTCGCCGAGCGGCGTGACCGTGAGGTCGCGGACCGTCGTCGGCCCGTCGTGGACCGTCGCCTCGACCCCGGCGTCCGCGAGGACCGGAGCGCTCCCCGGGTCGCAGAGGACCCGGGCGGCCGGGTTGGCCGCGACGAGGGCCGGCAGCCGGTCGACGTCGAGGTGGTCGGGGTGCTGGTGGGTGACGATCACGAGGTCGAGGTCGCGCACCCCGGTGAGGTCGTGCGCGAAGGTCCCGGGGTCGACCAGGACCCGCACGTCGGCGGACTCGACGAGGACGCAGGAGTGTCCGAGGTGGGTGAGGCGCACGTCAGCCGACCGCCGATCCGGTGTCCTGGCCCGCGACGGGCACGGTCGGGGCGTCGGGGGTCCCCACCGCCTCCTCGCGCAGCCCGTCGACGGTCTCGGCGGCCTCGACGAGGTCGTCCGAGAGGACGGTCGCCCCGGGTGGCGGGCTGCCGAGGTTCTTCGTGCCCTCACCGGCGATGAACAGCGGGGTGGAGCGGGCCAGGCGGGTCAGGGACGGGATGCGGGCCTCGAAGGCGGTGCGGCGGACCCCGGCGACGACGACCGCGTGGGCGTTCGTGAAGCGGGCGGCCTCGGCGATCGCGGTCATCGGGGAGTTCGCCCCGAGGCTCACGACGCGCCACCAGCGGGCGTGCAGCATCGCGCCGAAGAGCTCGAGCGGCAGGTCGTGCAGCTCGCGCGGGGGGCAGGCGAGGACGACGGTGCGGGCCTGGTCCCCCTCGACGGGGAGCCGCAGCTCGCCGAGGACCCCGCGGAAGGCGGAGGAGACGAAGTGCTCGTGGACGACACCGAGCCGTCCGGACTCCCAGTCGTCGCCGACCTGCTTGAGCACCGGCATCATGACCTGCACGACGGTCGCGTCGACGCCGGCGACGAGGAGGGTGTCGAGGAGGACGTCGCGGACGGTCGAGCCGTCCAGCGCGGCGGTGGCCTCCATGACCCGACGACGGGCGTCGTCGAGGTCGATCGTGGTGTCCTGGCTCACGGGGTGGTGCTCCGTCCGTCCGGTGCGGGGTTCCGTCACCCTAACGAACGTCGGGGGTGGAAACTTCCGGTCGGGTCCACGAGTGCGCTGGTCAGCGCCTCGGGCGGGGGACGAGTCGGGCTGTAGGCCGGGTTCTGTCCCGGTTCGTCGTCGCCGACGGACCGGTGACGGTCATCCATCTCGGGTGGCCGTTGCCGACCACCTCCAGCGCCCTACCCGCGTGCTCGGGCGGGCCGCCCTCGGTCGCACGCTGTCTGGGCTTGCTCCGGATGGGGTTTACCGAGCCGACCTGGTCGCCCAGGCCGCTGGTGGTCTCTTACACCACCGTTTCACCCTTGCCCGCCGCTGACGCGGTGGGCGGTCTGTTCTCTGTGGCACTGTCCCGCGGGTCGCCCCGGGTGGCTGTTGGCCACCATCCTGCCCTTCGGAGCCCGGACCTTCCTCGGCGGCGGGTCACCCCGCCGACGCGACCGTCCGCCCGACTCGTCCGGGGCCCAGTCTAGGGCTCACGCGAGGGCGAGGACGACCCGTCCGGCCGCGACGTCCGCCTCCTCGACGCGCAGCCTCACGGCCGAGCCGAGGTCGGGCTGCTCACCCGGGACGCGGGCCAGGACGGGCAGCTCGACGAGCTGGACCTCGATGCCGGACTCCCGGTGGTCGACGACGACGCCGTCGAGGACGTCGCCGACCCGCCCGGTGAGGACCGCGGCCTCGGCGGCGTCGGCGCACAGCCGCTCGGCGGTGCGGGCGACCCGGTCGGTCTCGCGCATCGCGGCGGGCAGGTCGGGCAGGGCCGCGCGGACGTCGCCGGGCACGTCGGTCCCGGCGCAGGAGGCGGCGCACACGACGAGGCCGAAGCGGTCCACGAGCCGGCGCAGCGGCGCCGTCACGTGCGCGTAGGGCGCGGCGACGGCGGCGTGCTCCCGCTGCTCGGGCGGCTCCCCGTCGAAGGCGGTGTACGCCGCGCCGCGGAACAGGGCGGTCGCCTCGTGGATGAGGGCGAGGTGGTGCGGGTCGTGCCGGTCCAGTCCCCGGACGAGGTCGCCGTACGTCGTGCCCTCGGGCCAGTCGACGCCGAGCGCCCGGGCGGCGCGGCGGAACGTCGCGACCGACCGGTCGTCCGGCGGGGGCATCGTGCGCAGGACGCCGACCCCGGCCTCGAGCATGAGGTCGGCGCCCGCCATCCCGGTCATGAGGGACAGCTGGGCGTTCCACTCCTCGGCGGCGACCGGGGGCCGGAACTCGAGGGTGAAGCCTCCGTCCGCACGCTGGGAGACCTGCTGCTCGGGCATCGGCAGGCTGGCCCCGCCCCGCGCCTTCTCCTGCGCGATGCGCCGCTCCCCCACCTCGCGGAGCAGCAGGAGGCGCTCGTCGCCGGTCCCGGCGTCGACGGCGGCCTGGACCGAGGCGTAGTCGAGCCGCTCGACGCTGCGGACCATCGCCCGGCCGATGCGGGCCGAGGTGAGAGCCCCGTCGCCGTCCAGCCGCAGGTCCCACACGTAGGCCGGCCGGACCTCGCCCGGCAGCAGGCTGGCCGCCGCCTCGGACAGCACGGGCGGGTGCAGCGGCACCCCGGTGTCGGGGCAGTAGACCGTCTGGCCGCGCTCGCGGGTGACGCGGTCGAGGGCGCCGCCGGGGTGGACGAAGGCCGGCACGTCGGCGATGGCGTAGCGCACCCGGTGACCGGCACCGTCACGCTCGATGTGCAGCGCCTGGTCGAGGTCCATCGAGCCCGGCGGGTCGAGCGTCACGTACGGGACGTCGGTGCCGTCCTCGGTCGGCAGGTCGACGTCGGCCACCACCCGCTCGGCCTCGGAGACGGCGTCGGCCGGGTAGGGACCGTCGATCCCGAGCTCGGCGCGGACGGCGGCGAACCGGTCACGGAGGGCGCGTTCGACGCCCCGGTCCGTGTCGACGTCGGTGGGGCGCAGGACGACCGTGGACCGGGGCATGGAGCGACCCTACGACGGGGCGGCGGCGTCGGCCCCCGTCCGCGACCGTCGTGCGCTGCGGCGTCGCCAGCCCGTCACGGCGAGCCCGAGGAGGAGCAGCGCGTAGAGGCCGACCGAGATCGGGCTGCTCACGAGGGTCGTCGGGTCGTTCCCGGAGTTCCCGAGCGCGTCGCGCAGGCTGTACTCCGCGAGCGGCCCGAGGATGACCGCGATGAGGACCGGCGCGAGCGGCAGGTCGTAGCGGCGCATGACGAAGCCGACGAGGCCGAGCGCCACCATGAGGCCGAGGTCGAAGCCGCTCGCCCCCGTCGCGTACACCCCGAGCCCGGCGAACACGGTGATCCCGGCGTAGAGGTAGCCCTGCGGCAGCTCGAGGAGCTTGGCCCACAGCGGCGAGAACGGCAGGTTGAGCAGGAGCAGCGTGACGAGCGCGACGAAGAGGCTCGCGAGCAGCGCCCAGACGAGGTCGCCGGACCGCTCGAAGAGCAGCGGCCCGGGCTGGAGCCCGTACTGCTGGAACGTCGCGAGGAGGAGGGCGGCGGTCGCCGAGGTCGGCAGGCCGAGCGCGAGGAGGGATCCCATCGCACTGCCCGCCGTCGCGTTGCCCGCGGCCTCGGGGGCGGCGACGCCACGGATCGCGCCGGTGCCGAACTCCGGCTCCTCGCGGCGGGCGTCGAGGCTGCGCTCGGTGCCGTAGGCGAGGAAGGTCGGGACCTCGGCCCCGCCCGCCGGGATGAATCCGAACGGCACGCCGAACCCGGCGCCGCGCAGCCAGGCCGGCAGGGCCTTGCGCAGGTCGGCGCGCGAGAGCCACGGCCGTCCGCGGGAGGGCACGAGCTCGCGGGCGCCCGCCCGGCCGGTGCGGCTCGCGACGTGCAGGACCTCGCCGAGAGCGAGGAGCGCGACGGTGATGACGACGATGCTCACGCCGTCGAAGAGCGCGGGCACCCCGAACGCGTACCGCTCGGTGCCCGTCGACTGGTCGATCCCGACGACGGCGAGCGCCAGGCCGACGGACAGGGCGGCGAGGCCGCGGACCGCCGACTCGCCGACGACGGCGGCGATGGCGACGAAGGCGAAGAGCGCGAGGGCGAAGTACTCCCCCGGGCCGAACCGGGTCGCGAGGTCCGCGAGGGTCGGCGCGGCGAGGACGACGAGGCACGTCGCGACGAGCCCGCCGAGGAACGCGCCGATGGCCGCCGTCGCGAGGGCCTGCGGCGCCCGGCCGGCGAGGGCCATCCGGTGCCCCTCGAAGGTCGTCGCGATGGCGGTGGAGTTGCCCGGGGTGTTCATGAGGATGCCGGCCGTCGAGTCGCCGAACAGCCCGCCGAAGTAGATGCCGCTGAACATGATGAGCGCCGCGAGCGGGTCGAGGGCGAAGGTGAGCGGCAGCAGGAGGGCGACGGCCATCGAGGACCCGAGGCCCGGCAGGACGCCGACGGCGGTGCCGAGGAAGGCCCCGAGGACGATCCAGAGGACGTTTGCCGGGGTGAGGACGTCCCCGAAGCCCCCGAGCAGCGCCGTGAGCTGGTCCATCAGAGCCACCCGAGGACGCCGGACGGCAGGGCGAGACCGAGCGCGGCTCCGAAGAGCAGCTGGAGCACGCAGGCCATCGCGAACCCGACGGCCGCGTTGCGCAGCAGCGGGCGGCTGCCGAGCGCGCTCGACACGGCGAAGAACAGTCCGGTGGCGCTGAGCAGCCACCCGAGCGGCTGGAGCAGCACCGCGAAGCCGACGAGTCCCCCGAGCGCCCCGAGGAAGGCGGGGACGTTCATCTCCCGGGTCGGGTCGGCGGCCTCCTGCGCACGCTCGGCGGCAGGGCGGCGCACGGCCCGGGCCGCGATGGCGACCGAGGTCCCGAGGGCGAGCGCCGCGACGAGCCAGCCGAACCCGGCCGGGCCGAGGACGCTCGTGCCGTCCTCCCCGACGACGTCCATCGTGAGGTTGCCGACGACGAGGACGACGCCGACGACGGCGAGCAGGGCGGCGACGACGAGGTCGCCGCGGCCGGCGGTCACGGGAAGGTTCGCGGCGGTGTCGGCCCGGGGGTCGGCCGGGTGGTCGGAGTCCGGTCGGGGCGTCATGACAGCTGCAGCTCCTCGAGGAGGGCGTCGATCCGGTCCTGCTCGCTCACGAGGAACTCCTCGAACTCGTCGGGTCCGGCCCAGCTGCGCTCCCAGCGGTTGCGCGCGACGGCCTCGTCCCAGGAGCCGGTGCGGGTCGTCTCCTCGACGATCGCCGCGAGCTCGGCCTGCTCGTCGTCGCTGATGCCGGGAGGGGCGACGACGCCCCGCCAGTTGACGAGGTCGACGCCGCCGTAGCCGAGGTCGTCCATCGTCGGGACGTCGACGCCCTCGAGCGGCTCGGGGGCGACGACGGCGAGGGCCCGCAGCCGGCCCCCGTCGATGAGGTCGCGGAAGTCGTTGTAGCCGCTGATCCCGATCGGCACGGTGCCGGACGCCGTCGACAGGAGGGAGAGGGTGAGCTCGCCACCGCCGGCGTGCGGGGTGTAGCGCAGCTCGGCGGGGTCGACCCCGACCTCCTGCGCCAGCTGTCCGGCGACGAGGTGGTCGATGCCGCCGGCGGACCCACCGCCGACGGGGATGCTCGGGTCCTCCTGCCAGTCCTCGACGAAGTCCTCGAGGGTCTGCCAGGGCGAGTCGGCGGGGACGGCGAAGACCTCGAAGTCCTCGGCGAGCCGAGCGATCGGCGTGACGTCCTGCAACGTCGTCGAGGGGTCGTTGAGCCCGATCCCGCCGACCATGACGGTGCCGGTCACCATGAGCGTGTTGGCCTGGCCGGCCCGACGGGCGAGCTGGCTGAGGCCGATGGTCCCCGCCGCCCCCGGCACGTTCGTCACCTGCACCGACCCGACGATGCCGTCGGAGCGCATCGACTGCTGCATCTCCCGGGCCACGAGGTCCCATCCCCCGCCTGCGGACGCGGGGGCGACGACCGTCATCGCCGCGCGGGCGTCACTGCCCTGGGCCGTGTCGGCCGCGTCGAGGACGGCGAAGGTGCCGAGGACCGTCAGCGCGACGACCCCTGCGATCGTGCGGACGGGGCGTGCCACGTCGGTCCTCTCGTCGTCGGGCGGGTCGTCATCGTGTCATCCGGGACGGGGTCGCGCGCGTCGGGCCGACACGCTGTCCGTACCGTGGCGCCGGTGATCGTCCTGCTGCCTCCGTCGGAGACGAAGTGGAACCGTCCACGGGGCGGGCCCGCGGACCCCGGGTCGTGGTCCTTCCCCGAGCTGGCCCCGCTACGGGACGAGGTCGCGTCGGCCCTCGCCGCCGTGAGCGCCCGTCCGGACGCGCCGGCCGTCCTCGGGGTGTCGGAGGGGCTGCGGGCCGACGTCGATCGCAACACCCGGCTCGCCACCCTGCCCGCGACCCCCGCCGCGCAGGTCTACACCGGCGTCCTCTACGACGCGCTCGGCCTGGCCTCCCTCGACGCCACCGCACGGCGCCGGGCGAACCGGCGGCTCGTCGTCGTCTCCGCGCTCCACGGCGCGGTCCGCCCCACCGACCGGATCACCGCGTACCGGCTCGCGATGGGCGTCGACCTGCCGGGCGTCGGCCCGCTCGCGGCACGGTGGCGCGAGGTGCTCGACGGGCCGCTCACGGCAGCCGCCGGGTCCGGGGTCGTCGTCGACTGTCGGTCGGCCGCGTACGGCGCGGCCTGGCGGCCCGGCCCCGACCTCGCCGAGCGCTGGGTGCAGGTCCGTGTCCCGGGCGCGAGCCACATGGCGAAGCACACCCGCGGCCTCGTCGCCCGACACCTCTGCGAGGCCTCGGCCGCACCCCGGTCGGTGCCGGCGCTCGCGGAGGTCGTCGGCGCCGCGTTCACCGTCGACCTGCACGAGCCGGCCCGACGCGGCGCGCCGTGGGTCCTCGACGTCACGACGCCCTGACCGGCAACCTTCGACAACCGGAAGCGTCGCGGGGTGCTCGTCCGTTGGGCACGATGACGACACGACGGGAAGGTCGGCAGTGATCACGACGACGGTGAGGGCGGCCCAGCGCCGCCTCGGGCACGCCCTGCGCTCGCGGGTGGCGGGTGACGACGCCACGGAGCGCGCTGCGGTCATCTGGGGCCGGCCGGGCGAGCGGTGGTTCGTCCCGGACGACCCGGTGTGGCGGGTCCACGCCGACGCGGCGATGTTCCCGGGAGGGGTCACCGCGCTGCTCCTGCAGTCGCTCCACCCGTCGGCGATGGCGGGGGTCGCCGGGCACTCGGGCTACCGGGGCGACCCGTGGGGACGCCTGCAGCGCACGTCGCACTTCCTCGCGACGACGACGTTCGGCACGGTCGAGGACGCCGAGCGGGCCATCGCCCGGGTCCGCGGCATCCACCGGAGGGTCAGCGGCGTCGACGACCTCGGCACCCCCTACGAGGCGTCCGACCCGGACCTCCTGCGCTGGGTGCACGTCGCCGAGGCGTGGTCCTTCCTCACGGCCTACCAGCGGTTCTCCGCGACGCCCCTCGCGAGCGCCGAGGCGGACACCTACGTCGAGCAGGCGGCCGTCGTCGCCCGCCGGCTCGGCGCACGGGACGTGCCGACCGACGTGCGCGCCCTCGAGGACGCGCTCGAGGGCTACCGACCCGAGCTGCGCGCGACGGACGCCGCGCGGGACGCGGCCCGCTTCCTCCTGCTCGACCCACCGTTGCCGTGGACGGCGCGTCCCGGCTACGGGCTGCTCGCCTCGGGTGGCGTCGCGCTGCTCCCGCCGTGGGCCCGTGGCGCACTGGGGCTTCCGGTGCCCGCTCCGGTGGCGGGGGCGGCCGGGGCGCTCGGGCTCGTCGGGACCAAGGCCGTGCGCTGGGCGATGGCGGGCATCGCGGAGGAGCGACGGGTCACCGCGGCCGATGGCGCCTGAGGACGACCGGTCAGGCGCCGGTGACGATCTCCTCGATGCGCTCGAGCGTCGAGGCCATGTTGCGGCGGGTCATCCCCTCCATGCGGCGCACGAACGGCTTGCTGAGCGCCGCCTCCTGCGTGATGTCCCACGTCTCCGTCACGAGCGTCCCGCCGTCGACCGGCTCGAGCTCGTAACGCCAGATCCGCCCGCCGAGCGCCTTCGACAGCGGCCCCTCGGCGAGGGTCTGCCAGGCGATGCGCCTGTTCTCCTCGAGCTCGATGACCGTGTTGCTCGTCGCATACGGGGCGCCGATCTTCATGTCCATCCCGAACCGGTCGCCGAGCGCGAGACGGCGACCGCCGCTGCGGGCACCCTGCACCGAGCCACCGCCGTCGATCCGGGCGTGCCCGTCGGGGTCGACGAGCAGGTCGAAGATCGGCTCGGGCGCGGACGGGATGAGGCGCTGGACGGAGACGACGTCGCGGGAGGTCATGTCCCGGACGCTAACAGCCGGTCAGGCACGTCCCGCGGCGGACTCCGCGGCGGTCAGGGCGGCGTCGAGGTCGGTGAGCAGGTCGCCGGTGTCCTCGAGGCCGACGGAGAGCCGGACCGTGCCGTCCGTGATCCCGACCGCGGCCCGCGCCTCCGGCTCGAGCCGCCGGTGCGTCGTCGTCGCCGGGTGGGTCGTGAGGGACTTGGCGTCGCCGAGGTTGTTCGAGATGTCGACGAGCCGGAAGGCGTCGAGCATCGCGAACGCCGCCTCCTTGCCGCCGTCCACCTCGAGGGTGACGACGGTGCCCGCCCCGCCGTCCATCTGCCGCCGGGCGAGGTCGTGCTGCGGGTGGCTCGGCAGCAACGGGTGGACGACCCGGACGAGCCCGCGGCCGGCCTGGCGCCACTCCTCGAGCGTCGTCGCGATCGTCAGCGCCGAGTCCGCCATGGCCCGCACCCGTAGGTCGAGCGTCTCCAGGCCCTTGGCGAGGACCCAGGCGTTGAACGGGCTCATCGACGGGCCGGTGTGCCGCATGAGGTTCTTGACCGGGCCCTCGACGAACTCCGCCGGGCCGAGGACCGCCCCGCCGAGGGCGCGCCCCTGGCCGTCGATGTGCTTCGTCGCGGAGTACACGACGACGTCGGCGCCGTGCCGCAGCGGGTGGCTGAAGACGGGGGTGCCGAAGACGTTGTCGACGACGACGCTCGCCCCGGCGGCGTGCGCGAGGTCGGAGACGGCGGCGATGTCGACGAGCTCCTGCATGGGGTTGCTCGGGGTCTCGAAGAACACGGCGGTCGTCGGGGTCGCGAGCGCCGCGCGCCACTGGTCGAGGTCGGCCCCGTCGACGAGGACGGTCTCGACGCCCCAGCGCGGCAGGATCTCGTCGACGATGACGAAGCAGGACCCGAAGAGGGCCCGGGAGGCGACGACGCGGTCGCCCTGGCCGCAGAGGGCCGCGAGGGCGGTGAAGACGGCCGACATCCCGGACGCCGTCGCGAAGCAGGCCTCGGCGCCCTCGACGAGGCGCATCCGCTCCTCGAAGACGCTGACGGTGGGATTGCCGTAGCGGCTGTAGACGTAGTGGTCGACCTCGTCCTTGAACGCGGCCTCGGCCTGGGCGGCGGACTCGTAGACGAAGCCCGAGGTGAGGTACATCGCCTCGGCGGTCTCGTCGAAGCCGCTGCGGGCGAGGCCGCCCCGGACGGCGAGGGTGCGCGGGTGCAGCCCGTCGGGCAGGCCGGTCATCCCTGCCGCCACGGCAGGCCGGCGTTCTTCCAGCCGCCGAGGGTGCGGTGGTGGGCGGGGTCGTGCGGACCCTCGAACCCGTCGGTGACGTTGTAGGCGGGGCCGAGCCCGGCGGCCGTCAGCGCCTCGGCGGCGGCGAGCGAGCGGACGCCGCTGCGGCACAGGAGGTAGACCGGGCGTCCGGGCTCGAGGCCGGCGGCGCGGACCTCGTCGACGAAGCCCTCGTTCGGGGCGCCGCCCGGCCAGCGGTTCCACTCGACGAACGCGGCCTGCCGCCCGGACCCGGACAGGTCGGGGACGCCGACGAAGGTCCACTCCGCCTCGGTCCGCACGTCGACGAGGAGCGCCTCGTCGGGCCCGGTCACGGCGTCGTAGGCCTCGGTCGGGCTGACGTCACCTGCGTAGCTCATGGTCACCCAGCGTAGGCGGGAGGTCCGCGGCGATGACGGGGCATCTCACCCGCGACCGGACCCCGTCGGGTCGAGGTGTCCGCGCACGCGGAACCGCGCAGGAACACCTCCACCGATGTGGCGCCGGCTCGGGTCGAGGTGCCGCCGCGCGGTACCACCTCGACCGGGTGGTCAGCCGAGGACGAGCTCCCAGCGGCGCAGCACCGGGTACGGCGCGAACGGCGATCGCGAGGTCTCGTCCGTCGGCACCCACCCGCTCCGGCGGTAGAACCGGCGGGCCCGCTCGTTGCCCTCGAAGACCCGCAGCCGGGCGACGGCGACCCCGGCCTCGCGCAGGACGGCGAGCGCCTCGTCGTGGACGTCCCCGGCGAGACCGCTCCCCCACGTGTCGACCGCCGTGCCGAGGTGCAGCACCTCGTCGTCGCACAGGACGACGAACCCGACGACGCGGCCGTCGAGCTCGGCCACCCGGCAGTCGACCCCCGGGTCCTCGACCTCGTGCACCCACCGCTCGCGGACCGCGTCCGCGGGGAACGGATGGGTGTCCTGCGGGAAGACGTCGGCGAGGGTGATGACGGACCCGGCGCGCTGCACCTCGAGGACGTCGTCGACGTCGTCGGCCGTCATCGCCCGCACCAGCGCCATCGTCCGGGCCTCGCTCAGCCCCGGTTCGTGAAGGCGACGGACACCTCGTCGTCGGACCACACCTCGACGCCCGCGAGGGACCCCGGCGAGACGGCGATCCGGCGGCGCCGGTCGTCGGGGACTCCGAGGACGTGGCCGAGCACCGTGCGGACGACCTCGGCCGGCGCGACGACGACCGTCGTGCCGCCGCGGGCCACGACGCGCTCCCAGGCGTCGACGGTGTCGGCGCCCTCGGACCAGCCGCCGTCGACGACGGCGTCGACGCCGAGGCGGTCCCCCACCTCGGCCGAGGTCTCGACGGAGGCGTCGGCCCTCGCGGTGACGAGGCAGCGCGGCGAGCCCCCGAGGAGCGACTCGACGGACCGGGCGGCCGCCGAGGCGTCGTCCTCGGTCGCGGCGACGAGCACGACCCGGACCGGGGTCCCCGCACGCCGCGGCACGGGCGCACAGGCTGCGTCGGGGGCGGCCGTGTCACCGGTCTCCGCGTCGTCCCCGTCGTCGTCCGAGGCTCCGGCGCCGTCGTGCCGACGGTCGACGGTGAGCCCGTCCATCCCGTCGTTCGACAGGGCGTCGGCGTCGGCGTTCTCGGCCCGCGGGATCCACGCGTAGGACACCGACCCTCCGGCGGCGCGGATCTCGGCGACGAGCTCCCGGGCCCGGAGGGCGAGGCGGCGCATGTCCTCGTGCTTGATCTTCCAGCGGCCGGCCATCTGCTCGACGACGAGCTTGGAGTCCATCCGCACGGCGACGTCGGCGCCCGGGTCGATGGCGAGCACCGACTCGAGCCCGGCGATGAGCCCGCGGTACTCGGCGACGTTGTTCGACACCTTCCCGAGCGGCTCGGCGCGCTCGGCGAGGAGGGCACCGGTGTCACCGTCCCGGACGAGGGCGCCGTAGCCCGCGACCCCGGGGTTGCCGCGGGAGCCCCCGTCGGCCTCGACGACGAGGCGCCGGCTCACAGCCCGGACTCGGGGGTGCGCACGAGGATGCGGGTGCACTCCTCGCAGCGGAGCACCTCGTCCTCCTCGGCGGACCGGATGCGCGACAGCTCGACCGGGTTGAGCTCGAGCTGGCAGCCGCCGCAGCGCCGCTGGCGCAGGGCCGCGGCCCCGGTGCCGGTGTTGGCACGGATCCTCTCGTAGAGGGCGACGAGGTCCTCACCCGTCTCCTCGACGACCTTCGGACGCGGCGCGCCGACCTCGGCCTCCTCGGTCGCGAGCTGCGCGAGCCGCTCGTCGCGGGCGGCCTCGACCCCGGCGATCCGCTCGGCGAGCTCGCCCCGGCCGCGCTCGAGCTCGGCGACGTCGTGCTCGGCGGCCTCGGCACGTTCCATGACCTCGAGCTCGACGTCCTCGAGCTCGGACTGCCGCCGGGCGAGCGAGGTCATCTCGTGCTGGAGGGCCTGGAGGTCCTTCGCCGTACCCACCCCGCTGTCGAGCCGCTGCTGGTCGCGCGCCGCGCGGTCGCGGACGAGCTGGACGTCGGCCTCGGCCTTCGCGACGTCGCGCTGGACGTCGTCGAGCTCGGTCCGCGAGCGCACGAGCTGGTCGTCGATGAGCCGCGCCTTGCCGGTGAGGTCCTCGAGCTCGGCGTGCTGCGGCAGGGTGCGGCGCGCGTGGGCGATCTGGGCCAGCCGCGTGTCGATCGCCTGCAGGTCGAGCAGGCGCTGCTGGCGGGCGGGATCGGCCTTCACGCGGTACCTCCGGGGTCGGCACCGACGACGAACGTCCAGGGGTCGGTGCGCACTGTGCTGATGTGGGTCTCCACCCTAGTCGCGAGCGGGCCCAGCTCCGCGAGCAGCGCCCGCTCCGCGCGGGCGAGCCACACCTGCTCGCTCGCCCAGTGGCCGGCGTCGACGAGGTACGGGGTGCCGCCCCGGGCCTCCTCCCGCGCCTCGAGCGCCGGATGGTGGCGCAGGTCGGCGGTGACGTAGACGTCGGCACCGCTCGCGCGGACGGCGTCGAAGAGGTCGTCCCCGCTACCCCCGAGCAGCGCCACCCGCCGCACCGGGGCGTCGGGCGGGCCGGCGACGCGCAGGCCGCCGGCCGTCCTGGGCAGCCGGTCCGCGAGTCCCCGGACGAAGGTCCGCAGGTCCACGGGCTCCGGCAGGTCGCCCACCCGCCCGAGCGGCTGGTCCTCGACGACGACGAGGGGCTCGCTCGACGGGAGGTCGCACGCGTCGGCGAGCGCCTCGCAGACCCCCTCAGCCGCCACGTCGGCGTTCGTGTGGGCGACGTACAGCGCGACGTCCCCGACGACGAGCTCGGTGACGGTGGCCCCCTTGGCGGACGTCGTCGCGACGGTGTGCACCCCCCGCATGAGGAGCGGGTGGTGCGTGAGCAGCAGGTCCGCCCCGAGCGAGCGCGCCTCGGCCACGACCTCGAGCGTGGGGTCGACAGCGAGGAGCACCCGCGCGACCGGCTGGTCCGGATCGCCGGTGACGAGCCCGACCCGGTCCCACGACTGGGCGGACCCGGGCGGGTACAGGCGCTCGACCGCGTCGAGCACCTCGCGCAGGGACGGGGGCGCGGCGTCGTCGCTCATGTGGGCCCGGCCGGGATCGAACCGACGACCGACGCGGTGTAAACGCGGCGCTCTACCAGCTGAGCTACAGGCCCCAGGGTGGGCTCACCCTGCCACGGGGGCACGGGCGGCCGTGAGCATTGTGCCAGGACGGCGTCCGGCCGAGGGCGGCTCAGACCGGCAGGGCCGCCACCTGCTCGGGGAGCCCGCCGAAGTCGCGCGGCTCACCGATGCCGTGGACGACCGACCAGCGCACCCGACCGTCGCGGCCGACGAGGAAGGTCCCCCGGATCGGCGCCCCGCTGCGCTCGTCGAGCACGCCGTAGGCCCGGGCCACCTCGCCGTGCGGCCAGGCGTCGGACAGCAGCGGGAAGAAGTAGCCCTGGATGTCGGCCCAGGCCCGCAGGCTGAACATGGCGTCGCACGAGATGCAGACGACCTGGAGGTCGTCGGTGACGAACCGCTCGAGGTGGTCGCGGATCTCGTCGAGCTCGCCGGTGCAGATGCCCGAGAAGGCCCACGGGAAGAAGACGACGACGACGTTCTTCTCGGCGACCAGGTCGCCGAGCGTGACGTCGGCTCCGTTCTGGTCCCGCAGGGTGAAGTCCGGCGCCGTCGACCCGGGCTGCAGCGGGCTGGTCTGGGTCATGCCCCAATCCTGCCAGGACGTCGGCCCGGGGCGCGCGTCCGAGGTGGGTCCGTCGAGGGTCAGCGCCGGGGACCCTTCGGGGCGACGAGCTTGTGGGCCCGCCAGTCCTCGGAGGCGTTGAAGGTCCCGGACAGGTGCAGGCCGGTGACGACCGCCGCCTCGTCGATGTCCGTCGGGTCGACCTCGTCGTCCCCCCGCGGGGTGAGCAGCACGACGAACCCGCCCTCCTCGAGGACGCCGACCATGTCGACGAGCGCGTCGCCGAGGTCGCCGTCCTCGGGACGGAACCACAGCAGCACGGCGTCGGCCGCACCGGTGTACTCGTCGTCCTCCATGGGGGCGCCGCAGGCGCCCTCGACGGCGTCGCGGAAGGCGTCGTCGACGTCGGTGTCGTAGCCGAACTCCTGGACGACCTGGTCCTGGACGAACCCGAGCCGGTCCACGACTCCGTTGCCGGTGGAACCCGGGTCCACCGGCGGGGCGGGGGTGTTCACGCTGTCCAACCTCTCATGTGCGGGGATCGTGCGGGGAGGGCCAGTCCACCAACGTAGACGTGGTCGGTGCAAGAGGAGGCCCGTTCCCGGGCGAGTCCCCACGAGCCGTCGCGGCGGCGTCCGGCGCCGGCCCGGGGACCGACCGGCGGGCCCGCCGGGCCGCCTCGCCGACGACGTCGAGGAAGGCCTCGGCGTCGGCCACCGACAGGTGGCGCACCGCCGCCGACACCGGACCGGGGGTCGAGACCACCCGCGCCTCGGCGAGGCCCCGCCGACGTTCCCACGGTCCCTGGGACAGGGTGAGCGACTGCACCCGCGCGTAGGGCACGAGGACCATCCGCCGGGAGAAGCGACCGGTGCGCACGTGCAGGACCTCGTCGCCGAGGGCGTAGCCGTTGCGTTCCCAGGACCACGGGTCGAAGAGGCGGGCGGCAGGCGGTGGGCCGGTCCAGCCGCCGTCGCGGCCGGTGCCGTGCAGTGCCGCGCGCACGAGCGGGTCGTGCGGGTCGGCCCCGAGCGGGGCGAGGACCGCGTCGACGTCCGCGATCGTGCCGACGGGCAGGAGCGCCGCCTGCACCTCCTGGCCCTCGCTCTGTCCGGTCCCGGCGACGTTGACCCGCATCCGCCACCACCCGAAGGGCCGCCACAGCACCGGCTGGACGGCCTCGACGGCCTGGACACGGTGCAGCGGGACGACGGAGGCCCGCAGCTCGGTGAGCCCGTGCCGCATCCGCAGGGCGTTCGAGGTCCGGGTCATCCGGAAGTTGCCGTGGAGCAGCAGCTCGCGGACCCGCCCGACGCCGAAGGCGAACGCGGCGGGCAGGAGGGCCGGGACGGCGGCCAGGACCCCCGGACCGACGTCGAAGAGCACCGAGGACACCCCGCCCGCGACGACGAGGAGCACGAGCAGGACGGCCGCGACGACCGTCGGGCCGTGCAGCAGCGTCGACGCGACGAGCCGCCCGTTGGGCACCGCGACGACGGGGGTCCCCTCGTCGGTCCGGTCCCGGGCCCCGGCTGGCACCTGCGCGGGCGCCGCACCGTCCGGGACGTCGGCGTCCGCCGCCGCGGGGCCGGGACCCTCGTCGGTGCGGCTCGCGAGATCGAGGAGCTCGGCGCGCAGCGCCTCCGCCCGCGGCTCGGCGAGGAAGGCCAGCGTCAGGTGCGAGTCGGAGCCCCCGGCCGACTGGACGACGACCTGCGAGAGACCGACGAGGCGCGCGAGGATCGGCCGGGTGGTCTCGACGGCCTGGATGCGCTCGAGCGGGACCTGCCGGTGCTGCCGGAAGAGCACGCCGTTGCGCAGCTCGACCTGGGCTCCGGTGACCCGGAAGCGGGTGAAGCGCCAGCTGACGTGGAACGCCCCCGCGATGGCCGCGACGACGACGACGAGGACGGCGAGCGCGATGAACGGGTGGTCGACGACGGCGAGGCCGACCCCGCCGTCGGCCCCACCCGGCAGGTCGTCGGTGGGGTCCTCCCCCGGGTCGAACGAGGACAGGACCCGGTCGACGAGCTGGCTCACGAAGTAGCCGAGGACGGCGAGCAGCACCACGCCGCCGCGCAGCAGCGGCGAGAGCGGGTGCAGCCGCTGCCATCCGTCGTCGGAGGCCTGGTCGACGACGGGGACCTCGGGCGCCGTCACAGGCCGGCCCGCTGCGCCTCGCCCCGGGCGGACAGCCGGGTCCGCAGCGCCTCCGCATCGTCGACGGGCAGCCCCGGCAGCGACCCCCCGCTCTCCGGGGACGCCGTGTGGATCTCGCAGGACGCGATGCCGAGGGCACGGGCGAGCGGCCCGGACTGGATGTCGACGTACTGGAGTCGGCCGTAGGGGACGCTCACGAGGGTGCGGAAGAGCCGTCCCTTGCGGATGACGATCTCCTCGTCGAGCTCGACCCAGGAGATGGCCGACACCTGCCGGGTCACGAGCCAGGCCCCCCAGGCCCCGACGAGCACGACGGCGGCGGGCACCGCCCACAGCCACGGGGTGAGCACGAGGGCGAGGACGACGCCGACGACGAGGGGCACGGCGAGGACGATCCCGAGGACGAGGAGCCGGGCGGTGACGAGCGAGCGGGACACCGGGCGCCACGCGAGGTCGCCGCCGTGCAGCGTGACCCCCGCGCCGGGCCCGGTCTCCACCGGGTGGGGACTCGGGTCGGACATGGACCCAGTGTGCACGAGCGTCCCGACGCCCGAGGTGCGCCCGCGGGACGGGCCGTGTGTTTGGATGCGGCCATGGGCCGGGTGACGACACGGGTACCGCGCACGCGCGTCGACCTCGAGATCGGCAGCAGCGTGCGACGTCCCGACACCGTCGCCGTCGAGGAGCCGCTCGAGGTGCGGGTCGACGACGTCGCGCTCGCGACGACGATGCGCACGCCGGGGGACGACTTCGACCTCGCCCTGGGCCACCTGCTCACCGAGGGGCTCGTGCGCTCGGCCGCCGACGTCGCGACGATGATGCACTGCACGGACCTCGCCGAGGACGGTTCCCCCACGTTCAACGTCGTCGACGCCACCCTGGCGCCCGGCGTGACGCTCGACCGTCCGGCGCGCGAGCGCACCGAGACGATGACGAGCGCCTGCGGCGTCTGCGGGTCGGCCTCGATCGACGCCGTGCGGACCGCGAGCCGGGTCGACGTGGCCGCGGACCCCGTCACCGTGCCGGGCGCGGTGCTGGCCGGCCTCCCCGACGCCCTGCGCGAGCAGCAGCAGACGTTCGACCGGACCGGCGGGACGCACGCGGCGGGGCTGGCGGACTCCACGGGCCGTCTGCTCGTCGTGCGCGAGGACGTCGGACGGCACAACGCCGTCGACAAGGTCGTCGGCGCCGCGGCTCGCGAGACGCTGCCCCCGTTCTCCGGGACCGTGCTCGTCGTGAGCGCCCGGGCCAGCTTCGAGATCGTCCAGAAGGCGGCGGTCGTCGGCATCCCGGTCGTCGTCGCCGTCGGGGCGCCGACCTCGCTCGCGGTCGAGTTCGCCGAGGAGTCCGGCATCACCCTCTGCGCGTTCGTTCGAGCCCCTCGCTACTCGGTGTACAGCCGTCCGGACCGGCTCGCGACGGCCTGACCGAGGAGCCCGGTCGGGCACACCGGACCTCGACGTACCGTCCAGTAGCGCGACCCGGGTTGTGACGGGGGGCACGTCAGGGTGAAGGATGGGGCGACCGGCCCCCTCACCCGGGGGCGCGGCCCACGACCGCTGAAAGGACGAGCCCGTGGAGCTCCACGACGACGTCGGCCCCATCCTCAACGGCATCCCGACGCACCTGCCGGACATCGACCCCGAGGAGACGTCGGAGTGGCTCGCGAGCCTCGACTCCGTCATCGACGGTCCGGGGCGGATGCGGGCGCGCTACCTCATGCTGCGCCTGCTCGAGCGGGCACGCGCGATGCAGGTGGGCGTCCCCTCGCTGACGACGACGGACTACGTCAACACGATCAGCCCCGAGCAGGAGCCGTGGTTCCCCGGGGACGAGGACGCCGAGCGGCGCTTCCGGGCCTACCTGCGGTGGAACGCCGCGATGGTCGTCCACCGCGCCCAGCGCCCGGGGGTCTCGGTCGGCGGTCACATCTCGACGTACGCGTCCGCGGCGACGCTCTACGAGGTCGGGATGAACCACTTCTTCCGCGGCAAGGACCACCCCGGCGGCGGTGACCACGTCTTCTACCAGGGCCACGCCTCCCCCGGCATGTACGCCCGGGCCTACCTCGAGGGCCGGCTCGGCGAGCAGCAGCTCGACGGGTTCCGCCAGGAGAAGTCGCACGTCGTCGACGGGTCCCCGCTCGCCCTGCCGAGCTACCCCCACCCGCGCCTCATGCCGGACTTCTGGGAGTTCCCGACGGTGTCGATGGGCATCGGCCCGATGAACGCCATCTACCAGGCGCAGTTCGACAAGTACCTCCACAACCGCGGCATCAAGGACACCTCCGAGCAGCACACGTGGGCCTTCCTCGGCGACGGCGAGATGGACGAGCCGGAGTCCCGCGGCCTGCTGCAGCTCGCGGCGCAGGAGGAGCTCGACAACCTCACGTTCGTCGTCAACTGCAACCTGCAGCGCCTCGACGGCCCGGTGCGCGGCAACGGCAAGATCGTCCAGGAGCTCGAGGCGTTCTTCCGCGGCGCGGGCTGGAACGTCATCAAGGTCGTCTGGGGCCGCGGGTGGGACCCGCTGCTCGCCGCCGACGGCAACGGCGCGCTCGTCCACCTCATGAACTCCACCTCGGACGGTGACTACCAGACCTTCCGGGCCAACGACGGTGCGTACGTGCGCGAGCACTTCTTCGACCGCGACCCGCGCACCCGCAAGCTCGTCGAGGACTGGTCCGACGAGGACATCTGGTGGAAGCTCAAGCGCGGCGGCCACGACTACCGCAAGGTCTTCGCGGCGTACAAGGCGGCCCTCGGCCACACCGGCCAGCCGACGGTCGTCCTCGCCAAGACGATCAAGGGCTACGGCCTCGGCCAGAGCTTCGCCGGGCGCAACGCGACCCACCAGATGAAGAAGCTGAGCCTGGACGACCTCAAGGGGCTGCGCGACTCGCTCAAGCTGCCCATCGAGGACGACCAGCTCGAGAAGGACCCGTACAACGCGCCGTACTTCCACCCCGGCAAGGACGACGAGGTCATCGAGTACGCCCTCGAGCGGCGCCGGAAGCTCGGCGGCGGCATCCCCGAGCGCCGGACGAGGTACACCCAGGTGCAGCTGCCGGAGAACGACGCCTACAAGCAGGTGCGCAAGGGCTCCGGCAAGCAGGAGGTCGCCACGACGATGGCGTTCGTCCGGCTGCTCAAGGACCTCATGCGGGACAAGGAGTTCGGCAAGCGGATCGTGCCGATCATCCCCGACGAGGCCCGCACGTTCGGGATGGACAGCTTCTTCTCGACGATCAAGATCTACAACCCGCACGGCCAGCGCTACACGCCGGTCGACGCCGAGCTCATGCTCGCCTACCGCGAGGCCAAGGACGGCCAGATCCTCCACCTCGGCATCAACGAGGCGGGGTCGATGGCGGCCTTCACCGCCGCGGGGACGAGCTACGCCACGCACGGCGAGCCGATGATCCCGATCTACGTCTTCTACTCGATGTTCGGGTTCCAGCGCACCGGCGACTCGATCTGGGCGGCCGCCGACCAGATGACCCGCGGCTTCCTCATCGGGGCCACCGCCGGTCGCACGACGCTCACCGGCGAGGGCCTGCAGCACGCGGACGGCCACTCTCCCCTGCTCGCGTCGACGAACCCCGCCGTCGTCCACTACGACCCGGCGTTCTCCTACGAGGTCGCGCACATCATGCAGGACGGCCTGCACCGCATGTACGGCTCGGACGACGCCCTCACCGACGAGCAGCGCAACGTCATCTACTACCTCACGGTGTACAACGAGCCGATGGCGCAGCCGGCCGAGCCGGAGAACCTCGACCGCGAGGGCGTCCTCAAGGGCATGTACCTCTACTCCGAGGGCTCCGGCGAGGGGCTCGGCGATGACTCGCCGCGCGTGCAGCTGCTCGCCTCCGGCGTCGGCATGCCGTGGGTCCTCGAGGCCCAGGAGCTGCTGCGCACCGACTGGGGCGTCGCCGCCGACGTCTGGTCGGTCACCTCGTGGAACGAGCTGCGGCGCGACGGCCTCGACGCCGACGAGCAGGCGTTCCTCCATCCCGAGCAGGAGCGTCGGGTCCCGTGGGTCACGGCGAAGCTCATGGACCGCAAGGGTCCGGTCGTCGCGGTGTCGGACTACATGCGGGCGGTGCAGGACCAGATCGCCCAGTACGTGCCCGGCGACTTCGCCTCGCTCGGCGCGGACGGGTTCGGCTTCTCCGACACCCGCCCCGCCGCCCGGCGGTTCTTCCACATCGACGGTCCCTCCGTCGTCGTCCAGGCCCTCGCGAGCCTGGCGCAGCAGGGCCAGGTCGACGCCGGTGCCGCCGCGCAGGCGATCGAGAAGTACTCGTTGCACGACGTGACGGCCGGCTCCTCCGGCAGCACGGAGGGCGGCGCGGAGTGATCGCCGCGTTCAGCATCGCCGGGGCCCCGGACGACTCCGGGTCCTACGCCGTCGGCGTCGCCGAGGCCGTGCGCATCGTGCGCGACTCCGGCCTGCCCTACGAGACGAACTCGATGTTCACGAACATCGAGGGCGAGTGGGACGAGGTGATGGCCGTCATCGGGCGCTGCGTCGACGCGATGACGGCCGTGAACCCGCGCGTCTCGCTCGTCGTCAAGTGCGACATCCGGCCCGGCCACACCGGCCAGATCGAGCACAAGGCCGCCCGCGTGCAGGCCCTCCTCGACGAGGACTGACCTCCACGAGGCCGCCCCCGTGCGGGCCTCCCTCGGGGGTCACCGACCTCGACGCGACAGCGCGCCCCGTCCCTGCCGGGACGGGGCGCGCTGTCGTGCGACGCGGCTCAGCCGTGCAGGTCGAACCGGTCGTTCTCCATGACCTGGACCCACGCCCCGACGAAGTCGTCGAGGAAGCGCTGCTCGCCGTCGGCGCTGCCGTAGACCTCGGCGATGGCGCGCAGCTGGGCGTGCGAGCCGAAGACGAGGTCGGTGGCGCCGGCGGTCCAGCGGCCGTCGCTGCTCTCGTAGACGTTCTCCTCGGCCGCGGTCGACCAGGTGACGCCCGGGGTGAGCAGGGTGGTGAACCAGCCGTTGTCGAGCCGGCCCGTGCTCTCGGTGAGCGTGCCGACGGCGCTGCCGCCGACGGTCGCGCCGATCGAGCGCAGACCACCCATGAGCGCGGTCATCTGCGGGGCGGTGAGCCCGAGCATGAAGGCTCGCTCGAGGAGCAGCTGCTCCGGGCGCGCCTTGTCACCGGCGCGCAGGTACTGGCGGAAGCCGTCGGCGCGCGGCTCGAGCCACGCGACGGAGTCGACGTCCGTCATCTCCTGCGTCGCGTCGGTCCGGCCCGGGGTGAACGGGACGGTGACGTCGTGCCCGGCGTCCTTCGCGGCCTTCTCGATCCCGGCGGAGCCGCCGAGGACGATGAGGTCGGCGAGCGAGACGGTCCGGCCACCGGCGTCGTCGAAGTCCTTCTTCAAAGCCTCGAGGGTCGACAGGACGGAGGCGAGCTCCTCGGGCTCGTTGACCTCCCACGAGCGCTGCGGCTCGAGGGCGATCCGGGCGCCGTTGGCGCCGCCGCGCATGTCGGTGCGGCGGAACGAGGCGGCCGAGGCCCACGCGGTCTTCACGAGCTGCTGGACGGTGAGGCCGGAGCCGAGCAGCGCCTGCTTGAGCTGCGCGACGTCCTCGTCGGTCAGCTCGTCACCGGAGCGGGCCGGGACCGGGTCCTGCCACAGCTGGGCCTCGGGGACCCACGGGCCGAGGAAGCGCTCGACCGGACCCATGTCGCGGTGGAGCAGCTTGTACCAGGCCTTGGCGAAGGCGAGGCGGAACTCCTCGGGGTTCTCGTGGAAGCGCCGCGAGATCTTCTCGTAGGCCGGGTCCATGCGCAGCGACAGGTCCGTCGTGAGCATCGTCGGCTGGCGCTTCGGCGACTCGGCGTCCGGGCCGGGCACCGACCCCTCGCCACCGCCGTCGACCGGACGCCACTGCCAGGCGCCGGCCGGGGACTTGTGCAGCTCCCACTCGAACCCGAAGAGGTTGTCGAAGTAGAGGTTGCTCCACTCCGTCGGGCGCTGGGTCCACGTGACCTCGAGGCCGGAGGTGATGGCGTCGCGACCGACGCCGCTGCCGTGCTCGCTCTTCCAGCCCAGGCCCATCGAGTGCACCGGGCAGCCCTCGGGCTCGGGGCCGACGAGGTCGGGGTCGCCGGCGCCGTGGGTCTTGCCGAAGGTGTGGCCACCGGCGATGAGGGCGACGGTCTCCTCGTCGTTCATCGCCATCCGGCCGAAGGTCTCGCGGATGTCCCGCGCGGCCTTCACCGGGTCGGGCTCGCCGTTGGGGCCCTCCGGGTTGACGTAGATGAGGCCCATCTGGACCGCGCCGAGCGGGTTGGACAGCTCGCGGTCGCCGCTGTAGCGCTCGTCGCCGAGCCAGGTGTCCTCGGTGCCCCAGTTGACCTCCTCCGGCTCCCACACGTCGGGGCGGCCGAAGGCGAAGCCGAAGGTCTCGAAGCCCATGTCCTCGAGCGCGACGTTGCCGGCGAGGACGAGCAGGTCGGCCCAGGAGACCTGCTGGCCGTACTTCTGCTTGACCGGCCACAGCAGGCGGCGGGCCTTGTCGAGGTTGCCGTTGTCGGGCCAGGAGTTGAGCGGCGCGAAGCGCTGCTGGCCCCGGCCACCACCACCGCGGCCGTCCTCGACGCGGTAGGTGCCGGCGGAGTGCCAGCTCATCCGGATGAAGAGCGGGCCGTAGTGGCCGAAGTCGGACGGCCACCAGTCCTGCGAGGTGCGCATGACCTCGACGAGGTCGGCCTTGAGCGCGTCGACGTCGAGACCGGAGACGGCCGCGCGGTAGTCGAAGGACCCCCCGAGCGGGTCGGCCTTGCGGTCGTTGGTGTGCAGGACGGAGACGTCGAGCTGGTCGGGCCACCAGTCCTGGTTGGTGCGCGGTCGGGTGCCGGTCGCCGGGCTCGGGGAGGAGAGCGCGGGGTTCTCGCTCTCGCTGCCCTCGGCCGTCACGCCGGTGCTCTGGTCGGTCACGTGGTCCATCTCCTGTTCGGTGGTGGTGCTTGCGGTCGGTCGGTGGTCAGGCGGGCTCGGCGGCCCGCCGGGTCTCGCAGTCCGGGCAGAGCCCCCAGTAGACGACCTCCGCCTCGTCGATGACGAAGCCGTGGTCGTCCGACGCCGTGAGGCACGGGGTCTCCCCCGTCGCGCAGTCGACGTCGGCGATCGTGCCGCAGTGTCGACAGACGACGTGGTGGTGGTTGTCCCCGACCCGGGCCTCGTACCGCGCCGCCGAGCCCGAGGGCTGGATGCGTCGCACGAGGCCGGCGTCGGTGAGGGCACGCAGGACGTCGTAGACGGCCTGGTGCGACACCGCCCCGACGTCCTCGCGCACGGTGCGCGCGATGGTGTCGGTGTCGGCGTGCGGGTGGTCGTGCACCGCCGCGAGGACCGCCAGCCGGGGCCGCGTCACGCGGAGCGAGGCCCCGCGCAGCATGTCCGGGTAACGGTGGTCGGTCGGCATACCCGTGAGCATGCCAGTTTTCTGGAACGAGTCAAGAATCGCAGGTGGCGGCCGGGGCGACGACCGACGCCGCCCACCGGGTCGCGGTGGACGGCGTCGCGTCGAGGGGCGCCCGTCCCGGTCGGGCGGGTCGGCGGTCGGACGGGACGGCGGTCAGCCCGCGGCGACGGCGAGCCGGTCCCGGGCCTCGAGGCAGAGGTCCGGCTGGTCGCAGAAGACCCCGTCGACCCCGGTCCGCAGGTAGGCCTCGACCTCGTCGACCATCCGCCCGTGCGCCGCAGGGTCGTCCCCGACGCGCAGGTCGGCGGGGAGGAAGACGTTCTCGGCGCGGAAGGTGTACGGCGTGACGGCGAGGCCGGCCGCGTGGGCGTCTGCGACGAGCGAGGTCGGCGTCCCGAGGCTGCCGTCGGCCTCCCACGGGATGACGCGTCGCTTGTCCGGGCCGATGGCGTCGACCGTCCGGGCGAGCTCACGGAGGGAGTGGGGGCGGAGCATCTCGGTGTACGTGCGCGGGGTGCCGGCAGCGGCGAGGTCGTAGGGCCCCCCGCTGTTCGAGGCGAGGAAGACAAGACGCGCGCGGTACCGGTGGTCCTCGCGGAGGTCGACGAGGTTCGTCCACTCGAACGACTGCGTCCACAGCGGCGCCGTCGGCCGGTTGAGGCCCGCCCGGGTCACCTCGCGGACGAGGGCGGCCTCGGGGTCGAGACCGGCGTCGTGGAGGTAGGTCGAGTGCTTGATCTCCGGGATGACGCCGATGGTGCGGCCGGCCTCGCGGCTCAGGCGGGCCCGCAGGTCGAGGACCTCCGCCAGCGTCGGCACGGTGAAGCGGCCGTCGTAGGAGGCGCTCTCCGGCCGCAGCTCGGGTAGCCGCTCGACGGCGCGCAGGGTGCGCAGCTCGGCGAGGGTGAGGTCCTCGACGAACCAGCCGGTCACGGGGCGGCCGTCGACCTGCTTCGTCGTGCGGCGGTCGGCGAGCTCGGGGTGGTCGGCGACGTCCGTCGTCCCGCTGATCTCGGGCTCGTGCCGGTCGACGAGGACACCATCCTTGGTCATGACGAGGTCGGGCTCGATGACGTCGGCTCCCTGCTGCACGGCGAGCTCGTAGGCGGCCAGGGTGTGCTCCGGGCGGTAGCCGGAGGCGCCGCGGTGGGCGATGACGAGGGGGTCGGCGAGGGCGCGCGGACCGGCCGGCGGGGCGGTCGTCGGCTGCGGCGACGGGGGCGCCGCGACAGCGCTCGAGGGGGCGAGCAGGGTGGCGAGGGCGAGGGTGGCCACGGCGAGTCCTGTCCTGTGTCGGGTCATGTCGTGGACGCTAGGGAGGCGGCAGCCAACCCCGGCCGACGTCGCCGTGACGGTCCGGTGAAGCGTCGGCGACGGGGTGGGGTGCACTCTCCGCCGCGACACCCGATTCGCTGTTTATGCGGAGCAGTGCATATAGTTGCACCCGTGTCCAAGGTACTCACGTCACTGCCCGCCGGCGAGCGCGTCGGCATCGCCTTCTCCGGGGGTCTCGACACCTCCGTCGCCGTCGCGTGGATGCGCGAGAAGGGCGCCGTCCCCTGCACGTACACGGCCGACCTCGGCCAGTACGACGAGCCCGACATCGACTCCGTCCCCGGCCGCGCCGGGCAGTACGGCGCCGAGGTCTCCCGGCTCGTCGACTGCCGCGCGGCCCTCGTCGAGGAGGGGTTCGCCGCCATCGCGTGCGGCGCCTTCCACATCCGCAGCGGTGGCCGCACGTACTTCAACACCACCCCCCTGGGCCGGGCCGTCACCGGCACGCTCCTCGTGCGGGCGATGCAGGCCGACGACGTCCAGATCTGGGGCGACGGCTCGACCTTCAAGGGCAACGACATCGAGCGGTTCTACCGCTACGGCCTGCTCGCGAACCCGGACCTGCGGATCTACAAGCCGTGGCTCGACCCGGACTTCGTCGCCGAGCTCGGCGGCCGGCACGAGATGAGCGCCTGGCTCACCGAGCGCGACCTGCCGTACCGGGACAGCCAGGAGAAGGCGTACTCGACGGACGCGAACATCTGGGGCGCCACCCACGAGGCGAAGACCCTCGAGCACCTCGACAGCTCGCTCGAGATCGTCGAGCCGATCATGGGCGTGCGGTTCTGGGACCCCGCCGTCGCCATCGAGACCGAGGACGTCACCGTCTCCTTCCGCGAGGGCCGCCCGGTCGCGATCGACGGTGAGGAGCTCGACCCGGTGGCGCTCGCCGACGCCGCGAACCGCATCGGCGGGGTGCACGGCCTCGGGATGTCGGACCAGATCGAGAACCGGATCATCGAGGCGAAGTCCCGCGGTGTCTACGAGGCCCCCGGCATCGCCCTGCTCCACATCGCCTACGAGCGGCTGCTCAACGCCGTCCACAACGAGGACACCATCGCGAACTACCACGCGGAGGGTCGGCGGCTCGGGCGGCTGCTCTACGAGGGCCGGTGGCTGGACCCGCAGGCGCTGATGATCCGCGAGTCGATCCAGCGGTGGATCGCCTCCGTCGTCACCGGCCAGGTGACCTTGCGGCTGCGGCGGGGAGAGGACTACACCGTCCTCGACACCCGCGGCGAGAACTTCAGCTACCACCCGGACCGGCTGTCGATGGAGCGCACGGAGAACGCCGCCTTCGGCCCGCTCGACCGGATCGGCCAGCTGACGATGCGCAACCTCGACATCGCCGACAGCCGCGCCAAGCTCGAGCTCTACGCCGAGCAGCCGACCGACCAGGGCCAGGTGCTCGTCGAGAACGGGACGCTCTTCGGCGAGCTGCCGACCGGCGGGTACGACCGGATCGCCGACAACCCGGCCGTCGGCGGCGACGAGGAGGACTCCCTGGACCGGGCCGCGATCGAGTACGGCACCGACTGACCGGCCCCCGCCGCGGTGGTGGCGCCCTAGAGTTGTGGGGTGTCCACGACGTCCTCCCCCGACACCCGCACCCGGGTCGCCCGCGCCGCCGGCGACCTCGGCGCCGCGGCGGTCCGCCAGATGGAGGCCGACCACGAGTGGTTCCGCGCCCTCTCGGCGGAGAACCGGTCCTGGGTCGGGCTCGTCGCCCAGGCCGGCATCTCGAGCTTCGTCCAGTGGTTCGAGGCCGACGACGACCGGACCGCCGTCACGGCCGACGTCTTCGGCACCGCGCCGCGTGAGCTGACCCGCTCGATCAGCCTCGCCCAGACCCTCGACCTCATCCGCACCGTCATCGGGGTCGTCGAGCGCGAGACGGCCACCCTGGCCACCCCGGCCGAGGCCCGGGAAGCGCGGGAGGCGGTCCTGCGCTACAGCCGCGAGGTCGCCTTCGCCGCGGCGGAGGTCTACGCCGAGGCGGCGGAGGCCCGCGGGGCGTGGGACGCCCGGCTCGAGTCGCTCGTCGTCGACGCCGTGATCCGCGGCGAGGCGGACGACTCGATGCAGTCCCGCGCCGCCGCCCTCGGCTGGGGCTCGGTGACGGACGTCGCCGTCGTCGTCGGCTCCACCCCTCGTGGCGCCACGGGACCGGTCCTCGACGAGCTGCACCGCACGGCCCGCCGCGCCGGCCTGCAGCTGCTCGTCGCCATCCACGGGCCGCGGGTCGTCTGCATCGGCGGCCACGTCACGGACCCGATGACGCTCGCGCGCTCCCTCGACCCGCACCTCGCCGACGGCCCGCTCGTCGTCGGCCCGACGGTCCCGCACCTCTTCGCCGCCGGCCGCAGTGCCCGGGCCGCCGTCTCCGGTCACACCGCCGCACCCGCCTGGCCCGGCGCCCCCCGGCCGGTCCACGCCGACGACCTCCTCGGCGAGCGGGCGCTGATCGGTGACCTCCCCGCCCGCAACGCCCTCGCCGCCCGGATCCTGCGACCCCTCCAGGAGTCGAGCGGCGGGGCCCTCCTCGAGACGGCCGCCGCCTGGCTCGACGACGGCCTCGGGGTCGAGGGCACCGCGCGCACCCTCATCGTCCACCCGAACACCGTCCGGTACCGGCTCGGCGGGATCGAGCGGGCGACGGGCTACGACCTCACCGACCCGCACGACGCACAGACGGTGCGCACCGCCCTCGCCCTGCACCGCCTCGGTCCGGCGGCCCGCGTCGCCCCCCGGTGACCACGGACCCCCGTTTGGAGGATCCCCACAAATGACGACGGGCAGGTTCGTCCCCCCTCGTCACGACCGGCACGGCCCGTACCCGCCACGCTGGGACTCGTGATCGTCATCGTCTGTCCCGGCCAGGGCTCCCAGACCCCCGGGTTCCTCGCGCCCTGGCTCGAGCTGCCCGGCGCCGCCGAGCACCTCGCCACCCTCTCCGACGCCGCCGAGGTCGACCTCGCCGCCCACGGCACGACCTCGGACGAGGACACCATCAAGGACACCGCCGTCGCGCAGCCGCTGCTCGTCGGCGCCGGGCTGCTGGCGCTGCGGGCCCTCGGAGGCACCGACGGCGTCGGGGCCCTGTCCGGTCACTCCGTCGGCGAGATCACCGCGACCGCCGGTGCGGGTGTCCTCGACGAGGCCGACGCGATGCGCCTCGTCGCCCTCCGCGGCCGCGGCATGGCCGAGGCGGCGGCCGTCACCCCCACCGGGATGAGCGCGGTCCTCGGCGGCACCCCGGACGACGTCCTCGCGACGATCGAGCGGCACGGCCTCACCCCGGCCAACGTCAACGGCGCCGGCCAGGTCGTCGCCGCCGGCGGGCTCGACGCCCTCGCCGCGCTCGCCGACGAGCCCCCGGCCAAGTCGCGGGTCGTCCCGCTCAAGGTCGCGGGCGCCTTCCACACGAGCCACATGCAGTCGGCCGTCGACGCGCTCGCCGCCGCGGCCGCCGACCTCTCGCCCGCCGACGCCGCCGTCCCCCTCGTCTCGAACCGCGACGGCGAGGTCGTCACGGACGGCCGCGAGGTCCTCGAGCGGCTCGTCGCCCAGGTGTCGACGCCGGTCCGCTGGGACCTGTGCATGGAGCGGTTCGCCGCCCTCGGCGTCACCGCCGTCATCGAGCTCCCACCCGCCGGGACGCTCGTCGGGCTGGCCAAGCGCGCCCTCAAGGGCGTCGAGCTGCTGGCCGTCAAGGGACCGGACGACCTCGAGGCCGCCCGCGCGCTGATCGAGGAGCACCGCCGATGACCGTCACGCCGAAGAACCTCGCCGGCCCGCTCGCCGCTCCCCCGGCGGCCTCGGCGCGCATCACCGGGATCGGCGGCTACCGCCCGCGCCGGGTCGTGCCGAACAGCGAGATCGTCGAGCGCATCGACTCCTCGGACGAGTGGATCCGCGAGCGCTCCGGCATCATCGAGCGCCGCTGGGCCGGCGAGGGCGAGTCGGTCATCGACATGTCCGAGCTCGCCACGACGCCGGCGCTGGAGATGGCCGGCATCGAGGCCGCGCAGCTCGACGCGATCCTCGTCGCCACCGTCAGCTGGCCCTACCAGACCCCGGCCGCCGCGCCGATGCTCGCCGAGCGTCTCGGGTCCAAGGCCGCCGCCCTCGACATCTCGGCGGCGTGCGCCGGGTACTGCCACGGCATCACGATGGCCAACGACATGGTCCGGGCCGGGACGGCCGAGCACGTCCTGGTCGTCGGGGTCGAGCGCCTGTCGGACTTCACCTCCCGCGACGACCGCGGCACCGCCTTCATCTTCGCCGACGGTGCGGGCGCGGCGGTCGTGAGCCGCTCCGAGGTCCAGGGCATCGGCCCGACCGTCTGGGGCAGCGACGGCGCCCAGTGGGAGGCCATCTCCCAGACCGAGAGCTGGATCGACGTGCACCAGAAGAACCTCGGCTGGCCGCACATCGGGATGGCCGGGCAGACCGTCTTCCGCTGGGCGGTGTGGGGCATGGCGCCCGTCGCGCAGAAGGCCCTCGACGCCGCCGGGGTCACCGCCGACCAGCTCGACGCGTTCGTCCCGCACCAGGCCAACGTCCGGATCATCGACGCGATGGCCAAGCAGCTGAAGCTGCCGGCGGACATCCCCATCGCCCGCGACATCGCGTACACCGGCAACACCTCCGCCGCCTCCGTCCCGCTCGCGATGGAGCGGATGGTGCGCGAGGGTGAGATCCCCCGCGGCGGCCTGGCCCTGCAGATCGGCTTCGGCGCCGGCCTGTCCTACGCGGCGCAGGTCGTCACCATCCCCTGACCCCCGGCGGCCCCCGGGTCACCCGGGCCGAGCACCACCCGTCCACCGACACGAAGGAGACCGACATGGCAGACCAGCAGGAGATCCTCAGCGGCCTCGCGGACATCGTCAACGAGGAGACCGGCGTCGAGCAGTCCGAGGTCCAGATGGACAAGTCGTTCACCGACGACCTCGACATCGACTCGCTGTCGATGATGACGATCGTCGTCAACGCCGAGGAGAAGTTCGGCGTCCGCATCCCCGACGACGAGGTCAAGAACCTCACGACCGTCGGCGACGCCGTGAGCTACATCCAGAACAACCAGGGCTGACCCGCCCGCCTCCTCGACCCCGTCCGGTGGCCCGGACGGGGTCGGGGACGCACCACCCGCGGTTGACCCCCGCGGAGCCGTCCCACCGCCCCGACCCAAGGAGCAGCTGACCCCATGAGCGAGCGTCGCGTCGTCGTCACCGGACTCGGTGCCACCACCCCCCTCGGCGGCACCATCGCCGAGACCTGGGACGGCATCCTCGCGGGCCGGTCGGGTGCCAAGCCCCTCGACCAGGAGATGGTCGACCGCTACGAGATGCCGGTCCACTTCGCGTGCACCATCGCGCAGGACCCGTCCGAGGTGCTCACGAAGGTGCAGATCCGGCGGATGGACCCGAGCGCGCAGTACGCGGTCATCGCCTCGCGCGCCGCGATGGAGGACGCCGGATCCCCCGAGCTCGACCCGGAGCGGCTCGGTGTCGCGATCGGTACCGGGATCGGCGGGGTCTGGACGCTGCTCGACCAGTGGGACAACCTCCGCGAGAAGGGCCTGCGCCGGGTGTTCCCGCTCGCGGTGCCGATGCTCATGCCGAACACCTCGTCCGGCAACGTCTCGCTCGACCTCGGCGCCCGCGCCGGCGCCCACACGACCGTCTCGGCGTGCGCATCCGGGGCGGAGTCGATGGGCACCGCCTACGACATGATCCGGGACGGCCGCGCCGACGTCGTCGTCGCCGGTGGCACCGAGGCCGCGACGCACCCGATCTGCTTCGCCGGGTTCGCCCAGATGCAGGCGCTCTCCACCCGCAACGACGACCCGGGCGCCGCGTCGCGCCCCTACGACACCGGCCGCGACGGGTTCGTCATGGGCGAGGGTGCCGCCGTCATGGTGCTCGAGGAGTACGAGCACGCCAAGGCCCGCGGCGCGCGGATCTACGCCGAGTTCGCCTCGATCGGGATGTCCGCCGACGCGCACCACATCACCGCACCGGAGCCCGAGGGCGCCGGGGCGAGCCGGGCGATGCGCGCGGCCGTCGAGCGCGCCGGGCTCTCCGACGGCGACATCGTCCACATCAACGCGCACGCGACCTCGACCCCGGTCGGCGACGTCGCCGAGGCCAACGCGATCCGCCGCGCGTTCGGCGGGGCGGCCGACGGGATGCCGGTCAGCGCGACGAAGTCGATGACCGGGCACCTGCTCGGTGCCGCCGGGGCGCTCGAGGGCCTGCTGACGGTCCTGTCCGTGCACCACCGGACCGCGCCGGCCGCGATCAACATCGACGACCTCGACGAGAAGATCGACCTCGACGTCGTCCGCGGAGAGCACCGGACGCTGCCCGACGGCGACATCGCCGCGCTCAACAACAGCTTCGGCTTCGGCGGCCACAACGTGGCCCTCGTCATCACGAGCGTCTGAGCCGCCGTCCGGGGTCCGTGCGAACCCCGGACAGTGGCCCGGCCAGGGCCCTACCGTTCTGCCGTGGGCGACGGAACGGGCAGGGCAGACGTCCCGGGGGCTTCGCGGACGACGTTCGTGTCGACGCAGGCGTCGGTCGAGCGCGAGATCCGTGCGCTCCGCCGGTGGCACCTGCGACGACGCGCGGTGTGGGTGGCGCTGGCGCGGACGTGGCTGCTGGCCCTCCTCCTCGTCGTCGCCGGCTCGGTGCTCGTGGGCTCCGTCCTCGGCTCGGACCCCTGGCTGCTCCTCGGCCCGTGGCTCGCTGTGGGTGCCGTCACCATCTTCCTGCTCGACGCCGCACTCGTCCCCTGGCGAGCGGGGCGGATGTTCCGGTCGATCGTCATGGCGCAGAGCCCGCCCGGCACCGCCCTCGGGGCCGACGTCGGGCCGGACCGGTTCGTCCTCGACACCCCGGACACCTCCTTCGCGATCTCGACCGACGCGATGACCCGCCTGACCTGGGTCGAGGGCTGCCTCGTCATCGACACCCGGACCGACAAGTTCTTCGTCGTCCCCGGTGAGCTCCTCGACGACCACGCGTGGTCCGTCCTCGAGACCGCCCTCGGCGACCGGCTACGACGTGTCTGACGGTTCCTCTTCCGGGGTGTACGAGGTCTCCTACGTCCAGACCCGGGAGATCGCCCGACGTGAGGCGGCCGCTCTCGTCGAACGCCTCGAGCGTCGGCAGGGACGCTGGCGGTGGTTCGTCGTGCGCCACGCCGCCGTCCTCGCCCTGTGTGTCGGGGTCGTGCTGACGCTCGCCGTGGCGGGCCGGGCGAGCGCGGACGGAGCCGCGCGGGGGCTCGCCGTCCTGGTTCCCGCGGTCCTCGCCCTCACGGCGTTCGACGTCTGGCGGGCACGTCGCCGCGTGCGCCGCGCCGCGCGCCGGTGGAGCGAGATCTCCTGCCCTCCCGGGACGCAGGTGCGGGGGCGCTGGTCCGCCGAGCGCGTCACCTTCGTCCTGCCGAGCCACCAGGTCGCGCTCGACCTGTCGACGATCGTGACGGCCGAGCGCGTGGCCGGCGTCCTCGTCCTCGAGCAGGAGGACGAGCGCGCGTGGACAGTCCCGGACGAGCTGCTCGGGGACCGGGGCCTGGCGATCCTCGCGGAGGCCCTGGGCCCGCGCCTGCGCGGAGTGTGAGGCCGGTCGATGCGGTTCGTGACGCGACGGTGGGGGTCAGCCGACCTTGTGGAGCCAGCGGACGGGGGCGCCCTCGCCGGCGTAGCGGAACGGCTCGAGCTCCTCGTCCCACGCCGCACCGAGCAGTTCCTCGAGCATCTCCTGCATCGCCTCGGGGCTGCCCTGGGCGAGGACGACGACCTCGCGGAGCCGGTCCTCGTTGACGACGGCGTCACCGCTCGCGGAGGTCCACGTGTGGTGGATGCCCAGGCCGGGGGTGTGCGACCAGCGGGAGCCGTCGCAGCCGGGGCTCGGCTCCTCGGTCACCTCGTAGCGCAGGTGGTCCCAGCCCCGCAGCGCGGAAGCGAGCCGCGCCCCGGTCCCGGCGTCACCGGCCCAGCTGAGCTCGCCCCGCACCATCGCCGGCGCGGCCGGCTGCTCGGTCCACTCGACGGCGACTCGGGTGCCGAGCACCCCTTCGATCGCCCACACGACGTGCGGGCACAGCGCCTTGGGCGTGGAGTGGACGTAGATCACTCCACGCGTGGCGGTACGCGGCATCGCGACAGTCATCGTGGTCTCCTTCACGTGCGGTGGACGTCTTCCCCAACGCCGTCGCTCGTGGCGGACCCGGTTGCTGCCGGTCGGTCGTGCTGTGCGGGCACCTGCGTGCCGGTTGTCGAGGCCCATTGTGCACCACGCGGCGCACCCGCACCAGCGATCACAGGGATCACCGGGCGGATGCGCCGGGGCCTCTCGTCAGATCGACCAGGCGGTCGACTCCGCGGCCGTGTCGTCCGAGGTGCCGTTCGCGTCGGACGGGTCACCGGAGTCGGTCGACCCCTCGTCCCGGTCGCGGTCCGCCCCGGGGCCGTGCCCCATGCCAGGCCCGCCACGGCCGGGGCCGCGCCCGACGGGTCCACCGCCCTCGTGGGTCCCGGTCACGGCGAAGTCGGCGTCGAGCGCGACGTGGACGTGCCCGTCGTCGGTCGTCAACATGACGTCGTAGGTGCCGTCGGACCGGGCGCGGACGGCGGTGGCCGTCCCGCCGTCGACCTCCGCCTCGGCGGCGGCGATGGCGCGGCTCGCCGCGTCGGCGGTGAGCGGACCACCCTCGTCCATCATCGGGCGGTCGGGACGCTCGCCGTCGCCGTCGGTCGTCCCGCCCTCCGGGGAGGCCGTCGCCGAGGGCGAGGGGGTCGAGGTGCTGTCGTCCGCGGCGGCGATGCCGGCGCCCGTGAGGCCGAGGGCGACGGCCGCCGCGAGGCCCGCGCCTCCGACGGCGAGGATCGTACGGGTGCGGTCCATGGTGGCTCCTTCGTCGTGGGGACCTGGTGCCACCACGCTCCGGTCGGCGCCTGTGGGGGACCTGTCATCGCCGTCGCTCGGTGCTGTGAGGTCGAGCCGCGCGGCGTTCGACCTGCGGCACGGGTCAGGCGCCGGGCCGCCCCCTCCCCGGCGCGACGGTGCGCGCGAGGATGCCGAGCGTCGCGCGCAGCGCCGACTCGGGGACGACCGGGAAGATGCGGTCGGCGACCCGCTCGTAGTGCGGGTGCACGTCCGACCAGTCGTAGTACGCCACGACCCGGGTGCCGCCGTCGATCGGCTCGAGGCGGTACCCGTAGACGTGGCCGATCGGCGGCTGCATCGTGCCGTCGATGGTCCAGGCGATCTCCCGGTCCTGCTCGTACACGGTGAAGATCACGGTGACGTCGTACTCCCCCATGTCCCGGTCGCGCAGCGCGTCCCGGTCCATGTGGACGACGAACCGGTCACCCACCGCGGTGACCGGCGACCCGCCCGCCGACATGAGCATCCCCGAGGCGTCGACGGCCACGTGTCCCTCGGGCCGGGTGAGGAGGTCGAAGACCTCGTGCGGCTGGGCGGCGACGGCCCGGTCGACCTCGATGCGGCGCTCCGTCATCACGGCTCCTCGCTCTCGACGGCTGGCTCAGTCAAGCACGCAGCCGCAGTGACCTACGCGGTCCGGCCACGTTCTACCGCGCCGATAGGCTCGCGGGCGACGGCCACGGCCGTCCCGGGGCGTTAGCTCAGTCGGTCAGAGCAGCGGACTCATAATCCGTCGGTCGTCGGTTCAAGCCCGACACGCCCCACGCCTACGAGCCCGCGCCTCCTGGCGACACCGCGAACACCGGCCAACCGATCTCGGTCCGCCACGCCGCGGCGTCGGCGGTGTCCCGTGGCCCGACGAGATAGGTCTCCCGCACCGGGCCCGCGATGGCCAGGGCGTTGCGCGCGACCCAGGCACCGACCTCGCCGTACGTGACGTCGATGTCGTCGTGGTCGCCGACGTGCGTCGCGACCGCGAGGTCGACGGCGGGCAGGACGACACGGTGCACCCGGCCCCGGTCCGGGGGCGACGCACACGGCCGGTGGACGAGGACGTGTCCTCGCCCGGTCTCGAACAGCGCGTTGTCGTACACGCCGCCCACCGGACCCTCGCCGCCCCCGACGACGGCGTCCAGCTCCGCCACCGCGCCGGCGAACCAGGGCAGGACGGCGTCGAGGTCGACGTCGTCCTCGACCGCGGCGACGACCGCTTCCGGCACGGCACGCACCTCCACGTGCACCGGCGCCGGCTCGGGGGCGAGCAGGCGGCGCAGGGAGCCGACCGCCGCCCGCGTCCGGTCGAGCTCGGCCTCGAGGTGCCGGAGGTGCTCGGTGACGACGGCCGCCCGGTCGGCGGGGTCGTCCGCCTCGAGGACCCGCCGGACCTCGGGCAACGGGACGTCGAGCTCGCGGAGCCGGTGGATCACCTGCGCCACGGGGATCTGCTCGACGGCGTAGGAGCGGTACCCCGTCGAGCCGTCGACCGCCGCGGGCAGCAGGAGGCCGCTGTCGTGGTAGCGACGCAGGGTCCGCACGCTGAGGTGCGTCATCCGCGCGAACTCGCCGATGCTCAGGCCCGCCACCATCCCCGCAGTGTGCACCCTCCCCCCAGGAGAGGGTCACGGCTGTTGACCCTCACGCTGAGGACGGCCGCAGGATCGGTCCATGACCACCACCGACACCGCCCACCCCGTCCCCACCGACGACCTGCCCGCCGCCGTCCGCGGTTTCCTGGCCGCGCACGCGGACCGTGACGTCCCCGCGGCCGCGACCTTCTTCACCGACGACGCCGTGGTCACCGACCAGGGCGAGACCTTCCGCGGCACCGACGGCGTGCACGACTTCCTGACCCGCGCCGGCAGCGAGTACACCTACACCTCCGAGCTCGTCGGCGCCCGCCACGTCGACGACACCCGGTGGGTGGCGGTGGTCCGCCTCGAGGGGGACTTCCCCGGCGGGGTCGCGGTCCTCGACTACCGCGTCTCCCTGGCCGACGGCCGCATCGCCGAGCTGACGATCGGATGACCGCGTAGCGTCCCGCGCCCGGCCCACCGGCCGGCGGGCCGCACCACGTGGACGGTCAGGCGCGGCGTGGCAGGACGACGGTCCTGCTCCCACAGGTCCCGGACAGGATCCGCTGGAGCGCGGCCTTCTCACGGGAGTCGATGCTGAGCCGCCATCGGTACTTCACCTTGACCCAGTCGACGGCGTAGCGGCACCGGTTCTTCGGCGGCATCCACTGCCCGGGGTCGTAGGCGTTCTTCTGGTAGCGGTTGAGCGACGGGGTCATCACGTTGAGGCTGGGGGCGTAAAGGTCGTTCGCGAAGCGGGTGCGGCGGTCCTTGGACCACGACCGCGCACCCGAGCCCCACGCCTCCGCGAGCGCGACGTGGTGGTCGATGTCGACCTGGGCCTTGCGGGTGTACCAGCGTCCGTCGTACATCGAGTACCACCTCCCCGTGGAGAAGCTGCACCCTCCGATCCGGACCCGGGACTCCGCGACGAGCACCTCCTCGCGGGTGTCCTGGCAGTCCTTGTCGACGTCGAGCCAGTGCGGGAACTTCGCCCGGTCGTAGCCGCTGTTGCTCTCGGCGCGCACGTCCAGCGCGTTGAGGATGCGCGCAGGGGTCGTCTGGTACGCGGCCTGTGCCGAGGAGGGGAGAGCGAGCCCCACCGCCGCGGCGACGAGGGCGGAGGCGGCGAACGCGATGGTGGATCTCACCGATGTCCTTTCGTCAAGAGTTCGCGCGGACGCTAGCCCGGCCACATCGACGCCGGACGCCCGACGACCTGGCGGTCGGCCGTTCGGCCGGTAAGGTCCGGCCACGTGGTCCTGCTCGTCGTCGTCGTCGTCCTCGCCGCGGTCGCCGCGGGGGTCGGCATGGTCTCCCGTCGTCAGGAGGGTGGGCTGCGCGCCTTCTCCTCCGCCGTGGCCCTGCTGCTCGTCGTCTCGCTCGTCATCTGGAGCGTCGTCATCGTGCTCCAGGCCCTCAGCGCCTGAGCGGGCGTCCCGACCTCCGAGGCCACCGCGCACGCCCGTGACAGAGTGGCCGCATGAGTGACGACGCCCGCAGGGCACGCTGGGAGAGGTCCGGGGAGTGGCCGCTGACCGTCGCAGCGCTCGTGTTCCTCGTCTCCTACGCCTGGCCGATCCTCGACCCCGGCCTCGACGCCGCCGTCGTCACGGCCCTCGACGTCGTCACGTGGGTGGCGTGGGCGATGTTCGCCGTCGACTACGGCGTCCGGCTGTGGCTCGCGGAGCACCGGGTCACGTTCTTCCGGAAGAACCTGCTGGACCTCGCGATCGTCGTCCTCCCGCTGCTGCGTCCCCTCCGCCTCCTGCGCCTGTTCACGCTGCTCGCGGTGCTCAACAAGAAGGCGGGGGGCTCGCTCCGCGGCCGGGTGAGCGTCTACATCGGCGGCTCGGCGGTCATGGTCATGCTCGTCGCGAGCCTCGCCGTCCTCGATGCCGAGCGCGGCGCACCCGACGCGAGCATCGACTCGTTCGGGGTGGCCCTCTGGTGGGCGGCGACGACGGTGACGACCGTCGGCTACGGCGACTTCTACCCCGTGACGACCGAGGGCCGGTTCGTCGCCGCCGGCCTCATGCTCGCGGGCATCGCCATCATCGGAGTCGTCACGGCGACCTTCGCGAGCTGGCTCATCGACCGGGTCCGGGAGATCGAGGACGAGGCGTCCGAGCAGGCGCCGAGCAAGCGCGACGTGCTGCGCCTCACCGACGAGGTCCGCGACCTGCGCCGGGTCGTGGAGGAGCTGCGCTCCCAGAAGTGAGCGGGCCCAGGCCCGTCCGCGGACGAGGTCTCGGATCGGTCACGATCACGGCCCCCGCGAACCGGCACTGTCCGAACCCCGCTCGCACTCGCTAGGTTCTCGTCGCATGAGCGAGCCTCTCGTCGTCCTCAAGGACGTCAACAAGCACTTCGGCGACCTGCACGTCCTCAAGGACATCAACGTCACCGTCGAGCGCGGTGAGGTCGTCATCCTCATCGGCCCGTCCGGCTCCGGGAAGTCCACCCTCTGCCGCACGATCAACCGCCTCGAGACCTTCGAGAGCGGCTCGATCACCATCGACGGCAAGGAGCTGCCCGAGGAGGGCAAGGAGCTCGCCGCCCTGCGGTCCGACGTCGGGATGGTCTTCCAGTCCTTCAACCTCTTCGCCCACAAGACGATCCTCGAGAACGTCACCCTCGGGCCGATGAAGGTGCGCGGCATCAAGAAGGCCGAGGCCGAGAAGCGCGCCATGGAGCTCCTCGAGCGGGTCGGCATCGCCCACCAGGCGCACAAGTACCCGGCCCAGCTCTCCGGCGGCCAGCAGCAGCGCGTCGCGATCGCCCGGTCCCTCGCGATGGACCCGAAGGTCATGCTCTTCGACGAGCCGACCTCCGCGCTCGACCCCGAGATGATCACCGAGGTCCTCGACGTCATGGTGCAGCTCGCGAAGAGCGGCATGACGATGATCGTCGTCACCCACGAGATGGGCTTCGCCCGCAAGGCGGCCGACCGCGTGGTGTTCCTCTCCGACGGCGAGGTCCACGAGCAGGCCACGCCGGAGGAGTTCTTCACCCACCCCAAGAGCGACCGCGCGAAGGACTTCCTCGGGAAGATCCTCACCCACTGACCCGGGGGGCCGAGCGGCCCGCCGTACCGACCACCGTCGGCGACACCAGGAGGAACGAGACACCATGAAGAGCACCCGCACCGGACTCGCCGCCGCGGCGGCGGTCCTGGCCCTCACCGTGAGCGCCTGCGGCTCCGACGACGGCGGGGGCGGCGACGCCGGCTCCGGCGGCGACGGCGGCGGCGACTCCATCCGGATCGGCATCAAGTTCGACCAGCCCGGTCTCGGCCTCAAGCAGGGCGAGGAGTACACCGGCATGGACGTCGACATCGCGACGTACGTCGCCGGTGAGCTCGGCTACTCCGAGGACCAGATCGAGTGGGTCCAGGCCCCGAGCGCCCAGCGCGAGAACCTCATCGCCACCGACCAGGTCCGCCTCATCTTCGCGACCTACTCGATCACCGACGAGCGCAAGGAGCAGGTCTCCTTCGCCGGTCCGTACTTCATCGCCGGTCAGGACCTCCTCGTCCGCTCCGACGACGACTCGATCACCGGCCCGGACAGCCTCGACGGCAAGTCGCTCTGCTCGGTCACCGGCTCGACGTCCGCGCAGAACGTCCAGGAGGAGGTGCCCGGGGTCAACCTCCAGGAGTTCGGCACCTACTCCGAGTGCGTCGCGGCCCTGCAGTCCGGCGCCATCGACGCGCTGACCACCGACGACACGATCCTCGCCGGGTACGCGGCCCAGCCGCAGTACGAGGGTCAGCTCAAGGTCGTCGGCAACACCTTCTCCGAGGAGCGCTACGGCGTCGGCCTCAAGAAGGGCGACACCGAGCTGTGCCAGCAGGTCACGGACGCGATCAACCAGATGTTCGAGGACGGCTCCTGGCAGGCCGCCGTCGACGACAACCTCGGCCAGGCCGGGTACCAGCCGGGGGCGGGCAACCCGCCCACCCCGGACGAGTGCGCCTGACCCGTCCTGTCACCGTCGACACCGCCCGCCCGCTCCGGGCGGGCGGTGTCCCGGCGAACACCCCTCCGTCCGTCGGCCGAAAGGTGAGGTGAATGGGCGACTTCTTCAGCAACTACGACATCCTCGGCGCCTTCTGGGTGACCGTGCAGCTGTCCGTGCTCTCCGCCATCGGGGCGCTCGTCATCGGGACCGTCGTCGCGGTCCTGCGGATCTCCCCCGTCGGCGTGCTGCGACTCATCGGGTCGCTCTACGTCAACCTCATCCGCAACACCCCGCTGACCCTGCTCATGGTCTCGAGCATCCTCGGCCTGACGTTCATCCTCGGCCTGCAGATCTCGGAGCAGAACACCCGTAACGCCTACTGGTGGGCCGTCATCATGCTGTCGGTCTACCACGCCGCCTTCGTCTGCGAGGCGATCCGCAGCGGCGTCAACACCATCCCGGCCGGGCAGGCCGAGGCCGCCCGCAGCATCGGGCTGACCTTCGGGCAGTCGATGCGCGAGGTGCTCCTCCCCCAGGCCTTCCGCGGCGCCATCGCCCCGCTGGGTTCGACGCTCATCGCGCTCATCAAGAACACGACCGTCGCGGCCGTCATCCTCGGCACGGCCGAGGCGGCGGGCCTGCTCGCGCAGATCACCGAGAACGAGGGCGCGAGCCTGCCGCTGTTCTTCGTGTTCGCGCTGGGCTTCGTCGTCCTCACCCTGCCGATCGGCATCGGCATCACCAACCTCTCCCGACGTCTGGCGGTGAAGCGATGAGTGCCGAGAACGTCCTCTTCGACGCACCGGGCCCGCGCGCCCGGCTGCGCCACAACATCCTCACCGTCGTCGGCGTCGTCCTCCTCGCCGCGATCCTCTGGGTGGTCTACCGGCGGATGGCGGAGGCCAACCAGCTCGAGCCCTACCTCTGGCAGCCGTACGTCACCGACGCCGCGGTGTGGACCTCGTACATCCTCCCCGGGCTCCAGGCGACCCTCGAGGCCGCCGCCATCTCGATGGTCCTCGCCGGCGTGTACGGCCTCGTCTTCGGGATGGGCCGGCTCTCCGAGCACCGCCCGATCCGCTGGGTCAGCAGCGTCGTCGTCGAGTTCTTCCGCTCGGTCCCCGTGCTGCTCATGATGGTCTTCTTCTTCTACGGGTACTTCGCCCGGGCGGACTGGCTCTCGAGCACGATGGCGCCGCTCGCCGCCGTCGTCCTCGGGCTCACGCTGTACAACGGCTCGGTCATCGCCGAGCTCGTCCGCTCCGGCGTCCACTCGCTGCCGAAGGGCCAGGCCGAGGCGGGCCTGTCGATCGGGCTCACCCCGACGCAGACCCTGCGCTCGATCCAGCTGCCGCAGGCACTGCGGGCGATGCTCCCGGCGCTCATCGGCCAGCTCGTCGTCGTCCTCAAGGACACCGCGCTCGGCACCGTCGTGCTCTACCCCGAGCTGCTCACCCAGGGCGGGCGGACGCTCGGGTCGGCGTACGGCAACGTCATCCCGGCGTACATCGTCGTGGCGGTCATCTTCATCGTCATCAACTACGCCCTCACCGTCGTCGCGGGTCGGGTCGAGTCGCGGATGAAGCGCAAGCGCCGCTCCGCCGGTGGCCCGCAGACGAACGCGATGCCGGGCGCCCCCGGCGGCGAGGGCACGATGGAGTCCTCCGGCGTCGGCGGCGACAACGTCCAGAACATCGACGCCACGAGCCGGTAGTCCCGGCGCACGACGAAGGGCCCGGACCCCACGGTCCGGGCCCTTCGCGAGCCCTCACCGGGTCACGGTGATGACGGCCTTCCCGACGAGGTCGCCGCTCTCCATCGCCGTCAGGGCCTCGGACACGTCCTCGAGCGCGAACCGGCGCCCGAGGGCGGGCGTGACCGCGCCCGTCACGAGGTGCTCGGCGAGGGACTCGAGGAGGTCGCGCGACTCACTGCTCACGAAGAAGGTGAGCCGCTGCCGGACGAAGGGTGACATGAGGGCCGCCAGGACCTGGCGACCGATGCCGCCGGTGAGGTCGTCACCGCCCTCGCCGCCGACGATGACGAGGGTGCCCGTCGGGGTGAGCGCCCGCCGGATGCGGGAGATCGGGTTCCGGCCGCCGGTGTCGATGACGTGGTCGGCGCCGAGGCCGCGGACGACCTCGAGCTTGCGGGTGCCGGCGACCCCCGTGACGGTGGCCCCGCGCGCCTTGGCCAGCTGCACCGCGAACGAGCCCACCCCGCCGGAGGCCCCGATGACGAGAACGTGCTGTCCGGCCTCGAGGCGACCGACGGTCAACGCCTGGAGGGCCGTGATGCCCGAGATCGCCGAGACCGCGGCCTGCTCGACGGTGACGTTCTCGGGCGTGAGCACGAGCTTCGACTCCTTCGCCACGGCGAGCTCGGCGAAGGTCCCCGTCCCGATGCCGAACACGGAGTCGCCGACGGCGAAGCGGGTGACGTCGGCGCCGACCCCGACGACGCGACCGGCGACGTCCATACCGAGCACCGGGTCCTTGGGCCGGCGGACGCCGAACCCCATGAGCCGCATCACGTAGGGCTTGCCCGTCATCACGTGCCAGACCCCGCGGTCGAGGCCGGCCGCCGCCACCTCGACGAGGACCTCGTCGGGGCCGGGGGTGGGCCGCGCGACGGCCGTGACCTCGAGCGCGTCGGTCGACCCGTAGGTGCGGCGGGTGGCGGCGCGCATCGTCGTGCTGCCGGAGGTCCCGAGGGGCCGGTCGTCGAGGGTGTGCACCGTGTGTCACGGACCACGTCCTCGTCCCGCTCGGCATGGAGCACAGCTTCGTGTCGGACGGGGAGGTCCACGAGGCGATGGCCACCGGGCACCTCCCCTGGTTCTTCACCAAGCGGCCGATGCCGGAGAACGCCACGACGCGGGGGACCGCCCCTCAGGGCGGGATCGTCGCCGGCGTCACCGACCTCGCCCACTACCTCGCGGTGCAGATGAACGGCCGCGACGACGTGCTCAGCGCCGACGGCAAGCGCGCGATGATGCGGCCGGCCGGTGCCGCGTCGCCCTTCTACGGGTTCGGGTGGTTCGTCGACACCGAGGCCGGCACCGTGTGGCACACGGGGACGAGCCCGGGGTTCGAGGCCACGGCGACGATGCTCCCCGCCCAGGGCAAGGCCGTCGTCGTGCTCGTCAACGGGGGCAGCGGGGTCGGGTTCGGCGAGACCGCCCCGCTCCGCGACGCGATCACCGCCCGGGCGCTGGGGCTCGACGACGCGAGCAGCGGGTCCCGGCTTCCCCAGAAGGCCCTTTTCCTCGGCCTCCTGCTGCTCCCCGCCCTGTACCTCCTCGCCACGGTGTGGGCATGGCACCGCCGCGCGACGATCCGGGCCAAGTCAGGCTGGTTCGGCCTCTTCAGCCTGTGGTTCCCGTTGCTCACGACCGGCGTGGCGGCCTGGGTGGTGCTGAGCCTCGCCCCGACCCTCATCGGCTCGCCCCTCGGCACGATCTCGCGGTTCCAGCCCGACCTCGGCGTGGCCCTCACCGCGACCGCCGTCACGGGAGTCCTCTGGGCGCTCGGCCGGCTCGTCGTGGCCTACACCGGCGACGGGCGACCCCGTCTCCGCGCCTCGACGCCGGCCGGTCCGGCGTCCCCTCCGGGCCCTGGCGGCGTGTGACAGCGCCAGGGCCCCGCTGCCCGCATGACGACCTCGGAAGGCCGTCGACCTCGGGGGATGCGAAAGGCCCCCGACGCTGCGTCTGCGCAGGTCAGGGGCCTTGTCCGGCTCCCCCGGTTGGACTCGAACCAACAACCCTCCGGTTAACAGCCGAATGCTCTGCCAGTTGAGCTACAGGGGAAGGGCCACCACGGGATCGCCGCGGCAGCGGAGCCACGATAGCAACAGCGAGGGCAACCGACGAAATCGGCCCACCGGCGTGCCGAGCACGACCGAGGTCAGTCGAGACCGGCCTGCTCCCGCACCCCGTCGAGGGCCGCGCGCACCTGGACGGCGACCTCCGGGTCGCTCGCGCTGACGCCCTTGCCGAGGACCGCCTGGGACAGCAGCCGCCCGCTCGAGAGCTCACGCCGGACGACGACCCGGGCGGTGCGCTTCTCGCCCAGGTCGACGGTCTCTGCGAGGACGACGGACGCCTGGACCCGCTCGCGGATCGTCTCCGGCAGCATCCCGGGCTCCTCGGGTCCGACCCGCAGCGGGGGCTCCCGGTCGACCCACGTGACCCGCAGGACGCCCTGCTCGCTCCACGACCCGGAGTCGACGAGGTGCCACGGCCGGGAGCGCGTGACGACCGGGGCGTCCCCGTCCCGGGCCTCGAGGAGGTACAGCCGGTGGCGCCCCGCGACGAGCGTCGTGCCGTCGGGGGTCGACCCCCACGCGAGCAGCCGCTCCCCATCGGTCGGCGCGACGGCGGCGGCCACCTCGTCGGCGACGGTCGGCCGGCGCAGCCCGGTCCAGCGGAGCCTCACGTCATGGCCTCCTGTCGGAGTCGGACGCGCTCGAGCTCGAGCGCGTGCAGGGCGGTCGTGCGGTCCCGGAGCGAGGCGTCGCCGGCGTCCGGGTCGTTCTGCGCGCGGCGGAGCGAGGCCATCGCGTCGGAGATGCGGCGGCCGAGGTCGGCGTCGCGGACCCCGAGCACGAGCGAGCCGAGGTAGCGCCGCGGGGGCAGACCGGTCGTCGGGTCGTAGCGCACCGGCAGCGGCGCGACGGACAGCTCGGCGACGAGCGGCTTGACCGGGACCGACACCGCCTCGCCGACGGCGGCGACCCAGGCGGCGGTCGACGCCGCCCGGTGCCCCCGGTCGGCGGCCGCCCGGACGCCCTCGAGGACGAGCCGGTGCGCCGGCGCGGACAGCGCCGCCGGCTCCAGGGCCTCGAGGGTCGCGTCCGCGAACATCTGCGGGTACTGGACGAGGGCCTGGAGCAGCTGGCGCTCGGCGGCGACGACGGGGTCGCGCAGGTCGGGCCGCGGCATCGGCGCCGACTCCCCCGGGCCCGGCTCGGGGACCTCGTCGGTGTCGGCGGGCGAGGGCCGGCGCTCGGGGCCGTCGTCCGGAGCCGGCAGCCTCGGGGCGCGGCGGACCTCGTCGGCGAGCTGCTCGACCTCGATCCCGAGCCAGCCCGAGACGGTGCGGGTGTACTCCGGCCGAAGGCTCGTGTCGCGGATCGAGGCGATGATCGGCGCGACGGCCTTCATCGCCTGCACCCGGCCCTCGGCGGTGTCGAGGTCGAAGCGGCGGATCGTCGTGCGGACGGCGAACTCGAACATCGGGACCGCGTCGTCGACGAGCCCGCGGACCTCGGCGTCGCCCTTGGCGAGCCGCAGGTCGCACGGGTCCATCCCGTCCGGCGCGACGGCGACGAACGACTGCGCCGCCCACCGCTGGTCCTCGCGGAACGCCTTCATCGCCGCCTTCTGGCCGGCCGCGTCACCGTCGAAGGTGAAGACGACCCGGGCCGGGGCCCCCTCGGCCTCGTCCCGGATGATCCGGCGCAGGATCTTGATGTGGTCGACGCCGAACGCCGTCCCGCACGTCGCGACCGCGCTCTCGACCCCGGCGAGATGGGCGGCCATGACGTCGGTGTACCCCTCGACGACGACGGCCCGTCGGTCGCCGGAGATGGCCTTCTTCGCGAGGTCGAGGCCGTAGAGGACGGAGGCCTTCTTGTAGATGGGGGTCTCGGACGTGTTGAGGTACTTCGCCTGGATGCGGTCCTCGTCGAAGAGCCGGCGCGCCCCGAACCCCACGGTGTCGCCGGTGATGTCCCGGATCGGCCACACGAGCCGCCCCCGGAACCGGTCGTAGAGCCCCCGGCCCCGCCCCGAGAGCCCGCCGGTCGTCAGCTCGTCGTCGGTGAACCCGCGCTCGAGCAGGTGCCGCGTGAGGGCGTCACCGTCGGCCGGCGCGAAGCCGACGCCGAACCGCTCCACGGCCGCGGAGTCGAAGCCCCGCTCGCGGAGGAAGTCCCGGCCCTTGCGGGCGTCCCCGCGCCCGCGGTCCAGCAGCGTCGCGGTGTAGAACTCCTCGGCGACGCGGTGCGCCTCGAGCAGCCGCGAGCGCTTGCCGAGGGAGGCTCCCCCGTCGCGGGGGCCGCCGCCCTCCTCGTACCGCAGCTCCATGCCGACCTTGGCGGCGAGCCGCTCGACGGACTCGGTGAAGGTGAGGTGCTCGACCTTCTGGACGAAGTCGAGGACGTCGCCCCCCTCACCGCACCCGAAGCAGTGGTAGGTGCCGACGGCCGGACGGATCGTGAAGCTCGGGGTCTTCTCGTCATGGAACGGGCACAGCCCCTTGAGGGAGCCCACACCGGCCGAGCGCAGCGTCACGTGCTCGCGCACGACGTCCTCGATGGACGAGCGCTCCTTGACCGTCGTGATGTCCTCGGCCCTGATCCGACCCGGCACCCGCACCTCCCGTTCGTCGGTCAGAGTCTAGGTCGTCGCGCCGTCAGGCCGAGGGGCGGCGGCACCAGCGGCGGTGCAGCTCCATGGCCCGGACGTCGGTGAGCGAGGCGACCTGGTCGACGACGACGCGCAGCGCGGCCGCGTCGTCCCCGGCGGCGTCCAGGTCGGCCCGCAGGGAGGGGTCGAGGCGGTCGGCGTCGTCCTGGAAGGCGGCGGCGAGCTCGACGAGCAGCTCCCGCTGGCGCTCGTAGACGGCGACCCGCTCGGCGGCGAGCATCACGTGGTGCGCCGCGACGGCCTTGAGGACGACGGTCTCGGCCCGGGCCTCGTCGGGGACCACGAGGGAGGCCTCGTGGCGCACGAGCGGCCCGTCGCCGTGCGCCTCCCGCGTCGCGACCTCGACGGCGGTCGCGAAGCGGCCGATGAGCCGGGAGGTCATGTCCTTGAGTGCGGCGAGCGCCCGGCGGTCGCCGTCGTGCTCGCGCGGCACCGCGCCCGACGCGAGCACCCGGTCGAGCGCGGCCGCGAGGTCGTCGGGCCCGAGGTCGGACTCGTAGACGCGCGCCGCGACGTCGAGCACGGCCTCGACGTCCGCCGGGTCGCGCAGCGCCCGCGGGTCGAGCCACCCGGAGGCGATGGCGTCCTCGACGTCGTGGACGGAGTAGGCGACGTCGTCGGACCAGTCCATGACCTCGGCCTCGAAGGACCGGACGCCCTCGGGCGCGCCGTCCCGGAGCCAGGCGAAGACGTCGAGGTCGTCCTCGTAGACCCCGAACTTCGTCGTCGGGACGGGGCCGCCGCCACGCCGCCACGGGTACTTCGTCGCGGCGTCGAGGCTGGCCCGGGTGAGGTTGAGGCCCGCCGGGCGGCCGTCGGCGTGGACCCGCTTCGGCTCGAGGCGGGTGAGCAGGCGAAGGGTCTGGGCGTTGCCCTCGAACCCGCCGACCGACGCGGCGACGGCGTCGAGCGCGACCTCGCCGTTGTGCCCGAAGGGCGGGTGTCCGAGGTCGTGCGCCAGGCAGGCGGTGTCGACGACGTCGGCGCTGCACCCGAGCGCACCGCCGAGCTCCCGCCCGATCTGGGCGACCTCGAGGGAGTGGGTGAGCCGGTTGCGGACGAAGTCGTCGCTGCCGGGGGCGACGACCTGGGTCTTCGCCGAGAGCCGGCGCAGGCTCGCCGAGTGCAGCAGCCGGGCCCGGTCGCGGGCGAAGTCGTCGCGGTCGGACCGCTTCTGGGCCGGGTCCTCGGAGACCCATCGCTCGCGGTCGTGGGCGGCGTACGTCACGCCGGCGAGCCTACGGGGCCGATCCCCTCGCGGCGTCGGCGGCGGCCGCCGCGCGGGTGACCCAGGTGGGCGGTGTGCCGTACCGCTGGAAGGGGACGAGCCGCCCGGCGGCGCTGTCGGCGACGAGCTGGGCGAGCCGCCGGTCCCGGGTGACCTGCTGCTTGGCGCTGCCGACCCAGTGCGTGACGATCCGCCGGTAGCTGGGGGTGGCGGCGTCCCAGAAGGCGGCGGCCGCAGGGTCGGCCCGCACCAGGGCCTCGTGCTCCGGCGAGAGGTCCATGACGGGCTGCTCGAAGGACGCCTGGGCGGTCCGGTCCTCCCGGCGCTCGGCGAAGGCGGCGAGGCCGCTGGGCTGCATCCGCCCGGCGGCGACGAGCTCCTCGACGGCCCGGACGTTGACGGCGCTCCAGTGGCTGCCCCGACGGCGGGGGGTCCACCGCTGGCGACGGGCCTCGTCGTCGACCCGCTCGGCGCGGGAGTCGATCCACCCCCAGCAGAGGGCCTCGCGGACCGCCTCGGCCCACGTGATGCCGCCGCGCCCGGACGCCTTCTTGTACAGCCCCATCCACAGCTCGTCGGCCGTGTCGTGGTGCGCCTCGAGCCAGCGGCCGAACTCCGCCGCGTCGGCGAAGAACACCGCCGGCCGGTCCGCCGTCCCGCCGGGAGTCCCGATCCGCTCGCTCACGTGCCCCAGCATCGCGCACCCCACCGACAGCGGGGCGGCCAACCGGTGCTGACACCCCGGTACACCGCCCCGGGCGCCGCGCTGTGGAGAACCTCGCGGTCGGAGAGCGGTCGTCCGCCATGCTCCCGACCATGGACCTCGACCGCCTCGTCGCCGCGCAGCACGGCGTCGTCACGACACGGCAGGCCCTCGACGCCGGTCTGTCCGAGGACGCGCTGCGGTGGCGGGTCGAGTCCGGCAGGTGGTCGCGCCTCGGGCGAGGGGTCTACCTGACCCGGTCCGGGCCCCAGGACTGGTTCTCCCGCGCCCACGCGGTCGTCCTGCGAGCAGGTCCGGGAGCGGCGCTCGCCCTCGGCGCGGCGGAGTACCTGCACGGTGTCAGCGCTCGCCCTCCGGCCGTCATCACCCTGTGGGTGCCGCGCGACCGGCGGATGACCCGGCTCCCGGGGACCCGGGTCGCACGACGGCGCGTCCTGCACACGGAGCAGCGCCGCGGACTGCCGGTGACGTCGGCCGTCGGGACGGTGCTCGACCTCGCCGACGCACCGGGCGTCGGCGCCCGCGAAGCCGTGGCGATCGCGGCGCGATGGGCGCAGTGCCGTCGGGTCACGGCCGACGAGGTGGCGACCGCCCTCCACACGCGTCCGCGCCATCGCCACCGTGGAGCGCTGATGCTCGCCCTCGGGGTCGTCGCCGAGGGGGCCGAGAGCGTGCTCGAGGTCGGCTTCGTCCGCGGCGTCGAACGTCGGCACGGTCTCCCGACGGCGCGGCTCCAGGTCCCCGCCGGATCCGACGGGCACCGGCTGCGTCGCGACGCCGAGTACGTCGGCTACGGAGTGGTCGTCGAGCTCGACGGACGCCTCGGGCACGAGGGTGAGTTCGTCGCGGTCGACCGCCGCCGGGACCGGTCGACGGCCCGGTCCGGACGGATCACGCTGCGGGCGGGCTGGGTGGACGTCGACCAGGAGCCCTGCGAGCTCGCCGTCGACATCCACGAGACGCTGCGCTCCCGGGGCTGGAGCGGACGTGGGCGTCGCTGCGGTCCTCGGTGCCCGATGCGCCACGTCCTCGGCTCCGCCGCCTGACGCCGTCGGGGTGGTGAACCGGCGTCATCACCCCGGTTCGCCACCCCGGCAGGACGGGTCAGCCGCCGGAGACCGAGAGCTCGGCCTGGGCGACCTGTTCGCGCTGGACGGCGTCGAGCTCGCGGCCGCGCAGCCAGTTCTCGGGCAGCGCCACGACCCGGGGCGAGCCGGCACGACCGCGCGGTCCCTCGGCCGGCTCCCCCGGCCAGGGCGCGTCGAGGTCCATCCCGGCGATCAGCGCGTCCAGCGCCTCGAGCGAGTCGACGAGCGCGAGCCGGTTGCGGACCGTCGACCCCGCAGGGAACCCCTTGAGGTACCAGGCGATGTGCTTGCGGATCTCACGGCAGCCACGCTGCTCGTCCTCGAAGAAGTCGACGAGGTACTCGGCGTGCCGGCGCAGCACGTCAGTCACCTCGCGCAGCCCCGGGCGCACCCGCTCCTCCGACCCGGCGAACGCCGCGGCGAGGTCGGTGAACAGCCACGGCCGGCCGAGGCAGCCACGACCGACGACGACGCCGTCGCACCCGGTGTGGCGGACCATCGCGAGGGCGTCCTCGGCCGACCAGATGTCGCCGTTGCCGAGCACGGGGACGCTCGTCACGGCCTCCTTGAGCCGGGCGATCGCGTCCCAGTCGGCCTGCCCCGAGTACGCCTGGGCCGCGGTCCGGCCGTGCAGCGCGACGGCGGCGACGCCCTCGGCCTCGGCGATCCGCCCGGCGTCGAGGTAGGTGACGTGGTCCTCGTCGATGCCCACCCGCATCTTCACGGTGACCGGCACGTCGTACGGCGAGGCCTCCCGGACGACGGCGCGCACGATCGAGCGGAAGAGGTCGGTCTTCCACGGCAGCGCCGCTCCCCCGCCCTTGCGGGTCACCTTGGGGACGGGGCAGCCGAAGTTGAGGTCGATGTGGTCGGCCCGGTCCTCGGTGACGAGCATCCGGGCGGCGAGACCGGCGGTGGCGGGGTCGACCGAGTACAGCTGGACCGACCGGGGGAACTCCTCGGGGTCGTGCGAGATGAGCCGCATCGTCTCCGGGGTCCGCTCGACGAGCGCCCGCGAGGTCACCATCTCGGCGACGTAGAGGCTCGTCGCGCCGGAGGCCCCTCCGGCCTCGAGGCCCGCGGCGCCGTACCCGCGGCACAGCCGCCGGAAGGCCCGGTTCGTGATGCCCGCCATCGGGGCGAGCACGACGGGTGAGCCGATGACGTGCCGCCCGATGTGCAGCGGGGGCAGCACCGGGGTCGTCGTGGCGGTGGGGGCGGTCGTCGTCATGGCGCCGTCCATCATCCCGCGACCGGCGGCGACGCCGAAATCGGTGCACGCGTCGCGGCCACGAGCTCCCACAGCGCGGCCGCGGTGTCGTGCGGATGGCTCAGCGGGAAGACGTGCAGCGCCCGCGGCACGGACACCACCCGCACCCACGGCGCGGCCGCCGCGGCGCGGCGGAACCGTCCGACGTCGACCCGCAGCTGGTCGAGCTGGCCGTTGACGAGGAGCACGGGTGCGGTGACCTCGGCGAGCATCTCCGGTCGGCAGCGGGACATCACGTCCGCCCACGCCGTCCGCACCCCGCCGAAGCCGTAGCCGGCGTCCTTGACGGCCGCCGCGAGCTCGGGGGTGAGGAGGGCCTCGAACTCACGGTCCATCCCCCGGCTCATCCGCTCCACCCCGAGCCACCGCTGGGTGACGGCGAGGCCGCGGTAGACGAGCGCCCCCGGACCGGTCGGCACGCCGGACGCGCCGAGCAGCGCGAGCCCGGCGAGCCGCTGCGGGTGCGCCCCCGCCCACGCCATCGCGAGGTAGCCGCCGAGGCTGTGCCCGGCGAGGACGACGGGCCTGCCGTCGTCACCCACCGCCTCGTCGACCGTCGCCAGCGCCGACTCCCACGAGAAGGGCTCGTCCCGCCGCCGACCGTGAGCGGGCAGGTCCGGGGCGACGACCTCGACGCCCGGACCGAGCAGCGCGGGGTAGGGCGACCACACGGCGTGGTTGACCTGGGAGCCGTGGAGCAGGACCAGCCGGACGCGTTCGGGCACCCGGCCATCCTCCCCCAGCAGCCGGACCCGGTGGTTGGATGGCCCCGTGCCCGCCCTCATCACCGCCGACGAGCTCGCCGCCGCGATCGAGCGCCGCGCCGTGCGCGTCGTCGACGTCCAGTACGCCCTCGGCGGACCGCCCGGGGCCCGGCTGTACGCCGAGGGCCACGTCCCCGGGGCGCCCTTCCTCGACCTCGAGACGGCGCTCGCCGGGGCACCCGGCTCCGGTGGGCGGCACCCCCTGCCGGACCCCGGCGCCCTCCAGGACGCCCTGCGCGCGTGCGGCCTCGGCGACGAGGACGAGGTCGTGGTGTACGACCAACGCACCTCGCTGTCGGCCTCGCGGGCCTGGTGGGTGCTGCGCTGGGCCGGGCACCCCGGCGTCCGGGTGCTCGACGGCGGGCTCGCCGCCTGGGCCCGGGCGGGTCGTCCCGTGAGCACCGAGCCGGTCACCCCCTCCCCGGGCGACCTCACGGTGCGGCCGGGGTCGGTGCCCGTCCTCGACGCGAACGGCGCCGCGACGATGGCCCGGGCGGGTGTCCTGCTCGACGTCCGCACGCCGGAGCGCTACCGCGGGGACCACGAGCCGGTCGACCACACCGCCGGGCACGTGCCCGGGGCGGTGAACCTGCCGATGGCCGACCTCCTCCACGAGGACGGCACCTTCCTGCCCCCGGAACGGATCCGCGAGGTCCTCGCCCGGGTCGGCGTCGGCCGCGACACCCCCGTCGGCACGACGTGCGGGTCCGGCATCACCGCCGCGCAGATGGCGCTGGCGCTCCACCTCGTCCGGGTCGACGCCGTCCCGTACGTCGGCTCGTGGAGCGAGTGGATCGAGGACCCGGCGCGCCCGGTGGCCCTCGGCAAGGACCCCTGACCCGGCCCGTGGTTCCATCGGGGACATGGCCCCGCCCACGTCCCCGGAGCACCTCCCCGACGCGCCGGTCGTCGCGCTGACCCCCGCGGCCCACGCCGAGGCCTGCGCCCGCGACGGGGACGTCGAGGGGGCCGTCGAGGGCTTCCGGACCGCGTGGCCGGTCGTCGGCCGGGACCCGACCGCCCTGCTCGAGGTGGCGACGTGCCTGCGCGTCCTGGTCCTCCTCGGCAACACCGACCGGGCGCTCGACGCGCTGCTGCCGCGCCTCGCCCTCCTCCGGGACGCCCCGGACGGGGTCGACCGGGCGTGGTGCGTCACGACCGCGGCCTGGGTGCTGCGGCACGCCCTGCGGCTGGGCGTCGCGCCGGAGACGATCGACGGGGTCCCCACGCCCGACCTCGTCCGCGACCTCACCACGAGGGCCGACGACGCGGCCACGACCGACCGACGGACGCTCGACGCCGCGCACGCCGACGACCTCGTCCCGGCGGAGCCGACGCTGCCGCCGACCCGGATGCCGGCGGGTACCCCGCCCCCCGACCGCACCGTCCCGGTCCCCGCGGACCCGGCCGATCTCCCCGTCATCGCCGACCGGGTCCGGCGGGCCCGCGAGCAGGTCGACCCCACCGCCGAGCGGGCGGTCCGGGGCTGGCTGGAGGCCCGGGACGCCCTCCTCCCCCGCCTCTCGACCGCCGAGGAGTGGGCCGCGGCCGCCCGCCTCGAGCGGCTCGGGGCGCTGCTGCTCGACGACCCGGCGCGCGTCCTGGACCGGCTCGAGGACGCCGCCGCGGCGGCGGAGCGCGCGGGCGACGTCGTCGAGGCGGCGGCCGTCGAGGCCGAGCGGGCGACCGCGGCGGTCCGCCGCACCCTCCTCGAGGACGGCCCCGACGCGGCGGGCCCGGAGCGCGCGCGTGCGGTGACGGCGCTCGGCGTCCTCGAGGCGACGGGCGACGACGCCGCCACCGCGGACGCGCTCCGCTGGTACGCCCTCACGACCCGGCCGCCGGACGCCGCCGACCGTCTCCTGCACGCCGCGGCCCTCCACGAGCGGGCCGGGACCACGGCCCGGCGGGCGGTGTGCCTCCTCGACGCGGCGACCGCGCTCCTGCCCACCGACGAGGAGGTCGCCCGGGCGCTCGTCGAGGAGGCGGAGACCCTCGCCGCCGGGGTCCCGGCCGTCGCCGGTCAGGCGGCCGACCTCGCCGCCCGGGTCGCCCGCGCCCGGAACGACCTCGAGGCGGCCGAGGCCGCCCACGTCCGAGCACTCGAGGCCGCCCGCGGCCACGACCGGCTGCTCCTCGGCCCCCTGCTCGCGCTGTGCGACGTCCTCGTCGAGCGAGCCGCCTGGAGCCGCCTGGAGCCCCGCGCCGCCGACGCGCTCGCCATGGCCGTCCGGCTGCGCGACGGCACCTCCCTCGCCGCCGCGCAGCGTCACCTCGCCCTCGCCTACCTCGAGACGGAGCGCCCCGCCGAGGCGGCGGAGCTCCTCGAGGCGGCCCTGCCCGTCGTCACCCGGCGACTGCCGGCCCTCGTCGGGCCGACCGGCTGGGCGCTGGGGAACGCGCTCCTCGCCGACGCCGACCCCCGTCGCGCCGAGGCCGCCTTCGCCACCGCCGCCGCCGCCTTCGAGCGCGAGGGCAGGCTCGTCGAGGCCGGGCACTCGCGTCACCGGGCGGCCGTCGCCGCCTGGGAGGCCGACGACACCGACGCGGCCACCGCCCACGTCGAGCACGCCCTCATCGCGGCCCGGATGTCCGGGGCGGTCGAGGTCCTGCACCAGGCGTCGCTCGTGCGGGCCGCGGTCCGCGCCGCCACGGTCGGTCTCGACGTCGGGGTCGCCGAGCTCGACGAGGTGCTCCCGGCGGTGGCGCGGTTCGCCGCCGACCGCGGCGAGGAGGAGTTCGACGTCGAGGTCCACGAACCGGACGTGCTGCGGCAGGGCGCCCACCTGCTCGCCCGTGGCGGGCGTCCGGAGGAGGCCCTGGAGCGGCTGGCCCGCGCCGAGGCCCTCGTCGGCGCCGACTACGAGATCGTCCTGCGGGCCGAGCGCGGCGTCGTCCTCGTCGAGGCGGGTCGCGCCGATGAGGGGGTCCAGGTGCTGCGTGCGGTGCTGCCCGCCCTCGCCGGGGCCGGGTTGCACGACGAGCGGGTGGGCGTCGCCCAGGTCCTCGCGACCACGCTCGACGAGCTGGGGCGCCCCGAGGAGTCCGACGAGACCTGGGCGGCCTTCGGTCCCGACGCCTGAGCCGGTCTCAGAGCGTCCAGGCGCGGGTGAAGCCCGCGCCCGACGCCGCGGCGAGGGCGGCCTCGTCGGCCTCGGCCACCCGGTGCAGCCGTCCGCCGGGGACGTCCCACGCGAGGAGGCGGATGATCCGGGCCCCGGCCCCGGACGTACGGGCCTCGACGAGGACGACGCCCCCGGGTCCCCACCCCACCGGCCGGTAGGCCTCCGAGGACCCCGTCGTGGGCGCCGTCGCGAGCACCCGCGCCTCGGCCGCCCCGCCGGCGCGGACGGCCACGAGCCCCCGCGTGCGCCCGCCGGTGGCCGGGGACGGCTCGAGCCCTGCGGCGGAGCACGTCCAGCCGCCCACGGTCGACACCGACCGGCCGAGCACCTCGAGGCGCGGTCCGAGGACCGAGCGGAGGGAGATGAGGCGTCCGTCCTCCGAGAAGGTCCGCACCGTCGGACGGCCCGCCGGCGAGGTGATGTCGGCCCACCCCGGGTGGGCGGCGATGCCGGAGCGCCGCACCCTCCCGGAGCGCGTGTCCACGAGCCAGGTCGCCGTGGCGCTCGACGCGACGACGGTCCGGTCGTCCGCGGCCCAGCCCGCCGACTCGATCGTCTCCCCCTCGATCTCGAACCGCTGGGTGCGGCTGGAACGCACCTCGAGCAGGACGACGCCCCCCGGCTGGGGGAAGACCACCCGGTGGCGTCCGGAGTCGACGGCGCGGGGCCCGAGGGCGATCCCCTCCGCGTCCGGCACGGTCCCGAGCGGTCGCAGGGGGGCCATGCCGACGCGTTGGGCGCGCGAGGAGATGCGGGGGATGAAGAGTGCGGGCGTCAGGGCCCCGGGGCGGGAGCGGACGAGGTAGACGGCCCGCACCGAGGACGAGGTCCCCGCCGGGCTCAGCATGTCCAGGGGTCGGTCGGCGTCCGGCCACAGCCGTCGCGGCAGGGCGAGCTGGTCGGCGAGCGGGTAGCGAGGGAGCGCGTCGAGGCCGTCGGCGTCCGGGGCCAGGTGGACCCGGACGCCGTCCGCCACGACCGCCCGGAGCCGGCCGTCGGGAGCGGCGGAGGTCACCGCGTCCGCGGACGAGGGGTCAGGCCGGCCGGTGACCACGGCGGCGGCGGTGCTCGCCCCGACCGCGAGGACCGCACCGACGGCGGTGCGTCGTCGCACCGTCCTGCGCCGGGACCGGGCGGCGTCCTCCGCGAGCGGGCCGAGGTCGCGCTCGACCACCCCGTCCGCGAGGAGGTCGAGGAGGTCCCGCGCGGCGGCGTCGCCGGGCCCGGTCGGTGGGGTCGACCGGGGGCCGACGGTCGCGAGCGCCCGACGGACCCGGTCGACGTCGGCGAGCACCTCCTCCGGGGAGCACCGCAGGACGTGCGCCGTCCCTGCGGCGTCCCGGTCCTCGAGCCACCACGACACCGCCGCGGCCCGTGCCCTCGGCGGCACCGTGGCGAGCGCCCGTGCGACGGCCGCCGACCGGTCGTCACCGGACGGGACGTCGGCGCCGGGAGGGACGTGCGGTCCGGTCGCGGCCGGCCCCTCGGCGTCCTGCCCGTCCTGCGTGTCCCGCCTGTCCTCCCGGGCCTCGGCCGCGCGCACCGCCGACGGGTACAGCGCCGCCCGCAGGACGTGCTCCGGACCCTCCTCCCGCGCCTCGCGCCAGCGGAGGGCGAGGTCGGTCAGCGCCCGCAGCACGACCGCCTCGGCGAGGTCGGGGTCGAGGGTGACGAGGGCAGCTGCTCGCAGGGCCGGCCCCTGCCGGGCCCGGGCCACGTCGAGGAAGCCGGCGTCGTCGTCCCGCCGCCAGTCCGCGTCGCCGGCCATCGGGCCACCTCCTCACCGCCATCGTCGCACCGCGGGAGGCGTCCGGACAGAGCCGGCGCAGCGAGAGACGGGCCCGGCGGGAACGGGCGCCGCGGGCGGATCAGCGGATCAGGAGGTCAGCAGCCGACGAGCCGCTGCGCGAGGTACCCCTCGACCTGGCTCAGCGCGACCCGCTCCTGGCTCATCGTGTCGCGCTCGCGGACCGTCACCGCGTCGTCGTCGAGGGTGTCGAAGTCGACCGTGAGGCAGAACGGGGTGCCGATCTCGTCCTGACGCCGGTAGCGGCGTCCGATGGCGCCCGCGTCGTCGAAGTCGACGTTCCAGTGCGTGCGCAGCGTCGCCGCGAGGTCGCGCGCCTTCGGCGACAGGTCGGCGTTGCGCGACAGCGGCAGGACCGCGGCCTTCACCGGCGCGAGGCGCGGGTCGAGCTTGAGCAGGACGCGGGTGTCGACGCCGCCCTTGGTGTTCGGCGCCTCGTCCTCGGTGTAGGCGTCGACGAGGAACGTCATGAGGCTGCGGGAGAGCCCGGCCGCCGGCTCGATGACGTACGGGGTGTACTTCTCGCCCGATGCCTGGTCGAAGTAGACGAGGTCGGTGCCGGAGTGCTTCGAGTGGGTCGTGAGGTCGAAGTCGGTCCGGTTGGCGATGCCCTCCAGCTCACCCCACTCGCTCCCGGTGAACCCGAAGCGGTACTCGATGTCGACGGTGCGCTTGCTGTAGTGCGACAGCTTGTCCTGCGGGTGCTCGTAGTGCCGCAGGTTCTCGGGGTCGATGCCGAGGTCGGTGTACCAGCGGGTGCGCTCGTCGATCCAGTACTGGTGCCAGTCCTCGTCCTCGCCGGGCTTGACGAAGAACTCCATCTCCATCTGCTCGAACTCGCGGGTGCGGAAGATGAAGTTGCCCGGCGTGATCTCGTTGCGGAAGCTCTTGCCGGTCTGGGCGATGCCGAACGGCGGCTTGCGGCGGGAGGACTGCAGGACGTTGAGGAAGTTGACGAAGATGCCCTGGGCGGTCTCCGGACGCAGGTAGTGCAGCCCGGACTCGTCCTCGATGACCCCGAGGTAGGTCTTGAGCATCATGTTGAACTCCCGCGGCTCGGTCCACTGGCCGCGGGTGCCGCAGTTGGGGCAGGCGATGTCGGCGAGGGCGACGGAGTCGGGGTCGACCTCCTTGCCCTTCTTCGCCTCCTTGTCGGCGACGGCCTCCTGCATGTGGTCGACGCGGAAGCGCTTGTGGCAGGACTGGCACTCGGTGAGCGGGTCGGTGAACTCCCCGACGTGGCCCGAGGCGACCCAGGTCTGGCGGGGCAGGATGATCGAGGAGTCGAGGCCGACGACGTCCTCGCGGGCGGTGACCATCGCCTTCCACCACTGCCGCTTGATGTTCTCCTTGAGCTCCACACCGAGCGGGCCGTAGTCCCACGCCGCCCGCGTCCCGCCGTAGATCTCCCCGCAGGGGAAGACGAACCCCCGGCGCTTGCAGAGGGAGACCACGGTGTCGACGACGGAGGTGGGGGCTGCCATGCGCGCAAGGCTAGCCGTCGGGAGTGGCACGCTCGAAGCGGGTTCACGCGGCCCGTACGCTGGGGCACCGTGTCCAGCCTCCGTGAGTCGTTCGAGCGCGTGAGCCTCCCGGCGATCACCCGCCTCAGCGAGCTGCCCCGCGTCATCCCGTTCCTCGTCGTCATCGCCCTCGTCGTCGCCGGGGTCCTCCTCCCGCCGCCCGGCTGGCTGCTCCTCGGCGTCGTCGCCCTGCTCCTGGCGTGGATCCTCGCGCTCGCCTGGCCCCGGCTGTCCCGGGTCGAGAAGCTCATGCGGATCGCCGTCGTGGCCCTCATGGTGGCGCTGCTGCTCACCCAGGCGTTCCCCCGCGGCTGACCACCCCGGGCTCCCGGGCCCTCCGTCCGCGCCCTTCATCGCGTGCTACGGCGCAGTACGCGTCGCGGTCGCGACGCGTACTGCGCGGTAGCACGCAGTTCGGGCTCGCTGATTTGACAACGGTTCTCATTGCGGATGAGAATCCTTCCCATGAAGCGACGCCTCCCCCTCCTCGTCCTGCCCACCATCCTGGCCCTCGGCGCCTGCGGTGGGGCCGCCTCCGGCGACGGGGCCGGCAGCGACGGCGACCCGGCCCTCGAGGTGAGCGCCGCGTTCTACCCGCTCCAGTGGGCCGCCGAGCAGGTCGGCGGCGACCTCGTCGCCGTCGAGCCGCTCACCAAGCCCGGCGCCGAGCCGCACGACCTCGAGCTCACCCCGCAGGACGTCGCCGGCATGGCCTCCTCCGACGTCGTCCTCTACCTCGCGGGCTTCCAGCCGGCCGTCGACGACGCGGTCGACACCGAGGCGGCCGATGCCGGGTACGACGTCTCCCCCGAGGCCGACCTCACCCTCGCCGCCACCGACGACGGTCACGACCACGGACACGATCACGAGGGCGAGACCGCCGAGGAGCACGCCGAGCACGCCGACGAGGACGGCCACGACCACGAGGGCGAGACCGCCGAGGAGCACGCCGAGCACGCCGACGAGGACGGCCACGACCACGCCGGGGCCGAGGGCGTCGACCCGCACTTCTGGCTCGACCCGGTCCGCCTCCAGGGCGTCGTCACCGCGATCGGCGAGCGCTTCGCCGAGGCGGACCCCGACCACGCGGAGGACTACCGCGCGAACGCCGAGGCGACCGTCGCCGAGCTGGCGACCCTCGACGAGGAGTTCGCCGACGGCCTCGCCCAGTGCCGCAGCGACGAGCTCGTCACCGGCCACGCGGCCTTCGCCTACCTCGCCGACCGGTACGGTCTGAGCCAGGAAGGCATCGCGGGACTCAGCCCCGACGCCGAGCCCGACGCGGCGACGCTGCGCGAGCTCGTCGAGCACGTGGAGGAGCACGACGTGAGCACGATCTACAGCGAGACCCTCGTCTCCCCGGCGCTCGCCGAGACGGTCGCCCGGGAGACCGGCACCGAGGTCGCCGTCCTCGACCCCGTCGAGGGCCTCACCGACGCCTCCGCCGGGTCGGACTACCTCGAGGTGATGCGCAGCAACCTCGCCGTGCTGCAGGACGGACAGCAGTGCACCTGAGCCCCGACGTCCCCCTCATCGACCTGCGGTCGGCCGCCTTCGGGTACGCCGACCGCACGGTCGTGTCCGGGGTCGACCTCACCGTCGACGCCGGCGAGGTCGTCGCCCTCCTCGGCCCGAACGGCTCCGGCAAGTCGACCCTCGTAAGGGGCCTGCTCGGGCTCGCCGAGCAGCACGGCGGAGAGGCCCTCCTCCTCGGCACCCCCCGCGACCGCTTCACCGAGCACACCCGCATCGGCTACGTCCCCCAGCGCCACTCCCTCTCGGCCTCGGTGCGTGCCACCGTCGAGGAGATCGTCGCCGTCGGGCGCCTTCCGCACCGCCCGTGGTGGCGCCCCGCCGGCCGGGTGGACCGCGAGCGGGTCGCCGCAGCCATCGAGGCCGTCCAGCTCGCGGACCGCGCCGGCGAGGAGGTGGCCTCCCTCTCCGGGGGCCAGCAGCGCCGCGTGCTCATCGCCCGCGCGCTCGCCGGCAGCCCGGACCTGCTCGTCATGGACGAGCCGACCGCCGGGGTCGACCACGCGAGCCAGCACGCCCTCGCCGAGGTGCTCCGCCGCCTCGCGGCCGACGGCACGTCGATGCTCGTCGTCACCCACGAGCTCGACGCCCTCCACGACGTCGTGACCCGGATCGTGTGCATGGACGCCGGGCACCTCGACTTCGACGGGACCCCCGCGCAGTACCGGGCGCACCTCGCCGACCACTCCCTCGGCTCCGGGCACCACCACGACGACGAGCACCCGCCGCCCCCCGCCCGGGTCCTCGGCGGCGGCCCGCTCGACCCCGCTGCGGGAGGTCGCCCGTGACCGAGATGCTCGAGCTGTCCTTCATGCGACAGGCGCTGCTCGCGGCCCTCCTCGCGGGGGTCGCCGCGCCGCTCGTCGGGACCTTCCTCGTCCAGCGGCGGATGTCCCTCATCGGCGACGGGATGGGCCACGTCGCCCTCGCGGGCGTCGCCGTCGGCATCCTCACCGGCAGCGAGCCCGTCCTCACGGCCCTCGTCGCCGCCGTGGCCGCCGGGGTCGCCATCGAGCTGATCCGGGCCAGCGGCCGCACGAGCGGGGACGTCGCGCTCGCCGTGATGTTCTACGGCGGCATCGCCCTCGGCGTCGTGCTCATCGCCCGGTCGACGGCGTCCAGCCCGGCGAACCTCACCGCCTACCTCTTCGGGGCGATCCTCACGACGAGCGCCGGCGACCTCGCCCTGCTCGCGGGGCTCGCGGCCGTCGTCCTCGTGACGACCGCGGTGCTGCGTGCGCGCTTCTTCGCGGTGGCCAACGACGAGGAGTACGCCCGCGCCGCGGGGATGCCCGTCATGGCCTACAACCTCGTGCTCGCGGTGCTCACCGCCGTCACGGTCGTCGTCTCGATGCGGGTCGTCGGGCTGCTGCTCATCAGCGCGCTCATGATCGTCCCGAACGCGACGGCCCAGCTCCTCGGCCGCAGCTTCGCGGCGAGCGTGCGGTGGGCCGTCGTCCTCGGCGTCGTCGCGAGCGTCGGCGGGGTCGTCGTGTCGTACTACGCCGAGACCCCGTCGGGCGGCACGATCGTCCTCGTGGCGATCGCCGTCTTCCTCCTCGTCAGCGTCGTCACGACGTCCCTGGCGCGGGCCCGACGGGCCGCCCACGCCCGCGCCGAGCGGCACGACCACGAGCACGGACCCACGTGCGAGCACCCGGCCGTCCCGCACGGCGACCACGTCGACTACCTGCACGACGGCCACCGCCACGCGGCGCATGAGGGCCACTACGACGAGCACGGCGAGCACGAGACGAGCGAGGCGAGACCCCGATGACCGAGCAGACCCGCACCGACCGCCGTCCGACCCGGCAGCGCGCCGCCATCGCCGACGCGCTCGCCCGGTCCCCCGAGTTCCGCTCGGCGCAGGAGATCCACGCCGACCTCGCGGGCGACGGCACGCGCGTCGGCCTCGCGACGGTGTACCGCAACCTCCAGGCGATGTCGGCCGACGGTGAGGTCGACGTCATCCGCACGGCCGACGGCGAGGCCGTCTACCGCTCGTGCGCGACCGACGACCACCACCACCACGTCGTCTGCCGGGGCTGCGGGCTCGCCGTCGAGGTGACCGGCGACGCCGTGGAGCGCTGGGCCGAGGCCGTCGCCGCCGAGCACGGGTTCACCCACGTGCGGCACACCGTCGAGGTCGACGGCCTGTGCGCGCAGTGCTCGGCGGGTTCGGTCTGAGCCCTCACGCGCCGGCCGTCGGGGCGTCGACGGCCCCGCCGTACCGCCGCTCGCGCTCGACGTAGGACGTGACCGCCGCCCACAGGTCGCGGCGGTCGTAGTCCGGCCACAGCCGGTCCTGGAAGACCATCTCGGCGTAGGCGCTCTGCCACAGCAGGAAGTTGCTCGTCCGCTGCTCCCCGGACGAGCGGACGAAGAGGTCGACGTCCGGCATGTCGGGCTCCGGCAGGTAGCGCGCGACGGTGCGGTCGTCCACGCCGGACGCCTTGAGCCGGCCGGCGGCGACGTCCTCGGCGATGCGGCGGGCGGCGTCGCCGATCTCGGCGCGGCCCCCGTAGTTGACGCAGAAGTACAGGGTGAGCGCGGTGTTGTCCCGGGTCATCTCCTGAGCGGTCTCGAGCTCGGAGATCACCGAGCGCCACAGCCGCGGCCGGCGGCCGACCCACCGCATCCGTACGCCCCACGCGTTCAGCTGGTCGCGACGACGGCGGATGACGTCGCGGTTGAAGCCCATGAGGAAGCGCACCTCGTCGGGGCTGCGCTTCCAGTTCTCGGTGCTGAAGGCGTAGGCCGACAGGTGCGTCAGCCCCACCTCGAGGGCCCCGGCGACGACGTCGAGCAGGGCGGCCTCCCCGGCCTCGTGCCCCTTCGTGCGCGCCAGCCCTCGCTGGTTGGCCCAGCGCCCGTTGCCGTCCATGACGACGGCGACGTGGCCGGGCAACCGGTCGGCGGGCAGCTGCGGCGGGCGGGCGCCGCTGGGGTGCGCGAACGGGGCCTGGTACCGGGGGTGGTCGCTCACCGCTCCACCATACGGAGGCTGCGGATCCCCCGTTCCAGATGCCACTGGGTGAAGGCCGCGGTGAGCCCGCTGCCCTCGCGGCGGTGCTGCTCGCGGGAGTCGTCGGCGAGCGCCCAGTCGCCCGCCAGCAGGGCCGCGAGCAGGCGCAGGGTGTCCGGTGCAGGGGCGCTGGACCCGGGCGGGCGGCAGGCCGGACAGACGGTCCCGCCGCTCGCCACGTGGAAGGCCCGGTGCGGGCCGGTCGCGCCGCAGCGGGCGCAGTCGGCGAAGCTCGGCGCGTAGCCCGCGATGGCGAGCGCCCGCAGGAGGTAGGCGTCGAGGACCAGCCCGGCGTCGTGCTCCCGGTGGGCGAGCGAGCGCAGCGCCCCGGCGAGCAGCAGGTACTGCTGCAGCGCCGGCTCCTTCTCCTCGGTGAGCCGGTCGCACGTCTCCAGGACGGCCGTCGAGGCGGTCCACGCCCGGTAGTCGCGGGCGATGGCGTCGCCCCACGGCTCGACCGTCTCGACCTGGGTCACGGTGTCGAGGCTGCGCCCCTCGTAGCACTGGAGGTCGATCCGCATCCCGGGCTCGAGCCGGGACCCGAACCGCGACTTCGTCCGGCGCACGCCCTTCCCGACGACCCGGAGCTTGCCGAGCCGTCGCGCGAGGACGGTGACGATGCGGTCGGCCTCCCCCAGCTTGTGGGTGCGCAGGACGATCGCCTCGTCGCGGTAGAGAGGCACGAGGCCATTGTCCGCCCCGGCACCGACATCGGTGGGAGGCGGTCAGCGCGGGTCGAGCGCGTGCGCGGTCCAGAGGTGGACGACGGCGAGCGAGCGGAACGGCCGCCACGCCTGCGCCGCCTCCGCGGCCTCCCGCGCCGACACCCCACCCAGGGCCCGCCGCAGGACGAGGTCGCCGGGCAGGAAGACGTCGGGGTCGCGCAGGCACCGGGTGGCGACGAGGTCCGCGGTCCACGGACCGACGCCCGGGAGGGCGAGGAGCGCCGCCCGGCGACGGGCCCGGTCCAGGGGGTCGGCTGCGGGCGACAGGTCCAGGCCGTCCCGGACCCCAACCGCGAGGGCGACGAGGGTGCGGGCACGGGCGGAGGTGACCCCGACGGCCTCTCGGAGGGCCTCGGGGTCCGCCCCGGCGAGGGCCTCGGCCCTCACGGGGGTGCTCGCGGCGAGACGCCCGGCGAACACCCGTCCGGCCGCCAGCGAGACGTGCTGCCCGAGGACGACGTTCACGGCCGCCTCGAAGGGGTCCGGGGCGCCGGGGACCCGGACGTGCGGACGCGTCCGCACGAGGGGGCCCAGCACCGGGTCCGCGGCGAGCGCACTCACCGCCGGCGCGGGGTCGAGGTCGAGGCCGAGCCACCGACGTCCTGCTGCGAGCGCCTCCGCTTCCCCCGGACCCTCTGCCGTGACCCGCACCGACCCGGTCGCGGGCAGCGCGAGCGTCAGGCGTGTGGGGCCCTCAGCGGTGGGGACCACACGACGGTGCACGATGCCGTCGCCCGCCTCGACGACCTCGTCGACGCCGGGCACGGCGTGCGCCCGCAGCCACGCGCGCACGAACGGGACGTCGAGCGGCTCCTCGACGACGACGGCCCCCGCCCCGCTCAGGTGAGGACCGCCTCGTCCCGCATCGGGTGGACGTCGACGGGGCGGCGGGCGAGGTGGATGCCCGCGACCATGCAGCGCACCGACCCGCCGGCCAGCTCGATGGTCGGCACCTCGAGCGGCAGGATCCGGCAGGTCCGCTCGATGACCTCGCGCTGGGCGTCGGTGAGGCTCGCGGCGGCCCGGGACGACAGGGCGAGGACGAGCCCGTCCGGCGTCTTGAGCTCGATGGCGTTGCCCGCGAACTCGTAGACCTGGTGGTCGGAGAGCTCGACGACCTCGCGCCCGGGCTCGGCGAGGGTGTCGCGCACCTCGTCCCGGCGCCTCTCGTCACGGATGAGACCGAGGCCGGCGAGGGCGAACCCCGTGGCGATGCACATGAGGACGTTCGTGTGGTAGATCGGCGTGCCGTCCTCGCCGGTCGCGTCGAAGACCATCGGCTCGTAGCCGAACTGGCTGCAGAAGCGCTCGAGGACGATGGGGTTGGCCCGGTTCGAGCGCGCGGTGAGGGCGACGCGGGTCATGTGGTCGAGCACCATCGCGCCGGTGCCCTCGAGGTAGGCGCCGTCGTGCTCCAGGCCGGAGTAGTCGACGACGTCCATGACCCGGTACTGGCTCTTGAGCATCTCGACGATGTCGGCCCGGCGCTCGGTGCGGCGGCTCGGCGCGTACATCGGGTAGACGGCGACTCGCCCCCCGGCGTGGGTGGAGAACCAGTTGTTGGGGAAGACGCTGTCGTTGCGGGAGGCGTCCTCGTCGTCGAAGAGGTGCACGGTCACGCCCGCGCTCGCGAGCGTCTCGGCGGCCCGCGTCACCTCGCGGAAGGCCGCGCCCGCGATCTCCTCGTCCCGTCCGGGACCGACCTCCGTCTGGAACGTATTGTCGGCGGCGGTCTCCGGGTTCGGCGTGAAGTGACGCGGACGGATCATGATGACGGCCGAGGGGGCCTGGACGCTCACGGGCGCTCCTTCCTGGACGGGGCCGGACCAGCGTAGGACCGCCCCGCCGGTCCCCGAAATCCGCGCCCGCCCGCGGGCCCCGGCTCAGCCGATGTCGTCGGCGGCGAGGTCGGCCGTCCCGGCCTCGACCGCGTCGAGCACGGCGCGGGCGACGACGTCCGGCTCGAGCCCCTGCGGCAGCCGCGGCGCCTCGCCGGCGAGGGCCCGGTCGACGAGCCCGGTCTCGGTGTGCGGCGGCCGGACGTCGAGGACGTCGACCCCGGCCCGTCGCAGCTCCTTGACCAGGCCCCGGTCCGCCGCCGTGAGGGCGGCCTTCGACGCGGAGTAGCCGACCATGCCCGCCATCGGCTGGTCGGCGACGACCGCGCTGACGTTGACGAGGAAGCCGGAGCTCTCGGTGAGGGCGGGCACGACCCGCCGGGCGAGGAAGAGCGGCCCGACGACGTTCGTGAGGAAGAGCTCCTCGAGGACCGCGTCGTCGGTGTCGGCGAGGGTCCCGAACGCGACGACCCCGGCGGCGTTGACGACGCCGTCGAGGCGGCCGTGCACGCGGTTCGCCGTCTCGACGAGACGGTCCCCGAGGGTGGCGTCGGCGAGGTCCCCGACGACGACCTCGGCCTCGTCGAGGACGTCCTGCAGGCGCTGCTCGTCCCGTCCGACGAGGACGACGCGCGCACCGCGCTCCGCCGCCCCCTTCGCGATCCGTGAGCCGAGGGCCCCGGACGCCCCGACGACCGCGACGACTGCTCCGTCCAGCTGGTGTGCACTCATCGGGCGACGCTCCCACGCCGCGCCTCGGCACGACACCCCTGGTCACCGGCCCGCGGGCACGCTGTCGAAGCCTGGACACGTGTTCGATTCACGCGTAACCTTCTCGTCATGACGGTCCTCCAGGGCTCGCTCCTCGACCTCGCCGACGGGATCGAGGTCCGTCCGCTCGGCGACACCGTGCGCCGGCGGATGCTCTCCGACGGGGCCTGGGTCGACGAGCGCACCGCGTGGGTCGGCGGCGCGGACGACCTCTACGCGGCGCTGCGCCGGGACGTCCCCTGGTACGCCGAGCGGCGGCAGATGTACGACAACATCGTCGACACCCCGCGCCTGCTCTCCTTCTACGCCGAGGGCGACCGGCTCCCCCATCTCGCGCTCGCGGAGTGCCGCGACGCCCTGAGCACCCACTACGCCGACGAGCTCGGCGAGCCGTTCGTCACGGCCGGCCTCTGCCTCTACCGGGACGGCCAGGACTCCGTCGCCTGGCACGGCGACCGCATCGGCCGCAGCCGCGACGAGGACACGATGGTCGCCATCCTGTCCGTCGGAGCACCACGCGACCTCCTGCTCCGCCCCCGGGACGGCGGGTCGTCCGTGCGGGTACCGGCCGGGCACGGCGACCTCGTCGTCATGGGCGGGTCCTGCCAGCGGACGTGGGACCACTGCGTCCCGAAGACGACACGGCCGGTCGGTCCCCGGATCAGCGTCCAGTTCCGCGTGCGCGGCGTCCGCTGACGCGGCCTCCGAGGGGCCCGGTCGGGCCGTCAGACCGAGGCCCAGCCGTGGGCCCCCTCGGCGGTGACCGAGCGCGAGGCCACCGTGACCGCCTCGGCGAGCAGTCCCGGGAGGTCGCCGGTGCCGTGCCGGGCGACGCCCGCGAGCAGCGCGCCGTGCAGGACGTCACCGGCGCCGAGGGTGTCGACGACGTCGACGACGGGCACGGGGACCTCGCCCCGTGCGCCGGAGGCGGTCCGCCAGCGCACCGGACCCGCCCCGTCGGACGCGGCGACGAACGTCGGGCCGGCGCCGAGCAGCCCGGCGAGCCCCGCGTCGTCCGGCAGCCGGAAGGCCGCGGAGACGACGGCGACGTCGACGACGGGGAGCAGGTCCTCCAGGCCCGGCTTCCACGACCCACCGTCGAGGAGGACCGGGACCCCGGCCGCGCGGGCCGCCCGGGCGAGCGGGACGGCCGCCTCGAGGAGATGGCCGTCGACGAGGAGCGCGCCGACCCCGTCGAGCAGCGCCGCGAGCCGCCCGGAGTGGATCCCGTCGACGACCGGGGCGACCGGCGGGCGGCCGGACACGACCGCCCGCTCCCCCGTCGACCGCGTGACGACCGCCGTCGCGACAGCGGGCTCGTACGCCGGCCCGACGAGGTCCTCGACGGCGACTCCGGCCGCGCCGAGGTCACGGAGGACGACCGACGAGAGCGGGCCCTGTCCGACCGCACCGACGAACGTCGTGCGGACCCCGAGGAGGGCGCTCGTGACCGCCGCGTTGCACGCGGGCCCGCCGGCGGCCGTCGTCGTCGAGAGCGCCCGGACCTTCTCGTCCGGTCCCGGCACGGCGTCGACGACCTGGACGACGTCCACCGTCGCCAGACCGCACGCGAGCGCCGTGCCGGGCACCGTGGCGTGACCGGGTCAGTCCGGCAGGGTTCCGCGCTCGGCGCGGTTCACCGCCGAGAGGATGGCCCGCAGAGACGCCTTGACGATCGACTCGTGGAGCCCGACGCCCCAGAGGACGCGGTCGCCGACCGCGCACTCGACGTAGGCCGCGGCCATCGCGTCGCCACCGGCGGACAGCGCGTGCTCGTGGTAGTCGAGGACCCGGACGTCGACGTCGAGGGACGCGAGGGCGTCGGTGAACGCGTCGATCGGGCCGTTGCCCCGGCCCTCGATCGTCGTCTCCGCGCCGTCGACGGTGACGACCGCCTCGATCCGGTCGGCCCCCTCGTCGGCCCCGGTGATCGTCGAGCGGACGGGGACGAAGCGCGCCCACCGGCGGTCGCTGTCGTCGGTGTGCAGGTACTCGTCGGCGAACATGTCCCAGATCTGGCGCCCGCTCAGCTCTCCGCCCTCGGAGTCGGTGCGGACCTGGACGACCTGGCTGAACTCCACCTGGAGGCGGCGCGGCAGGTCGAGGCCGTGCTCGGTCTTGAGCAGGTAGGACACCCCGCCCTTGCCGGACTGGCTGTTGACCCGGACGACCGCCTCGTAGGAGCGGCCGATGTCGTGCGGGTCGATCGGCAGGTACGGCACGCCCCAGTCGAGGTCGTCGATGCCGGTCCCCCGCTCCTTCGCCCGCTTCTCCATGTCGTCGAAACCCTTCTTGATGGCGTCCTGGTGGGAGCCGGAGAAGGCCGTGTAGACGAGGTCACCGCCCCACGGGTGCCGCTCGTGGACGGGCAGCTGGTTGCAGTACTCGACGGTGCGCCGGATCTCGGCCATGTCGGAGAAGTCGACCTGCGGGTCGATGCCCTGGCTGAAGAGGTTCATCCCGAGGGTGACGAGGCAGACGTTGCCGGTCCGCTCGCCGTTGCCGAAGAGGCACCCCTCGATCCGGTCGGCCCCGGCGAGGTAGCCGAGCTCCGCGGCGGCGACGCCCTCGCCCCGGTCGTTGTGCGGGTGCAGGCTGACGACGACCGACTCGCGGCGGTCGAGGTGCCGGATCATCCACTCGATGGAGTCGGCGTACACGTTGGGCGTCGCCATCTCGACCGTCGCCGGCAGGTTGACGATCATCTTGTGGTCCGGCGTCGGGTCGATGACGTCGATGACCTCGTTGCAGATGCGGACCGCGAACTCCAGCTCGGTCCCGGTGTAGGACTCCGGCGAGTACTCGTAGTAGACGTCGGTCTCGGGGACGGTCTCCTCGAGCTTGCGGCACAGCCGGGCGGCCTGGAGGGCGATGTCGACGATGCCGTCCTGGCTCATCCCGAACACCACCCGGCGCTGCAGCACGGAGGTCGAGTTGTAGAAGTGGACGATCGCCTGCTTGCTGCCGCGGATGGCGTCGAAGGTGCGCTCGATGAGGTGGTCGCGGCTCTGGGTGAGCACCTGGATCGTCACGTCGTCCGGGATGTGCCCGCCCTCGACGAGCTCCCGGCAGAAGTCGAAGTCGGTCTGGCTCGCGCTGGGGAAGCCGACCTCGATCTCCTTGTAGCCCATCCGCACGAGGAGCTGGAACATCCGCAGCTTGCGCTCGGCGTCCATCGGGTCGATGAGCGCCTGGTTGCCGTCGCGCAGGTCGACCGCGCACCAGCGCGGCGCCTTCGTCATGACCTGGTCCGGCCACGTGCGGTCGGGGAGCTCGACGCGGATCTGGTCCTGGAAGGGGACGTACTTGCCGGTCGGCATCCCGGAGGACTGCTGGGGGTGGATCATCTGCTCTCTACTGCCTTCGTCTCGTCTGCGGGTCGGCCTGGTGCAGCACGGACTCCGCGACGAGGGGCGACCGGTTCAGGCCCCGCCGCGGCGGCGAAGGAGGAGGCGCGAGGAACGCACGGGACGAGCATGCCACGCCGGGCACCGGCCGCCAACCCGTGGCCACGGACCGGTCACCGTCGCACGCGGACGGACAGGCACGTCACGCAGCCCTCGAGCCGCTCCAGCTCCGAGATGTCGACGGCGGTCACCCGGTACCCACGGTCCCGGAACCGGTCGGCGGTCGCGGGTGCGCTCGCCGCCATGAGGAGGTGGTCCCCGTCGAGGACGACGACGTGCGCGCCGCCCTCCTCGGGCACCTCCTCGTAGCGGGCGAACACCGACGGGTCGTCGACGACCGGCCCCCACCCGACGACCGTGCCGTCCGGGAGCGCGGTGCAGGCCGACTTCAGGTGCAGGGCGCGGGTGACGGGGACCCCTCGTACCGGGACGCCGTACGGCTCGAGGAGCTCACGGAGCCGGGCGACCCCGGCCGCGTCGGTCCGTCCCCCGACCCCCACGTAGGCGACCCCGCCGGTGCGCAGGACGTCGCCGCCGTCGAGGGTCGCCGGGCCCGCCACGTGCTCGACCCGCATCCCGAGACCGCGGACGACGTCCTCGACGCCCGTCGTCTCGGGACGGCGCTCCGGTGCGCCGGGTCGGGTGACGATCGCGAGGTCCTCGTGCACGACGAGGACGTCCTCGACGAACACGGCGTCCGGGCAGTCGTCGGCCGGTGGCGCCTCGACGATCTCCCAGCCCGCGGTCCCGAGGGCCGCGACGTACCCCTCCCACTGCCGCCGCGCACGTCCGACGTCGACGGCGCTGCGCTCGATGTGGGTCACGAGTCCCTCGGCGAGCCGAGGGCCGGGCGGACGCACGATCGCGGTCGGTGGGGTCATCCCCGGTGTCTACCAGGCCGGCCGGGACCGAGCGGTCGCGGTCCGGACAGCGGTGTGCCCGCCGACCGAGAGGGCCGGCGGGCACACCGTGCGGTGAGCGAGGCGCTCACCCGTGCGACGACGTCAGTTCGTCACCTGGACGACGGTCTGACCGTAGGTCTCGCCGTCCGTCGTGTGGTCGACGACGCCGAACGAGACGCCCGAGGGCGCGTCGCTCCACGAGGCCGTCACGTCGACGACGTCACCCGTGGAGACCTCGGCCGACTCCGGGTCGACGGTGAGGTCGCCCTCGCCGCGGACGACGAGCCAGGTGTCGACGCTGAAGTCGAGCGAGTCCTCGACGACCTGCCACCCGTGGACGTACAGGGTGTAGTCCCCGGCCGGCGGCTGGCTGATCTCGATGAGCTCGTTCGTGCCACCCGCCGTGCTCTCCGCGACGACCTCGTCGCCGCTGCAGAGGAACAGGTCGATGTCGTCCTCGGACGCGAGCGTGAAGGCCATCCGCGCGTACGCGGTGTCCTCGGCGACGGTCACCGGCACGGCGGTGACGCCGGGCTGGTCGGCCGTGCAGCCGCCGAAGGTCTGGTCGGGGTCCTGCTCGACGGTGCCCGTGAGCGGGGTGTTCTCGGCCAGGCCGCCGGGGACCGGCGTGTAGAGGCCGGAGAAGCCGACCTGGACCGGGATCTCGACCGAGCCGGAGCCACCGGAACCGGTGACCGTGCTCGGCGCCGAGAACGGCGTCGGGTAGGCCGCGACGTTGCTGCGGACCGAGACGCCCTTGCCCTTCCACGTGATGGCCCCGAACTGGAACTCGCTGTTGACCGGCGCGCTCTCGTTGGTGATCGTCACCTCGAAGGACTTGCTCTCACCCTTCTTGAGCTTGAGCGTGCTCGGCGACACGGTGATGTCCATGCCCTCGGGGTTGTCGACCCGGGCCCGGAAGGTCGCGTTCTTGCCGGTCACGTTGGTCACCGTGCGGGTGACCGTCTGCGAGCCGGCGAGCGCCGAGACGCCGATCGTCGGGTAGTTGAGGTCCTCGATCGTCGTGGCGATGCCGTCGTCCTCGAGGCCGGCGCAGTAGGCGTCCGGGTTGGCGAGGATGTCACCGCGCGCGTCCGAACCGCAGACGAAGCCGAGGAAGTCGAAGATCCCCGAGTCGTACACGAGGCCGGGGTTGACGACCTTGTCGAGCGCCGAGACGTGGCCCGAGCCGAAGTCGAACGGGTCCGCCGGGGTGCTGCGGTCGTTGTCCCGGACGTCCTGGTAGGCGGAGGTCATGACGGCCGACTTCACGGCCGCGGGCGACCAGTCGGGGTGCGCCTGGTCCATGAGGAGGAAGTACCCCGCCATGACCGGGCTCGACATCGAGGTGCCGGCGATCGCCTGGAACAGCTGCCCGGGCTCGTAGTCGTCACCGACGATGGCCGGGGACGCCGCCGCGAGGACCTGCACACCCGGGGCGGTGATGTCCGGCTTGATGATCGACTCCGCGGACGGGTTCGGGCCGCGCGAGGAGAAGCTCGCCATCGACGGCGCCGGGGTGAAGGAGTCGATCTCCGCGGTGTCGGTGATCGTCGCCTTGGCGTTGCGGATGTTCGCGTACGCCGCGACGAGGTCGCCCTCGGACTTGTCGACCATGACGGTCGGCACGCGGAAGTTGTCCGTGAAGTAGTTGTCGTCGTCGGTGACGTTCGACAGGACCATCGCCTTGCCGCCCGCGTCCATGACGTTGAGGCTCTTCTCGGACCGACCGGAGACGCCGCGCCAGCACAGGACCATGGCGCCCTCGGCACCCTGCTCGAACTGCGCCCACGCGTCGGCGCCGACGGCCGCCTCGTTGAGGCAGAACTCGTTGCCGAGGTTGCGGGCGTCGACGAGCGGGAGGTTCTTCTCGCTCGGCAGGGTCACCGAGGAGCCCTTGACGGTGCGCCCGTTGCCGAGCTTGATCGAGCCGGAGTAGAAGCGCGGCTGCGTGCTCGCACCCACGGTGGTCACCCACGGCAGGTCGGCCGGGCCACCGATCGTCGCCTCGCCCGGGCCGGAGTTGCCGGCCGAGGTCGCGACGTGGACGCCCGCGTCGTTGGCGAAGAGGAACGCGATGGCGTCCGCGCTCGCGAGGCCGGGGCCACCACCGACGGAGTAGTTGATGGCGTCGACGCCGTCGGCGACGGCCTGGTCGATGGCCGCCGCGAGGTCGGAGCTGAAGCCACCGAGCGAGCCGAGCGCCTTGTAGGCGACGATCTGCGCGCGCGGGGCGATGCCCGAGGTGCGGTCGATGATCCGGTCCTCGTCGTAGATCCACGCGGGGACGTTGGCGTTGCCCGCCGCGGTGCCGGCCGTGTGGCTGCCGTGCCCGTCGTCGTCACGGGCGGAGTCGAACTCGCCCGGGAGGACGCCGACGACCGAGCGGTAGGTGTCGAGCATCTGGCGGGCGCCGACGAGCTTGTTGTTGCACTCCCAGTCGGCGTCGCCCTCGGAGCCACCGAAGTCGCACGAGGAGCGGGTCTCGTCGTCGAGCGCGACCGGCTCGTAGCTGCCGTCGTCGGCGAAGCTCGGGTGCTCGGGCCAGATGCCGGTGTCGATGACACCGAGGAGGGTGCCGCGCCCGTCGAGGCTGTTGCGGGTGGACTTGTCGTTCTTGCCCTTCGTGCCGTACTTCCCGCCCTGGAGGCCGAGGAAGGAACGGAGGGACTCGCCGGCGCGGTCCCGGATCTGGTCGTCACCGGCGACGGACTTCGTCGGGAGAGACTGCTTCTGGCGCAGCTCGTCGGGGAAGACCGCCATGACCTCGGGGTCGCCGGCGAGCTTCTCGGCCTTCTCGTGCGAGACGACGACGGAGAACCCGTTGACCGCGTTGGTGTAGCTGTTCTTCCGGCTGGCGTTGGAGATGCCGGCCTTCTTGAGCGCCTTGCCCTGCTCCGCCTTGAGCTTGTTGCGCTCGGTGTTGGCGGACCGGGACCGCAGCTGCTGGGGCTGGAAGCGCTCGCTCAGCGGGTCGCTCTTCATGACGACGACGTAGCTTCCGTACTTGCTCTTCTCGACCTTGGCACCGGTGGGTGCCGTCTCGGCCGGTGCGCTCTCGGCCGGCGCGGCGCCGACGGCTGCGGCCGGTGTCGCCACCAGCGCGAGCGTCGCCACTGCGGCGGCAGCGATCGTCCCTCTTCTCACGAAATCCTCCACGGGGTGATTTTCTTCGGCGTCCGGTGCCTGTCCTGCACACGAACGGCGCCCTGACTCTAAGCGCGCCCCAGGAGTTGCGGTAGGTCTGGATTTCACCCGAACGGTGTGTTACGCGTGAGGTCCGTGGGCCGGCATTCCCTGCGACGTGCGGCCCAGTCTGCGCCCGGTCACGCCGATCCGCATCCGGAGGAGGAGCCCGCTCTCCGGAGGTCAGCCCCGCAGGCCCTCGACGGTCCGCACGTACTCGGTGCGGGCGTCCTCGGCGGACATCCCCCGGACCGAGGACCGGGCGTCGTGCTTGGCTCGCGCGACCATGGCGAGCGCACCCGGCCGGTCGCCCGTGACATCGCCCTCGGTGGCCTGCTTGTACAGCGCGTACAGCCGCAGCTTCGTGAGGTTCCCCGGGTCCTCGGTCAGCGCGGAGACGCCGTCGACGGCGGCACGGAACTCGTCCTCGGAGGCGGCCATGGCGCCACTGTAGGCCGTTCGTGTCTCAGCCGCGGCGCTCCAGCTCCTCGGCGATCTGGACCGCGTTGAGCGCCGCGCCCTTGCGGAGGTTGTCACCGACGACGAAGAGCACGAGGCCGCGGCCCTCCGGCGCCGCCTGGTCGGCGCGCACACGCCCGACGAACACCTCGTCGCGCCCGGTCGCCTGCAGCGGGTTCGGGACGTTCGTGACGACGACGCCGGGGGCGCAGGTGAGGCGCTCGACGGCGTCGGCGGGGTCGATCTCCCGGTCGAACTCGGCGTGGATCGCGAGGCTGTGGCCGGTGAACACCGGCACGCGCACGCACGTCCCGGACACCCGCAGGTCGGGGATGTGGAGGATCTTGCGCGACTCGTTGCGCAGCTTCTGCTCCTCGTCGGTCTCGAGGCTGCCGTCGTCGACGAGGGACCCCGCGAGCGGGACGACGTTGAAGCCGACCGGGACCGCGTACACGGTCGGGTCCGGCAGCGTGAGCGCCGACCCGTCCAGCGCCAGGTCCTTGGGGTCGCCGGCGGCGTAGCCCGCGCGCAGCTGGTCGTCGAGCTCGGTGAGCCCCTTGCCACCCGAGCCGGAGACGGCCTGGTAGCTGCTCACGTGGAGCCGGACGAGACCGGCGGCCTCGTGCAGCGGCGCGAGCACCGGCATCGCGGCCATGGTCGTGCAGTTGGGGTTGGCGACGATGCCGAGCGGCACGTCGTCGAGGTCCCCGGGGTTCACCTCGGCGACGACGAGCGGGACCTGCGGGTCCCTCCGCCAGGCGCTGGAGTTGTCGACCACGGTGGCGCCGGCCTCCGCCACCCGCGGCGCCCACTCCGTCGAGGTCGACCCACCGGCGGAGAAGAGCGCGATGTCGAGGCCGGAGAAGTCGGCCGTCGCCGTGTCCTCGACGACGATCTCGCGGTCACCCCACGGGAGCGTGCTGCCCGCCGACCGGGCGGACGCGAAGTACCGCATCTCCTCGACCGGGAAGGACCGCTCGCGCAGCAGACCGCGCATGACGTTGCCCACCTGACCGGTGGCACCGAAGACTCCGACTCGCATGCCGGGAAGTCTAGGGAAGACGCCGCGCGCGCCGGGACCCGATCACGATGCGAGCCGCGGCCGCCGGCGGGCCGGGGTGGCGGGGGGGGGGGGGGGCCCCCCCCCCCCGGCCCCCCCCCCCCCCCCCACGCCTGCTCTCCGCCCCGGAGGCCTGCGTGCGGCGGCCGCCCGTCCCCCCGGGTGACCGCCGCGTCAATACTGTGCGGGAGGAGATGTCCGAACTCCAGGGCCATTGCGGGAACTCGCAAACGCATACTGGGTCCGGGCGCGGTGGAGAGGTCGCCGGGCGGTTCGACGAGGAACGGAGGGTGGGTGTGGACCCCGACGAGCTGCTCGCGCTGCGCACGACGAGCGCCTTCTCGGACCACGTCGCCGAGCTCGTCCTCGGTGGCGACCCGCGGGTCCGGCTCGTCGGGGACCACGCGGAGGCGCACCTGCGGATCCGCGAGCGGGCCGCGTCGGTCCGCTCGAGCGTCTGGAACATGCTGGCCGGGGGCAGCACCAGGGGACTGCGTGAGGCCCGGCGCACCGAGCAGCTGCACCCGGTCCCCGACAGCCGCGACGTCTTCAGCCGGGCGGCGCTGCCCCGGATGCCCCTCGCGTCCAGCCTGTACCCGCACGGCCGGGTCGGGCCGGTCGGCATGCCCCTGCTGCTGACCGACGCGGACCACGTCTTCCTCCCGGGCCCGCCCGGCTCACCCCACCACTGGACGGTGTGGGAGAGCAGTGACGCCGACCTCGTCCGGCGGGCCGAGCACGTCTTCCTGCGCACCTGGGAGGTCTCTCGCCCCGTGGCCGAGGTGGACCGGCGCGCCCCCCTCGTCGGCCGGACGCTGGAGGTCGCGCTGCTCCTCGCCGACGGACCGAGCGACCAGGAGATCAGTGCCGATCTCGGCGTCGGCGTCCGGACCGTGAGCGCCGAGGTCGGGACGGTCGTGCGGTGGTTGGACGCGCGGAGCCGGACCCACGCCGTCGCCCTGCTCGCGGGCGGTCGGTGAGCGGGCGGCGGTGACCGTCCGTCCCCCTCGCTACGCTGGGGTCGTCCCGAGGACGCGGCCTGAGGAGGGGGAGGCACCATGTCCGAGCGAGCACCGGGTCCTCGCACCGGCGCGGCGGGTCCGCTCACCGGTGGGCTCCGATGAGCACGCCGCCACGGGAGCAGGTGGCCTTCTTCCGATGGGCCCACGACCTCGTCCTCGAGGGGGACGAGCGCCTCCGGCCGCTCGGTGAGGTCGAGGACGCGATGGCCCGGGGCCTCGACGAGGTCGCCCGGGCGGTACGGCACACGGTGTGGCACATGACGGCGATCCCGTCGTGGGCCGAGGCCCGCGCCGCGCGGGCCCTCGAGCACGCGGCCCGGCGGCCGGGCGTCGACGGCCGCTACGTCACCGCCGACCAGGCCCTCTCCCGGCTGCCGATGCTGTCGAGCCACCACCTCGGGATGCGCGTCGCGCCGGTCGTCGCCCCCCTGCTGGTCCTGGACCGGACCCGGGTGTTCGTCGGGGCGCCGCGGGGCTACGCGCTCGAGGGCACGGTGTGGACGAGCACCGTGCCGCACGTCGTCGCGGCGGCCGCGGCGTGCTTCGAGGGGGTCTGGGACGGCGCGGTCCCGGCGGCGCACGACGACCCGCCCTTCACCCAGCGGATGGTCGACATCGGGTTCCTGCTCACCGAGGGCGCCACGGACCGCGAGATCGCCCGCGACCTGGGCGTCTCCGAACGGACCATCTCGAACGAGGTCGCCGAGATCGTCCGGCGCCTCGGGGCCCGGGGGCGCGCGCACGCCATCGCCTGCATCACCGGCAACGCCTTCTGACGGCGGTCTCAGAAGCCGAGGCGCTGAAGTTGCTTGGGGTCGCGCTGCCAGTCCTTGGCCACCTTGACGTGCAGGTCGAGGTGGACCCGCCCGCCGAGGAGCCGCTCGATGCCCTCGCGGGCCGTCGTCCCCACCTCCCGCAGGCGCGAGCCCCCGCGACCGATGACGATCGCCTTCTGGCTGTCCCGCTCGACGAAGACGTGGACCCGGACGTCGAGGAGCGGGTCGTCCTCGGGCCGACCCTCACGGGGGACGATCTCCTCGACGACGACGGCGAGGCTGTGCGGCAGCTCGTCCCGCACGCCCTCGAGCGCCGCCTCGCGGACGAGCTCGGCGATCATCCGCGCCTCGGGCTCGTCGGTCAGCTCGCCGTCGGGGTAGAGGGGGCCGGGCGAGGACGGCAGGTATCCGGCGAGCACGTCCGCGAGCTCCTCGACCTGGTCGCCGCGGACGGCCGAGCACGGCACGATGGCAGCCCAGTCCCCCAGCTGGTCGACCGCGATGAGGTGCTCCGCCAGCCGCTGACGGTCGACCGTGTCGGACTTCGTGGCGATGGCGACGACGGGGGTGCGCCGGGCCTGCGCGAGCTCGGCGAGCTCGCGGGCGATGAACTGGTCCCCGGGGCCGATCCGCTGGTCGGCCGGCAGGCAGAACCCGACGACGTCGACCTCGAGCAGCGTCTCTCGGACGAGGTCGTTGAGCCGCTCGCCGAGGAGGGTCCGCGGGCGGTGCAGCCCGGGGGTGTCGACGAGGACGAGCTGGCTGTGCTCGCGGGTGACGATGCCACGGATCGTGTGCCGGGTCGTCTGCGGCTTCGTCGAGGTGATCGCGACCTTCTGGCCGACGAGCGCGTTCGTCAGGGTCGACTTGCCGGCGTTCGGGCGCCCGACGAAGCAGGTGAAGCCCGCGACGTAGCCCCCCTCCGGCGGCGTCCCGCCCGACCCCTCGCCGGCTCCCGGTGTACTGCTCATCCGACCCGCTCCTGCGTCTCGTCCTCCACGAAGGCGGCGGGGACCCGCTCGACGACGACGGTCGCCACCCGGTTCCGCCGCCCGGACATCCGCTCGGCGGTGAGCCGCAGCCCAGCGACCTCGCACGTCGAGCCGACGATCGGCACCATCCCCGTCGTCTTGCCGATGAGCCCGCCCACGGTGTCCACCTCGTCCTCGTCGAGGTCCACCTCGAACATCTCGGCGAGGTCGTCGACGTGCATCGTCGCCGCGACCCGGGTGCGGCCGTCCGGCAGGGTCTCGACCTCGGGCCCCTCGCGGTCGTACTCGTCGGTGATCTCGCCGACGATCTCCTCGAGGATGTCCTCGATCGTCACGAGCCCGGCCGTGCCGCCGTACTCGTCGACGACGACGGCGAGGTGCGCCTGGTCCAGCTGCATCTCGCGCAGCAGCGCGTCGACCGGCTTGCTGTCCGGGACGAAGCGGACGGGGCGCATGACGTGGGTCACCGGGAGCGACGAGGACTGCGGGTCGGCGGTGACGATCCGCACGACGTCCTTGAGGTAGAGCAGCCCGACGACGTCGTCGACGTCGTCGCCGAGCACCGGGATCCTGGAGAAGCCGGAGCGGATGAACAGCGTCATCGCCTGGCGGCACACCCGGTCGGCGTCGATCGCGACCATGTCCGTGCGCGGCACCATGACCTCGCGGGTGTAGGTGTCCCCGAGCTCGAAGACGGAGTGGATCATCGCGCGCTCGTCGGCCTCGATGAGGAGGTTCTCGCGGGCCACGTCGACCAGGCCGCGCAGCTCGGACTCGCTCTCGAACGGCCCGTCCCGGTAGCCCTTGCCCGGCGTCACGGCGTTCGTCAGGGCGATGAGGAGCCGGGCGAACGGCCCGAGGAGACGCCGCAGCCACACGGCGACCGGGGCGGCGAGGAGCGCGACGCGTGCGCTGTGCTGCCGCCCCAGCGTCCCGGGCGAGACCCCGACGACGGCGAACGAGACCAGCGCCATGATCCCGATCGCGACGAGGAAGGTCGCGGTCGTGCCCGTGACGGCGTCGACGACGGCGAGGGTGACCATGACGGCCGCCGTGGACTCCGCGATGACCCGGACGAAGGAGAGCACGGACAGGTAGGACGCGGTGTCGGCGACGACCCGCACGAGGGCCCGGGCACCCGGACGGCCCTCGTCGACGAGCTCGTCGGCCCGGACGCGGGACATCCGACCCACCGCGGACTCGGCCATCGACGCGAGGAACGCCAGGACGGTGGCGACGACCGCCGCGACGACGAAGTGGAGCATGGGGTCTCAGACGCCCGGTCGGCCGCGCGTGGCGAGGAAGGTGAGCAGGAGCTGGCGCTGCAGCTCGAACATCTCCTTCTCCTCGTCCGGCTCGGCGTGGTCGAAGCCGAGCAGGTGGAGGATGCCGTGCGTCGTGAGCAGCAGCAGCTCCTCCTCGGTCGCGTGCCCGGCCGTGCGCGCCTGGGACTCGGCGACCGACGGGCACAGGACGATGTCGCCGAGGACGCCCTCGTCGGGCGGCACGCCGTCGCGACCGGGTCGCAGCTCGTCCATTGGGAAGCTCATGACGTCCGTCGGCCCGGGCAGGTCCATCCACTGCACGTGGAGGGTCTCCATCGCCGGTTCGTCGACGAGCCGCAGGCACAGCTCGGCCTGCGGGTGGACCTTCATCTCGCCCATGACGTACCGGGCACACGCGACGAGCTCGGTCTCGTCGAGGGAGAACTCGGTCTCGTTGAGGACCTCGATGCTCACGACCGGTCCTGCCCGGCGCTGCGCGGCCGGGTGGCGCGGGGGCCACGACGCTGCTGCGTGGCGTCCCAGCGGCCGTACGCGTCGACGATGTCGCCGACGAGGCGGTGGCGGACGACGTCGACGGCGGAGAGCTCGGCGAAGTGGACGTCCTCGATGTCGCCGAGGATGTCGCGCACGATCCGCAGACCGCTCTCGTTGCCGCCCGGAAGGTCGACCTGCGTGACGTCGCCCGTGACGACCATCTTCGAACCGAACCCGAGCCGGGTGAGGAACATCTTCATCTGCTCGGGGGTCGTGTTCTGCGCCTCGTCGAGGATGACGAAAGCACCGTTGAGCGTGTTGTGCGTGACGATGTGGTCGTCCGTCACGTACAGGGAGTCCGCCGCCGCGACCTGGATGCACATGGTCTCGGCTTCGCCGGCGGGCTCGATCGACTCGACGTACCGGGTCGGGTGACCGCCACCGCTGCCGAGGAACGCCTCGCGCTTCCGCCGGAGACGGAACGGCACGTAGCCCTCGGGAAGTCGGACGTCGAGGACGTACGCATCGTTGCGGTACTCCACGGGTCGGCCGCCCGCCCGTCCCGGGGGTCTTCCGGATGCAGGACGGGTCCTCCAGTACGCCACGCCCCCCAACGAACGGACGAGGTGGACCACGTCGTCACGCAGTCGCGCCGAGGTCGTCGCGTACTGGACGCGGCACGTCCGACCTTCCTGCAGCACAGGTCCACCGTCGCTGTCGAAGAGTCCCTCGAGGACCGCGAGCCGCACCCACGCCGCGTTCGCCTTGTACACCTCCGGGACGAACTTGGTGGCGGACCTCGTCCCCGCGAGTCCGAGGTCGCGCAGCACCGCGGTCACTGCGTTCGTCGTCCGGACGCCCTCGACGATGCCGCCGCGCGACGTCCCCCGCTGCCGCAGCACGAAGTCGTACCTGTCCTTGTGCACGACCTCGACGTCGAGCCGGCTCGCGTCGAGGGCGTCCTGCAGCCCGTCGACCAGCTCCGGGTCGGCGGTGGTGAAGCTGGGGGTCGTCCGCGTCGTGAGGCACCCGTCGCCCAGCAGGAGTCCGAGTGCATACGGGTCCATCGGCACGGGCTGCGGAACGTGGTCCGCGGCGTCCATGAGTGGCAGCTCGAACCGGTGCTGATGGCCGGACCGGAGTCGCCCCACCATGTCGGAGGTCTGAAGAGTGCGCCAACGGTCACGGCGCTTGTCATCCGGGGTCCGCACCGTCCAGAGGTGCTCGGCACACGCAAGAGTCGACGCACCGTCCTGGGTCGTGACCCGGTAGACCTCCTTGACGCCCTGGGGATGCACACCGATCACGGGAGTCGGCCGCCCCGACGACCCGATGACGAGGTCTCCGACCTCGAGGTCACCGAACCGACGGAAGCCCTCCGGTGTGAGCACCGCACTGTTCACGGGCTGGGCCCGTCCACGCATGAATGCCAGCGGGGCGACCTCGATCGTGCCGGCGGCGAGCAGCCGCGGGATGGAGTCGGGGTCGACCATGTCGTGCAGGGCGTCGTAGAGGGGCCGCAGGTACGGGTCGATCTTGTCGTTGAGGGAACCCGGCAGGAAGCCGAGCCGCTCCCCCGCCTCGACCGCCGGCCGGGTGAGGATGATCCGGTTCACCTGCTTGGCCTGCAGGGCCGCGACGGCCTTCGCCATCGCGAGGTAGGTCTTGCCGGTCCCCGCCGGGCCGATGCCGAAGACGACGGTGTTCTCGTCGATCGCCTCGACGTACTGCTTCTGGCCGAGGGTCTTCGGCCGGATCGTCCGGCCGCGGCTGCTCACGATGTTCATCGTCAGCACGTCGGCCGGGCGCTCGACGCTCTGGCTGCGCAGCATCGAGATCGACCGCTCGACGGCGTCGCGGTTCAGCGGCTGGCCACCACCGATGACCTCGATGAGCTCGTCGAGGAGGCGCTCGACGAGGGCGACCTCGGCGCTCGGGCCGCTGAGGTGGAACTCGTTGCCGCGGACGTGGATCTCCAGCTGCGGGAACTGGCGCTCCATCGTGCGCAGCAGCTCGTCACGGGGGCCGAGGAGGGAGACCATGGAGACCTCGGCCGGGATCGTCACGGTGTGCCGGGGCACGATGGGCTGGGTGGTCGGGGTGCCGTCGGGCACGGCCGGGCCGTCGGTGCGCGCGTCTGTCATCGTGCGTCCAGTCTACGGGCCGAGGGGGCGTCGGGGCACGCGAGAACCCTGGGTCAGCGCCCGCTCACCCCGGGGGCCAGGTGAGGTCCCGCCCACCGAAAACGTGCAGGTGGGCGTGGAAGACCGTCTGGCCCGCGCCCACCCCGGTGTTGAAGACCGCCCGGTACCCGTCGGCGAGGCCCTCCTGCTCGGCCACCTCGCCGGCGAGCCCGACGACCCCGGCGAGGGCGGCCGGGGACGCCGCCGCGAGGGCGGCGCCGTTCTCGACGTGCTGCCGCGGGACGACGAGGACGTGCGTGGGTGCCTGCGGGTTCACGTCACGGAAGGCCAGGGCGTGCTCGGACTCGGCGACGACGTCGGCCGGGACGTCGCCGGCGACGATCCGGCAGAAGAGGCAGTCGGTGCTCGGCTCGCTCATCCCCCGACCCTAGGGCCGCGGGCCTCACACGTCGACGGACAAGGCCACCTCGACGGTGTCGCCCACGCCGATGCCCTCGGCCCGGCGCACGGCGGCCTTGAGCGGCAGGGCGTACCGCTCGCCGCGCGGGATGAGGGCGGTCGTGAAGTCGGTCCGGCCGATCCTCGCGGCGAGCGGGATGCAGCCCCACCCGTAGCTCGTGAGCGCGGAGGTCGCCTGCACGGCGGCCGACTCCTCCTCGGGCAGGTCGACGAAGTGGTGCGGCGCGGGACCGCGCCACTCGTACACCGCGCCCGAGAACGTCAGGTCCATGGCCCGACCCTAGGACCGGATCCGGACGGAACCCGTCACCTCCAGCGGGACGCCGCGCTGAGGACGGCGAGCGCGGCGGGTCCGGCGCTCGAGGAGCGCAGGACCGCGGCGCCGAGCCGCACGGCCCGGGCCCCCACGGCCTCGAGCGTCTCCAGCTCCTCCGGCGCGATCCCGCCCTCGGGACCGACGACGAGGAGCACGTCGCCGGCCTCGGGCAGGACCGCCCCCGCGAGCGGTGTCGTCGCGTCCTCGTGGAGGACGAAGGTCGCGGCCGAGGTGGCGACGCGCTGGACGAGCTCGGCGGTCGTGGCCGTCGGACCGAGCAGGGGCCGTCGGGTCCGGCGCGACTGCTTCGTCGCCGCGACGAGCACCCCGTCCCAGCCACGCCGGGCCTTCTCGCCGCGCTCCCCGCGCCACCGGACGATGCACCGCGCCGCCTGCCACGGCACGACCTCGTCGACCCCGCACTCGGTGGCGGCCTCGACGGCCTGGTCGTCGCGACCGCCCTTCGCGAGCGCCTGGACGAGGACGAAGCGCGGCGCGGGCTCGGGGTCCTCGTGCACCTCGTCGACCTCGACGTCGAGCACGTCCTTGCCGACCCCGGTCACCGCACCGACGACGCTGCGCCCGGCACCGTCGGCGAGGACGACCCGCTCCCCGACCCGGGTCCGGCGCACGGCGACGGCGTGCCGTCCCTCGGTCCCGTCGAGCCGGACGACGTCACCCGGCCCGCGGCCGTCGAGCGCCCCCGGGGCGAGGAGGTGGAGCGGGAGCGTCATCGGGGTCCTGGCCGGCTCAGCGCGCCTTGAAGGCGTCGCGCAGCTTGCCGAAGAGCGAGCCCTCGGTGGGGTTGGACACCTTGCCCTCGGGACGCTCCTCGCCGCGCAGCGTCGCGAGCCGCCGGAGCAGGTCCTCCTGCTCGGAGTCCAGGCGCGTCGGCGTCTGCACCATCGTGTGGACGACGACGTCGCCTCGGCCGCCGCCCCGCAGGTGCGTCACGCCGAGGCCGCGGAGGGTGATGGTGTCGCCGGACTGGCTGCCCCGCCGCAGGTCGAGCTCCTGGGCGCCGTCGAAGGTGTCCATCGACAGGCTCGCGCCGAGCGCCGCGGCCGTCATCGGGACCTCGACCGTCGCGTGCAGGTCGTCGCCCCGGCGCTGGAAGACGGGGTGCTTGCGGACGGCGACCTCGACGTAGAGGTCACCGGCCGGACCGTTGCCCGGGCCGACCTCGCCCTCGCCGGCCAGCTGGATCCGGGTGCCGGTGTCGACACCTGCGGGCACCTTGAGCGTCAGCGTGCGCCGGGTCCGTACCCGGCCGTCACCGCTGCACTCGTAGCAGGGGTCGGTGATGATCTCGCCGAAGCCCTGGCACGTCATGCACGGCCGTGTCGTCATGACCTGGCCGAGGAAGCTGCGCTGCACCTGGCGGATCTCGCCGCGGCCCTCGCAGACGTCGCAGGTGCGGGTCGAGGTGCCCGGCTGCCGGCCGTCGCCGTGGCACGTGCCGCAGCCGACGGCGGTGTCGACCGTCAGCTCCTTCTCCTTGCCGAACACGGCGTCGCCGAGGTCGACGTCGAGCCGGACGAGGGCGTCCTGCCCGCGCATCTGCCGGGAGCGCGGTCCGGCCGTGCCCGCGGCGCCGGCACCGAAGAACGCCTCCATGACGTCGCTGAACGAGAACCCCTGGCCGAAGCCCTGGTCCCGGCCGCCGTAAGGGTCGGCGCCGGCGTCGAAGGACCGCCGCTTCTGCGGGTCGGACAGGACGTCGTAGGCCTGGCTGATCTTCTTGAACTGCTCCTCGGCCTCGGGCCCGGGGTTGACGTCGGGGTGCAGGGTGCGGGCGGCCCGACGGTAGGCCCGCTTGATGTCCTCCGGGCTCGCGTCGCGGGCGACCCCGAGGTCGGCGTAGTAGTCGTTCACGGGACGGTGGTCCTCCGGTGGGTGTCGGTGGGGACGGGTCCTGCCGTCAGTCGGCGAGGATCCTGGAGACGTACGTGGCGACGGCCCGGACGGCGGCCATGGCGCCCGGGTAGTCCATGCGGGTGGGGCCGACGACGCCGAGTCCGGCGACGACGTCGGTACCGGCGCCGTAGCCCGTCGTCACCATCGACGTCGAGCGCAGGCCGGCGTACGGGTTCTCCGCACCGATCCGGACGGCGAGGCTGCCGCCCTGCTCGGCGACGGCGCCCATGAGCTTGAGGAGGACGACGTGCTCCTCGAGCGCCTCGAGCACCGGACCGATGCTCGCGGTGAAGTCGCCCCCGGAGCGGACGAGGTTCGCGGTGCCGGCGAGGACGACCCGCTCCTCGCGCTCCTCGACGAGCGACTCCTCGAGAGCGGCGACGACGGACCGGGCGAGCGGCCGCAGCGAGGGGTCGATCCGCTCGTCGAGCGAGGTGAGCTCGCTCGAGGCGTCGGCGAGGACGCGGCCGGTCGTCGCCGCGTTGATCTCCGCGCGCAGGGTGACGAGGGCGCTCTGCCCGTCGTCGGTGAGGAGGTCGGTGCCGACGTCGACGACCCGCTGCTCGACCCGGCCGGTCGTCGTGATGAGCACGACGAGGAGCCGGGGTCCCCCGATCGGGACGAGCTCGACGTGGCGCACCGAGGACCGGGACAGCGACGGGTACTGCACGACGGCGACCTGACGGGTCAGCGACGCGAGGAGGCGGACCGTGCGGTCGACGACGTCGTCGAGGTCGACGGCCCCCTCCAGGAGGGTGCCGATGGCACGCTGCTCCGCCTGGCTCATCGGCTTGACCTGCGAGAGGCGGTCGACGAAGAGCCGGTACCCGGCGTCCGTCGGGATGCGGCCCGCGCTCGTGTGCGGGGCGGCGATGAGCCCCTCCTCCTCGAGCACGGCCATGTCGTTGCGCACCGTGGCCGCGGAGACCCCGAGCTGGTGCCGCTCGAGGAGGGCCTTGGAGCCGACCGGCTCCGACGTCTCGACGTAGTCCTGGACGATGGCCCGCAGCACGCGCAGGCGTCGGTCGTCGTTCACGGGTCCTCCTCCGGGTCGCTCGTCGGTGGGGTCACCGGGTGGTCGGACGCCCGTCGCTGGCACTCTGACCACCCGAGTGCCAAGCCTACGCGGCCACCCCCTCCGACGCGAAAGCCGCGACGCGGGTCCTCGACCGCGTGCCGCTACCGGGTCGGGCCCCGCGGCGCGGCTAGCGTGCCGGGCGTGGCGGACAGGTACGGACAGGACGTGCTCTCGGGCGACTGGCGGCGGCCGGCGAAGGGCCGGGCCGTGCCGCTGGCCGCTGAGAGCGGTCTCGTCGTCGAGGACGTCGAGACGGGCTGGGTCGGCGCCGTCGTCCGTGTCGAGAAGGCCGGGGGCGCCCACGTCGTCCACCTCGAGGACCGGCACGGCCGGCTCAGGGCCTTCCGGCTCGGTCCCGGCTTCCACGTCGACGGCCGGCCGGTGACCCTCGTGCCCCCGCGTCCGGCCGGCGCCGACCGCCTCGCCGCCCACCGTGGCGCCGCATCGCGCACCGCGAGCGGGTCCCGCGCGGTGCGGGGTGCGCGGGCCCGCGTCGCCCGCGGGTCCCGTCTCTACGTCGAGGGACGGCACGACGCCGAGCTCGTGGAGAAGGTGTGGGGCGACGACCTGCGCGTCGAGGGGGTCGTCGTCGAGATGCTCGACGGGGTCGACGACCTCGCCGCCGTCATCCGCGAGGTGCAGCCCGACGCCGAGCACCGGATGGGGGTCCTCGTCGACCACCTCGTGCCCGGCAGCAAGGAGTCCCGCGTCGTCGACGAGGCTCGCAGGGTGCGCCCGTACGCCGAGCACGTCCTCGTCGTCGGCCACCCCTACGTCGACGTCTGGCAGTCCGTGAAACCCCAGCGGCTCGGGATGGACGCCTGGCCCGTCGTCCCGCGTGGCACGGAGTGGAAGCACGGCATCTGCGACCACCTCGGGTGGCCGCACGAGACCCAGGCCGACGTCGCACGGGCCTGGAAGCGCATCCTCGGCTCCGTCGACTCCTGGACCGACCTCGAGCCCGAGCTGCTCGGGCGGGTCGAGGAGCTCATCGACTTCGTCACCGCCCCGCGGTAGCGGTCCCCGGGTCGGGGTCCACCCTGACCCGACCCGGAAGAGGTCCCCGACGCGCCCCCGGAACCGCTCGCACGAGCGGCGCGTCGGGTGTTCGATGGGACGAGACACCACAGGAGGACACATGAGCGACCACCCCAAGGACCCGACCGGGCCCGACGAGCCGCACGACCCGCAGGGCCCCACCGACCCACCGCAGCCGCAGGACCCGGCCCCGCCGGAGACCGCACCCGACGCCCCGCCGGCCCACGAGCCGCCTCCGCCGCCGCCTCCCGGTGGCGCGGCCCCGCCGCCCCCGCCGCCGGGCGCCGGCCAGGCTCCCCCGCCCCCTCCGGGGACGGCGGGCGCGCAGCCGTACCCGTCCTCGGGAGAGCACGGCGGACAGCAGCAGCACGGCGGACAGCAGCAGTACGGAGGCCAGCAGCCCTACGGCGGGGGCCCGGCCTTCGGCGGGGGTTCCCAGAAGCCGCTGACCCAGCAGGAGGAGAAGACGTGGGCGATGGCGACCCACGGGATCACCCTCGGCGCCACGGTCCTCTCGAGCGGGCTCCTCGGCGTCGTCGCGGCCATCGTGATGTACGTCCTGTTCAAGGACCGCGGCCCGTACGTGCGGTCCCAGACGACCGCCGCGCTCAACATCCAGATCACGACCGTCGTCGGCGCGATCGTCTCGTTCGTGCTGATGTTCGTGCTCATCGGCTTCGTCACGATCTTCCTCGTGGCGATCTACGCCCTCGTGCTGCACGTCATCGGCGTCATCAAGGCCAACAACGGCGAGTGGTGGGACCCGCCGCTGACGATCAAGTTCGTCAAGTGACGGACGGCGTCGTCTGACGGCCGCTCGTGGGGCGGGGGGCCGGGGGGGGGGCCCCCCCCCCCCCGCCCCCCCCGGGAGGGGGGGCGCCGACCCCGCCCCGG
>NZ_JAGSNF010000018.1 GCF_018139485.1 Phycicoccus avicenniae
GCGGGGGCGGGGGGGGGGGGGGGGGGGGGGGGCGCGCCCCCGGGGCCGCCCCCCCCCCCCCCCCCCCCCCCCCCACGACCGTGTCGGCGAGCAGCCGACCGCGCCGGGTGAGCACGACGCGGCGGTCGCGGACGGCCGCGGCGCCGTCGACGAGGCCCTCGGCGACGAGGCCCGCCACCGCCGTCCGCCCCTCGGGGCCCAGCCGGTCCACCGCCAGCCCCTCGCGCAGCCGCACCCCGAGGAGCACCTCCTCGTCGTGTCGCTGCTCCTCGGTGAGCACCTCGCGCCCCGCGGCCGGTGACTCCCCCACCGCGAGCCGGGCGGCGTACGCCCGCGGGTGCTTGACGTTCCACCACCGCACCCCGCCGACGTGCGAGTGCGCGCCGGGGCCCACGCCCCACCAGTCGCCCCCGGACCAGTAGCCCTCGTTGTGGCGGCAGCGACCGGCCGGGGTCCGCGCCCAGTTGCTCACCTCGTACCAGTCGTACCCCGCCGCGACGAGCGACTCGTCGGCCGCCTCGTACTTGTCCGCCTCGTCGTCGCCGTCCGGCAGCGGCAGCTCGCCGCGGCGCACCTGGGCGTCCATCCGGGTTCCGTCCTCGACGACGAGCGCGTACGCGGACACGTGGTCGGGCTCGAGCGCCAGCGCCGCGTCGAGGCTCCTGCGCCAGTCCTCGAGCGTCTCCCCCGGCGTGCCGTAGATGAGGTCGAGGCTCGTCGCCAGCCCGGCGTCGCGGGCCGCGTCCACGGCGGTGGCCACCCGCGCCGGATCGTGGGTCCGGTCGAGGGTCGCGAGGACGTGCGGCACCGCCGACTGCATCCCGATGCTCACCCGGGTGAACCCGCCGTCGGCCAGCGCGCGCAGGTCGGCCGCCGTCACCGAGTCGGGGTTGGCCTCCGTCGTCACCTCCGCGCCGGGGGCGAGCCCGAACCGCGCGCGCACCTCGTCGACGAGCCGCACGAGGTCGGCGGCCGGGAGCAGGGTCGGCGTCCCCCCGCCGACGAAGACGGTGTCGACGGCAGGTGCCCCGTCGCCCAGGACGCGGGCGGCGAGGTCGAGCTCGCCGACGGCGGTCGCGGCGAAGTCCTCCGTCGAGGCGCCGGGGCCGAGCTCGGGGAGGGTGTAGGTGTTGAAGTCGCAGTACCCGCAGCGCACGGCGCAGAACGGCACGTGGAGGTAGATGCCGAAGGGCCCGTCACCGAGCCGGTCCGTCGCCGATGCGGGGAGCCGGCCGTCGTGCGGGGCGGGGTCGCCGTCGGGCAGTCGGGGCACCGCCTCATCGTGTCACCCGCCGCGGGGCCCGTCCGCGCCCGGACCTAGGATCGGCCCCATGCCGGAACGCTGGATCCACCTCGACGGTCTCGTCAACATGCGCGACCTCGGCGGGCTGCCGACCCGCGACGGGGGCACCGTCGTCCCGCGCCGGCTCATCCGGTCCGACAACCTCCAGGACCTCACCCCGCAGGACGTCGACCGGCTCGTCGGCGAGCTCGGGGTCACCGACGTCGTCGACCTGCGCACCGAGACCGAGCTCCACCTCGAGGGCGAGGGCCCGCTGCGTCGCGTCGATGCTCTGACGCACCACCACCACTCGCTCCTGCCACGGCGCGAGCCGCTCACGGCCGACGAGGTCGCCGCCCGCGCGTTGGCCCTGCCGCCGCGCGAGGAGCGCTCACCGCAGGGCGCGCAGTTCTGGACCGAGCACTACCTCGGCTACCTCGCGAAGCGCCCCGACTCGGTGTCGGCGGCGATGTCCGTCGTCGCCGACGCGGCGGGCGCCGCCGTCGTCCACTGCGCGGCGGGCAAGGACCGCACCGGCACCGTCGTCGCGATGTGCCTCGACGTCGCGGGTGTCCCCACGGAGGAGATCGTCGCCGACTACGTCCTGTCCGCCGAGCGGATCGAGGCGATCATCGCCCGCATCGTCACCACGGACAGCCACGGGCCCGCCCTGGCCCGCCAGGCGGTCGCCGACCAGACCCCGCAGGCCGAGACCATGACCGCGATCCTCGAGGCCGTCCGGGACGGCTGGGGCGGGGCCGAGGGGTGGCTGCGCGACCAGGGCTGGACGTCCGAGGACGTCGACCGCCTGCGCCGACGGCTCACCCGCGCCTGACGGACCCGAGCCCCCTGCTCGGCGGCACGCCCGGCGCGGCGGGCCCTCGCCCACGGTGGGCGGTGACGACGCCCTGGACCGGGACGGTGCCGCCGGTCCGTCCCGGCAGGCTCCCGGCAGGCTCCCGGCGGGTACGGCGCGACTACGGTGGCGGGGTGAGCGCCCAGCCCCTGCCCGGCCAGCCGGGCTTCGTCCGACCGGACCCCCGGGACCGGCCGCGCATCGCCCGGCGGGCGGTCCGGCTGCTCGTGCGCGACCCTCGGGGCCGGGTCCTGCTCTTCCTCGACTCCGACCACGGCCTCGAGCCGTCGGTGCACTTCTGGGACACCCCCGGCGGAGGCGTCGACCCGGGCGAGACCGACCGCGAGGCCGCGGTCCGGGAGCTCGCGGAGGAGACCGGTGTCGTCCTGTCCCCCGACGCCGTCCGCGGGCCCGTCCTCGAGCGGCTCGTCGTCCACGGCTACAGCGACAAGGTCGTGGACCAGACCGAGGTCTGGTTCGTCGTCGACACCCCCGCCTTCCAGGTCGACCCGTCCGGGTACACCGAGGAGGAGCGCCTCTGCATCGTCGACACCCGGTGGTGGGACCCCGCCGACCTGGACACCGCCACCGAGGCCGTGTGGCCGGCCGACGTCCCGGCCCTGCTCGCCCTCGCCGCCGACGCCGACCGCTGGAGGGACGGCCCGGTCCCGGGGTCGTCGGTCGAGGAGTCGACGGTCCCCGACGGCGCGCAGGCCTGAGCGGCGGCCCACCGGGACAACCCGGTGGCCGCCGGGCGCCCGACCTGCCACCGTGGGCCGGTGGACCTTCTCACGACCAGACCCCGGTGGGCCGGGCTCGTCGGCCCCGGCATCTGGACCGACCTCGTCGTCTCCTCCCTCACCGGCTCCGAGGTGCACGACGAGGGCGACCACCTCCGGGTCGTCACCCCCGACAACCCCACGTTCCGCTGGGGCAACTACCTCGACGTCCTCGACCCCGACCGGGCCGACGACGTCGACCTCTGGCTGCGCCGGTTCGAGCGCGCCTTCCCGCACGCACGCCACCGCACCGTGGGCCTGCCCGGGCCGGTCGCGCCGGCGTGGACCGAGCGTGGGTTCGAGCCCGACGTCGTCGTCACCCTCCTCGCCGACGGGCCCGTGCGGGAGGTGCCGCTGCCCGAGGGCTACGTCGTCCGCGAGCTGGGGCGGGAGGCGGCGTGGTCGGACGCCGTCGGCCTCGTCGCGACCCACGACGACGGGTCGGAGTCGGCGCAGGAGCACCGGGTCTTCCTCGAGCGACAGGCGGACGCGAGGCGCCGCGCCGTCGAGGCCGGGCACGCCTGGTTCGCCCTCGTCACCCACGGGGACACCCCGGTGGCCCACCTCGGGATCGTGCGGTGCGGTCCGGTGGGGCGCTTCCAGTCCGTCCTCACCCACCCCGACCACCGCGGGCGCGGACTCGCCGGGCACCTCGTCGGACGGGCCGCCGCCTGGGTGCGGGCCCACGGCGCGCAGGGGCTCGTCATCGTCACCGAGGAGCACAACCCCGCGGGCCGGCTCTACCGCTCCCTCGGCTTCGACGGGACGGAGCTGTCCTACGGGGTGAGCGTCCCCGACGTCGACCGTCTCGCCTGAGCCCGGCGCCGGGCCAGCAGCCGGGAGACGACGAGGACGCCGCTCCCGAGGACCACGAGACCGGCACAGCCGGCGAACACCCCGGTGTAGCCGAACGCCGATCCGCCGCCGACGGCGAGCACCGGGCCGGCGACGATCGCCCCGACCCGGGTCGTGTTCATGAAGAGCGAGGACGCGAGCCCGGGCCGGCCGACGACGTCCTGGTAGAGCGTGAGGCCGACCCCGGACATCGTCGCGATGTACACGGCGTTGAGCACCTGCCCCCCGACGAGGACCACCTGGCTGCCGACCGTGAGCAGGAGCGCGTAGTAGGTGAGCCCGGCGACGCAGCCCACGCCGACGAGCCGCCAGGACCCGAAGCGGCGGGTGAGCCGGCCGAGCGAGAGGAGCAGCGGGATCTCCAGGGCGGCGCAGGTGCCGAGCGCGATGCCGCTCCACTCGACGTGCAGCCCGAGGACCTCGGTGACGTAGAGCGGCATCACCGCGACCGAGGCCGTGACGGCCGCCATGAGCGCGACGAAGGTCCCGAGCAGGGCGAGGACCGCCGGGCGCCGCAGCGTCACCGACATCCGGTCACCCCGGGGCGGCGGGGCGCCCGCGTGCCGGGACCGGGCGTGCCGGACGGTCATGAGCCGGGTGAGGCCCAGACCGACGAGACCGAGCCCCGCGATCGACCACAGGACGGCGCGGGACCCACCGGCGCCGATGATGAACGCGGCGAGCGGCGGTCCGCCGACCCAGGACAGCGAGAAGATCGCGCGGGTGCGCATCACCTGGTCCGGGGTGGCCCCGGTGTGCCGCTGGTGGGCGAAGATCAGCCCGATCGCGACACCGGCCGGACCGCCGAGCGCGACTAGCGCGAGGACGGCCAGCTCGAGGGTCGGCGCGAGCGCCAGGGCGGTGACGAGCGCGATGGTGAACCCGCCGCACCACAGCAGCGGCCGCAGGTAGTCGCCCTTGCGGTCGGCCCGGGTCGGCACGACGAGCGTCGCGACGAACGCGCTGGAGTTGTACGCCGCGAGCGCCACCCCGATCTGGGTGGCGTCGGCGTCGTAGAGCGCGGCGAGGATGATCCCGATCGCCGGGGTGAGGAACGCGAACTGCGTGCCCCAGAGCAGCGCCGACAGCGGCAGCAGCAGCCGGGTGGTCGGGAGGTCCTCGACGGGGTGGTGGGGAGCGACGGTGCTCGGGGCGGCGGGGGCACTCACTTCTTCGTGGCGTCGGCGCCGCCGTCGGAGGTGAGGGCGGCGATGAACGCCTCCGGCGGCACCTCGACCGAGCCGATGTTCTTCATCCGCTTCTTGCCGGCCTTCTGCTTCTCGAGCAGCTTGCGCTTGCGGGAGATGTCACCGCCGTAGCACTTGGCGAGGACGTCCTTGCGGATGGCCCGGATGTTCTCGCGGGCGATGATCCGCGCCCCGACGGCGGCCTGGATGGGCACCTCGAACTGCTGCCTCGGGATGAGCTCCTTGAGCTTGCCGGCCATCATGACGCCGTAGCCGTAGGCGCGGTCCTTGTGGACGATGGCCGAGAAGGCGTCGACCGGTTCGCCCTGGAGGAGGATGTCGACCTTGACGAGGTCGGCGGCCTGGTCGCCGTCCGGCTCGTAGTCGAGGGAGGCGTACCCCTTGGTGCGCGACTTCAGCTGGTCGAAGAAGTCGAACACGACCTCGGCGAGCGGCAGCGTGTAGCGCATCTCGACGCGGTCCTCGGAGAGGTAGTCCATCCCGAGCAGCGTGCCGCGCTTGCCCTGGCACAGCTCCATGATGGCGCCGATGAACTCGCTCGGGGCGAGCACCGTGGTGCGCACCTTCGGCTCGCGGACCTCGGCGACCTTGCCCGTCGGGAACTCGCTGGGGTTCGTCACGAGGACCTCGGTCCCGTCCTCCATCGTCACGTCGTAGACGACGTTCGGCTGGGTGGAGATGAGCGCGAGGTCGAACTCGCGCTCGAGCCGCTCACGGACGATCTCGAGGTGCAGCAGGCCGAGGAAGCCGCACCGGAAGCCGAAGCCGAGGGCGACGGAGGTCTCGGGTTCGTAGACGAGCGCGGCGTCGTTGAGCTTGAGCTTGTCGAGGGCCTCGCGCAGGTCCGGGTAGTCCGAGCCGTCGAGCGGGAACAGCCCCGAGAAGACCATCGGCTTGGGGTCGCGGTACCCGCCGAGGGCGTCGGTGGCCGGCTTGCCCGCGTTCGTCACGGTGTCGCCGACCTTGGACTGGCGGACGTCCTTGACGCCGGTGATGAGGTAGCCGACCTCGCCGACGCCGAGACCGTCGGAAGGCTTGGGCTCCGGGGAGATGACGCCGATCTCGAGGAGCTCGTGCGTCGCCTTCGTCGACATCATCGCGATCCGCTCGCGCGGGGTGAGGTGGCCGTCGACGACCCGGACGTACGTGACGACGCCGCGGTAGGTGTCGTACACGGAGTCGAAGATCATCGCCCGGGCGGGGGCGTCGGCGTCGCCGGTGGGAGCCGGGACCTGGTGGACGATCGCGTCGAGCAACGGCTCGACGCCCTGGCCCGTCTTGCCCGAGACCTGGAAGCAGTCCTCGGGGTCGCAGCCGATGAGGCCGGCGAGCTCCTCGGCGTACTTCTCGGGCTGGGCCGCGGGGAGGTCGATCTTGTTGAGGACCGGGATGATCGTGAGGTCGTTCTCCATCGCCAGGTAGAGGTTGGCGAGGGTCTGGGCCTCGATCCCCTGGGCCGCGTCGACGAGGAGGATCGCGCCCTCGCACGCCGCGAGGCTGCGGGAGACCTCGTAGGTGAAGTCGACGTGGCCGGGGGTGTCGATCATGTTGAGGACGTGGCTGCTGCCGTCGACCTCCCAGGGCATGCGCACCGCCTGGGACTTGATCGTGATGCCCCGCTCGCGCTCGATGTCCATCCGGTCGAGATACTGCGCCCGCATCGCGCGGTCGTCGACGATGCCGGTGATCTGGAGCATCCGGTCCGCGAGCGTCGACTTGCCGTGGTCGATGTGGGCGATGATGCAGAAGTTGCGGATCGCCTCCGGCGGCGTCGCGTGCGGCGGCAGCACGGTGCTGGCACGGGGAGACACGGGCGGTCGAGTCCTCGGGGTCGCGGGGTCAGGGCACTCCTGCCAGTCTCCCACGTCGCGGCGTGCAACCCGAACCGGTGACGGGAGCGGCCCGCGCCGAGGTTCGACAGGGTCGGGTCGGATCCGGGTCGGGTCGGTGACCGACGTCCTCGCTCGCGCCTAGAGTCGTCTCGTCCGTGGTCGAGCAGCGTGCCCGGGCCTTCTCCCATGCCAGCACGACAGACCAGGAGGCCCCCGTGCCGCTCACCCGTCGCCAGCTCCTGTCCGCCGGCGGAGTCGCCGCCGCCCCCTTCGCGCTCGGCGCCTGCGCGGGCTTCTCGACGTCCGGCGACGACGCCTCCACCGACGAGGGTGGGATCACCTTCACGACGTGGGGCACCGACGCCGAGCTCGCAGGCTTCCGGGCCGCGATCGCCTCGTTCCAGGAGGCGGAGGGTGCCACCGTCACCCTCAACGCCGTCCCCTACGAGCAGATGTTCACGACGATCGACGCCCAGATCCAGGCCGGCAACCCGCCGGACGTCTTCCGGGTGCCGTACTACACCTTCGGCAGCTACGCGGGCCAGGACCAGCTCCTCGACCTGACTCCCCACCTGCCCGAGGGGTTCGCCGACCGGTTCACCCCGCAGGCGTGGCAGGCGGTCCAGCGCGAGGGGGCCCCCTACGGCGTGCCCCACCACACCGACACGTCGGTGATCCTCTACAACGAGGACCTCCTGTCGCAGGCCGGCGTCGCTTCGGTCCCGACCTCCATCGAGGACGCCTGGTCCTGGGAGGAGTTCCTCGAGGTCTCCCGCCGGGTCAAGGGCTCGCTGCCGGACGGTGCGTGGCCGTTCGCCTACAACTGGCAGGGCAACGGGGTCACCCGGTGGCTCAGCTGGCTGTTCGAGGCCGACGGCCGCTTCCTCGAGGACGACCTCGTGACCGCCGCCATCGACTCCGACGCCGGGGCCCGGGCGGTGCGGTTCACCCAGGGGTTCTTCACCGACGACCTCGTCCCGCCGAACAGCTCGGTGAAGTCCTCGACCTACGCCGCGGACATCTGGTACTCCCGCACGACGGCGATGAACTTCGCGGGGGCCTTCCTCGTCCCGGACGCCACCTCGACCCTCGACTTCCCGTGGGGTGCGACCTTCCCGCCGCGGGACGTCCGGTCCGCCGGCGACTTCGGCGGCAACGCCCTCGTCGCGACGAAGGACGTCCGCGACCCCGGTCTCGTCGCGCGGTTCCTCGACCACGTGACGGAGCGCGAGCAGATGGAGACGTTCTGCGCCGGCGCCTCGCTCCTGCCGACGCGTGCGGACCTCATCGAGTCCGGCATCGACTTCGAGGTCCGCCCGGAGCTCGCGCCCGTCTTCCTCCAGCAGGCCGCCGCCGTCCTGCCGCAGGACTCCGGCCAGGTCGCCTCCCCCTCGATGTCCGCGATCATCACGGTGCTCCAGGACGAGCTCGAGCGGGCGTTCGTCGGTGGACGCGGCGTCGACGCGACCGTCCAGGCGCTCTCGAGCGGCATCGGCGAGGCGACGGCACGGTGACGACGACGGCGCGCACGGGCGCCGCACCGCCCGCGGCGCCCGCTCGCCCCGACGGCGGGGGCCGGCGTCCCGGCGCCCGGCGCGAGGCCTTGACGGGGTACGGGTTCCTCGCCCCGCTGCTCGTGCTCGTCGGCACCTTCGTCGCGGTGCCCCTCCTCGGGGCGGCCGCGCTGAGCCTGCAGCGCACGAACGGCTTCGGCGAGGGGACGTGGGTCGGCGCCGAGAACTACCTGCGCCTGGCCTCGGACCCGGTCTTCTGGCGCGCCTGCCTCAACACGGTGCTCTTCACTGTCATCGTCACCCCGGCCTCGATGGCCCTCGGCCTGGGCGCCGCGGTGCTCCTTAACTCGGTGCTGCCCGCCCGGGCGCTGTTCCGCTCGGTCCTCATCCTGCCGATGGCGGTCTCGGGCGTCGCGACGGCGCTCATCGGGGTCCTCGTCTTCGACCAGAACAGCGGCATCGCCGACGGCCTGCTCCGGGCGCTCGGGCTGCCGACGGTCGACTGGCAGTCCGACGGTGTCGCCGCGTTCGCGTCCGTCGTCCTCGTGACCCTGTGGTGGCGCACCGGCTTCAACATGCTCATCTACCTCGCGGGGCTCCAGGGCATCGACGCCGAGCTCATCGAGGCCGCGACCCTCGACGGCGCCGGACCGTGGCAGCGGTTCCGGTACGTCGTCGTGCCGATGCTCGGGCCGTCGTCCTTCTTCCTCGTCATCATGAACGTCATCTACTCCTTCCAGGTGTTCGACATCGTCTTCGTCCTCACCGGGGGCGGGCCGCAGAACGCGACGACGGTCCTCGTGACCTACGCCTACGACAACGGCTTCGTCGTCCGGGACCAGGGCTACGCCGCGACCATCGGCGTGGTCCTGCTCCTCGTGAGCCTGCTCTTCACCGGCCTGCGCTGGCGGACGAGCCGGACCCGGGACCTCGTCGGATGAGAACCGCCACGCCCACGAGGCCCGCCACGCCGGACCGGGCGGTGCGGCGGCGCCGTCGCGACCGCTGGATGCCGGTGCGCCTCCTCGGCGCCGTGCTCGTCTCGCTCGCGCTGCTCTTCCCGCTGTACTGGATGGTCGTCGTCGCCTTCTCCAGCCGGTCCGAGCTGTTCAGCGGTGAGACCCGCCTGTGGCCGCGGGCGGTGACCCTGGAGAACTTCGAGCGGGTCTTCGACGCGTTCCCCGTCGTGACGTGGGTCGGCAACTCAGTCGCGATCGCGCTCGTCGTGTCGCTGCTGTCGGTGACGGTGAGCATGCTCGCCGGCTACGCGTTCGCCCACCTGCGCTTCCGCGGGTCGACCGCGCTCTTCCTCCTGTGCGTCGCGACCCTCATGATCCCGCTCCAGGTCATCATGGTGCCGCTGTTCCGGCTCGTGACGTCGATGGGGCTCTTCGGCAGCTACTGGGCGGTCATCCTGCCCACGGCCGCGACGGGGTTCGGCGCCTTCCTCGCCCGCCAGTTCGTCATCGGCATCCCCCGCGACCTCATCGAGGCCGCCCGCCTCGACGGGGCCGGACACGTGCGGATCTTCCTGCGGATCGTGCTGCCGCTCAGCCGGCCGCTCCTCGCGGTGCTGTTCTTCATGAGCCTGCTCCAGTCGTGGAACGACTTCGCCTGGCCGCTCGTGGCGCTGCAGGACAACACGCTGTACACCCTGCCGATCGGGCTGCTCTACCTCCAGGGCCAGCTCGGCTCGGACTACGGCGGCACGATGGCCTTCGCGCTCCTCAGCGTGCTGCCGATGGTCGTGCTGTTCCTCGTCTTCCAGCGGTACTTCGTGCAGGGGTTCGCCCGCACCGGTATCCGCTGACCCGATGTCCCGGTGCGGCGGCTCGGCCCGCCTGGCACGGTGGGGCTCGTGTCCACGGCATCTGGCGTCCCCGAGGTCGACTACCTCGCGACGAGCGTGCGACCCCGCTTCGAGAGCCTGCCGAGCCCGGTCCGGGAGTCCGTCGCTCGGATCGCCGGCTCTCCGGTGCGACGCGCCGCTCCCCCGGCGTCGTCCGGGTTCGGCGGGGCGTATGCCGGCCTTCTCGACCTCGAGGACGGTGGCCGGGTCTTCGCGAAGGCGGCGCCGCCGACGATGCCCTTCGTCCTCGACGCGACCCGGCGCGAGGCGCAGCTGCTGCCCCTGCTCACGGGGCTCGACTGCGCGACGCGCCTCGTCGGCTTCGAGGTCGTGCACGGGGCCGCGGGGCCCGGCCCGTGGCACGTCCTCGTGCTCGAGGCCGTGGACGGTGTGCAGCCCGGCCGACCGTGGACCGCGGCCGACGCCGACGCCGCCCACGGCGTCTGTCTCGAGGTCGCCCGGGCGACGCTCTCGGCCGCGCCGAAGGCCGGGCTCGCACACCTCTCGGACCTGCTCGCCGGCGACCCGACGCCCGTGGCCACCGTCGACTCCCTCGTCGTCGGTGACCGCCACTGGCCCCTGGGTCACGGCGTTCCGGACGCGACGGCCGCAGCGGACCTCGCGCGCCTCGCCCGGGGAATCGCGGACGCGGTGCGCGGTGACGCCCTCCTCCACTGCGACCTGCGCCCGGACAACCTCGTGCGGGAACCGGACGGCCGGATCCGGGCCGTGGACTGGAACCACCTGTGCCTCGGGGCGCCGTGGGTCGACCTCGTCACGCTGTGGCCTCTCATGCACCACCAGGGCGTCGACGTCCGGCGGTTCGCGACCTCACCCCTCCTCGACGGCGTGCCGCACGACGCGGTCGACACCCTGCTCGCGTGGTTCGTCGGCTTCATGCTCGCCGACCTCGACGAGCCGCCTCCGTTCGGCTGCACGCCGGCATTGCGGTCCCACGCGCTCTTCTTCTCCGACACCGCGCTCCGCCTGCTCGCCCACCGCCGCGGGTGGACGCTCGGCGGGGGTGCACCGCCACGCCGGTGACACCCGGTCGAGTGACCCGCGCTCGGGGCCTCGCGCGGGACCACCTCCACCCCGGACTCCGGCGGCGAGCGGCCGGGGCTCAGTAGGGTCGGGGGATGAACTGGCAGCGCGCCCTCCGTCCGCTCGTGCGCACCGCGGTCCGTGAGGCGATGAAGGCGGCGCGGACCTCCACCGACCGCTCGCGACCCCGCCGACCCGGGCCGTCCCCGCAGGCCCCCGCGCCGACGACCGGCGACGCCTACCCCGGCGACTTCACGGGACCACTGGACCCGGTGTACGCCCCCGAGCCGGACGGCGAGCCCGACCCCGGGGAGATCGTGTGGACGTGGGTGCCGTACGAGGAGGACCACGGCCGGGGCAAGGACCGTCCTGTCCTGCTCGTAGGCCACGACGGCCCGTGGCTGCTCGCGCTGCAGCTGACGAGCAAGGACCACGACCGCGACGAGGAGCAGGAGCGCCGCGCCGGCCGCCGGTGGGTCGACATCGGGAGCGGGCCCTGGGACTCCCGCGGCCGGCCGAGCGAGGTGCGGGTCAACCGGGTCGTGCGGGTGGCCCCTGCTGCGGTGCGGCGCGAGGGCGCCGTCCTGGACCGGGCCCGCTTCGAGGAGGTCGCCGCGGCGGTGCGGGCTGCCACCGGCTGACCGGCCGACACGCGCGAGGGCCCGCCACCGTGGTCGGTGGCGGGCCCTCGCGGTGGGCGCGGCTCAGAGCCGAGCGGCGCGCTTGGCCATCGCGGACTTCTTGTTCGCGGCCTGGTTCTTGTGGATGACGCCCTTGCTCACGGCCTTGTCGAGCGTGACCGACGCGGCGGAGAGCGCCGTGCGGGCCTCCTCGGCGTTGCCGGCGTCCGCGGCCTGGCGGAAGCGCCGGATCGCGGTCTTGAACTCGGACTTGACGGCGCGGTTGCGCTCCGTCGCGACCCGGTTGGTCTTGATGCGCTTGAGCTGGGACTTGATGTTCGCCACTGGTTCGTTGCCTTCGGTCGATGATCGGGTTGCCGTAGAGGGCGGCAGTCGCGGGTCGGGACCGGGCGTGGGGCACCCGTGGTTGACCTGCGCTGAATGGTGCTCGTGCGCGCGCGACCACACGCGCACGCAGTCGACAAAGTACCAGCGGCCGGCGAGGCCACCAAAACGCGCCCCGCTCAGGCGTCCCGGCCCCGCTCGTGCTGCCCGGTGATGACGAGGAGGACGTGCTCGACCGCGTACACGGGGTCCCGACCCCCGCCCTTGACCTCGGCGTCGGCCGCGGCGATGGCCTGCAGGCTCGTGGCGAGCCCGTCGGCGCTCCACCCCGACAGGGTGCGGCGCGCCTTGTCGACCTGCCACGGGGCCATCCCGACGTCGCGGGCCACGTCGGCCGAGCGGCCGCGTCCCGCCGAGCCCACCTTGACGAGCTGGCGCACCTGCTGTGCGAGGACGGCGACGATCGGCACCGGGTCGACGCCGACCCCGATGGCGTGCCGCAGCAGTCGGAGCGCCTCGGCCGCGTCGCCGGCCATCGCGGCGTCGGCGACGCGGAAGCCCGTCGCCTCGACCTTGCCCCCGTGGTACGTGAGGACGACCTTCTCGTCGATGACGCCGGTCGTGTCCTCGACGAGCTGGCGACAGGCCGCGGCCAGCTCACGGACGTCCTTGCCGACCGCCTCGACGAGCGCGTGGACCGCCTCGCCGGTCGCCTTGCGCCGGGCCCGGCGGAACTCCGCCGTCGCGAACTCGGTCTTGTCCCGGTCGGTCTTGATGGCGGGGGCGTCGAGCACCCGGGCCCTCGCCCCGCGCAGCCCGTCGAGGACCTTCTTCCCGCGCTGCCCGCTCTTGTGCAGCACCACGAGGGTGAGGTCCGGCTCGGGGCCCCCGGCGAGCAGGTTCAGCAGGTCGGTCTGGAGGTCGTCGGGCGCCTCGTCGAGGTCGTGGACGACGATGCACTTGGCGCCGCCGAACAGGGAGGGACTGGCGTGCAGGCCGAGCTGTCCGGCCTCGTAGGCCCCCGCGTGGAGGGTGATGACCTCGAGGTCCGGGTGCGCGACCCGGAGGTCGTCCAGGGTCGCGGCGAGCGCCCGCTCGGCGAGCACCCCCTCCGGCCCGCTGACGAGGACGTACGGCGGGACCCCGCTGGCGACGGCGACGACCTCGGTCATGGCGGCCATCGTGCCACCTCCGGCCGACAGCACGCCCCGCTCCCCCGGCCGGGCCGACGTCCGGCTCAGCGCGTGGTCGCGGCCCGGCCACCGCCCCAGGTGATCGGCTCACGCGGCGGCCGGCGCTCGAGGTCGGTCCGGAAGCCGCGCCGGGCGAGCAGGACGAGCAGCCCCGCGACCACGAGCAGCCCGCCCGCGACGAGCCACGTGGGACGGAAGCCGACGTCGCCGGCCATCGCCCCGAGGAGCAGCGGCCCCGCCGCCCCACCGACGAACGCACCCGCCTGGATGACGCCCGACGAGCGTGCGGGGCTGTCCCGGCCGATCCGGGCGACCGCGTAGAGGAGCAGCCCCGGCCAGCCCCAGCCGATCGCGAAGGCGAGGAACCCGAAGACGAGCAGCGACCACGGCGTCCCGAGCGCCACGGCCGCCATGCACACCGACCCGGCGAGCATCTGGGCGGCCACGACCGGCAGGTTGGCCCCCTGCCGGCGGTCCGCCCGCCACCCGGACACCACCCGCACGGTGATCGACCCGGCGGAGCCGACCGCCATGAGCAGGCCCATCGCCGTCGCGGTCAGCCCGGACTCGTAGCCCCACGAGGCGAGGAAGGCCCCGAGGAAGTTCGCGGCCGCGCTCGCACACGTGATCGCGAGCCCGCAGAGCAGGAGCGGACGCCACGGAGGCTCGTCGGGGCTCGTCGCGCGGGCCGGACGGGCCGCGCCCTCGAGCGGGGGTCGGACGACCGCGGAGAGCGCCACCGCCGCCCCGACGAGCGCGCTCGCGACGAAGGTGCTGCGCCAGCCGAACCAGCTGCCGAGGGTGGGTACGGCGAGGCCGCCGGCCATGATCGCGACCTGGACGGCGGACTGCTTGACGCCGAAGCCGAGCCCGCGGCGTCCGGGCGGCAGGGCGCGGGCCATCGAGGCGTTCGCGGCGGTCTGGCAGGCGGCGTTGCCCAGCCCGAGCCCGACCATGCACAGCACGAGCGAGAGCGGCCCGGAGACGAGGGTCGCCATGACGAGGCCGCCCGCGAGGAGGATCGACCCCGCGAGGGTGATCCCCACCCGACGCCCGGCGCGGTCCAGGAGCACCCCGGCGAGGACCGACCCGGTGGCGGCCGCCGCGAAGAACGCGCTGACCGCGGCCCCGAGTTGGCCGAGGCCGATGCCGAGGTCGTCACGGACCCACACCGCCTGGGCGCCGAGGAGGAAGGGCGGCAGCGCCCCGAGGGCGGTGAGCCCGGAGGCCGCGCCCATGAGCCGGAGGCTGCGCCCGCCAAGGACGGGGAGGGCGGGGACTCGCACCGGCCCAGGCTAGATGACCAGCCCCAGCGCGACCGGCCCGAGGACCACCGTGAAGAGGGTTATGAGCAGCACGCCGACGACGTTGAGCAGCGCACCGCCGCGCGCCATCTCGCTGATCTTCACGGCCCCGGAGCCGAAGACGATGGCGTTCGGCGGGGTGCCGACCGGCAGCATGAAGGCACAGGTGGCCGCCAGCGCCGCCGGGATGAGGAGGGTGATCGGGTCGACGCCGATGCCGACGGCCACGCCTCCGAGGACGGGGATGAAGGTCGCTGCGGTCGCGGTGTTCGACGTGACCTCGGTCAGGAGGAGGACGAGCGCGACGACGGCGAGGAGGATGAGCACGATCGGCAGCGCCCCGAGGCCGCTGACCTGCGCACCGAACCACTCGTCGAGGCCCGTCTCGGCGACGGCACCGGCGAGGCTCAGGCCACCGCCGAAGAGCAGGAGGACACCCCACGGGAGGCCCTTCTCGGCGTCCTGCCACTCGAGGGTCATCCGGTGGTCCTTGTCGGCGGGGATGAGGAACATGACGAGACCGGCGGCGATGGCGATGACCGTGTCGTCGAGCTCGCCGAGCCACGGCATCGCGTCACCGACCGGGCCGATGTTCGACAGGAGGCCGGGCACGATCCACAGGAACGCCGCGCCGAGGAAGACCATGAGGACGACCCGCTCCCCCCGGCTCACGGGCCCGAGGCCACGGATCTCCTCCTCGATGAGCTCGTCACCGCCGGGGATGGAGTCCAGGTCGAAACGGAACATCACCCGGGTGATGAGGACCCAGGCGATGCCGACGAAGACGACGACGATCGGGACCCCGAGCATCATCCACTGCGCGAAGCCGATCTCCTGGTCGAGCTCGCTGCTCACGTAGCCCGCGACGATGGCGTTCGGCGGGCTGCCGAGAAGGGTGCCGAGGCCCCCGATGGACGCCGACCACGCGACGGCGAGCAGCAGGGCGACGCCGAAGAGCCGGATGCCCTTGTCACTGACGATGTCGCTGATCGTCTCGTCGCCCTCGAGGCGCTCGCTGAGGCCCTCGTGCTCCCGGTCGCCGGTCTTGTCGCTGTTCTCGATGACGAGGGTGAGGACCGACAGGGCGATCGGCAGCATCATGAGCGTCGTCGCGGTGTTCGAGACCCACATCGACAGGAACGCCGTGGCGATCATCATGCCGAGGACGATCCGTCGCGGCTGGGTCCCGACGCGGCGCAGGGTGAGCAGCGCGATGCGGCGGTGGAGGTTCCACTTCTGCATGGCGATGGCGATGAGGAAGCCACCGAGGAAGAGGAAGACGATGGGGTCGGCGTACGGCGCGGTCGCCGCGTCGACGTCGAGCTCGGTGAGCCACGGCAGGGCCACGATGGGGATGAGCGCGGTCGCCGAGAGCGGGATCGCCTCGGACATCCACCACACCGCCATGAGCACGGCGACGGCGGCGACGACGCGCCCGTCCTGGGAGAGCTCGGCACCGCCGAGGGCGAGATAGACGACCCCCGCGAGGACGACGCCGAGCAGGCGCAGCCCCCAGACGGTCCTGGCCGGACGACCGGTGGGGGCGTCCTCCGTCCCGGACTCGGTCCGGGTGTTGCGAGCGGCGTTGCTCATGGGGGTCCTTCCGCGGGGGAGTCGACTGGGCTGGACACTACTGCCGCAGACGGGCCCGTGGCGCGACAGGGACGGGGGGATGCGGTGGCGGGGCTCGCGTAGCCTCCCGGGGTGCTCGTGGACCCCCCGCCGGACCTCTCCCGCCATCGACGGATCGTGCTGTTCGGGGTGACGGGGTCCGGGAAGTCGACGGTCGCCGTTCGGCTCGCCGCGGCCGGTGGGATGCCCTACGTCGCGGTCGACGACCTCTACTGGCGGCCCGGCTGGGTGCAGCTGGGCAAGCCCGAGCAGGTCGAGGCGGTCCAGCCGCACGCCGAGGGTCCGGCCTGGGTCATGGACGGGCTGTGGTCGGCGTCCCGCGACGTCGTGCTCCCCCGCGCCGACCTCGTCGTCGCGCTGGACTTCCCGCGACGGGTGAGCCTCGGCCGGCTCCTCACGCGCACGGTGCGCCGGGTGCGGACCCACGAGGAGGTCTGCGGCGGCAACACCGAGTCGTGGCGCCAGGCCCTCTCGCGGGACTCGATCGTCGCGTGGCACTGGCGGTCCTTCGAGCGCAAGCACCGCGAGGTCGACCGGCTCGTCTCCGACCCCGACGCCCCGCCGGTCGTCCGGTTCACCGACCCCCGGGCCCTCGACGCCTGGCTCCGCGCGCTCGAGGACCGGGCCGCCTGACCGCTCAGTCGAACGTCAGCGTGCCGCCGTCGCCGGGCTCGAGACCGAGCCCCTCGAGCCGGGCCGCGACCGCGTCGAGCGGGCGCTCCATCGACTCGGCGAGCTTCTCGAGCGAGAGGCCGAGCGAGACCCCGTCGCGCAGCTCCTCGTCGTCCTGGGCGCTCCAGGCGTGGCCGTGGGTGACGGCGGTCCGCGACGACTCCGGGGGCGGCGGCGGGTGGGCGACGGGACGGTCGGCGGGGGCCGGCGTCGCCTCGACCATCGCCGTCCCGGCCACCGCGCCGGTGAGCCCCCGCAGCGTCGGCTCGGCGACGGGCAGCGGCGGCGGGGCGGTCTCGTCGAGGCGGCGGAGCGCGCCGAGGACCATCTCGCGGTCGGCGGTCGGCCAGAACGGCGGCAGCGACCGCTGCAGGAAGCCGGCGTAGCGCGCGGTCATCATCCGCGAGTCGAGGAACGCGACGACGCCGCGGTCGTCGGACCGCCGGATGAGCCGGCCCGCCCCCTGGGCCAGCCGCAGCGCGGCGTGCGTCGCCGAGACCGCCATGAACCCGTTGCCGCCCATCCGGGCGATGGCCTGCGAGCGCGCGGAGGCGAGCGGGTCGTCCGGCCGCGGGAAGGGGATGCGGTCGACGAGGACGAGCTGGCAGGACGAGCCGGGCACGTCGACGCCCTGCCAGAGCGACATCGTCCCGAAGAGGCAGGTCGTCGGCTCCCGGGCGAAGTCCCGCACGAGGGTGGCGATCTGGTCCTCGCCCTGGCAGAGCACCGTGACGCCGCTGCCCTCGAGCCGCTCGCGCATCACCTCGGTGGCCTCGCGGGCGGCGCGCATCGAGGAGAAGAGCCCGAGGGTGCGTCCGCCGGCCGCGCGGACGAGGGCCTCGATCTCGTCGAGGGTCTCCGGCGCCGTCCCGTCGCGCCCCGGCGGGGGCAGGTGCTTCGCGACGTACGCGATCCCCTGCTTCGGGTACTCGAAGGGGCTGCCGACGTCGAGGCCGCGCCACGGCGGCGCCTCCTCCCCCCGCAGGCCCACGGTGCCGGCGACGGCATCGAAGGTCCCCCCGAGCTCGAGGGTGGCGGAGGTGACGACGACGGTCCGCTCGTCGAAGACCTTGTCGCGCACGAGCATCGCGACGCTCATCGGTGCCACCCGCAGCACCGGTCCCCGGCGGGGGTCCTGCGAGAGCCACACGACGTCGAGCTCGCGCTCCTCGAGCATCCGGGCGGCGGTGTCGAAGAGGTCGTCGACGGCGGCCCGGGCCACCTGGCGCGAGCCGTCCGGCTCCTCCCCCTGCTGGGGCTTGAGCTCGCTCTGGGCGGCCCGGGCGACGTCCCGGATCCGGCCGAGGGCCATCGCGAGGGCGTCCGGCAGGGCCGTGAGCCTCCCCTCCGGGACGCCCTCGAGCGCCGACTCGAGGATGACGGCGGCGTCCTCGAGCGCCTCGGCGGCGTCGGCCTGCCTGCCGGCCCGCTTCGCGGCGGCGCGGCACGCTCCGGCGGTGAGCTCGTCGGTGATCGTCGAGGTGACCCGGTCGACGAGCTCGTGGCCCTCGTCGACGACGAGGACGTCGTGCTCGGGCAGCATCTGCCGTCCCTCGAAGGCGTCGATCGCCATGAACGAGTGGTTCGTCACGACGACGTCGACGTCCCGGGCGGCCTCGCGCGAGCGCTCGACGAAGCACTCGGCGACCATCGGGCAGCGCGAGCCCAGGCACTCCTCGGCACTGACGGACACCTGGCGCCACGCGCGCTCGGAGACACCGGGGACGAGCTCGTCGCGGTCGCCGGACTCGGTCCGCCCGGCCCATTCGCGCAGGCGGACGACCTCCTGGCCGAGTCGTGAGCTCTCCCGGTCGACGTCGCCGACGGACAGGAGGGTGTCGGCGTCGTCGTCGGGGAAGCCGCCCTCGAGCTTGTGGAGGCAGACGTAGTTGCGGCGCCCCTTGACGAGGGCGTACGTCGGCCGGCGACCCAGGACCGGCTGGAGGGCGTCCGCGAGCCGGGGCATGTCGCGGTCGACGATCTGCGCCTGGAGGGCGAGGGTGGCCGTCGCGACGACGGCCGTGCGGCCGGTGTCGACGGCGTGCTGGACCGCCGGGACGAGGTAGGCCAGCGACTTGCCGGTGCCCGTGCCGGCCTGGACGAGCAGGTGCTCCCGGGTGTCGACGGCCTTCGCGACGGCCCGGGCCATCTCGACCTGCCCGGGCCGTTCGGTGCCGCCGACGCCCGCGACCGCGGCGTGGAGCAGGTCGTCGAGGTCGGGCACCCGGACAGCCTAGAGGTGGCGGATCATCGTGATGTCGTCGCGGTCGTCCCCCGGGGCGACCCGGATGCCGCCCCGGACGCGGCCCGCCTCGGTGTACCCGAGCGCGGCGTAGAAGCCCTCGGTGCCGGTCCCGCCGCGCACGCCGAGGTCGGCGATCTCGACGCCGTCGGCGCGGGCCGTCCGGTGCATCGCGGCCATGAGGAGGCGGCCGAGGTTGCGGCCCCGCCGGGCGGGGTCGGTCATGACCCGGTACGCGGTCCGCCGGTGCGCGAGGAGGGGCGAGCCGGTCGCGGCCCACCAGCCGGCGGCGACGACGCCACCCCAGGGGTCCCGGAGCAGCACGGCCACCTGGAGCCCCGCGGCCATCCCCTCCTCGTGGCGGGCCAGGGCGGCGGCGACGTCCGCGCGGGGCGCCCCCGGGGTGAAGCCCACCGCTCCCCCGGCCTCCGTCACGGCGCACCACAGGTCGAGGACCGCCGCACGGGTGTCGGCGTCGAACGGCTCGCGGCGGACGTCGGGGCGGGGGGCGAGGAGGACGACGGCCGCGGGCACCTCGGCCGGGTCGTTCGCCCGCGCCCTGGCCACGACGTCCGCCGGCACCCCCGCGAGGTCCGCACCGTCGACGGCTCCGACGAGCGCGAGGCCCGCGGACTCGGCGGTGCGGATCGAGGCCCGGTGGTCGGGTCGGGCCGTCGCCGTCAGCGGCAGGTCCGGCCCGTGCTCGACGGCGTCGGCGACGACGGCGCGCGCCACCTCCCGGCCGAGCCCCTCGCCGTGTGCCTCGAGGTCGAGCCGGTAGTAGAGGTTGAGGTTCGTCCGCTCGGCGCCGAGGACGACACCGGCGACCCCGAGTGCGCGACCGTCCTCCCGCGACTCGACGACCCCGTAGCCGAAGCCGTGCTCCTCGTGGTGGGCGAGGACCCGCTCGAGGAACTCCTCGGCCTGCGCCTCGGTGCTCACCCACCACGGGGCGAAGGGGTACTGCTCGGGATCGGTGTGCAGCCGGACCCACAGGTCCCGGTCGGCCGGGGTGGCCGGGCGCACCCGCGTCCGACGGGTCGTGATGTCCTCGCTCACCGCGCCAGCCTATTGCAAGGTGTTCGCAACAGAGCGCGTGGTGCGGGCGGCGGCTACGCGGTCAGACCGCAAAGGCGGAGAGGTCCTCGGCGAGCTCGGCGTCGACCCGGGCGGTGAGCCGGGTGCCGTCGGCGACGTGCTCGCTCGCGAGCACCTCCCCCACCTCGTGGACCCGGCTCACGAGGTCGCCCCGGTCGTACGGGACGAGCACCTCGACGTCGATGTCCGGCTGCGGCAGCTCGTCGGCGACGAGAGCGCGCAGCGCGTCCATGCCGGCGCCGGTCCGCGCGGAGACGACGATGCAGTGCTTCTCGTGGCGCAGGAGGCGGTCGAGCGTCTCGGGGTCGGCGATGTCGGCCTTGTTGACGACGATCACCTCCTTGACGTCGTGGGCCTCGACGTCGGCGAGGACCGACCGCACGGCGCTGATCTGTCCCTCGGGGTCGGGGTGGCTGCCGTCGACGACGTGGAGGAGCAGGTCGGCGTCGGCGACCTCCTCGAGCGTGGAGCGGAACGCCTCGACGAGCTGGTGCGGCAGCTGCCGGACGAACCCGACGGTGTCGGCCAGCGTGTAGAGGCGTCCGTCCGGCGTCTCGGCGCGGCGCACCGTGGGGTCGAGGGTCGCGAACAGCTGGTTCTCGACGAGGACGCCGGCGTTCGTCAGCCGGTTGAGCAGGCTGGACTTGCCGGCGTTCGTGTAGCCGGCGATGGCGACGCTCGGCACCCGGTTGGCCCGGCGCCCGCCGCGCTTGGTGTCGCGGACGGTCTTCATCCCCTTGATCTCGCGCCGCAGCTTCGCGATCCGGGAGTTGATCCGGCGCCGGTCGAGCTCGATCTTCGTCTCACCCGGTCCGCGCGACCCCATGCCCTGGCCGCCGGCGGCCTGACCACCGGCCTGCCGGGACATCGACTCACCCCAGCCGCGCAGCCGTGGGAGGAGGTACTGCAGCTGGGCGAGCTCGACCTGGGCCTTGCCCTCCTTGCTCTTCGCGTGCTGGGCGAAGATGTCGAGGATGAGGGCGGTGCGGTCGACGACCTTGACCTTGACGACGTCCTCGAGGGCACGCCGCTGGCTCGGGGCGAGCTCGGTGTCGCAGATGACGGTGTCGGCGCCCTCCTCGACGACGATGTCGCGCAGCTCCGCCGCCTTGCCCTTGCCGAGGTAGGTGGCCGGGTCGGGGTTGCTCCGTCGCTGCATGACGCCGGCGAGGACGTCGGAGCCGGCGGTCTCGGCGAGGGCGGCGAGCTCGCGGAGCGAGTTCTCGGCATCCGTGAGCGAGCCCTCGGACCACACCGCGGCGAGGACGACGCGCTCGAGCCGCAGCTGGCGGTACTCGACCTCGGTGACGTCCTCGAGCTCGGTGGAGAGCCCGGTGACGCGGCGCAGCGCCGCCCGCTCCTCGCGGTCGTACTGGTCACCGTCGTAGGTGAGCCGGTCGTCGTCCAGGACGAACCCGGCGTCGTCGGAGCCGTCGGCGAGCGCGTGGGCCCGCCCGGAGAGGATGTCTCGTGCAGCAGTCATGTTCTCCTCATCGTCCCCGATGGAACGCCTGCGGGCGAGTCGTTTCTTCCGTGGGGGCTAGCCTTCGGTCCCGATGAGCGAGCACGAGCACTACTTCACCGCGGAGCCGGCGAGCGCGGCCGACCGGCGTCCACTGCGGGTCCGCCTCGCCGGTCGCGACGTCGAGGTCGAGGTCGCTGGGGGGGTGTTCTCGCCCGGCGGCCTCGACAAGGGGACCGCGGTCCTCCTCGACGCGGTACCCGATCCCCCGGCGTCCGGGACGTTCCTCGACCTCGGCTGCGGCTGGGGTCCGGTCGCGCTCACCCTCGGCCTGCTCGCGCCGGAGGCGACGGTGTACGCGCTCGACGTCAACGAGCGCGCCCTCGACCTGTGCCGCCGGAACGCCGCTGCCCTCGGGCTGGGCGGGGTGGTCGCCACGACCGCGGCCGGCATCCCCGAGGGCGTCCGGTTCGACCGCATCTGGTCCAACCCACCGATCCGGGTCGGCAAGGCGGTCCTCCACGACCTGCTGCGGACGTGGCTGCCCCGGCTGGCGCCGGACGGGGTCGCCTCGCTCGTCGTCCAGAAGAACCTGGGCTCGGACTCCCTGCAGCGGTGGGTCGAGGCGGAGGTCGGGATGCGGTGCGAGCGGGTCACCTCGAGCAAGGGCTTCCGGGTGCTCGAGGTGACCCGACCGGTCAGTTGAACGTCATCGAGAGTGTGGCCGACGCGACGGGATCGCCCGATGTGGAGCCGGACGCGGTGACGGTCCGTGTCTGCGGGGAGTTGCCCGGCGGCGAGTAGGTCACGGTCCCGGACTGGGCCACGCCGACCCCCAGCGTGATGCTCGACGTGGACACGCTGCCCGACGAGGTCGTGAACGTCACGGTGACCGAGCTCCCGAGGAGCGAGTTGCCGAGGTCGTCCACGGACCGTCGGGCGATCGCGAAGGAGACGGTTCCGCCACGAGGGGCGGACGTCGATGCCGTCGCCGAGTTCGGGGTGCACGTCGCAGTGCCGGAGCAGGCGGTGAAGGACAGCTGGCCCTGGGCCTTCGGGGCGACCGTCACGTTCGTGCTCCCGGACCGACCGTCGGCGGTCAGGCTGACCGAGACCGTCTGCGCCCCGGCGCGGACCGCGGTCACCTGGATCGTCGCGACGCCGTCGGTGAACGTCGCCGTCCCGGGTGCGCTCGGCGCGGAGCCGTTGGGCGACGTCGCGAGCCCGGTGACGGAGATCGCGCGGCTCCCGGTCACGTCGGCGCCCGTCGTGAGGGTGAGTGTGAACGGGGTGCCGGCCGTGGGGGTCGTCGTCGAGGGCGTGACGACCAGCGAGGCGTTGCGCACCGAGACGGGGACGGCTGCGGTCGTCGTCGAGTTGCCGGCGACGTCGGTGACGACGGCACGCAGGGACCAGTCGCCGTCGGCGAGTCCGGCGGTGGCCCAGGTGGTCGACCACGTCCCGCCCGGGGCGGCGACCGGCCCACCGAGCGGCACGAACGACCCCGCGCCCTGACGCACCTGGACCTGCACGCCCGCCACCCCGGAGCCGCCGGCGTCCGCCGCGGTCCCCGAGACGGTGACCGTCCCACCGACGACCGCACCGGCGGCCGGGCCGGTGAGGGCACCGGTGGGGCTCGTGCCGTCGATCCGGACCTCGAGGGTCCGCGGGACCTCGAGGTTGCCGGCGGTGTCGACCGAGAGGTAGCGCACCGTCGTCGACGTGGACACGGCGAACGGGCCGGTGTAGGCGGTCGAGGCCGTCGTCGGGGCGCTCCCGTCCGTCGTGTAGTGGGTGCTCGCGACCCCCGAGGCGTCGGACGCGGAGAGGGTGACCGTCACGGGGGTCCGGTGCCAGCCGGCGGCGTTCGGGGTGGGCGAGGTCGTCGCGGTCGTCACCGGGGGCGTCGTGTCACCGTTCGCGACGACGGCGGTGACGGTGCGGGGCGTCGGCGACTCCCACGCCGTCCCGGCCAGCTGCGCGTGGACGGTGTAGGTGTTCGTCGTGCCGGCGACGGGTGCGGGGTCGGTGCACGTGGCGCCCGTCCCGCTCGGGGCGCAGACGAGCGTCGCCGCCTGCGGCGCGGTCCGGACGGCGCGGTACGCCGTCGGGGTGGGCCCGGTCGCGGGCGGGGTCACCTCGACGACGACCGCCGACGGGCTCGACGACGCCACGGTGGCGCCGGGGGTGCCGAGGGTGGCGACGACGGCGGCGCCGGTCGCCCCGTCGGAGAGCACCGAGAAGAAGGCCCAGGCCGGGGCGGCGAGGGCGAGCACCGTCGCCGCGGCGGCGAGGAGACCACCGAGCAGACGAGCGAGCGGGCGCTGGGATGTGGTCACGAGGTCCTCCCGTCGAGCACCACGGGGACGGTGAGCGAAGCCCCCTGGCACCCGGACGGCGCACCTGCCCCGAGGGCCACGGCGTCCGGGAGCGTCAGCGTGACGGTGCCTCCGGCCGGGACGGACGAAGAGGTCGCGGCGTCCACCGTCACCGGGGGTGCCGTGCACGCCCCGACGGCACCGGAGACCGCCACCGGGCGCGAGCCGTCGAGGCGCACGGCGGTGACGAGCACCGACGTCGGGTTCGGGTTGGTCACCGTGAGGACGAGAGGGGCCGAACCTCCGGGCACCAGCGCCGCGCCGGACGCGACGGAGGCGGTCGTCGTGAGGGCGACGGGGGCGCCGACCGTGCCGTCGCCGCTCCCGGCGCCGGTCGTCGACCACCAGGCGAAGGCGGAGCCCCCGGCGAGGACGGAGCCGACGGTGACGACGGCAGCGACGACGAGGCCGCGCGAGCCGCACCGGGAGGGTCGCCCGTCCTTCCGCGGGCGCGGCGCGCGACGGGGGGAGGCGATGAGGGTCACTGGTTCGTCGCCGATCCCGTGAGGGCCAGGGAGACCGTCACGCCCTTGCAGGCGTCCTGGTTCCCCGCGCGGTTGAGCATGGCGACCGTGGGCAGGGCCGACGGGGGGACGCCGAGCGTCGTGAGGCGCGTCCCCTCGGTCCGGGCGGGCACCGTCACCGGGTAGGAGCCGGCGTACTGGCGCACGGTGAACTCCGAGGCGCCGCACCGCGGGTCGGAGGTACCGGTCACGGTGACCCCGAGGTTCGTGACCGGGAGCGGCTGGTTGTTCGGGTTGGTCACGGCGAGCTCGACCGGACGGGGCGCGATGCCCGGCCCGAGGGCACCGCTCACCGTCGCCGCGAGGGAGAACGCCTTCGCGCTCTGGTTCGTGTCGACGACGAGCTCCGGGGCCACCTGCGAGCGGATCACCGGACTCGCGGCGGTCCCGGTGGCCGTCACGGTGACCGGGGTCGTGGACCCGGGCGTGGCCGCGGAGGTCCGGACAGTGAGCGTCACCGCGACGGGCGAGGTCGTGCCCGCCGGGATGCTCGCGGGGCTCACCGTCGCGCTGACGCCGGCCGGGAGGGGGCCGCTCGTCGCGAGCGACACCGGTCCCGTGTACCCGCCGAGCCGGGAGACCGACAGCGCGTACGTGGCGGTCGATCCGGGGGCGACAGTGACGGTGCCCGGGGTGGCGCCGACGGTGAGGGACGGCGACGCCGGCGCGGAGACGACGACCGTGAGGTCGAGCGTGCGCTTCGTCGGGCCGCTCGCGGCGGTGAGGGTGAACGTCTGCGTCCCGACGGCGGCCGCGGCCGTCGTCGAGAGGGTGAGGGTGCTCGTCCCCGTGCTGGGTCCCACCGCCACCCTCGCGGGGCTGAGCGAGAGCGTCGTCCCCGAGGGGGCCTTGCCCGTCGAGAGCGACACCTGGCCGGTGAACCCCGACACCGGGGCGAGCGAGATGCGGTACGTGACGCTCTGCCCGCGCTGGACGGTCTGGCTCGCGGGTTGCGACGTCACCGTGAAGTCACGGGCGGGCGCGGCCGCCAGGGCGCCGTCGACGCCCGGGAGCCGGCCGACGAGGGCGACCACGACGAGGGCAGCGAGCATCACCAGGGCGGCTGCCCGGGTCATGACGAGTGCCTTCATCGGTGGTCCCCTGCGGTCGGCCGGCTTCCCGGCGCGTGGACGGTGGTGCCGGACGGGTCCGGCGAGGACGCCGGGCGCGGGGCCCGGCGCCGGGTCACTGCGCGCTGTAGGCGAAGTCGACCGTCGCGCCCTTGCAGCCGTCCTGGTTCGTCGTCTTGTTGTTGAACTTGATCGAGTCGCCGGCGGTGGACTGCGACCCGCCGCTCGCGAGGTCGACCGGGGCCCAGGTCATCGTGAAGGCACCGTTCGCCGGGAGCGGGCTGCCGTTGTACGTGTAGTCGGTCGGGTCGCAGGCACCGACGGCACCGGGGGCCTGGGTGACGCTGGCGACACCGGTGACCGACGTGACGTAGGCGGCGTTCTCGGCGTTGTTCGTGACCTTCACGACGAGCGACTGCGCCGCGTCGCCCGGGTACATGTTGATGACCGAGCTCGTCTGCTCGAGCGTGAGGTTGGCGGCGCCGGCCGAGGTGGTGGCGGACCCGGTCCCGGACCCGGTGCTGGTCCAGTAGGCGTACGCGGCGGTGCCGGTACCGAGGACGACGACGGCGGCGACGCCGGTGACGGCGACCTGCTTCTTGGTGAACGTGCGCATGGCGATATTGCCCTTTCCCCTGCATGAGAAGACCGCCAAGGACGTTTTTTCGGCGGTTCGGGGAGAAGAGTGCGGCCCGCTGACCTGCGCCGACATCAGCCGTACGGTCGAGGAGCGACTCCGTTCAGGGATCTCTCAACGCCGAACGTCCGAGGCTCCCGTCGGGCGTGTGGCCGATTGATTCCACGGGCGTGGAGTGCCGGCTGCGGTGGCCGCTCACTCGGGGCGGACGACCATCGCCGAGCCGCCGCCGCGCCGGGTCGGTTCTGCCGCAGCCGAGTACCGGTCGGGCCCGAGGACGGCGATGCCGGTCGCCGCTCCGATCTCGTCGGTGCTCGACAGCCGATGGCCGAGCGCGGTGAGACCGGCGCCCAAGGGACCGCCGGCGACGGCCGGCTCGGCCGACTCGCTCGAGCCGTTGCGGCTGGAGAGCCGGGGCGCGGCGATCGCGTCCCCGACGTCGAGGCCGCGGTCGTAGTGGCCGAGGAGGACCTGGGCCACCGTCGTGATGATCGTCGAGCCACCGGGGCTGCCGGCCACGAGCTCGAGGCCGCCGTCGCCGACGACGACGGTCGGGGCCATCGACGAGCGGGGTCGCTTGCCCGGACCGGGCAGGTTCGGGTGCGGGACGCCCTCGGTGATCGGCTCGAACTCGAAGTCGGTGAGCTCGTTGTTGAGCAGGAACCCCCACCCGGGGACGGTGATGCCCGAGCCGCCCGTCTGCTCGATCGTCGAGGTGTACGACACCGCGTTGCCCCACCGGTCGACGACCGACAGGTGGGTGGTCGACATCCCCTCGTGCGGCAGCACCCCGGCGGGGCTCCCGCCGTCGCAGTCCGCGTAGTCGCCGTCGGGGCTGCCGAACGGGACGGGGCGCGGGAGGGTCGAGCGGGCGTCGAAGAGGCAGCTGCGCTCGTCGGCGAAGCCCTGGGAGACGAGCTCCTCGGCCGGGACGCCGGGCACGTCGCCGATGTACCGGTTGCGGTCGGCGAAGGCCGTCGCGGACGCCTCGGAGAAGCGGTGGAGGTACTGGACGTCGTCGACGTCGGACATCGGCTCGCCGGTCCGCTCGTCGTACGCCTCGACGAGGTTGAGGATCTCGGCGACGGTGATGCCGCCGCTGCTCGGCACCGGCATCCCGTAGACGTCACGGCCTCGGAACCGCGAGTGGACGGGCTCCTTGTCGAGCGCCTCGTAGGTCGCGAGGTCGGCGCGCGTCATCCGCCCGTGGAACACCTCCGCCCCGGCCACGGTCGTCGGGTCCTGCACCTCGGCGACGACGGCACGCCCCAGGCGGCCCTCGTACAGCGACTCGACGCCGCGGGTGCGCAGCTCGCGGTAGGCGCGGGCGAGGTCGGGGTTGCGGAACACGGTGCCGACCTCGGGCGGGGCACCGCCGGGGAGGAAGACGTCCGCGGTCTCGGGGAAGAGCGAGAACCGCTCGGCGTTCGCGGCGGTCTGGTCGTGGAAGGTCGCGTCGACGACGAAGCCGCGCCGGGCCAGCCGTTCGGCCGGCTTGAGGAGCGTCGACAGGCGCTGGGTCCCCCAGCGCTCCGCCGCCCGCTCCCAGGTGGCGGGCGTGCCGGGCACCCCCACGGACAGCCCGGAGCCGACGACGTCGCGGAAGGGCAGCGGCTCCCCGTCCGCGTCGAGGAAGACGTCCTCGCCGTAGCTCATCGGCGCCGTCTCGCGGCCGTCGATCGTCTCGACGGTGCCGCTCGCCGCGTCGTAGTGCACGAAGAACCCGCCGCCGCCGATGCCCGTCGAGTACGGCTCGGTGACCCCGAGGGCGGCGGTCGTCGCGATCGCCGCGTCGGTCGCGTTGCCCCCGGCGGCGAGGACGTCGATGCCGACCTGGCTCGCGACGGCGTCGACGCTCGAGACGGCACCGCCGGACCCGGTCATCACCGCCACCTTCGGCAGGTCGTGCCCGACGGGGGGCGGTCCTCCCCGCCCCGCCGGGGGCCCGCCCCGGCCGTCCGGCGGCCCCGCGACGGCGGGCGTGCCGAGGGCCAGGCCGCCGGCGACGGCGCTCGCGAGTGCGACGACGAGCACCCGGCCTCGGCGGGACGGACGGGGGGCGGGACGGGTCTCCATCCCGGAAAACTAGGCCCGGCCGGCGAACGCCGCCACCGGAGCGGGACGACCTGTCGGTCGCCCGTGCCACGATCGGTCGATGAGCCCCCGTCTCGGTGTCGTCCTCGTCCCCAGCCTCCCGCCCGAGGCGTTGCGTCCGCTCGCCGTCGCGGCCGACGAGCACCTCGACGACCTGTGGCTGTGGGAGGACTGCTTCAAGGAGTCGGCGATGGCCGCCGCCGGCGCCGCGCTCGCCTGGACCGAGCGCGTCCGGGTCGGGGTCGGGCTCGTGCCGGTGCCGCTGCGGACCGTCCCGCTGCTCGCGATGGAGCTGGCCACCCTGCACCGGATGTTCCCGGGGCGGCTCGCTCCGGGCGTCGGACACGGGGTGCAGGGCTGGATGGGCCAGGTCGGGGTGCGCCCCCGCTCCCCCATGACGCTGCTCGACGAGTCGGTCACCGCGCTACGGGCCCTCCTCGACGGCGAGGAGGTGAGCACGTCCGGCGAGTACGTCCGGCTGGACCGGGTGCGCCTCGACTGGCCGCCCTCCCCCGGGACACCGCTGCTCGTCGGCGGCTCCGGGCCGCGGACGCTGCGCTTCGCGGGTCGGCGGGGCGACGGGGTGCTGCTCGCGTCGGCGCTCAGCGAGGCCGAGGTGGCCGAGCAGGTGGGCTGGGCGCGCGAGGGGTGGGCCGAGGCCGGCCACGAGGGGTCACCCCCGGTCACGACGAACCTCGTCGTCGCGACGGGCCCGGACGCCCACGAGCGGGTCCGCCGCGACCTGGCGCGGTGGGGCGTGGACGACGGGGCGCCGGGCCGTGCGGCCGCCGGCGGCGCGGAGGAGGTCGCCGACACCCTCGGCCGCCTCGCCGACCTCGGCGTCACCGAGGTCGCGGTCCAGCCGGCCGCGGACGAGCCCGACGTCGACGGGCTCGTCCGGTTCGTCGGCACCGACGTCCGGGCGGCCCTCGGCGGCTGACTCCTCGCGGGCCCTGTCGTCAGTCCGGGAGCGTCGCAAGATCGACCATGCCGTCGGCGACGAGGACGGCGGGGCCGGCGAGCTCGACGCCGCGGTCCGGCAGCAGCCGCACCCGCAGCCGTCCCCCGGGGACGTCGACGACCCACGTCGAGCCGGTGTCGAGGGCCCCGGCCCAGAAGCTCGTCGCCACCGCGGCGGCGCAGGCGCCGGTCCCACACGAGCGGGTCTCGCCGACGCCGCGCTCGTGGACCCGCAACGCGATGTGCCCGGGCCCGATGGGGCGCACGACCTCGACGTTCGTGCCGTGGGCCGGCACCGGGTTGACGACCGGGACGCGGGTGAGGTCGAGGTCGTCGAGGTCCAGCCCCTCCGGGAGGGCGACGACCGTGTGCGGGTTGCCCATGTCGACCGACAGCGCCGAGAAGGGATCGTCCGCCCCGACGTGGACGAGCGCGTCGAAGCCGTCCCGGTCGGCGGTCCCGGGGTCCGCGAGCGCCCAGGGGCCGAGGTCGACGGCCCAGCCGTCGCCGTCGGACCGCACCTCGACGGGTCCCCGCCGGGTGGCGACGACGACGGCGTCGCCGGCGGCCAGGCCCTCACGGCGCAGGTACTCGGCGAAGACCCGCGTGCCGTTGCCGCACATCTCGGCGAGCGAGCCGTCGGCGTTGCGGTAGTCCATGAACCACTCCGCCCGGTCGGCCGTCTCCCGGACGTCCGCCTCGTCGGCGGCGGCGGTCCGCACGACCCGGATCACCCCGTCGCCCCCGACGCCGGCGCGCCGGTCGGCGAGGGCGGCGGCGCGGGCCGGGCTGAGCCCCACCGTGCCGTCGAGGTCGGGGACGAGGACGAAGTCGTTCTCGGTCCCGTGCCCCTTGGTGAACGCGAGTCGGTCAGCCATGCGACCCATCGTCCCACTCCCCGCGGCGCAACCGGACCGCCGCCGCCTCAACGCGCTCGCGGGCCCGGTCGGCCAGGTCCGGCTCGAGCGCGTCGAGCCAGAGAACCCGCGGGTCGGCGCCGAACCAGGACTCCTGACGTCGGACGAGCCGGCGGGTGCGCAGCGCGATGTCGGCCTCCGCCTCCTCTGGGGTCGACGTGCCGTCGAGGACGGCGAGCATCTGGGCGTACCCGACCGCGCGGCTCGCGGTCCGGCCCTCGCGGAGCCCCTCGCCCTCGAGCCTCCGGACCTCCTCGAGCAGCCCGTCCGCCACCATCCGGCGGGTGCGGCCCGCGATCCGCTCGTCGAGGGTCGCCCGGTCGACCCGGAGCCCGAGGACGAGCGTCGGTCGCAGGTGCTCGCGGGCCGGCATCGTCGCGCTGAAGGGGCGTCCGGTGAGCGTGACGACCTCCAGGGCGCGCACGATCCGCCGCCCGTTGGACGGCTCGATGGCGCCCGCCGCGACCGGATCCACCCGTTCCAGCTCGGCGCGCAGGACCTCGACGCCCTCACCCTCGAGCCGCTGCTGGAGCGCGGCCCGGACGTCGGGGTCCGTCGGCGGGATCTCGAGCCGGTCGAGCGCGGCCCGGACGTACAGCCCGGAGCCACCGACGACGAGCGGGACGGCGCCGCGGGCGAGGACGGCGTCGACGTCGGCCCGGGCATGCCGCTGGTAGGCGGCGACGCTCGCCTCCTGCGTGACGTCGAGGACGTCGAGCTGGTGGTGCGGGACCCCCCGCCGGTCCGCGACGGACAGCTTGGCCGTGCCGAGGTCCATCCCGCGGTACAGCTGCGAGGCGTCGGCCCCGACGACCTCCCCACCGATGCGCCGTGCGAGGTCGACGGCGAGGTCGGACTTGCCGGTGGCGGTCGGGCCGACGATCGCGACGACGAGACCCGAGCCCGGCACCCCGTCGCCGTCAGGCCCTTCCTCGAGCGCGTGCACGGGCTCAGTCGACGCGCTGGGCGTCCAGGTCCTCGTCGACCTCGTCCTCGTCGTCGTGCCCGAACGGGTCACGGTCCGCGCCGGGCTGCCACGTGTGGCCGGGGACCCCCCAGCCCTGGTTCTTCACGGCCTTCTTCGCCTTGCGGGCCCAGGAGCCGGAGAGCCGGTCGACGTAGAGGAAGCCGTTGAGGTGGTCGTACTCGTGCTGGAGCATCCGGGCGAACCAGCCGGTGGCCTCGTACCGGATCTCGCGCCCGTCGAGGTCCTGCCCGGTGAGCGTGGCGCGCTCCCCGCGGCGCAGGGGGAAGGACTCCCCCGGCACGGACAGGCAGCCCTCGGACTCCTCGGAGGGGTCGGGGTCCCCGACGACCGGCTTGGCCGCGGTGAGGAAGGGGTTGATGACCACACCGCGTGGCGGGATGCCGTCGTCGTTCCCGAGCTGCCAGGTGAAGATCCGCAGCCCGACCCCGATCTGGGGGGCGGCGAGGCCGACGCCCCGGGCGGCGTCCATCGTCTCGTACATGTCCGCGACGAGGTCGCGGACCTCGTCGTCGATGACCTCGACCGCGGTGGCGCGACGATGCAGGACGGGGTCCCCGGTGATGACGATGGGTCGGACGGTCATGGCGTCGATTCTTCCAGAGACCCGGGCCCGCTCCTGCCCCGTCCCGGCGGCCTCGCCGCGCCCCCGAGGCGAAGCGCCGCGGTCACGTCGTCCGTTCGGCCCCTTGCGTCACGGTGTTCGGCCAGAAGCCGCGCGGCGCGGCGCGGTTCACGCCCTCGGGGACCGCTGCGTCCCTACTCTGTGGGACACCCCATCCGGCCTCTCACGGAAGGACGTCACCGTGTCGCACTGGCACTCGGGACTCCCGAAGCTCGACATCAAGCCGTTCGATCCGACCCCGCTGTACGACGCCGTCCGCGTCACGGCGGCCGAGAACCGGGCCGAGGAGGCCGCCCGCCGGGGACGCCGGCGGCCGTACGTCATCAGTGGGGTCGTCTTCGCCGTCGCGGTCGCCCTCGGCGCGGCGTTCGCGATGATGGTCTGACGCCCGACGTCACCGACGCCGGGACCCGAGGCGACCGGCGCCCCCGTCAGAGCGAGCAAACCGGCGCCCCCGTCAGAGCGAGCAGGCCGGCGCCGCGGTCGCGACCGTGGCCGGCGCGCCGACCGACGGCATCCCGAGCGAGACCGCCGGCTTGCCCGGCACCGCCCCACCCTGGAGCGCCTCCCACGCGTCGCCGCCGCGGGTGCGGCGCACCGAGTACGCCCCGCCCTGCACGCCACTGTCCGCGACGAGGTGGTGCGGCGCCCCGTACGTGATGGCGGCCGTGACGACGTCGCCGGGCCGCGGACGCTCGGCGCCCTCGGGGACCGCGACGTGGACGAGCCGGTTGTCCCGGGCCCGACCGCTGATGCGCGCGGTCTCGCCGTCCTTGCGGCCCTCGCCCGGCGCGACGAGCACCTCGACCTCACGGCCCTCGACGCCGCGGTTGCCCGCCCACGACACCTCCTCCTGGAGGGCGATGAGCCGGTCGAACCGCTCCTGGACGACCGCCTTGGGGACCTGGTCGTCCATCGTCGCCGCCGGGGTACCGGGCCGGATCGAGTACTGGAAGGTGAAGGCGCTGGAGAAGCGCGAGGCCTCGACGACCCGCAGGGTCTCGGCGAAGTCCTCCTCGGTCTCGCCGGGGAAGCCGACGATGAGGTCGGTCGTTATCGCGGCGTCGGGCATCGCGGCCCGGACGCGGTCGAGGATCCCGAGGAACCGCTCGCTGCGGTAGCTGCGCCGCATGGCCTTCAGGACACGGTCGGAGCCGGACTGCAGCGGCATGTGCAGGCTCGGCATGACGTTGGGCGTCTCGGCCATCGCGTCGATGACGTCGTCGGTGAAGGCCGCCGGGTGCGGGCTCGTGAACCGGACCCGCTCGAGGCCCTCGATCTCCCCGCAGGCGCGCAGGAGCTTGCCGAAGGCCTGCCGGTCGCCGAACTCGACGCCGTAGGTGTTGACGTTCTGCCCGAGGAGGGTGACCTCGACGACGCCCTGCGCGACGAGGGCCTCGACCTCGGCGAGGACGTCGCCGGGACGGCGGTCCTGCTCCTTGCCCCGCAGGCTCGGCACGATGCAGAACGTGCACGTGTTGTTGCACCCGACGGAGATCGACACCCAGCCGGAGAAGGCGGAGTCCCGGCGCGTGGGCAGCGTCGACGGGAACGTCTCGAGCGACTCGAGGATCTCGACCTCGGCCCGCTGGTTGTGCCGCGCCCGGTCGAGCAGCGCGGGCAGGCTGCCGATGTTGTGCGTGCCGAAGACGACGTCGACCCACGGGGCGCGCTGCACGATCGTCTCGCGGTCCTTCTGCGCCATGCAGCCGCCGACGGCGATCTGCAGGTCGGGGTTGCGCTGCTTCGCGGGTCGCAGCTGGCCGAGGTTGCCGTAGAGCTTGTTGTCGGCGTTCTCACGGACGGCGCACGTGTTGAAGACGACGACGTCGGCGACGTCCGGACGCTGCGGTGCGGGCACGCTCGCGAGGTCGACGTAGCCCGCGGTCTCGAGCAGCCCGGCGAGCCGCTCGGAGTCGTGCACGTTCATCTGGCACCCGTGGGTGCGCACGTCGTAGGTCTTGGCGTCAGTCATGGCGCCCCCAGGGTACGAGCGCTCACCCCGCCCGCGGAAACCCGGCGTCCCGAGCGGCGAGGACAGGGTTCCCGGCCCGCGGGTGACGGACGTCAGCGCGACGTCGTGCGCTGGTACTGCCGCACCGACAGCGGGACGAAGACCGCCATGACGGCGACCGACCACAGGAGGCTGTAGAGCACCGGGTGCTGGAGGGACCACACGTCCGGCGGCGGGAAGTTCGGGTTCGTGTTGCCGAACAGCTCGCGGGCCGCCTGCGTGACGCTGGAGACCGGGTTCCAGTAGGCGAAGTTCTTCAGCACGGTCGGCAGGGTCTCGGGGTTGACGAAGGTGTTCGCGATGAACGTCAGCGGGAAGATGACGATGAAGCTCGCGTTGTTGACGACCTCCGGGGTGCGCACGATGAGCCCGACGTAGGCCATGATCCACGAGATCGCATAGGCGAAGACGAGCAGCACGAGGGCGCCGGCGAGGGCGTCGAGCGGGTTGCTGCGGATCCGCCAGCCGACGAGCAGCCCGGTCAGTCCCATGACGACGAGGCTGATGACGTTGTTGACGACGTCGGACATCGTGCGCCCGATGAGCATCGCCGACGGGGACATCGGCAGCGTGCGGAACCGGTCGATGAACCCCTTCTGCAGGTCCTCGGCCAGGCTGAAGCCGGTGAAGGTGCTGCCGAAGACGACGGTCTGGGCGAAGATCCCCGCGATGAGGAACTCCTTGTAGTCGACGCCGGTGTTCTGCTCACCGATCGCGCCCGCGAAGATGTAGGCGAAGAGCAGGACGAACATGATCGGCGACAGCGTCGTGAAGACGAGCAGGTCGGGGACCCGCTTGATCTTGATGAGGTTGCGGCGGGTGACGGTCACCGCGTCCGCGACGGTGTGCGACAGGGCGCTCACGACGCCACCTCCTCGGTCGAGGGCTGCTGGTCCTCGGTGTCGTCGATCTCCTCCGCCGAGCGTCCCGTGAGGGTGAGGAAGACGTCGTCGAGCGTGGGACGGCGCAGGGCGAGGTCGGACACGGTGACCCCGGCGTCGTCGAGCCGGCGGACGGCCTCCACGAGGACGGAGGCACCGCCGGAGACCGGCACGGTGACGCGCCGGGTGCGGTCGTCGACCCCGACCTCGCCGATCCCGATGCCGCCCAGCACCTCGTGTGCGCGGCCCAGGTCCGCCGCGTCGGCGACGACGACCTCGACCCGCTCACCGCCGACCTGGTCCTTCAGCTCGTCCGCGGTGCCCTCGGCGATGACCCGCCCGTGGTCGATGACGGCGATCCGGTCGGCGAGCTGGTCGGCCTCCTCGAGGTACTGCGTCGTGAGGAGGAGGGTCGTCCCCTCGCGCACCAGCTCGTCGATGACCTTCCACATGCCGAGGCGGGAGCGCGGGTCGAGGCCGGTCGTCGGCTCGTCGAGGAAGAGGATCGGCGGGCGGGCGACGAGGGCGCCGGCGAGGTCGAGCCGCCGCCGCATGCCCCCGGAGTAGCCCTTGACCTGACGGTCGCCGGCGTCGGCGAGGTCGAACTGGGCGAGCAGCTCGCGGGCGCGCTCACGAGCCGCCTTCGCCCCCAGGTGGTAGAGGCGGCCGACCATGTCGAGGTTCTCGAAGCCGGTGAGGTACTCGTCGACGGCGGCGTACTGCCCACTGACGCCGATCGTCCGCTTGACACCCGCCGGGTCGGCGACGACGTCGGTGCCGTTGACGCTCGCCCGGCCGCCGTCGGGGACGAGCAACGTCGTGAGGACCTTGATCGTCGTCGTCTTGCCCGCCCCGTTCGGGCCGAGGAGCCCGACGACGGTGCCCTCGGCGACCCGCAGGTCGAGGCCGTCGAGCGCCCGGACCTCACCGTCCCCGGACCCGTAGACCTTGACGAGGCCCTCGGCCTCCACCGCGTCCGTCATCACCCGTTCCCTTCGTGCGTCCTGTCCTGGCACATCGTAGGGATGCCCACCGACGGCCCCCACCGGGTTTCCGGCGGGGGCGGTGACGGGGACGTGAACGTCCGGTGTCGCTCCGGTCAGGCGAGCCGGGTCGTGCTGACGACGACCTCCTGCTGAGCGCTGGCCCCGCCCGAGTAGACGCCCTTGAACGGCGGCACGTCCTCGTAGTCCCGACCCCGGGCCACGACGACGTGCTCGACGTCGACGGCGACCCCGTTCGTCGGGTCGGCCGGCACCCACGCGTCGTCCCAGAACTCCACCCAGGCGTGGCTCTCGCCGATCGCGGTCTCGCCCACCTCGAGGTCCCGCCGCGGCACGAGGTACCCGGACACGTACCTCGCCGGCACCCCGAGCGAGCGCAGCGCGCCGATCGTGATGTGGGCGAAGTCCTGGCAGACCCCGGCCCGGTCCGCCCACGCCTCCTCACCGCTGCTGTGCACCCCGGTGGATCCCGGCTTGTACGTCATCTCCTCACGCACGACCCGACACAGCTCCTCCGCCGCCGCCCGCGGCGTCGGCCGCGACCGCGCCGCCTCCGCGAGCGCGGCGACACCCTCCCCGGGCCGGGTCAGGGTGGCGAGCATGAGCCACTCGTAGAGCCGGTCCTGGACGGACGGGTCGCGCACGGCCGACCAGTCCGAGGCGGCCCCCGGCTGCTCGACCGGGGTCTTCTCCACGGTGGAGATCGCCTCGATGTCGAGCCGGGTGTGCTCGGCGAGGCTCTCCATCGCCATGACGTGGGTGCCCCAGTGGTCGCGGTAGACGTTGCTCCAGGTCATCGGACGGATCCGGATGCGGTTCTCGAGCGTGGTCTGCCCGGCCTCGTTGAGCGGGGTCATCCGCAGCTCGTTGTGCGCAGAGCGGACCGGGCCGTCGTAGGCGAGGGCGGTCGTGTGGACGATGCGGTAGCGGCGCACGGTCAGATCCTGTCCTTGGTCCAGGTCGGCAGCGGTCCGGACTGGAAGTACCGGGTGGCGATGGCCGACGACGCGGCGGTGACGGCCGACTGGACCCGGAGCATCTGGGCCGGCAGGTCGGCGATGACGTCGGCGGTGGCGCGGTACTCGAGCGAGGTGCGGATCCGGCCGAGCTGGCGCCGCGCCTCGTCCGAGACCCCGATCCGCTCCTCCTGCGGCGGCGCGATCGCCTGGAGGCGCTGCTCGGCCTCGGTGAGCGAGAAGACGACCGAGCGGGGGAACTCGCGGTCCAGGACGAGGAAGGCCGCAGCGCGGTCGTCGCTCAGCAGGCCGCGCTGGCTGCGCATGAACGCCTGCTGGGCGCCGCAGCTGGCGAGGACGACCGACCAGGGCGCTCCCCCGCCGGGCAGCCCGCCGGTCGCGACGAGCCGCGCCGTCATGTCCGCCCGTTCCAGGCTGCGGCCGAGGACGAGGAAGTCCCACGCCTCGTCGTGCGACATCGTGGAGTCCGCGATGCCCGAGACGAGGGCCGCCCGTTCGCGCACCCACGACAGGTGCCGGTCGGTGACGATGCCGCGGCCGAAGCCGTGCCACCGGTGCCACGTCGTGTTGATCCCCTCCCACAGCTCCGTCGAGAGCGTCTCGCGGGCCCGGCGGGCGTTCTCCCGGGCGGAGAACCACGCGCCGGTGATCGAGCTGGGGTGGGAGCGCTCGAAGACGAGCGAGGCGCCGACGTCGTCGAAGGTCGTCGGGCCCTCGCTCGGCATCCCCATGATGACCGACAGGACCATCCGGGACGCCTGGTCCTCGTCGGCGGCCGGGTCCTCGAGCAGCTGCAGGCGCAGGACGTCGACGATCCGGGCGGTGCCGTCGGCGCGCTCGGTGTAGCGGCCGATCCAGAAGAGCGACTCGGCGATGCGGCTCAGCACGACGCGTCACCCCCGCTCGCGGCGTCCGGACCGGCCGGCGGACCGGCCGGTGGGCCGGCCCGCCGTGCCTGCTGCTGCTGTTGCTGCTGGGCTCGCATGCTGTCCTCGAGGGAGGCGGTCGGCGCGCTCATGACGACGACCTCGCGGTTGTCGGCGGGGCCGGCCGTCGGCGGGAGGGCGGCACGGCGGTCCGAGAGCACCCAGGTGTCCTTCGAGCCACCGCCCTGGCTGGAGTTCACGACGAGCTCGCCCTCGGGCAGTGCCACGCGGGTCAGGCCTCCGGGAAGCACCCGGACGCCCTCGCCGTCGTTGACGGCGAAGGGGCGCAGGTCGACGTGCCGCGGCGCGAGCGAGCCGTCGATGAACGTCGGCACCGTGGAGAGCTGGACGACCGGCTGGGCGATCCAGCCGCGCGGGTCGGCCTCGAGGGTGCGGCGCAGGGTGTCCAGGGTCGCCCCGTCGGCCTTCGGCCCGACGACGAGCCCCTTGCCGCCCGAGCCGTCGACCGGCTTGACGACCATCTCGTCGAGGTGGTCGAGGACGTGCTGGAGGGCGTCACCGCCGTCGGCGCACCGGTAGGTGTCGACGTTGGGCAGGATCGGGTCCTCGTCGAGGTAGAAGCGGATGAGGTCGGGCAGGTAGCTGTAGATGAGCTTGTCGTCGGCGACACCGTTGCCGACGGCGTTGGCGACGGTGACGCGGCCGGCCCGCATCGCCGAGACGAGGCCGGCGACGCCGAGCACCGAGTCGCCGCGGAAGTGGACCGGGTCGATGAAGTCGTCGTCGACGCGGCGGTAGATGACGTCGACCGGCTTGTCGCCCGTCGTCGTGCGCATCCGCACCTGGCCGCCGACGCACACGAGGTCGCGGCCCTCGACGAGCTCGACGCCCATCATCCGGGCGAGGAGGGCGTGCTCGAAGTAGGCGGAGTTGAAGACGCCCGGGGTGAGGACGACGACGGTCGGGTCGCTCGCGCCGTCGGGAGCGGCGGCGCGCAGCGCGGCGAGGAGCATCCGCGGGTAGTCGTGGACGGGGCGGATGCGCATCGTCGCGAACGCCTCGGGGAAGACGTTCGCCATCGCCCGGCGGTTCGCGATGACGTAGCTGACGCCGGACGGGACGCGGACGTTGTCCTCGAGGACGCGGAAGGTGCCCTGCTCGTCGCGGATGAGGTCGACGCCGGCGACGTGGACCCGCACGCCGTTCGGCGGCCGGATGCCCATGACGGCCCGGTGGTAGTGGCTCGAGCTCGCGATGAGCCGCCACGGGACGATGCCCTCGTGGACGGCACGCGGGATCTCGCCCTCGCGGCTGTAGATGTCGTCGAGGAAGGTCTCGAGCGCCGTCACCCGCTGCGCGACACCGGACTCGACGGTCTGCCACTCGTGGGCGCTGATGACCCGCGGGACGGCGTCGAGCGGGAACGGGCGCTCCTCGCCGGCGTAGTCGAAGGTGACGCCCTGGTCGAGGTAGGAGCGGGCGAGGATGTCGGCCCGCTCCTTGAGGGTCGCTCCCTGGATCGAGCTCAGGGTGTGGAAGACCGCCTTGTACGGGGTCCGCGGCTCGTGGGGTGCACCGAGCATCTCGTCCCACGCCGCACCGAGGCGGTATCCGTCGAACAGGCTCTCCGGGTTCTCGGTCGTCATCGGGTCGCTCACCCGTCCGAACCTATGGGTAATCGGTGAACGCGTCATCACCTGAGCGTCTCCGGCGTGTTTCCGGGGCGTCTCCGGGAGGACCCCGACGGCGGACCGGCCGAGCGCCTGCGAGGCTGGGAGCCGACGAGAGGGAGAACACGGTGCGCACGCTGCTCAACATCATCTGGCTGGTCTTCGGCGGGTTGTGGCTGGCCCTCGGGTACGCCCTGGCCGGGGTGCTGCTGTGCGTGCTCGTCGTGACGATCCCGCTGGGCGTCGCGTCCTTCCGCATGGCGTCGTACGCGCTGTGGCCCTTCGGCCGGGCGGTCGTCGAGCGTCCGGGCACCGGCGCGGGCTCGGTCGTGCTCAACGTCGTGTGGATCCTCGTCGCCGGGTGGTGGCTCGCCCTCGGGCACGTGACGACCGCGGTGGCGCAGGCGGTGACGATCATCGGCATCCCGCTCGCGGTCGCCAACCTCAAGATGCTGCCGGTCTCACTCGTGCCGTACGGCAAGGACATCGTGGCGAGCGACTCCCTGCCGCCGGGGGCCCGCCCGCTGCACGCGCTCTGAGCGGGCGGTCCGGGCCCGGTCAGTCCGGCCGGTGCTCGGGCGCCTCGCGGACGGCCTCGCGCACCACACGCATCGCCACCTCGGCGTCGTAGCCCTTCCGAGCGAGCATCCCGGCGAGCCGACGGGTCTGGACGTGCGCCTCCAGCCCGTGCATCGAGCGCATCTTCCTCGCGACGAGCCCTCGGGCGCGTTCCTCCTCGGCGTGCGGGTCGACCTCGTCGAGCGCGGCGGCCGCCGTCTCGTCGTCGACGCCCTTGCGCCGCAGCTCCTGGCGCAGCGCACGTCGGGCGAGACCACGTCCGGCCTGCTGGGAGCGGACGAGCATCCCGGCATAGGCCTCGTCGTCGACGAGACCGACCTCCTCCATCCGGTCGAGGACGGCGGTCGCGACCTCGTCGGGGCAGTCCTTGCGCCGCAGGGTCTGTGCCAGCTGGGACCGGCTGCGGGGCGCGGCCGTGAGCTGCCGCAGGACGATCTGGCGGGCCCAGTCGTGCGGGTCCGGCTCCTCGCCCCGACTCCGCGGGTCGGCCTCGGGGTCGGGCGGGACGTCCCGCCGGCCCCGGCCGCTCCCCCGGCGTGAGCCTCGGCGGCCGGAGCGGGGGCCCCGGCCGTCACCGACGTCGCGGGGGTCACCCGAGTCGTCGGTGAGGACGGCCCGCAGGTCGTCGAGGCCTGCGCGCCGGTCCGTGGCCGGCGGCCCGTCCTCGCCGACGATGGAGGATGGTCCCACCGCGAAGTCCTCGGAGCCGGTCGGCCCCATCGCCCACGGGGGCGGTGGGGCCGATCCGTCACTGAACGCCATCCGGCGTCACCCTCAGAAGTCGACGGGGACGTCCGCCGACTGCTCGGGCTCGGGCCGGACCCCGATGCCCAGCTTCTCCTTGATCTTGCGCTCGATCTCGTCGGCGAGCTCGGGGTTGTCCTTGAGGAAGGTGCGGGCGTTCTCCTTGCCCTGACCGAGCTGGTCGCCCTCGTAGGTGTACCAGGCACCCGCCTTGCGGACGAAGCCCTGCTCGACGCCCATGTCGATGAGCCCGCCCTCGCGGGAGATGCCCTGCCCGTAGAGGATGTCGAACTCGGCCTGCTTGAACGGCGGAGAGACCTTGTTCTTCACGACCTTGCACCGGGTGCGGTTGCCGACCGGGTCGCTGCCGTCCTTGAGGGTCTCGATGCGGCGCACGTCGAGCCGGACCGAGGCGTAGAACTTCAGCGCCTTGCCACCGGTCGTGGTCTCCGGCGAGCCGAACATCACGCCGATCTTCTCGCGGAGCTGGTTGATGAAGATCGCCGTCGTGCCGGTGGTGTTGAGCGCACCGGTGATCTTGCGCAGCGCCTGCGACATCAGGCGCGCCTGGAGGCCGACGTGGCTGTCGCCCATCTCGCCCTCGATCTCGGCGCGCGGCACGAGGGCCGCGACGGAGTCGATGACGATGATGTCGAGGGCGCCGGAGCGGATGAGCATGTCGGCGATCTCGAGCGCCTGCTCCCCCGTGTCGGGCTGGGAGACGAGCAGGGCGTCGATGTCGACCCCGAGCTTCTTCGCGTACTCCGGGTCCAGCGCGTGCTCGGCGTCGACGAAGGCGGCGATGCCGCCGTTCTTCTGGGCGTTGGCGACCGCGTGCAGGGCGACGGTCGTCTTACCGGAGGACTCCGGCCCGTAGATCTCGACGACCCGGCCGCGGGGCAGCCCGCCGATGCCGAGCGCGACGTCGAGGGAGATCGACCCGGTCGGGATGACCTCGATCGGCGGGCGCACGTCGTCGCCGAGGCGCATGACCGCACCCTTGCCGTGCTGCTTCTCGATCTGGGCCATCACCGAGTCGATGGCCTTCTGCCGCTCGCTCGTGCCGCCGCCGTTCTTCGGGGCCGGCGGGGTCAGGACGGCACCGCGTGCGCCGTTGGGTCCAGCCATGTCACACCTGTTCCTTCGTATCGTCATCGAGCGCGTCCACCGGCGACCAGCTCTCGCCGTCGGCCTCCTCGCGAGGTCTGGTCAGACGCTAGGGGGAGGCACCGACAACGGTCACCGGTCGCCGTGGAACCTGTGGACGAGTGCCACCGGCGCCTCCACCTGGGGACGAGCGTAGGCGAACACGTGTTCGAGATGGGGAGGTGGGGTCGGCGACACGCCGCGTGTCGTCGGCTGGCCTGCTTACGCGTCGCTCGGTGCGACCTCGCTCGCCGGCTGCACCCTGCGGCACCGACCCGGCGGGCTCACACCGACCCGGCGACCTCGCGCCGAGCCGGCGATCTCGCGCCGAGCCGGCGACGGCTCAGGTGAGCAGCAGCGTCGAGATCCGGCGCGACGTCGCCCAGACCCCGGCCACCCCGACGACGAGGAGGTAGGCGACGTGGCCCAGCAGCCCCCACCCCACCTCGCCGAGGAGCAGCCCACGCTCGAGCGCCACCCCGTGGTAGAGCGGCGTCGCCCGCACGAGCCACTGGAGCGCCTCGGGGTAGGTCGAGAGCGGGAAGAAGGTGGCGGAGAAGAGGAACATCGGCTGCACGGCGAGGTTGACGTAGTCCGCGTGCTGCCACGAGCGCATGAACGTCGTCGCGACCATCCCGACCGCCCCGAACGCCAGCCCGACGAGGGTCGCCGCCGGCACCGCGAGCAGGGCCCACCAGGACTGGACGAGCCCGGCGGCGACGGCGACGACGAGGAACATCGTCGAGTAGAGCCCGCCCCGCAGCAGCGACCAGCCGATCTCCCCGACCGCGACGTCGCGCGGCGAGACCGGGGTCGCGAGCATCGCGTCGTAGACCTTCGCGTGCTTGAGCTTGTAGAAGAAGTTGTACGTGCTGTCGGCGACGGCGCCGTTCATCGCCGACGCCGCGAGGAGGGCGGGGGCGATGAACGCCGCGTACGTCACGACCGAGCCCTCGTCGGTCGTCACCGTGCGGATCAGGGCACCGAGCCCCACCCCGATCGAGAAGAGGTAGAAGACCGGCTCGACGAACCCGCTGAGCAGGAGCAGCCACATCCGGCGGAACGCCGTGACGTTGCGCAGCAGGACGAAGCGGGCCAGGCCCAGGGTGAACGGCGGCGGCACGGACCGGGCGGCCCTCGCGAGGGTGTCCGGCCCGCTCACGGCAGCAGCCTCCGGGCGAACCCGCTCCGGGCGAGGACCCAGCCGACGCCCACGTAGACGAGCAGCACCGCGAGGTGCCCGGCCGTCGCCCACCCCGGCGCCACGCCCTCGGCGGCGTCCCGGGAGAGTACGACGCCGTGCCAGAGCGGGGTCACCCACGCGACCGGCTGCATCCATCCGGGCAGCTGCTCGATCGGGAAGAAGGTCCCCGAGAAGAGCATGAGCGGGGTCATGACGAAGCGGAAGACGATGCTGAAGCCGCTGTCGGTGTCCAGCCGGGCCGCGAACGCGAACATCGGCACCGCGAAGGCCATCCCGGTGAGGACGGCGACCGGCACGGCGAGGACGACCCACGGCGACCCGAACGCCCCGAAGGGTGCGGCGACGAGGACGAAGACGCCCGAGGCGAACGTCAGCTGCCCGGCGACGACGAGGAGGTGGCCGAGGAGGACCTCGTGGACCCGCAGCGGCGTCGAGAGCATCGCCGAGTACATCTGGTTCCACTTGATGTACCCCATGACGGCGTACGTCGACTCGCCGAACGCCGTCATCATCGCCTGCATCGCGATGATGCCCGGGACGACGAAGCGCAGGTAGGGCACGCCGTCGACACCTCCGGCGCGCTCGTCGACGAGCGTCCCGAGGCCGAGGCCCATGGCGAGGAGGAAGAACAGCGGCGACAGGAACCTGCCGACGACCGACCCCTTCCACGTGCGGCGGGCGACGAGCAGGTGGTGCGCGGCCACGGATCCCACGCGCTCGGTCGCCGTCGTCGGCCGCCGCGGACCGGCGCCCAGCCGTCCGCTCGGGGTCGCCGTCGTCAGCGGCTCGGTCGTCGCCATCAGTCGACGAGCGTGCGGCCGGTGAGGTGGAGGAAGACGTCCTCGAGCGTCGAGCGCCGCACGAGCGAGGACAGGGGGTGCACGCCGCGGCGGCCGAGCTCGGCGAGCGCGCCGTCCCCGTCCGCGGTGTAGACGAGGAGCCGGTCCGGCAGCACCTCGACGCGCTCCCCGACCCCGTCCACGGCCGGCAGGTGCTGCTCCTGCTCGTCGACGGCGAAGCGCAGCTCGACGACCTCGCGGGTCGAGTACGCCTCGATGAGCGCCCGCGGGCTGCCCTCGGCGACGATCCGGCCGTGGTCCATGACGACGAGGCGGTCGCACAGCTGCTCGGCCTCGTCCATGTAGTGCGTGGTGACGATGAGCGTGACGCCGTCGCGCTTGAGCCGGAACAGCCGGTCCCACAGGACGTGCCGGGCCTGGGGGTCCAGACCCGTCGTCGGCTCGTCGAGGAGGAGGACCTCCGGGTCGTTCATGAGCGAGCGCGCGATCGTGAGGCGCCGCTTCATCCCGCCGGACAGCGGCTCGACCCGGTCGTGGCGGCGGTCGGTGAGCTGGGCGAAGTCGAGGAGCTCGTCGGCCCGCCGGCGCACCTCGGCCCGGCTGAGCCCGAAGAACCGGCCGTACACCCAGAGGTTCTCCTCGACGGAGAGCTCCTCGTCGAGGATGTCCTTCTGCGGGCAGACCCCGAGCCGGGCCCGGATCGCCGGCCCGTCGTGCGCCGGGTCCATCCCGAGGATGCGCAGCTCGCCGCCGGTCACCGGCGAGACGCAGCCGACCATGCGCATCGTCGAGGACTTCCCCGCCCCGTTGGGCCCGAGGAAGCCGAACGCCTCACCGCGTCGCACCTCGACGTCGATGCCGTCGACGGCGGTGAAGTCGCCGAACGTCTTCGTCAACCCCCGTGCGCTGAGCAGCACCTCGTCCGTCACGTCCCGCACGCTAGCCGACCGTCCCGACACGTCCGGCATCTCCCCACCCGGGCGCACGTCATCGCAGGTCAGGGGCCTGACAACGGGCGTCGGACGTTCGGGGACAGTCAAGGACTTCCGGACACCCCGGATCTCGTGGAGGTTCTTCACGACCCCGCCGGACACGTCCGGTCCACCACCACCCGGGAGACCCGATGCAGACCAGCCGACGCCGCGTCGTCGCCGCAGCCCTCCTCGCACCCGCCGCCGGCCTCGCGACCGGTGGCGGGACCCAGGTCGCCCGGGCGGCGGCCGACACCGTCGACATGGAGGCCCTCGTCCTCGCGGCGCAGATCGACCCGCGCCGCGCCGGGACCGACCTGACCCCCGGGGCGGGCGCGAGCGTCCGACTCGTCGAGCGGGCGCTGCGGGCCGAGGGGCGGCTCGAGCGGGTGTACGTCGACGGGCACTTCGGGACCAAGACGGTGGGCGCCTACGCCGCCTGGCAGCGCTCGCTCGGGTACTCGGGCCTCGCCGCGAACGGCCTGCCCGGCTCGACGTCGCTGACCCGTCTCGGCGAGGGACGGTGGAGCGTCGTCCGGCCCCTCTCCCCCGGCGGGAAGGTCGCCTGGCGGGGCGTGACCGTGAACACCCGGACCCGCGCCATGTGCCTGGAGGCCGAGCGCCGGGCCGGTCGGACCTTCCTCGTCGAGCAGGGCTCGTACAACGTCGGGGGCGACCCGACGTCCGCGGGGACGCACGACGGCGGCGGCGCCCTCGACCTCGACGCCGAGGCGCTGAGCGACGGCCAGCGCACGGTCGCCGTCCGCTCGCTGCGCGAGGTGGGCTTCGCTGCCTGGCTGCGCTCCCCCGCACAGGGCGACTGGCCCTGGCACATCCATGCCGTCGCGATGAGCGACACCGACCTGTCGAGCGCCGCGCAGCACCAGGTCGGTGACTACGTGCTCGGCCGCAACGGGCTCGCGAACCGCGGACCCGACGACGGCCCGAGGATCCCGATCCACACGTGGGAGGAGTACCGGCGAGCCCGATGACCGACGACCGCACCCCGGGGCGACCGCCCCACACCACCGCACGACCGGAGAGGAACACATCCCGATGAGACGCACCAAGAGGACGGCCCTGGCCGCGGCGGCACTGCTCGCCGCGACGACCGGGGTCATCGCCACCAGCGCACCCGCGCAGGCCGCCGCCCGTGACGGCGTCTGCCAGAGCGGCGAGTTCTGCTACTACTACAACTCGAACCACGAGGGGTCCGTCAGCGACTTCACCGGGTCGATCGCCGACTACGGCACCACCCAGCCCTCCTGCTACGACTACAAGGGCCCCGGCGCCGGCAAGGGCCTGTGCATCAAGAACGACGCCGCCTCCGTGTGGAACCGCACCGGCAAGAAGGTCCGCGTCTACTACAACACCGGCTACGACGGCAGCCGCGCCTACCAGGACTTCGCCGCCGGCGCCAAGAAGAACCTCAACGCCACGATGAAGAACAACAACGCCTCCCACAAGATCGGCGTCAGCGGCGGCACCGGGTCGCAGTTCCTCGTGCCGTTCCCCTGCAACGAGACGTGGGCCGGGCAGACCCGCTCGAACCACAGCCCGGTCAACTCGGTCGACTTCAACCACTACCCCGACGACTACGGCTACAAGGTCTACGCCTCGGCCGCCGGCACCGTGAGCCGGGTCGGCAACACGGGCAGCACGTCCTACGGCCGGTACGTCTACATCGACCACGGCAACGGCTGGCAGACGCGCTACGCCCACCTCAGCTCGCAGAACGTCTCCGTGGGCCAGCAGGTCGGCGTCCGGACGCTCATCGGCCGGGTCGGCAGCACCGGCGGGTCCTCGGGTCCGCACCTGCACTACGAACAGCGCCTCAACGGCAACGACGTGAAGGTGACGTTCAAGAGCGGCAACGCCGTGTACTTCGGGACGAAGAACTTCGCCCGGACCACCGGCTGCCCGTGACGTCACCGGGGTGGGCGGGTGCCGAGGGGGCCCGCCCCCCCCCCCCCCACGCCGTGGTCCGCGTCGGACCGCGACCGACCTCCCCTCCCGTCCCGACCAGGAAGCCAAGGCCATGAAGAAGCTCGCGACCCTCGTCGCCGCGTCCGCCGTCCTCGCGGTGTCCGTCGTCACCGCCCCGGCCGCGCAGGCCGCCGCCCGTGACGGCGTCTGCCAGAGCGGCGAGTTCTGCTACTACTACAACTCGAACCACGAGGGGTCCGTCAGCGACTTCACCGGGTCGATCGCCGACTACGGCACCACCCAGCCCTCCTGCTACGACTACAAGGGCCCCGGCGCCGGCAAGGGCCTGTGCATCAAGAACGACGCCGCCTCCGTGTGGAACCGCACCGGCAAGAAGGTCCGCGTCTACTACAACACCGGCTACGACGGCAGCCGCGCCTACCAGGACTTCGCCGCCGGCGCCAAGAAGAACCTC
>NZ_JAGSNF010000019.1 GCF_018139485.1 Phycicoccus avicenniae
CCTTCGCCGTCCCGGGCAACGCCCCCGTCAAGACCGCCGTCGAGTCCGGGCGGCTGCCCGTGACCTCCGCCGCGACCGTCGCCCGGCAGGTCGACCTGCTCCGTCCGCTGCTCGCCGACGGCGTCGAGGAGAGCGTCATCACCGGGATGGTCGACGTCGCCGCCGCCCACGGACCCGCCGCCTGCCGCCAGCTCCGCGCCGGGATCCTCGCCCGCCACGGCCGAGACGGGGTCCTCCAGGCCGAGCAGGACGCCGCCGCCCGCTTCGTCTCCCTCTCCCACCCCTCGGTCGACGCCACCGGCATCGCCGACTACCGCCTCACCCTCGACCCGGTCGGGCACGCCGCCCTCGAAGCCGCCATCGGACCCCTGTCCGCCCCACAGCCGCTCGACGGCGACCCTGACCTACGCCCCGCCGACCGCCGCCGAGGCGAGGCCCTCATGGCGCTCGTCGCCCGGGCCGTCGCCACCGGCGACGGCACCGGACCCCACCCCAAGACCACCCTCCTGGTCCAGGTCGACCTCGACACCCTCCGCACCGGCCTGACCGGGGCAGGGGTCACCCTCGGCGACCTGGCCACCGGCACCCACCTCGCCCCCGAGACCCTCCGGCGCCTGGCCTGCGACGCCGAGATCCTCCCCGCCGTCCTCGACGGCCCCTCCGAGATCCTCGACCTCGGACGCACCCGCCGACTCTTCACCCCCGGACAGACCCGACGCCTCTGGCTCCGCGACGGCGGGTGCACCTTCCCCGGCTGCGACATCCCCGCCCGCTGGACCGACGCCCACCACCTCACCCACTGGGCCGACGGCGGCACCACCGACCTGGACAACGCCGCCCTCCTCTGCGGCCGACACCACACCACCGTCCACACCAGACGCCTCACCGGCCACCTCGGCCCCCACGGCATCGAATGGAACCTCACCCACGGCTCCTACGACCACCTCCTCGCCGAACGCGCCGCCCGCGAACCCGCCTGACCGCCGGGTCGCCGGCCCGGCGAGTCCGCGCGTCCCGCGGACAGGAGACCACATCACGGGTTACTGTCCCCGCGTCGCGCTGCAGGGGGCTGCGACAGGACCTGCCCCACCGTCACAGGACCGTCGATGACCCGCTCGCCGCTGTTCGGACTCCGCCGCACCGTCGCCACCGCGACCCTCGCCGTGGCCGCCCCCGCGCTCCTCGCCCTCGCCCCGCCGGCCGTCGCCGAGCCGTCGCCGACGGCGGGCTCGTCGGCGACCGCGACGGCGGCCCCCTCCGCGAACCCCTCGTCGACGCCCGACCCCACGGCGAGCTCGACGCCCTCCGGAGGCGCGACGTCCACCGCGACCTCGTCACCCACGAGCACGACGACCCCGGGCACGACGACCCCGGGCTCGGGGACGCCGAACACCTCCGCCGACCCGAGGACGGCCGCGACGTCGACACCCGCCCCTTCGACGCCCGCGCCTTCGGCACCCGCTCCCTCGACGCCCGACAGGTCCGCCACGCCGCCACCCGTCGACGAGCCCGCCGGGGCCGAGGATCTCGACCGGCAGGTCGCGGCGATGACCTCGGCCGACCGCCGCATCGCCGACCGGCTCGATGCTCGCGCCACCACCTCCCGCTTCGGCCGCTACTTCTCCGGCACCGTGCTGGACGCCGGGACCGGTGAGATCGTCTGGGCGCACCGGCGCACGGCCCAGATGCTCCCCGCCTCCAACGCCAAGCTCTTCACGGCCGCGACCGCCCTCGACACCCTCGGTCCGAACACGACCTTCACGACGTCCGTCCGACGCGGCAAGCGGGCGAACCACGTCGTGCTCGTCGGTACGGGCGACGCCCTGCTCAACAGCGCCAAGCTGACCACCCTCGCGCGCGAGACGAAGGCGTGGGTCGACGCCAAGGGTTACAAGAAGCCCCAGGTCTACATCGACGACTCGTTCTTCCCCGCGCCCAGCCTCGCGTACGGCTGGAAGGAGTCGTACGTCATCGACTCCGTCACCCCCGTCCGGCCGCTCGTGCGCGACAACCGCGACATCATGGACACGAGCGCCGACGCGGGCCGCTACCTCGCAGCCCGGCTCCGCGCGCTCGGTATCCCCGGCGCTCGGTACGCGGGTCGGCAGGACGTGGCCACCTGGCGCACGACGATCGCCTCGAAGCAGAGCTTCACGGTCGCCGGCATGGTCCGCCGCACCATCCTCACGAGTGACAACGACGTCGCCGAGATCCTCCTGCGCCGCACCTCCTACGAGATGGGCAACGGCACGGCCTGGAGCGGCGCGAAGACCACCCAGACCGCGGGGGCGGCTCGGCACGGCACCGGCTTCGGCGTCCTCTACGACGGGTCCGGCCTCTCCCGCGCCGACCGCCTCTCGACCTTCCAGATCGCCAAGCTGCTGAGGACCGTCCAGAACGGCGACAACCCGCGGCTGAACACCCTGCGCTCGCGCAACGTCATGCCCACCGCCGGGCGGACCGGCACGCTGAAGAACCGGTTCACCTCCTCCGCCGCCGACTGCGCCCGCGGCCGGGTGTGGGCCAAGACGGGCACCCTCGGCGACACCGTGGCGCTGTCCGGCTGGACGACCGGCACGGACGGGCGCACGAAGGTGTTCTCGTTCCTCGTCAACCGCAAGGACTCGTCGTCGACGCTCAAGAGCAACGTCGACATGCTCGCGGCGACCGTCAACGGCTGCTACTGACCTGTGGCCCCAGGTCGTCCGGTCAGCTCGGCACCATCCAGCGAGCACCGTGACGAAGCCGACGACCGCGCAGAAGACGAATACCGCGGCGACGATCCAGGCGACGACCTGAGCGGCGTCCACGCCCTCGGAGTCCGTGCCGTTGCTCCGACCAACTCGACTGCGCGAACTCATCCACGACGGAGCGTCTGTCAGGTTGCCGCCGCGGCCACCCACCCATGCGCCACAATGCCGCATGATCGGACCGGGGGGCAACAGGATTGCGCGGCGCGTGCCCGAGCACGGGGGTTCGGGACCTTCCCGCCGACCGACGCCTTGCTGTGGCCACGGCAGCGCACGGACTACCCCCGACTGGAGCGCCTGCGGTCCGCAACTCTGTGGCTCAACGCAACGTATGCAGTTGCCCTCTCCATCTTCGGGCTCAACTCGACGCCCCCGGACGTGGCGGCTGTCCTCACCCTCGCTTCTCTCGGCCTGGTCGCGGTCTCCCTTCTCCTGGATCGAGCCCCTCTACCTAGATCCTTCCTTCTCCTGTTCGCCCTCGTGACCTCCAGCGTGTCCACCGGCGGTTCGCCGACTCCGGCGAACGTTCTGTCGATGATCTACTTCAACCTCGTCGCGACGGTGAAGACCAGGGCTCTCGCGGCGGTCCTACCGCCGACGGCGGTCGCGTACGTCGCGCTGGAGTGGGCGGCCGGACGGTCTCCCTTGGTCGCGGTGGACGACGCACTGCTCACCATCCCTGCCGCCCTGGCCCTGAGCCTGTTCGTATCGGCCCTCGTGAGTAACCTGCACCGCGCAGACCAGCTGCACGAGCAGGGTGTCCGCGCACGGCTGTCCACGACGTTCAGCCTCGCGTCGACGTCCGCTGCGAACTCGATGCATCAGTTCCTTCACGATCGGGTGCTGGCGGTCCTTGGGCTCGTTGTCTCGCACGCCCCTGAAGATCGGCCGCGCATCGCCGACTACTGTCGCTCGGTCGCCGAGACCATCGAGGGGCAACCGGGGTGGGAGGACCCGCCTGCAAGCAGCGTGGCGGACCTTCTGGAGTCCGTGCTCGCGGACTCACCCCTCCCGCTCCTCGTCGTACCGGGTTCCCGTCCAGAAGACGAGCGACTGGACCCGCCCGTTGCCCGCGCCCTTCGTCGGGCGGTCGCGGAGGCCCTGCGCAACTGCGCGAGACACTCCGGATCCGATCAGGCCCAGATACGGTTCGAGTCGTCTGCATCTCACGCCACGTTGGTCATATCCGATGAAGGAAGAGGATTCCGAGGCGCCCCTTCCGGTTGGGGCACCGCCCACTCGATCCTGGCGCCGATGCTCGGCGTTCAGGGAAGCGCCCAGGTGCAGGGCGACCCGGGACGTGGGACGACCGTGAGCCTCACCTGGCCGAGGCGGACCGCAGACGCGCCGGCTAGCGCGCGGCTACAGACCTTCCAGGAGACCAGGGCCGCCATCGGGGAAGTCCGGCTCCTCAAGGTCTTCGTCGCGCCGATCCTCGTCGCCAACGCATACCTCGCGATCAGGTACTCCGCGAGCGACAGCACCGCAATCGCACAGATCGCACTCGCAGCAGCGTATGTCGCGATCACCCTGCATCGTGTCCACCGACTGCTGCTCCACGGCCCTTCGGCGGTGACGGTCCTGGTCCTCATGACGAGCTCCGCTTTCACCATCGTGGTCGGGCTGATTCTCGCCGAACCTGCCGACGCCCTGCGCACATACGACAGCTGGTGTGTGGGTCTGGCGGCGGTCGGTCCAGCGGTGCTTGCCTTCCACATGTCGCCGAGGTGGTCGCCCGTCCTCGTGATTCCCAATGTCGCCGTTGTCGCTCTCTTCGTCTACGTCGAGCCCACGGTCGGTGTCACCGACGTCCTGGGCGCCGTGTTCGCCGCTGCCCTTCCTTTGTGGGCGATGGCATGCGGGGCGGCCGTTCGGGCTACCGAGCGGCAGCTCTCGGATGAGGTCGAGCGCTTGGCTCGTAGGACCTGGGACCTCAGCGGAGACTTACCGACACCGGAGTCGGTCGCCCAACGACGCTTCCTGGTCGAGCGGGCGGCCCCCTGACTTCGAAGCCTGGGCTCTCGCGAATCCCCGCTCGGGCACGGTGCCGTGATCGAGGAGTCCCGCCTCCTGGCGGGCGAAGCCCGCGACGTGCTAAACCTGCCCGGACAGATCGACCCTCCTCTGAGGGAGCGCATCACCCGGGCGCGCCGTCAAGGGACGTCGATCACCGTCATTCCGGGCGACCCGGAGGACGACCATCAGACTCTCGCACTTCGCCTTCTCGACCGGGTACTCGACGAGGCGGACTCCGTCGGCAGTGTGGTGGTCTATCTCCCGCAGCACGCGACGACCCGACTGAGCACGACACCCGAGCTCTCGGTCGGCGGACTGCGGCGGGTGGTCGGGTGCCTCTCGGAGGTTTCGCACACGGTGGAGAACGATGGTCTCAGCACCACGGTTGTCGTGCACGGAATCAGGCGAACACTCGATGCGGTCGCAGCGACCCGCTGGTAGAACGACGAGGATGTTCTCCCTCCCGTGCGACGTGGTCGCCGTCGACAACCTTGACGTCATCCGCATGGGCCTGACCAGCCTCCAGCTCACTCATCCGTCCGTCGTCCGGAGGATCTCCACCTTCCAGCACGCCGGCGAGATCGACACAGATGCGTCGCCCCCGGACGTGGTCGTCCTGGACTACTGGCTGGGACGCGAGGACGACGCGAGCATCCGATACATCACCGACCTGAAGCGATGGAGCGGATGCGTCGTCCTCTACACCAGCGAGGAAGGCCCAGCACGGCTACGTGACTGCATTCGAGCAGGCGTCGACGGGCTGAGCCTGAAGAACGACGGGCTCACTGAGCTGGCCCAGGTCATCACCGAAGTCGCCGGCGGCCGACCTGGCTGGTCGGGGCCCTTGGCGCGGGCGGTCGTGCGTGACGAGATCGTGATGGCCGACCTCACCGCTGAAGAGATCAAGGTCCTCAACGCCCTTGCAGGAGGCCTCACCGTCAAGGAGATTGCAAGCCACCTGCACAAGTCACCCGGAACCGTCGGCTCCCAGATCGAGTCCATCCGTGCGCGGTACGTCGGGCTCACCGGCCACAGGGTCAACCGGGTGAAGATGCTGCGCGAGGGGTCCCGCGACGGGTACATCGACCCGCCACGGGCGAAAGATACCGGGAACGCATGAAGCGCAGCGGACGCACCGCTTCCTAGCGTGACGCCACCCGAGGAGGTGCCTCGGTCGGAAGGGAGCATCCCATGTCAACCACGTCCACCACCAGGACTCGAGGCCGGGTGACGCGCCGTCCACGACTCGTCGGCGCGGCGCGGCTCGTGACCGTTCCCCTGCTCGTCGCCGGCTCCGTGCTGGTTGCAGGTGCTTCGGCGAACGCCTCGGCCGGCCACTTCAACACCAATCCGTACACGACCGGATGCTCCAAGACCGCCTCGACCATCTCGTCGAAGGCCGTTTCCGGGGGGCGGATGTACATCAAGGCCTCCAGCGCCTGTGGCACGAACTGGGTCGAGTACCGCGGTAACACGCAGAAGACGACCAAGACCGGCAAGGACGCGCGCACCAACACGTGGACCAGGACCGAGGTGGACACGGCGTCTGCCTCCTGGTCGATGCAGTCGTACGCTCCGGGCACCACCGCGTACACGGGCAAGCTCACCATCGGCAGCACGACGACGATCGCCAGCTGCAGCAACGGCTGCACATGGAAGACCGCCACGACCGCGAGCTCACTCGGCTCTCGCGTCGACGCCTTCGTCGCGAAGTACAACGGGAAGTACGTCGACTTCGACGGCTACTACGGCGCGCAGTGCGTCGACCTCTTCAACTTCTACAACCGCGACGTCGTCAAGGCTCGCTTCGCTCCGGCCTCCTACGCCTATCAGCTGTGGGGGAGCTACGACACGACGCGCTACATCAAGGTCTCGGCCTCGAGCACCCCGAGGAAGGGCGACGTCGCCATCTGGTCCTCGAACTACCCCTACAGCGGCGGCGCAGGACACGTGGCGATCGTCCTGTCCGCGTCGGGCACGACCTTCACCGCCCTGACCCAGAACCCCGGCGCGACGAAGAAGGCGACGTTCTCCAAGAGCTACGTCATCGGCTTCCTTCGCCCGCGGTCCTGACCGCAGGAGCCGGCGCACCGGGGAATTCGCACGGGCCGCCACCACCCGCACCCACTCGCTTCCGCGGCATCCGCGGGAGCGAGTGGGTGCGGTCGGTCGGCTGCGGCGGTCCGGGACAGCACGTACCCGCACCCAGTCCGTGAGGCCGCATCATCTTCAGGGCCTACCGGACGACCGTCGGCTGATGGACCCGCAGGACGTGAGGGGGACTCGCTCCACCGTTCCTGCATTCTCACCGGCGCCTCGGTCAGGTCGGCACCATCCAGCCGAGCACCGTGACGAACCCGACGACGGCGCAGAAGACGAACACCGCGGCGACGATCCAGGCGACGACCTGAGCCGCGTCCGTACCCTGGGCGTCCGCACTCTCGGCGTCCGTGCCGTCCGGGTGGCCCCCGCCGGACTTCGCCCCGCGCGCGGCGGTTCCGCCGCCCTCGTCGTGGGCGCTGTCGGCAGCACGGCTGCGAGCGTCGTCGTCGCCGTTCGGATGACCGCCCTGCGCGCGTCCGTCGTCGTGTGGCCCACCGTCATGCAGCCCGCCGTCGTGCGGGTGGTCGACCTCCTCGGCCCGGCGCCCGGCGCCGACGGCACCGGTCGATCCCGACGACCCGCCCGTCGTCCCGTCCCCACCGGCAGTACCCGCCGAGGGGTCCTCCGGCTCGGCCCCGGCGTCGAGCGCCCGCGCGCGCAGGGCCTCGATGCGCGCCGGCCGGGGCTCGGCCTGGAAGGGCGGCGGCAGCGAGCGCCACATGACGCCGAAGTCGTCCCGGGACCGTTCCCGCCAGGCCGCGACCGCCTCGTCGGCCTCGGGTCCGCGCACCCCGGCGGCGAACCAGGCGGCGCCGGCGCGTGGCAGGTCCCCCATCCCGTGGTGGACGTGGCCGAGCATCGTGAGCGCTTCGACGTCCCGACGCGTCTCGACGTGCGCGGCCAGGAGGTCACGGGCCTGCCAGGTCCGGCCCGCGTCGGTGAGTGCGCGAGCCCGGGCCACGACGTCAGCACCGGAGTCCGGGGTCATCTCCCCGAGTATGCCCGCGACGGCTCCTCCCGAGCCTGTCGCGTCTCGTTCGGAGCCCGAAACGTCCGGTTCGGAGCCTGGTACGCCTGTTCCCCAGCGTGCTGCTTCTGGTCCGAGCATGCTGCGTCCGGTCCGGACCGGCGCGCGTGCTCGATGCGTCGAGGCGGAGTCGCTTGCGTCGGTTACCCGCGAGTAGCACACTGGTGAGCAAGCGCTCACTTTGCGACGTCACGGAAGGACCGGCATGGGTCACTACAAGAGCAACCTGCGGGACATCGAGTTCACCCTCTTCGAGGTCCTCGGACGGGGCGAGGTCCTCGGCAACGGCCCGTACGCCGACATCGACGCGGACACCGCGCGCGAGATGCTCAAGGAGGTCTCCCGGCTCGCGGAGCACGAGATCGCCGACTCCTTCGAGGACGCGGACCGCAACCCGCCGGTCTACGACCCGCAGACCCAGACCGTGACGATGCCGGAGTCGTTCGCGAAGAGCTTCGCCGCCTACCGCGAGAGCGGCTTCTGGAACATCGACCTGCCCGCCGAGCTCGACGGCACCGTTACCCCGCCGAGCCTGCGCTGGGCCGTCAACGAGATGGTCCTCGGCGCCAACCCGGCGCTCGCGATGATGGCCGCCTCCTACTCCTTCGCCAAGCTGCTCTTCGAGCTCGGCACCGACGAGCAGAAGAAGCTCGCCCGGTGGATCGTCGAGAAGGGCTGGCACTGCACGATGGTGCTCACCGAGCCCGACGCCGGCTCCGACGTCGGCGCCGGCCGGGCCAAGGCGACGCCGAACGACGACGGCACCTGGACGATCACCGGGACCAAGCGCTTCATCACGAGCGCCGAGTCCGACATGGTCGACAACGTCGTCCACTTCGTCCTCGCCCGTCCCGAGGGCGCCGGCCCCGGGACGAAGGGCCTCTCGCTCTTCATCCTCTCCAAGTACGAGGTCGACCTCGAGACCGGCGAGCTCGGCGCCCGCAACGGCGTCTACGTGACGAACGTCGAGAAGAAGATGGGCCTGAAGGTCTCCCCGACCTGCGAGCTGACCTTCGGCGGCGAGCAGCCCGCCGTCGGCACCCTCTTCGGCGAGGCCCACGACGGCATCGCGCAGATGTTCCACGTCATCGAGAACGCCCGGATGATGGTCGGCACGAAGGCCATCGCGACGCTGTCCACCGGCTACCTCAACGCCCTCGAGTACGCCAAGGAGCGCGTCCAAGGCGCCGACCTCACCCAGATGGCCGACAAGTCGGCGCCGCGGGTCACGATCACCCACCACCCCGACGTGCGGCGCTCGCTCATGCTGCAGAAGTCCTACGCCGAGGGCCTACGCGCGCTCGTGCTCTTCACCGCGACCCAGCAGGACGTCGTCGACCAGCACGTCCTCGCCACCGGTCGCCACGATTTCGAGAAGGGGTCCGCCGCGGACGTCGCGAACCGGGTCAACGACCTGCTGCTACCGATCGTCAAGGGACTGGGGTCGGAGCGGGCGTGGGTGCTGCTCGGCACCGAGTCGCTCCAGACGTTCGGCGGGTCCGGCTTCCTCCAGGACTACCCGGTCGAGCAGTACGTGCGCGACGCCAAGATCGACACCCTGTACGAGGGCACGACCGCGATCCAGGGCCTGGACTTCTTCTTCCGCAAGATCGTCCGGGACAAGGGGCAGGCACTGACCCACCTCGCGACCCAGATGCAGGAGTTCGCCAAGGACCTCGGTCGGCACGACGGGCGCATCGACCGCGAGCGCGAGCTCCTCGGCAAGGGCCTCGAGGACGTCCAGGGCATCCTCGGCTACATGGTCGACCGACTCATGGCGGCCGACCCCCGCCAGGGTGGCGACATCACGAACACCTACCTCATCGGCCAGAACACGACCCGGCTGCTGCTCGGCGCCGGTGACCTCGTCGTCGGCTGGCTCCTGCTGCGTCAGGCCGACGTGGCGCTGGACGCGCTCGCGAAGGGCGCCGAGGGGGCCGACCGCGACTTCTACGAGGGCAAGGTCGCCGCGGCGCAGTTCTTCGCGCGGCAGGTGCTGCCGCGGCTGGCCGCCGAGCGGGCGATGGCCGAGGCCACGGACAACGCGCTCATGGAGGTCCCCGAGTCCGCGTTCTGACGACCCGCGTCCTGCCGGCCCGCATCCTCACAGTCCGCGGGCCCGCGATCGGTGGGGTCCGCGATCCGTCGGGGCTGGACTCCGGCACGGCTCCCGCCCACGACGAACGGCCCGCCCCACTTCGGGGGCGGGCCGTTCGTCGTCGTCCGGGACCGACCTGGGCGGCTGCGGCAGAGCGGTGTCGGTCAGTGGTTCTCGATGTCGGTGCGGTCCACGCGTGTGCCGGTGGCCGGGTCGACGTGGCTCTCGCGGGTCGTCGTGACCCGACCGGCGCGGCGGCTGCTCGCCTGCTGCACGAACGACAGGACGATCGCGAGGACGCCGCCGATGAGCAGGATGATCCCGATGACGTAGAGGTTGATCCCCGCGACGGTCGTGCTCCCGACCGCGAAGACGAGGATCGCGCCGAGGACGAGAAGGAAGATGCCGAGTCCGATGTACATGGGGTCTCCTCTGTGGGACGGGATCGGCTGACCGTCCGACCGTACCGCCCCTGACCTCGACTGTCTAACGTTTGTCGATTCTTCCTCGGGTCAGAACAGACCGCCGCGGTCCGCCTGCCGCGTGTGCTGGGCGGCCGCGGACTCCGCGGAGACCGGCGCGTCCGAGGAGCCGGAGCGCCCCGGCAGGGAGTGCCGTCGACGACTCGCCTGGTACGTCCAGACGACGAGCCCGGCGACGACGAGCACCGCCATGAGTCCCAGGATGATCGCGCCTGCGATGGTCATCGCGTTCCCCCTCCCCTGTCACGTGGGCCGTGACCTCGTGGACCGCCCATCCTCCCAGCGGCGACGAGGCGTGTCCACAGGTCGTGGGCGACCGGGCCCCACACCGCGGTCAACCCGGCGCGGGCGTCGACCCTCAGACGAAGGAGCCGGGGTTGAGGATGCCCTGCGGGTCGAGCGCCGCCTTGACCTTGCGGTTGAGCGCCATGACGTCGGGACCCACCTGGTCCTCGAGGCAGCCCTTCTTCATCCGGCCGACACCGTGCTCGCCGGTGATCGTGCCGCCGAGGCGGATGGCCGCGTGCATGACGTCGTCGAAGGCGAGCCGGGCCCGCCGCTCGGAGTCGGCGTCGCCCGCGTCGTAGACGATCGCGGGGTGGGTGTTGCCGTCGCCGGCGTGCGCGACGACCGGGATCTCGACGTCGTGCCGCTGGCCGATGGCCTCGATCTCGGCGAGCAGCTCCGGCAGCTGAGGCACGGGGACGCCGACGTCCTCCGGCAGGACGGACCCCCGCGGCTCGAGCGCCGTGAAATGGATCCGCCGCGCCTGGACGAACATCTCGCCGTCCTCGGGGTCGTCGGTGTCGAGGACCTCCTTCGCGCCGTGCAGCTCACACGCGGCGACGATGGCGGCCACCTCGTCCGCCCGGGTCGCGCCCGGGGCGTCGGACTGGACGAGCAGCAGCGCACCCGCGTCCCGGTCCAGCCCCATCGGCCGGAAGTCCTCGACCGCGTTGATCGACGCGCGGTCCATCAGCTCGACCATCGACGCCCGCACGCTGCGCCCGAGCTCGACGACGGCGGCCGCCGCGTCCGCCACGGTCGGGAACGTCGCGACGACCGTCGAGCTCGGCTGCTGCGCCGGGACGAGCCGCAGCACCGCCTTCGTGACGATCCCGAGCGTGCCCTCCGAGCCGACGAACAGCTTGAGGAGGGACAGCCCCGCGACGTCCTTGATCCGCTTGCCGCCGAGCGTGACCAGCGTGCCGTCGGCGAGGACGACGTCCATCCCGAGCACGTAGTCCGTCGTCACGCCGTACTTCACGCAGCAGAGCCCGCCCGCGTTCGTCGCCACGTTGCCACCGATCGAGCAGATCTCGTACGACGACGGGTCCGGCGGGTACCAGAGCCCCTCGGCGGCCGCGGCCCGCTTCACCTCGACGTTGAAGGCCCCCGGCTCGACGACGGCGACCCGGGAGTCGGTGTCGATCTCGACGCGGTTCATCCGCTCGAGGCTGAGGGTCACGCACCCGTCGACGGCCATCGAGCCGCCCGAGAGCGACGTGCCCGCACCCCGGGGGACCACGCCGATGCCGTGGCGCGCGGCCCAACGGACCGTCTCCTGGACGTGCTCGGCGGACTCGGCACGGACCGCGGCGAGCGGCATGCCCGCCCCCGCGTCGTGCGTCCAGTCGTGCCGGTACTTCTCGAGCGCGGCCTCGTCGGTGGTCACCACCCCGTCGGGGAGGGCGTCCGCGAGCTCCTTGACGACGTCGTCCATGGTTCCCACTCTCGCACGCCGACCCCCCGGACAGGCGGGTCAGAGGCGGCGGTCGGCGAGGACGGGGAAGGCGTCCCGGTACTCGGCGGTGGTCGACAGGTCCAGGTCGACGGACAGGACGGCCTCGTCGGTGTGCGCCAGCTCGCCCATCACCTCACCCGCCGCGGTGACGACCTGGGTGTGCCCGCCCATCGGGGTCCGGGCGTGCGTCCCGCCGGTGTTGACGGCGACGAGCGCGGCCTGGTTCTCCACCGCCCGCGCCCGCCCGAACATCGTCCAGTGCGCCACCCGGGCCGCAGGCCAGGCCGCGGGCACGACGAACAGCTCGGCGCCGGCCTCCTGCTGGAGGCGGTACAGCTCCGGGAAGCGCAGGTCGTAGCACGTCGACAGCCCGGTCCGGACGGTGCCGCCCGCCCCGTCCGGCAGGTCGACGACGACGACCTCGGTCCCGGCCTCCATGAGCCGCGGCTCGCCCGAGCCGAACCCGAACCGGTGCACCTTGCGGTAGTGGGCGAGCAGCGTGCCGTCGCCGTCGAACAGCAGCGAGGTGTTCGCGAGGTCGTTGCCGTCCGGCCCCGGCTCGGGCAGCCGCTCGACGAAGGAGCCGGCGTGCAGCGTCGTGCCGACGGTGCGGGCGAGGTCGGCCATCGCCGCGGCGAACGGACCGTCGAGGGGCTCGGCCTGCTCGGCCCACCGGCGGTACCCGAAGCCCGTCGGAGCCCACAGCTCGGGGAGGACGACGAGGTCGTGGTCGGCGTGCTCGCGGACGAGGCCCGCGGCCCGGGCCACCCGGTCGGCGGCGGGCTCGGCGTCTTCGTAGGACAGCTGGACGGCGGCGACACGCATCGGGCCATCCTCGCGCACCCTGGCCCGTCGATGCACGCCGCCGCGGGTCGCCTGCGAGCGGTCAGCGCTCGAGCCGCTCCGCCTCCTCCTTGAGCCGCGCGAGCCGGGCGTTGTAGGCCTCGAGCTCCGCGTTGCCGTCCCGGTCGGCCTTGCGGTCCCGGCGCGCCGCCTCGCTGCGGTCCCGCCGGTACCACTGCGCCGCGACGACGACCGCGAGGGTGAGGGTCGGGGCCTCCCCGATGCCCCACGCGATCTCACCGGCGGTGTGCTGGTCGGCGAGCGGGTCGGTGAGCCACGACAGGTCGAGCACCCGGAAGAACTCGGGCGCGAGCAGGCTGCGGCTCTCGGTGAGCGCGACGCCGAAGAAGGCGTGGAACGACACCGTCGCGAAGAGGATGACGAGCAGGGCGAGCGGCGGCCAGCGGCGCACCCCCGGGTCGACGCCGATCATCACCCAGACGAAGAGGTACCCGGTGAGGAAGAAGTGGGCCATCATCAGCAGGTGGCCCGTGTGGGTCGTGAGCGCCAGCTCGAAGAGGCCCGTGTAGTAGAACGCCGCGAGGCTGAAGAAGAAGAGCGCCGCGGCGACGACCGGGTTCGACAGCCCCCGCATCGCCCGCGAGTGGACGACCTCGAGGAGCACCTCCCGCGGCCCCCACGTCCGGTCCGGCCGGCTCGGCAGCGCGCGCAGGGCGAGGGTCACGGGCGCGGCCGGCACGAGGAGGAGCGGGACGATCATCGCGACCGCCATGTGCATCACCATGTGGGCGCTGAACATCACCCGGCCCCAGATGCCCGGTGCCCCGCACGTGGCCCACACGAAGAGCGCCCAGCCGAGGACCCACAGGACGGTCCGCAGCACCGGCCACGCGTCGCCGCGGCCGCGCAGCCGGCGGACCCCGGCGACGTAGAGGCCCACCGCGAGGACGGCGATGCCGATGAACAGCCAGTCCAGACGCCAGGCGGTGAACCAGTCGCCCGCCGTGATCGGCCCGGGGTCGGGGAAACCGGTGAGCTCGAGGACCCGGCTGGGGTCGGGGAGCGCGTCCGGGACCGGCGGGACGCTGCGGGCGAGGACGGCGGACAGCCCGGTGGCGGCGCCCATGAGCGCGACCTCGAGGACGGCGAGACGGGCGAAGGCCCGCCCGTCAGACGGGTCCGCCGTGAGCCGCCCGACGATGCCCCGCCGCTGGCGCCACCCGAGGGCCCCGAGCGCGACGAGGGCGCTGACCTTGAGGAGCACGACGGCGCCGTAGGGCGTCGCGAGCCCGGCGGGCGTCCCGATCCGGATCACCGCCTGGAGCGTCCCGGACAGCGCGACCGCGACGAACGCCCACAGCGCGAGGCTGGAGAAGCGGGCGACGGACACCCCGAGGTCCTTGCCCAGCCGGGGCCGCAGGACGACGAGCGCGGACAGGCCGCCGACCCACACGACGACCCCGAGGAGATGGACGGCGAGTCCGTTGACCGCGTCCTCGTGGCTCGCCGACCCGGCGGCGTGCCCGGTGAGGGACTGCACGACGATCCCGACGAGGGCGGCGACGCACGTCCAGGCCATCGCGGCCCGGGTCGCCACGAGCTGGGCCGCGACGGCGGTCACGAGCGCGAGGAGCAGCGAGACGAGCAGCACGCGCGTGACGTCGAGCTCCCACGTGAAGGCGAGGAGCTGGTCGAGGAAGCCGGGAGCCGTGGGCGGGACCCCCGCGAGGTCGGCGAAGGTGAGGACGAGCTGCAGGGCCGCCGCGCCGACCCAGACGAGGGCGACGGCCCCCGCGGCCCGGGCGGCTGCGCGCCGCCGGTCGGTGGAGCGGCGCTCGGGGACGACGAAGGCGGCGAGCCCGAGGAGGCCGACGACGGTGACGGACGCGAGGATCGCCACGGCGTCGACGACCGGCACGCCCCAGCGCACGACGGGTCCGGGGTCCGCGAGCGCGAGCGGGTCGACGGCCCCGGTGACGACGGCCGCCGGGACGAGGGCGACGAGGGCGGCCCCGACGGCGACGGCGAGCGGCCGGGCGGGGCTGACGGCCGTGCCGTCCTGGGCGGACATGCCACCAGCGTAGGTAGTGTGACGACATGCCGCTGCACCCGCCGCCGCCCTCGACCTTCCCCGAGATCGTCGCGGCCTGGGCGCAGACCGTGCAGTCGGTCGTCGACCTGGGGCGCACGATCCGCCCGGACGACGCGGGCCTCGCCACCGACTGCCCCGGGTGGACCGTCCAGGACCAGATCGCCCACGTCGCGAGCGCCGAGGCCGGGATCGCCGGCGAGGCCACCCCCGACGTCGACGTCTCGGGCCTGCCGCACGTCCGTTCCGAGTTCGGGGCCTGGATCGAGAAGCTCGTCGAGTCCCGCCGCGGCCGGACCCTCGAGGACGTCCTCGACGAGCTCGAGTGGCGGCTCGCGGAGCGCCTCGAGGTCTACCGCGGAGAGGGCGTCAACGGCGAGGAGCCGGTCCGGGGGCCGTTCGGTCCGACGACGCTGCGCGACCTCGTGACGACGCGGACCTTCGACGTGTGGATGCACGAGCAGGACCTCCGTGAGGCGCTCGAGCGGCCCGGCGGGCTCGACTCCCCGGCCGCCGCGTCCAGCGTCGCCGTCCTCTTCCGCGGTCTCGGCCGGGTCGTCGCGAAGGACGCCGCCGTGCCGCCGGGGCACGCCGTCGTGCTCGACCTCACCGGGCCGACGGTCGGCCGCGACGGGGTGCGGGTCGAGGCCCAGGACGGGCGCAACGTCGGGGTGCCGCTGTTCACCGGCGGCACCGAGGAGCACGAGGACGTCGTGACGACGTCGCTCTCGATGTCGACCCGGGTCGCGATGCGGCTCGCGGGCGGGCGCCGCGCCCCGGAGGACCTCCACGTCACCGTCTCCGGCGACGAGGACGTCGCGGCCGCCGTCCTCACGGCGATGGCCATCACCCCCTGACACCCACGCACCGTCCCGCCCCTGGCCACGCCGTCCGACCGCCGAGCCTCCGCCTCCAAGAGCCCCTCCCCGCCCCCGACCCCAGCGAGGACCCGATGACCACCTTCACGACCTCGACCCGCAACGAGGCCGTCGTCACGGCGACGCCCGAGGAGGTCTGGGCCAAGATCAGCGACCCGGACACCGTCGCCCGCCTCACCCCGTTCCTCGAGCGGGTCACCGAGCGCGGCGAGCACTGGGTGTGGGAGCTGCAGAAGATCCCGATCCTCGGGAAGTCCTTCTCCTTCACCTTCACGGAGCGGATGAGCTTCGACGAGCCACGGCGGATGGAGTTCCACCACGACCCGGACGCCGCCGACGGCAAGGAGTCGGCCGCCGTCGAAGGCTGGTACGACCTGAGCGAGCACGAGGACGGCACCCGGCTCGAGACCTCGATGGAGATCAGTGTCGACCTGCCGTTCCCCAAGATCGCCCGCTCCGGCGTCCAGGCCGGGATGAAGGGCGTCGTCGGCGGGATGGGCCAGCGCTTCGCGCAGAACCTGCTCCGCGAGCTCGGGGCCTCCGAGGCCTGACCCGGCCCGGGTCCGGGCGCCACGCCGGCACCACGTCGTCGCCGTACCGGCACCGCTCGGGCCGACGACGACGGCATGTCCGCCCGTGCGGGAATGTCACCCGCCCCTTGATAGTTGTATGCTGCAAGCAACTGATCAGAGAGGAGCGCCCGTGCCGACCACCGACACGACCCGGCCGGTCACGACCGACCTCGGGGACCAGCTCGTCCGCGTCGTCAAGCTGCTCACGGTGGCGCGCCAGCGCCAGCCCCGCCAGCACCCGCTCGTCGACCCGATGGCCTACCCCCTGCTGCACCACCTGGCGCAGGGCCCGATGCGGGTGTCCGCACTGGCCGAGGCCGTCCATGCCGACGTGTCGACGGTGAGCCGGCAGGTGAGCACCCTCGTCGACCTCGGCTTCGTCGAGCGTGGCCCCGACCCCGAGGACCGGCGGGCCCACGCCCTGTCGATCGGCGAGTCCGGGCTCGGCCTGCTCGCCGACATCCGGGCCGGGCGGGACCGCTGGCTCCGGCAGCTCCTCACCGACTGGACGGACGACGACGTCCGCGACCTCACCGGCCACCTGGCGCGTCTCGCCGGGGACCTCGAGACCCACCTGACCACCACGACCCAGAGGGACGACGCATGAGCACCCCCCAGCACGCCGCGGGCGCGCCCGCCACCGGCCGGCACGTCGCCGCCGCAGAGCCCGAACCCGGCGACGGCCGGATGACCCACCGCCAGATCGTGACGATCCTCGTCGGCCTCATGATGGGGATGTTCCTCGCGGCCCTCGACCAGACGATCGTCGCGACCTCGATCCGCACCATCGCCGACGACCTCCAGGGCCTGGACCAGCAGGCCTGGGCGACGACCGCCTACCTCGTGACGGCGACGATCGTCACCCCGCTCTACGGCAAGCTCGGCGACATCTACGGCCGCAAGAACCTCTTCCTGTTCGCCATCTCGATCTTCGTCGTCGGCTCGGCGGCCGCCTCGTTCGCCGGCTCGATGTACGGCCTCGCGGCGTTCCGTGCCGTCCAGGGCCTCGGCGCCGGCGGCCTCATGTCGCTCGCCCTCGCGATCATCGGCGACATCGTCCCGCCGCGCGAGCGCGCCAAGTACCAGGGCTACTTCCTCGCCGTGTTCGGCACCTCGAGCGTCGCCGGGCCGGTCATCGGCGGCTTCTTCGCCGGGACCGACTCCATCCTCGGCATCACCGGTTGGCGCTGGGTCTTCCTCGTCAACGTCCCGATCGGCCTCGCCGCCCTCGTCGTCGTCTCCCGCACCCTCAAGCTCAGCCACCAGCGCCTGGACCACCGCATCGACTGGCTGGGCGCGACCCTCCTGTCGGCCGCGCTCGTGCCGCTGCTCGTCGTCCTCGAGCAGGGCCGCACGTGGGGCTGGGACTCCGGGCGCTCGATCGCTGCGTACGTCCTGTCGGCGCTCGCCGCCGCCGCCTTCGTGTGGCAGGAGACCCGGATGGGCGAGGAGGCGATCCTGCCGCTGCGGATCTTCCGCAACCGCACCGTCGGGGTCTCCTCGGCCGCCTCCGTCGTCATCGGCATCGCGATGTTCGGTGGGCTCGCCGCCCTGCCGCTCTACCTCCAGATCGTCAAGGGCTCGACCCCCACGGAGGCCGGCCTGCAGATGATCCCGCTCGTCGGCGGCATCATGACCGGCTCCATCGTCTCCGGCCAGATCATCTCCCGCACCGGGCGCTACCGGATCTTCCCGGTCGTCGGCTCGGGGCTGCTCGTCCTCGGCCTCTTCGGCTTCCACTTCGTGTCCTACGACACCCCGCTGTGGCAGACGATGCTCGTCATGGCCGTCTTCGGCCTCGGCCTCGGCTTCAACTTCCAGCCGCTGACCCTCGCGGTGCAGAACGCCGTGCCGCCGCAGCAGATCGGCGTCGCGACGGCGACGGCGACCTTCACCCGGCAGATGGGCGGCACGATCGGGACCGCGGTCTTCCTGTCGATCCTCTTCTCCACCGTGCCGGACCGGATCGCGCAGGCCTTCGCGGCCAGCGGGTCCTCCCCGGAGTTCCAGGCCGCCGTCCGCGACGGCCTCCAGGCCCCGGCCGGGACGGTCGACAACCAGGTCGCGACGGCCATCCAGCAGGCCGCCCAGAGCGGGGACGGTGGGGCGACCGCGGCGAGCGGCGTGCTCAACGACTCCTCGTTCCTCTCCAGCCTCGACCCGGCGCTCGCCCGGCCGTTCCTCGTCGGCTTCTCCGACGCGATGGACCTCGTGTTCCTCGTCGGCGCCGCCGTCATGGTCATCGGGTTCCTCATCATGCTGCGGCTGCCGAGCGTCGAGCTGCGCTCGGGGTCGGCCTACAGCGAGCGCGCCGAGGCCGCACGTGGCGCCTCCGCGGCGGCTCCGGCCGGCGAGCCCGCCACGGTCGCGTCGACGGCCCCGTCCGCCGACGAGCCCTCGAGGGAGGGCACCCGCGACCGGGCCGCCCCCGAGGAGCCGGCCGTCGAGGCGTCACCGGGGGTGCCGCGCGCCTGACCGGCGCCGCGACCTCCGCGGCAGCACCCGACGCCGGCCCCCGTCACGCGACGGGGGCCGGCGTCGTCGATGGCCCACCCGGCGGTGGGTGACGTACCCAGCGGGGGTGGCTCACCCGGCGGTGGGTGGCTCACCGGCGGAGACGCGGGTCAGCCGACCGGGGCGGGGGTCCGCGTGCGGGCCGTGTCCGCGCGGTCCAGTGCGCGGTAGCGCACGGCGGCGAGGACGACGGCGACGAGCCCGGCGAGCACGGGGACGAGGTAGGCCCGCTGCGGGCCGAGCACCTCGACGGCCCAGCCGCCGACGGCGGACCCGGCGGCGATGCCGATGAGGATGCCGGTCACGGCGACCGCCATCCCCTCGGTCATGAGCGCCGGAGGGACGAGCCGCTGGGCCAGCGAGAGCCCGGTGATGAGCATCGGCGCCGTCGCGGAGCCGGCGACGAACATGACGACGGCGAGCTGCCACGTGCTCGTGACGAACAGGGCCGGGACCTCGAGGACGCACATGAGCGTCGCGGCGACGAGCAGCCGGCGGGTCAGTGGCCAGCGCACCCTCCGGCTGCCGACGACGACACCGGCGAGGGTGGAGCCGAGGGCGAACATCCCGAGGACGAGACTGGACAGGCTGCTGTTGCCCTGCGCCTCGGTGTACGCGACGGCGACGACCTCGTTGGCGCCGAAGATCATCCCGGTCATCGTGAGGACGAGCGCGACGACGAGGACGCCGGGCCACCGGACGGCGAGCCCGGCGGGGCGCTCCGCGTGCGGGAACACCGGCGGCTCGGTCGCCCGGGCGGAGAGGAAGACGAGCATCCCGACCGTGAAGAACGCGGTCGCGAGGAGCAGCCCCGCCTCCGGGAACCACAACGTCGCCGTGAGCACCGCGAGGACCGGGCCGAGGACGAAGGACGCCTCGTCGGCGACCTGCTCGAACGACATCGCGGTGTGCAGGCGGTCCGGGTCGTCCCCGACCAGGTGCGCCCAGCGGGCCCGCGACATCGGTCCCGGCTCGGGCAGGAACGCGCTGACCGCGTAGAGGACGAAGAGGGTCCAGACCGGGGCGAGGGTCGCCGACGCGTAGGCCGTCGCGAGGCTGAAGAGGAGCGAGAGGCCGACGAACGGCAGGGCGACCCGGCGCTGGCCGTGCCGGTCGACGAGCCGGCCGAGCAGCGGCCCGGCGACGGCGAGCGCCGTGAGACCGACGGCGGAGACCGCCCCGGCGATCCCGTACGAGCCCTGGCGCTCGCTCACCATGACGACGACCGCGACGCCGAACATCGCCCCGCCGACGCGGGCGACCATCGTGCCGGTCACGAACGGCACGACGCCGGGGACGCGGAACAGCGGGGCGTAGGCGGACAACACGGCGTCTCCGTCGGACGGGCGCCACGGCAGGCGGCGCGGGTGGGTGCCGGCGGGGGCCGGCCCCTCATCCTCACGCCGCGTGACCCGCTCCGACAAACCGGTTCCGGGCGAGGGGTGCGGGGGTCAGCGGAAGGCGGACTCCCCGGTGAGCGCCTGGCCGATGACGAGGGTGTGCATCTCGACGGTGCCCTCGTAGGTGAGGACGGACTCGAGGTTGTTCGCGTGCCGCATCACGGGGTACTCGCCGCTGATCCCGTTCCCGCCGAGGACGGTCCGCGCGGTCCGGCAGATCTCGATCGCCTTCGTCACGTTGTTGTACTTGCCGACCGAGACCTGCTCGGGGCGCAGGCCGACGGTGTCCTTGCGTCGGCCGAGGTGGAGGGCGAGCAGCCGTCCGAGCTGCAGCTCGGTCGACATGTGCGCGAGCTTGGCCTGGGTCAGCTGGAAGCCGGCGATCGGCCGGTCGAACTGGGTGCGCTCGGTCGAGTACCGGCGGGCCGCCTCGAGCGCGGTCCGGGCGGCGCCGAGGCAGCCCCAGATGATCCCGAACCGGGCCTCGGTGAGGCAGCCCAGCGGCCCCTTGAGGCCCCGGACCTCCGGCAGGACGGCGTCGGCGGGCAGCCGGACGCCCTCGAGGGTGAGCTCGGCCGTGACCGAGGCGCGCAGCGACATCTTGTGGGTGATCTCGTGCGCGGAGAACCCGGGGGTGTCCGTGGGGACGACGAAGCCGCGGATGCCGCCGTTCTCCTCCCCGGCGTTGGCCCAGACGACGGCGACGTCGGCGATCGTGCCGTTCGTGATCCACAGCTTGCCGCCGTCGAGCACCCAGTCCTCGCCGTCCTTGCGGGCGCGGGTGCGCATCGAGGCCGGGTCCGAGCCGTGGTCGGGCTCGGTGAGACCGAAGCAGCCGATGGCCTCACCGGTCGCCATCCGGGGCAGCCACTCCTGCTTCTGCTCCTCGCTGCCGTAGGCGTGGATCGCGTACATCGCGAGGCTGCCCTGGACCGAGACGAGGGAGCGGATGCCGGAGTCGCTCGCCTCGAGCTCGAGGCAGGCGAGGCCGTAGTCGACCGACGACATCCCCGCGCAGCCGTAGCCCTCGAGGTGCATCCCGAGCAGGCCGACCTTGCCGAACTCCAGCGCGAGGTCGCGGGCGGGCAGGTCGCCCTTCTCGTACCAGTCGACGACGTGCGGCTCGACGAGGTCGTCGCACACCTGGCGCACCGTCGAGCGGATGGCCCGCTCCTCGTCGGTGAGCATCGCGTCGACGTCGACGAGGTCGAGGGGGTCGGACGGGCGCTTCGGCATCGATGACGAGCTCATCGACCCATCATGCCCCGCCGGTCCCGTCCCCACCGTCGTGCGGGGAGCCCAACGCGGATGGTGCTCGCGGCCCGGCCTGGGTGGCGCGACTCGCCGTCCGCCAGGGCGGGACGTCGGCGCGTCACGTCACCGCAGGGCAGAGGCGTCGGCCGGCTCCGGCCGCTCCTGGCGGGTGCGGGTCGTGAGGAAGCCGATGCCCACCCCCACGAGGGCGAGGGCGGCCCCGACGAGGGTGCCGACACCGAGGTGCTCACCGAGCGCGGCGTCGATGAGCACGGAGCTGACGACCTGGCCGGCGATCGTGCAGAGCCCGAGGACCAGGACGCCGTGCACCTTGACGAGCGCCGCGGCGGCGGTGATGAAGAGCACCCCGACGAGGCCGCCGAGGTAGAGCCACCACGTGCCGGGCAGCCCGTCGATCCGCCCGGGGAGCAGCAGGGCGGCGAGCAGGAGCAGGACGAGGACGGTCGTCCCGACGGTGAAGTTGTTGAGCGCGGCGGCGATCGGCCCGGTCTCGTGCGACACCCGGCCGTTGACCGCCTGCTGGAAGGACGTCCCGGCCCCGGCGACGAGGGGCAGGAGCGCGAGCAGGGCGACGGCGAGCCCGATCCCGCCGGACCCACCGAGCCGGCCGGCGACGCTCACGACGACGGCGACGAGCGTGACGACGGCCCCGACGAGCCGGCCGCGGGTCACCGCCTGCCGCCCCGACGGGCCGAGGCCGAGGTGGTCGACGAGGGCGGCGGTGCTCGTCTGGCCGGCGACGACGGCGACGGTGAAGAGCGCGACGCCGATCGTGCCGACGGTGATGCTCTGCGAGGCGACGAGCAGCGCTCCGGCCGCGCCGCCGACGAGCTGCCACCAGCGCAGCCGCCCGTCGCGGACGAGGCGCGGGACCGCGAAGAAGCCGCGGCGGACCCCGGGGCGCAGGGCGGCGACGACCGCGAGGACGACCAGCCCGGAGCCGAAGGAGATGACGGCCGCGAGGGCCCCGGACCGCAGGCCCTCGCCGAGCCGCCCGGCGAGGGTGCCGTTGATCTGGGACTGGACGGCGACGAGGGCGCCGACGCCCAGCATCGCGGGGATGGCGAGCACGTCGAGGCTGCGGCCGTCGGGTCGGGTCACGGCGTCATCATCCTCCGCCGGGGTCGGGCGGGCGGCGCCGGGTCCTCGCCCCGGTCGACGAGGGTCCCGTCCCGGGGTCGCGGCGGTGCCGTGGTCCCGCCCTGGCGACGCGGCGAGGGACCCTGGCCACGCGGCGAGGGAACGGTGGCGGCCGTCGTCGCAGGTCAGGACCACGGGGCCGGGACGCACGAACACCCCGTCGGCCGCCCGCGTGGTGTTGGATCGGGCGGACAGGGCCGTGCGCCGCAGCACCGGCGCAGGGCCGGGCGCGAGCGTCCGGACCCGGCCCGCCCCGAGAGGACCCGCATGTCCGTCCGCACCGTCGGGGTCGAGGAGGAGCTGTTCCTCGTCGACCCCGAAACCCGCACGAGCTCACCCCGCTCGCCCGAGGTCCTCAAGCACTTCGCCCGCAACGAGCCCGAGGCCGACCCCGACGACCTCGGGGCGGAGCTGTTCAAGCACCAGCTGGAGACCCGCACCCCGCCGCACCGGTCGCTCGAGGACCTGCGCGCCGACCTCGTCCGCGGCCGTCGCCTCGCGGCGGAGTCGGCCGCGTCGGCCGGGCTCGTGACGATGGCGTCCGGCACCGTCCCGACGGCGGGACCCGACCCCCGCGTCACCGCCGACGACCGGTACCGCGACATGCTCGGCCGGTTCGGCGAGACCGCCCGCCCGCAGGGCACGTGCGGGATGCACGTCCACACCTGGGTCGCCTCACCGGAGGAGGGGGTGGCGGTCATCGACCAGGTCGTCCCGTGGTTGCCGGTCGTCCTCGCGACGACGGCGAACTCGCCGTTCTACCAGGGCCACGACACCTCCTACGCCTCGTGGCGCTCGCAGGTGTGGGCCCAGTGGCCGAGCGCCGGCCCGACCGAGCCCTTCGGCGACCTCGAGACCTACCGCAGGGTCAGCGCGTCGATGCGCGCCTCGGGCGCCGCCCGCGACGACGGGATGCTCTACTTCGACGCCCGGCTCGCCGCCGACCACCCGACGGTCGAGGTGCGGATCAGCGACGTGTGCACCGACCCGGACAACGCCGTGCTCGTCGCGGCGCTCGTCCGGGCGCTCGTCACCCGGGCGGCGGCCCGCGCTGCCGCGGACGACGAGGAGCGCACCGCCGCGGGCCGGTCGGCCGACTACGTCTGGCGTGCGGAGCTGTTGCGCGCCGCCCAGTGGCGGGCCGCCCGGTACGCCCTCGCCGACCGCCTCCTCGACCCCGAGACCGGGGAGCCGGCGAAGGCGACCGACGTCCTCGGCCGGCTGGTCGAGGTCGTCCGGGAGCCGCTCGAGGAGGCGGGGGACCTCGAGCTCGTCGAGGAGGGGGTCCGCCGGGTGTCCTCCGGCGCCGGCGCCGCCCGGCAGCGCGCCGCCTTCGAGCGGACCGGCGAGGTCGAGGGCGTCGTCGACGACCTCGTGGAGCGGACGAACGCCGTCTGGCGCTGACCGTGCCGCGGAGCGCCGCCCACGGGGCGGCGGGCGACCCCGCACCACGCTCCGACGACCCCCGGGGAGGGTGGGTGACCCGTCCGGACCGACGGGACGCGAGCGCCCACCGCCGTGGTTGGCTGCCGGTGTGACGACCCCGCTGCCGACCCGCGCCCTTCCCGTCGTCCCGGCCGCGGCCTTCGTCCTCGTCTGGTGCTCCGGGTACATCGCCGGGCCGGCGGCCGTCGAGGCGCTGGAGCCGTTCACCTCGCTCACCGTCCGCTTCGTCCTCGCGGCGCTCGTCACCGCGGTGCTCGCGAGGCGGCTGCGCGGTCCGATGCGGCTGCGGGGTGCCGTGCTCGGCCGGGTCGCGGTCGTCGGGCTGGCGATGAACGGCGCCGTCTTCGCGCTCATGTACCTCGCGTTCGACGCGGGGATGGGCGCCACGCTCGCCTCGTTGCTGCACGCCCTGAGCCCCGTGCTCACGGCGCTGCTCGCCGGGGTCGTCCTCCACGAGCGGCTGACCCGGGTCCAGGTCGCGGGCTTCGTCCTCGGCGTCGTCGGGGTGGTCCTCGTCCTCGGACCCGACGTCGACGAGGCGGGCGGACCGGTCGGCGTCGTGCTCGGGCTGCTCAGCCTGCTCGCCCTGAGCCTCGGGACCCTCGGGCAGCGCTGGTACGGCGCCGGGGTGCGGGACGTCGACACCGCACCCCCGGACCCGTGGTGGGCCGCGACGGTCCAGTTCGCCGTCTGCGTCCCGCCGCTCGGTCTGCTCGCGGTGCTCCTCGAGGGGGTGCACTCCGTCCCGGACGTGCGCCTCGGCGTCGTGTCGGTGCTGTGGCTGGCGCTCGTCAACTCGGTCGCCGGGCTGCTGCTGCTCGGCAGCCTCGTCCGCAGCGGTGGGGCCGGGGCGTCGGCGAGCCTGTTCTTCGTCTGCCCGCCGGTGACCGCGGTCCTCGCGTTCCTCTTCTTCGGCGACACCCTCGGCGTCCGCGAGGTCGCCGGCATCCTCGTCGCCACCGTCGGCGTCGCCGTCGCGACCGGGGTCGGACGTCGGTCGCGCGCGGATGTCGAGAACGTCCCGTCGGCTCCGTCCCAGGGGTGAGCGTGGCCAGAATGGGCCGCACGAGCAGAAGGAGTCACCGATGGCCAAGTACCTGTTCCTCAAGCACTACGTGGGCGGCCCCGCGCCGGTGAACGACGTGCCGATGGACCGGTGGACGCAGGAGGAGGTCGACGCGCACATCCGGTTCATGGACGACTTCGCCGACCGCCTCCGCGAGTCCGGCGAGTTCGTCGACGCCCAGGCCCTGTCCCCCGACGGGATGTGGGTCCGGTTCGACGGCGAGGGGAAGCCGCCGGTCGTCGACGGCCCGTTCGCGGAGACGAAGGACCTCGTCGCCGGCTGGATGGTCGTCGACGTCGACAGCCGCGAACGGGCCGTCGAGCTCGCCGGTGAGCTGTCCGCCGCCCCCGCCGCCGGGGGCCGCCCGCTCGGCGAGTGGCTCGAGGTGCGCCCGTTCCTCGACGACCGGCCGAACGGGACGACCTCGGCGTGAGCGAGGACCACCCCGGGGTCGACGCCGCGCTCGTGCGCGACGTCGTCCCCGAGGTCGTCACCGCCCTCGTCCGCCGGGGTGCCGACTTCACCGAGGCCGAGGACGCCGTCCAGGAGGCGCTCGTCCGCGGCCTCACGGCGTGGGAGGACGACCCGCCACGCGACCCGAAGGCGTGGCTCGTCACCGTCGCCTGGCGCTGCCACCTCGACGCCGTCCGCTCCGACGCGGCACGGCGCACCCGGGAGGAGCGGGTGGAGCAGGAGCCCGCCCCCGGTCCGGCGCTGCAGCGGGACGACACGCTCGAGCTGTTCTTCCGGTGCGCGCACCCGTCGCTCGGCCCCTCGGCCGCCGTCGCGCTGACCCTGCGCGCGGTCGGCGGGCTCACGACCCGGCAGATCGCCCGGGCGTACCTCGTCCCGGAGGCGACGATGGCGCAGCGGATCAGCCGGGCGAAGCGGACCGTCGCGGGGCGGCGGCTCGACGAGCCGGGCGACCTCGGGACCGTCCTGCGGGTCCTCTACCTCGTCTTCTCCGAGGGCTACGCCGGGGACGTGGACCTCGCGACGGAGGCGGTGCGGCTCACCCGGCGGCTCGCGGGGCTCACCGACGAGCCCGAGGTCGCCGGGCTGCTCGCCCTCGTGCTCCTCACCCACGCCCGGCGGTCCGCACGCACCGACGCCGAGGGCCGGCTCGTCCCGCTCGCGGAGCAGGACCGGTCACGCTGGGACGAGGCGATGGCGGCGGAAGGCGTGGCCGTCCTGCAGCGGGCGCTCGCGCAGGACCGGCTCGGGGAGTACCAGGCCCAGGCGGCCGTCGCCGCACTGCACGCCGACGCCCGCAGCACCGAGGAGACCGACTGGGTGCAGGTCGTCGAGTGGTACGACGAGCTCGTCGCGATCACCGACAGCCCGGTGCACCGGCTGGCCCGGGCCGTCGCCGTCGGGGAGGCCGACGGCGGTCCGGCCGGGCTCGCGGCGCTCGTGAGTCTCGACCCGGAGATGCCCCGGTACGCCGCCGTGTCGGCCTACCTCCACGAGCGAAGCGACCGGCCCGCGGACGCGGCGCGGCTCTACCGGGAGGCGGCGGAGGCGGCGACCCGCGTCGACGAGCGGGACCACCTGCGCCGGCAGGCCGCCCGGCTCGCCGGCCGGGGCCGCCCCGGCGACCCCGGCTGACGGACGGGAGGCCTCAGGGGCGGGAGGCGGCGCCGAGCACGGCGGCGAGCCCCAGGGCGCTGCCGGGTGCGTACGCGCACCGCCACAGCCCACCGTGGGCCGCCGCCTGCGCCTCGTCCTGCCACGGGTGGTCCTGGGCCGGCGGCCGGGCGCACAGGTCGTGGACGAGCAGTGCCGCCATGAGCGTGTTCGCCGTCCCCGGCTCGAAGACCTCGACGCCGAAGCGGTGCGCGCCGGAGTACGCCGCAGCGAGCGCGCGGTTCTTCACGACGGACCGCGTGCGGGTCGGCGGGGCGACGGTGAACGACACGTGTGCGCCGGACGCCCGGGCGCTCGTCGCCCGCCAGCGCTGGATCCGCTTGGCGAGGAGGTAGTTCGGTCCCTGCTGCGGCACGACGGAGTCGTTGACGCCCGGGTCGGAGCCCGGCACGTAGTTGCGCCGCAGCAGCCGGCCACCGGACACCGTCCGCAGCGGCACCCGCAGCACCTTCGAGGTGCGGCGGTGGGCGTACGCGTCGACGCTCGCCGCGACGGCCTCGCCCGGCACGGCGAAGACGTCGGTCGGCGTCGCGAGGAAGGACAGCGCCGTGTCCGGACGCTGGTGCCGCACGGCCTCGGTCATCGCGTCGACGGCCGTGCTCACCCGCACGTTCGTCGCGCCGTCCGCGTACACGTAGTTCCCGAGGACGAGCGGCCCGTCGAGCGCGGTGACCCAGGCGGTCGCGGTCGGCAGGTCGTGGAGCAGGTCCAGGCCCGCCCGTGCGGTGAGGTCGCCGGTCCCGGCGCGCACCGGGACGACGAGGCGGCCGGCGAGGTCGGTGGTGTCGGCACGCAGCCGCTCCCAGACCTCGGGGCGGGGAAGGTCGACGGCGGCGACGGTCGCGCCCCAGCGCAGCAGGGAGCGCAGCGGGCCCATCTCCGCCGCGGCCCCGAGGACGACGACGGTCCGCCCCTCGAGCCGGAGCCACGGCGGGTTCTCGACCACCCGGGTCACGGCGTCGCGCAGGCTCGGCTCGACGACGCCGGTGTCGACCCACGTGTCGAGCTGCCGGCGCAGGTCGTCCCCGGCGAGCCGGGGGCCGCGGTAGGGCACGGTGAGGGCGGTGTCGGGCTCGCCGGACCCCTCGAGCACCTCGGTGTCGAGAAGGTCGTGCGTGCTGCCGACCGCGCCGCCGACCGCGGACGCGAGCGGCAGGTCGTCCTCGCCGTCGGGCGACCACCGCATCCGCCCGTGGACTGCCGCGAGGCCGGCGTCGGCGATCGTCCGGGCGTCGCCGTAGCTGCCCAACCCGGCCTCGACCAGCCGGCGGAAGTGCACGGGGTAGCCGCTGCGCCAGTTCGTCTCGCGCTCGGCCGCGGCGGCCCCGACGGGGTCGACCCGGCGCAGCGCGTCGGCGACGACGGCCCGGCCGAGGGCGGCGGTGGACCGCCTGCCCTCGACCTGCGGGAAGACGACCCCGCGCTGACCGTCCGTCACGCTCAGCCCCAGACGAGCCCGCGGGCGGGGTCGCGCAGGACCGCGGCGACGTCCGCGAGGAAGCGGGAGCCGAGCTCGCCGTCGACGAGGCGGTGGTCGAAGGACAGCGCGAGGGTCGTGACCCAGCGCGGCTCGATCCGCTCGTCGGCACCGGTGCCGACGACCCACGGCTTCCGGGTGATCGACCCGACGGCGAGGATCGCGGCCTCGCCCGGGTTGAGGATCGGGGTCCCGGCGTCGACGCCGAAGACGCCGACGTTCGTGATCGTCATCGTCCCGCCGGCCATGTCCGCGGGCGGGGTGCGCCCCTCGCGGGCGGTGGCGGTGAGGGCGCCGAGGGCCTGGGCGAGCTCGAGCATCGACATCCGGCCCGCGTCCTTGACGTTCGGGACGACGAGCCCCCGGGGCGTCGCGGCGGCGATGCCGAGGTTGACGTCGTGCTTGACGACGATCTCCTGGGCCGCCTCGTCCCACGACGCGTTGACGTCGGGGTGACGACGGGCCGCGAGGCACATCGCCTTGGCGACGACGAGCAGCGGGGTGACCTTGACGTCGGCGAACTCGCGGTCGGCCTTGAGCCGCTCGACGAGCTCCATCGTCGCCGTGACGTCGACGTCGACCCACTCCGTGACGTGCGGCGCCGTGAAGGCCGAGTCGACCATCGCCTGCGCCGTCATCCTCCGCACGCCCTTGACGGGGACGCGGGTCTCGCCGCCGGTCGGGGCGTCCCGACGCGGGGTCGAGGGCGTCGACGGGCCGGTGGCCGCGGTGTCGTGCGTCGGGGCGTCGTCGTGCGACGCGGAGGCCGCGGCCTCGACGTCGGCCCGGGTCACGACCCCGCCGTCGCCGGACGGCGTGACGGAGCCGAGGTCGACCCCGAGGTCCTTCGCGAGCTTGCGGACCGGCGGCTTGGCGAGCGCGCGGGTGCGCTCCCCGCCGGATGCGGACGACGCGGACGTGACGTCCGGTGCCGGGGCGGACGCCTCGGGGGCCGGGGCGGGGTCGCCGTCGGGCGCGGGGGTGGGGACGGCGTCCGTCGCCCCGGTGCCGGCGGGCGCCTGCTGCTTGCGGGGGCGTCGCTTGGCCTCGGTCTGCTTGACGCCGTAGCCGACGAGGACCGCCGTGCGGCCGCTCATCGACCCCTCGCTCCTGCCCTCGCTGTTGGCCTCGGCGGCGTCCGCCGCCCCATCGGAGGACCCGGCGGCGTCGGTCGCGTCGGCGGAGCCGGCGGCGGGGGCGGCCGGCGCCGGGGAGCCTCCGGTCCCGTCGTCGACGGTGATGATCGGGGTGCCGACCTCGACGGTGTCGCCCACGGCGACGAGGAGCTCGCCGACGACGCCCGCGAAGGGCACCGGCAGCTCGACGAGGGACTTCGCCGTCTCGATCTCGACGACGACGTCGTTGACGGCGACGGTGTCGCCGGGCGCGACGTTCCACGTCACGATCTCGGCCTCGGTCAGCCCCTCACCGGGGTCGGGCAGCTTGAACTCGCGGACAGCCATGGCGCACCGCCTCTCAGTAGGCCAGCGAACGGTCGACGGCGTCGAGGACGCGGTCGAGGTCGGGGAGGAACTCCTCCTCGAGCCGGCTGGGCGGGTAGGGGACGTTGTAGCCACCGACCCGCAGGACCGGCGCCTCGAGCGAGTAGAAGGCCTGCTCCGAGACGAGCGCGGAGATCTCCGAGCCCATCCCGAGGAACGTCGACGCCTCGTGGACGACGACGACCCGGCCGGTGCGGCGGGCCGAGGCGAGGACCGTCTCCTCGTCGAGCGGCGACAGCGAGCGGAGGTCGACGACCTCGACCGATCGGCCCTCCTCCTCCGCCGCCTGCGCGGCCTGGAGGCAGGTCTTGACCATCGGGCCGTAGGCGAGCAGCGTGACGTCGCTGCCCTCGCGCAGGACCCGGGCGGTGCCGAGGTCCCCGTCGGGGCCGTCGCCGAGCTCGCCCTTGTCCCAGTACCGGCGCTTGGGCTCGTAGAAGACGACCGGGTCGTCGCTCGCGATCGCCTGGCGCATCATCCAGTGGGCGTCGTGCGGGTTCGACACCGCGACGACCCGCAGTCCCGCGGTGTGCGCGAAGTACGCCTCGTTCGACTCGCTGTGGTGCTCCACGGCGCCGATGCCGCCGCCGAACGGGATGCGGATGACGAGCGGCATCGCGACCGACCCGAGCGAGCGGGCCCGCAGCTTGGCGACCTGGCTCACGATGTGGTCGAACGCGGGGTAGACGAAGCCATCGAACTGGATCTCGACGACCGGCCGGTAGCCGCGCAGGGCCATCCCGATCGCCGTGCCCATGATCCCGGCCTCGGCGAGCGGGGTGTCGATGACCCGGTCCTCGCCGAAGTCCTTCTGGAGGCCCTCGGTGACCCGGAAGACGCCCCCGAGCTTGCCGATGTCCTCGCCCATGAGGACGACCTTGGGGTCCTCCTCCATCGCGGCCCGCAGCCCCGAGGTGATGCCCTTGGCCAGCGTCGTCGGGGTCATCGGGACACCTCCTCCTCGAACGAGGCGTGGTAGCCGGCGAACCACTCCTTCTCGCGCGCCGTCACCGGGTGGGCGTCGGCGTAGACGTGGTCGAACATCTCGGTCGGGTCCGGGTCGGGCATCGACAGGCAACGCTCGCGGACCGAGGCGCCGAGCTCGACGGCCTCGGCGTCGACGGCGTCGAAGAAGTCGGTGTCGGCCGTGCCGGTCGTCGTGAGCCAGCGCTTGTAGCGCTCGATGGGGTCACGGTGCTTCCACACCTCGACCTCGGCCGAGACGCGGTACTTCGTCGGGTCGTCGGACGTCGTGTGCGCGCCCATCCGGTACGTGAAGGCCTCGACGAACGTCGGGCCCTGGCTGGTGCGGGCGGCGTCGAGGGCCTGCTTCGTCACGGCGTAGACCGCGAGGACGTCGTTGCCGTCGACCCGGATGCCGGGGAAGCCGAAGCCCCGGGCGCGGTGCCACAGCGGCGCCCGGGTCTGCTTCTCGTTCGGCTCCGAGATGGCCCACTGGTTGTTCTGGCAGAAGAAGACGACCGGGCTGTTGTTGACGCCGGCGAAGACGAGCGACTCGGACACGTCGCCCTGCGAGGTGGCGCCGTCGCCGAAGTAGGCGATGACGGCGGTGTCACGACGGTCGTCGCCGGTCCCGACGTCGCCGTCGCGCTGCACGCCCATCGCGTAGCCCGTCGCGTGGAGCGTCTGGGCGCCGATGATGATCGTGTAGAGGTGGAAGTTCTTCTCGTTCGGGTCCCACCCGCCGTGGTTGACGCCGCGGAACATCCCGAGGAGGTTCACCGGGTCGACCCCGCGGCACCAGGCGACGCCGTGCTCGCGGTACGTGGGGAAGGCGTAGTCCTGGCGACGCATCGCGCGGCCGGACCCGACCTGGGCGGCCTCCTGGCCGAGCAGGCTGGCCCACAGGCCGAGCTCGCCCTGGCGCTGCAGCGCGGTCGCCTCGGCGTCGAAGCGCCGGACGAGGACGAGGTCGCGGTAGAGGCCGCGCAGGGCCTCGTCGGACAGGTCGTCGACGATCGCGTCGAGCTCGGGGTTCGGGACGCGCTCTCCCTCGGGGGACAGCAGCTGCACCATCTCGGGCCCGCCCTCCTGGGCGGACCGCTCGGGGGCCTCGGCGCGCGTCACGTGGTGGTCCACGCCGAACGCCGTCTCGAGAGGGGCGACCTCGTTGTCGCTCACTGGCACTCCTTCTCCGGGCCCCGTGGTGACGGGGGCCGTTCTCGGGTGAGCCGGGGCCGCGGTGCTGGGTGTCGCGAGCGGCCGCGGCCGGTGTCGGGCTTACCGTACCCGCCGTGCACCCCGTCCCGGGAAGGGGCAGAGTGGGACAGGTGACGGCAGCCCGGTCCCGACGCCCCGCCCGAGCGGCGGCCGCGACGGCGTGCGTGCCCGTCGTGCTGGCCCTGCTCCTCGCCGGGTGCGGCGGCGGCGCGGCCGACGACCCGGCGTCCCGGGCCGTCCCGCCGACCCCGTCGGAGACGGCGACGCCCGAGATCAGCCGGGTGCCGCCGAACAGCCCGTCGCCCACCGGGTCGGACCCGGGTCAGCGCGGCATGTTCACGACGGCGACGGGTGTCGTCGACGCGATCGGGGACGGGTGCGTCTACGTCCTCGTCGACGGCACGGCCGAGCGGTGGGCCCTGCGCGGGCAGGTGCCGGCGGTGTCCGAGGGCGACCGGGTCGAGGTGAGCGGCGCCCCGGACGACACGCCCTACGAGGAGTGCCCGGACGGGCTCCCCTTCCTCGTCGACGAGGTGTCCGAGGCGGACTGAGCCGTCGCGTCAGTCGGAGGTGTCCGCCGTCGTGCCGGCCTCCCGGTGCGCGGGTGCGAGCTCGCGCCACCGCCGGGCGAACCGGGTGCGGGGGGCGGCGGCGGCGACGTCGTCGGCGTCCTCGACGTGGTCGACGTCGCGCAGCAGGGGCCCCTCCAGGACGTCGTGACCCGCCGCCTGGAGTGCCGCGGCGGTGAGCCGACCGGTGTCCGGCTGGCTCATCGGCACCCCTGCGAGCACGCTCGCCTGCGAGGGGTGCGTCGTCACGAGGACCCACCAGCCGCCGTCGACGGCCGGGCCGAGCAGCGGGGAGCCGGCGTCGTGCGCGAGCTCGGCGACGCCGCGCAGGTGGGCGGCGTGGGCCTGCGGAGTGTCCATGCCGACCTGGACGACGGGACCGCCCGCGAGCCGGTGCGCCTGGCGGTGACCGTCGACGAGCCGCTCCGCGAAGCCCTGTCCGGACTGGGGCACGACCAGCCAGCCGGCGGCCGCGGCGCGCAGCTCGGCGGCGCGGGCGGCGTCGGCGAGGTCGCCGGAGAGGGCGAGGACGCGCCGGCCGGTCGGGTACGCGGCAGCCCCCGCCTCGAGGGTGTCGAGCAGGGCGGCGGCCGCGAGGTCGGCGGCCGCCTCGGGGCCCACGGTCGCGGCGAGGCGGGTCTTGGCGCGGCCGGGCACCGGGGCCTTGGCCATGACGAGGACGCTGCCCCTCACGGCAGGACCCTCGCGAAGTCGCGTGCCGCCCGCACGGTCCCGCTCACCGAGCCGGACACCTTCGACCGGGTGCCCTCGGCCCGGGGGCTGTAGCGGATGTCGTGCTCGGTGATGGTCCAGCCCGCCTGCTGCGCGCGGGCGAGCAGCTCGACGGGGTAGCCGAAGCGGCGGTCGACGACACCCAGGTCGAGCAGGTCCTGGCGGCGGCAGACGCGCATCGGGGCGATGTCGTGGACGCCGAGGCCGGTGCGGCGACGCAGCCAGGCGAGGACGAGGGCGTTGCCCGCCCGCGCGTGCCACGGCCACACCCCGCGCTGGGTGGGCCGGCGCCGACCGACGGCCATCGTCGCGACGCCGGAGCGCACCTCCTCGAGGAGCGGCAGGATCTCGCGCGGGTCCATCGAGGCGTCGCCGTCCATGACGCCGACGAACTCGGCGTCCGCGGCCTCGACGCCGGCGTGCACGGCGGCGCCGTACCCGGGCGTCGGCTCGTGGACGACGCGGGCCCCGAGCGAGCGGGCGACCTCGGCGGTGCCGTCGCTCGAGCCGTTGTCGACGACGACGACACGGATGCCCTCGGGGACGAGGGCGAGGACGCCGGGGAGGGCCGCTGCCTCGTCACGGCAGGGCACGACGAGGTCGCACGTGGTCATCACCTGACGACTTTAGGCCCTGGTCAGGCCCGGGACATCTCGGGGCGGCGCGGACGGGACGGCGACGTCCAGCCGGCGTCCAGGGTCGGACCGGCAGACTGGGGCCCATGACGAGCGCACCGACGACGACGGCGTCCGCGAGCGGGGTCGACCGGTCGCGCGCCGGACGCCGGGCCGTCTGGGGGCTGGGTGTCGGCCTCGTCGTCGTCGCGGTGTCGATGCTCGTCCCGCCGGTGTTCGGCGTCGTCGTCAAGGCCGGCGGCGCCGAGCCGCTGCTCGGCGACTGGATGCTGCGCTACGGCCCGTCCAGCGTCGTCGCCGTCGGACTCGTCGCCGCGGCGGCCCACCCGAGGACGCACGCGGCGCTCGACCGGCTGTCGTGGCGGCACCTGCTGTGGACGTCCTGGCTCGTCGGCATCGTGTGGATGGTCTCCCTCGCCCTCGTCGACGGCTACGACGGGATGGGCAAGATCCTCAACCACGGGACGGAGTACCTCGAGAGCGCCCGGATGATCGACGACGTCGGCGAGATGCTGCGGACGTACGTCTCCCGGATCCCGCTCGACGCCGAGGGCAACTGGGCCGTCCACCTCGCGGGGCACCCGCCCGGGGCGGTCCTGATGTTCATCGGCCTCGACCGGATCGGGCTCGGGGCCTGGCAGGTGGCCGGACCCATCGTCGTCGCCGTCGGCGCGACGGTGCCCGCGGCCGTCGCCGTGACCCTCGACCGGCTCGGCGCCCGCGAGGCCGCCCGCCGGGCACTGCCGTTCCTCGTCCTCGCCCCGACCGCGATCGTCATGGCGGTGTCCGCGGACGCCGTCTTCGCGGCGATCGTCGCGTGGGGCATGGCGGCGTTGGCGGCGGCCGGCGCGGCCGGTGGGCGGCGGCGGCTCGGGCTGGGCGTGGTGTCCGGGCTGCTGCTCGGGTGGGGGCTCATGTGCTCCTACGGGCTGGGGCTCACCGCGCTGCTCGCCCTCGGGGCCCTCGTCGCGATGCGCGGGTCCCTGCGCGAGCGCGCCGTTCTCGCCGTCGTCACGGCCGGCACAGCCCTGGGGGTCGTCCTCGTGTTCGCGGCGCTCGGCTTCGCGTGGTGGGACGCCTACCCCGTCCTCCACGAGCGCTACTGGGCGGGCCTGGCGAGCCAGCGGCCCGGCTGGTACTGGGTCTTCGGCAACGTCGGGGCGCTCTTCCTCGTCGCGGGGCTGCTCCTGCCCGCGGCGCTCGGCGCGGCGTCGGTACCCGTCGCGCGGCTCGCGACGGCCGCCGGCAGGGCCCGGGCCCAAGGCTGGGAGCTCGCCGTGGCACCCCTCGTCGTCGCCGGGGTCGCGATGGTGGCGGTCGCGGACGCCTCCCTCATGAGCAAGGCCGAGGTCGAGCGGATCTGGCTGCCGTTCATGCCGTGGATGCTGCTGGCCGTCCTGTGGCTGCCCCCGCGCTGGCAGCGGTGGGGGCTCGTCGCGCAGGGGGTGCTGGCGCTGGTGATCCAGCACGCCGTCCGCCACGTGTGGTGACCGCGTCCGCGGCTCAGGCCCGCAGCGGTGCCGTCGCGAAGGCGGCGAGACCCTCCTCCGGCGTCACCTGCGCGGTGAAGCCCAGCTCGGCCGCCGCACGCTCCGGCGAGGCGACGACGTGCCGGACGTCCCCGAGCCGGTACTGGCCCGTCACCCGCGGCGCGAGGCCGTGCTCGGACCCCGACGCGACGTGCCGGGCCACGTCGGAGATGGCGATCGGCCGCCCCGAGCACACGTTGTAGGCACGGTGCTCGCCGGGCTCCAGCCCGCCGACGGCCCGCGCGGCCGCGAGGTTGGCGCGGGCGACGTCGTCGACGTGGACGAAGTCGCGCATCTGGCGGCCGTCCTCGTAGACCGTCGGGGCCTCGGCGCGCTCCAGCGAGGAGCGGAACATCGCCGCGACACCGGAGTAGGGGGTGTCCCGCGGCATCCCCGGCCCGTAGACGTTGTGGTACCGCAGCGAGACCGCCGCCCCGGGAGCCTGCCGGGCCCACGCCGTCGCGTAGCCCTCCTGGGCCACCTTGCTCACCGCGTAGCTGCTCCGGGGGTCGAGCGGCGCGTCCTCGTCGACGAGCGCCCACTCGAGCGGACCGCCGCACACCGGGCACGGGACGTCGAAGTCGCCACCGTCGAGCGCCTCGACGGTCCGCGGCCCCGGCGCCCGCACCCCGTGCTCGGGGCACGAGTACCGGCCCTCGCCGTACACGACCATGCTCGAGGCCTGGACGAACCGGGTGACCCCCTCGGCGTGCATCGCCGCGAGGACGGCCGCGGTCCCGAGGTCGTTGTGCCCGGCGTAGAGCGGCAGGTCGGCGGCGCTCGCGCCCGCCCCGACCATCGCCGCGAGGTGCACGACGACGTCGACCCCCGCGAAGAGGTCTCCCCACGCCCCGGCCTCCCGGACGTCGAGGACGTGCACCGCCGGGGGCGGGTCCTCGCGGGTCGCGGCGCCGTGCGCCTCGGGGATGACGAGGTCGACGGCGACGACGTCGTGGCCGTCGGTGACGAGCTCTCGCCAGGTCGCCGTGCCGATGAAGCCGGCCGCGCCGGTCAGCAGGATCCGCATCCGACCATCCTGCCCTGACCTCGCCGGTCGCGGCGCGGCGCTACCGTTCCCGCGTGAGCATCCCACCAGGCGCCGCACCGACCCGCCCCCGACCGGCGCGCGGCTGGTGGTGGGCGGCCGGGCTGACGTCCGTCCTCGGGCTCCTGGCCGTCCTCGCCGCCGTCGTGCTCATGCTCCTCGGCGGCGTGCAGGCCCTCGTGGCTCCCGTCGCCCTCGTCCGAGCGGGCGAGGAGCCGGTCACCGTGGCGGCGCCCGCGGGGAAGGACCTGCTGCTCATGGTCACGCCCGGGGCCGACGTCCGCTGCGTCGTCCGGGACGCAGGCGGCATCGACGTCCCCACTCGCCGCAGCCTCATCGGGTCGACCGTGACCGTCGGCGACCGTCGGTGGGTCGGCGAGAGCGAGCTCACGGTCCCCGCCTCGGGCCGTCTCACGTTCGCGTGCACCGCTGCCGACCCCGACGCCTCCGCCCGGGTCGTCGGCGCCCCCGCCGGGTTCGCCACGTGGGCCACCCGGGTCGGCGTCCTCGTCGTCGGGGGGCTGGTGCTCGTCGCGGGTCTGCTGTGGCTGCTCGCCCTCGTCCTCCGCCGGATCGGCGCCTCGGACGCCCCGCCCGTCCCGCGTCCCTGACGCACGTCATGGACCCGCGCCCGGGTCGCCGGGGAGGCGGACGTCAGGTGCGGGGACGCTCGGCGAGGAACCGACCCGCGACCTCGACGAGCCGGTCGTTGGCCTCCGGCTCCGCGATCGTGGCCCGGACCCCGTCGGTGAGGTACGGCCGCACGGTGAGGCCCTCGGCCTCGCAGGCCTCGGCGAACGCGGGGGTGTCCTCGCCGAGGTCGAACCACACGAAGTTCGCCTGCTGGTCCGGGATCTCCCAGCCCTGCTCGCGCAGGGCGGCGACGACCCGCTCCCGCTCGGCGACGAGGTCCTTGACGCGCACCTCGAGCTCGTCGGCGGCCTCGAGCGAGGCGACGGCGGCGACCTGCGCGAGCGAGTTGACCCCGAACGGGAGCGCGGTCTTGCGCAGGGTGCGGGCGACCGGCTCGTGCGCGACGGCGTACCCGACCCGCAGCCCGGCGAGGCCGTACGCCTTGGAGAAGGTGCGCAGGACCGCGACGTTGGGCCGGGCCCGGTGGAGCGCCATCGCGTCCGGGGCGTCGTCGGCGTCGACGAACTCGAGGTAGGCCTCGTCGATGACGACGAGCACGTCGGTGGGGACCCGGTCGAGGAACGCCTCGAGCTCGGCGGCGCCGACGGTCGTCCCCGTCGGGTTGTTCGGGGTGCACACGAGGACGAGCCGGGTCCGGGCGGTGATCGCGTCGGCCATCGCGTCGAGGTCGTGCCGGGCCCCGGGGGCGAGCGGCACCATGACGGGGACCGCCCCCGCGAGCGTCGTGATGATCGGGTACGCCTCGAACGAGCGCCACGCGAAGACGACCTCGTCCCCGTCGTCGCACGTCGCCCGGACGAGCTGGTCGAGGACCCCGACCGAGCCGGGCCCCGTCGTGATCCGCTCGGCGGGGACGTCGAGGCGCTCGGCGAGGGCGGCGGTGAGCCCGGCGACCGCCATGTCGGGGTACCGGTTCATCGACGCCGCGGCGTCGCGGACGACGTCGAGCACCGACGGCAGCGGCGGGTACGGGTTCTCGTTGCTGCTGATCTTGTACGCGGTGAGACCCTCGCGGACCGTCGCGGGCTTGCCGGGCGCGTACGCGGGGAGCGCGTCGAGGGACTGACGGAGCCGGACGGACTCCGGCCGGGCGGGCGCGGCGGGCTGGTCGGACATGGTCCCAACTGTAGGGGCGACCGGGGTGTCGTCCCGGCGGCGTAGCGTGGCCGGCATGACGACGACCGCGACGACCCACACCCTCGACGACGGCACGACCGTCCCGCTCGTCGGCTTCGGCACCTACCCGCTCACGGGCGAGGAGGGCGTCGAGGCGATGGTGTCCGCGCTGCACGCCGGGTACCGCTACCTCGACACCGCCGTGAACTACGAGAACGAGGAGGAGGTCGGGGAGGCCCTGCGCCGCAGCGACGTCCCGCGCGAGGAGGTGACGGTCGCGACGAAGATCCCGGGCCGCTTCCACGGCCGCGACCTCGCGCTGCGCTCGCTCGAGGACTCCGCCCGCCGGCTCGGTGTCGAGCGGATCGACGTCGGTCTCATCCACTGGCCCAACCCGAGCCAGGGCCTGTTCCCCCAGGCCTGGCAGGCGCTGGTCGAGGCGCAGCGCGAGGGCCTGGTCCGCACGGTCGGGGTCAGCAACTTCACCGAGCAGCACCTGACCCGGGTCATCGAGGAGACCGGCGTGACCCCCGCCCTCAACCAGGTCGAGCTGCACCCGCTCTTCCCGCAGGACGAGATGCGCGCGGTGCACGCCCGGCTCGGCATCCTCACCCAGGCCTGGAGCCCGCTCGGCAAGCGGCAGGCCCCGTTCGAGGAGCCGGCGGTCGCCGCGGCGGCCACGGCGCACGACGTGACGCCGGGCCAGGTCGTCCTGCGCTGGCACGTCCAGCTCGGGTCGATGCCGCTGCCGAAGTCGGCGACGCCGGAGCGCCAGCGGCAGAACCTCGACGTCGCGGGGTTCTCGCTCACCGACGAGGAGATGGCCGCGATCGGCGGGCTCGCCCGCAGCGACGGGCGGCTGTTCGGCGGCGACCCGGACACCCACGAGGAGATGTGACGCCCCCGGCCCCCCGGCCCCGGGGCCCGCCGCCGCACCACCCGGGCCGCGACCTCGCTCCTGCCCCCGTCGCGGTGGACCTGCCATGATCGACCCGTGAACTTCATCATCCGCGTCGGCATCAACGCCGTGGCGCTCTGGGTGGCCGCGCTCGTCGTGCCCGGCGTCGACCTCGCCGAGGAGCAGAACGACTGGACCGCGAAGGTCGTCACCGTCGTCCTCGTCGCGCTGCTGTTCGGACTCGTCAACGCCGTCATCAAGCCGGTCGTCAGCTTCTTCTCGTTCCCGTTCGTCATCCTCACGCTCGGGCTCTTCACCTTCGTCGTCAACGCGTTCATGCTCCAGATCACGGAGTGGATCGGCGACGCGATCGGGCTCTCCTTCGGCATCGACGAGTTCTTCTGGGACGCCGTCCTCGCGGCCGTCGTCATCACCCTCGTGTCGTGGGTGCTCAGCGTCCTGCTGCCGGACGACTGACCGGCGACCCTCCGGCGACCGTCCGGGAGCCGCGCCCGAGTGGTGTCTGGTGCGACGCGTCCGGCGGCCCGTCGCCGCTAGCGTGAGCCCCATGCGCGTCCTCGTCTCCGGCGGTGCCGGCTACATCGGGTCCCACACCGTCGTCCGGCTCCTCGCCGCCCGCCACGAGGTGGTCGTCGTCGACTCCTTCGCGAACGCCAAGCCGTCGGTCGTCGGCCGGCTCGAGGCGCTGACCGGGCAGCCGCTCGACGTCCGCTCGTTCGACCTCACCGACGTCGACAAGACCGAGCACCTCTTCGCGACGGAGACGATCGACGCCGTCATCCACTTCGCCGGGTACAAGGCCGTCGGCGAGTCGGTCGAGAAGCCGCTCGAGTACTACGAGAACAACCTCGGCTCGACGTTCTCGTTGGTCCGGGCGATGCGGCGGCACGGGGTCTCCAAGCTCGTGTTCTCGTCCTCCGCGACCGTCTACGGAGCGGACGCGCCGGTCCCGATGCGCGAGGATCTGCCGACGTCGGCGACGAACCCGTACGGCTGGACGAAGGTGATGCAGGAGCAGGTGCTGCGCGACGTCGCCGTCGCCGACCCCTCGTGGCGGATCGCCCTGCTGCGCTACTTCAACCCCGTCGGCGCGCACCCGTCCGGGACGATCGGCGAGGACCCGTCGGACGTCCCGAACAACCTCATGCCCTACATCGCGCAGGTCGCGGTCGGGCGCCGGGAGTCGCTGCGGGTGTTCGGCGACGACTACGACACCGTCGACGGCACCGGGGTGCGCGACTACATCCACGTCGAGGACCTGGCAGCCGGGCACGTCGCGGCGCTGCACCGGCTGGGCGAGACCGACGACGCGGTGTCGACGTGGAACCTGGGGACCGGGCGGGGGACGTCGGTCCTGGAGCTGCTGCGGGCCTTCGAGCGGGCGTGCGGCCACACGCTGCCGTACGAGATCGCGCCGCGGCGGCCCGGGGACGTCGCGTCGTCCTACGCCGACCCGTCGCGGGCGGAGGCCGAGCTCGGCTGGCGGGCGGAGCGCACCGTCGACGACATGTGCGCCGACACGTGGCGCTGGCAGTCGCAGAACCCGCACGGCTACCCGGACGCCTGACCGTCCGGTCCGGCGGCGTCGACGCGCGCCCGGAGCCGGTCGGGCGACCCGCACCATCGGAGCGCCCGGGACCGGTCGGCCGGCGCGCCGCGTCGAAGAAGTCCGGGACCGGTCGGCCCGCCCGCCGCGTCGAAGCGCCTGGGACCGATCGGGCGACCCGCATCGTCGAAGCGCCCGGCACCGGTCGGGCGACCCGCATCGTCGGAGCGCCCGGCACGCGGCGTCGAGCGACCCGGCGTCCGCCCGCCGGTCCGAAGCAAGAGAACATCCCCCGACACACGACATCCGTTCCCTTGTGTCGGCGGACATTTCGGGGTGACCCCGAAATGTGGAGGCCCCTGGGGGGAGGTGTGGCGGGGGACACAGCGGACCCGGTGCGCCAGCTTCTACTACGTGCGGTAGTTTCTACTACGTCGCGTAGTTACCAGCCCGCCCGAGGAGACCCGCATGGACGCGCTCGACGTCGCCCGGTGGCAGTTCGCCATCACGACCGTCTACCACTTCCTCTTCGTCCCCGTGACGATCGGCATGTCGGCCGTCGTCGCCTACTTCCACACCCAGTGGGTCCGCACCCACCGGCCGGAGTACTACCGGCTCACGAAGTTCTTCGGGAAGCTCTTCCTCATCAACTTCGCCCTCGGGCTCGTCACCGGCATCGTCCAGGAGTTCCAGTTCGGGATGAACTGGTCGGACTACAGCCGGTTCGTCGGGGACATCTTCGGCGCCCCGCTCGCGTTCGAGGCCCTCCTCGCCTTCTTCCTCGAGTCGACGTTCCTCGGGCTGTGGATCTTCGGGTGGGGCCGGGTGCCGGAACGGCTGCACGCCGCGTCGATGTGGCTCGTCCACCTCGGCACGGTGCTGTCGGCCTACTTCATCCTCGCCGCGAACTCCTTCATGCAGAACCCCGTCGGCTTCCGGTTCAACCCCGAGACCGGCCGCGCCGAGATGGCCGACTTCCTCGCGATCCTCACGAACAAGGTCCAGCTCGTCACCTTCCCGCACGTGATCTTCAGCGCGTACATGGTCGGCGGCGCGACCGTCATGGGCGTGGCGCTGTGGCTGCTGCGCCGCGAGCGCGGCACCGACGACGAGCCGCTGTACCGCAGGGCCGTCCGGGTCGGCGGCGTCGTCGCGCTCGTCGCCTCGCTGGGCGTCGTCGGGACCGGTGACGTCCAGGGCAAGATCATGACCGAGGTCCAGCCGATGAAGATGGCCGCCGCCGAGGCCCTCTACGACACGACCGACGGCGCCCCGTTCTCGGTCCTGTCGATCGGCTCGCTCGACGGGTCGGAGGCCACCCGGGTCATCGAGGTCCCCGGCCTGCTGAGCTTCCTCGGCACCGGTGACTGGGAGGGCCGCGTCGAGGGCATCGACGACCTGCGCGAGAGCGAGCGCGAGATGGCCCAGCGGGTCGTCGACCGCTACGGCGCCGACATCGCCCCGTACGTCCAGGCCGACTCCTACGCCCCGGTCATCCCGCTCGCGTACTGGACCTTCCGGCTCATGATGGGCTTCGGCTTCCTCACGATGGCGCTCGCCGCCGCATCGCTGTGGGCCACCCGCGGCCGCCGCGTCCCCGTCTCGCGCTGGTGGACGCTCGTCGCCGTCCTCGCCCCGCTCTCCCCGGTCCTCGCGAACAGCTTCGGCTGGATCTTCACCGAGACCGGCCGCCAGCCGTGGGTCGTCTACGGCCTCATGACGACGCAGACCGCGGTCTCGCCGTCGGTGAGCGTCGGCGAGGTCTGGTTCTCGATGGTCGTCTACACCCTGCTCTACGCCGCGCTCGCCGTCGTCGAGGTCAAGCTCTTCCTCACGTACGTCCGCAAGGGCGCGGAGGAGTTCGTCGACCCGGCCGACCACGACACCCACGACGACGCCCCGCTGCAGTTCGCCTACTGACCCGGCGCGGACGGAAAGGACTCACCCCCATGGACCTCCAGCTCGTCTGGTTCGGACTCATCGGCCTCCTCTGGGCCGGCTACCTCGTCCTCGAGGGCTTCGACTTCGGGGTCGGCGCCCTCCTGCCCCGGCTCGGTCGCGGCACCGACGCCGTCGACTCCGAGAAGCGGCGCCGGGTCATGCTCACCGCGATCGGCCCACACTGGGACGGCAACGAGGTGTGGCTGCTCACCGCCGGCGGCGCGACGTTCGCCGCCTTCCCCGAGTGGTACGCGACGATGTTCTCCGCCTTCTACCTGCCGCTCCTGCTCGTCCTCGTCGCGCTCATCGTGCGGAACATGGGGCTGGAGTACCGGCACAAGCGGGACGACGCGCAGTGGCGCCGCCGCTGGGACACGGCGATCATCGCCGGCTCGGTCCTCGCGCCGTTCCTCATCGGGGTCGCGCTGACGAACGTCGTCCGCGGCCTGCCGATCGACGCCGACCTCGAGTTCACCGGGTCGCTGTTCACCCTGCTCAACCCGCTCGCCCTGCTCGGCGGCGCGACGGTGCTCGCCCTCTCGCTGACCCACGGTGCGGTCTTCGTCGCCCTCAAGACGACGGGGACGATCCGCGAGGACGCCCGCCGGCTCGCGACGCCGCTCGGGCTCGTCACGGCCGGGCTCGCCGTCGTCACGCTCGGCTGGCTCGGCCTGCTGTCCGGGTCGGTGTGGTCGTGGTCGACGACCGTCGTCGCCGCCGCGGCGCTGCTCGGTGGGCTCGGTGCCAACGCCGTCGGCCGGGAGGGCTGGGCGTTCGCCGGGACCGCGGTGACGGGCGCGGCGACCGTCGCGACGTACTTCCTCGCGCTCCACCCCGACGTCATGCCGACGACCTCGGCGGACGGACGGTCGCTGACGATCGCGAACGCCTCGAGCAGCCCGATGACCCTCGAGATCATGACGTGGGCCGCGGTCGTCTTCACCCCCGTCGTCCTGCTCTACACCGGCTACACCTACTACGCCTTTCGCAAGCGGCTCGGGACCCAGCACATCCCGGACGCCGTCGCGGTGAAGTAGGTCCGTCGATGCGCCCCCTCGACCCCCGGCTCCTGCGAGCGGCCCCGGCCGCACGCAGGCCCGTCGCGGCCCTCGCCGTCGTCGGCGTCCTCCAGGGTCTCGCGACGGTGGCGACGGCGTTCGCCCTCGCGGCGCTCGTCGTCGCCGCCGTGCGGGGCGAGCCGCTCCGCGAGGCCTCCCTGTCCCTCGCGGCGCTGCTCGCCCTGCGCGCCGGCCTCGCCTGGACCGCCGAGCGGACGGCGGCCCGGGCGGGTGCCCGAGTGACCGCGGCGCTGCGGACCGCCCTGCTGCGGCACTGGCTCACGGTCCCGGCCGAGCGCCGCCCCGACCCCGACCGTGGTGGCGTGCTCGCCGCGCAGGGGGTCGCCGCCGTCGAGCCCTATGCCGCGCGCTTCCTGCCGGCGCTCGTGTCGGCGGCGGTCGTCCCGGCCGCGGCTCTCGTCGCCCTGCTCGTCGTCGACCCGGTGAGCGCCCTCGTCGTCGTCCTCACCCTCCCGCTGCTCCCGGCGTTCGCCGCGCTCATCGGGATGGCGACCCGGGACGACACCGCCCGTCGCTGGGCATCGCTCTCGGCCCTGTCCGGGCACTTCGCCGACGTCGTGCGCGGGCTGCCGACCCTCGTCGGGTACGGCCGGGCCGAGCGCCAGGCCGAGGTCGTCGGCGAGGTGAGCCGCCGGCACCGGACGGCGACGATGCGCACGCTGCGGACCGCGTTCATGTCGTCCGCGGCGCTCGAGCTGCTCGCGTCGATCTCCGTCGCGATCGTCGCCGTCACCGTCGGCCTCCGCCTCACGCACGGCACCGTCGACCTCGGGACCGGGCTGCTCGCGATCCTCCTCGCCCCCGAGGCGTACTGGCCGGTCCGCCGGGTCGGGGCCGCCTTCCACGACGCCGCCGACGGGGCGGAGGCCGTCGCCGACGTCCTCGCGGCGATCGACGGCGACCCTGCGGTCGCCGACGGGGCGGCGACCGGCCGGTCGGGTGTCGAGCGGTCGGGTGCCGGCCGGTCGGGTGTCGACGTCCGGCTCGAGGACGTCACCTACACCTACCCGGGCGCCGCGTCCCCCGTCCTCGCCGGCCTCGACCTCGCCGCCGGGCCGGGCCTCACCGTGCTCACCGGGCCGTCGGGTTGCGGCAAGACGACCGTCCTCGAGCTCGTCGCCGGGCTGCGCACCCCCGACACCGGGTCCGTGCGCGCGGGCAGGACCCACCTCGTGACCCAGCGACCGTTCCTGCCGGCGGGCACCCTGCGGGAGGTGCTGCGCCTCGGCAGCGACGCCGACGACCCGGCGCTCTGGGACGCGCTGCGCGCCGTCGGCCTCGACGGCTTCGTCGCCGCCCTGCCCGCGGCGCTCGACACCCGGGTCGGCGACGACGGGGTCGGTCTGTCGGCCGGCCAGCGGGCCCGGGTCGTCCTCGCCCGGGCGATGCTCTCGGACGCGCCGGTGCTCCTCCTCGACGAGCCGACGGCGCACCTCGACCCCGCCGCGAGCGCCCTCGTCCACGACGTCCTCGCCCGGCTGGCCGAGCGGCGGACCGTCCTCGTCGTCACCCACCGCCCCGAGCTCGTCGCGCGCGCCGACCGGCACCTCACGCTCGCGGCCCGACCCGTGGAGGCCCTTCGATGAGCATCGCCCCCACCGCCGGGACGACCGATCGCACGGCCTCTCCCGCCGTGCCCGAGGGCCGCCTCGCCGCGGCCCGGCTGCGGCCCACCCGGGCCACCGTCCTCGGCGGCCTGCTCGGCGGGGCGGCGACGTCGGCCGGCATCGCCCTCACCGCGACGTCCGGCTGGCTCGTCGTCCGCGCGAGCGAGCGGCCCGTCCTCCTCACCCTCCTCGCGGCGATCGTCGCCGTGCGCGCCTTCGGGATGGCCCGGCCGGCGTTCCGGTACGCCGAGCGGCTCGTCACCCACGACGCCGCCCTCGCCGACCTCGCCGAGCGGCGCACCGCCGTGTGGTCGGCGCTCGTGCCGCTCACCCCCGCCCGGCTCGGCCGGCGCTCCCGGAGCGAGGTGCTGACCGGCGTCGTCGACGACCTCACCGACGTCGTCGAGGCGGAGGTGAGGGTCACCGTCCCCCTCGTCTCGAGCGCGCTCGCCGGGCTCGGGGCCACCGTCCTCGCCGCCGCCTTCTCCCCCGCCGTCGGGGCCGTCGTCGCCGGCCTCCTCGTCGCCGTCGCCGCCGGCTGCGCGCTCGCCTGGTGGTTCGAGTCGCGCTCGCGGGACGAGCTGCTCGCCGCGCGGGCCGACGTCGCCCGGGTGTCCGACCTCGTCGCCCGGCAGGCCGCCGAGCTGCAGGCGATCGGCGCGGAGGCCACGGCCTTGGGCTGGCTCGACGACGCGCACGACGTCCTCGCCCGGGCGGTCCGGCGGCAGAGCCTCGGCCGCGCCCTCGTCGCGAACCTGCTCCTCCTCGCGACGGCGGCCGCGACCGTCGCCGCTGCGTCGCTCGTCGACGTCGCGGCGCTCGGTGGGCCGGTCGCCGCCCTCCTCGTCCTCGTCCCCGTGGCGGTCGGCGAGGCGCTCGCGCCGCTCACCGACACGATGCGCGCCCTCGCCCGGGCGCAGGGCAGCGCGGACCGGCTCGCGGCCGTCCTCGGCCAGGAGCCCGCCGTCACCGACCCCGCCGGCGTCGACCCCACAGGCGTCGACCGCCCGGGCACCGCCCCCTCCGACACCGACTCCGCCGAGCCCGTCGCCGTCGACCGCGCGGACGTCCGCCTCGCGGCAGCGACAGCCTCGTGGACCGGCGAGCGCACCGACGTCGGGCCCCTCGACCTCGACCTGCCCGTCGGCACCCACCTCGCCGTCGTCGGCCCCAACGGCTCGGGCAAGTCGACCCTCCTCGCCGTCCTCGCCCGCCACCTCGACGTCACCGGCGGCGCCCATCGCGTCGACGGCGCGGACGTCCGCTCCCTGCCGCTCGAGGAGATCCGCCGGCTCGTCGCCGTCGTCGACGACGAGCCGCACGTGTTCGCCTCGACCCTGCGCGAGAACCTCCGCCTCGCACGCCCCGCCGCCGCGGACGACGACCTGCGCCGCGCCCTCGTCCTGGCCGGGCTCGGCCCGTGGGCGGCGGGGCTGCCGGACGGGCTCGACACCGCGCTCGGCACCGGCGGGCGCGGGCTGTCCGGCGGTGAGCGGACCCGGCTCGGCGTCGCCCGGGCGGTGCTGTCGGACCGGCCGGTCGTCCTCCTCGACGAGCCGACCGCGCACCTCGACCACGCGACGGCGGTCTCCGTGACGGATGATGTGCTCGAGGCACTGCGCGAGCGGACCGTCGTCCTCGTCGGGCACCGTCCCGAGGGGCTCGACCGCCTCGACGCCGTGCTCGACCTCGGCACCGCCGACCCGGTGCCCACCGCGAAGGAGTGACCCCCATGCCGCACTCGACCTCCAGCCCCCGCCTCGGCGACCTCGAGCGGGTCGTCATGGAGCAGCTGTGGGAGCACGCCGGGGCCGAGGGGACGACCGTCCGGGAGGTCCACGAGGCGCTCGCGGGTGGCCGCGACATCGCGTACACGACCGTCATGACCGTCCTCGACCGGCTCGCCAAGAAGGACCTCGTGAGCCGCGAGCGCGACGGGCGGGCCTGGCGCTACCGGGCGGCGGCCTCCCGTGAGGCGCTCACGGCTAGGACGATGCGGATGACGCTCGACGACATGGACGTCACCGACCGGCGGGCGGCCCTGCTGCACTTCCTCGACGGGGCGAGCACGGCCGAGATCGACGACCTCAAGGCGGCGCTCGCCGAGGTCGAGGCGCGCCACACCGACTGACCGCCGGCGCGGACCGTCGGCTCCGCAGGCACCGGGGCTCGAGGCGGCACCGACAGGCAGAAGCCGCCCACGCGTGGCGCAGCGTCGCCGCCGAGCTCCTCCTGCCTGTCGTTCCCGGCGACCGCGTACTCCTGGGAGGATCCCTGCGTGCTCCCGCTCGCCCTCGCCGGACTGGCCCTCGCGCTCGTCTGGGTCGCGCCGGGGCTCATGGCGGGGCAGACCCGGTTCCGGCGCGCCCCGCGGGCGGCGCTACTCGCATGGCAGGCGGTGTCGGTCGGCGGGGTGCTCGCGGCGCTGCTCGTCCCGCTCGCGACCCTGCCGATGCTGCTGCGCGGCGACGAGGTGACCGAGCACCCGTGGGTCACGGCGCTCGCCGTCCTCGTGAGCGTGGCGGTCCTCCTGCGCCTGCTCGTGTCCGGACACCTGGTCGGGACCCGGCTGCGGGCGGCCCGCGCCGAGCACCGCGAGCTCGTCGACGTCCTCGGCGCGGACGACGGGAACGGGGTCCGCGTCCTCGAGCACCCGATGCCGACCGCCTACTGCATCCCGGGGCGCGGGTCACGGGTCGTCCTCACCCGTGGGGTCCTCGACGCCCTGCCGCCGGACCAGCTGGCCGCCGTCGTCGAGCACGAGCGGGCGCACCTGCGGGCACGGCACGACCTGCTCCTGGAGTTCTTCACCGTCGTCCACGAGTCGGTGCCGGCGCGCCTGCGGGCACCCGGTGCGCTCGCCGAGGTGCGCCTGCTCGTCGAGGTGCTCGCCGACCGGGCCGCCGTCCGTCGTACCGGCGAGGTGACGACCGCCCGGGCGCTGCTGGCCGTCGCCGAGGGGCGGGTGCCCGACATCGGGGTGGGGGCAGCGGCATCGGCGCCGGTCCGGATGCGGCTGCTCACCGCGGGAGTGCAGCCGACGCTCGCCGCGGCGGCCTACGCCCTGGCGGTGACCGCGCTCGTCCTGCCCCCGGCCCTGCTCGCCCTCGCCTGGACCTGAGCGACCGCAGCGACCCGACGTCCCCACCTGGCGACCCACGGCGACGCCCACGTCGCGTCCTACAGCGCAGTACCGGTCGCGCTCACGACCACTCCGGCGAACTGGGCCGCGACGTGGGGTGCGACGCACCGCGGCATGGAGTGCGACGCGCCGAGGGCTTCAGTCGCCGCGGGCCCAGCTCGGCGGGGGTGGCGGGGCGGGCGGCTCGTCCTCTCTCGGCGGGACGGGCGGGGTGGCCTGCGGCGGGAGGTCCGGACGCGGCAGCGGCGGAGGGGCGGGCTCGTCCCGGGCCGGCATGACTCCCCCGGGCCGGTCGCCCGGGATCGGCCCGCGACCGGGCGACGGCGGAGGACCGTCGGGCACCGAACCTGTCGCCGGGGGCGTGCCGCCGGGAGCCGGGGCGGTCCCGGGAGGGGGCGGCGGAGAGGGTGGGGGCTGCCCCGGACCACCGCCCGGGGCGGGCGGGGGCACAGTGTCCTGCCGGCCCTGCTCCCGGGCGGCCTGTCCCGGGGGCGGCGGCGCCCCGTACGGCGGCGGGGTGACGGTGAGCGGGCCGAGCCGGCCCTCCGACTCCAGCCCTCGCAGCGTCGCGTGCACCCGCTCGCGGTCGGCGGGGTCGACGGGGCGTCCGGTCGCCTCGAGCCAGGCGAGGACGCCCAAGTCGCGCAGTGCGCGGTCGGCGCCCGTCCCGGGGACGCCCACCCCCGCGTTGGTCATCGCGACGTCGGCCTTCGCGGCGAGGTCGTTGGCCGCCGCCTTGGCCCGGTCGAAGAAGCTCATCGGGGACCTCCCTGGTCGCTCCCGGGTCCGACCCCGGAACCTGCACGGAACCATAGCCCCGCGGCCGCCGTCCCTTCTAGCGTTGGCTCCCGAGACGGGTGGAGGGCACCCGCGGCACCGAAAGGCACCTCACGATGATCCACGGCTCGCTCTTCCAGGACTTCCGCGAGAAGGAGTCCCAGGACCCGTTCTCGCTGCAGAACAGCAAGCTCCTGCGCATCGACATGCGCTACGGACCCGTCCAGGCCAAGACCGGCTCGATGGTCGCCTACCAGGGAGACGTCCGGTTCCAGAACAAGGGGTCCGGCGGCATGGGCAAGATGTTCAAGGCGGCGATGACCGGCGAGGGCGTCAAGATGATGGAGTGCTCGGGCAGCGGCGAGCTCTTCGTCGCCGACGACGCCGCCGAGGTCCAGGTCATGTACCTCCAGGACGACATGGTGTCGGTCAACGGCGCGAACGTCCTCGCGTTCTCCAGCTCGATCCAGTGGGACATCCACCGGGTCCAGGCCCGCGGGGCGGCGATGACCGGCGGCCTCTACAACGTCTCGCTCCGCGGGACCGGGTACGTGGCGGTGACGACGAAGGGCAACCCCGTCGCGCTCGAGGTCGCCTCGTCGCCGACCTTCGCCGACGCGCAGGCCGTCGTGCTCTGGACCTCCGGGGTGACGATGGACGTGCGCGTCGACACCGGGGGCATCGGCTCGATGATCCGCGGCGGCACCGGCGAGATGCTCCAGATGGCGTTCGGCGGGCAGGGCTACGTGCTCGTCCAGCCGGCCGAGAACGTCGTCGACGGCGGCCACCAGGGCGGCGGCGGGAACAAGGGCGGCGGCCTCGGCGAGCTCTTCGGCTGAACAGGACGGGCGGGGTGGCGGCCCTCCGGGCGTGACGGACCACACGGTGGGCGGTCGCCCCGCTCCTGGCACACTCGGCGCCATGACGGCACAGGCGACCGGCACGGACATCCTCGACGTCGCGCGCGAGCAGGTGCTCGAGCGCGGGGTCCCCCTCACCCACGAGCAGGTCGTCGCCGTCCTGCGCACCGACGACGACCGACTTGAGGACCTCCTCGCCCTCGCCCACGAGGTGAGGATGCGCTACCAGGGCCCGGACGTCGAGGTCGAGGGCATCGTGTCGCTCAAGACCGGCGGCTGCCCCGAGGACTGCCACTTCTGCAGCCAGTCCGGCCAGTTCACCAGCCCGGTCCGCTCGGTGTGGCTCAACATCCCGCAGCTCGTCCGCGCCGCGGAGCAGACCGCCGCCACGGGAGCGAGCGAGTTCTGCATCGTCGCCGCCGTCCGCGGGCCCGACGAGCGCCTCATGGCGCAGATGCGCGAGGGCGTCGCCGCGATCAAGGCCGCCGTCGACATCGAGGTCGCCGCGTCCCTCGGCATGCTCACCCAGGAGCAGGTCGACGACCTCGCCGACATGGGCGTCCACCGCTACAACCACAACCTCGAGGCCGGCCGGTCCTACTTCCCGCAGGTCGTCACGACCCACTCCTTCGACGAGCGGCTCGACACGTGCCGGATGGTCAAGGAGTCCGGCATGGAGCTGTGCTGCGGCGGCCTCGTCGGCATGGGCGAGACCATCGAGCAGCGGGCCGAGCTCGCCGTCCAGCTCGCCGAGCTCGAGCCGCACGAGGTCCCGCTCAACTTCCTCAACCCCCGCCCCGGCACCCCGTTCGGCGACCTCGAGCCGATGGGCTCCTCCGACGCCCTGCGGACGATCGCCGCCTTCCGCCTCGCCCTGCCCCGGACGATCCTGCGCTACGCCGGCGGTCGCGAGCTGACCCTCGGCGACCTCGGCACCCGGGACGGGCTGCTCGGCGGCATCAACGCCGTCATCGTCGGCAACTACCTCACGACGCTCGGGCGGGACCCGAAGGAGGACCTCGCCCTCCTCGACGAGCTGCAGATGCCGATCAAGGCGCTCAACGAGACCCTGTGACGATGGACGCGCCGACGCCGGCCGGGCCGGTCGCCCGTCCCGGCGAGCCGGCGCCGTGGTGCGGGCAGTGCGGCGAGGACCTCACGGAGGCCGACCACGCCCGGTGCGTCCGCGCCGCCCCCCTCGAGCCGCCGCGGTACTGCGCGCACTGCCGGCGACGGATGGTCGTCCAGGTCATCCCGGGGACGTGGACCGCGACGTGCAGCCGACACGGGAGCGTCGAGCAGCCGACCTGGGGCTGAGGGACGCGGGAATGCGGACGGATGGTTGACGGTTCAACCATCTGATCGACGACGATCACGCCCCCGACCCCCCGTCACCCCCGGAGACCCCTGTGAACGTCCTCGTCCTCGTCGGCAGCCTGCGCGCCGGCTCCACGAACCGCCGCCTCGCCGACGCCGCCGTCGCCCACCTGCCCGCCGGCGTCGACGCCACCGTCTTCGAGCACCTCGCCGAGCTGCCGCACTACTCCGAGGAGCTCGACCACGACGACGTGCTGCCCTCGGTCGCCCGCGACCTGCGCGAGGCCGTCGCCGACGCCGACGCGCTCCTGCTGGTCACCCCCGAGTACAACGGCTCGATGCCGAGCGCGCTGAAGAACGCCGTCGACTGGGCCTCCCGTCCCCGCGGCGCGTCGGCCGTCTCCGGGGTCCCCGCCGCCGTCCTCGGCGCGAGCGGCTCGCCCCGTGCGGCGCAGTGGGCCCGCGAGGAGGGCGTCAAGGTCCTGCGCGTCGCGGGGGCCGACGTCCTCGACGACACCGTCGGGGTCGGCGCCGCGTTCCAGGCCTTCGAGGACGGCCGGCTCTCCGACACCGCCCTCGACGCCGCGCTCCGCGACCTCGTCACCCGCCTCGCCACGCACGCGTCCCGTCGCCACGAGGCCGCCTGACCCCACCCCGGCTCCGGGCGCCATGATGGGGCCGTGAGCGACCTCGACCCCGACGCCCTCCTCGGGTTCGACCGCGACCACGTCTGGCACCCCTACTCCTCGGCGCTCGTCCCGAGCGAGCCCTACCTCGTCGAGTCGGCCGACGGGGTCCGCCTGCGGGTCAGGGATCGCGGCGGCGACGTCCGTGAGGTGCTCGACGCGATGAGCTCGTGGTGGTGCGCCGTGCACGGCTACCGGGTGCCCGAACTCGACGCCGCCGTCACCGACCAGCTCGGCCGGATGGCGCACGTGATGTTCGGCGGGCTCACCCACGAGCCCGCGGTCGCCCTGTCCCGTCGCCTCCTCGACCTCGCACCCGCGGGCATGGAGCGCGTCTTCCTCGCCGACTCCGGCTCGGTCTCGGTCGAGGTCGCGATGAAGGCGGCGCTGCAGTACCACCTCGCGGCGGGTCGCCGACGGACCCGCTTCCTCACGATCCGGGGCGGCTACCACGGCGACACCTTCTCCCCGATGTCGGTGACCGACCCGGTGGGCGGCATGCACTCCCTCTTCCGGGGCGTCCTGCCCGAGCACGTCTTCGCCCCCCGCCCCCCGGCGGGCGTCGACCGGCCCGCCGACGACCCCGAGCTGCGCGCGTGGGCGGAGGAGACGACCGCCCTCTTCGCCGCGCACGCCGACGACGTCGCCGCCGTCGTCGTCGAGCCCGTGCTCCAGGGTGCCGGCGGGATGTACGCCTACAGCCCGCACGTCCTCGACGTCCTCCACGACCTCGCCCGGCGGCACGGCGCCCTCGTGGTCCACGACGAGATCGCGACCGGCTTCCACCGCACCGGCCCCCGCTGGGCGGGCGACCGGGCCGAGACCCCTCCCGACATCCTCTGCGTCGGGAAAGCCCTCACCGGCGGCTACCTCACCCTCGCCGCGATGCTGTGCAGCCGCGAGGTCGCCGAGGGGGTGAGCCGCGGCGAGGCGGGCGCCCTCATGCACGGTCCGACGTTCATGGGCAACCCCCTGGCCTGCGCCGTCGCCGTCGCCAACCTCGACCTGCTCGCGTCCCGCGACACCGCCGGCGAGGTGGCCCGCGTCGAGCGCGCCCTCGTCGACGGCCTCGCACCGGCCACCTCCCTCGGGTCGGTCGCCGACGTGCGCACCCTCGGCGCGGTCGGCGTCGTCCAGCTCCACGAACCGGTGCACACCGCCGAGGTGACCGCCGCTGCCCTGGAGCGCGGGGTCTGGGTCCGCCCGTTCCGCGACGTCGTCTACACGATGCCGCCCTACGTGACGTCGGACACCGACCTCGCGACCCTCACGGCGGGGCTCGTCGGGGCCGTGGCGGCCGTCCACGGTTGAGGCGCAGGGAAGCCCGCCGCCGGCTCCCCCGGACACCTGACGGCGTCGGCCGTCCGTGGCAGGATCGGGGGGTCGTGACGAGCTCGCTGGACTGGATCCGGGACGCCGCCGCGGCCCGCGAGAAGGCGGGCCTCGTGCGGCGGGTCTCGGCGTACCGTCCCGGCGACGTCGTCGACCTCGCGGGCAACGACTACCTCGGGCTGCGGCAGCACCCGGCCGTCAAGGACGCCGCGACCGCCGCCGTCGAGACGTACGGCACCGGGGCCGGCGCCTCCCGCCTCGTCACCGGGACCCTCGACGTCCACGACGAGCTCGAGGCCGCGCTCGTCGGGCTCACCGGCGCCCCCACCGCGCTCGTCACGTCGTCCGGCTACACGGCGAACCTGTCGGCCGTCTCGACGCTCGCGGACGCCGGGACGCTCATCGTCAGCGACGAGCACGCCCACGCCTCGCTCATCGACGGGTGCCGCCTCTCCCGCGCCGCCGTCACCGTCAACCGGCACAACGACCTCGAGCACGTCGCGGAGCTGCTCGCCCGGCGGGACACCCCTCGAGCGGTCGTTGTCGCGGAGTCGGTGTACTCCGTCCTCGGTGACACCGCCCCCGTCGAGGACCTCGTCGCCCTCACCGCCGAGTCCGGGGCGATCCTCGTGCTCGACGAGGCCCACGCCCTCGGCGTCCTCGGGCCGGGCGGCGCAGGGCTCGCGTCCGCGGCCGGCGCCTGGACCGCCGAGCACGTCGTCGTCACCGGCACGTTGTCGAAGTCGTTCGCGGCCCAGGGCGGGGTGGTCCTCGCGGCGCCCGTCGTCCGCGACCACGTCGTCAACACGGCCCGGCCGTTCGTCTACGACACCGGCCTCGCGCCCGCTGCGGCCGGTGCCGCCCTCGCCGCGATCGGCGTCCTCCACGACCACCCCGAGCTCACGGTCCGGCTCCGCGCGAACGCCACCCGCCTCGCGCAGGCGTGCGGCATCGAGGTCCCCGACGGCGCCGTGATGTCGGTGCCGATGCCGGGTCCGCACGAGACCGTCGAGGCCGTCGCCCGCGCCGCCGAGCACGGGGTGCGGGTCGGGGCGTTCCGGCCCCCGTCGACCCCGGACGGCAGCTCGCGGCTGCGGCTCACGGCCCACGCCCACCACACCGACGCCGAGCTCGACCGCGCCTGCACCGTGCTCGCCGGCCTCGTCCCGACGCCGGTCTGACGCCGGTGGCCGACCCCCGCGCACTGCCCTCCGTCGTCCTGGTCACCGGCACCGGGACCGGAGTGGGCAAGACCGTCGCGACTGCCGCGCTCGCGGCCCTCGTCCGCGGCCGCGGCAGCTCGGTCGCCGTCGTCAAGCCGACCCAGACCGGGCTCGCCCCCCGGGAGCCGGGGGACGTCGACGACGTCGCCCGGCTCGTCGGCGCCGACCTCCCGGTCCACGAGCTGCTCCGGCTGCGCGACCCGCTCTCGCCGGAGGCGGCGGCCCGCCGCGAGGGCGTCGACCTCCCCCCGGTGGCGGTGCACGCCCGGCGGGTCACCGAGATCGCCGCCGGGCACGACGTGACCCTCGTCGAGGGGGCGGGCGGTCTGCTCGTCCGGCTCGACGCACGCGGCGGAACCCTCGCCGACCTCGGGACCGCCCTGCGGTACAAGGGCGTGTCGACCGGTGTCGTCCTCGTCGCCTCCGCGGGCCTCGGGGTGCTGAGCACCGCCGCGCTCACCGCCGAGGCGCTGGCGGCCCGGTCGCTGCCGCTCCTCGGCGTCGTCGTCGGCTCCTGGCCGGGGGAGCCCGACCTCGCCGAGACCGAGAACCTCGCCGACCTGCCCCGGGTCACCGGCGCCCCGCTCTGGGGGCGGATCCCGGCCGGGTCCGGCGCGCTCCACCCAGCGGCCTTCGCCGCCGGGCTGCCGGACTGGTTCGACATCGCCTGAGCCCCCCGGCGAGGATGGGGGCATGAGCGAGCCGTACCGCGTCACCGTCGTCTGCCACGGCAACATCTGCCGGTCCCCGATGGCCGAGTTCCTCCTGCGCGAGGCCTTCGAGGACGCCGGGCTCGGCGACCGGGTCGTCGTCGACTCCGCCGGGACCTCCGACGAGGAGGCCGGGAACTCTGCGCACCGACGGACCGTCGCGACGCTGCAGCGTCACGGGCACCCCGACCTCGGCTGGTCCGAGCACCGGGCCCGGCAGTTCCGGCCCGACTGGTTCGACGACATCGACCTCGTCCTGGCCGCCGACCACCCGCACGTCGACCGGCTCGGCCGGATCGCCCGCGACGACGCCGACCGGGACAAGGTCCGCCTCGTCCGTTCCTTCGACCCCGACGCCGTCGCCGCCGGCGAGCTCGGGATGGACGACCCCTGGTACGGCGGGGACGAGGAGTACGAGACGACGTACGAGGAGATCCGGGCCGCGACGCCCGGAATCGTCGACCACGTCCGCAGCGCGCTGGAGCGCTGAGGGCCCCGGCGTCCGGACGCGGTGGGTCCGCCCCGCTGGGCTCTGGGACACTGGCCGCATGCCGAGTTCGACCGCCGCCGCCGACCGCGGCCTCGCGCGCGCCCAGCCCCTCGCCGACATCGAGCCGGCGATCGCCCTCGGGGCGCTCGACGGTCGCTACCGCGGCGTCGTCGCGCCGCTCGTCGACCACCTCTCCGAGCCGGCGCTCAACCGGGCCCGGGTCCACGTCGAGGTCGAGTGGCTCATCCACCTCACCGAGCGCCAGGTCGTCCCGGGGGTCCGGCGGCTCACCGATGACGAGCAGGCCGCCCTGCGCCGGGTCGTCACGTCGTTCGGCGCCGCGGAGATCGAGGAGATGGCCGCGACCGAGCGGGTCACCCAGCACGACGTCAAGGCCGTCGAGTACTTCCTCAAGTCGCGGCTGCGCGAGATCGCGCCCGCCTCCGAGGACGCCGGGCTCGCCGAGCTCATCCACTTCTGCTGCACGAGCGAGGACATCAATAACCTGTCCTACGCGCTCATGGTCCAGGGCGCCGTCCGCGACGTCTGGCTCCCGCGGGCGCGCGACCTCGTCGACGCGCTCACGGGGATGGCACGCGACCTCGCCGAGGTCCCCCTCCTCGCCCACACCCACGGGCAGCCGGCGACCCCGACGACGATGGGCAAGGAGCTGGCCGTCCTCGCGTGGCGGCTGCGACGTCAGCTCGACCGGGTCGACGACGCCCAGTTCCTCGGCAAGATCAACGGGGCGACCGGCACGTACGGCGCGCACACCGCCGCCGTCCCGGACGCCGACTGGGAGGACGTGAGCCGGACCTTCGTCGAGCACCTCGGCCTCACGTGGAACCCGCTGACGACCCAGATCGAGAGCCACGACTGGCAGGCCGAGCTCTACGCCGACCTCGCCCGGTTCAACCGCGTCCTGCACAACATGTGCACCGACGTGTGGTCCTACATCTCGATGGGCTACTTCGCCCAGGTCCGCGGCCAGGGCACGGTCGGCTCGTCGACGATGCCGCACAAGGTCAACCCGATCCGGTTCGAGAACGCCGAGGCGAACCTCGAGGTCTCCAACGCCCTGTTCGACGTCCTCGCCGGGACCCTCGTCCAGAGCCGCCTGCAGCGCGACCTCACCGACTCCTCGATGCAGCGCAACATCGGGTCCGCCTTCGGCCACAGCCTGCTCGCCATCGACAACGCGGGCCGCGGGCTCGCCGGGCTCGACGCGGTCCCCGAGGCGATGGCCGCCGACCTCGACCGCAACTGGGAGGTCCTCGGCGAGGCCGTGCAGTCCGCGATGCGGGCGCTCGGCGCCCAGGGCGTGCCGGGGATGGAGGAGCCCTACGAGCGGCTCAAGGAGCTGACCCGCGGCCGGCGGATCGGCCAGGAGGACCTCGTCGCGTTCGTCCAAGGGCTGGGCCTGCCGCCCGAGGTCGAGGAGCGTCTCGCGGCCATGACCCCGCTGTCGTACACCGGGCTCGCGCCCGGGCTCGTCCGCCACCTGCCGTGAGCGTCCTCGCGCCGATCGTCGTCGCCGACCTGGACGACCCGCGCGTCGACGCCCTCGTGGACGAGCACCTCGCGGAGATGGAGCCGACGGCGCCCGCGTGCAGCCGGCACGCCCTCACCGCGGAGCAGTTCCGCGTGCCGTCGGTCCGGCTCTGGGTCGTCGACGACGGCGGTCCGGCGCTGCTCGGGTCGGTGGCGCTGAAGGACCTCGGCGACGGGCACCTCGAGCTGAAGACGATGCGCGTCTCCCCGGCCGGACGCGGGAGCGGGCTCGGCCGCCGGCTGCTGCTCCACGCCCTCGACGCGGCGCGGGTCGGCGGCGCCACCCGGGTCAGCCTCGAGACCGGCGCGGGTGAGGTGTTCGTCCCGGCGCGGACCCTCTACCGGGCGCACGGCTTCGTCGACTGCGGGCCGTTCGGCGACTACCGCCAGGACCCGCACAGCACCTTCCTCACCCTCGCCCTCTGACCGGGGCGGTGTGGGCCGTTCTCCGGCCGCCCGACCGCTGCTCGCCGGGGCCTCGCCGGGCCACTGGTGTGGAGGATCTCCGGTGCTCCCACCCCGGAAGGGCTCCACGCCAGACGTCGTCGACGTCGTGAGCCGTCCCGTCCGCCCCGTGTGCCACAGTGGTCGGATGACCGAGTCCCGCCCCGTCGACCGGACCGACGTCGACGGCATCGCCCTCGCGCTGCCCGAGGTGGTGCGCGAGGGCACCGACGAGCGGCCGGCCTACGCGGTCCGCGGGAAGGCCTTCGTCGTGTGGCGCGGCCCCCGGAAGGACGCGGTCGACCCCGACACCGGCGAGCGGATGCCGGACGTCATCTGCATCACGGTCCCGGGCCCGGACGACGAGCAGGCGATCCTCGGCCTGGGCGAGCCGTGGTTCACGACGCCGCACGTCGACGGGGACGATCACGTCCTCGTCCGTGAGCGGGACCTGCACCGGCTCGACTACCTCGAGCTCGCCGAGATCGTCACCGACGCCTGGGCGACCGTCGCGCCGAAGAAGCTCGTGAAGCAGCACCTGGGCTGAACTGGGCCCGCGCCCGGTGTGCGCGGAATACCCTAGGGGGGTATCCTGTTGCCCATGAGCGTGACCGACGACCAGGACACCGCGGCCCCCGCCCCGGGCTACAGCGAGACCAAGGACGCCCAGCTCCGCCGGCTGCGCCGGATCGAGGGCCAGGTGCGCGGCATCGCGCGGATGGTCGAGAACGACACGTACTGCATCGACGTCCTGACCCAGGTGGCCGCCGCCACCCGGGCCCTCCAGGCCGTGAGCGTCGGGCTGCTCGAGGAGCACATCGCGCACTGCGTCGTCGACGCCGCGCGCACCTCCGACGAGGCCGCCGCCGAGAAGGTCGACGAGGTCACCGCCGCCGTCACCCGACTGCTGAGGAGCTGACGATGACCCAGACCGCCGCAGAGCCGTCCGACGAGGTCCACGAGGTCGACCTCGCCATCAGCGGGATGACGTGCGCCTCCTGCTCCGCCCGGATCGAGAAGAAGCTCGGCCGCCTCGACGGGGTCGACGCCAGCGTCAACCTCGCCACCGAGAAGGCCACCGTGCGCTGGACCGGCGCGCTCACCGTCGAGGACATCCTCGCCACCGTGCAGAGGACCGGCTACGGCGCCGAGGTGCTCGGCGGGGACGCAGGGGCGGCGCCCGGGTCCGCGGCCGGCACGGGCTCCGCCGGCGCGGACCCCTCGGACGACGTCGACGGCACGGGCGACGCGGGTGCTCCCGGGGCCCTCGACGAGGACGCCGAGGCGACCCCCGGCCACCAGGTGGCTCGCGTCGACGACCTGCGCCACCGCGCCCTGAGCGCCGCGGCGCTCACCGTGCCCATCGTCGTCCTCGCGATGGTCCCCGGCGTCGACGTCCCCCGCTCCGAGTGGGTGCAGCTCGTCCTCGCCACCCCCGTCGTGCTCTGGGCGGGTTACCCGTTCCACCGCGCCGCCGCGATCACCGCCCGCCACGGCGCGTCGACGATGGACACGCTCGTCTCGCTCGGCGTCCTCGCCGCGTACCTCAGCTCGCTCGTCGTCGTCCTGACCGGCAACGCCGCGAGCGGCATGTCGGGTGAGGGCAGCCACATCTGGTTCGAGACGGCCGCCGTCATCACGACTTTCCTCCTCCTCGGCCGGTGGATGGAGGCCCGCGCCACGGACCGCACCCGCGACGCGCTGCGCGGCCTGCTCGACCTCGGCGCCAAGGACGTCGCGGTGCTCCGCGAGGACCCCTCGACCGGGGCGTTCACCGAGCAGCGGATCCCCGTGCAGCAGCTGCCGGTCGGGGCGCGCTTCGTCGTGCGGCCCGGCGAGAAGGTCGCCACGGACGGCGTCGTGCGGGACGGGCGCAGTGCCGTCGACGCCTCGCTCGTCACCGGCGAGTCCCAGCCGGTCGACGTCGTCCCCGGCAGCGAGGTCACCGGCGGCACGGTCAACACGACCGGTCGGCTCGTCGTCGAGGCCACGCGGGTCGGCGCCGACACGACGCTCGCCGGGATCACCCGGCTCGTCGAGCGGGCGCAGACGTCCAAGGCCCCCGTCCAGCGGCTCGCCGACCGGGTGTCGGCGGTCTTCGTCCCCGTGGTCCTCGTCGTCGCGGCGCTGACCTTCGTCGGCTGGTGGGTCGGGGCGGGCGACGCCGCGCGGGCCCTCGAGATCGCCGTGTCGGTCCTCGTCATCGCGTGCCCGTGCGCGCTGGGGCTCGCGACGCCGACGGCGCTGCTCGTCGGGACCGGTCGTGGGGCGCGGCTCGGCATCCTCGTCAAGGGCGTCGACGTCCTCGAGGACACCCGCCGCATCGACACGATCGTCCTCGACAAGACGGGGACGGTGACGACGGGCGAGATGTCGCTCGTCGAGGTCGCCACCGCCGGACGGCTACCGAAGGACCAGGCCCTGCGGGCCGCGGCCGCCGTCGAGAACGGCAGCGAGCACCCCGTCGCCCTCGCCGTCGTCGCTGCCGCGCGGGCCCGCTCGCTCGACGTCCCGGACATCGAGGACTTCGAGGCGCTCCCCGGCGCCGGGGCGCGGGCGAGGATCAAGGACACCGAGGTCGTCGTCGGTCGCGCGGACCTCTTCGACAGCGTCCCGGCGGAGATCGGCCGCCCGCGGGCCGAGGGCACGACCGTCTGGGTCGGCTGGGGCGGCACGGCCCGCGCCGCACTCACGGTCGCCGACACGGTCCGGCGCAGCTCCGGCCGGGCGGTCCGCGAGCTGACCGACGCCGGGCTCGCCGTGCACCTGCTCACCGGGGACCACGACCGCGCCGCGCTCACCGTCGCCCGCGACGTCGGCATCCCGGTCGGCCGCGTCATCGCCGACGTCCGGCCCGCCGACAAGCACGCGACGATCGCGGAACTGCAGTCCCGAGGGCGGGTCGTCGCGATGGTCGGCGACGGCGTCAACGACGCCGCGGCGCTCGCCCAGGCCGACCTCGGGATCGCGATGGGCAGCGGCACCGACGTCGCGGCCGACGCGGCGGACATCGTCCTCATGCGAGCCGAGCTGCCGGCGGTCGTCGAGGCGATCGGGCTGTCGCGGGCGACGTTGCGCACGATCCGGCAGAACCTCGGCTGGGCCTTCGGCTACAACGTCGCCGCCATCCCGCTCGCCGTCGCCGGGGTGCTGAACCCCATGGTCGCCGGTGCCGCGATGGCCGCCTCGAGCGTCCTCGTCGTGACGAACAGCCTGCGGTTGCGCCGCTGGTCCGGCCCCCGCTGACGGGGAGACCTCTCCCACTCCCGGCGACGTCGCCGGCTCGGCGCGAGATCGCTGGGTCACGTCGACCTCGCTGGGTCATGTCGCCCTCGCCCAGCCGGTGCGCCATGGCGCCTCCTCTGGGCGAGGTCGCACCGATCGGGCGAGGTCGACAGGGGTCGGAGAGGTCTTCCGCGGGTCGGCAGGATCAGTGGGGTCCGCCGGTCGGCAGGATCAGTGGGGTCCGCCGGTCGGCAGGATCAATCGGGTCGGCCGGCCATCGGGGAAACGGCGACGGCCACCCCGACACGACAACGGCCGCCCCGCAGGAGCGGGGCGGCCGGTCGAGGTGAGGGAGGGCGTCAGACGACGACGGGGCCCTGCGGGGTCGCGAACGTCACGGACATCAGGCCCGGCGTGCCGTGCGGCGAGACGAACGAGAACTTGATGACGGACGAGGTGTAGTCGGCCGGCAGGTTGAGCCAGTCGCGAACCCGGTCCGGGTCGCCGGCGATGCTCAGCGAGTCGATCGTCACGTCGGTGTCCGCGTCGGACGAGGGGTGCGGGCCGTCCTGCCACGAGACGAAGAAGGGCAGCTGCGGGTCGGCCTGGAGGCCCTTGATCCCGATCTGCCGCCAGCTGAGCTTCACGCCGTCCGGCCGGGTGCGGTTGCCCTCGACGGCCTTGCGGCCGAGGCGCTGCTCCTGCTCGGCGAGGTCGTCGACCGTGACGACCCACCCGAGCCAGCCGCCGCCGGCCTCGGACCGGGCCCGGACGACCTGGCCGAAGGGGGCCTTGTCGCTGGCGGGGTGGTCGAGCACCTCGACGACCTCGACGTAGCGCTCGTGGGCCAGCGGCAGGATGACGTTGCGGGTCCCGAAGCGGGGGTGCACACCGCCGTCGACCGGCCGGACGCCGATGAGCTTGGCGAGGCGCTCCGCGGTGGCGTGGACGCCATCGTGCTCGGCCGCGTAGACGACGTGGTCAACTCGCATGCGCATCATGGTCCCACACGGCGAACCCCCCACTTGACACAGCCCCCGGACCGTGGTTCACGTCCGACACTCGAGGAGCCAGGCGTCACACGGGCCTCACGACGAGCGCTGCCGGACCGCCTCGTAGACGACCACCCCGGCCGAGACGCCCGCGTTGAGGGAGTTCACCCGGCCGGCCATCGGGATGCGCACCCGCTCGGCCGCCGCACCGAGCGCGGCGTCGGTGAGACCGGTCTTCTCGGCCCCGACGGCGATGGCGACCGCGCCCCGGTAGTCGGCCGCGGTGTGCACCCGGTCGGTGTCCGGTGTCGTCGCGACGAGCCGGATCCCCGAACGCTCGAGCCAGCCCAGCGCCTCACGCAGCCCGGCCGTCGCCACCGGGACGGAGAACACCGTCCCCTTGCTCGCCCGGACGACGTTCGGGTTGCCCCAGTCGGTCACGGGGTCGGCCGCGACGACCGCGGACGCCCCCGCCGCGTCGGCGGTGCGCAGCACGGAGCCCAGGTTGCCCGGCTTCTCGAGCCCCTCGACGAGCACGACGAGCGGGTCCGCAGGCAGCCGCAGGTCGGCCAGCGGCACCCCGGCCACCGGGACGACACCGAGGACACCGTCCGGGCCCTCGCGGTAGGCGACCTTCTCGAACGCCGCCCGGCTGCACCGGACGGTCGTCGCGCCGAGCGCCCGCGCCTCGTCGACGAGCCCACCCATGCGCTCCGGGTCGAGCATGAGCTCGGGGCAGTGCAGCAGCGTGCGCGGCACCACCCCCGCGTCGACGGCGAGCCGCAGCTCCTCGTACCCGTCGACGACCGTGAGGCCCTGCTCCTCGCGCACCCGGCGTCGGCGCAGCGCCGTCACCGCCTTGAGGCGGGGGTTCGTCGTCGACGTCACGTGCAGCTCGGCCATGGCGGGCCCAGCATCCCACGTCGTCCACGTCGCCCGCCCCGAGCCGGCGTGGGCCGCAGCCGGGGACGTCCCGGCGACGGGAGGGTGAACGCCAGGAGTCCCGTGCGGTAGAAAAGGGCGATGACCAGCAGCGACGCCCCCAGCCCTGCCGAGGAGCGACGCCGCCGGGTCGGACGCGCCGCGGTCTTCGCGCTCGTCACCGCCGCCGTCCTCTTCGGGGTCGGCGGCCTCGTCCGCAGCCGCTGGGACCCGCTCATCTCCTTCGACGACGACGCGGTCGGCACCCTCGTCGGCATCACCGTCGACAACCCCTGGCTCCTGGACGCCGCCCACGTCTGGGAGCTCGTCACCCAGCCGTTCCTCCTCCACACCCTCGGTACCCTGCTCTGCCTCTGGGCCTGGCTGCGCCGCGGCATGCGGACCCGGGCCTGGTGGGCCTTCGGCACGCTCATGGCGTCCTGGGTCGTCGGGTTGGGGGCGAAGTACGTCTTCCAGCGCGCCCGGCCGGTCATCGAGGACCCGGTCTCCGAGGCCCCGGGCTACTCTTTCCCCTCGGGCCACGCCCTCAACTCCGCCGCCTTCGCGACGACTGTCGTGATCCTCCTCTGGCCGCTGGTCACCCGGCGGCTCCTGCGGGGGGTCCTCGTCGCGGCCGCCGTCGTCCTCGTCGCCGTGACGATGGCCGACCGGATGTTCCTCGGCGTGCACTACCCGAGCGACGTCACCGTCGGCGTCGTCACCGGGGCCGGGCTCGCCCTCGCCTCGTTCGCCGGCTTCGTCGGCTGGTCCCCACGACGGCCCGAGGTCGTCGACGACCCCGACGCCACCCCGTCGAGCACCCGCGAGGAGTCCGACGGTGGCCCCGTCGACGACGCGTCCACCGCCCGCCCCCGACAGCACCGGGAGTCCTGATGTCCACGCTCACCCGCTGGGACGGCGTGTCCTCGCCTCCCCCCGCACGGCAGGCCCTGCGCGACCTCGTCGTCCGCTCGATCCTGCCCGCGGCGGGCCTCTTCGCCCTGATGTGCGCCCTCGGGCTGCTCCTCGTCGACGTGCTCGGCGACCCCGAGCCCGAGGACGACCTCGTCTGGTGGCTGCAGGAGCAGCGGACCCCGACGGGCGAGGCGGTGACCCATCTCTTCAGCTCGCTCGGCAACACCCCGGTCGTCATCGGCATCGCCGCGCTCGGGACCGGCGTCGTCATGTGGCGGACACGACGCTGGTGGTACGCCGTGGTCCCCCTCCTGGCCATCACGCTGCAGTCGCTCGTCTTCGTCAGCTCGGCCGCGGTCGTCGGCCGGGACCGGCCCGACGTGGAACGCCTCGACCCGACACCCCCGACCGCGAGCTTCCCGAGCGGGCACGTGAGCGCCGCGACGGCCGTGTGGACGTCCTTCGCGCTCTACGCGACGCGGATCGAGAACCTCGCGGCCCGCCGGGCGGTCGTCGTGCTCTGCCTGATCGTCCCGCCGCTCGTGGCGTTCGCCCGCGTGTACCGGGGCGCGCACCACGTCTCCGACGTCCTCGCCGGCATCGTCAACGGGGTCGTGTGCGCGTTCCTCGCGTGGCGCTGGCTACGCACCGAGGAGGACGACGCTCCGTCCGGCGATGCGGCGACCGCACGGTCCTCGGCCGACGAGGAGCCGGACGCTCAGAGCTTGGCGTAGCGGGCGCGCCCGATCGAGTAGACGCCGTAGGCGGCGATGCCGAGCGCGACGACAGTGAGGATGTACGGCCCGAACGCCATGTCCTTGAGCGACTTCAGCGCGCCGTCCAGGCCCTTGGCGTCGTCGGGGTCGGACTGCCAGGCAGCGATGAGGAAGAAGAAGCCGACGATGGCGAGCGCCGCACCCTTGGCGATGTAGCCGATCCGCCCGGCGCGCACGATCCAGGTCCCCGGGTGCTGCTGCAGGTCCTCGAGGAACTTCTTCTTCCAGCCCTTGTACACGTGGTACCCGGCGATCCCGAGGATGACGAGGCCGACGATCCCGACGAGGACCTGGCCACCGGGGCTGCCCATGAGCCGCTGCGTGACGTCCTGGGTCTGCTGCTCGCTGTTGCCGCCGGAGCCCAGCGCGACGATGCGGAACGTCGAGACCGCGAAGAAGCCGTACGTCACGCCCTTGGCCACGTGCTTGAGCCGGTCGGAGGTCTCGCCACGGCTGAGCACCGCCTCGGTGATCGACCACAGCGCGAGGAGGGCGAAGCCGGCGACCCCGATCCACAGGACAACGGCACCGCCGGTGTTGCCGGCGAGGGACCTCAGCGCCCCGCCCTGGTCGGCGTTCCCGCCGCCACCACCCCACGCGACGCGCAGGGCGATCCAGCCGATGAGGAGGTGCAGGAGGCCGAGGACGGCGAAGCCCGCCCGAGCCCCGTACTCGACGACGGGGTTCTCGTTGGCCTCGCGGGTGGCCCGGTTCACATCGGCGCTGGTCATGCGCACACCCTGCCACCAGCGAGGACACCGCGTCGAGTGCCCGTCCTCGGGGACGGGTCAGCCCGGGAGCAGCGAGCGCAGGACGGGCGCCAGGCCGTGGTCGTCGACGTGGTCCGTCGTCTCGTCGGCGACGGCCTTCACCTCGTCGGGCGCGTTGCCCATCGCGACCCCCCGGGCGGCCCAGCGCAGCATCTCGAGGTCGTTGCGCTGGTCGCCGACGGCGACGGTCGCGGACGGCTCGACGCCGAGCCGCCGGCGCACCGTCTCGAGGGCGGCCCCCTTCGAGACTCCCTCGGGGGTGATGTCCATCCAGGCGCTCCAGCCGATGGCGTACTCGACGCCGTGCAGCCCGATCCGCTCCGTGCCGGCGAGGAAGTCCTCGTCGGTGCCCTCCGGGTCGCGGATCGTCAGGCGGGTCACGGGCCGGGCCATGAGGTCCTCGAAGGGCACGACCCGAGGGGTGCCGTCGAGCTCGCCGTCCGGGAACGGCGCCGAGACCTTGAACCCGGTCCCGACCTCCTCGACCGCGACGAGGGCCGTCGGGAACTCCTCGCGCAGCGCCCGCAGCGCGGGGGCCGGGTCGAAGGTCACCGCCTCGAGCACCTCGTAGCCGGTCTCGAGGTCGGGGTCGAGACGGAGGGTGATCGCCCCGTTGGCGCACACGGCGTAGCCGGTGACGATGCCGAGGGCGTCCAGGACGGGAAGGGTGCCGAGCACGCCCCGGCCGGTGGCGAGGACGACGACGTGACCGGCGTCGCGGACCGCCTGCACGGCGTCCCGGACGGGGTCGTGGAGGTGGCCGTCGTGGTCGACGGTCGTGCCGTCGATGTCGAGGCAGACCATGAGCGGAGGAGTCATCACCGCGGACGCTACCGACTCCGGGTGAACGCGCGGTGGACGCGCCCGGCGGGCGGGCCCCTCGACGGCGCGCCGAGCGGACTCGACGGTCCCCGCCTCAGCCGCGCGGCTGGCCCAGCTTCCAGTAGCTGCAGAAGAGGACGTCCCGCTTGTCCATCCCGGCCTCGCGGACGAGGAGGCGGCGCACGTCGGCCGCGAGGTCGGCCTCCCCGCAGGCCCACGCGTAGCCGACGTCGACGAGGTCGGCGAGCCGCTCGCGCAGGGCGGGCAGCACGGCGCTGCCCGGCGTGTGCCGCCGGACGTGGACGTGGGCCGGGCCGAGGTCGTACCCGGCGAGGACGGCCGGGTCGGCGACCTCGACGTGGACCTCCAGGTCCCCGCGGCGGACCGCGTCGGGACCGCCCGCGACGTCGAGGATCCCGGCGACCGACGGGAGCGCGGTCTCGTCCGCGACGAGGAGCTTCCGGGCGTCGGTGTCGCCACCGCGCCACAGGGCACCCCCGCAGTGGAACCCGACCTCGTCGCCCGGGCGGGCGCGGCAGGTCCACGCCGACCCCGGTCCGGCGTCGCCGTGGGTGACGATGTCGACGTCCATCCGGCCCCGGGCCGGGTCGTGCCGCCGGATCGTGTACCAGCGCAGGTCGGGGCGCTGCTCCTCGGGCAGGTCGGCGATGACCGCGCGGACGTTGCCGCCCGAGGGCCCGGGGAGGACGAGCGGGCGGTCGGGGCGCGGCATCATGAGGCCGAAGTACTCGTCGGGGCCGACGGGCCGGAAGGCCATGAGCTCGGGCGCCTCGAAGGTCACCCGGCGCATCCCGCCGCCGAGGTCCGCGACGGCCGCGACCCGCATCCGGAACTGCTCGGGGGCCGCGCGGGCGACGGGGGTGGCGAGGGTGACCCGCTCGGGGCGGGGCGGGGCGACGCTCATCGGTGGGCTCCTTCGGGGCGGACCCGGCGTCGCGGGACGACGACGGGGGTGCCGGTGTCGGGGTCGGTGAGGACGGACGCGGAGACGCCGAAGACCTCCTCGACGACGGCGGGGGTCACGACCTCGCCGGGCGGCCCCTCGGCGACGATCGCGCCGTCCCGCATCGCGACGAGGTGGTCGGCGTAGCGGGCGGCCATCCCGAGGTCGTGCAGGACCATGACGACCGTGCTGCCGGCGTCCTCGGACAGGCCGCGGACGAGGTCGAGGACGTCGAGCTGGTGCGCGACGTCGAGGAAGGACGTCGGCTCGTCGAGGAGGAGGACCGGCGTCTGCTGGGCGAGGACGAGGGCCAGCCACACCCGCTGGCGCTGGCCGCCCGAGAGGCTGTCGACCGGGACCCCGGCGAGGTGGACGAGGTCCGTCCGCTCGAGCGCCGCGGCGACCGCCTCCTCGTCGGCCCGGCCCCACGTGCGGAACAGGCCGTGGTGCGGGTGCCGGCCGCGCTCGACGAGCTCGAGGACGGTGACCCCCTCGGGCACGACGGGCTGCTGGGGCAGCAGACCGACCCGGCGAGCCACCTCGCGCGTCGACAGGGTGCCGATCTCGTCGCCGTCGAGGAGCACGGACCCGCCGACGGGGCGCAGCAGCCGCCCGAGCCCGCGGAGCAGGGTCGACTTGCCGCAGCCGTTGGGTCCGACGACTGCGGTGGTGCGGCCGGTCGGCACGTCGAGGCTCACGCCGTCGACGACGACGCGGTCGCCGTAGCCGAGCCGGACCGCGTCGGTCCGCAGCCGGGCGGCGGGGCGGTCGTCCCCACCGGCGGGCACCGGGTGCGCCGTCGTGGGCTGGTCGGTCTCGGTCACGGTCATCGGCCCTCCGGGGTCGAGCGGGTGCGGAGCATCCAGAGCAGGACGGGCGCGCCGAGCAGTCCGGTGACGAGCCCGACCGGCAGCGCGGTGTCGGGGACGGCGTAGGCGGACAGGTGGTCGGCGCCGACGACGACGACCGCGCCGACGAGGGCGGCGATCCCGACGGACGGGCGGCCGGGGACGAGGCGCCGGGCGATGGGCCCGCTGAGGAACCCGACGAACGCGATCGGCCCGACGACCGCCGTGGCCGCGGCGACGAGGGCGACGACGAGGAGCGTCACCCCGATCCGCAGCGCGGGGACACGCACCCCGAGGGCGGCGGCCAGGTCGTCGCCGAGGACGAGGACGGGCAGCCGGCCGGACAGGGCCAGGAGCACGGGCAGCAGCAACGCGTCCAGGACGAGAAGCCGTCCGATGTCGGTCCACGTCACGGAGTTGAGGCTGCCGCTCAGCCAGACGAGGGCCTCCTGCGCCTGGTAGATGCTCGAGCGGACGAGCATCCAGTGCACGACCGCCGACAGCCCCGCCGCGAGCGCGACGCCGACGAGCACCATCCGCCCGGTGGCGCTGCCGCCCCCGCCGGCCTGGCTGAGGATGACGAGCGCGACGAGCACGGAGCCGCCGAGGGCCGCCACCGTCACCGGGGTGCCGCGCAGCCCGAGGGCGACGACGGAGACGACGGCGGCGGCGCTGGCCCCGAGGGTCAGGCCGAGGATGTCCGGGCTCGCGAGCGGGTTGCGCAGCATGACCTGGAACGCCCCGCCGGCCGCGCCGAACGCGGCGCCGCAGAGGACGGCCATGACGGCCCGCGGCAGCGTGGACTCCATGAGGATGAACGAGGCGACCGGGATCTCGGCGCCGCCGATGATCCGGACCGCGTCGACGAACGAGACCCGGTAGTCGCCGAGCAGCGCGCGGACGAGGACGAGCGCGACGAGCAGGACGAGGAGCACCCCGACGACGACGGCCCGCCGGCGCCGGGGCCCACGGCGGGCGGCGGCGAGCGCGTCGGCGGTGGACCGGGGGGCGGCGGGCGCGGTCGGCGCGGTCGGCGCGGTCGGGCGGGTGGCGGCCGTCATCACATCCCCCTGACCCGGCGGACGACGAGGACGAGCACGGGGGCACCGACGACGGCGCAGACGATGCCGACCTGGATCTCCGACGGCGGGGAGACGAGGCGCCCGACGACGTCGGCGAGGACGACGAACGCCGGGCCGAGGAGGGCGCTGAGGACGAGCACCCGGCGGTGGTCGACCCCGACGAGGGCACGGACGAGGTGCGGGACGACGAGCCCGACGAAGGCGATCGGCCCGGCGAGGGCGGTGGCGCCCGCCGCGAGCAGCACGGCCCCTCCGGCCGCGAGGCCCCGGTGCAGGACGACCCGCTGGCCGAGGCCGCGGGCCAGGTCGTCGCCGAGCGCGACGGCGTTGAGCGTCGGCCCGGCCGTCAGGGCGAGGAGGGCGCCGAGGACGAGGACGGGCGCGATGTCGAGGACGCCGCCGGCGTCCCGGCCCGCGACCGAGCCCACCTGCCAGAACCGGAAGCTGTCGAGCGAGCCCCGGTCGGTGACGAGCACCGCCCCGATGAGGCTCTGCGCGAGGGCCATGACGGCGGCGCCGGCGAGCGCCATCGATACCGGCGCGCTCGAGCGCGGGGCGAGCATCGTGAGGGACTGGACGAGGGCGGCGACGAGGACGGTGCCGACGATCGCGGCGAGGACGTACCCGGTGACGTCGTCGAGCCCGAGGAAGCGGATGCCGAGGACGACCGCGAGGGCCGCGCCGGAGTTGAGGCCGAGGATGCTGGGCTCGGCGATGGGGTTGCGGGTCAGGCCCTGGAGCACGACGCCGCTCAGCGCCACGGCGGCCCCGACGACGAGGCCGATGAGGGTCCGGGCGACCCGGGAGTCGACGATCGCGTCGGTCCGCGCGTCGGCCGAGGACCCGACGACGGCGTCGAGGACCGCACCCGGCGCGAGGGACTGCACGCCGAGCAGGACCGAGGCGCCGACGGCGAGCGCGAGGACGACGACGGCACCCCCCACGGCCACCGGCATGGCGACGCGCGCCGACCCGGCCCGCGCCCCGGTGAGGGGGGCGGGCCGGGTCGGACGCGTCGCGGTGGTCGTCACTCCGCCGGCTCGCCGTTCACGGCGGAGACGAGCTTCGGCAGGAAGTCGTCGACGGCGGTGCGCACCGACAGCGGGCTCGGGAGCGACATCGACAGGGCCACCGCGTTGTCGGCGGAGGCGACGTAGTGACCGTCCTGCAGGGCCGGGATCTGACCGACGAGCGGGTTCGCCGTCAGCTCCTCGGCGCCGGCGCCCTCCTCGGCGTAGAAGACGACGACGTCGGCCTCGAGGTCGGCGGCGCGCTCGGCGGAGAGGTTGGCGGTGAAGGCCGACGGGTCCTGCTCGCTCAGCTCGACGACGGTCGGCGAGGGCTCGAAGCCGAACTCCTCGAGCATCTGCGGGCGCAGGTCGGAGGTCGTGTAGAGCCCGATCGTCGACAGGTCGGTGGGGGTGAACCAGGCCCACGCGGCCGAGGTGCCCTCGATCTCGGGGTTGGCGGCGACGGCGTCGGTGATGAGCTGCTCGGTGTCGGCGCGCAGCTGCTCGGCCTGCTCGGACATCCCGACCGCCTCGCCGATGACCTCGACCTGCTCCTGCCACGGTGTGCCCCAGGCCGCCTCGGTCCACGGGACGGTCGGCGCGATCTGCGAGAGCCGGTCGTAGTCCTCCTCGCTCACCCCGGAGCTGAGGCCGAGGATGAGGTCGGGCGTGGTGGCGGCGATGTCCTCGAACGGGATGCCCGCCGAGTCGTCGTAGCGGGTCATCCCGGAGGCGTCGGCCCCCAGCTCCTCGACCTGTGCGTCGAACCAGTCCGTCGAGCCCGCGTCGTTGCCGCCCCACGTGATCTCCGGGGCGCCGACCGGGACGATCCCGAGGGCCGCGAGGGTGTCGGCGTCGGCCCAGCCCACGGTGGCGATGCGCGTCGGCTGCTCCTCGACCGTCGTCTCGCCGTAGGCGTGCTCGAGCGTGACGGGGAACGCGTCGGCGGCCACCGTGGGCTCCGCCGAGCCGGCCCCTCCGGACGACTCGGTGGTGGGACCGGTGGAGCAGGCCCCGAGGGCGAGGGCGGCGGCGAGGGGGGCTGCGGCGAGCAGCCTCCGGCGGGATGGCACGATGGACTCCTGCAGTGAGGTCAGGCTTACTTAGGTAAGGCTGACCTTACACGCACCACCTGGTCGAGCAAACCCTCCTCGCGCCGATTGCCCACGACCACCCGTCGGACACCCCGGGCACCCGCCGGACATCCGCGCCGGGTCACTCCGGGGAGGACCACGCCTGCCGGATCGACAGCCGCCCACCGGTCTGGAGCAGCGAGCGCCGGTAGAGCCGCTCGGCCACCCGGACGACGACCACCGCCGTCGCGAGGAGGATCGCGAGCGCCACGACCGCCTCCCACCAGACGGCGTCCCCGTCGAGCATCCGCGCCGGCATGAGCACCGCGGAGAACGGCGGCACGAACGAGGCCACCGTGCGGGCCAGACCGTCGAGGAAGAAGGACCCGAAGAACACCCCGAGGACGATCATGAGCAGCGGCGTGCCGGTGCTCTGCACGTCCTCCGCCCGCGAGGCCAGGGCGCCGGCGACCGCCCACAGCGCCGCGAGCGCGACGAACCCGGCGACGAAGAAGACGAGGTACCACGCGACCGGTCCGGTGACGGCGAAGATCAGCTCGGAGTACTCGGTGAGGCTGAGGCCGACGAGTCCCACGACGGCGTACAGCGCCATCTGCACCATCGCGATGACGGTCGTCGCGACGATCTTGCCGGCGAGCAGCTGCCGCACCGGGATCGACGTCGCGATGATCTCGACGACACGCGACTGCTTCTCCTCGACGACGCTGTTCGCGATGACGTACCCGAAGGTGAGCGCCGCGATGTAGAAGAGGAACGCGAAGGCGAACGACACCCCCTGCGCCAGCTGCGAGCGCTCCACGTCCCCGCGCAGGAACTCCGTCGTCACGGTCGAGCCCTCGACGAGCGCCTCGGCCGTCGTCCCCAACGAGGCCGCCTGGTCCTCGAGGGCCGCCGAGCGCACGACGTCCTGGGTCACCCGGGTGAGACCGCCCTCGGCGCTGTCCAGGGTGGTGAGGACCCAGCCGCCGTCGGTGGAGTGCAGCCAGGCGTCGACCTCCTCCGCGCGCAGCAGGTCCTGCGCCGTGGCGGCGTCCGGGACGGCGCGCGACCGCACGGCGACGCCCTCGTCGATCCCGGAGGCCTCCGCGGCGAGCCGCTCGCCCATCACGGTGTCGTCCTGGGTCGTCGCGACCGTGTAGCTCGACGTGCGCGAGGAGTCCCACACCTGCCAGCCCATGAAGCCGCAGATGAGGACGAGGGTGAGCAGCGTCCCGCCGAGGAACGCCTTGTCGGTGAGCCGCACGACGATCTCGCGGCGGGCCACCGTCACCCACGCCGAGCGGGGCGCCGGGACGACCTCGCGAGGCGTCGTCGCGGTCGGGGTCTGGGTGTGCGTCGCGGTCATCAGGCCGCCACCTCCCGGTAGATGTCGGCGACCGCGGGGCGGACGGGGGTGAACTCGTGGACGGCGCCGCGGCGGGTCGCCTCGCGCAGGAGGGCCTGCTCACCGCCGGGGTCCACGACCTCGACGAGGGCGAGCGGGCCGTCGACGTCGACGACGTGCAGGCCGCGCAGGTCGCGCACCCAGCCGGCGTCGGCGTCGAGCCGGACGCGGTAGCGCAGGGGGCCCTGCGAGCGCAGGTCCTCGACGGCGCCGGTCGCGACGACCCGGCCCCCGGAGAGGATGACGAGACGGTCGCAGAGCGCCTCGACGAGGTCGAGCTGGTGGCTGGAGAACAGGACCGGGACCTCGCCGGCGACCCGCTCGCGGAGCAGGTCGACCATCGAGTCGACGGCCACCGGGTCGAGACCCGAGAACGGCTCGTCGAGCACGAGGGCGACCGGGTCGTGCAGGAGCGCGGCCGCGACCTGGACGCGCTGCTGGTTGCCGAGGCTCAGCGCCTCGAGCCGGTCCGTCGCCCGCCCGCCGAGCCCGAGCCGCTCGAGGTGCTCCTCGGCCGCGGCCCGGGCCGGGCGCGGACCCATCCCCTTGAGCTCGGCGAGATAGACGAGCTGGTCGATGACCCGCTGCTTCGGGTAGAGGCCGCGCTCCTCCGGCATGTAGCCGAAGCGGCGCTGGTCCTCCGGGGTGACGGGGTGGCCCTGCCAGAGCACCTCGCCGCCGTCGACGCCGAGCACCCCCATGACCATCCGCATCGTCGTCGTCTTGCCCGCGCCGTTGCCGCCGACGAACCCGGTCAGCTGTCCGGCGGGGACGTCGAACGTCACGCCGTCGACCGCCGTGACGCCGCCGAACCGGCGGGTGAGGTTCCTGATCTCCAACATGGACCCGACGCTAGGTGGGCCCGGCGCGTGGCGGATCCCCCCACGGGCGGGTCGGACCTCCCCCTCCGAGATGACCCACCCCGGGCGCCGCCCCCAGGACGGCACCGGCCGCGGGCGGTGACCACCGGCCGCGATGACCAGCCGGGGTCGCGGCTCGCGTCCGGCGGTTCGGGTCAAGATGCGGTCAACTTTTGCTTGACCTACGGTCAAAAGACTCCCTACGGTGAGCACGTCGACGCCGTCGTCGTGACACCCCGGCTCAGCCCCGGACGTGCCGCACCCGACGGGGCACCGTCGACGGAGCCACGCAAGCCGTCCGGGAGCCGACCCGGACGGCGTCGTCCGAAGGAGTACGACCCATGTCCCGCACCAGCACGCGCGCCCTCTCCGGCCTCGCCGCCGCCGCGCTCGCCGCCTCCGGCCTCGCCGCCGCCGTCGCCCCCGCCTCCGCCGCCCCGGGCAGCGGGAACGCCGCGTCCGCGGCCGACTGCTCCGGCCGGAGCGTCCCGGCGAGCAAGATCTCGATCCAGATGTTCAGCTACTTCGGCTGGACGAACCAGGTCGGCATCGAGCCGGTCCTCGCCGAGCTCCAGGAGATCGGCTACCGCAACATCGAGCCCTTCGCCTTCGGCCCCAACCCGTGGGGCGGCTACTCCGGCGACGAGCTGCGCAGCCTCCTCAAGGAGTACAAGCTCAAGGCCCCGAGCTCGCACGGCGGGGTGAACGCCGACTCGTTCGACGCGACGCTCGAGTACGCGAAGGACCTCGGCCACAAGTACGTCGGCTCCGGCGGCTGGCCGTCGCCCGGGATCGCCCGGGACGGCAGCAGCACGTGGGCCGACGTCATCGCGACCGCCGAGTCGATGGACGAGCTCGGCGAGCGGTCGGTGAAGAACGGCACCGGCAAGCTCTTCGGCCACAACCACCAGTGGGAGTTCACGACGACCGTGACCGACCCGGAGACCGGCGAGACGATGACCGCCTGGGAGGCGCTCGTCCGGAACACCGACCCGCGGTACGTCACCTTCCAGCTCGACACGTTCTGGGCCCAGGACGCGGGCGCCGACGTCGTCGCGCTCCTCGAGGAGTACGGCGACCGCGTCGAGCTGCTCCACATCAAGGACGGCGACCTCAACGGCGACGCCCGGGGCATCCCCGGCGACGTCGGCGAGGGCGACATGGAGTGGGGCCCGATCCTCGAGGCCGCCCAGGGTCACGTGAAGCTCTACGTCGTCGAGCGCGACGGTGCGCCCGCCGACGCCGAGTTCGCCCGCGACAGCTTCGAGTTCCTCACCTGCTTCGAGTACTGAGGAACCTCCCGGCCCGTCCTGGGTCGTCACGCCCCGAGCCCCCGGCACCTCTGCCCCCGGGGGCTCGGGTGCGTCCGGGCCGGCCCGGGGTCGACACGCGGGGACCCGGCCGGTCGGCGCGGTCCCGGGCGCCCGGGGCGCGCCCCTCAGTCCTCGGCGCTGACGAGCCCCGACTCGTGGGCCAGGACGACCGCCTGCACCCGGTCGCGGACCTGGAGCTTGGCGAGGAGGTTCGACACGTGCGTCTTCACGGTGGCCTCCCCGAGGAAGAGCCGGCCGGCGATCTCACCGTTCGACAGGCCGCGCCCGACGAGGCCGAGCACCTCCCGCTCCCGCTCGGTGAGCCGCTCCAGGCCCGGCGGCGGGGTGCGGGACGTCGGTGGGCCCTCGGCCGCCATCCGCTCGATGACCCGGCTCGTCACCTCCGGGGCGAGGATGCCCGAGCCGTTCCCGACGACCCGGACCGCGTCGACGAGCTGCTCCGGCTCGGCGTTCTTGAGCAGGAAGCCGCTCGCCCCGGCGCGCAGGGCGTCGAAGAGGTAGTCGTCCCGGTCGAAGGTCGTCAGGATGACGACCCGGCCGAGGTCCTCGGCGACGATCCGCCGGGTCGCCTCGATCCCGTCGAGCACCGGCATCTGGACGTCCATGAGGACGATGTCGGGGCGGGTCTCCCGGGCCACGACGACCGCCTCGGCGCCGTTGGCCGCCTGCCCGACGACCTCGAGGTCGTCCTCGACGGACAGCATCATCGTGAAGCCGGACCGGACCATCGCGTGGTCGTCGACGACGAGGACGCGCAGGCGGTCGCCGCTCATGCCGGCCCCGGCGTCGCGTCGGCCATCGGCTGGGCCCGGTCGGGTGCGGTGGCCTCCGGGTCGGCGGTGCTCCACGGGTACCGCACCCGCACCCGGTAGCCGCCGGTGGCGCGGGGGCCCATCTCGACGGCCCCCCGGTGCGACGCGGCCCGCTCGCGGATGCCGAGCTGGCCGAGACCGCTCGACGGGGCACCGACCCGCGGGCGGCCGTCGTCGACGACCTCGAGCTCGACGTGGCCGCGGGCCCCGGACTCCAGCCGCAGCACGACCGAGACCCGGCCCGCGGTCGAGTGCTTCTCGACGTTCGTCAGGGCCTCCTGGACGGTCCGGTAGACCGAGTGCTGCAGCGGGGCGACGACCCGCGCCGCGAGCCCGGGCTCGGACTCGACGAGGTCGAAGGACACCCGCCGCGCCCCCGTCGTCGCCGAGGCCACGAGGGCGTCGATCTCGCCGAAGCCCGGCTGCGGTGCACGCGAGGTGGGGGCGCTGGGCCGCTCCACCTCGCGGAGCGTGCCGAGCAGACCGCGCATCGACGTCACGGCGTCCCGGGACGAGGCCTCGATGCCCGACAGGGCCGTCGCGGTCGCCTCGGTGTCGCGGCCCATGACCCGGCGTGCGGCCGCGGCCTGGATGCCGATGACGGACACGTGGTGGGCGACGACGTCGTGCAGCTCGCGGGCGATCCGCAGGCGCTCCTCGGTGACGGCCCGGGTGCGCAGCTCGTCGGCCTGCTCGGCGATGGTCGTCGACTGGTCGAGCAGGAGGGCCCGGTGACGCGCGCTGCGCCACATGAGCTGGCCGACGACGATCGCGCCGCCGAAGTAGAAGGCGTTGACGACGAGCGTCATGAGCACCGCGGCCGGGAGCTGGCCGATGAGCCCGAACCGCTCGCCCGCGTCCTCGGAGTCCACGAAGTCCTGGATCGCGTTGCCGATGGCGAACTGCAGCCCGATCCAGGTGAACATCACGACGAGGATCGTCCCGACGACGACGAGCATCCACCGCCGGTCGCGGGCCCAGGCCACCCCCGAGAGGATCGCGACGAAGTACACGGCCTGGAGCGTCATCTGGCCCATGACGACCGGCATCGAGACCCCGACGACGACCATGTGGGCCGCGGCGAGGGAGGCGACGACCAGCGGGTAGCGGCGGCGTCCCAGGACGAGGACGGCCCCGGTGGAGACGGCGATCCACTGCACCCACCAGGGCTGCGTCAGGTCGTCGAGCACCCCGATCGAGCGGACGAGCTCGAGGGAGACCAGGCCGAGGGTCTCGAGCGCGAGGGCCGCGAGGACGTCGGCCCGGCCGATCGCCGGGCGGGGACGCTCCCACGGGTCGTCCACGCCGAACCAGCGGCCGACGCGCGCCGCCTCGGCGGCCAGGGAGACAGGCATGCGTCCCAGGGTAGGTCGGTTGGACGCGCCCGGCCCTCCCCCGAGGGACGGAGACCGCCTCGCCCCGCACGCGGACGCCCAGTCGGCTGCGCCCGGGTGGAGGATCGTGGGGGTCCTGACCCCGGAGATCCTCCACACGAGCGGAGACGACGGCGCCCATCGCGATGCCGAGCCGTCGGGTCGCCGGCGAGCCGTCGGCCCCGTGACGAGCCTGCTGCAGAGGGCTCGGGTTCACGGAGCGGGCTCGGGACCGCGCACCCGGCGCGTCCGGACGGCGTCAGCGCACCGGGGTGAGCACGTCGAGGCCGACGTGCGGGCGCAGCACCTCGGGGACGACGACGGAGCCGTCGGCCTGCTGGTGGTTCTCGAGGATCGCGACGAGGAAGCGCGTCGTCGCGAGCGTGCCGTTGAGGGTGGCCGCGACCTCGTTGCCCTGCTCGCCCTTGAAGCGGGTGTTCAGCCGGCGCGCCTGGAAGGTCGTGCAGTTCGACGTCGACGTCAGCTCGCGGTGCCGGCCCTGGGTCGGGACCCACGCCTCGCAGTCGTACTTGCGCGCGGCCGGCCCACCGAGGTCGCCGGCCGCGGTGTCGATGACCCGGTACGGCAGCCCGAGCGAGGCGAGCATGTCCTGCTCGATCCGCAGGAGGTTCTCGTGCTCGGCCTGGGCGTCCTCGGGACGGCAGTAGACGAACATCTCGATCTTGTTGAACTGGTGCACCCGGATGATGCCGCGGGTGTCCTTGCCGTACGAGCCGGCCTCGCGGCGGTAGCACGTCGACTGCCCGGCGTAGCGGACCGGACCCTTCGACAGGTCGACGACCTCGCCCGCGTGGTACCCGGCGAGCGCGACCTCCGAGGTACCGGTGAGGTACAGGTCGTCCGCCTCGAGCCGGTACACCTCGTCGGCGTGGTGGTCGAGGAACCCCGCACCCCCCATGACCTCGGGCGTGACGAGTGTCGGCGTCACCATCGGGACGAAGCCGAGGCCCATCGCCTTCTGCATCGCGAGGTGGAGCAGGCCCATCTCGAGGCGCGCCCCGGCCCCGGTGAGGAAGTAGAACCGCGAGCCGGAGATCTTCGCGCCGCGCTCCATGTCGATCGCGCCGAGCCCCTCGGCGAGCGCGAGGTGGTCCTTGGGCTCGAAGCCCTCGGCGGCGAAGTCCCGCGGGGTGCCGACCTCCTCGAGCACGACGTAGTCGTCCTCGCCGCCGACCGGGACCTCGGGCTCCACGACGTTGCCGATGTTCCGCAGGAGCCGGTCGAGCTCGCCCTGCGCGTCGTCGGCGTCGGCCTGGAGTCGCTTGACCTCGGCCGCGACCTCTTTCGTCCGCGCGAGGAGGGCCTGCTTCTCCTCGCCCTGGGCGCGGGCGACGTCCTTGCCCATCGACTTCTGCTCCGCCCGCAGCCGCTCGTAGGCGGTGAGGGAGGAGCGACGGCGCTCGTCGGCGGCGAGCACGGCGTCGACGACGCCCTCGTCCTCGCCGCGGGCGCGCTGGCTGGCGCGCACCGTGTCGGGGTCCTCCCGGAGCAGCCTGATGTCGATCACGGCCGCGAGTCTAACGACGCGGGCACCGCCTCCCGAGCGAGTATCCGGGCCGCTCCGTGGGAGGGTCGACCCCGTCGTGACGGGGTGGGTCCTCCCATCGGACCGCTCGACCGGCCTCGGACACCGAGCGCCAGAAAATTCCGATGGGTCTTCCGTTGGCGGAAGTTTCTGCCATAGCATCGGTGGCCATCCTCCGTGCCGCCGAGCCCGGCACGGCCCCCAGAGCCCAGGAGCACCCCGGATGACTCCCCGCACCTCCGGCCGGACGGCCACCGCCCTCGCCCTGACCGCCACCCTCGGCCTCGCCGCCTGCGGAGGCGGAGGCGGGCAGGAGGCCGCCGCCCCCGGTGACGGCGAGATCGTCGTCGGGATCACCGCGGACCCGACCCAGATGCTGCCGTGGACCGTGACGTCCAAGCAGGCGATCCAGGTGCTCTCGCAGGTCTACAGCACCCTCCTGGACACCGACGAGCAGTCCGTGCCCGTCGCCGGTCTCGCCGAGCTGCCCGAGGTGTCGGAGGACGGTCTGACGTACACCTTCGCCCTCACCGAGGGCGTGACCTTCAGCGACGGCTCGGCGCTGGACTCCGAGGACGTCAAGGCGACCTTCGAGACGATCATGGACCCGGAGTCGAACGCGTCGTCAGCCTCGTACTTCGGCTCGGTCGACACGGTCGAGGCCCCCGACCCGCAGACCGTCGTCGTCACCCTGAGCCGGCCCGACGCCTCCTTCCCCGCGGGTCTCACCGGCGTCAACACGGCGATCGTCCCCTCCGACGTCGACACCGCCGAGCTCGAGACGACCCCGGTCGGCAGCGGCCCGTACGTGTGGTCCGAGCGCACCCCGAACGAGTCGATCACCCTGACCCGCAACGAGGACTACTTCGCCGGGGACGTCGGCGCCGCCGAGGTCGTCTTCCGGGTCATCCCCGAGGAGCAGTCGATGGTCTCCGCGCTGCGCACCGGGTCGGTCGACGTCGCGATCTTCGAGAACCCCGTGACCGCCCGCACCGCCGCGACCGGCGACGTGACGAGCACGACGGTCGACTCGCTGAGCTACCACGTCCTCCAGCTGCGGGCCGCCTCCCCGGCCCTGGAGGACGTCAGCTCCCGGCTCGCCATCCAGTGCGCCCTCGACCGGCAGGGCATCGTCGACACCGCCGCGCTCGGCGCGGGCGAGGTCACCGGGCCCATCACGTCGCCGGAGTACCGGTCCGACCCGACCGCCGCGCCCTGCGCCGAGCGTGACCTCGACCGCGCCCGCGAGTACCTCGCCGAGGCCGGGACGCCCGACGGCTTCAGCCTCGACCTCATGACGTCCCAGGGCCTGTACTCGACGGCCGTCGACGAGGCGCAGGCGATCCAGGCCCAGCTCGGCGAGGTCGGCATCGACGTGAACGTCCAGAGCCTCGACTCGAGCGCGTACGTCGACCGCTGGCTCGCCGGCGACTTCGACGCCGCGGTCGCCCTCAACGGCGGCAGCACCGACCCGAACACGATGTACGCCCGGTACTTCACCTCCGACGGCAGCTTCAACGAGGTCGCGGGCTACTCCTCCGACACCCTCGACGAGCTCTTCGCGCAGGGCATCGAGACGACCGACCCGGCGGAGCGCCAGCAGATCTACAGCCAGGTGAGCAGCGAGCTCGTCGACAACGCCGCCTGGGTCTGGCTCTTCACCCCGCAGCTGTTCCTCGTCACCGGCCCGGGGGTCGAGGGCGTCGAGGCCCGCACGGACGCGAGCCTGTCGCGCCTGTGGACGGCCACGACCGGCTGACATGACGGCACTGCGAACCCTCCTCGGCCACCCGGTCCCCCGGCGGCTCGGCGAGGCGGTCGTCACCCTGCTCGGGGTGTCCGTCCTCACCTTCGTCGTCCTGCGCGTCGTCCCCGGTGACCAGATCACCGCGCAGTACGGCATCGCCGCCGGCGAGCTGTCGCCGGACCAGATCGCCGACCTCGAGGCGTACTACGGCATCGACCAGCCGCTGCCGGTCCAGTTCCTCTCGTGGCTCGGCGGCGTGCTCACCGGCAACCTCGGGGTGTCGGCGAACTCCGGGGTCTCGGTCGCCGAGCTCACCGCCCAGGCGCTGCCGAACACGATCGAGCTCGCGGTCCTGTCGATCCTCGTCGGGCTCGCCCTGGGCGTGCCCGGCGGGATGCTCGCCGCGAGCCGGCCCGGCCGCGCCCGCGACAACGCGACGCAGGCGGGCAGCCTGCTCGCCCTGTCGGTCCCGTCCTTCCTCCTGGCGACCGCCGTGGCGACGTTCCTCGCGAACCGGCTCGGGTGGTACCCGAACGGCGAGGGCTACCGGACCCTGCTCGAGGACCCGTGGCTCAACCTCCAGCAGATGCTGCTGCCGGCGCTCGTCCTGGGCATCAGCATCGCCTCGCCCGTGCTCCAGACGACCCGGACCGCGATCCTCGGGGTCCGGGCCGAGGACTACGTCCGGACGGCGCAGGCCAAGGGAGTGCCGGCGCGACGCCTGCAGGTCCGGCACGTCCTGCGCAACGCCCTCATCCCGGTCGTGACGATGACCGGCCTCCAGTTCGGCTTCCTCCTCAGCGGCGCCCTCGTCGCCGAGCAGATCTTCGCCATCCCCGGCATCGGCCGACAGGTGCTGCTGGGCCTGGGCCAGCAGGAGTACGCCCTCGTGCAGAGCACGACGCTCGTCATCGCCGTGATGTTCGTCCTCGTCAACCTCCTCACCGACCTCGTGTACCGCCTCGTCGACCCCCGGGTGCGGGTCGCATGAGCGCGCAGGCCGGGACCGACGCGCTGACCGGCGGCAGCACCGACGGGCCGACGCCGACGCCGCGACCGGGACGGGGGCACGCGTGGCGGCGGGCGTTCCTCACCCCGGCGGGGGTCGTCGGGCTCGTCCTCATGGCGCTCGTCCTCCTCCTCGCCGGGATGGCCGTCACCGGTCTCACCGCGTCCCCGAGCGCCCAGGACGTCGGCCGCTCCCTCCTCGGCCCCGGCGCCCAGGGCTGGTTCGGCACCGACCAGTTCGGGCGGGACGTCTTCGCCCGGGTGGCAAGCGGGCTGGCGAACTCCCTGCGCGTCGCCGTCGTGTCGGTCGCGGTCTCGGGGGTCGTCGGCATCTCGCTCGGCGTCCTCGCGGGGTACTACCGGGGCTGGGCCGACCGCCTCGTCGGCATCGTCAACAACGTCCTCTTCGCGTTCCCGTCGCTGCTGCTCGCCCTCGCCCTCGCGGCGACGCTCGAGCGCAGCTGGGTCACGGTGTCGGTCGCGATCGCCGTCGTCTACGTCCCGATCTTCGCGCGGGTCGCCCGCGCCCCGGTCCTCGGCCTGCGCGAGGCCGAGTACGTCGTCGCGTCGGACGCCATCGGCCGCTCGCGGCTGTCGACGCTCGTGCGGCACGTCGTCCCGAACATGACGGGCATCCTCGTCGTCCAGACGACGCTGTCGCTGTCCTGGGCGATCCTCACCGAGGCCTCGCTGAGCTTCCTCGGCTTCGGCACCCCACCGCCGGCCGCGTCGCTCGGCGGGATGGTCTACGAGGCGCAGACCCTCGCCGTGATCGCCCCGTGGATGCTCGCCTTCCCCGGCATCGCCCTCGTCGTGGTCGTCGTCGCGCTCAACCTCCTCGGCGACGCCCTCCGCTCCGCCCTCGACCCGCGCTCGGGAGGTCGCTGATGCGTGTCCTCGGGATGATCTCCGGCACCTCGCACGACGGGATCGACGTCGCCGTCGTCGACCTGCACGCCGAGGACGGGGCGCTGCACGCCACGATCGAGCACACCGCCTCGACCCCTTACGACCCCGCGCTGCGGGCCCGGGTCGTCGCGGCCCTGCCACCCGGGCGGGTCGGCCTCGACGAGGTCTGCGCCCTCGACACCCTCGTCGGGCAGGCGTTCGCCCGGGCCGCCGCGGCCGCCGTCGCCGCGGCGCCGGGACCGGTCGACGTCGTGTGCACGCACGGGCAGACGCTCTTCCACTGGGTGCAGGACGGCCGCGCGCTCGGCACCCTGCAGCTCGGGCAGCCGGCGTGGGTCGGCGAGGTGGCCGGCGCCGCGGTCGTCTCCGACGTGCGCTCCGCCGACGTCGCGGCCGGCGGCCAGGGCGCCCCGCTCGTCCCGCTGCTCGACCGCCTGCTCCTCGGTCCGTTCGTCGAGGACGGGGAGGTCGCCGCGGCGCTCAACCTCGGGGGCATTTCCAACGTCACCGTGTGCCGCCCCGGCGCCGACCCGCTGGCGTGGGACGTCGGCCCGGCGGGCGCCCTCGTCGACGCCGTCGTCCACGCTGCGACCGACGGCGAGCGGGGGTACGACGTGGACGGCCGGATCGCCGCCTCGGGCACGGTCGACGACGCCCTGCTCGACCTCCTCCTCGCCGACCCCTACTACCGGCTCCCGGCGCCGAAGTCGTCCGGCAAGGAGGTCTTCCACCACGGCTACGTCGAGGACGCCCTCGCCCGACTGGGGCGTCGACCCGACCTGCCGGACCTCGTCCGCACCCTCGTCGAGCTCACCGCGCGGACCGTCGCCGACGACGTCCGCGCCGCGGGGGCCGACGTACTCGTCGCCGCCGGCGGGGGTGTCCGCAACCCCGTCCTGCTCGCCCGGCTGCGCGACCTCCTCGGCGACGTCCGGCTGCTCGGGACCGACGACCTCGGGGTGCCGGGGGACGAGAAGGAGGCCGTCGCGTTCGCCCTCGTCGGCTGGGCCACGATGCACGGCCTGCCGGGCAACGTCCCCTCGTGCACCGGCGCGTCCGGGCCGCGGGTGCTCGGTCGGGTCGCGCCGGCGCCGGGGTCGACGCTGACGCTGCCGGCCCCGCTCCCCGCCTGGCCGACCCGGCTCGTCGTCGACGGCGAGGGGCAGGGATGAGCGTCGCTGCCGACGCCACCGCGCGGCTGCTCTCGCTCGGCGATCCCGGGCGCGGGCCCGCCGGGGCGGTCGTCGGCGTCCGCACCACCGCCGGGACCGAGGTGCACCCCACCGGGTGGGCCACCCTCCCCCGCGAGGGTGCGCCCGGCGAGCCGATGACCGCGGGCACGTGGCTCGACCTGGCCTCGGTGACGAAGGTCGCCGCGACGACCGTCCTCCTCCTGCGCCTGTCGAGCGACGGCGCCCTGTCCGTCGACGACCCGGTGCGCCGGTTCGTCCCGGCGTTCGACGGGGGCGGGCGCGAGGACGTCACGGTCCACCACCTGCTGACGCACACGTCCGGGCTGCGGCCGTGGTGGCCGCTCTACGCGGGGACGCGGGCCGGGCACGACGTCGCCGAGCGCATCGCCGCCCTCGACCTCGCGGGGCCGCCGGGGCGGGAGGTCCGGTACTCCGACCTCGGGATGGTGCTCGCCGGCCGGGTCGTCGAGCGGGTGCTCGGCACCGACCTCGCCACCGCCGTCCGCGAGCACGTGTCGCAGCCCCTCGGTCTCGACCTGCGCTACGGCCCGGTCGACCCGGCCGGCTGCGCGACGAGCGCCGACAGCGACGCGGTCGAGCACGCGATGCTCGCCACCGGCCGCCCCTACCCCGTCCCGGTCGGCCCGGACGACGTCGCCGTCTGGCGGAAGGGCCCGCTGCGCGGCGAGGTCGCCGACGGCAACGCCGCGCACGCCCTCGGCGGGGTGGCCGGCCACGCCGGGCTCTTCGGTACCGCGGACGCCCTCCTCGACCTCGGGACGGCCCTGCTCGACGGGACGGTCGCCGGCCCGGACGCGGCCGGGCGCGCCGCGACTGCCGGCGAGGCCCACCCCGACCGTGGCCTCGGGTTCCGCCTCCACCACGCCCCCGGCCCGGACGGCCCCGTCACGTGGCTCTGGCACGGCGGGTTCACCGGGACCTTCTGGGGCGTCGAGCCCGGGAGCCGGACCGTCGTCGCCGGGGCGGCCACCCGGCTCCACGGGACGGTCGGCCCCCTCCCCGGACCGAGGACCGTCGGGCTCGCCGACCCCCTCGCGGGCGTCGCCACCGGCGACGAGATCGCCGGTGTCCTCCTCGACGCCGGCACGACCGCCCTGACCACCGCCGCAGGAGCCACCCGATGACCACCTCCCCCACCGGCGCCGGACGCCCCGACGGCGACCGCCCACGCACCACCCCCGTGCTGTCGGTCCGCGACCTCCGGGTCACCTTCACGACCTCCCACGGCGACGTCGAGGCCGTCCGTGGGGTCGACCTCGACCTCGCCGCGGGCGAGACCGTCGCCGTCGTCGGCGAGTCCGGGTCGGGCAAGTCGACCGTCGCCGCGGCGGTCGCCCGCCTCCTCGCCGACAACGGGCGGATCTCCGGGGGGACGGTGACCCTCGGGGACCTCGACCTCACCGCGGCGGACGAGCGGACGATGCGCGGCGTGCGAGGGCGCCGGCTCGGGATGGTGCCGCAGGACCCGATGACGAACCTCAACCCGGTGATGCCCGTCGGCGCCCAGATCGTCGAGGCGCTCGAGGTGCACGGCCTCGCGACCGGACGGCAGGCCCGGGAACGCGCGGTCGCCCTGCTCGAGGGCGCGGGCATCGAGGACGCCGCGACGCGCTTCGATCAGTACCCGCACGAGTTCTCCGGGGGGATGCGCCAACGGGTGCTCATCGCGATGGCGCTCGCCTGCCGGCCGGGGGTGCTCGTCGCCGACGAGCCGACGTCCGCGCTCGACGTCACGGTGCAGCGGCTCGTCCTCGACCAGATGGCCGAGCTCGCGTCCGGGCTCGGTGCGGCGGTCGTCCTCATCACCCACGACCTCGCCCTCGCGGCCGAGCGTGCCGACCGGGTCGTCGTCATGTACCGCGGCGAGGTCGTCGAGTCCGGCCCCTCCCGCGACCTCGTCGCGGACCCGCGGCACGAGTACACGAGGCGGCTGCTCGCCGCGGCTCCCGGGGTGGCGCGCCGCAAGGTCACCGACGTCGCGACGGCCGGGCGGCCCACCGAGGACGGCGCCGGAGGGCCGGTCGGCGCAGGCGCGGCGGGACCGGTGGCGCCGGAGCCGCTCCTCGAGCTCACCGGGGCGACGAAGCGGTACCGCATCCGGGGCCGCCGGGAGCCGTTCACCGCGGTCGACGAGGTGGACCTCACGGTGCCCGCGGGTCGCACGGTCGCGGTCGTCGGCGAGTCCGGGTCGGGCAAGTCGACGACCGCCCGGCTCGCCCTGCGGCTCGAGGACGCCGACGCCGGGACCGTCCGGTTCGGGGGGCAGGACGTGTCCCGGCTGCGGGGGAAGGCGCTGCTCGCGTTCCGCCGCTCCGTGCAGCCGGTGTTCCAGAACCCCTACGCCTCGCTCGACCCGCGCTACACCGTCGAGGAGGCGGTCGCCGAGCCCCTCGTCGTGCACCAGGTCGGCGACGCCGCCCACCGCCGGGGGCTGGTCTCCGGTCTGCTCGAGAAGGTCGCCCTGCCGACGGCGCTGCGCGACCGGCGCCCGCACGAGCTGTCGGGCGGGCAGCGCCAGCGGGTGGCGATCGCCCGGGCGCTCGCCCTCGAGCCGCGCCTCGTCGTGCTCGACGAGGCGGTGAGCGCCCTCGACGTCCTCGTCCAGGAGCAGATCCTCGACCTCATGGTCGGCCTGCAGCGCGACCTCGGGCTGTCCTACCTCTTCATCACCCACGACCTCGCCGTCGTCCGGCTCGTCGCCCACGAGGTGTACGTCATGCAGCGCGGGCGGGTCGTCGAGCGGGGCGAGCCGGAGCGCATCTTCGCCGCCCCGCAGGTGGACTACACCCGCGAGCTCATCGCGGCGATCCCCGGTCAGGGCCTCGCGGCCCGCTGAGTCCCGGCACCGGGTCGGGTGGCCCGGGCGACGTCCTCAGGCGGCACGGACGACGTCGACGAACGCCTCGACGAGCGAGCGCGCCGCGGCCCGGGACGCCGGTTCGCGGGTCTCCCCGGCGCGGCGCAGGGCCGCGAGGTCGAAGCCGTCGGCCGCGACCCGGTGCGTGTCCCACCGCGCCATCCGCTCCGCGCCCGCCTCGGGGTGGAACTGCAGACCCCAGGCCGCCGTCCCGAGTCGGAAGGCCTGGACCGGGCAGGTCGTCGACGTCGCGAGGTGGACCGCGCCCGGCGGCAGGTCGGTCATCTCGTCCCGGTGGTTCTGCATCGCGGGGAACTGCTCCGGGAGCCGTCCGAGGACCGGGTCGTGCGCGCCGTCGGCGGTCCGGGTCACCGTGACGAGCCCGCGCTCGGGCCGACCGGAGTCCGCGACGACGGTGCCGCCGTGGGCGAGCGACAGCAGCTGGCCGCCGAGGCAGACCCCGAGGAGCGGGGTCCCGGTCCCGACGCAGCGGCGGGCCAGGTCCCGCTCCCGCGGCAGCCAGGGGTGCGCGGCGTCGTCGTCCGGCATGAGGCCGCCCCCGAGGAGGACGACGCCGTCGTGCCGGTCCGGCGTCGACGGCACGTCGTGACCTTCGGCGACGTCGGCGGCGACGCCGAGGTCCTCCAGCCACGGCAGCAGCCGACCCGGACCGCTGTCGGGGTCGTTGACGACGACGAGCAGGAGGGGACCGGGCACCCGGCGAGTCTAGGGACGCGTCGCGACGACCGGTCCGGCCGCCCGGGGGAGCATCGACCCCGTCCTGACGTGGTGGATCCTCCCCCCGGGGAGGCGGTCGGGTCGAGGCGGTCGGGTCGCAGCGGTCGCGTCAGTCGGCGCGGCCGCTGACGAGGATGCCGGCGCCCAGGCCGATCATCATGAGGCCGCCGGCCCCGCCGACCCGCTCCATCCGGCGCGGGGACGAGGCGAACCACTCGCGGAACCGCGAGGCCGTGAGCGCCACCGCGCCGTCCATGACGAGCGCGACGGCCGCGAACACGGTCCCGAGCGCGAGCAGCTGCGGCGCGACGGGCTGGCTCGCGAGGACGAACTGCGGGAGCAAGGCCATGAAGAACACGAGGGTCTTGGCGTTCGTCACCCCGACGACGAAGCCGGCCCACACCGCGCCGCCCGCGCGCTCGCGCGGCAGCGGACCCGTGAGGGCGGCGGCGGTGCGCCTGCGGTGTCGGACGGCCTGGACGCCGAGCCACACGAGGTAGCCGGCGCCGGCCACCTTGACGACGGTGAAGGCGGTGGCGCTCGAGGCGACGAGCGGGCCGAGGCCGAGGGCGATGGCGACGATCTGGACGACGATGCCGGTCGCGTTGCCGACGACGGTGCGCAGGGCCGCGGTCCGGCCCACCGACAGGGCGCGACCGATGGTGAACAGCAGCGACGGGCCCGGCAGGGCGACGAGCAGGACCGACGCGAGGAAGAACGCGAGCAGCGTGGACGAGGTGGGCACGACGGCCAGTGTGCTCGCGGAGGCGGACCGGTGCACAGGGGTTCCGCGACGGCCGCGACAGGACCCGGCCGTCGCCGGCCCCCACGGCGAGGGCGTGTCGCCGGAGTCAGGGGGAGGTCGGCTCGGGCTCCCGCTCGCGGGTCGCGTCGAGCCACCGCATCGCCGGGGTCGCGAGGACGCCGTGCACGACCACCGACAGCGCGACGGTGAACGCGACCGTCGACCACATCCACCGCTCCTCGGTGAACGAGGCGGTCCCGGCCGCGTACGCGAGGTAGTACAGCGAGCCGACCCCGCGCACCCCGAAGAAGCCGATGACGAGCCGCTCCCGCCGCCGGAGTCCGGCGACCCCGGCGCGCGAGCGGTGCCCGACGAACGACAGGTACCCCGCGAGGGGGCGGACGACGAAGACGAGCGCGAGCCCGACGACGACCCCCCGCCAGTCGAGCCGCGCGAGCAGTCCGGTCGTGAAGGCGAAACCGAGCCCGAGCAGGAGCACGAGGGTGAGGAGGATCTCGAGACGCTCGACGACCTCGTGCATGTGCTGGTGGTAGATGTCCTGCCGCTCGACCGACCGGATCGTCACGGCGCACGCGAACACCGCGAGGAAGCCGTACCCGTGGGCTGCTTCCGCCAGGCCGTACGCGAGGAGCAGGGCGGCGAGCGCGAGGATCGGCTGCCCCACGACGGCGAAGCGCAGCTTCGGGCTCGGCGCCCGGAACGCCAGCCGCGCCAGGACCCACCCCAGTGCCACACCGACGAGGACGCCCACGACGACCTTGCCGACCAGCTCCCAGCCGAGCCACCGCCACACGCCACCGTCGGGCGGGCCCGCCGCGAGGAAGATCGCCGCGTAGACGAAGGGGAACGCGAGCCCGTCGTTGAGCCCCGCCTCGCTCGTCAGCGCGAACCGGACCTCGTCCTCGTGCTGCTCCTCGTCGCTCTCCTGGTCGGGCTCGCCCTGCAGCGGGCCGCCCACCTGCACGTCGGACGCGAGCACGGGGTCGGTCGGGGCGAGGACGGCGCCGAGGAGGACCGCGGCGGGCAGGGCCACCCCGAGCGGCCCCCAGGCGATCGCCGCGACCCCGGCGATCGTCAGGGGCATCGCGACGCCGAGCAGCCGCCACGTCGGGGACCACGTCGCCCAGGACGCGCGCAGTCGCGGACGGAGAGGACGGTCGAGGGCGAGCCCGACCCCCATGAGGGCGACGAGGACCGCGACCTCGGTGAGGTGCTCGATCCACGGTCGCAACGCGACGGGGTCGACGCTCACGGTGTCCGTCGCGGGCAGCAGGCCGATGAGGACACCGAGCCCGACGAGCACGATCGGCGCCGACAGGGCGTAGCGGGTGAGCAGCTGCGGCAGCGCCGCCGCGACGAGCAGCGAGCCGCCGAGGAGGACGTAGACGAGGGTGGCGCTCACCGCTGCACGGCGTCGGCGGTGGTCTCGTCCATGTCCGCAGCATACGGGCGCTCCACGGGCGCGACCTCGGCTGATGTACCTTCGCCTCTGTGTCGGGAACAGCGTGGATGTGGGTCGGTATCGGCGTCGCCGTGGTGTTCGCCGTCGTCGGCGTCTACCTCCTGCTGACCTCGCGCGACGCCGGCGACGACGGCTCCGGCGAGGCCCGCCCCGCCCGTGGGTCCTTCCGGCAGGACGCCGATCCGCCGCCGCGCAAGCGGGCCGCCGTCGTCGTCAACCCGACGAAGTTCGACGACCTCGAGGAGGTACGGGCCGTCCTCGCGAAGGCCTGCACCGCGCAGGACTGGGACGAGCCGCTGCTGCTCGAGACCACCGCCGAGGACGTCGGCTACGGGCAGACCCGCCGCGCCCTCGAGGAGAAGGTCGACCTCGTCTGTGCGCTCGGCGGGGACGGCACCGTGCGCGCCGTGGGCGAGGAGCTCGTCGGCACCGGCGTGCCGTTCGGCCTGCTGCCCGGCGGCACCGGCAACCTCCTCGCCCGCAACCTCGAGGTTCCGGTCGACGACCTCGCGAAGGCGATGACCGTCGCGCTCACCGGCCGCAACCGGCACATCGACGCTGCCTGGATGACCCTCGACCCGGAGGACGAGACCGTCGAGCTCGAGGACGGCGCGGGGGAGGGCTCGAGCACCGGGCGCAAGCGGTACGCCTTCTTCGTCATGGCCGGTCTCGGGCTCGACGCCGCGATCATGGAGTCGACGGACGAGGAGCTGAAGAAGCGCATCGGCTGGGCCGCCTACGTCCCCTCCGGGTTCCGGCACTGGCTGCGCGACCGGTTCAAGGTGACGATCTCCTGCGACGCGGGCGCCCCCGAGACCCAGCGCGCCCGGATGGTCGTCATCGGCAACTGCGGCCGGATCACCGGCGGGATCGACCTGCTGCCCGACGCCGAGCCCGACGACGGGATGCTCGACGTCATCGTCCTCGCCCCCCGGGGCGTCGCCGCCTGGGCCGGGGTCGCCGCCCGCGTCGTGACCCGCAGCGACAAGTCCGCACCGAGCCTGTCCCGGATGAAGTGCGCCGGCGCGACGATCGAGGTCGACGAGCGGCAGAGCGTGCAGGTCGACGGCGACATCATCGGCGAGGCCCGCCGGCTGCGGGTCGAGATCGAGCCCCGGGCGCTCACCGTCCGGGTCAACGGCACGAAGGCCGCCGACGCCGCCTGAGGCCACGGGCCGGACCGGTCAGCCCGGGCGCCGACGACACCGCCGGGCCGCGGACGACGCCCCGTCCGGACGCCGGCGGGCCGCTCTCAGCTCTTCCTCTCGCGCCACTTCCGCTCGAACGGCAGCCGCCACGTGAACGGCGCGATGAGCTGGTGGATCTGGTTCGGGCCCCACGTGCCCGGCGCGTAGGGGTGCACCGGCGGGGGATTGTCGAGGGCGGGCTGGCTGATCTCCCACAGCCGCTCGATGCCCTGGGCCGAGGTGAAGAGGGTCCGGTCGCCGCGGGCGGCGTCGTAGATGAGCCGCTCGTAGGCCTCGAGGACCGCGCCGGCCCAGTCGGTCTCCTGCATCGAGAACTGCATCGACAGCTTGTCGAGCCGGAAGCCCGGGCCGGGGCGCTTGCCGTAGAACGACAGCGACATCCGGGACCGGTCGGCGAGGTCGAAGGTCAGGTGGTCCGGGCCCTGGTCGCCGACGCCGGAGCCCTTGGGGAACATCGACTGCGGCGGCTCCTTGAAGGCGATCGAGATGATCCGGGCGCCCTCGGCCATCCGCTTGCCGGTCCGCAGGTAGAACGGCACGCCGGCCCAGCGCCAGTTGTCGACGAAGCACTTGAGCGCGACGAAGGTCTCGGTCTCGGAGTCGGGCGCCACCCCGGGCTCGTCGTGGTAGCCGCTGTACTGCCCGCGGACGACGTCGGACGGCTGCAGCGGCTGCATCGAGTCGAACACCTTGTTCTTCTCGCGGCTGATGGCGAGCGGCTCGAGCGCGGTCGGCGGCTCCATCGCGGTGAACGCGAGGATCTGGAACAGGTGCGTGACGACCATGTCCCGGTAGGCGCCGGTGTTCTCGTAGAAGTCGGCGCGGGTGCTCAGGCCCAGCGTCTCGGGGACGTCGATCTGGACGTGCGAGATGTTGTTGCGGTGCCAGATCGGCTCGAAGAGCCCGTTGGCGAACCGGAAGGCGAGGATGTTCTGCGCCGGCTCCTTGCCGAGGAAGTGGTCGATCCGGAAGATCTGGTCCTCGGCGAACACCTCGTGCAGCTCCGCGTTGAGCGAGACCGCGGACGAGTGGTCGTGCCCGAACGGCTTCTCCATGACGACCCGGCTGCGTTCGACGAGCCGGGCGTCGGCGATGGTGCGGACGGCCGCGAGCGCCGCCTTCGGGGGCACGGCGAGGTAGTGCAGCCGGAGCGTCGTGTCGCCGGGGAGCTGCTCCTCGGCGCGGGCGACGGCGTCGGAGAGGGCGTCCGGGCCGGCGGACAGCGGGACGTAGTCGAGGTGCTGGGCGAAGGCGCGGGTGTCCTCGTCCTCCTTCTCCCGGGTACCGAACTCGGCGATCGCCGCCATGGCGGAGTCGCGGAACTCGTCGACGCTCATGTCGTCGAGGGAGGTGCCGACGACCCGCAGGTCGTCGAGCAGCCCCGACTTGAAGAGGTGGAGCAGGCCGGGGATCAGCTTCCGCTTGGCGAGGTCGCCGGTCGCACCGAAGAGGACGACGGTCGTGGGTGCTGTCATGGCACCCACCTTTCCGTGCCGGGGTGTCCGCCCGCTACCCCGGGGTCGACCCTGGACCAGACCCCTCGCCCCGACCGGAGCCCTCCCCCCGCCCAGTTGCCGACCCGCGACGCCGAGGGGTGGCCCGGGCGACCTCCTCGGCGGTCGGCACCCGGGACGCCCGTGCCTCGTCCGGCAGGAGCTCGGCGATCGCGGCCATGATCGTCCGGGTGTCGGCCGACGCCGATCCGCCGTCGACGTGGAACGGCTCGCCGACCCGCACCCGCACCGTCGGCGGGTGCCGCAGGTCGGCCCGCGGCCGCGAGGAGCTGCGCGGCCAGACCGCCTCGCTCCCCCAGATCCCGAACGGGACGACGGGCGCCCCGGTCGCGGCGGCCAGCCGGGCCGCGCCGGTCCGGCCGACGAGCACCGGGTCGTAGAAGCGCTCGCCGCGCGGGATCGTCCCCTGCGGCAGGAGGCAGACGAGCTCACCCCGCTCGAGGGCCTCGCGCGCGGCGGCCATCGACTCGACGCCTCCGGTGCCGCGGTCGACGGGGATGCCGCCGAGCCGGCGCGCCACGGGGCCGAGGACGGGGACGTCGAAGAGCTCGCGCTTGGCGAGGATGCGGCCGGTGCGGCCCGTCGGCCGCATCATCGCGACGATGGCAGGGATGTCGAAGTACGAGCGGTGGTTGCCGGCGAGGACGACCGGCCCGCGCACCGGCAGGTGCTCGGTCCCCTCGACGTCGAAGCGGGCGAACGGCACGAAGAGCGGCGGGGAGGCGAGGAACACGAGCCGCTGGAACCGGTTGTCCGCCACGCCGCGCATGGGACCGAGGCTACCGGCCGACCACGCCAGGCCAGGGGTCCGGCAGCGCGTCCGTACGCTGGCGGGATGAGCGCGCACGACCCGTCGCCGACGCCGAGGACGGCGTTCGTCCTCGGCGGGGGCGGGGTGCTCGGGGCGACCCAGGTCGGGATGGTCCGGGCCCTCGCCGCCGCCGGGGTCCGGCCGGACCTCGTCGTCGGGACGAGCATCGGCGCCCTCAACGGCGCCTTCGTCGCCGCCGACCCGACCCCACGCGGTGCCGAGCGCCTCGCCGAGGTCTGGGACGCCGTCGTCCGCGAGCGCGTCTTCGTCGAGAACCCCGTCCGGCAGGCCGCCCGCGTCGCGCGCTCACGCACCCACCTGCTCTCGAACGCCCCGCTCCGGCACGTCGTCGACGGCCACCTGCCGGTCGACACCTTCGAGGAGCTCGCCGTCCCCTTCCAGTGCGTCGCGGCCCGGGTCGAGGACGCCGCCGCGGCGTGGTTCTCCGAGGGTGCGCTCGTCGACCCGGTCGTCGCCTCGTGCTCGGTGCCGGGCATCTTCCCGCCGGTCGAGATCGACGGGGCGCACCACCTCGACGGTGGGCTCGTCCACTCCATCCCCGTCGGCCGGGCGCTCGCCCTCGGCGCCACCCGGGTGTTCGTGCTGCAGGTCGGCCGGGTCGAGCAGGCGCTGCGCCCGCCGCGGCGCCCGTGGGAGGTCGGGATGGTGGCCTTCGAGATCGCCCGCCGGCACCGGTTCGTCGAGGAGATGGCCCACCTGCCGGAGGGCGTCGAGACGCACGTGCTGCCGAGCGGCACCGACTCCTCGCCGAACCTGCCGGTGCGACACGCCCGCCGGTCCCGGATGCGTGAGCGGGCCCGGCAGGCCTTCGAGGCCTCGACCCGATACCTCGACGCCCTCTGACCCCTAGGCTCACCCGCATGGGAGCACGGAGCATCCCGCCCCCGCCGCGGGTCGTCCGGCGGGCGCTGCGCGCGGTGTGGCCGCTCGTCGTCGTCGTGCTCACCGGGCTCGCGGTGCCGGTCGTCGTCGCGGGCGCCTGCCTCGTCGTCCTCGACCGGCGCGCCCGGCTGTTCCGGGTGTCGGTCCTCGCCGTCCTCGTCCTCTGGGTCGACGTCCGGCTGCTGCTGCGCTGCCGGGACATCGCCCGGCGCCTGCCCGACGCGTCCGACCCCGCGTGGCGCGAGACGCACGAGGAGCTGCTGTCGGACGCGCTCGACTCGCTCGTCTTCTACGCCCGGCGCTGGCTCGGCCTCGAGATCGAGCTCACCGACCGGATGCACTTCGGGTCCGAGGACGAGCCGCTCGTCGCCCTCGCCCGGCACGCGGGACCGTTCGACTCGCTCGCCGTCGCCTGGCTGCTCGCGCGGACCGCGGGGCGGCTGCCGCGGATCGTCCTCGCCGAGGCGATGCGCTGGGACCCCGGCATCGACACGATCCTCTCCCGGCTCGACTCGAGCTTCGTGCCGTCGGGCGGCGACCGGCTCGCCGGCGTGCGCACGATGGCGGCGACGCTCGGGAAGGACGACGTCTTCCTCCTCTTCCCCGAGGGGCAGAACTGGACCCCCGGCCGGCGGCTGCGGGTCATCGAGCGCCTCCGGGCGAAGGGCGACGGCGAGCGGGCCGAGCGCGCCGAGCGGCTGCGCAACGTCCTGCCGCCGAAGGCGCGCGGGGCGTGGGAGGCCCGGGCCGCGCGCCCGGGTGCGGACGTCATGGTCGTCGCGCACGCCGGCTTCGGCGACCTCTCGACCGCCCGGCTCGTCTGGGAGGCCGTGCCGTTCCACGGCCGGGACTTCCGGGTGCGGACGTGGACCTACCCGGCGCAGGACGTGCCGGACGAGCCCGAGGCGTTCGGGCACTGGCTCGACGAGCGCTGGTCCGAGGTCGACGACTGGGTCGCGGCCCGGCGCGCGGAGCGAGAGCGGGGAACCTCCGACCCCGGCGGCGACGTCCCAGCCCCATGACGACACCGACGACGTCCCGCAGCCCACTCTCCCGTCGCGGGGTCGTCGTGGCGCTCGTCGTCCCCTTCGTCCTCCTCGCGGTCCTCGCCGTCGTCCTCGAGCGGCGCGCCGCCGACGCGGCCCTCGCCGAGGCCTCGGCCAACGGGTCCGTCCCGGTCACGTCGGTGGAGGACCTCCAGGGTCGGTGGGTCTCGGTGAACGACGCCGGCGCCCCGGCGGCGCTCGTCGTCCCGGTCGAGCTCGAGGTCGACGGGGACGCCCTGCGCGCGCGGACGGGGTGCAACACCGGCCGGGGCGAGGTGCGCGTCGAGGATTCCCGGCTGGTCGTCGACGGTCCAGGGCTCGCCGTCACCGAGATGGGCTGCGACGGTGACCGCACCTACCAGGAGGGCTGGGTCCTCGAGATGCTCCACGACGAGCCGCTCCTCGGGCTGTCCGGACCGATGCTGTCCGTCACGTGGGACGGCGGCCGCTCCTGGCTCGGCCTCGAGCGGGCCGACGACCTGCCCTGACCTCCCTACCGGCGCCCTCGGACGCCCGCGTGGAGGTTCTCAGGGGCCATCACCCCGACGATCCTCCACACGAGGACCACTCAGCCGCGGATCGAGCGGAGCCACTCCCGGGCCTCGGCGAAGTCGCTGTCCTGCGCCCGCGGGGCGATGGTCGCCGCCCGGCCGTCGGCGCGCGGGTAGGAGCCGAGGAAGCGCACCTCGGCGCAGATCCGGCGCAGGCCCATGAGCGCCTCGCCGAGCCGCTCGTCGAGGACGTGGCCCTCGATGTCGACGGAGAAGCAGTACGAGCCCATCGACGCCTTCGTCGGCCGCGACTCCAGCCGGGTGAGGTTGATGCCCCGGGCCGCGAACTGCTCGAGCAGCTCGAGGAGCCCGCCTGCGTGGTCGTCACGCTGGAAGAGCACGAGCGTCGTCTTGTCGGCCCCGGTCGGCTCCGGCATCGACCCGGGCCGGGCGACGAGGACGAACCGGGTGACGGCCGCCTGCATGTCCCCGATGTCGTCGGCGAGCACCTCGAGGCCGTGCAGCGTCGCGGCGGACGGCGCACAGACGGCCGCGTCGTACGGCTGCCCACCGGCGGCGACACCCGCGGCGGCCGCCGCCGTGGACAGGGCCGGGACGTACCCCGCACCGGGCAGGTGACGCCCCATCCACCCGCGCACCTGGGCCCAGGCGTGCGAGTGGGTCCCGACCGCCCGGACGTCCGCGAGCGCCACCCCCGCCGGAGCGGCGAGGACGAAGGTGATGGGGACGACGACCTCACCGACGACGAGCAGCGGGTCGCCGCTCGCGAGCGCGTCGAGGGTCGCCGAGACCCCGCCCTCGACGGAGTTCTCGATCGGGACCATCGCCCCGTCGACGTCCCCGGCGCGCAGCGCGGCGAGCGCGGCGTCGACCGAGCCGAACGGCACCCGCTCGGCGCCGTCCGAGGCGGGCCACTGGTCGAGCGCCATCGAGGTGAAGGTCCCGTCCGGGCCGAGGTAGCCGACGCGGGTCATCCGGTCTCCTTCCCGGTGCGCGCGGCCGCGAGGGCCTGCTGCTCCTCCGGGGTCAGGGTGGTGTCGGACGTGCCGCCGACCACCGCCTTGGCGTAGGTGCGGGACTCCCCGCGGGCGTGGATCGCGCTGAGGACGACACCGTCGCCGCCGTCGTCGACGAGCGCCGCGCTGAAGCTGAGCCGCCCACCCATGTCGCCGAAGGCGTCGTAGCGCACGACGGCGACGTGCCGCAGCGCCTGCGCGAGCTCGCCGCGCAGGGCCGCGAGGTCGGCGTCCCCGGCGGGGCGGTGCGCCTCGAGGGCCGCGAGCCGGCGTCGGGTGTCGGCCGAGCGGCGCAGCAGGACGACGACCAGGGCGAGCAACGCGACGCCCAGCGCGAGGGGGACCCCGAGCAGGAGGAGCTCGAGGGGGGTGATGCCGGCCACGTGCTCAGGGTAGGCGGGCCGACCCCTGCCGGACGGGCGCGTCCGCGGCCGTGTCCGTCGCCGCCGCACCCGTGCCGGAGCCGGTCGGGCCGACCTCGTCGACCGGTCGACGGCTCACCCACCACAGGAGCACGAGGGAGGCGAGGCCGCCCACGACGTCGGCGTTCTGCAGCACCCGCCCCGGCCACTCCGGCCACGGCTGCGCGAGCCAGTCGATGCCCCACCACGGCAGCCGGAGGACGAAGAAGACGAGGACCGCGAGCCCGGCGACGGCCCGGCGACGGTCGACCCACGGGCGGGCGCCGAGCAGCGCGAGGACGACGACGACGACCCAGTGGTAGTGGTGCACCCAGGCCACCGGGGACAGCAGGCAGGCGAGCAGCCCGACGACCGCGACCTCCCCGACCGGGTCCCCGCGCAGGTACGTCCGCCGGGCCAGGGCGTACCCGAGCACCCCGACGACGGCGACGGCGAGCAGCCACACGGCGGTGCCGACACCCCCGTCGAGCCCGACGCGCAGGAGCAGCCCGCGCATCGACTGGTTCGCGGTGCCCGCGTTCGGCCCGAGCCGGTCGCTGTCCTGCAGGGCGCCGAGCCAGAAGTCCCACGACGCCGACGGCAGCAGGGCCGCGGACAGCAGGGTGACGGTGGCGGCGGACGCGACGACGGTGCCCGCCTCCCGCCAGCGCCGGGTCACGAGGAAGTGCACGAGGAAGACCCCGGGGGTCAGCTTGACCGCCATCGCGAGGCCGATGAGGACACCGCGGGGCACGTGCCGCAGGAACCGGGGGCGAGGCGCCACCATGTCGAGGACGACGGCGAGGACGATGAAGGCGTTGACCTGACCGAAGCGGATGCCGTCGCCGACGGGGTGCAGCCACAGCATCGGCGCCGCGACGGCGGCGAGCGCGAGCGGCAGCCACGGCCCCGCGTGCCGGAGCATCCCCCACCCGGCGTACCGGACGGTCAGCGTCGTCGCGACGACCTGGGCGGCGGTCCACAGCCAGCCGACGACCCCGAAGGGCAGCATCGCGAGGGGGACGGCGAGGAACGCCGCGAACGGCGGGTAGGTGAACGGCAGCAGCTGCGGCGGCTCGGTGAGGTGGGCGTACACCGGGCGCCCGGTGAGGACCGAGACCCCGGCCGAGCGGTAGACGTCGACGTCGACCTGCCACTGGTCGAGGGGCCAGAACACGAGGTAGCGCAGGGCGACCGGCGCCGCCGCGACGGCGAGGAGCAGGACCGCGAGCACCCACCGGCGACGGGGGACCGCCGACCGGGGCGTCGGGGGCGGGGTGCTCACGCGTCCATTCTCCACTCGCTCGCATACCCTGTGCGGCGTGACCCACCGAGCCCTGGCCGTCGCGCTGGCCTTCCTCGCGACGCTCGGGGGAGTGGGCGTCGCGGTGCTCGGCTCGGGCCAGGCCCGGGCGGACGACGTGCCGGGAGCGGTCGTCGTCGTCGGCACCGGCGGCATCAGCTGGTCCGACGTCTCCCAGGAGACGACGCCGAACCTCTGGCTCATGCTCCGCGACGGCTCGTCGGCCGCCCTCGCGGCCCGCTCGGTCTACGACAACACGTGCCCGGCCGACGGCTGGCTCGGCCTGTCCGCCGGCTCCCGGGCGGCCGCCCCCCGCGACGGCGAGGCCCCCGACCCGGCCGACCGGCCCTGCCCCGGGGCGCCGAGCGTCGTCGACGACGCGATCCCGTCGTGGCCGTCCTACCTTGAGCACGCGGAGCAGCAGCGCTTCGACACCCGCCTCGGGCTGCTCGCCGAGGAGGTCGACGGGGCCGGCCTGTGCCTCCAGGGCGTCGGCCGGTACGCCGCCGCCGGGGCGGCGCTGCCCGACGGCACCGTCGACCGGTGGGCACCGCTGGACACCGACGACCTGCTCGTCGCCCTCAACGGCTGCCCCGTGACGCTCGTCGACGTCGGCGTCGTCCGCGACCCGGACGACACCACGTCGGGGGATTTCGTCTCCGCCTCCCGCGAGGACCAGCTGCGGGCCGTCGACGCCCGGATCGGCGAGGTCCTCGCGGCCGGACCGAACGGTGCGGACTACCTCGTCGCGAGCCTCGCCGACGCCGGTCGCACCGAGCGGCTGCGGATGGTGCTGGCCCGGGGCCCGGGGTTCGGGCCGGGCACGCTGGAGTCTCGCTCGACCCGCCAGGTCGGTCTCGTCCAGTCGCCCGACCTCACCGCGACCGTCCTGGACGCCGTCGGGCTCGAGGTGCCCGCCGAGGCCACCGGCACCCCGCTGACGAGCCAGCCGGCCGCGGACAACTCCCAGGCCCGCGCGGACGAGCGGCTGCAGACCCTGCGCGACCTCGACGAGGCGAGCCACGACGTGAACGACCTCGTCGAGCCGTTCTTCCAGGTCTTCGCCTACGGGCAGCTGCTCGTCTACGTGCTCGTCCTGCTCGTGTGGAAGGGCCGCCTCGGCGCCGAGTCGACCCGGACGACCGTCGTGTCCCGGGTGCGCGCGCTGTCGGTCCTCGCCGCGTCCGTCCCGGCCTCGACCTTCCTCGCGAACCTCGTGCCGTGGTGGCGGTTCCCCGTCGAGATCGTCGCCGTCACCGCCGTCGTCGGGGGCTTCGCGGCACTCGTCGCGACCCTCGCCCTCCGAGGGCCGTGGGCCCGCAGCCCGCTCGGCCCGCCCGCCTTCGTCGCGGCCGTGACGATGGGGGTGCTCGCCGTCGACGTCGTCACCGGCTCGCGGCTCCAGCTGTCCTCGCTCATGGGGCTGCAGCCCGTCGTCGCCGGACGCTTCTACGGGATGAGCAACCCGACCTTCGCGCTCTTCGCGACGGCCGCGCTGCTCCTCGCGACGACCGTGTCGTCGGTCCTCGTGCGCCGCGGGCTGCGGACCGCGGCGGCCGTGGCGGTCGCCGTCATCGGGGCCGTCGCCGTCGTCGTCAACGGCGCCCCGTGGTGGGGGGCCGACGGGGGCGGACCGCCGGCCCTCGTCCCCGGCGTCGTCCTGCTCGTCGTCGCCGTCCTCGGCATCCGGATGACGTGGCGCCGGTGGGCGCTCGTCGCGGCGTCGGTCGTCGGCCTCTTCCTCGCCGTATCCATCGGGGACTGGCTGCGCGAGCCGTCCTCCCGCAGCCACCTCGGGCGGTTCGTCCAGTCGGTGCTCGACGGCACCGCCGACGACGTCGTCGTCCGCAAGGCGGAGCAGAACTACCGGCTGCTCGTCGACGGGGCGCCGCTCAGCCTGCTCGTCCCGGTGGCGCTCGTCGTGCTCGTCGTCGTCCTCGCCCGTCCCTCGTCCTGGGGCTCGCGGGCACTGGCCCGGGCCCAGGAGCAGGCCCCGACGCTGCGCGCGGGGCTCGTCGCGCTCGTGCTCACCCTGACGATCGGGTTCGCGATCAACGACTCCGGCGTCGCCATCCCCGCGGTCGGCGCCACCCTCGCCGTCCCCCTGCTCGTCTCGCTCACCCTGGCGGTGGTGCTCCGCGAGGCGCAGGACGGCTCCTCGACCCGGCGCGGCCGCCGCGGACGCCCAGCCTGACGGCGAGCACCCAGAGCGCCGCGACGAGGAACGGGGCCACGTCCGCCCGGAAGCCGAGGGTCACCTCCTCGACGCCGGGGGTCATCCCGAGCACCCGGCCGGGGACGTAGGCGAGCGCCGCGACGAGCCCGCGCAGCACGGCGAGCACGTCGACGGCCGACGCGGCGAGCGCGGGCAGGGCGGCCCACACGACGGCGTCGTACCAGGGCAGCGAGTAGGAGGCCGCGAGCGAGTACGCGAGGTGCAGGACGACGAGCACCCGCAGCACGAGCGGGGCGAACGCGTCCGGACCGGCCGAGGAACGCGTCGCCGCGGGCGGGAGGTCTGCGCTCCGCGCGACGGACGCCGTGGGCGTGCCGGGGTCCGGGGCGGTCGCGCGGGTGAGGGCGAGCGCGAGGACGACGGCCAGCACGGCCGCGCCGACCCCGATGACGTCGCGCACGCCGAACGGGCCCACCGTGTCGACCGCGTCGAGCAGCAGCCGCCAGGGGGTCGCGAGCGAGACGGCCTGGCGCGACCGGTCGAGCTGGTCGTACACGTGCTCCCCGGCCCACAGGTGCAGCGGCCCGGCGATGACGAGCGCCCCGAGGACGAGCACGGCGCTGCGCCGCAGCGCCGCCATCGGCCCCCCGACGACCCACCAGCCGACCGCGAGGGCCACCGCCGCGACGGCGTAGGTCACCTTCGTCGACCCGGCGAGCGCGACGAGGGCCCCGGCGAGCAGCGCCCCCGGGGTCCCCGGCAGGCGCGCCGCGGCGAGGACGGCCGCGAGGACGAACGCGGCGGCGAGCACGTCGACGTGCGCACCGAGGACGCCGACGCCGACGACGAACGGGTTGAGGGTCCAGAACACGTCGACCCGGCCGTGCCGGTCCGCCGGCAGGGTCGCCCGCAGCGCCGCCCGGACCGCGAGCCAGGCGAGGACGAGGACGAGCTGCCAGACCCAGACCCCCTCCCGCAGGTTCTCGCCGCCGAGCCGCGCCGCGACGCCGAAGACCGCCGTGCCCGCCGGCCCGTAGACGCTCGGCTCCTCGGTCCACGGCTCCTCGACCCGGCTCGTCACCGGGTCGGCGCCCCCACCCCACTCGACCGGCGAGACGAGCCACGGGTCGCCGCCGGTGACGAGGATGCGCCCGTACGCGAGGTAGTTGACGTGGTCGGCGGACCCGAAGGGTGCGGCGAGGAGGGTGACCGCGCCGAGCAGCCCGGGCACCCGCCAGCCGCGCAGGGGCCCGGGCAGGGTCCGCGTCGCGAGCAGGAGGGTGACCGCCGCCAGCGCGTAGGCGGCCCAGAGGAGCGCGGTGAGGACCGCCGGGTCGAGCGAGACCGGCAGGACCGGGCCCGGGGCCCAGCCGCGGGGGAGCAGGTCGGGCTGGGCGGCGTTCGGGCGGGAGAGGCCGACGAGCAGCAGGAGGAGGAGCGAGACGGTGAGGGTGACGCGACGCGCGACCTCGGGCCGCGGCCGTCTCCGTCGGGTGGGACCGTCCGCGGTGGTGTCCGCGGTCGTCAGCCCCTGTGCCACGGCCGCCAGCCGCGTCGGACCAGGGCGAGCCACACGTCGCGATACTGCCCGGCGCGGTGCAGCTGTCCGCGCCAGTCCGCGCCGCTCACCCGGTGCTGCAGCTCGCAGGGGACCTCGAGGACGGTGAGCCCGGCCCGCAGGACGTCCACCGTGAGGGCGGTCTCGACTCCCCAGCCGCGGGCCAGGGGCGCGGCGGCGTCGTAGGCCCGAGGGGTGAGGCACCGCATCCCGGACAGGGGCTGGACGGCGCGGAACCCGGTGAGGCGCTCGATCCCGTCGCGAGCCAGCCCGACGACGAGACCGCGACCGCCGCCGCTCGTCAGCTGGGCGGGGAGGGTGGCGATCGTCATCGCCGCCTCGCCGGAGAGGACGGCGTCGGTGAGGACGCCGAGCTCGGCGGCGGTCCCCTCGAGGTCGCCGTCGACGAAGAGGAGCGGGGCGGGGTCCTCCCCGGCCGTGCGCTCGAGGCCGCGGACGTGGGCGACGCCGGTGCCGAGGGCTGCGGCCTTGCCCCGGTTGCGCTCGTGTCGGACGACGTCGGCGCCGGCGTCCCGGGCCACGGCGGCCGTCGCGTCGGTGCTCCCGTCGTCGACGACGACGACCCGCCCGACGGCCGGCAGCGCGGCGACGGCGCGGACCGTCGCGGCGATGCGGTCGGCCTCGTCCTTGCACGGGACGACGGCCGCGACCCGGGTCGGGGACATCAGCGCAGCGTGACCTGACGGCTGAGCAGCCCGGAGCGGGCGCGACGCTCCTCCGGGGTCAGGGCGGCGTCGGTGAGCGCGGCGCGGTAGCGCTCGCCCCAGGCCGCGAGGGCGTCCTCGTGGGTCTCCGGCTCGGCGTCCGGGTCGAGGTCCCAGACCGGGACGAGCAGGCCGCAGGCCCGGAAGGCACCGAGGAGCCGGGTGCCCTCGCCGAGGGTGTCGTCGCCCGCGGCGTGCAGACGGGCGAGCGCGTCGGTCGCGGCGTCCTCGTCCTCGGGCAGGACGAGCCGGACGTGCGCGCGGTCGCCGATCCGGACCCAGTACGCCGACGGCAGCGAGGTGAGCGCGACCGTCGGGACGACGGTCTCGTTGGCGCGCTCGAGCGAGGCCTTCGCGTCGCCCTCGAGGTCCTGCTCACCGACCCAGAAGTCGAAGCCCTCGTGGACGGTGACGTCGAACGTGCTGTCGTCCGCGAGGAGGTCCTGCAGCCGCGGGCTGTCGGCGTCGACCTGCGCCGCGGACGTCACGGGGTGGCCCTCCTCCGCGGAGAGCGCCGCGAGGAGCTGGGCGGCGAGGTCGCGGGAGGCGTCGCCGCTGGAGTTGCCGGACTGGGTGCCGATGAGGACGGTCCCGTCGGCCCGGTGCAGGCCCGGCCAGGCGAGCGGCAGCACGGTGGCGACGGTGGCCTCGGTCGGTGCGCCGTCCGGCACGCGGTCGGCCTGGAGCGTGACGACCGCGGTGGCGGCCGGGAGGATCTCGCGCAGCGCCACCCAGTCCGTCTCGTTCGGGAGCCCGGCGAAGGGACGGGGCTCGAACGGTGCCGGCTTCCGGCGGGTCTGCGTGCGCTCGCGGGAGCGTCGGGATGCCTTGCCCATGCGCGCCACCCTACTGGCCGTGGGGTGGTCGTCCGGCCGCCGCGGTCCGGCGCAGGCCGGCGCGGTCGGCGGGTCGGGTGGCCCGAGCGGTCAGGTGGCGCGAGCGGTCAGGTCGCGCGGCGCCGGCTGGGGCCGCCGAGGGTCGCCCAGACGACGTTGCCGGTGCGGTCCTCGGTGACGCCCCACTCGTGGGCGAGCGACCGGACGATCCGCAGCCCGCGGCCGGACTGCAGCCAGACGGTGCGCGGCGCGGGGGTGGGGACGGTCGTCCCGCCGCCGTCGGTCACCTCGACCTCGACGACGTCGCCGCGGATCTTCCACCGGACCCGGATCGTGCCGTCCGACAGCGGACGGGCGTGCCGGACCGCGTTGGTCAGCAGCTCGGAGGCGACGATCTCGGCCTCCCCGACGAGGTCCTCCGGCAGGTCGCGCTCCTCGAGGTCACGGACGATCTCGTGGCGGACCGGTGCGACGGAGGAGGCGTCGGCGGGGACGCGCATCGTGCAGATGACGGAGTCGGTGCCCGGCCCCGACGTCTCGGTGACGGTGAGCCCGCCGTCGGTGGTCCGTGCGGTGTCCTCGGTGGTCACCCGGCCACGTTAACGGGTGGGCACGAGGGTGCGCATGACGGACCGCGGACGGTTCGTGATGACGACGTCGACCCCCAGCCGGGCGCACAGGGCGGCGTCGGCCTGCTCGTCGACCGTCCAGACGAAGACCGCGTTCCCGTGCCGCCGGAACCGCTCGACGACGTGCGGGGCGCGGCGCAGGATCGCGATGTCGAGGCCGACCGTGCGCACGCCCGGCGGCAGCGTCCCGTCGAGCGGCAGGTGCGGGCCCTTGGACGCCTTGACGAGCTGGACGAGCGGCACCCGGGGGCTCAGCCGGTGCACCCGCTGGAGGGCGCGGGTCGAGAACGACATGACCCGCACCCGCGGGGCGCCGGGCCGGTCCCCGCGGTCGAGGTCGAAGAAGCGCAAGGTCTGCACGAGCGTCTTCTCGACGTCGTCGCCGTGCCGGGTCGGGTGCTTGGTCTCGACGAGGGTGAGGACCTCGTCGCCGGAGGAGACGAGGACGTCGAGCAGGCGCCGGAAGGTGAGCAGGCGGCCGCGCTCGGGGTCGGCGTCCGGGGCCTCGGCGGCGTCCGGGCGGGTCTTCCACGAGGCCCAGTCCAGCTCCTCGAGCCGGGCGAGCTCGAGGGCGGAGACGACGCCGGCGCCGTTCGACGTGCGCTCGACGCGGCGGTCGTGGACGCAGACGAGGTGGTGGTCGGCGGTGAGCCGGACGTCGCACTCGACCCCGTCGGCGCCCTCGTCGAGCGCCCGCTGGTAGGCCCCGAGGGTGTGCTCGGGCTCGTCGTCGCTGGCCCCGCGGTGGGCCACGACGAGCGGACGGGGCGTCGTCGCCGGGTCCTGCCTCACGGGGACCATCATGCCAACCCCGACCCGACCCCGGCCCGACGTGGGCCCGCGCGCCGTCCGCGTCGGGGCCCGCCGAGGTCCGGGGCGTCCCGGCGTGACCCGGGACGGCGGGACGGAGCCCGCCCGGACGCGGGACTCACATCCTCCGGCGCCCTACCGTTGGACCATCGTGAGCCTCCCCCCGTTCCAGCAGCTCGTCGACGACCACTGGCGCGACGTCTCCCGCCTCGCACGCGGGCTCGTCGGGCCGGTCCACGCCGACGACGTCGCCCAGCAGGCGTGGACCCAGGCGCTCGCCGCGTACCCGCGGCTGCGCTCGGCCCGCAACCTGCGCTCGTGGCTGCTCACGGTGACGCACCGGTGCGCGATGGACCACCACCGAAGGGCCCGCCGGAGCGACCCGCACGAGGACCCGGGGTCGATGGCCGTCGCACCCGTCGTCGCGCCACCCGCCGAGCCGCCTGACGCCGACCTGTGGGCCCACGTCGCCGCCCTGCCCCCGCGGCAGCGGGACGCCGTCGTCCTGCGCTTCGTCGGCGACCTCGACCACCGCGCCGTCGCCGCCGCGCTCGGCACGACCCCCGGGATGAGCCGTCGCCTCGTCAGCGACGCCCTCGCCACCCTCCGCCTCGACCTCGTCGACCCCCTCGACGCCGCCGCCCCCGTCGACGCCGCCGCCCCCGTCGACACCGCCGCCTCCGACGCCGCCGCCCCCGTCGACGCCGCTGCTCCCTCCGACCCCGAGGACCCGTCATGACCAGCCCATTCGCCACACTCGCCCCGGCCACGGACCGCCCGCCGGCGCTTTCCGCCACCGATGTCTCCTACGTCGTCGACGACACCGCCGTCGGCCGGATGCTCCTCGTCGTCCGCGACGACGGCCGGGCCCTCGCCACCGCGTACGCGCCCGACGGGGCCGCGGAGGACCGGTGGCTGCAGCGGGTCGCCGACGCGGTGAGCCCCCGGGTGCTGCGCCGCCCCGCCGACACCGACGCGGTCCGCCGGGCGCTCGAGGACTACCTCTCCGGCCGTGCCCGCCTCGTCGACGTACCGACCGACCTCGTCCTCGCCTCGGACTTCCAGCGCGACGTCCTCACCCGGCTCGCCACGACCGTCGGCTACGGGGAGCGGACGACGTACGCCAGGCTGGCTGCCGCCGTCGACCGGCCGCGGGCGGCGCGGGCCGTCGGGACGGCGCTCGGCGGCAACCCGCTCTGCGTCACCCTGCCCTGCCACCGGGTGCTCCCGGCCTCCGGCGGCGTCGGCGGGTACGCCGGTGGGCCGGCCGCGAAGGAGCAGCTGCTCGCCCTGGAGTCCGCCCGCGGCTGAGGCGCCGCCGCACCGACCGGCAGAAGCCGCCGGGCCCCGCGAAGACCCCCGTCGGAGGGCCGACGGGGACCCTGCTGCCTGTCCGTGTCTCCCCCGGTGGTCCGCTCGGCCGGCTCAGGAACGGTCGGGAGCACTCCCCCCGAGGATGCCGCGGTCGTAGGCCACGGCCACGGCAGCCGCACGGTCGACGACCCCGAGCTTCTCGTAGACGTGGACGAGATGGGTCTTGACCGTCGCCTCGCTGACGAGCAGCCGGGTGGCGATGGCGCGGTTCGTCGTGCCGAGCGCCACGAGGGCCAGCACCTCGCGCTCCCGCCCGGTGAGCGTCGCCGACCGGCGAGGGGTGCGCACGTGCGAGGCGAGGCGGGCCGCGACGGCGGGTGAGAGGAACGTCTCCCCCGCCGCGGTCGCACGGACGGCGTCGAGGAGCGTGGCGGTCGGTGCGTCCTTGAGGAGGTAGCCCCTCGCCCCGGCCTCGACCGCCGCGACCGTGTCGGCGTCGGTGTCGTACGTCGTGAGCACGAGGGAGGCCGCCCGCAGCCCGCGTCGCCCGAGCTCCCGGACCGCATCGACGCCGCCCCCGCCGGGCATCCGGAGGTCGACGACGAGGACGTCCGGGTCGAGGGTTGCGACGAGGTCGACCGCGGCCGGTCCGTCCGCGGCCTCGCCGACGACCTCGAAGTCGGGCTCGGAGTCCAGGACGGCACGGATGCCGTCGCGGACGACGGGATGGTCGTCCGCGACGACGATGCGGATCATGCGAGCACACCAGGTGCGAGCGCGGGGAGCCGGAGCGAGACGACGGTTCCCCGGCCGGGTGCGGACTCGACGACCATCTCGCCCGCGAGTCGTTCGGCCCGCTGCCGCATCCCGCGCAGCCCGAAGGACGTCGGGCGCCGCGACGCCGCGACGTCGAAGCCGACACCGTCGTCGCGGACGTCGACGAGGATCTCGTCCTCGAGGTGGCTCAACGTCACGTCGACCCGGGTCGCCGCGGCGTGCTTGCGGACGTTGACCAGCGACTCCTGGACGATCCTCAGCACGGCAGCCTCGACCTCCGGGTGGAGCTCCACGGGGTCGCCGCTCTCGTGCACCTCGACGTCGACCCCCTCGCCCGCCGACCACGACGCCGCCGCGGCGCGCACCGCCGAGGTCAGTCCTGCCGAACCGAGCGGGACGGGGGCCAGGTCGAGCACCGAGCGGCGGGCCTCCGTCAGGGCCCCTCGTGCCAGGTCGAGGGCTCGCGCCACCCGTACGGGGTCGCCGTCGCCACGGACGGCCTCCAGCTGCGCGACGATCCCGGCCAGGTCCTGAGCGAGGGTGTCGTGGATCTCGCGGGCGAGCCGCTGCCGCTCCTGCTGGACGCCGGTCTCCCTCGCCTGTGCGACGAGGCGCCGCTGCAGAGCCGCGTTCTCCTCGACGGCCCTGGTCAGGTCGGTGTTGAGCCGCGTGAGGTCCGCCGCGGTGGCCGCATGCTCGTCGCGGGCCTCGACGACCCCCAGGTGCATCGTCGCGAAGACGGAACCGAGACCGAAGTTCACCGCCACGAGTCCCACGAAGGTGGCCGCCTGCCAGCCACTCGCCGGTGGCAGGCCGCCCGACTGGGCGCCGCCGGTGATGACCGCCGTCGCGAGCAACCCCGCATGAGCCGCACCGCGCCGCCGGAAGGTGTCGAACGCGTCCGTCATCCCCACGAACGAGAAGATGGCGAAGAACGGGTTGAGCAGGGTGAGGCAGAACGCCAGGAACGTCCGCACCCAGAACGTCGCGCCACGAACGGGCCCCGCCTCCCGCGGCAGCCGGGCCGCGACCACCAGCCAGCCGGCCGTGGCGACGACGAGGGCGACGACCAGGACCGTCCCGCCGGGCCGACGGGGCATCGCCGGCTGGGCGACGAGTGCCACCGCCGTCGCGACGGCGAGCAGGCCGAAGGGCAGACCCACCTCCCACCGGGACGCCGCCGGACGTCTGGATCCGGGCCGGACGTCCGCGCCACGCCTCATGACGACACTGTCCCAGCCGCGCGGACCCTCGTCACTCCCAGCGGAACCACCGGACCGCCGCCGCGCCGAGCACGAGCGCCCAGCCGGCCATGACGGCGAGGTCGACCAGCGCGGGGACGTCACCGGCCGTCGCGTCCGTCAGCGCCCGAGCCGCGGCACCGAGCGGGCTCAGCAGGACGACCCGCTGCAGCCCTTCGGGCATCGCCGCGACCGGTAGCCACACCCCGGAGGTGAACATCATCGGGAAGAGGACGACGCTACCCACCGCCGCGGCGATCTTCGTGGTCCTCGAGAAGGCCGTGACGAGGGCTCCGACCCCGGTCATCGCCGCGACGGCGAGGAGGAGGGCCAGGAGGTAGCCGAGCGGCTGCGCCGGCAGCGGCGAGCCGTAGCCGAGCCAGCCGACGGTGAGGACGAGGACGACCGAGACGACCACGAGGGCCGCGTGGACGACGGCCTGCGCGAGGAGGAGCGACGCCGGTGAGAGCGGGGTCGTCCGCAGTCGGCGGACGATGCCGCGCTCACGGTAGGTCGCGAGGACGGTCGGCATCGTCTGGACCCCCGCGACGAGGACGGCGAAGAGGACACAGACGGGGACGTAGAGGTCGAGGACGCGGGCGCCCCCCAGGTCGGGGGACGGCTCGCGGAAGCTCGGGACGAGACCGAGCACGCACAGCAGCGCGGTCGGGAAGACGAGGATCCAGAACCACGCACCGGGCTCACGGACGAACAGCCGTGCCTCGGTGCGCAGCAGCGCCGTCGTCGGTCCGGAGCTCATCGGGTGGCCTCCTCCGTCGTCGCGGCCGGGTCGCTAACGAGGGTCAGGTAGGCGTCGTCGAGGCTGCCCTCGGCGACGCGGAGCCGCCGCGGGACGACACCGCGCCCCTCGAGCCAGCCGACGAGCTCGAGGGCGAGGTCCTCGCTGCCGCCGACGACGACCCGGTCGCCCTCGGCGCGCACCGTCGCCACCCCCGGCAGGGCGGCCACCTCGTCGAGCGACAGGGGGCCGGACGGGACGAACGAGGTCACCGTCGCGGCGTCCGCTCCCCCGACGAGCTCGGCCGGGGTGCCGGTCGCACAGTCCCGGCCCCCGGCGATGACCGTGACCCGGTCGCACAGCTGCTGGGCCTCCTCCATCGAGTGGGTCACGAGGAGGACGGTCGTCCCACGGTCACGGGTCTCCCGGACCAGGCTCCAGGTCTCTCGCCTGGCCTGCGGGTCCAGGCCGGTCGTCAGCTCGTCGAGGACGACGAGCTCGGGGCGCCCGACGAGGGCGAGGGCGATGGACAGTCGCTGCCGCTGCCCGCCGCTCAGGTCGTCGAACCGACGGTCGAGCAGACCGTCGAGCCGGAGGCGGGCGGCGAGCTCGCGCCACGGGACCGGATCCGGGTAGAGGGCCGACCAGAGGGTCAAGGCCTCCCCGACGCGGATCTTCGGCTGGAGCCGGGCCTCCTGCAGCTGCACCCCGACGAGGCGGGTGGTCCGGGCACGGTCGGCCGCGGGGTCGGTCCCCGCGACGCGGACCGTCCCGGAGTCGGGGGTGCGCAGGCCGGCGATGCTCTCGACGGTCGTCGTCTTGCCCGCGCCGTTGGGGCCGAGGACGCCGTGGATCTCACCGCGGTCGACGGTCATCGAGACGCCGTCGACCGCGCGGACGGCGCCGTAGGACTTGCGCAGGTCGATGACCTCGACGAGGGGTTCGGGTGTGGTCATGGGGCCCATTCGAGCAGCGTGCGGAGGTCGAGCGCATCGTCCCGTGGGCGCCGGCATCGTCCATCGATCGGTGGATGTCGGGACGGCGTGCGCGGTGTCCCGCGGGTCGCTCCCCGGTTGCCGACCGGCACGCCCGGGGGTAGACAGGGAGGGTCAGCATCCGATGTAAGCGCTTCCAAACGGGAGCGCCCCGACCCCCGGAGCCCCCGTGACACCGACGTCCCGACGCCCCTCCCGGCGTGTCCGCGCGCTCGCCGGGACCGCCCCGCTCGCCCTCGCCGTCCCCCTCGGCATCGGCGCCCTCGCCCCCGCCGGGGCCGCCGCCGACGAGGCCGACCCACTCGCCTTCGCCGGCCCGCGGGAGACGCCGTTCTTCTGCGAGTCCGACGAGTTCCGCACCGCCGACGGGTCCTACCTGCCGGCGTCGACCGGCCCGGACTGCGAGGTCCCGACCGAGGTCGACCACGTGTACCGGAGCACCGGCGGCGGCTTCACCCCGCTGCCCGAGGACGAGACCCGCCCCGACGACCTCGCCTACACGACGGTGAAGGGCGAGCGCGTCCCGTTCATCGTCCGCGTCGAGACCGGCACCGAGGACCGCGGCATCTACGAGATCGCGATGCTCGACGACCCCGCCGACGACGTCGAGCCGACCGCGGGCACCCGCAGCCCCGGCTGGAACGACAAGCTCGTCTACACCTTCGGCGGCGGCTGCCGGTCCGGCTGGTACCGCCAGGGCCCCGGCACCGGTGGCGTCCTCGTCCCGTCGATGCTCGAGCGCGGGTACGCCGTCGCGTCGTCCTCGCTCAACGTCTTCGGCCACAACTGCGACGACCTGCTCTCCGCCGAGGTCATGGCGCAGACGAAGCGGCACTTCGAGCAGACCTACGGCACGCCGCGCTGGACGATCGGCTGGGGCTGCTCCGGCGGTAGCTACCAGGGCCACCAGATCGCCGACAACTACCCGGGCCTGCTCGACGGCGTCATCGCCGGCTGCAGCTTCCCCGACGTCGGCTTCGGCACCTCGCAGATGCTCTTCGACTCCCGCGTCCTGCAGACGTGGTTCGAGGACAACCCCGACGCCTTCACCGAGGACCAGCGCACCGCCGTCTCCGGCTTCGGCGTCGCGAACGCCCTGCCGGCCCAGAGCGGCGGCGCGGCCCGGCTCGACCCGGACGCCGAGTTCGACTCCTCCGTCCCGGCCGACGCCCGCTACGACGCGCAGGCCAACCCCGACGGCGCGCGCGGCACGGTCTGGGACCACGGCCGCAACGCCTACGGGGTCGACCCCGAGACCGGGTTCGCCCGCGTCCCGAGCGACAACGTCGGGGTGCAGTACGGCCTCGAGGCGTGGGAGGACGGGGTCATCGACGCCGACCAGTTCCTCGACCTCAACGCCGGCGTCGGCGGCATCGACGTCGACGCGAACCCGACCGCGAGCCGCACGGCGGCCGACCCGACCGCCCGCGAGAACGCCTACCGCACGGGTCGGATGCTGAACGGCGGCAACGGCCTCGGCGACGTGCCCCTCATCGACTACCGCGCCTACACCGACGACCTCGAGGGCGGCGACATCCACATGCGCTACCAGTCGTTCTCGACCCGCGAGCGGCTCGTGGCGGCGAACGGCGACGCCGACAACCAGGTGATGCTCGTCGAGGACGACTCGCGCGGGCTGTTCGACAGCGAGAGCCCGGTGCTGGTCTACGCGCTCGACGCCATCGACCGGTGGATCGCGACCGTGCAGAAGGACACCCGGCCCGGGTCGCAGCACGGCAAGGTCTCGCGCAGCCGCCCGAAGGACCTCGTCGACTCGTGCTGGACCCCGGACGGCGAGCGCATCCGCGAGCGCCAGGTCTACGAGGGCGACACCCGCTGCAACGAGCTCTACCCGTCGTACGCCTCGCCGCGCATCGTCGCGGGCGGGCCGGTCGCGAGCGACGTCATCACCTGTGAGCTCGCGGCCCCGGATCGCGAGGAGTACCCGCAGACGACCGACGCCCAGTGGGAGCGGCTCCAGGAGGTCTTCGCCGGCGGCGTGTGCGACTACTCCCGCGACGGCGTCGACCAGCAGGACCCGGACGGGACGTGGCTCGACTTCTCCGCCCCTGGCGAGTGGACGGTGCGCGGGAGCGACCCGACCCGCTGAGACCCGACGCCGCAGGTCAGCGGGGTGCGGCCCCGTTTCCCGGCCGGGGGGGGGGGGGGCCCCCCCCCCCCCGGCCGTGACACACTCCACCGGTGCGTGCCTTCCGCTGCCGGGTCTGCGACGCCGGCCTGTTCTTCGAGAACTCCGTCTGCGTCTCCTGCGGGACCTCCCTCGGCTTCTCCCGCGCCGAGCGGGCGATCGTGCCGCTCGACGAGAAGGGCCGGTACGTCGACGCCGCCGGCGCCGTGTGGCACGTCTGCTGCAACCTCGGGCTGTCCGGCTGCACCTGGCTCGCGTCATCGCGCGGCGGCCAGTGCTCGGCGTGCGACCTCACCCGCACCCGCCCGGCGGACGACGACGAGGTCGGGATGTCCCAGCTGCAGGTCGCCGAGGCCGCCAAGCGCCACCTCGTCGTCGAGCTCGACACCCTCGGCCTGCCGGTCGTCGGCAAGGACGAGGACGAGGAGAACGGGCTCGCCTTCGACCTGCTGTCCAGCGTCGACGAGAACGTCGTCATCGGGCACGCGAACGGCGTCGTGACGATCGACCTCGCCGAGTCCGCGGACGACCGCCGCGAGAAGGTCCGGGTCCAGCTCGACGAGCCGTACCGCACGATGCTCGGCCACTTCCGGCACGAGGTCGGGCACTACTACGACTGGCAGCTCGTCACCGAGGGCCCGCTGCGGGACCGGTACCGCGAGCTCTTCGGGGACGAGCGGGCCGACTACCAGGCGGAGATCGACCGGCACTACGCGCAGGGTCCGCCGGAGGACTGGCCGGAGCGGTTCATCTCCCGCTACGCGACGATGCACCCGTTCGAGGACTTCGCCGAGTGCTTCGCGCACTACCTGCACATCTGCGACACCGTGGACACCGCCGCCGAGCAGGGCCTGCTCGCGGTGTCCCCGTCGGCGTTCTCGAGCGTGCGCGACCTCGTCGTCGGGGTGTGGATCCCGCTGTCGACCGCGCTCAACCAGATCAACCGCTCGATGGGCAAGGACGACCTGTACCCGTTCGTCATCCCGGCGCCGGTCCTCGACAAGCTCGAGCTCGTCGCGTCCGTCGTCCCGGGCAGCGACGCGCCGGGCGGGGGGTCGGACCCGGTGGCCGGTGAGGTGGCCGGCCGTGCCGACCACGCCGAGGACGTGCGGACGGCTGCCCGGGCGGAGAGCCGGCGCCGCGGGTTCCTCCGCCGCCGCCGCGGCTGACCCGGGACGCGCTCGCCCGTCCGCTCGCTCCGTCGTCGGCGGTGCTCGTGTGGAGCATCGTCGGGGTGATGGCGCCGACGATGCTCCACACGGGCGGTTCAGGGCGAGCGGCGCCCTGTGGGAGGTCCGACCACGCTCTGACGGGGTGGATCCTCCCGCGGCGACCCGCCAGGGTGCTCTAGCGTCGGCCGAGTGTTCCCGGTCGGTGGTGTGGGCGTCATGCTCCTCGGCGCGCTCGTCGCCGCTCTCGTGTGCCTGCTCCTCGCGACCGCCCTGCGGCGGCGCTTCGGGACGGTGTGGGCGTTCTCGTTCGCCGGCTTCCTCTGGTCGCTCGTCGTCGTCGCGCTCGTCACCCTCATCCCGTACGCGGGGGCACCCGGCATCGTCCCGGCCGACGAGGCGCAGACGATGTGCTCCTTCGACTACGGCGGACCGGCGCCGCAGGGGTTCTGGCTGTTCTCCAACGGACAGCGGACGCTCAACACGGCGCTGTTCGTGCCGTCCGGCGCCCTCATGACGCTGATGCTCGCGCGCTGGCGGTCCGCGGTGGTCCTCGTGCCGCTCGGGCTGGTCGGCCTGCTCGGCTACTCGGTGGCGATCGAGACGGCGCAGCTCGTCTTCGCCCGCCTCGACCGGGCCTGCGACATCACCGACGTCGTCGACAACGTCACCGGGGCGGCGATCGGCGTCGGGGTGGGGCTCGTCGTGGCCCTCGTGCTGCGCCCCTCCAGGCACCGCACCCACCGCTGACCGCCCGCTCCCCGGCGTGTCAGTGCATCCCGTGCCGGGCGAGCGGATGGGCGAGCTCGCGCTCCTCGTACGCCAGGTGCGAGCGCAGGACGTCGGTGAGCAGGTCGACGACGTGCCGCAGCCGGTCCATCGCCCCGTCGTCCTCGGACACCAGGGCCACGAGCGCCCGGTCGACGTCGTCGAGGACGTCCGCGATGACCTCGTGCTCCTCCTGCAGACGGTCGACGACGGGGCCGACCGCCGGGTCTGCCTCGCGCAGGTGCGGCAGCATCGAGACGTCCTCGATCGTGTGGTGCTGCGTGACGACCCGGCAGTACGACTCGCAGTAGGCGCCGAGGGTCCACTGGTTCTGCCGCATCGTCATCGCGTTGATGTGGGAGCGCGCGGAACCGACGGTCATCGCGCCCCGGGCGACCTGGTCGACGATGTCGCGGACCTGGTCGAGCTCGGCGCGCAGGTGGTCGTGGATGGCGACGAGGTTGCGCGGGACGGCGAGCTCGTGGGGCGCGTACTCGTGGCCGTCGTCGGGGACGGGGTACCGCGGCCGAGCGGGCTCGTCCCACGGCAGGTCGCCGGTGAGCCGCGTCCCGTCGTCGGCGGTCGTGCGCAGGTCCCCGATCTCGACCACCCCACCCGCCTCGACATTTCGGGGTGACCCCGAAATGTCCGGTGAGGCAAGGGAAGCGTTCTCGTGTGTCGCGGGATGTTCTCTTGTCTCGGCGCCCCGGACCCCGTCGGCGGCGGCTCCCGCACCGGCATCGACCCCGGCGGCCCCGGCCGTGTCGGCAGGACGGGTCCCGTCGACGGCCGAACCGTCGGCGACCCGCGACCGCTCGACCTCGACGGCCTCGCGGACCGCGGGTGCGACCTCCTGGGCCCACACCCGGACGAGGTCCTCGTCGTCGGCGGCGAGGACGAACGTCGACATCCCGTGCTCGAGGGTCAGCCCGGCGAGCTGCTCGACCCAGTCCGCGGGTCCGCCGACCAGCCCGCCGCCGGACCGGCCGCCCGGGAAGACGTTGTAGAGCCGCCGGACGTCCTCGGGCGCGCGCCCGGCCGCCACCGCCGCCTCGTCGATCGTCGCGTTCATCGGTCCGAGCGCGTCGGGGTCGGCGTAGCCCATGCTCGGCAGCCACCCGTCGGCGATCCGCCCGGTGACCCGCAACATCCTCGGCTTGTACGCCCCGAGCCAGATGCCGACGGGATGGGCCGGCGCCGGCCCGGCGTGCAGCCCGCGGACCCGGTGGACCGACCCGTCGACCCGCACGGACCCCTGCCCGGACCAGAGGCCCCGGATGATCTCGACGGCCTCCACGAGACCCTCGACGGCCTCACCCGGGGACAGCCGCCTGCCGCCCGCGGCCTCGATGGCGTCCCAGAAGGCGCCGGTGCCGAGCCCGAGCTCCACGCGTCCCCCGGTGAGCAGGTCGAGCGTCGCGACCGACCGGGCGAGGACGACGGGCGGGCGCAACGGGAGGTTCGCGACGTTGGGCGCGAGGCGCACGGCGGTCGTCCGGGCCCCGATGACCGACAGCAGGGTCCAGGTGTCGAGGTGACGGGCCTGGTACGGGTGGTCCTGGACGCTCACGAGGTCGAGCCCGAGGACATCCGCGAGCTGGGCGATCTCGAGGACGTCCTCGGCCCTCGCGACGTCCGGGGTCGGGAAGACCCCGAACTCGAGCGGGTGCCCGTAGTCCGTCATCCGCGCGGGTCCGCGTCGGGGTCGGCGTCGCCGTCCGCCGAGGCCGCCCCCGGGTCCCCCGGACCGAGGTCGTGCACCTCGAGTCGGCCGTCCCCGGCGTAGCCGCCGAGCAGCTCGGCCATCGCGAGGTGCGGCCTGGCCTCCCCGGCGCGCCCCTGCCGCTGCAGGGTCCGCCCGAGCAGCAGGTTCGCGTACGGCTCGTCCGGGTCGTCGGCGAGGACGGCGCGCGTCACCCGCTCGGACCGGCCGAGCTGGGCGGAGTGGAAGTACGCCCGGGCGAGCAGCAGCCGCAGCTCCGTCGTGCCGTGCAGCGGCGGGGCGAGGAGGCTCTCGTCGACGAGCGTCGAGAGCAGCGACGCCGCCTCCTGGTACTCGCCGTGCCGGTAGAGGCCCCGCGCCTGCTCGTAGCGCTCCGCGATGCTGCTGGTGGACGTCATGGACGGCTCAACGTGGCTGCGGCCCCGGCTGTTCCGTCCCGCCGGAGCCGCCCGTACCCGGCCGCCGCAGCACCGCGGCCGCCCGGTCGGCGAGCTCGGCGCCGGCGCCGTCGTACAGCTGGAAGCCGGCGTGCGCCCCGTGCGCGAGCGCCGTCTCGAGGTCGTCGTCGTGCTGGGCGACCACCGCGACCGACCCGGCGTACCCGTGCGCGCGCAGCTGGTCGAGGGTGTCGAGGTTGTTGCCGTGGAAGGGCATGGCGAGCACGACGAGCGACACGTCGTGGAACGGCCGGTCGGACCACATCTCCGGGTCGGTGGCGTCCGCCTCGCGGACCTCGAGCCCCTCCTCCTCGAGCAGGCGGCACCGGTCCCTCGACGCCTCGATGCCGACGACCCGCAGCCCGTACCCCTCGGCGAGCCGCTCGTAGGCCGCCCGCCCGACCCGCCCCATCCCGAGGACGACGGCCTCCGCCGGCCCGAGGTCGAGCGGCCGGTCCTCCGGGTGGGTCCGCTCGACGGGCCGGTCCGGCAGCAGCCCGCGCAGCGCGCTCGAGAGGTACTCCGGGTGCCGGCCGGGCAGGGACGTGAGGACCATGCTCGCCGCGACGGCCGTGGCGACGACCCGCAGCCAGCCCTCGTCGAGCAGCCCCTGGGGCGCGAGCGCGAGGACGATCAGCCCGAACTCCGAGAAGTTCGCGAGCGCCGTCCCGGTGAGCACCGCCGTGCGCCGCCGGAAGCCCGCGAGCCACAGCAGCGCCGCGAAGCCTAGGGCCTTGAGCGGCAGCAGGAGCAGCAGGCCCAGCCCCAGCGCGAGCTCGCCCACCGTCGGCAGCCCGCCGAGCCCGATGGCGACGAAGAAGCCGACGAGCAGCAGGTCCTTGAGCGCGAAGATGCTCTTCGCGAGCTCCCCGGAGCCGCGGTGGCCGGCGATGAGCATCCCCATGACGAGCGCCCCGAGGTCGCCCTTGACCCCCACGGCCTCGAAGAGCGCGTAGCCCGGGACGAGCGCGACGACGACGCCGAAGAGCGGCAGCAGCTCGCCGTGCCCGACGGCCGCGAGCACCCGCCGGAGCAGGACGGCGCCGGGGACGACGAGGAGGAGCAGCACCGCCCACGGGCTCGGCGGGTCGCCCTCGGCGGTCGCGAGGAAGACGACCGCGGCGATGTCCTGGACGACGAGGACGCCGATGGCGGTCCGGCCGCCGACGGACTGGGCGATGCCCCGCTCCTCGAGGATCTTCACGACGACGACGGTGCTCGAGAAGGACAGGGCGAACCCCACGAGCAGCCAGGTGACCGCCTCGTCCCCGACGAGGCCCACCCCGACGGCGCCGAGCACGCCGAGCGCCGCCGTCGCGAGCACGGTCGTCGCGACGAGGTGCACCGTCGCGGTCCCCCACACCTCGCGCCGGAGGAGGCCCCGGACGTCGACCTTGAGGCCGACCCCGAAGAGCAGGACGGTGACGCCGAGGTCGGCGATCGTCTGCAGGACGGGGACCTCCTCGACCCCGAGGGCCCGCAGGACGAACCCGGCGAGCAGGAAGCCGACGAGCGGCGGCAGCCGGACGGCCGAGGCGGCGAGCCCTCCGACGAGGGCGGCGACGAGGATGGCGGCGCTCGCGTCCATCGGGTCCTCCTGGCGGGGGTCGCGGTCGGACGGCGGTCATCCTTCCAGCCCCGGCGCCAGCGCGGCAGGCCCCTCTCGTCGGGGACGGTTTGGCAAGATCGGGGCCGTGTCCGTCCACCGTCCCGCGACGGACCGGGAGGCGCCGCCGCGGACGTCCCGGTCCGGGCGCTTCGCGGCCTCCGCACGGACGACGGCACGCAGCACCGCGCGGGGGACGGTCCGGGGCGGCACCGCCGGCGTCCGGGCCGTCGGCCGGGGCGGACGGGCCGCCGGACGCCGGTTCCGCCGGTTCACGACGGCCGACGGCGCGGGGGCCACCGGGCTTGCCCGGCTCACCGAGCTGCACGCCGTGAACACCGCCGGCGACGCGGCCGTGACGATCTCGCTCGCCGGCACCGTGTTCGCGATGCCGACCGACGAGGCGCGGGGGCGGGTGGCCCTGTTCCTGCTGCTCACGATGGCGCCCTTCCTCCTGCTCGCGCCGCTCATCGGGCCGCTCCTGGACCGCTTCCGGCACGGGAGGCGCTGGGCGCTCGGCACGACGTTGGCGGTGCGCGGCTTCCTCGCCTGGGTGCTCGCGTCCGCCGTCGTCGCCGACAGCGCGTGGCTCTTCCCGGCCGCCCTCGGCTGCCTCGTCGCCGCGCGGTCCTACGCCGTCGCCCGGGCCGCCGCGGTCCCCCGGCTGCTGCCGCGCGAGGTCTCCCTCGTCGGGGCGAACGCCCGGCTCAACATCGCGGGCGTCATCGGGATGGTCCTCGGTGGCGGGCTCGCCGGGGCCGCCGCGCAGGCCGGGCCGGACTGGTCGCTGCGGGTCGCCTTCGTCGTCTTCGTCGTCGCCACGGTCCTGTCGATCCGCCTCCCGGACCGGGTCGACTCCAGTCTCGGCGAGACCGACGTCGACGGCACCCCGGTCGACCGCGAGCCGCTCGACGACCCGGTCCGCGACACCCGCCGGATGCGTGCCCTGCCGGTCGCCGTGCGGTACGTGCTGTGGCTGACGACCGGCGCCCGGATGCTCGCAGGGTTCCTCACCCTCTTTCTCCTCTTCCTCATGCGCGAGGTGCCGATCCCCGGGTGGAGCGGCCCCCTCGTCATCGGCCTCGTCGTCGCGGCCGCGGGCACCGGCAACGCCGTCGGGTCGCTCGTCGGGAACCGCAAGGACACCCCGGCCCCCGAGGTCATGGCGACGGCGATGGCCGCCGTCGCCGTCGTCACCTCCGTCGTGGCCGCGGTCCTGTACTCGGTGTGGGCCATCGTGCTCGTCGGCCTCGTGTCCGGGATGTACGCCCAGCTCTCGAAGCTGTGCCTCGACGCGCTCGTCCAGCGCGACGTCCCGGACCGGACCCGCGCCCGGGTCTTCTCGTGGTCGGAGACGATCCTCCAGGCCTGCTGGGTCGTCGGCGGCACGATCGGCATCCTCGTCCCGCTCCGGCCGGGGCTGGGCTTCGGCATCATCACCGTCGTCGTCCTGCTCATGGGGGCCGTCGCCGTCCGGGCCCGACGGACCGCCCCCACCCCCGCCGTGCGATGAGCGTCCCCGCCCCCGACGTCCCGGCGGTGCCCGCGCGTGAGCCGGCCGTGGCCCGCCTGGGCCTCCTCGGCCTCCTGCTCGGCACGCTCGTCGCCGGCGCGGTGGCCGTCGTCGTCCTCGGCGGCGACCTCGACGCCGTCCGGGCCGCCGTCCGGGACGCCGGGCCCTGGGGTCCCGCCGTGTTCGTCGTCGCCCACGTCCTGCTCACCCTGGCCCCGGTGCCGAAGAGCATCCTCGTGACCATCGCGGGTGCGCTCTTCGGGGTCTCCACCGGCGTCGTCGTCGCCTGGGTCGCCGCGGTCGTGAGCGCCCTCGTCGGGTTCGCCGTCGCCCGTCGGCTCGGGCGGGAGCCGGTGGCCCGGGTCGCCGGTCCGCGGCTGGCCGGGGTCCAGGACCTCGCGCGCGACCAGGGGGTGCTGTCCGTCGTCGTCCTGCGGCTCACCCCCGTCGTGCCGTTCACGATCGTCAACTACGCCTGCGGGGTGAGCGCGGTGAGCCGTCGGGACTACGTCGTCGGCACGCTGGTGGGCGTCGTGCCCGGGACGGTGGCGTACACGCTCGTCGGCGCCTCCGCCGTGGCGGACGGGTCGGTCGTCCTCCTCGGCGTCGGGGCCGCCGTGCTGCTCCTCGTCGTCACCGGCGTCGTCGCTCGCCGGCTCCGCGGTGCGGGCGCTCCCTGACCACGCGACCGCCTCCGGCCGGGATGGCTCGAACGGGCCATGGCGCACGTCGGGTCGGCGACGGCACCCTGGGGTCGACACACCGGGAGGGGGAGACCATGTCAGCGGAGACCGCAGCAGGACCGAGCCCGAGCCACGTCAAGGACGCCCACCGGGCGATGTGGGCGCGGGGTGACTACCCGGCCGTCGCCGACCGGCTCATCCCGGACCTCGGGGGCCGGCTCGTCACCGCCCTCGGCGTCGGGCCCGACGACCGGGTCCTCGACGTCGCGGCGGGCTCGGGCAACGCCTCCCTCCCCGCCGCCCGGGCGGGTGCCCGCGTCACGGCGTCGGACCTCACCCCGGAGCTGCTCGACGCCGGACGCCGGCGCGCGGCCGACACCGGGCTCGACCTCGCGTGGGAGGTGGCGGACGCCGAGGCGCTGCCCTACGACGACGCGTCCTTCGACGTCGTGATGTCGAGCGTGGGGGTGATGTTCGCGCCCCGCCACGAGACGGCCGCCGCCGAGCTGCTGCGGGTGTGCCGGCCGGGCGGCCGGGTCGGGGTGCTGTCGTGGACCCCGGACGGGTTCGTCGGCCGGCTGCTCGCCACCCTGCGGCCCTGGGCCCCGGCCCCGCCGCCGGGCGCGTCGCCGCCGCCGCTGTGGGGGACGCCCGGCCACGTGGGCGACCTCTTCGGCGACGGGGTCACCGACCTCACGCACGACCGCGGCGAGGTCGTCGTCGAGGGGTTCACGGGCCCCACCGAGTTCCGCGAGTACTTCGCCGCCGGGTACGGGCCGATGCTCACGGTGTACCGGTCGACGGCGGACGACCCGGAGCAGCGGGCCGCGCTGGAGGAGGCGGTCGACGCGCTCGTCGCCGAGCACGACGAGGGCGGGGGCACGATGCGCTGGTCCTACCTGCTGTCCACGGCGACCCGCGCCTGACCGACGCCGGGATCCGGCGGGTCCTGCGTCGGCTGCTCCGGTTCGCTCGTCGCGGACCGGGTAGGGAGCGGGGGAGGCCGGTCGACGGGACCGGCCAGGACCGAAGGAGCAGCGACACCGTGACGCGGTTCGGCTACACCCTCATGACCGAGCAGAGCGGCCCGAAGCAGCTCGTCGACAGCGCCGTGCGCGCCGAGGCGGCCGGTTTCGACCTGCTCGTGTCCAGCGACCACTACTCCCCGTGGCTCACCGAGCAGGGGCACGCCCCCTACGCCTGGACCGTCCTCGGCGCCGTCGCCCAGGCGACGAGCAGCGTCGAGCTCATGACGTACGTGACCTGCCCGACGATCCGGTACCACCCCGCCGTCGTCGCGCAGAAGGCCGCGACCCTGCAGATCCTCGCCGACGGGCGCTTCACCCTCGGGCTCGGCGCCGGGGAGAACCTCAACGAGCACGTCATCGGCCAGGGGTGGCCGCCCGTCGCCCAGCGCCAGGACATGCTCGACGAGGCCGTCCAGATCATCAAGCGGCTGCACACCGGCGAGCTCGTCACCTACCGCGGCGAGTACTTCGACGTCGACTCCGCGCGCATCTGGGACCTCCCGGACGAGCCGGTGGGCATCGGCGTCGCCGTGAGCGGACGGGCCGGCATCGAGCGGTTCGGACCGGACGCCGACCACCTCGTCGCCGTCGAGCCGAACGGCGACCTCGTGAGCGCGTGGAACGAGCTCGCCGGGTCGACGATCGGGCAGGACGCGCGGGCCATCGGGCAGATCCCGATCTGCTGGGACCCCTCCGAGGAGGCCGCCGTCACCCGGGCCCACGAGCAGTTCCGGTGGTTCGCCGGCGGCTGGAAGGTCAACGCCGACCTGCCGACGCCGATGGGGTTCAGCGGGGCCACCCAGTTCGTCCGCGAGGAGGACGTCGCCGCCTCGATCCCGTGCGGCCCCGACCTCGACCGGATCGTCGAGGCCGTGTCCGCGTTCTGGGAGGCCGGCTTCACCGACGTCGCCCTCGTCCAGGTCGGCGGGGAGACCGAGCAGCAGCGCGGCTTCCTCGACGGTCCGGCCGCCGACCTGCTCGCCCGGCTCCGGGACGCCGCTCCGACCGGCTGAGCGTCCCCTCAGCGGGGTGGTGGGCCGGGGTGGTCACCCCGGTTCGCCGCCCCACCGGGCGTGGTCAATGGGCGGCGGAGGCGTCGGCCCCGTGCCCGCCGCGGGCCTTCGTCACGGCGTGGACGACCGCGACGACGACCCCTCCGACGACGGCCCCGACCACGGCGGAGGCCAGCGTGTTCGTCACCCAGCCGAGGACGCCGCCGAGGGCACCGGTGCCGTCGTGCACGGCCTCCTCGAGGTGGTGCACGACGTCGTAGAGGGCGTGCCAGCCGAGGTCGTCGGTCCCGACGAGCAGGATGTGCCCGCCGACCCAGAGCATCGCGACGACGCCGACCGTCGACAGCCCGGCGAGGACCTTCGGCATCGCCGCGACGAGCGCCCGCCCGACCCGCTGCGCCCCGGCCGACTCGCGCTCGGCGAGGCTCAGCCCGATGTCGTCCATCTTCACGATGAGGGCCACGACCCCGTAGACGAGCGCCGTGATGAAGACCGCGACGACGACGAGGACGAGCGCCCGCGTCACGAACGGCTCCGACGCGACGTCGTCGAGCGCGATGACCATGATCTCGGCGGACAGGATGAGGTCGGTGCGGATGGCCCCCTTGACCATCGTCTCCTCCTGCTCGGGACCGATGTCCGTCACCGGCGCCTTCGGGGCCTCGTGGTGCGAGAGCTTCTCCCAGATCTTCTCGGCACCCTCGAAGCACAGGTAGGTGCCGCCCGCCATGAGGATCGGGGTGAGCAGCCACGGCAGGAACTGGCTGAGCAGCAGGGCCACCGGGAGGATGACGAGCAGCTTGTTGCGGATCGAGCCGACGGCGATCCGCCGGACGATCGGCAGCTCCCGCTCGGGCCGGACGCCGTGGACGTAGCGCGGGGTCACCGCCGTGTCGTCGACGACCACCCCCGCCGCCTTGGCGCCGGCACGGCCGGCCGCGGCACCGACGTCGTCCACCGACGCCGCCGCCAGCCGGGCGAGCGCCGCCACGTCGTCGAGCAGCGCCACCAGTCCGCCGGCCATCCGAGGTCCTCTCCCCGCGCACCCGCCCTCGGGGTGCCGGTGCGGCCACGCTAGCGGTCCTCGGACCCCCACGTCCGGGTTCCCCACGTCGCCCGGCCCCGGGTTCGCCGCGAGCCGCGACGCTGGGATCCCTCCGGGCGAGCGGGATCGGGCAACAGGCCGCCCCGGAGTCGTCCGTTCGGCGCATCCCTCCCGGAACCGCCTCCACGGGGTCGGGCCGACCCCACACTGGGGCCATGACGGCCGCTCCAGCCCTTCCCCGGGTCTCCTCGACGCGCATCTCCCGCTCCCCGCAGCACGAGGCCGCGGTGGCACGCGCCACCGGCCTCATCCTCACCGCCCAGACGCCCGGCAGCGTCTCCTCCGCCGAGCTCGAGGCGATGGTCCTCGAGGGCGAGGAGTGCGACTGGCCGGACGTCGTCATGCTCGCCGAGTTCGTCACGGTGCTCGCGTCGCGCTACGACGCCGGCATCGACGGCTGGGCCCACATGACCCGCCTCCTCGAGCGCGCCCGGTCCTCGGGCGACCCGGTGTGGGAGGCCCTGGCCCTCGCGATGTCGAGCACCGACGCCGTCCCGGACCCGCGGCCCGCGCTCGTCCGCGACCGTGACCTCGCCCGCGCCGTCGTCCTGCTCCAGGGCGTCGAGGGCCCGCACGAGATGCTCGCCTCGGCCCACGGCCAGTGCGCCACCGGGTTCCTCTCCCGCGACCTGTGGGACTTCGCCATCGCCCAGACCGAGGCGGCGAGCGAGTGGCTCGACGCGCCCGACGTCGAGGGGTGGCGCCGGGCCACGGCCCTCTACAACCGCGCGGAGATCCTGCTCCGCCGGCTCTGCGCGCGGCGTCAGACCGGACCGGACGACGCCCTCGTCGCCGAGGCCGCCGAGGCCCGGGCCGCCCTGCGCCGGGTGCCGCTCGAGGACCTGCCGCAGAGCTGGCGGATCGACCTGCACACCTTCGAGAACCTCGTCGACGCCATCGCGGCGCCGGTCGACGAGGCGCCCCGAGAGCCCGCCTGCACCCGCGACGCGGAGTTCGCCGCCTACCTCGACCTCGCGGCCGCCCTCACCGAGGACGACGTCGTCGAGGCCCGACGGCACGCGGCCGCGGCCGTGCGGATGCTCGACGGCGCCGGCGACCCCGAGCTGCACCTGCTCGCCCTCACCGTCGACGCCGAGCTCGAGGCCCGCGAGAGCGGCGCCGAGACCGCCGGCCTCCGCCTCGGCCGCGAGCTCGCCCGTGGGCGGGTCCGGACGCGGGAGGCGGCCGCGGAGGCGATGGCCTCGCTCGTCCAGAACGAGCAGATGGCCGCCGAGCACACCCGCCTGCGGGTCGCCGCGGAGGTCGACGCCCTGACCCAGGTCGCCAACCGGCACGGCTTCACCCGCCGGGTCGAGGCCTTCGCCGAGGCCGCCGAGCTCGGCTCGCGCGCCGACATGACCCTCGTGCTCGTCGACGTCGACCACTTCAAGGCCGTCAACGACACCCACGGCCACGAGGTCGGCGACGAGGTGCTCGAGAAGGTGGCCGCGGCGCTGGTCTCCGAGGTCCGCGACAGCGACGTCGTCGCCCGCTGGGGTGGCGACGAGTTCATCCTGCTCCTCGACAGCGACGACCTCGCCGGCGCCCGCCGCCGGTGCCTCTCCATCGCCCAGCGCATCCGCAGCGGGGCGTGGCACGAGACCGCCGAGGGCCTGGCCGTCACGGTGAGCGTCGGCCTCGCCATCGGCAAGGTCACCGACCTCGAGGCGCTGCGCACCTCCGCCGACCGGGCGCTCTACCGGGCCAAGCAGGCCGGCCGGGACGGCGTCTCCGTCTGACCGGGGGCCGTCGGGTCACGGTCCGTCGACGACCTCGGTGCGCCGCGCCGTGAGGAACGCACGCTCGCCCGGGTTCGTCGCGAGCCCCAGCGCCCGGTCGTAGGCCGCCAGCGCCTCGTCCCGCCGTCCGAGCCTGCGCAGCAGGTCGGCGCGGGTCGCGTGGAACGGGTGGTAGCCGTCGAGGCCGGGCAGGTCGTCGACGAGCGCCAGCCCGGCGGCCGGCCCGTCGACCTCCGCGACGGCGACCGCCCGGTTGAGGGTGACGACGGGCGTCGGCGTCGCGACGAGCATCCGGTCGTAGAGGGCGACCACCTGTCGCCAGTCGGTGTCCGCCGCGGTCGCGGCGTCCGTGTGCACCGCGTTCACGGCCGCGACGAGCTGGTGGTGCCCGGGACGGTTCCGCCGCAGGCACTCACGGACGAGGGCGTGCCCCTCCGCGACGAGCGCGGCATCCCACAGCGACCGGTCCTGCTCGGCGAGGGGGACCAGCCTGCCACCGTCGAACCGCGCCGCCCGCCGGGCCTCGGTGAGGAGCATGAGGGCGAGCAGGCCGGCGACCTCGGGCTCGTCCGGCATGAGCGTCCGCAGCAGGCGGCCGAGCCGGATCGCCTCGCCGGTGAGGTCCGCCCGGACCTCCTCCGCGCCGTCACCGGGCAGGTGGCCCTCGGTGAAGACGAGGTAGACGACCGCGAGAACGGCCGGGAGCCGGTCCGGCAGCTCGGCGTCCGACGGCACCCGGTACGGGATGCGGGCCGCGGCGATCTTCCGCTTGGCGCGGGTGATCCGCTGCGCCATCGTCCGCTCCTCGACGAGGAAGGCGCGAGCGACCTCGGGGACGGTGAGCCCGCCGAGCAGCCGGAGCGTGAGCGCCACCCGGGCCTCCGGCGCGAGCGCGGGGTGGCAGCACGTGAAGAGCAGACGCAGCCGGTCGTCGACGACCGACGACGGCGGCCCGGGGGTGTCGTGCGACGCGTCGTGGAGCACGTGGGCCTCCTCGTGCCGGGCCTGTCGCGTGGACTCGCGGCGCAGCCGGTCGAGGGCCTTATTGCGTGCGACGACGGTGAGCCATCCCCCGGGGTTGGGCGGGGTGCCCTCCTCCGGCCAGCGACGGACCGCCTCGACGAAGGCCTCCTGGGTGCACTCCTCCGCGAGGTCGAGGTCCCCGAACCGGCCGGCCAGCGCCGCGACGACGCGTCCGAACTCGGCCCGGTGGACCTCCTCGACCGTCGGGGTCACTCGCCCTGGAAGGGGCGGACCTCCACCCGGCCCCGGCACGCCTTCGACCCGCGGGCGGCCAGCGCCAGAGCGGCGTCGAGGTCGGGGGCCTCGACCACCCAGAACCCGCCGATCTGCTCCTTGGCCTCGCTGAACGGCCCGTCGGTCATGACGACGTCGGCGCCGGTGCCGTCGACGACGGTCGCGGTCGACGGCGGGTGCAGGCCGCCGGCGAAGACCCAGTGGCCCTCGGCCTGGAGCTCGTCGTTGAAGCGTCCGGTGTCGGCGAAGGCCTGCTGCATCTCCTCCTCGCTCGCGTAGACCTCGTCGTCGTTCTCGTGCCACACGGACATCAGGTACTGGGTCATGGCGGGATCCTCCCGGGTCGTGGGGTCCGACGCCAGTGCCGGTCCCTCACCCCCTCGACGAACGGGAGAGGGGGGATGCGACACCCCGGCCGAGAAAATCTCCCCGGGAACCCTCTGCGAGGCTCAGCCGGTGGTCGCGGCGAGCTCGATCTCGGCGCAGACCTCGTCGAGCGAGGTGTACACCCGCGTCCGGGACAGGCGGGAGAGCCGGCAGGCCAGGCGCGAGGGCTCGCCGCGCGAGAGGCAGGCCGCGATGAGGTCGTCCTGGAGCGTGGGGAAGGGATGGTCCGCGAGTGCGCGTCGCAGGTCCGTCAGGTCGTCCGCGAGCCGGGGGTCGGCGTCGTCCGCCGCCATCCCCTCGACATGCCCCACCGTCGTCATCCGGACCTCCCTGTCCGTCGCGCCCGCAGGTCGTGCGGGCCCTCTCGACACTACCCCGTGGCGCCGACCGGCAAACCCGACCGGGCGAACCCGACCGGAACCGTCGGTCGCTCGCGCTCGCCACACCCGCCCCCGACCGGTACGGTCGAGGAGGACGGCCCCGTTCCCCGGGGCCCCGGTGGTCGAGCAGCGTGCCACCGGTCCACGACGGACCGGAGGTGGCGATGACCCAGACCCAGACCGACGACGACCTGTCGACCGAGGACCTGCTCCTCGACCTGAGCGGCACCGAGGACCCGGACGACCGGGCGCGGCTCGTGTCGGCCGTCGTCTCCCGCACGCTGCCGCTCGCCGACCAGATCGCGGGCTCGTACTTCCGCCGCGGGCTGGAGCGGGACGATCTGCTCCAGGTGGCCCGGGCCGCCCTCGTCGCCGCCGTCCACCGCTACCGTCCCGACGCCGGTCACGGCTTCGCGGCGTTCGCCGTCCCGACGATCCGCGGCGAGCTGCGGCGCCACTTCCGCGACAGCGGATGGGTCGTTCGTCCCCCCCGCGGCCTCCAGGAGCTGCGGGCCGAGGTGACGCGCGCCGACGAGGACCTGCGCCACCACCTGGGCCGGGACGCCTCCCCCGACGAGGTCGCCGAGGCGCTGGGACGCACCGTCGACGAGGTGCGCGACGCCATGGCCTGCGCGTCGGCCTTCACGCCGTCCTCGCTCGACGCCCCGACGGCCTGGGGCGGCAGCCTGGGTGACCTGCTCCCGGACGCCCACGACGAGGCCGACCTCGTCGCGACCCGGGCCGCGGTCCGCGCGGAGATCGCCCGGCTCGGCCCGCGCGACCGCCGGATCCTCGTCCTGCGCTTCGTCGAGGAGCGCTCCCAGCGCGAGATCGGCGAGGACATCGGCGTGAGCCAGATGCAGGTGTCCCGCCTCCTCGCCGCCCTGCTCGACCGGCTGCGCGACGGTCTCGGTCACGTCACGGCCGCCTGACCGGCCGCCGAGCGGCACCTCGGGGGGCCTCCCGGCGGGTACGGTCTCGGCATGCGTGTCCTCGGTCGGCTGCTCCTCGTGCTGCTCGTCGTCGCCGTCGCCGGCGGGGTGTACGTCTACCGGCAGCAGAGCCCCCTCCTCCACACGGGCACCGGGTACGCGGCGCACAACGCGTGCGCGGTGACGCTGCTCGCGGGGCGCGAGGACCCCGACACCGACCTGCCGCCCAACCCCCTCGTCCCGTACCTCACCGGCTACGTCAACGAGGCCGGCCGCTCGTCGACCTCGGCGGTGGCGTGGCTCCTCGCCGAGCAGCAGGCCTGGTACGAGCCCGGCTACGGCTGCACCGTCGCCGAGGAGCGCCCGGCCGACCCCGGCCGCGCCACCGAGGTGTCGGGGGACCCGAACCCCTTCTCGGACGCCCCCTCCCCGGAGCCGACCGGCGGGCTGAGCGACGCCCTCGGCCTGGCCTTCGGGGACGACCTCGACGAGGAGGACCGGGAGCGGCTCGGCACCCGCGCGGTCGTCGTCCTGCGGGGCGGGGACCTCGTCGCCGAGCGGTACGCCGAGGGGTTCGACGCCCAGCGCCGCCAGCTCGGGTGGTCGATGGCCAAGAGCGCCACGAACCTGCTCGTCGGGAGGTACGTCCAGGAGCGCGGGCTCTCGATCGAGGAGAGCGGCCTGCGCCCGGAGTGGACCGACGAGCGCGCCGACATCACCGTCGACCAGCTGCTGCGGATGACGAGCGGGCTGTCCTGGGACGAGACCTACGCCCTCGGCACCCCCATCACGCAGATGCTCTACGCGGAGCCGGACATGGCGGCGTACGCGGCGTCCCGGCCGCTGGCGCACCAGCCCGGCACCTACCAGCAGTACTCCAGCGGGTCGACGAACATCGCGTGCTCCTGGCTCACCGCCCAGGCAGACGTGCCGGACACCGACTTCCCGCGCCGCGCCCTCTTCGCCCCGCTCGGGCTGTCCTCGGCCGTGTGGGAGCCGGACGCCGCGGGCCGGCCGGTCTGCTCCTCCTACCTGTGGGCGAGCCCCCGGGACTGGGCGGCCCTCGGCCAGCTCGCCCTGCAGGACGGCGTGTGGGGCGAGCGGCGGCTGCTGCCCGAGGGCTGGATGACCCGGTCGACGACCCTCACCTCGGTCGCCGAGAGCGAGGACCCGAACTACGCCGCGGGCTGGTGGGTCAACGAGCTGCCGGACGGCTCGCTCGTGAACCCGGACCTGCCGGCCGACGCGTACTGGGCGAGCGGCCACGACGGCCAGCGGCTCTACGTCGTCCCGTCGGAGGACCTCGTCGTGCTCCGACTCGGGTTCTCGCCCGAGGTGGACGCCGAGGACCTGCGGACCGACGGGCTGGTCCGCGACCTCGTCACCCTCGGCGCCGCGGGCTGACCACCCGCGGCGCCGCGCGGCGTCAGTAGGCGGTCGTCACCGTGACGGGGCCGTCGGGGTCGACGTCGCCGAACACGGGGACGCACGAGACGTCGCTCGAGCCGCCGCCGTCCGGCGGGACCGCCGTGCAGACGGTCTCGGCGGAGGCGTCCTCGCCGAACCCCATCGTGAAGAGCAGCGGCAGCGACTGGCTCTCGTCGAACTCGGCGGTCATGCCCTCGACGTTCTGGCCGATGCCGGCGCCGGTGTCCTCGAGCGTCCAGCCGTCGGACACGCTCGCACCCCCGACGTCGAAGCCCTCGCCGACGACGATGACGATCGTCTCGCCCTGCCCCTCGGGGATGTCGGTCGGGAGGTTGCCGATCGACTCCTGGACGTCCTGCACGGACTGGTTCACGGTGCGGCCGAACCACACGACCGCGGCGACGGCGAGGACCGCGAGGACGAGGACGACCACGAGCCCGGTGATGAGGCAGCCCTTGAGGCCCTTGCTCATCCCCTGCTTCGGCGGCGGCTGCTGGCCGTAGCCACCCTGGCCGTAGGACTGCTGTCCGTAGGGGTCCTGGCCGTACTGGGTGGACGTCTCGTAGGTGCTCGTGGGCTGCTCGGTGTCGCGGAAGTGCTCCGTCCACTGCTGGCCGTCCCACCACCGGTCGCGGCCGTCGGGCTGCGGGTGCCATCCGGGGGGTGCGCTCATCGCCGATCTCCTCCCCGCACGCTCGTCGGTCGAGGTGCGTGGACCCAGGCTATGCCCGGGCCGTCGGGCGCCGCCGTCGACGCGGCCCGTCCACCCTCGTGTGACATGCCGGATAATACCCCCTAGGGTATATTGTCCGGCATCGACGACGGAGGAGCCTCCCCATGACCAGCCGCACCCAGCCCGAGGATCTCGGCGCCGAGGTCCTCGCCGGCCTCCGGGAGGCCCGATGACCACGGTCGCGCCGCACGTGCTCTGGCTGACGCTGGTCCTCGCGGTCCTCGTCGGCGTCTCGCTCGGGCTGCTCGGCGGCGGCGGGTCGATCCTCACCGTCCCGCTGCTCGTCTACGTCACCGGCCTCGAGGCCAAGGAGGCCATCGCGACCTCGCTCGTCGTCGTCGGCGTGACCTCGGCGGCCGGCATGCTGGGGCACGCGCGGGAGCATCGCGTGCGATGGCGCACCGGGCTGCTCTTCGGCCTCGCCGGTCTCGCCGGCGCCTTCCTCGGCGGCCTGCTCGGGGGCCGGCTCCCGGGGACGGTCCTCCTGGTCGCGTTCGCGGCGATGATGCTCGTCACGGCCGTCGCGATGCTGCGCGGGCGGCGCGAGGTCACTCCGCGCACCGGCGACGTGCCGGTCCTGCACGTCGTCGGCGAAGGGCTCGTCGTGGGCGTCGTCACCGGGCTCGTCGGGGCGGGCGGGGGCTTCCTCGTCGTGCCCGCCCTCGTCCTGCTCGGCGGGCTGCCGATGGGCGTGGCGGTCGGGACCTCGCTGCTCGTCATCGCGATGAAGTCCTTCGGCGGGGTCGCCGGGTACCTGGGGAGCGTCCAGCCGGACTGGGTGCTCGTCGCCGGCGTCACGGTCGCGGCCGTGCTCGGTGGTCTCGTCGGCGGACGTCTCGTCGGCCGGGTGCCCGAGGACGGGCTGCGCCGGGGGTTCGGCTGGTTCGTCCTCGTCATGGGGGTGGTCGTCCTCGGCCAGGAGCTGCCGTCCGGGGCCGCCGTCCCGGCCCTGGCCGCCGTCGGCACCGCGGGTGTCGCCGCGGCCGTGTGCTGGCGGCTCGTCGCGGGCTGTCCGCTGCGCCGGCTGCTGGACGCCGGAGGCTGAGCCGGCCGCCCCGGAGCCGGACGGCGGCCCCGGGGGCCGGCGGCGGCCCCGGGGGCGGACGGCGGCCCCGGGGCGGACAGCGCGGGACGGATCCTGCGACCGTCGTCCCACGGACGGACCCCGTGGGTGAGACTGCGGTATGAGCACCGTCGAGACCCCCGCCGCGCGTCGGCGCTGGGCGCTCGTCGGGGCGGGGGTCGCCCTCCTCGTGGCCGTGTTGGCGGGCGGGCCCCGGGTCCTCGCCGTCGCCGCGGTGCCACCGACGACGGCGACCCCGGGCGAGGTGGTGGCGCGGGCCCTGGCGTCCGCCGACGTCCCGTACGTCGCCCGAGGCGAGAGCCGGGGCGACCTCGCCCTGCCGGACCTGCGCGGCTTCGGCGACCTCGCCGCCCTGCTCGGGGGAACGACCTCGACCCGCGTCTGGTGGGACGGGCCCCGCCACTGGCGGGTGGACGCGGTCGACCCCGCCGGGGAGCGGGACACCTACGGGCTCGCGACGTCGGTGACGACGTGGGACTCCGGCAGCCGGCGGCTCGACGTCGTCGTCGGCGACCCCTCCGCCCGGCTCCCCCGACCCGACGACCTCCTCGCCCCGCAGGCGGCCCGCCGGCTGCTCGCCGCGGTCGGACCCCAGGACCGGCTGGAGGCGCTCGACGCCCGTCGCGTCGACGGCCGGACGACCGACGGGGTCCGCGTCGTGCCCGGCGACGTCCGCAGCACCGTCGAGCGGGCCGACGTCCGCGTCGACCGGGCGACGGGTCTCCCGCTCCACGTCGAGGTCGTCGGACGGTCCGGGCGCACCTCGCTCGTCAGCACCCTCCACGACGTGGCGTTCGAGCGCCCCGACGCCTCCGTCGTCACCCCACCGGCGCCACCGGACGCCCGGCGCGGTGTGGACCGGGCGCCTGACCTCGTCGCCCGGGCGGCGACGGCGAGCCCGTGGCTCATGCCCGACGCGCTCGCCGGGCTCACTGCGAGCGGGGTCGACGTCGCCCGCGCCCCCACGTACGGCAGCGGCCTGGTCCGGGTCCTCGCGCTCCCCCTGCCGCCCCGGGTTGCGGGCGAGGTCGTCGGCGACGCGTCGTCCGTGGGCACCGCCGAGGAACGGGTGCCCGGCGGCGCCGTGACCCGCGTCGGGTCCGGCCTGCTCAACGCCGCCCTCGTGCGGGACGACGACGGGCAGCACGCCTACGTCCTCGTCGGTCTCGTCGACCCGGCCCTCCTCGACGCGATGGCCGCCGACCTGCTCGGCGACCCGCCCCCGCCGCGGACGATGCGATGACCGCCCGCGAGCACGACCCGGCACGGCGTCCGGCACCCACGACCGGCGGCGGAGCGGACGGTGACGCCGTCGTCGTCACCCGCGGGCTCACGAAGCGGTACGGGCGGGTCACCGCCGTCGACGACCTCGACCTGCGGGTGGCGGCCGGGGACCGGTACGGGTTCCTCGGGCCGAACGGGTCGGGCAAGACGACGACGGTGCGGATGCTCCTCGGGCTCGTCCACGCGACGAGCGGCGAGATCGAGGTCCTCGGGCGCCGTGTGCCGCGGCACGCGAAGGACGTCCTTCCCGAGGTCGGGGCCCTCGTCGAGGGTCCGGGCGCCTACCCCCACCTGTCGGCGCGGGCCAACCTACGCCTCCTCGACGCGGCCGGACCGGCGCGCGGCGGCGACCCGCTCGCCCCCGACACCGGGTCGCGGCGCACCCGACGCTCGCGGATCGAGGCGGCCCTGGAGCAGGTCGGCCTCACCGACGTCGGCCGGCGTCCGGTGCGCGCGTACTCCCTCGGGATGCGTCAGCGCCTCGGGCTGGCCGCCGCCCTGCTGCGCGGCCCCCGCCTCCTCGTGCTCGACGAGCCGACGAACGGTCTCGACCCGCGCGGGATCGCCGAGATCCGCGACCTCCTCCTCGACCTCAACCGAAGGGGCACGGCGGTGTTCCTCTCGAGCCACCTGCTCGCCGAGGTCGAGCTGTTCTGCACGCGGGTCGGCGTGCTGCACCGGGGCCGGCTCGTCGCCCAGGACGACCTCGACGCCCTGCGCGGCCCGACCGGTCGGACCCTCGTGCGGGTCGACGACGTCGACGCGGCCACCCGGGTGCTGGGCCTGCCGGCGGCGCGGACGACGGACGACGGGCTGCTCGTCCTCGACGACCTCCCGGTCCCCGAGGCGACGGCCGCCCTCGTGCGGGGCGGGGTCGCCGTCCTCGAGGCGGCCCCGGAGCGCCGGACCCTCGAGCAGTCGGTCCTGGGGCTCACCTCGTGATCGGCGTCGAGCTGCGCAAGCTGCTGGGACGGCCGCGCACCTGGGTGTCCATCGGGCTGCTCTGCCTGCTGCCCGTCGTCGTCGCGGTGTTCCTCGCAGTGACGGGGATCGCGCCGCGCCCGGGGCAGGGACCGACCCTGCTGTCGGCGGTCCTCGGCAACGGCGCACTCTTCCCCGCCGCCGCGCTCGGCATCGTCCTGCCGTTCTTCCTGCCCATCGCCGTCGCGGTGCAGGCCGGGGAGTCCGTCGCCGGCGAGGCGCAGTCCGGCACGCTGCGCTACCTCCTCGTCCGGCCGGTCGGGCGGACGCGCCTGCTCGTCGCGAAGCTCGTCTCGGTCCTCGCCTACACCCTGCTCGCGGTCCTGTCGGTCGCCGCCACGGGCTACCTCGCCGGGATCAGCCTGCTCGGCAACTCCGGGCAGGTCACGACGACCACCCTGTCGGGCACGACGCTCACGCCCGCGGACCTCGCGTGGCGGACCGGCGTCATGGTCCTCTACATCGGCTGGTCGATGGTGGGCGTCGCCTCCGTCGCGCTCTTCCTCTCCACCCTCACCGACTCCCCGCTCGCCGCCGCGCTCGGCGGGCTGGCCGTCCTCGTGAGCAGCACCGTCCTCGTGACCCTCGACGCCGCGGGCGCGGTGCGCGACTACCTGCCGACGCGGTACTGGCTCGCCTGGGTCGACCTCTTCCGCGACCCCGTGCCCTGGGGCGACGTCACGGCCGGCGTCCTCGTCCAGACGGGCTACGTCGTCGTCCTGCTCGGCGCCGCCTGGGCGAACTTCTCCACCCGGGACGTCACGAGCTGAGCGCGCGCGTCCCCTCCTGCCGCAGGGCGTCGCACCGGTCCGGTGCGGGTCGGTCCCCGAGGGGCTCCACGGCGAGCGCGCGGAGGACGACGGCCACGACGAGGGGGTCCCGGGGAAGCTCGCCGTGCGTCGTCCGGGCGTCCGGGCAGACCGCCTGCACCTCGACGTCGAGGGCTCCGTCGAGGACGGCCGTGTCCGGGGGGACCACCGTCTCGTCGTCGGCCGTCCACACGCTGACCCAGCGCGGGCCGGCGGGGGTCTCGGGGAGCGACGCGAGGAGGTCGCTGCCCGGGGCCAGCTGACGGCAGGCCGGGGGGCACGCGCCCGTCCCGAGGGCCGCACCGAGCCCCGCGAGGTCCGTCCCGTGGTGGGGCGAGCCGAGCGTGACGACCCGGCGCGCCCGGTCGGCCCCGCCGTCCTCGGCCGCCCAGACCCGGGCGACGACGCCTCCCGCCGAGTAGCCGACGACGTCCACCGAGGGCGCGCCGGCGGCGAGCGCCGCGTCCGCGGCCGCCGCGAGCGCGTCGGCCTGCCGCCGCAGGTCGCCCGTGCCGTCGCCCTCGGGCTCGACGACCTCCACCTCACGACCCGACGCCCGCAGCGCCGTCGCGAGGGGCTGCAGGGACGCGGTGCCGCCGCCGTAGCCCGGGACGAGGAGCACGGTGCCGGGACGGTCCTGCGCCACCGCCGAGGCACCGGAGCGCCGCTCGAGGAGCACGAGCCCCCCGGCCGCGAGAAGGACGAGCAGGACGAGGCCGAGCACCGCCGCGCGACGACGCGGACTCATCGGCGCGGTGTCCCTCGTCCCATCGGCCGAGCGTACGGGCGTGGCTCCCCGGGGGGCGCGCGCCGGCCGTCGTCGTCGCCTCGCACGACCGCTACCTGCGCTCCCGGTGAGGGGGCCGGTCGTCGCCGTCGGGGATCCCGCGTTCCGCTGACGACCCGGCACCGGCCGTGGAACGCTGGCCGTCGATGAGCGAGGACCCGAGCGCCGACGCCACCCGCGCGGTGGCGATCGGCCGCGAGCTGCGGCGTCTCCACGTCCGGCTGCGCGAGCTGCTCGACGACGCCCGGGCCGGGCTCGACCCCGCGGTCGTCGCCGCCGGCCTCCTCGCGGACCCGGTCTCGCACTGCCGGGCGTTCTGCACCGCGCTCACCGAGCACCACGAGGGCGAGGACGTCGCGCTCTTCCCGTGGCTGCTGCGGCTGCGGCCGGGGATGAGCGCGGTCGTGGGACGGCTCGAGGAGGACCATCGGCTCGTCGCGACGCTCCTCGAGGCCGTCGCAGAGGAGCTCGACGGCCGCGAGGACCCGGCGATGCTCGTGCGGCACCTCGACGGGCTCGACGCCATCATGGAGAGCCACTTCCGGTACGAGGAGCGTCAGCTCGTCCCGGTCCTCGAGGAGCTCTCCGCCGCCGGGCCCCGCACGGGGCGTCCGACGTCGGCGGAGCCGGAGGTGACCTGATGGGCGGGCGGATGCGCCGCAAGGGGGACCTGCCGACGAAGGTGTGCGCCACCTGCGGCCGCCCGTTCACGTGGCGCCGCAAGTGGGCCGACGACTGGGACGAGGTGCGCTACTGCTCGCAGCGCTGTCGCCGGGGACGACACCCGGCGCCGGCCGGCGACGACGGCTGACCGCCCACGCGGTGTCTGCGAGGCTGGGGCCGTGTCCGGCACCGACGTCTTGATCATGAGCGACACCCACCTCCCGAAGCGCGCGAAGGACCTGCCCGAGGCGCTGTGGGAGGCCGTCGACGCCGCCGACCTCGCCGTCCACGCCGGGGACTGGGTCGACGTCGCCACCCTCGACGCCCTCGAGGGCCGCAGCCGCCGGCTGCTCGCGTGCTGGGGCAACAACGACGGCGAGGACCTGCGCGCGCGGCTTCCCGAGGTCGCACGGGCCACGGTCGAGGGGGTCCGGGTCGCGGTCGTCCACGAGACGGGGCAGAAGCAGCGCCGCGAGGAGCGGATGCGGGCCGAGTACCCCGACGTCGACCTCCTCGTCTTCGGGCACAGCCACATCCCGTGGGACACCGCGTACGACGGGCTGCGGCTGCTCAACCCCGGCTCACCGACGGACCGGCGGCGTCAGCCCGACTTCACGTGGGTGACGGCGCGTCTCGAGGCGGGCGGGGTGCACGACGTCCGGCTTCACCGGCTGGCTCCTCCTCCACCCGCGCGGCGTCGCTGAGCCGCGCCGCGAGCGCGGCCACCGCCTCCCGGAGCCCGTCCCCGTCGACGACCCGGAACGGCACGGGCAGGCGGGCGAGGTCGGCGGCGTACCCCGCGAGGTTCCCGGTGCTGCCGACGAGCCGGGTCGTCCGCGCGTCGACCGCCTCGAGCCGCCCCATCGTCCGGGGCAGCCACTCGACGTCGGCGAGCGGCGCCGCGACGACGACCTCGGTGCGGTGCTCCCACCCGGTACCCAGGTGCTCCTCGAGGACCGCGACGGGGTCGAGGCCCGCGGGCGGGTCGAAGACGTGCTCGAGCACGGTGACGGACCGCACCCGGTCGACCCGGTAGGTGCGCACCGCCCCGGCCCGCAGCGACCGGCACAGGAGGTACCAGCGGCCGTGCCGGACGACGACGGCCCAGGGCTCGACGTCGAGGTCGAGGTCGCGCCCGGCCTCGGAGCGGTAGCCGAGCGCCACCCGGCGCCGGTCCGCGGCGGCCCGCACGAGGGCGACGGCGACCCCCGGGTCCGGGCGCGCGGCGGAACGGTCCGGGGCGGTCGTCGCCATCCGACGCACGACATCGGCCTGCTCGGCGACGTGCTGCGGCATCGCCCGCAACAGCTTGCCGACCGCCGCGCCGACGAGGTCCTCGGCGTCGGACGCCGCGTGGTGCCCGTCGAGGACGGCCATGACGAGACCGAGCGCCTCGTCGCTGCTGAACACGATGGGCGGCAAGCGCACCCCGCGCCCCAGCCGGTAGCCGCCCTCGGGGCCGCGGACCGACTCGACCGGGATGTCGGCCTCGCGCAGGATCCCGACGTAGCGCCGCACCGCGCGGGTCGTCACCCCGAGCCGGCGCGCCAGTCGCTCGGCGCCGATGCCCGGGCTCTCCTGGATGGCGACGAGGGTCATCAGGGCTCGCGCGGTGGGGCTCGTCCCGTCCGTCATCGGGTCATCGTCATCCGGAAGGCTTCCGTCCGCAACCCTCCCTACGGTGGGGGCATGACAGAGATCGTGCTCCTCCACCACATCCGCGGACTCACGACCGGGGTGCTCGCCCTCGCCGACACCCTGCGGGCGGCCGGCCACACCGTGCACACCCCGGACCTCTTCGACGGCCGGACGTTCGGGTCGATCGAGGAGGGTGCCGCGTACGCGGGCGACGTCGGGTTCGCCACCGTCCGCGCCCAGGGCGTCGCCGCCGTCGGGGAGCACCCGGGCGCGAGCGTCGTCGCCGGCATCTCGATGGGCGTCGTGGCCGCGCAGGAGGCCGCGCAGACCCTGCCCGGCATCCGCGCCGCCCTGCTCTACGAGGCGTTCGTCGACCCCGCGACCTTCGGCTCGTGGCCCGACGGCGTCGCCGTGCAGGTGCACGGGATGGACGCCGACCCGTTCTTCGCGGAGGAGGGCGACCTCGCAGCCGCCCGCGCCTTCGCCGAGGGGCGCGCGGACGCGGACGTGTTCGACTACCCCGGCTCCTCCCACCTCTTCCTCGACGCCTCGCTCGAGTCCTACGACCCGGACGCGACGGCGCTCGTCGTGGAGCGCTCGCTCGACCTGCTGGGGCGGCTCGGGTGAGCGCCGGGGAGCGGGTCCCGCCCCCGTGGGAGCCGCCGCTGGCGGGGAACGACGCCGAGCAGCTGCTCGCGGCCCTGGACCGTCAGCGGTGGACGTTCCGGTGGAAGGCCGACGGCCTCGACGCGACGGGCCTGCGCACGACCGTGGGGGCCTCCTCGCTCACGATCGGCGGGTTGCTCAAGCACCTCGCGCTGGTCGAGGACCACTACGCCACGACGAGGCTCGACGGCAGCGGGATGCCCGAGGTGTGGTCGACCCACGACGGCGAGGGGTGGGAGTTCACCTCTGCCGCCGCGGACGACGCGGGCTCGTTGTACCGCCTCTACGACGACGCGGTCGAGCGCGCGCGGACGCGGCTCTCGGCCGCGGCCGCGTCCGGTGGTCTCGACCGTCCCGTGGAGATGGGGTGGGGCGGCGAGCACGCGTCACTGCGCCGTCTCGTGTGCGACCTCCTGGAGGAGTACGGACGACACACCGGCCACGCGGACCTGCTGCGCGAGGCCGTCGACGGGCGGACCGGTGAGGACCCGCCGGACGACTGGCGCCCGACCCCGGGGTGAGAGCCCGGGCCCCGCTCAGCCGGCCCCGTCGACCTTCCCTTGGAGGCGGTCGATGTGCTCGCTCGCCTGCGCCTTGGTGAGGTTCGCGTCGATCTCCTCACCAGCCCGACGGGCGAGGGTGTCGAGGTAGCTGCGCTGGGCGTCGGTCATCGGCTCGTCGCCGGTCGCCCACTCCTCGGGGTCCCGCTCGGGGCCGGTCTCGGGCACCGGGCTGCCGAGCGTGTCGTGGGTGTCGTCGGTCGTCTGCTGGTCGTTCATGTGTTCGAACCTACGCCTCGGCGCCGACGCCCGGGGGTCCGGGGGACGGACCTTCGACACCGCGTCGCGGCGGCCCCGGCTCAGCACCTCTCCCAGAAGCCGGGCGAGGTCTCGCGCAGCGTCGCGGTGTAGAAGGTGTTGTAGAGCCCGAGGTTCTCCTCCGATCCCCGCGCGAACGCGTAGCCGCCGCTCTGGTACGCCCGGCCCTCGACGACGTGGGTGTAGTTCGACGAGGTGACGCAGGCCGCCGTCGGTGTCACGGTCGGGGTCGCGGTGGGAGTCGGCGTCGGGCTCGGTGTCGCCGTCGGGGTCCCGGTCGGAGTGGGCGTCGGCGTCGGCTCGGGGGCCGTGCCGTCGTCGAGGCCGAAGAAGCGCACGTCGTGGTAGGCGGCGCAGACGGTGTCGAGGAAGTACGCCCCGGCGGTGCCGCACTGCTGCGGGCCCGACCCGGGGTCGACGGGGGTGCCGTGGCCCATCCCCTCGACACGGGTGACCCGCACGGCGCCCGCGTGGTCCTCCCACGTCACGCCGGGGGCGATGGTGCCCGTGCTCGTCGGGGCTTGGCCGACGCCCGCGACGTCGGTGAACTGGTCGCGCAGCTCGGTGGCGTTGCGGGGGACGACCGTCGTGTCGGAGGTGCCCTGCCAGATCGACACGACCGGACGCGGGCCGGAGAAGGACGACGCGGCCCGCACCAGGTCCCCCCACGCCCGTGGGGTGCGGTCGACGCCGGGGTTGAGGCAGGAGAAGGCGGACACCATCGACGTCGCGCACCGGTAGGGCAGGCCCGCGTCGGTCGAGCCGCCGGCGAACCGGTCGGGGTACGTCGCCAGCATGACCGCCGCCATCGCCCCGCCCGCCGACAGACCGGTGACGTAGGCGCGGGAGCCGTCGACCCCCCACGCGGACACGGCGTGCTGGAGCATCGAGGCGATGCTCGCCGCCTCCCCCTGACCCCGCGTGGTGTCGCCCGTCTCGAACCAGGTGAAGCAGCGGCTGGAGTTGTTCGCGGTGCTCTGCTGAGCGAGGACGAGCGCGAACCCGTACCGGTCGGCCATCTCCCGCCAGCCGGACTGCGCGAAGAACGTCGGGGCGTCCTGGGTGCAGCCGTGGAGGGCGAGGACGACCGGGGCGCCGGCGGGCAGCCCGTCCGGGCGGTAGCCGTACATCGCGAGCGCGCCGGGGTTGCTGCCGAAGGAGGGGACCTGCTCGAGCTGGGCCGCCCGGGCGTCCGGCGGGCGCACGAGGACGACCGCCGCTGCGGCGAGCAGGGTCGCGAGGAGCAGCATCGCGAGGGCCCGCCCGGACCGGGCGCTCCACCCCCGTCCTCGAACGATCGGGACTGCGGTCATCGTCATCGCCTCCGGTCCGGGGCGGCCACGGTGACGCCCCACTCCTCGCACCGTGGCACCGCCGGCCCCGTGGTGGGGTGGTGGCCGGCCCCACAACCGACGACCCGCCGTGGGCCCGGAGGACATGCCGCCGACGCGTCGGCGGGACCCGCCGACGGCCTGCGTGCTCAGGCCCGAGCGACCCGGCGTCCTCGCCCGCGGTACTCCTCGAAGGAGATGCGCCCGGTGACGCGGTCGATGAGGTCACTCACGTCCTGCTCCGGCCACAGCCGCCCGTCGTGGGTCGAGCCCAGGACCTGTTCGACGAGCCGGTGGACGCGGTCGTCGTGCTGCGAGAACAGGTCCGGGTACGCCTCGACGTAGCGGCTGACGGTCATCCAGTGATCCCCCCGGGTCGGCTTTCGTCACACGACGATACTGGGCGCCCAGCCTGCCCACCCGACGACGCCCCGGCATCGGCCGTTCGGTCACGCGTCGCGACGACGGCGTAGCGTCGCGCTCGTGTTCGAGCCTCCCGCAACCGTGTCCGACGACCGGGTGCTCGACGCGGTCCGGTCCCACTGGGCGCCGGCGGCGCTGTCGGTGGCGCACGTGGCAGTGGGCTTCGGCGGGTGGCACTGGCGGGTCGACGCCGCCGACGGTCCTGTCCTCTTCGCCACCCTGGACCCCCCGCGGTGGCACACCGCCGACAGCCTCGAGGCGGCGTACGCGAGCGCGGGGCGGCTCGCCGACGACCTGCCCTTCGTGCTCGCCCCGCTCCCCCGCGACAATGGGGGCCGGTGCGTGCCGCTCGACGACGGATGGCTCAGCGTCACCCCGTGGGTCGCCGGGTCCCGCCCGGAGAGGTTCGGCGCCGAGGCGGCACGGGCCGTCAGCGCCCTGCACGCCGCCCCCGCCCCGGCGACGCTGAGGACCTGGGCCCCCGCGGTCGGGGACGGTCTCGTCGAGGAGGTGCGGGGCTGGACCGACGTGCCCTGGGACGGCGGACCGTTCGGCGCGGCGACCCGCACCGCCGTCCGGGACCGTCTCGGGGACCTCGCGGCCGGGCTGCGGGTCCACCGCGGCCTCGTGCGCCGGCTCGACCCGGACACCTACGTCGTGACCCACGGCGAGCCGGGCGTCCACAACCAGTGGCGTGGCGCCGACGGCCGGCTGCTGCTGATCGACTGGGAGAGCGTGCGGTCGGCTCCTGCGGAACGTGACCTGCTCGGTGAGGTCGGCGAGCACGTCGAGGGCGACCCCGACCTGCTCCGCCTGTTCCGGCTCGAGTGGGCGCTCGACGAGGTCCGGTCGTACTCGGACTGGCTGCGCGGCCCGCACGCCGACGACGCCGACACCCGGGTCGCGGCACGTGCCGTCCTCGGGGAGCTCGACGTCGTCTCACGGCTGGTCGGCGGGGGCGCGCCGGGCTGACCTCCCGTCGTCCTTGCGGTCCCGGGCCGGTCAGGCGCTCGTGAACTCGCGCAGGTAGCGGCCGAAGTGCGGGACGGTGAAGGCGATGAGCCCCCGCTCCCCCGAGTAGATGAGCCCCTTCTTGAGCAGGGCGTCCCGCGCGGGCGAGAGGGACTGCGGCTTGCGGCCGAGGTGCGCCGCGACGTCGGAGGTCGGCACGGCGTCGACCTCGGGCTCCCCGTCGGACGCGGTCCCGGCGGCGACCTCCGCCATGGCCCTCAGGTACTCCCGCTCGCCGGGGGTCGCCCGCTCGAAGCGCGACCCGAAGAACCCGACGGCCAGCTCGGACTCCGCCTCCGGGGCGGCCACCTCGACGTCGGCGGCGGTGATCGGCGAGCCGGGCGCCCGGTCCCAGACCGCCTTGCCGTACGCCTGGATGAAGTACGGGTAGCCCCCGGTCGCGGCGTACATCGCCGTCAGGGCCTCCGGCGCGTACTCCGCCCCCTCCTCGGCTGCGGGCCGCTCGAGCGCCGCGTCGGCTGCGGACCGGTCGAGCCGGTCGATGCGGGAGTAGCGGAACAGCCGCTCGGAGTACGACTTCGACGCGGAGAGGACGGCGGGCAGGTGCGGGAGCCCGGCGCCGACGACGATGAGCGGCAGGCCGGTCTGGCTGATCTCGTGCGCGGCGGCGCACAGCGCGGAGACGTCCTCGGGGCCGAGGTCCTGCATCTCGTCGATGAAGACGGCGATACCACGCCCGGTGTCCGAGGCCATCCCGCCGAGGTCGGACAGGAGCTCGACGAGGTCGATCTCGATGTCGCCCGAGTCCGCCCGTCCGGACACCGCGGGGACCGAGATGCCGGGGTTCCACCGATCCCGCAGCGCCGGCGCCGACCGGCTGCCGCGTCCGGACGAGGCCGCGACCGGCTCGCGCTGGGCGAAGGAGCGGACGACGCCCAGGGCGTGGTCGCCGGCGCCCCCGGCCGGCCCGAGCTCGCGGACCGCCTGGTGGACGGCCGACGAGAGGGGCCGTCGCAGGGACTGGTCGGGCCGTGCCTCGAGCTTCCCGGTGCCCCACCCCGCCCGGACGGCGGCGGAGCGGAGCGCGTTGAGCAGGACGGTCTTGCCGACCCCACGCAACCCGGTGAGCACGACGGATCGCTCGGGCCGTCCGCGGGCGACGCGTTCGAGCACGACGTCGAAGGCGTCGAGCTGCTCGTCCCGGCCGGCCAGCTCGGGGGGTCGCTGGCCTGCACCGGGGGCGTACGGGTTCCGGACGGGATCCACGATCGCAGCGTATGCGGCTCTCTAGCGTGGTCCCGATACATCCGCAGACACTGCTACGGCGTGTCGCGGGCGCGCACCGCTCCGGCACGACCCTGCGGGTGCGGGGACGCGCCGGAGCGAGTGGACGGTGGTCACTCCGACCCGTGCAGCTCCGAGCGGAGGGTGTCGGCGATCTTCTCCGCGTCGGTCCGCGGTGTGGCACCGCGCTGGGTCGACGGCAGCGGGGCGTCCTCGACCTGACGCAGTCCCCGCTGCCCGTCGTCGAGGACGAAGGTGGCGCGGGTGAAGACCTCGGCCCCCGGCGTCGCGACGTACGGGACACAGCGGAACCGGGCCTCGAGCCGGTCGGGGGTGATCGTCGTCGAGACGTAGCCGCGCAGGTTCGTCCAGAACCGCAGGTTCGGGTTCCAGTCCGCCCACGGGTGCTCCCCCGTCGGCTCGTCGTACCCGTCGCCACCCGAGGTGATCGAGGACGTGACGAGCTCGGACCCGACGACGGCGCCCGGCTCGTCGTAGTCCTCGAACAGGTCCGACGCCCAGTGCGCGTGGACGTCGCCGGTGAGCACGACCGGGTTGCGCACCCCGGCGTCGACCCAGGCGTCGGTGACCCGCCGGCGCGAGGCGGGGTAGCCGTCCCAGGCGTCCATCGAGACGGTGGTCGCCTCCTCGGACTCGTCCCGGTCGCGGCGACCGAAGAACACCTGCTGCCCGAGCAGGTCCCACCGCGCCGTCGAGGAGCCGAAGCCGTCCTGCAGCCACCGCTCCTGCTCGGCCCCGGGCAGGGAGCGCGACGGGTCGGCGGCGTCGGGACAGTCCTTGTACCCGTCGCCGCACGCCTGGTCGGAGCGGTACTGGCGGGTGTCGAGCATGTGGAAGGTCGCGAGGTCCCCGTAGTGGACCCGGCGGTAGAGCTGGAGGTCGGGGCCGCTCGGCACCGAGGAGCGGCGCAGCGGCATGTTCTCGTAGTACGCCTTGTAGGCCGCGGTCCGGCGCTGGAGGAAGGTCGGGGCGTCGGCCGCCCGCTCGGGGACGTCGTCGGCGTAGTTGTTGTCGACCTCGTGGTCGTCCCACACGACGAGCCACGGGGCGGCGGCGTGCGCCGCCTGGAGGTCGGGGTCGGTCTTGTACTGCCCGTACCGCTGCCGGTAGCCGGCGAGCGTCGTCGTCTCGGGACCGAGGTGGGCCCGGCCGACGCCGCTGCCCGCGCCCTCGTACATGTAGTCGCCGAGGTGGAGGACGACGTCCGGCCGCTCGTCGGCGAGGTGCCCGTAGGCGGTGAACAGCCCGGCCGGGAAGTTCGAGCACGAGGCGAAGGCCATCGTCAGCGCGGACGGCGTCTCACCACGGGCCGGCGTCGTCACCGCGCGGCCGACGGCGGAGCGGTGGCTGCCGAGCCGGAAGCGGTAGTGGTACTCGCGGCCGGGGCGCAGGCCGCCCACCTCGACGTGGACCGAGTGCCCCCACGCGGGGTCGGCGGTCGCCGCGCCGGCTCGGACGACATCGGTGAAGGCCTCGTCGGTCGCGACCTGCCAGGGCACCCGGTAGGTCCTGTCGGGCATGCCGCCACGGCCGTCGGCGGCGAGCGGGTCGAGGGCGAGGCGGGTCCAGATGACGAAGCCGTCCGCGGACGGGTCGCCGCTGGCGACGCCGAGGGTGAACGGGTCGGTGCGCGGGGTCACGGCGGCGGCGCTGGGCCGGGCGTCCGCGACGACGCGGGTGGTCGTGGCGACGCCGACGGCGGCGACCGCCCCGGCGTGCAGGAGGGTTCGGCGGGAGGATGAGATCACCATGGCGGTCACTGTGGCCGGGCGAGGACGACGTGCGGACGAGCGCTGCACGTGCGACGGGTGAAGCCTCGGCGCCCCTGCGGTGGACGTCCGGTCTGGGCTTCGTCAGGGCGTCGTCAGGGTGTGGTCACGGAGAGGCCGGCGGGTGCGGTCACCGACGGTCGATGCGCTCGTCTGCGGGCGTCTACGACCAGCCCTAGAGAGGACGAGAGACCCCGATCGACCGCCCCGGGCTCCGCGGTTCGCCGCGCGAGGCCGGACGTGAGATCGTGGTCCCCAGAGCCCGTCACGGGCTCCCGGACGAGGGGTGCCGTACCCGGCGACGCGACAAGACGGCCCAGGAGCACCAGCCATGTCGTGGATCGTCCTCGTGATCTCCGGAGTCCTCGAAGCCGTCTGGGCCACCGCCCTCGGCCGCTCTGAGGGGTTCTCCCGGGTAGCCCCCAGCATCGTCTTCGCCGTCGCGCTCGTCGCGAGCATGGGCGGGCTCGCCTACGCGATGAGGGAGCTGCCGACCGGGACCGCGTACGCCGTCTGGGTGGGCATCGGCGCCGTCCTCACCGTCGCCTACGGGATGGCGACCGGCGAGGAGCCGGTGAGCCTCGTCCGCCTCCTGCTCGTCCTCGGGGTCGTCGGCTGCGTCGCCGGCCTCAAGCTGACCCACTGACGCGTCGACGCCGCCCGGCCGGAGCGGTCGGGCGGCGTCGGTCGACGGCGGCGGGTCGTTCCCGCGCGGTCAGATGATCGTCGGCTGGCCCGAGGTCCCCTCGAGCGGCTTGCCCTCCGCGTGCCAGGCGCGCATCCCGCCCTCCATGTTCGCCACGTCGTAGCCCTGCTGCTCCAGCCACGGCAGCACCCGTGAGACACGGCCGCCGGACCGGCAGGTGACGACGAGCGGCTCGTCCCGGTCGAGGAACGGGGCCAGCTCGTCGAGGCGGACCGGCAGGTCGTTCATCGGGATGTGGACGGCGTTCGGCGCGTGGCCGGCGTCCCACTCGTCCTGCTCGCGGATGTCGAGGACCGCCGCGTCGTCGGCGACGTCGGTCACGGGCACGTCGGGGAACTGGCTCATGCCCTCAGGATGGCAGACCACGGGGGACCCCCGCCGCTGCCGAGGTCGCCGTCGGCCCACCGACGGCGCGGACGACCCCTCCGCGCCGCCGGTCACGCGCTGCGTGGCGCGTACATGATGACTGCGACCCCGACGAGGCAGACGAGCGCGCCGGTCACGTCGAACCGGTCCGGCCGGAACCCGTCCACGACCATCCCCCAGAGCAGGGAGCCCGCCACGAACACCCCGCCGTACGCGGCGAGGATCCGGCCGAAGTTCGCGTCCGGCTGGAGCGTGGCGACGAGCCCGTAGAGCCCGAGGGCGACGACGCCGGCGCCCACCCACAGCAGGCCACGGTGCTCGCGGATCCCCTGCCAGACGAGCCAGGCGCCCCCGATCTCGGCGACGGCGGCGAGCGCGAAGAGGGCCACGGACCGGAGGATCGTCATGCCGCGATCCTGCCAGCGGCCTCCGGCCGTGGGCCCCGGACGCCTACTTGAGGAACTTGCTCGTGCGCCGGTCGGCGAGGGGCTTGCCGCCGGTCTGGCACGTCGCGCAGTACTGGAGCGAGGAGTCGGCGAACGAGACCTCCCGGACGGTGTCCCCGCACTCGGGGCAGGCCTGACCGGTGCGGCCGTGGACCCGCATCCCCGCGCGCTTGGCGTCCTTGAGCTCCTTGGCCGGCTTGCCGGACGCGGCGGCGACGGCCATGCCGAGTGTCTCGCGCAGTGCCGTGTACAGGCGGGTCACCTGGTCGTCGTCGAGCGAGGCGGAGATGGCGAACGGCGACAGCTTCGCGACGTGGAGCACCTCGTCGGAGTAGGCGTTGCCGACCCCCGCGACGATCGACTGGTCGCGCAGCAGGCCCTTCACCTGCATCCGGTGGCCGCGCAGGATGCCCGCGAACACCTCTTCGGTGAAGTCGTCCAGCAGCGGGTCGGGACCGAGGGAGGCGATGCCGGGGACGTCCTCGACCCGGTTGACGACGTACGCCGCGAGACCCTTCTTCGTCCCCGCCTCCGTGAGGTCGAACCCGGACCCGTCGTCGAAGCGCACCCGCACCGCGATGGGCGACTTGCCCGGTCGCAGCCGCGCCGTCGGGGCGGCGTCGGACCAGCGCAGCCAGCCGGCGCGCGCGAGGTGGAAGACGAGGTGGGTCCCGCCGCAGTCGAGGTCGAGGAACTTGCCGTGCCGGGCGACCCCGTCGACCGGTGCCCCGACCAGCGCGTCGGGGGGCGGGGTGAAGGTCTTGAGCACCGCGAAGGAGCCGAGCTCGACGCCGGTGACGACGAGCCCGTCCGTGCGCTGGCGCAGGAAGTCGGAGAGCGCCTGCACCTCGGGCAGCTCGGGCATGACGCCGACGCTACCGCCCCACCCCGACACCCGTCAGCGGCTCGGGCGGACCATCGGAGCACCGCGACCGCTCGGCTTGGAGGCACCCCGCCGCCGGGGCACGATGGCCGGGTGCCCGTGGAGACCAGTCGCAAGCGCATCGTCGTCGACGGTGTCCCCCGCCTGATCCTCGCCGGGGAGGTCCACTACTTCCGCGTCCCCCGCGAGGAGTGGGGGCAGCGGCTGGACCTCGTCCTCGAGGCGGGCCTCACGGCGGTCTCGACGTACATCCCGTGGCTCCTCCACGAGCTGCCCGACGGCAGCCTCGACGTCGAGGGCCGCACCCGGCCCGAGCGGGACGTCGGCGCGTTCGTCGACCTCTGCCGCGAGCGCGGCCTCCTCGTGATCGCCCGGCCCGGGCCGTTCGTCATGGCCGAGCTGAAGAACGAAGGCGTGCCGTACCGGGTCTACCGGGAGCACCCGGAGATCGTCCCGTTCGGGTGGGACGGCGCGCCCGCCCCGACCCGGACCGTCGACTACCTCGCGCCGGCCTTCCTCGCCGAGACCGCCCGCTGGTACGACGCGATCCTGCCGGTCATCGCCTCCCGGCTGCACCACCGCGGCGGTCCGGTCGTCGCCGTCCAGCTCGACAACGAGGTGGGGATGCTCGCCTGGGTCACCAACAGCCCCGACCTCACCGACCACCTGCTCGACCACTTCGCCGGATGGGTCCGGGACCGGTACGACGGCGCGGGACCGTACCCGCTCGAGCCCGGCACCGACGGGTGGGCCGAGGCCGTGCGCTCCCCCGGGGAGGGGTGGGCCGGCCCGCTGCGCCGCGACCTCGGCGAGTTCATGCGGGTCCGCTTCGCCGACTACATGGCGGCCCTCGTCGCGATGGCCCGCGAGCGCGGCGTCGACGACGTGCCGTTCCTCGTCAACATCCACGGCACGGAGAGCGAGGCCGGCGGGCAGCCGTTCCCCATCGGCATCAGCCAGCTCGTGCGGACCTACTCGGGCATCCCCGGCATGGTGTCCGGCAGCGACCACTACCTCGGCGAGATGACCCCGACGACGACGGCCGACCTCTACGTCATGAACGCGTTCATGGACGCCGTCCACGACGCCGACCAGCCGGTGACGAGCCTGGAGTTCGAGGCCGGCAGCGGGGACTACGGCGCCGGCGCCGGGCGGCAGTACGACCCGGCGACGGTCGACCTCAAGACCCGGCTGTGCGTCGCGCAGGGCGCCCGGCTCGTCAGCTACTACCTCTTCGCGGGTGGCATCAACCCGATGCTCGACGAGCCGGTCGGCGACGGCAACGACCGCGTCTCGTTCACGGGTGAGCGGCACGGGACGGCGGCACCGGTCGACCCCGAGGGCCGCAAGGGCTTCGCCTACGAGGCGACCGCCGGTGTCGGGCACGCGCTGCGGGCGAACGCGCCGTGGCTCGCCGTCATGGACGAGGAGCACGACGACGTCGCGCTCGGCCTCGTCCTCGACGCGTACGCGACGGAGTACCACCACCCCGGCTCGGCGGTCATGACCGACGTCGTCGACGACCTCACGGCCCACCGGGGCGCCGGCGAGGGTCGCGCGCTGGCCCGGTCCCTCCTCGACGCCGGGTACCGGTTCGGCGCCGTCCACCTCGAGGAGCGCGACCCGGCACCGGGGTCGGTCCTCGTCCAGGGCTCGGGCCGGTACCTGTCCGAGGCGGTGCAGCGGCGGGTCCTCGCCCACGCGCGGGCCGGCGGCGGGGTGCTGCTCCTCGGACGTGTGCCGGAGCGGGACCTCGACGGCCGGCCGTGCACGGTGCTCGCCGACGGGCTGGGTGTCCACGGCGGGGACGTGCTCGCGGCCGACCGCTCGACCTTCCCGTCGGTCCACGTCCACGGCTGGGCGGCGCCGTCGGCCGAGCTGCGGGTGTCGTGGCGCCAGGAGGTCGTGGCGCCCGACGAGGCGGAGGTCGTCCTCACCGACGTCGACGGGGCGGTCTGCGGGGTGGACGTCGCCGTCGGGGACGGGCGCTTCGTCCTGCTCGCCGCCGGCCTACCGCCGAGCCGGGAGGTCGTCGAGCGCGCGACGAGCCGGCTCGGGTCGACACCGGGAGTCCGCCACGACGCCCCGTGGCGCGGCGTCGTGGTCACGACGACCGCCGGGGACGGGCAGCGTGCGCTCCACGTCGTCAACATCACCGGCGTGCCGATGCCGACGACGGTGTCGGTGGACGGTCGGGCACTCCTCGACGGCCGGACCCTCGACCTGCCGCCGCGCTCCGGGTACGTCCTGCCGCTCGGGGTGGACGTCGGGCCGATCCGGATCGTCGGCGGGAGCGGCGAGGTCGCGGGGGTCGACGAGGACGGCATCCGGTTCCGTCCGCTCGTCCCCGTCGGTGGGGGCGCGGGCCACGTCGACCTCGAGCCCGGCACGGCGGTCGGCGGCGACGCGTCGTACACGGTCGCGACCGGACCGGACGGGTCCGTGCGGGTCACGCCGACCGACCCGTCGGCCGCCCTGCGCATCCGCATCGCCCGCTGACCTGCGACCGACCCTGCAGCGGTGGTCGTCGTGAGCGCGACGTCCACCGCAGGGGAGGTCGCGCCACGGGTGGGCGGGTCAGCGCTCGTCTGGCTCCGGGACGAGGTAGTCCGGCGGGTCGTCGGGGTCGGTGATGACCCCGGAGGCGTACTCGGCGAGCGTCCGGTACCCGAGGTCGCCGTCCCAGACGTCCGCGATCCGTCGCCGCAGCTCGTACCCGTCGGCCCCGCGCACGACCGGGACCTCGAGCCGCTCGGTCGGCGCGGGCAGGATGTCGTCATTCGCGACGGGGATGGCGTGCGAGAGGACCTGCTCGCCGGCCGTCAGCTCGCGGATCGCGATGCCACGTACCCGGTCCGGACGCCGCGTCGCGAACTCGGTGTACAGGCGGGGGTCGTGCTGGCCGTCGTCCCCGACGAGGAGCCACCGGATGTTCGGCAGGTCCCTGGCGAGCCGGTGCAGCTGGGCGCGCTTGTGGTCCTGACCGGAGCGGAACCACCCGGTGTGCGTCGGACCCCAGTCGGTGAGCAGCATCGGACCGGCCGGGTAGCCGCACCGCTCGAGGAACCGGTGCAGGTGCGGCGCGGTGTTCCACGCCCCCGTCGAGAGGTAGACGACCGGTGTGCCGGGCTGGGCGGCCATGAGCTCGCGGTACATCGTCGCCATGCCGGGGACGGCCCGCCGGGCCCCCTCGGAGCGGACGAAGGTGTTCCACGCGGCGATCATCGGACGGGGCAGCGAGGTCGACATCACCGTGTCGTCGATGTCGCTGATGATCCCGTACGTGACCGTCGAGCCGACGACGAGCACGGGGCACTCGACCGGCTCGGCCCGTGGGGAGTCGATGTACACCTGGTGCCATCCGGGGGCGAGCCCGTGGCCTCGCACGACGTGGTCGACGTACCCCCCGCGGTCGGTCCGCGCGGTGACGATGCGTCCGCCGACCCGGATCGTCACCGGCTCGTCGGCGACCGGGGTCGCGAAGAACGCGCGCCATCCGCGCGTCTCGCTCTCGACGGCGCGCAGCTGCGCGTCGTACGACGGCTCGGTGGGCTCGTCCTCCGGGCGGCGCCGGCTCATGATGACGCGCGCGAACAGACGCAGCTGGGTGGCACTGCCGTAGCCCGTGGACGGGATGACCCGGGTCCCCCATCCCCGCGACTCCAACAGACCGGCCTTGCGCCGGGTGTAGGCGTCCTCGACGAGGGCCGCCGCGTGGGGTCGCGCCATGCCGTGATGCTAGATGACCTGGCCGGTCACCGTGTGCGGACGGGGGTCACCGAGTCCTCCGACCCCGTGCCCGCTGCGGCCGGCGCGGCCTCCGGCGCGGCGTCGGCGGCCGCGTCCTCCGGGGGCTTCGGACCCGACACCGAGGCGACGAACTCCTCGGCGAGCAGCCGGAGCTTGACGTTGCGGTCCTGCGACGCCTTGCGCAGCACCTCGAAGGCGTCGTGCTCGCTGAGGCCGCGCATCGCCATGATGACGCCCTTCGCCTGCTCGATGACCGCCCGGCTGGCCATCGCCTGCTCGAGCTGCCCGGCGAGCCGGCGCATCCCGTCGAGGGCGGTGACCGCGACGACCGCGTCGGCGCAGCGGCCGGCCGCGATCTCGACGACCGCGGTGTCGAGGTCGTCGAAGGCGTTGGTCGCCCACGCGTAGAGGTTGATGGCGCCGACGCACTCGTCACCGCTGATGAGCGGTGCGGCGTAGAGGCTGCGCATCCCGTCCTGCCGGCTGATCCGGGCGAAGTCGGGCCAGCGGCCGTCGTCGTGACAGAGGTCGGGGACGGTCTGCGGCTCACGCGTGGCGGCGGCGTCGAGGCAGGGTCCCTCGCCGAGGGCGTACTGCGCGGCGTCGATCTCGAGCGTCTTGACCGTCGTGTAGGCGGCCGTGTGCGCCCGGTCGCCACTCACGACGGTGATCCCCACCTCGTCGCAGCCGTCGACGAAGCGCCGCACCGTGTGGACGACCCGCTCGAGGTAGTCGGAGAGCTCCTCCATCGACTCGAGGACACCGCCCAGCTCCTGGCTCAGGCGTGCGATGGCCGCGGAGGGGTCGACGTCCTCGTCCTCCGGGAAAGGTGTGACCACGGCGTTCGTCATGCGAGGGTCCTTCGGAAGTGCTGGTCCGGCGGGCCCCGACTCTAGCGCCCGACGCCGCGCGTCGGGAGTGCGACGATGACACCCATGGCCCGGACGCACCGCAAGAGCGCACGCGCCGTCCCGGACGGGTACTTCGCGTGGGAGGCCGCCGGTCTGCGGTGGCTGGCCGTCACCGGCGGCGCACCCGTCGCCGAGGTCCTCGACGTCGGTGACACCCACCTCGACCTGCCGTTCCTCGACTCGGCCCCTCCGACGCCCGCTGCGGCCGAGGAGTTCGGCCGGCGGCTCGCGGCCACGCACGCCGCCGGTGCCGCGGGGTACGGAGCCGCACCCCGCGGATGGGACGGTGACGGGTGGCTGGGGCCGCTCAGCGAACCCCTGCCGCTGCGGCTCGGGCGGTGGGAGGACTGGGGGACGTTCTACGCGCAGGCGCGCATCGAGCCGCTCGTCCGGATGGGGCGCGACCGGGGCACCTACGACGCGTCCGACGCCGCCGTGCTGGGGCGGTGCGCTGACGCCGTCGCCTCCGGCCGGTTCGACACCGGGGAGGAGGCCGCACGACTGCACGGCGACCTGTGGTCCGGCAACGTCATGTGGACCGAGGACGGTGTCACCCTCATCGACCCCGCGGCCCACGGAGGGCACCGCGAGGCCGATCTCGCGATGCTCGCCCTCTTCGGCGCACCGCACCTCGACCGGACGCTCGCCGCCTACGACGAGGCATCGCCGCTCGCCCGGGGCTGGCCGGAGCGGGTGGCCCTGCACCAGCTGCACCCGCTCGTCGTCCACGCGGTGCTGTTCGGGGGCCCGTACGTGTCGCAATCGGTCGAGGTCGCCCGGCGGTTCGGCGCAGCGACCTCCTGACGGCGCGTGACGGTGCCGGACGCGGGTCGTCCCGCGTCCGGCACCGCCCCTCCGAGCTCGGTACCGCACCGGATTCGGCAGGGGGCGAACCCGGGGCGGTACCGAGCGGTCAGGCCGCGCTCACCACGTACGTGCGGCGGCGCGAGGCGAGCAGGGACGTCGCCCCGAGCAGCAGCAGGAACGCCCCGAGACCAGCGAGGGGCCCGAGGTCGACCCCGGTCTGCGCCAGCTGCGACGAGAGTGCAGCCGTCGGGACCGAGGACGGGACCGCGCCACCGACGGCGCCCGCCGGCGCGCCGCCGCCCGACGCGGGTCCCGTCACCTCGTCGGAGTCCTCCGGGGTGCCCTCACCGGGGGTGCCGGGGCCGGGCGTCTCCCCGTCGGGGGTGCCCGGCGTCCCCGGGTCGGGGGTCTCCCCTCCCGGCGTCCCCGGGGTGCCCGGGTCGGTCGGGTCGGGCGTCTCCCCGCCCGGGGTGCCCGGGTCCTCCGGATCGGGCGTCTGGCCGCCGGGCACCGTGGTGGTGGCGCCCTCGGTGGTGGAGTCACCGATGACCGACACCGCGTTGCCGCCGATCGTGATGGGGGCCACGATCCCCGGCGCGAGGATGTTCCCGCCGAGCAGGCCGTCCTCGCCGGTGGTGGAGTCGCCACTGGAGGCACCGCCCCCGGTCACGACACCGGTCACCGACCCCTCGGACGAGGAGTCACCGATCACCGAGACGGCGTTCCCGCCGACGGTCACCGGCGC